>NZ_SDLT01000050.1 GCF_004522235.1 Amycolatopsis nivea
AGCCGCTTGACAAACAAAACCCAGGGATGTCTTCACGGACGGTCAGGCTGGGATCAGCGCTCCACGTCGCCGCGGATGAAGGCGTCGACCGCGTCGCGGGCGGTCGAGTCGTCGTACTGCTCCGGCGGCGACTTCATGAAGTAGGACGAGGCGGACAGGATCGGGCCGCCGATGCCGCGGTCCTTGGCGATCTTCGCCGCGCGCACCGCGTCGATGATGATGCCCGCCGAGTTGGGGGAGTCCCACACCTCGAGCTTGTACTCCAGGTTCAGCGGCACGTCGCCGAACGCGCGGCCCTCGAGGCGGACGTAGGCCCACTTGCGGTCGTCGAGCCACTGCACGTAGTCCGACGGTCCGATGTGGACATTGCCCTTGCCGAGCTCGCGGTCCACCTGCGACGTGACCGACTGGGTCTTCGAGATCTTCTTCGACTCGAGCCGCTCGAGCTCCTTCATGTTCAGGAAGTCCATGTTCCCGCCCACGTTGAGCTGCATCGTGCGGTCGAGCTGCACGCCGCGGTCCTCGAACAGCTTCGCCAGCACGCGGTGCGTGATGGTGGCGCCGACCTGGGACTTGATGTCGTCGCCGACGATCGGGACGCCCGCGTCCTCGAACTTCTTCGCCCACTCCGGGTCGGAGGCGATGAACACCGGCAGCGCGTTGACGAACGCGACGTTCGCGTCGATCGCGGCCTGCGCGTAGAACTTGTCGGCCTCTTCGGACCCGACGGGAAGATAGGAGACGAGCACGTCGACCCGCGCGTCGCGCAGCGCGGCGACCATGTCGACCGGAGCCTCGTCGGACTCCTCGATGGTCTCGCGGTAGAAGCGGCCGAGGCCGTCGAAGGTGTGCCCGCGCTGGACGGTGACGCCGAGCGGCGGCACGTCGGCGATCTTGATCGTGTTGTTCTCGCTGGCGGAGATCGCCTCCGAGAGGTCCCGGCCGACCTTCTTCGCGTCGACGTCGAACGCGGCGACGAACTCGATGTCGCGCACGTGGTAGTCGCCGAACTGGACGTGCATCAAACCGGGGACGCGCGCACCGGGATCCGCGTCGCGGTAGTACTGCACACCCTGGACCAGCGACGAGGCGCAGTTGCCGACGCCCACGATGGCCACCCGAACGCGGCGGTTCTCGCCCATGCCGGTTTCTCCTTCAATCTCATTCACTTGCATCTGCAGGTCTGCCGCCCCGTTGCGGCCCGCCGCTCAACTCGGTCCCGGCTGCTCCGGGCCGCGCTGCTCGGCTTGTTCGTGCGCGATCAGCTCGTTGAGCCAGCGCACCTCCCGCTCGCTCGACTCCAGCCCCAGCCGGTGCAGCTCGCGGGTGTAGCGGTCGATCTTCTCCTCGGCCCTGGCCAGCGCGTCCCGCAAGCCTTCGCGCCGCTCCTCGACGCGGCGGCGGCGGCCTTCCAGGATTCGCATCCTGACGTCGGCCGGTGTCCGCGAGAAGAACGCCAGGTGGACGCCGAATCCCTCGTCGTCCCACGTCTGCGGTCCCGCGTCGCCGAGCAGTTCGGCGAAGCGTTCCTTGCCCTCGGCGGTGAGCTTGTAGACGCGGCGGCCGCGCCGGGACCACGCCCGGTCGTCCGCCTCGTCGAACTCCTCGACGAGGTAACCGGCCCGCAGCAGCCGGCGCAAGGTCGGATACAGCGAGCCGTACGAGAACGTCCGGAACATCCCGAGCGTCTCGTGCAAACGTTTGCGCAGCACGTACCCGTGCATGGGCGCCTCGTGCAGCAATCCGAGGATCGCGAGTTCGAGCACACCACACCCCATTCCGGGAATACGCCGCGGCCAGCCTCGTTGATCACCGGGACCGGCTCAGCCAACCTACTCGCCGATTATATCGCGCCGATACATCGAAGTGGCGGAAGTAACCCGCGACCAGCATCCGCCCGCCGATCCGTGATCAGAGCGTTATCTAACTTTCGGCGTGTCCGAACGGTCGCCCAGGGTGCGGGAAAGCAGGGGGCACCGCGGACACAGCAAGAGCCCGTACTCTGTCCTCGTGCGAAACCAGCGGCAGGTTGTGGATTACGCCTTGCAGCGCCGTGCGCTGCTGGCCGGCGTCCGCTCCGGGCGCGTCGGAGACCACGAGGTCTGCGACGCGAGCCCGTACCTGCTCCGCGCGGCGAAATTCCACGGCAGACCCGAGGACCGGGCCTGTCCGATGTGCCGCCGGGCTCCGCTGCACCTCGTCTCCTGGGTGTACGGCGACGAGCTGAAGCACGTCTCGGGATCGGCACGCACCCCCGCCGAACTCGCCCGGATGTCGGGGATTTTCGGGGAGTTCACCGTCTATGACGTAGAGGTGTGCCGGACGTGCCATTGGAACCATCTGGTCCTGTCCTATGTCCTCGGCACGGGAGAGCCCCAGCCGACCCGGCCGCGAAGGACTGCCGGGCAGTGACGAGTACCACAACCGCTGCAGAACGCGGGGCGGCGCCAGTGCAGACAGTGCTGCCTTCGGAGGCCCATTCGTGAACGACGACCGCAACCGCTCCTGGCCGAGCCAGGAGCCAGATGCACCTCGCCGTGCCCGGCGACCGCAGGAGGACCCCGGTCCCGCCTGGCCAGCCGACGACGCGCCCCGGCGCCCCGCACCGCCCCGCCGTCCTCCCGCGGGCGGCCCGCGCCCGCCGCGCGCCCCGCGAGCCGAAGCCGGTCCCGAATGGCCGAGCGGCGACGAAGGCGGTCCGCAGTGGCCCGCCGACGAACCGCGCCGTCCGCAGCGCCCGCCACAGAACCGCGCGCCGCAAGGCCGTCCGCCCCAGGGCCCCGGCCCGCAGGACCGCGGTTCGGGCACCCGTGCGTCGCAGATCCTCGACGGACAGGGCGCGCCGCCTCCGCGTCGCCAGCCGCCCGCCGGACGCCCCGGTCCCAACGGCGGTCCCAACGGGAACGCCACCCAGGGCTTCCGGCAGCCGCCGCCCGGCGGACGGCCGCCGCAAGGCCGCCGGGTCCCGCCGCCGCCTCCGCCGTCCTATCCGGAAGCGGAGCGCGAACCGGACCTGATCACGCACGCCGCGCACAACGGCTACGCCCCCTACGACGACCGGTACGACGACGACCACTACGACCCGTACGACGAGGAAACCCGTCTCGCGCAGTACTCGGACGACGCGGACTTCGAGGACGACCCGGAAGGCGAGGAGGACGGCAAGAAGTCCAAGATCCCGCTCTCGCCGATGCAGCGCCGCAAACGCCGGTGGAAGATCGTCCGGCGCGTGCTGTACGCGATGTTCGGCCTGTTCGTCGTGGTGCCCGCGATCGCGTTCGTGATCACCTATTTCACCGTCGACGTGCCCTCGCCGCAGGAAGTGCTCGCGAAGCAGAGCCAGCCGATCACCTTCTATTACGCCGACAAATCGGTGATGGGCCGGGTAGTCCCGGAGGGCGGCGACCGCGAGCTGCTGCAGCCCAACCAGGTGCCCGAGGTCGTCAAGCACGCCGTGTACGCGGCCGAGGACGCGACCTTCGAGACCAACTCCGGCTTCAACGTGATGGCGATCCTGCGGTCGGTCTTCAACCAGGCGACCGGCGGCACCGGCGGCGGTTCGACCATTTCGCAGCAGTACATCAAGCAGGCGACCAAGAACGACGCCCCGACGCTGACGCGTAAATGGACCGAATTGGCGAAGTCGTTCAAGCTCAACAACGAGACGTCCAAATCGGACATCATCACCGGCTACCTGAACATCGTCTTCTTCGGCCGCGGCTCGAACGGCATCGCCGCCGCGTCGAAGGCGTACTTCGGCAAGGACGTCAGCCAGCTCAACGCTTCCGAGGCGGCGCTGCTCGCCGGGATGATCCAGGGCCCGAGCCGCGACCGCGACACCGCGTACGTCCAGAAGCGGTGGAGCTACGTGATGGACCAGATGGTGGCCAACCACTGGCTCTCGCCCGCCGACCGCAAGGCCGCGCAGCTTCCCACGATGATCCCGCGCGATTCGCAGAAAAAGGAGAACGCGGGCACGCTGGACTACTTCATCCAGCAGCGCATCCTCGACGAGCTGAAAGACAAGGGCTACGACGAGGACAAGCTGTACTCCACCGGCGCGAAGATCTACACCACGATCGACCCGAACGCACAGAAGACCGCGGTGCAGGCAGTCCAGGACAACATGGAGGGCCAGACCGACGAGAACCTCCGGGGAGCGCTGGTCGCCGTCGACCCGAGAACCGGGGGCGTGCTCGCCTATTACGGCGGGCCGACCACGGTGAAGAACGACGCGGGCAAGGACGTGCTCGCCACCGACTGGGCGAACACCCCGCAGAACCCCGGCTCGTCGATGAAGGCCTACGACCTCACCGCCTGGCTCAAAATGGGCAAGGGGCTCGGCGAAACCTTCGACGGCACCAACAACCGCGAACTCGGCGGGCGCGTGGTCCGCAACGCGGGCGAGAGCGCCAGCTGCGGTCCGCAGTGCACGGTCAAGAAGGCTATGGAGGTCTCGGCGAACACCGTGTTCTACGACATGGTGCTGAACTGGACGAAACCGGCCAGGGTCGCGGAAGCCGCGAAGGAGGCGGGCGTGATTCCCGCCCCGAAGGGCAAGGCCAAGCTCGGCACGAGCGACGCCAACATCGCCCTCGGCGGTGGCGCCACCTCGGTCACCCCGGAGGACATGGCCGCCGGCTATTCGTCGTTCGCCTCCGGCGGCCTGCGCCGTGACCAGCACTTCGTCGCGAAGCTCACCAACTCCCAGGACGAGGTCATCTTCGACGACACCAACGGGCAGGGAAAGCCCGCGTTCGACGACAGCGCGGACAAGAGCAAGCAGATCGCGGGCAACGTGACCGACGCGCTCATCCCGGTCATCGCCGAATCGCACCTCAAGTGCCCGAGCGGCCACGAGTGCGCGGGCAAGACCGGTACCCAGCAGTACGACCCGAAGGACAGCGACCCGAGTTCGTACAGGGACCGCAACGCCCAGACCTGGATGGTCGGGTACACGCCGTCGGTGTCGGCCGCGGTCTGGGTCGGCGGCGACGGCAACAAGCCGCTGCACGACAAGAACGGCAAACCGATCTACGGCAAGACGGTCGCGGGGCCGGCCTGGCAGGACTTCCTCACGAACTACCTGAAGGACAAGCCGGGCGAGAAGTTCGACAAGGTGCAGCCGATCGGCAAGGACGCGGACGAGGTCGTCACCTCGAGCAAGGCGCCCCCGCCGCCGCGCGAGACGTCCAGCGAGCAGGCTCCGCCGCCGTCCACGACGTCCTCGTCGTCGGCACCGCCGACCAGCTCGTCGCATCCGCCGTCCTCGACGACGACCAGCCCGACCAAACCGGGCGGCATCTTCGGCGGCGGCACCGAAGGCGGCAACCCCGGCAGCGGGGGCGGTCCCGTGGTGAACGGCGAACCGCCGCGGCGCACCGGCTGACGCGCGCCCGAACCCCGACTGTGCCGATCGTTACTAATCCGACCACAGCCACGGCCGAATGACTTCGCTGCAACGGTTACGTGCCGCTGCGGGGTCGGCCTACTTTTGGTCGGATTAGTAAAAGAGGCTCCTCTCCACCGCGGAGAGGAGCCTCTTTTTGCCGGTACCGCCCGGCTGGGGGTGCGGTAGGTTCACCGACGGTCTCCTCCCCCGCGAAGGGGATCGGCCAGGAGAGTGAACCTCGACCGGGGTTGCCGCGTCTGGTCATCAGAGGGCCTTCTGCGTCCGCAGGCTGCCCGTGTCCGAGAAGAGGATCCGCAGTGAACGACGACCGCAGCCGCTCCTGGCCCGACCGGGATCCCGACCCGCGGCGTCAACCACCTCCGTCCCAGCCCGGACCGCCGCCGTGGGCGCGCGGCCCGCAGCGTCCCGCCGCCGGCCCGACCGGTCCGGCGGGTTCTCCGCCGCCGCCCGGCCGCCGCCCGCCACCTCCCGGACGCCGCCCGGTTCCGCCGCCGCAGCGCGAGCCGGAGCTGATGACCCACCGGATGATCGAGGACGATTACCGCGATCCGGGCTATCGCAACGACGGCTACCGGGACGCGGAGTACCGCGACGAGGGTCCGCTCGACCCGGACGACGGATATCCGGCGGAAGACCTGGACAAGAAGGGCCGCACGCCCGCGCAGCGCAAAAAGAGACGCTGGAAGATCATCCGGCGCTGTGCGTACGCGTTCGTCGGCATTTTCATCGTGATCCCGGCGATCGCCTTCGTGATCACCTACTTCATGGTCGACGTGCCCTCGCCGCAGAGCATCGCGCAGGGCCAGAACCAGGCCGTGACCTACCTCTACGCCGACGGCAGCCCGATGGGCAAGGACGTGCCTCCCGGCGGCAACCGGCAGATCCTGACCCCGGCGCAGATCCCGGACGTGGTGAAGCACGCGGTGATCGCGACCGAGGACTCGACGTTCGAGACCAACTCCGGCTTCGACGTCACCGGTCTGCTCCGCGCGGCGTTCAACCAGCTCACCGGCAAGGCGGGCGGCGGGTCCACGATCTCGCAGCAGTACATCAAGAAGGCCACCGACAACGACGCCCCGACGCTCACCCGTAAATGGACCGAGCTGGCGAAGTCCTTCAAGATGAACCAGACGTACGAGAAACAGGACATCATCACCGCGTACCTGAACATCATTTACTTCGGGCGCGGGGCGTACGGCATCGGCGCGGCGTCGCAGGCCTTCTTCCACAAGGATGTTTCCAAGCTGGACTATTCCGAGGCGGCGCTGCTCGCCGGGCTGATCCAGCAGCCGGGCCGTTCGGAGAACCCGAAGGTGGCCCAAGGCCGCTGGAACACCGCGCTCGACCGGATGCTCGAGAACAAGTACATCACCGCGCAGCAGCGGCAGTCGGCGAAGTTCCCGGACGTGATCCCGCTGGAGGAATCGAAGGACGACGCGAACGCGCCCTACAAATTCGTCGTCACCCAGGTGAAGGCCGAACTGGCGCAGCACGGCATCGACGACGACAAGTACTACTCGGGCGGCTACACGGTCCAGACCACCATCGACAAGCACGCCCAGGAGGTCGCGACCCAGACGGCGACCGACGCGCTGAAGGACCAGTCCGACGACCGGCTGCTCGATTCGCTGGTGGCGGTCGATCCGAAGACCGGCGGGGTGCTCGCGTACTACGGCGGGCCGGCGACCATCGAGGTGAACGGGAAGAAGCAGGGCGCTCGCGACTGGGCGAACACGCCGCAGAACCCCGGTTCGTCGATGAAGGCGTTCGACCTCACCGCGTTCCTGAAGATGGGCAAGGGCATCAACTCGACGTTCGACGGCAGCAACAACCGGGTCTTCGACGGCCGCGTCGTGCGCAACGCGGGTCCCAGCTCCAGTTGCTCCGGGCAGTGCACGGTCGCCGAGGCGATGAAACGGTCGGCGAACACGGTGTTCTACGACATGGTGCTGAACGAGACGCATCCGGGCCCGGTCGGGCAGGCCGCGCAGGAAGCGGGCGTCAAGACCAAGGACAACGGCGGCCAGTCGCTGATCTCCACCGCGGACGCCAACATCGCGCTCGGCGGCGGGAACACCCAGATCACGCCCGCGGACATGGCCAGCGCGTACGCGACGTTCGCGGCCAACGGCATCCAGCGCGACCGGCACTTCGTGCTGAAGGTGACCAACTCCCAGAAGGAGGTCGCCTACGAGGCGCAGCCGAGTGCGGGCAAGCCGGCGTTCGACAGCAGCGCGGACAAGGCCAAGCAGATCGCGGGCAACGTGACCATGGCGCTGGGTCCGGTGATCGACTTCTCGCACCTGAAGTGCCCGTCCGGCCACGAATGCGCGGGCAAGACCGGTACCCAGCAGCACACGAAGCGAGCGGGCGAACCGGCGTGGGCGGCGAACGCGAACGCGCAGACCTGGATGGTCGGCTACACGCCGTCGGTCTCGGTCGCGGCGTGGGTCGGCGCGGACGGCGACCAGGCGCTGCACGGTTCGGGCACGTCGCCGATCTACGGTTCGACGATCGCGGGTCCGATGTGGCAGAAGTTCCTCGACGGATACCTGAAGGGCAAGCCTGCGGAGAAGTTCGACCAGGTGCAGCTGATCGGCGCGCAGGCCCCGCCGCCGCAGGGGGACGAGAACGCGGGCGACGAGCATCCGCCGCAGCAGACCAACAGCAACCAGCCGGACCCGGGCGGCGACGGCAACGACCACGGCGGGCCGATCACCGGCGGGCCCAGCCAGCCGCATTGGCCGAGCGGGCTCCCGCACTGGCCGTCGGGCAAGCCGTCGTCGTCGCACAACCCGCCGACCGGCGGTCCGTCGACGGGCGAGGATCCGCCGCAGGAGTAAGGAAAAGGCCGTGGCCGCGACGGTGGGGGGAGGCCGTCGCGGCCACGGCCGTTCGGAGGGCGGCCTCAGCCGCCGAGTGTGATCACGCGTCCTTCGGCGCCTGAGCGGTGCGCGGCTTCGATCACGCGCAAAGTCTCGACCGCGCTCGCCGGGTCCACCGGGAAGTCCGCCTCGCCGCGCAGCGCGTCCCGGACCTGGGCGTAAAACGCTTCGTAGCAACCGGTTTCGGTCGGCACCGCTTCGGTTTCGTCGTTCACTCCGAGCAGGCCGGCGTCGCTTTCCGGCTCCACGCCCCAGCCGTCGTCGCCGGGGCGGAGACCGGCTTTGATCTGCGGTTCCTGGACGTCGAGGCCGTACTTGGTGAACGTCGCCTGATCGCCGAGCACGCGGAAACGCGGGTTGCGAGTGCCGGCGAGCGCGGACGACCACAGGTGCGACCGCACGCCGTTCGCGTGATGCAGAGCCACGAACACGTCGTCGTCCACCTGGACGCCGGGGCGGCGGCGATCCACCTCCGCGTACACCTGGGCGACCGGCCCGAACAACTGCAGCGCCTGGTCGACGATGTGCGCGCCGAGGTCGTACAGCAGACCGCCCGCCTCGGCCGGGTCGCCGAACTCGCGCCAGTTGTCCTTGATCTTCGGCACCCAGCGGTCGTAGCGGGATTCGAAGCGGAAGACGGTGCCGAGGCGACCGGATTCGAGCACCTTGCCGACGGTCCGGAAATCCGAATCCCAGCGGCGGTTCTGGAAGACCGTGAGACCGACGTTCTTGGCTTTCGCCGCGTCGACGACCTGCTGTCCTTCCGCCGCGGTCGGCGCGAACGGCTTGTCCACGACCACCGGAAGCCCGGCCTCGATCGCGCGGAGGGCGAGCGGCACGTGCGTGCGGTTCGGCGTGGTCACCACGACCAGGTCGAGATCACCCGCGCGGGCGAAAAGTTCGTCCGCGTCCGGGACCACCTCGGCGCCCGGGTAGTCGGCGCGCGCCTGGGCGGCCCGGTCCGAGTTCCCGGTCACCAGCACGGCCGGGACCAGGCCGGGGGTCGCCGCGACCAGCGGCGCGTGGAAAACCCGGCCGCCGATCCCGTATCCGAGGATGCCGACCCGCGCGTCATCAGCCATGGCCCCTATTAAACAACACTGTTGCGTAATAGGCCACCCGTCCGCGATGATCGGCCGATGGCGGAAACCGGCGTCAACCTGCGCGGGCTGCGACGCCACAACCGCGCGCTGCTGCTCGGGCACATCCTGCGCGCGGGCGGGCTGAGCCGGGTCGAACTGGCGCAGCGGTCCGGGCTGACCCAGCAGGCCGTATCGAAAATCGTGTCCGACCTGCTTCCGGAAAGGCTGCTGGACGTCGAACGCGCGCCCGCGGCCGGGGTCGGCAAACCGCGCACGATGCTGCGGCTGCGCGCGGAAGCCCGCTGCGCGCTCGGCGCACAACTCGACCGCGACGGCTTTCTCGTGCTGCGCACCGGCCTGACCGGCGAGGTCGAGGAGATCGTGGAGGGCCCGCTGCCGATCGGCTTCGGCCCGGAAGCCGCGGTGACCGCGATCGCCGACGGCGTGCGCAAACTGGTCACCGACGTCGATCCGGCGCGCGTGCTCGGGCTCGGCGTCGGCGCGGTGGGACCGCTCGACCACCACGCGGGCCGCGTCCGCGACGCCACCAACATGCCCGGCTGGCACGACGTTCCGCTGCGCGATCTGCTCGCCGAACGCACCGGTCTGCAGGTCACGCTGGACAAAAACACCAACTCCGCCGCCTTCGCCCATGCTTGGCCGGAGGAAACCTCGGCCGCGACCGCGGTGGTCCTGGTCGGCACCGGAATCGGGGTGGGCCTGCTGATCGACGGACGCGTCTATCGGGGACCGCGCACCAACGCTGGTGAGTTCGGCCACACCACCATCGCCTACGCCGGACCGCGCTGCGCCTGCGGACGTCGCGGCTGCGTCGAGGTCATGCACCGCGCCGCCGGCACCCCGCACGACGCCGCCCGGCTGCTCGGCATCGGGCTCGCCGACCTGGTGCAGGTGCTCGATTTGGAACGGATCGTCCTGTTCGGACGGACGGTCCGCGGCGCGCCCGAGGTCTACCGCGAAACGGTCTCGCAACAGCTGCGCGACCTGCTGCCGGTGCCGTACTGGCAGCGCATCGACGTCGAATTGAGCGACCTCGACGAGGAGGCGGTAGCCCTCGGCGCCGCTTTCGAGGTGCTTGCCGGGTTTTACGAGGATCCGAAATGACCGGCACCCCACCCGCGGACCGATAGCATCCCGACGTGTCCCGCGTCTCCCAGCCCGCCGCCGCCGAAGAGCCGGATTCGGCTCCCCGCACGCTGACCCCGGCGGAGCGGATCGCCCCCAGCCGGCACGACCCGCTGGTGGCCGCGGCGACGAGACCCGTCGGCGGTCCGCTCGGCGAGCACGCGGCGGTCGGCAGGCAGTGGTTCTGGTCGCCGCAGCGCGTCGGGCTCGCGATGGCCGTGCTCGCGCTCGTGGTGTGCTGGTTCGGCAAAGCCTCGTGCATCCAGCAGTACAGCGACTCCAACGGCGTGCACCAGCTCGACTGGCGCTCCGGCCGTCCGTTCGTCGCGATGTGCTACTCCGACATCGTCCCGCTCTACAGCTCGGAAAAGCTCGACGACGCGCGCACCTTCCCCTACGTCACGTCGTGGCAGGAGGATTCGCAAACCGCGGAGAACCAGACCCGGTACATGGAATACCCGGTGGTCACCGGCCTGTTCCAGTGGATCAACGCGAAACTCGCGGCGGGCTGGACCTCGGTCGCGAACGCGGGCTGGCTGCCCGGCGCGCTGCCGGTGGCGATCTACTTCAACATCTCCGCGTTCTGGCTCGCGCTCGCCTGGCTGGTCACCGTGTGGGCCACCGGGCGGACGACGAAACGCAGGCCGTGGGACGCGGTGCTCGTCGCGATCTCACCGCTGGTACTGGTCCATACCTTCACGAACTTCGACGCGCTCGCCACCGCGGCCACCGCCGCCGGGATCCTGGCGTGGTCGCGAAAACGCCCGGAGGTCGCCGGAGTCCTGTTCGGACTCGGCGTCGCCACCAAGCTGTATCCGCTGCTGCTGCTCGGCGTACTGTTCCTGTTGTGCCTGCGCGCCGGGAAACTGCGCGCGTGGAGCCGGACCGCGGCGTTCACCGTGCTGGCCTGGCTGGTGGTGAACGTCCCGTTCATCGTGGCCGCGCCGCGCGGCTGGTGGGAGTTCTTCCGGCTCAACACGTTGCGCCCGATGGACCCGGATTCGCTCTACAACGTGGTCTCCTACGCCACCGGCTGGGCGGGCTTCGACGGCGTGCTCCAAAAAGGACAGTCGCCGACCGTGCTGAACATCGTGGTCGCGGTACTGTTCCTGGCTTGCTGCGCGGGAATCGCGTACGTCGCGCTCACCGCGCCGCGCCGGCCGCGGTTCGGACAGCTGGCTTTCCTTGTCGTGGCGGCGTTCCTGCTGACGAACAAGGTGTGGAGCCCGCAGTACTCGCTGTGGCTCGTCCCGCTGGCGGTGCTGGCGATCCCGCGCTGGCGTCCGCTGCTGGCCTGGATGGTCATCGACGCGGCGGTGTGGGCGCCCCGGATGTTCTATTACCTCGGCGTCGACCACAAAGGACTGCCCGCGGGCTGGTTCCTCGGCGGCGTGGTCATCCGCGACCTCGCCGTCGTCGGGCTGTGCGTGCTGGTGCTCCGCGAGATCTACCGGCCGCGCACCGACCTGGTCCGGCTCTCCGGCGACGACGACCCGGCGGGCGGCGTCCTGGAACGGGCCCGCGACAAGGTCACCTTCGCGTCCTTCCGCCGCTCCCGCACCGAGCAACCCGTCTCCTGAAGTCCGTGAAGGACTCCTCCCGGGAACCTGATTCCCTCAAGGAGTCCTTCACGGCCGCTCAGGCGAGTTGTTTGCGCAGGTACGCGATGTCGGCGGCCTGGCCTTCGCCCGGCGTTTCGACGACCACCGGCGCACCCGCCTGGCGCACGACCTCGGCGAGCAGCTCCGGTTCGATCGTGCCGTCGCCGTCGACCACCGACGCGTGCCGGTCGCGGTTGGAACCGTGCTCGTCGCGCGAGTTGTTGCAGTGCACCAGGTCGATCCGGCCGGTGATGGCCTTGACCTTCTCCACCGCGGTCGCGAGATCCCAGCCGGCCGCGTAGGCGTGGCAGGTGTCGAGGCAGAAGCCCGCGCCGAACTCGCCGACCTTGTCCCACAGCCGGGCGATCACGTCGAGTTCGCGGGTCATCGCGTTGTCGCCGCCCGCGGTGTTCTCGATCAGGATCGGCACCGCGAAGCCGCCCTTTTCCGCTTCGCGCTCGAAGAGCTTGCGCCAGTTGACCAAGCCCTCCTCGACGTCGTCGCCCGCGCCGACGTGCCCACCGTGCACGATCAGGCCCTTCGCGCCGATCGCGGCGGCCCCGTCGGCGTGCTGGGTGACGTTCTTGCGGGACGGGATGCGGATCCGGTTGTTTTTGGACGCGACGTTGATCAGGTACGGCGCGTGGATGAACACCTCGACCGGGGAGGCCTTGATCTCCTCGCCGTGCGGATGCGGTTTCGGTGCCTTCCACCCCTGCGGGTCGGAGAGGAAGAACTGGACGACGTCGGCTTCTCGCTCGGCGACGGCGGCCAGCGGATCGTCGTCGCGGACATGGGCGCCAATCTGCATGCCCTGACGCTACTACCGGGCGAATCTCCCCCTTCGGCCCGAGTTGGTGACGCTCGTGGAGTACCGTGAGCGCGTTCCGTGATCCAGTCGGGGGAGGAAAGACATGCGGAAACGCGCTGGACGGACGATTTCGCTGGGAGTCGCGCTCGCGGCGCCGCTGCTGTCGGCGGTCCTGGCCTTTCCCGCCACCGCGTCCGCGGACCCGAGCCCGACGGTGACCGGCGACTGCGAATCCACCCTGCAGAACGGCAAGGACGGCACCGGCCTCGCGCTCGACGCGGGCGCCCCGCTCAACGCGCCGAACCGGCTGACGGTCGGCCTCGATTCGAAGGCGAAGCAGACCGACGGCAACAACACGTTGCTCAACCTCCCGGTCGGCGACACCGTGCGCGCGCTGGGTGTCGGCGAGGCGCCCGTCGTTGGCGAGACGGCCGCGAAGGACACCTGCCCGTTCGTGCAGGCCGCGGGGAACGGCGTCGGCAACGCGACCCAGGGACTGGTCGGCGGACTTCCGGGAACCCCGCTTCCCAGCCCGCCGCCGAGCCCCAAGCCGCCGAACCCCACGCCGAACCCGCCGTCCCCGGCTCCCGGCCCCGGCGGCCCTGGCCAGCCCGTCCCCGGCGGCGACACGCTCGGCCCGGTGACGTCGGTCAGCGGCGACCTGTCCGGCCTCGACTCGGTGTCCGGCATCTTCACCGGGGCCGCGATGCTCCCGGCGAGTTTCGTGCAGGCCCCGATCGTCACCCAGGTCGTGCCCGGCCAGCTGCCGCAGGACCAGGTGCCGACCGTCGACGCGAAGAAGTCCGGCACCGCCGAGGCGCTGCCCGCGGCCAATCCGCCCGCCCGGCTGCCGCTGCTGATCGCGGTGCTCGCGCTCGCGCTGGTGGCCGCCGCGCTGGTGCGCGCGTGGCTGCGGCGCAAGCCCGCCTGACTCTTACCCTGAGTAGCGCCCGCTTCCACCCGAATGCCTGACCTCGGAGGGGAGGCGGGCGTTACTCGTCTTCGTTACCGTCGTTGTCCACAGCAAGGCAGGTACAACGGACGCGGCGAAAGGGTCGACGGCCATGCAGCAGCACCGGGCACGGAGGGCCACCGCGGTGGGCGCCGCCGCTTTCGTCCTGGCCGGCTCGGCCGCGCTCGCCGCACCAGGAACCGCGTCGGCGGACACTCTGACCACCCCGTGCGGTTCCACCATCACCGCCAAACCCGGCGACCACGTCCAGGGCACCCTTCTCGGGCTCCCGCTCGACCTCGGCATCGTCGGCCAGGTCTCGGGCGTGCTCACCAGCACCGTCAACGCTCTCTGCAAGGTCACGGTGAACGTGGTCAACACCGTCGTCTCGCCGGTCCCGGTGGTCGGCGCGCCCGCCGCGAGCGCGGTCAACGGCGCGGTCGCGGGCGGCACCGCCGCGGTGCAGCAGGGCGTCGCCGCCGTCAGCCAGGGCCTCACCGGCGGCCAGCCGGGCAAGCAGAACCCGGGCCCGAACCCGCAGCAACCGCCGTCGTCCGGCGGAAACAGCGGCAGCCCGCAGCAGGGCGGATCGCCGGGCCAGCAGTCCCAGATGCCGGGCTCGACCAGCCCCGTACTCGGCGATTACGGCGGCGCGGGCGGCGGGGCCGCGCCGTTCTCGGCCTTCCTGCCGAACTTCAGCGATTTGTCGTACGGCTACAACACCGGATACGCGCCAATGCGCGATTACAGCGGCATCCCGATGGCGATGGCCGGATTGTTCAGCCCGTCGCCGTCGCTGCGCTACGGCAGCCAAATCCCGGGTTACGCGCCGCAATACGGCATTTCCAACCCGGACGGCTCGAACGGCGGCGACCGCACCATCCAGAACGCGGGTAACGCCCAGGCATTGCCGGGCACCGGCGGCAACCACACGAACGGGTTGGACTGGCCAGTTCTGGTGGCAGTTTTGGCACTCTCCGGAGTCAGCGCTGGCCTGGTCCGCACCTGGGTGCTCCGCCGAATGGCCGCTGCAGGTTAGGCCAACTCACCAGTATCTTTACCGGAGTCCATTCGTTGTTCCTGATGCGACGAACCATGCCCGCGGACCCCGGAGGATAGTGCTCGTGCGGAAAATCCCCACCTGGAAGCGAACCCGTCGAGCACTCACCGTCACCGCCCTCGCCGCCCTCTTCACCGGCGGCGCGTTCCTGGGCACCGGCACCGCGTCCGCGGCGACCACGCTCGCGAACCAGTGCAAGGGCTCGGTCACCGGCGGCATGGGCGATGCGGTCGTCGTGCCCGGTTCGGCGGTCAAGGAGATCGTCCGCCAGTCGGCGAAGGACCAGGTCAACTTCTGGCGGCTGCTCACCGTGTGGCCGGATTCGCTGGCGAACGCCATCGCGAACAAGGGCAACCTGCAGGTCGGCGCGATCCCGAACTCCGCGGGCGGCACGATCAGCGGCGACGCCATCGGCCAGGTCGTCTCGAACGCGCTGAAGGACGAGTGGGGTCTCGGCGTGCTGCCGGACACCAAGACCAAGGTGCTGAACGGGATCCGCAGCGGCGTCGCGTCCGCGTGCGGGCTCACCACGGTGGCGAACAACTACCAGGCGCCGTCGTCCTCGAGCTCGCCGTCGAACGGCGGCACCCAGTCGAACGGCAACGCGCCCGCGCAGAACGGCGGCGGCAACCCGCTCGGCGACTACCAGCCAGGCTCGACCGGGATCGCCCCGCCGCGCGACTACGGCAACATCCCGACCGCGACCCCGGGCAACCCAGGCGTGCTGGGCACCGCGATCGCGCCCGGCGCGCGGTACGGCTCGCTGCCCGGTTCGGGCGCGCTGCCGCAGCAGCCGTCGGCCGGACAGGACCCGCAGGGCCAGCAGGGCCCGGACATCCGCAACGCGGGCAACGCCGAGGCGCTGGCGAGCCAGGGCGGTGCCTCGGACGTCCAGCTGCCGATGCTGCTCGCGGTGATCGTGCTGGCCGGCGTCACCGCCGGGCTCGTCCGCACCTGGGTGCTGCGCCGCGTCAGCTGACCCGCCGCACCGGACTGTCGGACCCGCCGGGTACGCTTACCTGGACAAACCCTCCTGTCACGGATCCGCCGTGACCGCGAGCCCATAGGAGGTGAGTGGTTATGTCACGCCATTACGAGGTAATGGTCATCCTGGACCCGACGCTCGACGAGCGTACGGTCGCGCCCACGCTGGACAACTTCCTCAACGTGATCCGCACTTCGGGCGGAAGCGTCGAGAAGGTCGACGTGTGGGGCCGCCGTCGCTTGGCGTACGAGATCAAGAAGAACGCCGAGGGCATCTACGCGCTGCTGGACCTGAACTCGACGGCCGAGGCCGTCAAGGAACTGGACCGCCAGCTGTCGCTGCAGGAAACCGTGCTGCGCACCAAGGTCATGCGCCGCGAGGTCAAGGCCGCGGCCAAGCCCGCGCCCGCCAAGGCCTGATCCGAGCCCGATCCGAAGGGACGCCATCCGTGGCTGGAGACACCGTCATCACCGTGGTCGGGAACCTGACGTCCGACCCGGAGCTGCGCTTCACCCCGTCCGGTGCGGCGGTCGCGAACTTCACCGTCGCGTCCACCCCGCGCACCCTCGACCGCCAGAGCGGCGAGTGGAAGGACGGCGAGGCGCTGTTCCTGCGCTGCAACATCTGGCGGCAGGCGGCGGAGAACGTCGCCGAGTCGCTCACGCGGGGCGCCCGCGTGGTGGTGCAGGGGCGGCTGAAGCAGCGGTCTTTCGAGACCAAGGAAGGCGAGAAGCGCACCGTCGTAGAGCTCGAGGTCGACGAGATCGGCCCCTCGCTGCGCTACGCGACGGCGAAGGTCAACAAGGTCAGCCGCGGTGGCGGCGGCGGCGGTGACTTCGGCGGCGGAGGCGGCGGCTTCAACGGAGGCGGCGGCAATCGCGGCGGCGGCGGCAACAGCGCGCCCGCCGACGACCCGTGGGGCTCGGCCCCGCCCGCGGGCGGTGGCGGCGGAGGCTTCTCCGACGAACCCCCGTTCTGATCTCATCTCTTTCTAGAATTCCAGGAGTACAACAGTGGCCAAGCCACCCATTCGCAAGCCCAAGAAGAAGGTCTGCGTGTTCTGCAAGGCCGAGAAGAAGGGCCGCCCGGAAACGATCGACTACAAGGACACCAACCTGCTGCGGAAGTACATTTCCGACCGCGGCAAGATCCGTGCCCGTCGCGTCACCGGCAACTGCAGCCAGCACCAGCGCGACATCGCCATCGCGGTGAAGAACTCGCGCGAGATGGCTCTGCTGCCCTACACGTCCACCGCGCGCTGAGGGGAGCACTAGTCATGGCGAAGATCATTCTCACCACGGACGTGGCGAACCTTGGCGGCCCCGGCGACATCGTCGAGGTCAAGGACGGCTACGCCCGCAACTACCTGCTGCCGCGCGGTTACGCGATCGTGGCCAGCAAGGGCGCGGAGAAGAACGTGCGCACGATCCAGCGCGCACAGGAATCCCGCCGCATCCGCGACCTCGACCACGCCAAGGAAATCAAGGCGACCCTCGAGGGCCTCGGCGCGATCCAGCTGACCGGCAAGGCCGCGGCTGGCTCGAAGAAGCTCTTCGGCTCGATCACCGCCGGCGAGATCGTCGACGCGATCAAGGCCCAGGGCGGCCCGCTGCTCGACAAGCGCGTCCTCGACCTGCGCGACCACATCAAGACGGTCGGCAAGCACTCGGTCAACGCCCGCCTGCACCCGAACGTCAAGGTGGACCTCCGCCTCGAGGTCAAGGCTGTGGCCGCGAACTGACGGCTTTTCTGTGAAACCGCCCCTGGGAGATCCTCCCGGGGGCGGTTTCGTTTTCCACCCCGGTGGCCGCGAAACCACCGCAGGTCCCCAGCTCAGAAGCCCTCCGGCGAACTTGCCAACAGCGAGCGGGAACCAACTCGCGTGCGTTAACATCCAAGATGCTGATCTCGCCGGGGAAGAGCGAGGCATGGGTTATAAGGGGGCTAGCGAGATGCCTGAAGGAACTCCCGCATCCGGCGCGAACACGGGGGTTCAGGTGCCCCCAGTCCCGCCGATCATGGTGGGCAGCTACGGCAAGGCCGGCGGCTACAAGTTCACCGAGGACGAGGTCGACTCAGTCATCAAGCAGTGGCAGGACCTGCTCACCGACCTGACCAAGGACCGCAGCTACGCCATCACCGTCGCGGAGGTGAACCCGCCTGCTGACGAAGTGGCCAGCCACACCTTCGTCAACCAGGGTGCCAACCCTTCGGGGAAGAGCCTCTTGGACGAGCACGAGAAAATGGTCAAGTACACCCTGAACTTCATCGACGCGCTCACTGCGGCGAAGAAGAAGATCACCGTTGCCGAGCTGCACAATGCCGAAGACATGAAGAAGCAGACACAGAGTGGGCTCTGATCACCACATGCCAAAACACATCGCGCGGCTCGCCGCCGGCACTGTCGTCGCCCTCAGCTTGCTGACTGCCTGCAGCGGCGGGACCGGCGGCACTGCTGAACCTCCCGCGTCCGGTACCCCCGGCTCGACGAGTTCCGACAACTCGTCGAGCAACGGCGTACCGAAAGTCCCGGCACCGCTTCCGACTGAGAAGCTGCTCGCCGATCCGTGCTCGGCTCTCAGCGACAGCGACGTCCAAGCGCTCGGCCTCGCCTCGCCCGGGAAGGCCAACGACAACACGCCGCGCGGGTGCGACTGGCAATCTTCGGATCCGGAGCTCAGCTCGAACGGGATCGTCATCTCGCCGCTCCCGCAAAACAAGAACGGCCTAGCCGACACCTACTCGATGAAGTCGAGCCAGGCGTACTTCGAGCCGACCCAGATCGCTGGTTACCCCGCAGTTTTCGCTTCTGCGCAAGACTCGCGCAAGTCTGGCGCGTGCGCGCTTGTCGTCGGCGTCACCGATCAGCTCACCGTCGCCATCGTCGATGGAATTAACAAGGGCAAGAACCACGACAACCCGTGCGAGCCGCTGACCAAGATCGGCACCGCGATGATCAACCACCTCAAGACAGAGTCTTGATCGCTACACGGCTGTAGCAGGCCCGGAAGGAAGATTCTCATTATGGGGAATGAGGACAACAGCACAGGCAACACGCTGAAGAACACTGCCAAGGGTGCGGCCATCGGAGCCACCTACGGCGCCGTGCTCGGGCCTGAGGGAGCAGTCGTCGGAGGCGTGGTTGGCGGCCTGGTCGGTGCGGCAACCAGCATCTTCAGCGGCGGACCGCACGCCGAACATGCCCAAGCGAACGTCGGTGGCGGGTCAATCGACGCGTACACGATCTACGACAAGATCAGCAAAGGCAACACCAGTTCGCTCGACGGGGGCAGGAGCGCAGCCGACACGCTCAAGCAGCGGCACTCCGCTCGCTCTCAGCAGATCGATGCACTGAACAACAAGATGAGCAGCGCTTGGCAGGGCAACAGCGCGGGCGCGGCCCAGTCGGGCGCGAATGCGCTGAAGATCTGGCACGACGACTCCGCCAACAATCTTGGCAAGAGCCAGACCTTCATGACCAACCAGGTCGACGCGTTCCACGACGTGCACGGCAAGGTCCAGGAACTGCCCAAAGACCCGCCCGAAATGAAGTGGTACGACCACCAGCCGTTCAGCGACAAAGACGACGAGATCGACAAGTACAACCAGAACAGCCAGACGAACGTCCAGGCCTACACCGCGTACTACGGCTCGAGTTCCCAGAACGCCGGCGGGATGCCGCAGTACAACGTGTGGCAGGGCAACAACATTTCCGACGGCAGCACCGACCCCGGCAAGTACGGCGGCGGTCCGGGCACCGGTCCCGGCGGCAGCGGCGGATTCAGCGGCGGGCCGGGCGGTGTCGGCGGCGGCGGCTTCACCCCGCCGAAAACGAACCCGCCGAAGTTCACCCCGCCGGGCGGTGGCGGCGGCAACTACAAGCCGCCGAAGGTTGATCCGCCGAAGTTCACCCCGCCGGGCGGTCCCGGCGGGCCCGGCCAATTCACCCCGCCTGGCGATGGCACGACGACCTCGGGCTGGACGCCGCCGACGACTGACCCGGCGAAGTTCGACCCGAGCACCTTCGGCCCGACCGGCGGCGGCAGCGGGTACGGCGGTGGAAGCGGGGGCGGCAGCGGTGCCGGTGGCGCTTTCGGACCCGGCGGATTCGGCGGCGCGGGCTTCGGGCCCGGCGGCAGCGGTTCCGGTGCGGCGGCAGGCGGCGCCGGTGCAGGCGCTGGCGGCGCAGGCGCCATGGGCGGCATGCGTGGCGCCGGCGCAGCGGGCAAGGCCGGTGCGGCAGGCATGGGCGGCATGGGCGGCGGAGCCAAGGGCGGCAAGGGCCAGGAGGACGAGGAGCACCAAACCAAGTACCTGCTGGAAGAGGACGGCAACGACATCTTCGGTTCCGACCAGATGACCGTTCCGCCGGTCATCGGTGAATGAGGCTTGGCGACGTGATCACCCTCGACCGGCCCGTGACCTTCACCGCCTACACGCTGTGCAACCTGATCCGGCGGCGGGGCGCGGAGCCGCACAAGGTCATCGGCGAGACAGCCGCGTTCTATGTGCCCGAGGACCAGCGCAAGCTGGACGAGCAGGTCAATGCGGGCCTGCAGCAGGCAGGCTTGATGGGACCGCGGGGGATCGACCGCGACCTGCTCGCGTTGATCGACTCCATCTCGCGGCCGCATTTGGAGTACTACGGCTGGTTTGACGGTCAGTTCGAAGACGGCAGCCCGGCCAACTTCTCCGCGCTGGTGGGCAGCGGCAACGGCGGCGGATTCGGCCTGGTCCGGGTCGGCCGCCAGCCGACGCTCGCTGTCACCCGGCAACGGCCGGAACTGCTCCTCGAGACCTTCCTGGACATCGTTCCGGCCGCCCGAACGCCTCCTGGGCAAGCCCTGCTCGTCGACCGCAAGGAATTCGAGACCGGGCGAGCCAATGACTCCGGCGAACCGCGGAGTTCGATCATGGTCGGCGACCAGGGCCGGAAGCACCAAGCATCGCCGCTGAAGGAGATTCAGCGGATCATGCAGGCGCCGCGGACCGGCAACGGCACGTTGTACGTCGCTGCCCGGACGGCAAACGGCGCACGCAAGCGAATCCCCAAGCCGATCAACTTCGTGGACATCGACGAAGGGCGCTGGCTGATGGAGGAGCGGCCGGGCCGCGAATCCATCGTGGTGTACACGCCGTGGTCCAGGCAGACCGTCTCCGAACGGCTCCGCCAGGCCCAAAGCGCCTTGGGCTGAGCACCCGAGCGTTACTCCGGGTGGGGTTTCCGGCGCGGCACCGTGCGGTGTCCGGCCGGTGAACCTCACCCGGTTTCGCGTTTGCACGCGGTTAACCTGCACTTTTGCCGGATCGCTCACTGTGCGCAGCCATCGGCTGGGCCGCGTGGGGAATTCTCCTTCGTTCAGCCTATCGAGGCAGTGATCTACCGTGCGTAGCAACCATCCACAGGGCGGTGGACCAACGCGGGGGCGACACGCCGAAGAACCAGTTCGGCACGACACGCCGGACGAGTTTTCGGGAAGTTCTCCACAGTCTCTGCACAGGCCTTGACCTGCGGGTTCAGTGAAGCCGATCTGCACTGTCCCCACTTTGTCCACAGGCTCGCGGGTACCTGTGATTCGTTGCCCCCAGTCATCCACAGGTTGTCCACAGCACGGTCAACAACCGGAATTGCGCTCGTCCTTCCGGGGGATCTAGCGTGCGTTCGCGCCCGGTACTCCCGGTGGCTCCGCGTGGCGGTCACCGGTGCGGGGAACCGTCCGGTCCATCATCGAAGGGGGCCGGACGGGCGGGTGGGAAAGCCGGGCCGATTCCGGCATACTCGAACAGGTGTTCGCCTGGGCTGACCGTCACGGGCGGCAGCGGGCGGGTGCGGTTCGGCACAGGACAGGCGCACGCGAGACGACGGGGACGGCCGGTACGACGGCTGGGCGAGGGGAGGTGTCCGGGCAGTGGCGGTGACCGATGACCGCGGTCCGGCGTACGCGGAGTCCGATCCGGGTCCGAGCGACCCCGGCCCCGGCGGGTTCGACCGCCAGCCGCCGCAGGACATCGCGGCGGAGCAGTCGGTGCTCGGCGGCATGCTGCTGTCGAAGGACGCGGTCGCCGACGTCATCGAGGCGCTCGGACCCGGCGACTTCTACCGGCCCGCGCACCAAGCCGTCTACGACTGCATCCTCGACCTCTACGGCCGCGGCGAACCGGCCGACCCGATCACCGTGGCGGCCGAACTCGAGCGGCGCGGCGAACTCGGCCGCGTCGGCGGCGCGCCGTACCTGCACACCCTCATCGCGACCGTGCCCACCGCGGCCAACGCGGGCTACTACGCCGAGATCGTGTCCGAGAAGGCGGTGCTGCGCCGTCTCGTGGAGGCGGGCACGCGCATCGTGCAGTACGGCTACGGCGCGGCCGCGGCGGACGGCGCGAACATCGACGAGGTCGTCGACCGCGCGCAGGCCGCGATCTACGACGTCACCGAACGCCGCACGAGCGAGGACTACGTCGCGCTGGAGGACCTGCTCCAGCCGACCATGGACGAGATCGACGCGATCGCCTCGCGCGGCGGCCAGTCCCAGGGCATCCCGACCGGATTCGCCGACTTCGACGAGCTGACCAATGGCCTGCACCCCGGCCAGATGATCATCGTCGCGGCCCGTCCCGGTGTCGGCAAGTCGACTCTCGGCCTGGACTTCGTCCGCTCCGCCTCCATCAAACACGGCCTGACCAGCGTCATCTTCTCCCTGGAAATGAGCCGGACCGAGATCGTGATGCGCATGCTGTCGGCCGAGGCGAAAATCCGCCTCGCCGACATGCGCGGCGGCAAGATGTCCGACGACGACTGGACGCGGCTGGCCCGGCGGATGAGCGAGGTGTCGGAAGCCCCGCTGTTCGTCGACGACTCGCCGAACATGACGATGATGGAGATCCGCGCGAAGGCCCGCCGGCTCAAGCAGCGGCACGACCTCAAGCTCGTGGTCGTCGACTATCTGCAGCTGATGACCTCCGGCAAGCGCGTCGAATCGCGGCAGCAGGAAGTCTCGGAATTCTCCCGTCAGCTCAAGCTGCTGGCGAAGGAGATCGAGGTGCCGGTGATCGCGATCTCCCAGCTGAACCGTGGTCCGGAACAGCGCACCGACAAGAAGCCGATGCTGTCGGACCTGCGTGAATCCGGCTCACTGGAGCAGGACGCGGACATCGTCATCCTGATCAACCGTCCGGACGCCTGGGAACGCGACGACCCGCGCGCCGGCGAGGCCGACCTGATCCTGGCGAAGCACCGTGCCGGTCCGACGAGCACGATCGTGGTCGCGCACCAGCTGCACTACAGCCGGTTCGCCGACCTGGCCCACGACTGACCCGAGCCGGGCCTGCCGGTCGTTCAGGAGCGGCCGCCGGGAGCCCAGTCGTGTACCTCGATCGCGGCGTAATGCTCCGCGGTGAGGAGTGCGCGGGCCGTGGCGGCATCGGTGGCTTGCACCAGGGCTGCCGTGCCGAGCCAGGCGGTTCCGTCGTCGGACCACAGGGGGCCGTAGGCGATCAGGGACTCCGTGGTGGGCGGTTCGAGGTCGACGGCGGGGCCGGATCCCAAACCCAGCACCAAATACAGGTTCGCCACCTCCGGATCGCCGGGGAATTCCCACATCGTGCGGCCAAGGGCGTTGTCCCAGCGGCGGATCAGGACGTCCCGATAGGCACCGGCCTGGTAATTCGGTTCCGCGAAAGCGAATTCGCGGACCGCGGCGGCGTCGGGGAGATCGACGATATGCACGCTGCCGGTCGGCACTTCGCCGTCCAGGGTCGGGCCGCGGGCGATCAGTTCGGCGACGAAACCGTCCATATAGGACCAATGCGCTTCGACCAGCTCGGCGCGCAACGCGGCGGAGCCTGGGCGGTCCCGGTGGTAGCAGAAGAACTTCACCGGTCGAGTCTGGCGCACGGAGGCGGCCGCCGAGGACGAATTCGCCAAGTCCGCGAACCAGGCGTACCGTAGTAGTTGAAGTTTCAAACACTTGGAGGCAGTCATGGCGACCCGCACCCCGGTCCTGTACCTGAGCCACGGTGCGCCGCCGCTCGCCGACGACGCGACGTGGACCCGGCAGCTCGCGGAATGGTCCGCTGACCTGGCGAAACCTCGCGCGATCCTGGTCGTTTCGGCGCATTGGGAGGAGGCGCCGCTGACGCTCGGGGCGACCACGACGGTCCCGCTCGTCTACGACTTCTGGGGCTTCCCCGAGCACTACTACCAGGTCAAATACGCCGCGCCGGGTGCGCCGGAGCTTGCCGCGCGGGTGCGCAAGCTGCTGCATTCGACCGCGACCCCGGTGCACGACGCCCCGGACCGCGGCCTCGACCACGGTGCGTACGTCCCGCTCGTGGAGATGTTCCCCGAAGCCGACGTCCCGGTGCTGCAGATCTCCATGCCCTCGCTCGATCCTCAGGCGCTCTACGACCTCGGCCGCAAACTCGCGCCGCTGCGCGACGAGGGCGTGCTGATCATCGGCAGCGGATTCTTCACCCACAACCTCCGCGCGATGCGGGAGGTCGACGGCAGCGACGGAACCCCGCCGGGATGGTCCGCGGAATTCGACCACTGGGGCGACGAGATGCTGCGCGCCCGCGACCTCGACGCGTTGCTCGACTTCCAGCACAAGGCCCCCGCCGCCGCGATGGCGCACCCGCGGATCGAGCACTTCGCGCCGCTGTTCGTCTCGCTCGGCGCCAGCTCGGCAGAAGGCGAGGGCCGCACGGTGATCGACGGTTTCTGGCACGGACTGGCGAAGCGGTCGCTCGAATTCTCCTGACCCAGCACAAAAAACGGGCCCGGAAGCACGTGGCTTCCGGGCCCGCCCAGGTTATCCCCGGCTCGCTTCAGGCGAAGCGATTCACTTCTTGAAGATGCTGGTCACCTTCGCGGCCAGCTTCTGGAACGCACCCAGCGGACCGGTCGCGTCACCGATCGCCGGCACGGCCGGAGCGGTCGGCATCGTGGTCGGCAGGGTCGTCGGCGCACCCGGCACGGCGGGCAGCGCGGCGACGGCCGGCAGCTGGTTCAGCGTCGGCAGCGACGTCTTCACCGGCAGCTGAGCGGGCAGGGCCGGAACGTCCGCACGCTGCGCGGCGGCACCCGGCAGGGCCGGAACGCCGGGCAGAGCCGGAACGGCCGGGGCCGACGGCAGGTGGATGCCGTTCTGCAGCCCGGAGACCTGCGGCAGCGCCGAAGCACCCTTCAGCTGGTTCAGCTGACCCAGCGCGGACAGGCCGCTGACCTGCGGCACGTCGGCGCGCTCGGCACCCGGCAGCGCCGGGGCGGGGAGCGTGGTGGCGGTGGGCAGACCCGACAGGCCCGGCAGCGCCGGAGCCGACGGCAGCGACGGCGCGGCCGAGGAACCGCCCGGCAGACCCGGCACGGCCGGCAGCGCGGGGAGCTGGTCAGCACCCATCTCGCCGCCGAACGGCACGTCGATGGCCGGCTCGGGGTCGACCGTCGTCGAGTTGGGAGCCTCGGCGGTGGCCACGCCGACGACCTCCAGCGGCACGCCGAAGATCTGCACCAGCGCACCCAGCGGGTGGTAGTAGTCGAAGCCGGACAGCGCCGAGCCGGTGCCGTCGGTGTGGGTGGCGTCGCTGCCGTCGGTCACGGTGGTGACGTTGTCGCCGACCGCGTGCGCCACGCCGCCCACCGCGACCGCGTCGCCGAAGACCTGCGCCACAGCCGGGACCGGGAGGTCGAGGATGTCGCCCGAGATCGAGCCTTCGGTACCCGAGGTGGTGTCCTCGCCCGCGTCGGTCACGACGGTGTTGTTCATGGCGTCGCCCGAGGACACGCCCGCCGCGGAAACCGCGTCGCCGAAGACCTGCGCCACCGGAGCGGCGTCCGCGCCGACGATGTCGCCCGCGACCGCGCCACCGTCACCGTTGGTGGTGGCGTCGCCGCCCGCGGTCGAGGTGATGTCGTTGGTGGCGGTGCCGTGGCCGATCGCGCCTCCGGCGAGCCCGTCGCCGAAGATCGTGCCCGCACCGGCGACCGGAGCCTTGACGATGTTGCCGGCGAGCGCGCCGTCCTTGCCGTCGGCCGTGGCGTCGCCGCCCGCGGTCGAGTCGGTCAGGTTGTCCGACATGCCGGTGCCGATGCCGGCCACCGAACCGCCGACGCCGTGGCCCTGCACCGGCAGCGAGACCGGGGCCTCGACGAGGTTGCCCGCGCCCGCGCCGCCCGCACCGGTCGCGTGCACGTCCTGGCCCGCGGTGGAGGTGGTGTCGTTGCTGGCCTTGCCGTGGCCTTGGCCGACGAACGAACCGCCGATGCCGAACAGCTGCACTGGGGTCGACACCGGGACGGTGCCGAGGTTCGAGCTGAGGAAGCCGTTGTCGTCAGCGGTGTTGCCGCCGCCGCCCGCCTTCACGACCTTGGTCTCGGAGCCGTCGCCCGAGCCCTGCCCGATGAACGAGCCGCCCACGCCGAACACCTCGGCCGGCGCGGCCACCGGGACCTGCACGATGTTGCCCGAGCCGGACGAGTCGTTGCCCTGGGTGCCGTCGTAGTTGCCCGCGGTGACGGTCTTGGTCTCGGTCGAGGTGCCCGAGGCGTTGCCGATGTGGCTGCCGCCGATGCCGTGCACCTCGGGGGCGCCCGCGATCTGGCTGTTGATGATGTTGCCGGTCAGCGTCGAGCCGTTGCCGGTCGTGTAGCTGCCGTCGCCGGAGGTCGCGGTGGTGGTGTTGTCGCAGTTCGCGACCGCGCGGCCGATGTAGGTGCCGCCCACGCCGCACGCCTCGACCGGAAGCGCCACTGCCGGGTCGACCACGTTGGCCGAGCCGGCGGCGTCGTTGCCGTTCGTCTTCACGAAGCCGCCGGAGGTGGCGGTGGTCTCGTGGGTGGAGGAGGACGCCTGGCGGCCGGCCACGCCGGTGGTGGCGTTGCCGATCCACGAGCCGGCGACGGACGCGACGTTCGCGACCGGGCTGGCCTGCGCGGCGGCGGCGTTGCCGGACAGGAACGACTGGTCGCCGTCGGTCTCGATGTAGGTCGGGATGCCCTTCAGGCTGCCCGGACGGGTGTCGCCCGCCTTCGCGTCAGCCGAGGAGCTCGAGGTGGAGTCCGCGTCCGAGCCCCACACGCCGCCGGCGTTGCCGTTGAACTTGACCGGCAGCGCGATCGGAGCGCCGACCACGTTGCCGCTGCCCGCGGCGCCCTTGCCGTTGGACTTCATCGAACCGCCGGAGGTGGCGGTGGTGTCGGCGTTGTAGCCGCCGCTGTAGGCGTTGCCGAGGATCCAGGACGCGGCGTTGCCGGTCACCTGGACCGGGGTCGCGAACTGGCCGCCGACGACGTTGCCGGACAGGCCCGAGCCCTCGCCGGTGGTGTCGATGTTGCCGGTCTCGCTGGTGCTCTGGTGCGCCGAACCGCCGTGGACCGCGCCGCTGCCGCCGGCAAGGCCGACGCCGTTGCCCGCGATCTGCACCGGGAGCGCGTAGTCGAGCGCCACGACGTTGCCCGCGATGCCGGAGTGCTTGCCGTCGGTCGCGACGTCCTGGTTGTGGCTGTAGGTCTGGTCGTGGTCGCCGCCCTGCACGTGGGCGTCGCCGATGACACCGACCGCGTTGTCGACGATCTGGATCGGGACGACGACGTCGCCGTTGACCTTGTTGCCCTTGAACGCGTCGTGGGTCGGCGTGAGCTGACGGGGCGCGTCCGCCTTCGGGAGGCTGTCGGTCAGGCTGCCCGCGGAGCCGCCGGGCGTCTTCGCCGAGGCGAGCGCTCCCTTGACGGCGGAGGTGACGGGCTTGGTGCTGATCTCGTTGTGGTGCGCCGGGAGGTCGACCTGCCCGAGCGGGGTGCCGATCGCGTTGTTGGCCTCGTCGATCGGGACGGTGACGTTGAGATCAAGCGGGGAGGCCGGGGTGTCCGGGTTGACGTTCTCGTCGGCCGAGGCGATGCCGGTGCCCAGCATCAGCAACCCACCCGTGACCAACGCGGTCTGGAGTCCGCGCTTTGCCCAGGTCTGCATGGGATTTTTCTCCTTCATATCGGGGTCCCTTGCGGGTTTGTGGAGGTGCGCCCTGTTTCGTGAGGGAATGCACCGGGAATGCGTGCGCGGAAATTGCGCAGCGCGCGAAAAACCCGCGGGAGATGTGTCGATGACGGTGACGGCACACGAAGATGTGCGCGTGGGTGCGTCAACGACCCCGCGGGTGAAGTGGATCAGTCAGGAGTGACGCCGGGCTGCTCGCCCGGGGTGCGCGGCGTGTGCGCGAGGCCGGTGCGGGTCGAACCCGCCACGGCGTTGTCGACGGCGGCGACGACCCAGGAGGGAACGCCGAAGTTCAAACCGTCGAGGTGTCCACCGGGCGCGGTGCTGCCACCGGCCGGGGAGTTCGGGATGGAAAGCGGCGCGGCGGGAAGCTGCGCCGGGGAGAACGGGGCGCCGGGCAGGTCGCGGTCGCCGTGGTGGCGCTGCGGCAGTTCGGCGCCCTGCACCGGATCGACGGACTGGACGTCCATCGCCGGGAAGACCGACTGCAACGCGTCAGACGTGGTCATCGCGGCCGCGCCGAGGTTTTGCTCCGCCTCGGCGGGCTGCTCGGGAATGCCGGGCGCCGGCGTCTGCTCGGATTCGGGAGCGGGCGCGGTCGGCAGTTTCGGCAGGTCGACCAGGTTCGAGGGAGCGCTCGGGTCGAGCAGATCCCACAGCTTCCGGCCGAAATCCTGCGCGGCGGGCGGCGGGGTGGTCGCCTCGGCGATCACCTGGCGGGCGTCCTCCGGCTTGCGCGCGATGTGCTCGAGCGAGCCGAGCGTGCGCTCCACCGGCTTGACGACCGCGTGCTGGCCGAGGTCGCTCACCGCGTCGCTGACCTTTCCGGCGGCCTGCTGGCCTCCGGCGAGGTCGTCGCGGTGCGCGCCGCCGAGCTGGCCGAGCGAGCAGGTGGGCCGCGACGTGCCTGGTTCAGACCACGTGGTGGCTCCCTGGCCGCACGACGAAAGCCCTTGCACCGCACCGGTGACGTCGCCCGCGAACCGGGCCGCGCCGTCGGTGACGTCGCCGATTCCGGCGGCCGTCGCGTCGGTGACCGGCGTGACGCTCGCGTCGACCGGGTCCGCCGAAGCGGCGGAAGAGGAGACGGTCCACGCGGCCGCGGTGGCCGCGAGCGCGCCGCCGACGACGAACAACGCACGCGACGCGAGACGGCCGAAGCGCGTCGCGCCCCGCCTCTCGTGCACAGCGTCGTCCGTCACAGGTGATTTCTCCTCGGGTAAAAAATGATTTCGGTTTTTGCCGGGAACGACACAGTTCCGCGGTGGTGCAAAACCGAGACAACCAAATTTAGGGGTCGCCGCGCATCCTTGACACGGCTTGATGCCACCATCGTGTGAACAACACAGAGTGTGGCCGGGTCTCACGATGGGTCATCCCCGGAGAAGACGGCCGGTTACTCCGGAGTCGGTTCGCGCGGCCCGGCGAAACGGTGATTCGCGCCCCGCACCGGGCGATCCGCCCGGTTTCGGTCGACGGGGCCGATACGGTTGACCCCGTGAGCCAGCCAGGGCGCGGACAACGCGAACAACCGTCCCTTTCCGAACCAGTCGCCGACGTCACCGGCTTCATCCCGCGCGGACTGCGCGTATCCGCCGCCCTGTCGTGGCGGTTCATCGTGGTCGTCGCCGCCCTGTACGCCGTGGTGTGGCTGCTGGGCTACCTCGCCTCGGTCGTGGTGCCGGTGTCGATCGCGCTGCTGCTTTCGGCGCTGCTCGCCCCCGCGGTGTCGCGGCTCGTGCAGATCCGCTTCCCGCGCGGACTGGCCACGGCGATCGTGCTCGTGGCCGGGCTCGCGGTGCTCGGCGGGCTGCTGACCTTCGTGATCACCCAGTTCTCCAGCGGCCTCCCGGAACTGCAGCAGCAACTGACCACGAGCCTCAACCAGATCAAGGACTGGCTCATCAACGGTCCGCTGCACCTGCGCCAGGAGCAGATCCAGGACTTCATCAACCAGGCCATCGGCTTCCTGCAGAACAACCAGGCCTCGATCACCACCACCGCGCTGACCACCGCGGGCACCGTCGGCGAGATCCTCACCGGCTTCGTGCTGACGCTCTTCGTCACGATCTTCTTCCTCGCCGGCGGCGACGGCATCTGGTCGTTCCTGGTGCGCGGCGTGCCGACGCGGGTGCGCAATCGCGTGGACGTGGCGGGGCGGCGCGGCTTCGCGTCGCTCGTCAGCTACATCCGCGCGACCGCCGCGGTGGCCGTGGTCGACGCGGTCGGCATCGGCATCGGGCTGTGGATCGTCGGCGTGCCGCTGGTGATCCCGCTGGCGACGCTGGTGTTCCTCGGCGCGTTCATCCCGATCATCGGCGCGCTGATCACCGGCGGCGTCGCGGTGCTGATCGCGCTCGTGTCGAAGGGCGTCATCGGCGCGGTGGTCGTGCTGGCCATCGTGGTCGGCGTGATGCAGCTGGAAAGCCATGTGCTGCAGCCGTTGCTGCTCGGCCGCGCGGTGCGGCTGCACCCGCTCGCGGTGGTGCTGGCGATCGCCATCGGCCTGGTCGCCGCGGGGATCGCGGGCGCGCTGCTCGCGGTGCCGCTGCTGGCCGTGCTCAACGCCGGGGTCCGGTCCCTGCTGCACGAACACGATCCGGATCCGGCGACCGTCGACGCGCTGCACAGCCAAGCCGCCAACCCGAACGACGATCCGGAAGAGGGCGCGGACGACAAGGAGTCCGGCTCCGGCAAAGACACAGAAAGCACAGAAGACAAGAAGTGACTGTTCGACCTTCCCGAGATCCGGCGGCACCGCTGTGGCGCGGTGTCGTGGTGCTGCGCGTCGTCACGTGGTTGTTCGCGCTGGCAGTGGCGATCGCGCACCACAACGGCTTCCAGCGGCCGTGGCTGGGATGGGTCGTCATCGGAGTGATGGCCGTGTGGTCGGTCGTGTCGAGTCTGGCGTACGTGCGCGAGAACGGACGGCGCCGCTGGCTGGTGATCTTCGACCTCGTCCTCACCACAGCGCTCCTGCTCACGTCGCCGTGGATCCTGTCGGAGGCGCAGTTCGACAACGCGACCACGCCGTTGATCACCACGGTCTGGGCGGCAGTAGCACCGATCGCGGTGGCAACGCGTTTCGGCGCGCGCTTTGGCGTATCGGCGGGCCTCGTCGTGGCAGTAAGCACTGGTGTCGCGCGCGCGAACGTCGACATCGACGTCATCCGTGACGGAGTGCTGTTGTGCGCGAGCGGTCTCCTTGTCGGCATGGCGGCGACGCTCGCGCGTAGCTCCGCCGAAGCGCTCGCGCGCGCACTTCGCACCGAAGCAGCGACAGCCGAGCGCGAACGGCTCGCGCGCTCGATTCACGACAGCGTGCTTCAGGTACTCGCGCGCGTACGGCGTCGCGGTCTCGAAGCAGGCGGTGAAGCAGCGGAGTTGGCAAGGCTCGCGGGCGAGCAAGAGGTCGCGTTGCGCGCGTTGGTGAGCACCGAGCCGACGCGGTCCGGCGACACCGTGGACCTCCGTTCGGCGTTGCAACTGCTGTCGACCACGTCGGTGCAGGTCTCGACGCCGGCCGGAACCGTGGACCTGCCCGCGCACGTCACCGAGGAACTCGTCGCGATCACCCGCGAAGCACTGGCCAACGTGGAGAAACACGCTGGTCCGGACGCGCACGCCTGGGTCCTGCTCGAAGACCTCGGCGACGAGGTCGTGGTGAGCGTCCGCGACGACGGCCCGGGGATCGCGGGCGGCAGGCTCGAACAGGCGGCGGCCGAGGGCAGGCTCGGGGTGGTGAAGTCGATTCGCGGCCGGGTGGACGACCTCGGCGGGACCGCGGTGCTGGACAGCGCTCCCGGCCGCGGCACGGAGTGGGAAGTGCGGGTGCCAACCACGATGAGGGACGGGCGATGACGGAACGGACGATCTCCGTGATGGTGGTCGACGACCACCCGATGTGGCGCGACGGCGTGGCCCGCGACCTCAGCGAGAACGGGTTCGAGGTGGCCGCGACCGCGCCGGACGCCCCGGCGGCGATCCGGATCGCGCGCGCGGTGCGGCCGGACGTGGTGCTGATGGACCTGAACCTCGGCGGCACGTCCGGCGTCGAAGCGACCCGCGAGATCACCGCGGCGGCGCCGGACACGCGGGTCCTGGTGCTCTCGGCCAGCGGCGAACACAACGACGTGCTGGAAGCGGTGAAGGCGGGCGCGTCGGGTTACCTGGTGAAATCGGCGTCCGCGGCGGAACTGGTGGACGCGGTGCGCCGCACGGCCGACGGCGACCCGGTGTTCACCGCCGGACTGGCCGGACTGGTGCTCGGCGAGTACCGGCGGATGGCCGACGTCCCGGACGGCGCGCCGGAGCCGCCGCGGCTCACCGACCGGGAGACCGACGTGCTCCGGCTGGTCGCGAAAGGACTGACCGCGCGGCAGATCGCGGAGCGGCTGGTGCTGTCGCACCGGACGGTGGAAAACCACGTGCAGTCGACGTTGCGGAAGCTCCAGCTGCACAACCGGGTCGAGCTGGCGCGCTACGCGATCGAGCACGGCCTCGACGAGGACTGATTCTCAGGAGGTCGCGACCCCGGCGGCCTGCTGCGCCGCGGCGAGTTTCGCCTTCCCCAGCCGCCAGGCTGGCTCGCCCGGATGCCACGCCGCGACCGCGCCGTCGTCGATGACCAGGTCGCCGGCTTCCGTCCAATCCAGACCGGAATGCTTCAGGTTCTCCGTCGAATACGGCATCGAGGGAGCCTGCTGCCAGCTGCCGTCGCGCAGGTTCAGCAGCCACAGATCCCGGGTCTGCGTACCGGTTCCGGGGAACGACGGGGTGCCGAAATCGACCGCCGCGACATCGCCGTCCCGGCTCGGCAGGACGTACGGGTTGGGCGCGGGCACCGGCAGGGCCACCGGTTTCCGCGCTCCGCTGCGCAAATCGAGCACGGTCAGGTCGGTCAGCCCGCCGAGGACGAGCCGATCACCGGCGGCGGCGAGAATGCGCGGCGACTGCTGCACGGTCCGCCCGGTGGCCGGGTCGATCAGGACGTCGACGGTTTCGGCGGTGCCGCTGCCGACGGTGATCAGCAACCCGTGCGAGGTCTCCACCCGGACGAGCGTGTGGCACGACGCCACGGTGCCCCGGCCGAACGAGGTACCGGTGAGCGCGACGTGCTCCAACCGGCAGAGGTCCGGACCGTCCTCGCGGATCAGCCACACGCTCGTGCCGTCCGCGCCAGGAGCCGCACTCACCGCTTTGCCGAGCGACCGCGGGGCCGAAAGTCCCAGGTAGACGTACACCTCGGCCGGGTCGCAGGAGGACTGCTGGCAGGTCGGCGCGGTCAGCACGACCGGGGTGTGGCCGACGCGCAGCACGGACACCGTCCGCTGCCCGCCGGGAACGCCGGGCAGGGTTGCGCGCACACCCGAATCGGCGTCGAACACCGTCGGCGGCGACGTGGCCAGCAGCAACTCCACGCCGATGCCGCCGGTGGCGACGAGCCCGTCGAGGCCGGTCGGCGGAGGAGTGGTCGGAGCCGGCCGCGCCGAACTCACCGGGGCGGGCGCGGGAGCCTCGCTCGTGCAGGAGGTCAGCAGACAGCAGGCCGCGGCAAGGGCGACCATCGCGCGAAGTACGGGTCCGTTCAGGGTTTTTCCCCGATCTGCCAGCGGAAATCGAGTTCTACCATCGATGCCATGGCCGAGGAAGAGACGACCGCCGCGCAGCCCGCGACCGAGACCAAGCCGTTGACCGCGCGCGACATCCGGGTGTCCGACGACGAACGCGAGCACGTCGTGGGCGTGCTGCAGAAAGCCATCGGACAGGGGATGCTCACCCTCGACGAGTTCACCGAACGCACCGACCAGGCGCTCGCGGCCCGCACCCGGGGCGACCTCAACGCGGTCCTCGCCGACCTGCCCGGGCTGGTGCACCCCGGCGCGGCTCCGCAGTACGCGCCGACGCCCGAACCGCCTGGCTACGGGCCCAACTACGGACTGGGCCAGCGGCTCGAGCTCAACGCCAAGTACTCGTCACTGCAGCGCAGCGGCCCGTGGCAGGTCCCGGCCGCGATGGTGGTGCGCAACAAGTACGGCAGCACCAAACTCGACTTCACCGAGGCCCGCGTCGCCACCCCGGTGGTGCAGATCGAACTCGACTCGAAGTGGGGTTCGGTCGAGCTGATCATCCCGCAGCACGCGGCGGTGGACTACAACTCGATCACCGAGATCAAGTTCGGCTCGCTCGACGACAAGACCGGCAGCAACGGCCGCGCGGGCACCCCGCGCTACGTGCTGACCGGGCGCATCCACGGAGGCTCGCTGGTCATCCGCCACCCTCGGCGGGGCATCTTCGGCTGACCAGCGCCCGGCGCCGGATCCGGTTACCCCATCTCTCACCCGGATCCGGCGTCCCCTGACTAGGAAAGAGCGTCCGCGACGGCCTTGCGCGCCGCGGCCGGATCGGCGGTGGCGAGCGCCGCCGAGGCGATCTCGCGGGCCTTATCCCTCGACACCGTCGCCAGGCTCGCGCCGACCGCGCGGACCGCCGGGGCGTTCATCGACAGGCTCGTCAGGCCGAGCCCGGCCAGCACCAGCGCGAGCCGCGGGTCGGCCGCCGCCTCGCCGCAGACGCCCGCCGGTTTGCCGGTCGCTTCCGCCGCGTCGCCGATCAGCTTCAGCAGACGCAGCAAACCGGGCTGCCACGGGTCGTTCAGCTTCGCCACCGCGCCGAGCTGGCGGTCGGCGGCGAAGGTGTACTGGGCCAGGTCGTTCGTGCCGACGGACACGAAATCGACCACGCCGAGAATCTCCCGCGCGAGCAGCGCGGCGGCGGGGATCTCGATCATCACGCCAGCGCGCGCGATCCCGGCGGCGCGCACGCGTTCGGCGAACCACGCGGCTTCCTCGACGGTGCCGACCATCGGGGCCATCACCGAAACTTCCGCGCCGGAATCCTCCGCCGCGCCCGCGATGGCTTCGAGCTGCCGGTCGAGCACCTCCGGCCGGTCGAACGCGATCCGCACGCCGCGCACGCCGAGCGCCGGGTTGGGCTCGTCGTCCGGGGACAGGAACGCGAGCGGTTTGTCCGCGCCCGCGTCCAGCGTGCGCACGATGACCGGCTTGCCGCGGAACGGCGAAAGCACTGCGGCATAAGCTTTTCGCTGCTCTTCGACGGACGGCTCGACCGGTGCGTCGAGGTAGCAGAATTCGGTGCGGAACAACCCGACGCCCTCGGCGCCCGCGTCCGCGGCGGCCTGCGCGTCGGCCGGGGAGCCGACGTTCCCGTACACCTTCACCCGGTGCCCGTCGGACAACTCGCCGACGCCGTTCCATTCAGCCGGCCCGGACGCGGCGGCGGTGACGATCGGCGCGGACGGGTCGACTGCCTCGATCACGCCGGTGTCGCCGTCGACCGACAGCGCCTTGGCGTCGGAAGCCAGCAGCCCGCGCACCGCGACGACCGCCGGAATCCCCAGCGCCCGCGCGAGAATCGCGGTGTGGCTCGTCGGACCGCCCTCCTCGGTGACCAGCGCGAGCACCTTCGCCGGGTCGAGCCCCGCGGTGTCGGCGGGGGCGAGGTCGCGGGCGACGAGAACGCTCGGCGACGTCAGTTCAGGCACCCCGGGCGGGGCGATGCCGAGCAGTTCGGCGACGAGCCGGTCGCGCACGTCCCGGACGTCGCGGACCCGCTCGGCCATGTACCCGCCCGCGGCCGCCAACGCGTCGGCGAATCCTTCGGCGGCCTGGTAGACGGCGCGGGCCGCGGGTAGGTTCCGCGCCGTCACCAGCTGTTGAGCCTGAGACGCGAGCGCCGGGTCGGCGGCCATCGCGGCGGTCGTGACGAGGATCGTCGCGGCTTCCCCGGTCGCGGCCTCGGCCTGCGCTTCGAGCCGCGCGGCGACCGCCTGCGCGGCGGGTTCGATCCGGGCCGCCTCCGCCGCCGGATCGTCCGGCGCGGGCGTGCTGGCGGGTTCCCCGAGCGGCTCGGCGACCCGGACGACGGGTCCGCTCGCGCGTCCGGGGCTCACCGCGACCCCGGTCAGCGAGGAACCGGCAGCGGACTCGGCCGGAGCGGCAGCACTCTCAGACATGGTCTAGACCATAGCTCACGTAGACCGCGATCTCTCGCGGCGCCGCGACTGATTCCCGATTTCGCACCCGTTCGACCACCGGACGCACCTCCTCGTGCCACCACGCGCGGGCCAGTTCCGCGCGATCGCGCAGCACCCGGCCCCGCAAAGTCTGCCGGAAACCCCAGGCCTCCGCCGAGTCCGCGAGCCGGAACCAGTCCGCCGGGTCGTCCAGCCACAGGTCGGTCCGGTCGGCGTCGGCGAGCGGGACCCGCTCCAGGAACATCCGTTCGGCCCGCTTCGACGGCAGGTCCGCCAGTGTCAGGCAGCGCATCGCGAACGCGACCGTGCAGACCGACCGCACCTCGGCGAGCACCGCCTCCGCCCCGCGCGCCCTGGCCAGCGCGATCCGATGGTGCCCGTCCTCCACGAAGTACATGTCGCCCAGCCGCACGAGCCGCACCGGCGGAAGCTCCCCGACCGCGTCGGCGATCGCGCGCCAACGGTCCCGCAGCGCACGGTTGCGGGGCCGGAACAGCCGGTCGAAATCCTCGGCGCGCGCGAGGGAGCCCACTACGCCGTCGACCGGGACTTTGCGCAGGCCCTCGTAGGTTTCCGCGGTGCGGCCCAGCGCGGCGAGCGTCTGGTCGAGCGGCATCAACGCCAGCGGATCACGCGCTGCCGCGATCCTCCGCAACCGGGTCGCGTACCCCTGCCACCACGCCGAACCGAACGAATCGCCCACGTGACCTGCAACACGGCCCGGACGCGGCTCATTCCAGCTCGGCCGCCGTCGGATACGACGGCTGGGCGCCATGCCGGGTCACGGTCACCGCAGCGACTTTCACCGCCCGGCGGGCAGCTTCGACCAGGTCAGCGCCATCGGCGAGAGCCGCCGCCAGGGCACCTGCGAATGCGTCACCCGCGCCCGTGGTGTCGACCGCTTCCACCTTGGGCGACTCGACGGTTGTCGACTTGTCGCCCTCCAGCACCGCCGCGCCCTTGGCCCCGAGCGTGACCACGGCCGCGCTCGGGCCGAGCTCGAGCAGCTTGCGCGGGTCAGCGTCCTCCGAACCGAGCAGGTAGGCGGCCTCGTGCTCGTTGACCAGCAGGACGTCCAGCGCGGCCAGCGTTTCCGGCGACACCTCGGCCGCCGGCGAGAGGTTCAGCAGCACCCGCACGCCGTTTTCCCGCGCCCGCACCACGGCGCGTTCGATCGTCGGCAGCGGCACTTCCAACGAGGCGACGAGCACCCGTACGCCGTCCAGTGCTTCGTCGGTGATGTCGCCGGGTTCCAGCGCGGAGTTCGCGCCGGGGGAGACGAGGATTGAGTTTTCCCCGTCCGGAGTCACGGTGATGTAAGCGATTCCGGTAGGCCGATCGACAGTCCGAACGAATTGCGTATCGACACCCGCATTCGACAACGAATCCCGCAGCAATCGACCGTAGGGGTCGTCGCCGACCGCACCGAGCAACGCGACGTCCGCGCCGAGTTTTCCCGCCGCGACCGCGGTATTCGCGCCTTTGCCGCCGGGGGACAACGCGGTGTCGCCGCCCAGCACCGTCTCGCCGCCGCCGGGACGACGGTCGACCGGGACCACCAAATCGGCATTCGCGGACCCGACTACCAGCACCGCAGCACTCATGCCGCCACTCTGCCATGGCCCTTCCTTTCCGCCGTCGGTGCCCGAAAGTGAAAGCGTTTGTAACTTTCTTGGCGCTCAGTGCGACAATCAGGCGGAACAGCGGCTGTCCGTCACTCGATCGGGGGATCCGTATCCCCCAGGCGTCACTTCTGCGACGGGCTTCGCTCTTCTTCGAGCGTCACCGGACTTGAGCCGATGACGTTGCCCCGACCGGAAGCGCACCGGAGAGGGCATCGGGTCGCCGGCGCCGATCACGTAGCCCCCCGAGTGATCGGCGTCGGCGGCGCCCCGGTTCTCCCGCCAAGTGCCGAAATCGGTGTCCAGACCACCTAGACTGCCCAGATGAGCAGCCCCACACGCAGGGGTCGCGCGCGAGCGGCTACCGAATCCGACATCCGCCGGACCGCGCGGAACCTGCTGGTAGGCCAGGGTCCGGAAGCCGTCACGCTGCGGGCCATCGCCCGGGAGCTGGGGATCACCGCACCGGCTCTCTACCGCTACTACGAATCCCGCGACGACCTGCTGGAAAGCCTCCGTCTCGACGTCTGCACCGACCTCGCCGCCGAAATCGCCGAGGACATCGCGGAACTGCAGGACGAGGGCCTGCTGCAGCTGTTCCAGATCTGCAAGGGGTTCCGCCGCTGGGCGCTGACCCACACCAAGGAATTCACCCTGGTGTTCGCGTCGCCGACCGGGTCCACCGGCACCGCGACCGGCAGCGCGCTGCGCAGGCTCGACGAGCCGTTCGGCAAGATCTTCCTCGCCGCGGCCGGCCACGTGCTCGCCCAGCACGACCTGGTCATGCCGCCGAACGACGTGGTCCCGCCCGAACTCCGCGACGACCTCACCGCGTTCCAGCAGGATCTGCTGACGGTGCTCAAGGAGTCCGGGCGGGAGATCCCGCCGGAGAAGCTGGACCTCGGGCTCACCTACCTGATGATCACCTTCTGGGCGCGGCTCTACGGCCACGTGACCCTTGAGGTGTTCGGCAATTACCCGATCCCGGTGTCCAAACCGGACGTCCTGTTCGAGGCCATGCTCACCGACCTCGCCCGCGACGTCGGCCTCTACCGCGATTAGGCCGCGTGCCCGCCGTCGACCGACAGGGTCGCGGCGGTGATGTAGGCGCTGTCCGGCGAAGCCAGGAAAGCCACCGCGTCCGCGACTTCCGCCGGATTGCCGTACCGGCCGGCCGCAGTCATCGACGCCTGGTCCGCCGCGTACGGGCCGTCGGCCGGGTTCATTTCGGTGTCGGTCGGCCCCGGGTGCACCAGGTTCACCGTCACGCCGTTCGCCGCCAGTTCGCGGGCCAGCGCCTTGGTCAGCCCGACCATCGCGGACTTGCTGACCGCGTACAGCACCATCCCTGGCCCGGGCACGCGATCGGTCACGCAGCTGCCGATCGTGATCACCCGGCCGCCTTCGCGCAGGTGCTTGGCCGCCGCCTTGGTCGCGGCCAGCACGCCGCGCACGTTCACCGCCAGCACGCGGTCGACGTCGTCCATCCCGGTCTGCTCCAGCGGACCGACGAAACCAACGCCCGCGTTGTTGACCAGCACGTCCAGCCGCCCGAACTCGGCGACCGCCGCTTCCACCGCGGCTTCGACCGCAGCCGCGTCCGCGTTGTCCGCACCGACCGCGAGCGCACGCCTGCCGAGCGCCTTGATCCGGTCGACCACGGTCGCGGCCTGCTCGGCGTTCACCGCGTAGGTGAGCACCACGTCCGCACCGGCCTCGGCGAGCCGCAGTGCCGTCGCCGCACCGATTCCGCGGCTCCCGCCAGTCACCAGCGCCACTTTGCCGTCGAGGTTCATGTCCGCCCCTTCCGTTTGTTTCGCTTTCAACCATCGAAGCGCGAGCCGACGGGCGAAGCTGGCGTCTTTCGGTCGTGACGGTTCGGGCCCGCGCCAAGATCGGCACTTCCGGTGACCAGGTCGTTTCATCAGTGTCGATAACTTGACGTGAGTGTCACAAGCGGCTTACCGTTTCGCTTCCCGAGGCCCCCATCTCAATGACGAGAGAGGCACTGATGACCAGTCGACCAGCCAAGGCCACCCCAGTCAGAATCCGGACGGCGGCGACCGCCGCCTCGATCGGCACCTTCGTCGAGTACTACGACTTCGTCGTCTACGCCTACTTCGCTTCGGTTTTCGGTCCGCTGTTCTTCCCGGTGAAGTCCGCGCCCGCGTCGTTGCTGCTGACCTTCGCCGCCTTCGCGACCAGCTACCTGGTACGCCCGCTGGGCGCGATGATCTTCGGCCCCCTCGGCGACCGCTACGGACGTCGTTCGGTGCTTTCCGGCGTGATCCTGCTGATGTCGGCCGCCACCACGCTGATCGGGTTTTTGCCCGCATACGGCCAGATCGGGGTGGCCGCGCCGATCCTGCTGACGGTGATCCGGCTGGTACAGGGGATATCCGTCGGCGGCGAGTTCGGCGGCGCGATCTCCTACGTAGCCGAATTCGCGCCGGCGCGGCGCCGCGGCTTCCTGCTCTCGTGGCTGGGGGTGGCGATCGGGCTCGGGCTGCTGGCCGGCGCGCTGGTCTCGGCCGCGGTCAGCCGTTCCGTTTCGCCGGACGCTCTCGCGAGCTGGGGCTGGCGGGTGCCGTTCCTGCTGGCCCTGCCCCTCGGCCTGGTCGGCGTGTACCTCCGGCTCCGGCTTGCCGACACCCCGGAGTTCGTGGCCGCGGCTCGGGAAGGCGGCGTCGAAAACGCTCCGCTGCGCGCGAGCGTGCGACGCGATTTCCGCGCCATCGCCCTCACCGTCGCGATTCTCGCCGGCCTGACGGTCTTCACCTACCTCTACCTGATCTACCTGCCGACCTATCTGGTTTCGGTGCTGCACTACGGACGATCCGCCGCTCTGCTCGCGAACGTCGTCGGCATCGCGGCGTTCTGCGTCGGCATGCCGCTGTTCGCGGCGCTCAGCGACCGGTTCGGCAGGCGGCCGGTGCTGATCGCGGGCTCGGGTGCGCTGACCGCCTTGTCGTACCCGGGTTTTCTGCTCCTGGGCAGTGGGCGGACCGCCACTCTCGGGTGGACGCTGGCCGTACTGGGGCTGCTGACCGCGGCGACGTTCGCGCCCTGCCTCCCGATCCTGCCGGAACTGTTCGCGGTGGGCACGCGGTACACGAGCATGGGTCTCGGCTGGAACATCTGCGCGGTGCTCTTCGGCGGAGCGGCGCCGCTCGTCGCCACCAGTTTGATCGTCACCACGGGCGATCCGGCCGCACCGGCTTATTACGCGATGCTGGGCGGCGCGCTGAGTCTCGCCGCCGCGCTGGCCATCAAGGAGACAGCGGGAAACCGGCTGGCGCGGGCGGCGAACCAGGCCGTCGAACCGGATTCCCGAGTGCCCGCGGGCAATCCCGCCACCGCCCCGGAATAGCCGGTGGGCCGGGTCTGGCGGCACGCCCGGCCCGGCCCCCGCTTGGTACCGTCACCGAAGAAGACGTCGAGCGAATGGCGGCAGAGGTGGCGAAGCGGGCCGAAGAACGCCGCGCGGCAGGCGGTGCCGGTTCGCGCGGCCGCCCAAGGGACCCGGCGATCGAAGCCGCGATTCTCGACGCGACGATCCGGCTGCTCGCTTCGGCCGGGGTCGAGGGCACTTCGGTGGAAAAGGTCGCTTCGGACGCGGGCACTTCCAAGGTGACGGTCTACACGCGGTTCCGCAGCAAATCCGAACTCATCGGCGCCGCACTCGCCCGTCTGCAGATCGGCGACCTGCCCGCCCCGACCGGCGACCCGGAGAACGACCTGGTCGCCCTCCTCGCCGCGATGCGCAGGCAGTACGCCGAGGTCGGCGGGATGAGCATCATCGGGACCTGCCTGACCGCGGAGGCCCAGTCGGGCGAGTTCCTCGACATCGTCCGCGCCAGCACCCTGCACCCGCGCCGCGCCGCTTTCGCCGGGATCGTGCGGCACGCGATCGAGACCGGGGAATTCCGGCCCGGCACCGACGTCGAACGCACCGTCTCGCTGATCATCGGCGCGTTCTACGCCGACTATCTCGCCGGCGTCGAGATGGGCGAGGACTGGGACCGTTCGGTGGTCAAGGCCGTCCTCGACGGCGCGCGTTCCAGCAGCTGAACCCACGAGCGTCTTGACATCGGGCGTCGTCCGGGGCAAAACTATTTACCAGTCCGTTCAGTAAATAAAAGGACGGACCGCGGCACCGAAGCCCGAACTCCCGATGGAGCGTCACATGACCGAACCGTCGAACCCCCGCCACTCGGCCGACTACGACCACCTCGACCGGTCGCTCACCCGAGACCAGGTGTGGGACGCCTACACCGAAATGCGCGAGCGGTGCCCCGTGGCGCACAACTCGCGGCACGGCGGCCACCTGCACGTCCTTCGCTACGAAGAGGTCCGTGCCACCGCGAACCGCGCCGCGGATTTCAGCTCCGCCGACGGCGCGTTCATCCCGCCGAGCGGGCTGCCCCGGCTCGCCCCGATCGACTACGACGGCGACGAGCACCTGGCCTGGCGCGCCGCGATGCAGGCCCCGCTCACCCCGGCCGCCGTCCGTGCCCTCGCCCCGGACCTGGCCGAGGTCGTCGACCGGCACATCGATGCCTTCGCCGGCACCGGAACGGCCGAGCTGTTCTCCGCGCTCGCCGAGCCGATCCCGGCCCACGTCGTCGGCCGGGTCGCCGGTCTTTCCCCCGCCGACTGCGGGGTGCTGCGCGAGGTGGCCATCGCGGCGTTCCAGTCCATCGGCACCCCGTCCTTCGGCCAGCGCAAATCCGCGTTCGACGCGTTCATCCGCGGCCAGCTCGACCAGCGGCGGCGGGAACCCCGCGACGACTACCTGTCGCGGCTCGCGTCGGGGAAGCTCGGCGACCGCGAACTCGGCGACGACGACATCATCGGCGTCCTGATGACCTTGCTGCTCGGCGGCCACCATTCCACCGCCGCGGCGATGGCGGGCCTGCTGCACCACGTGCTGACCGAACCCGGCCTGCGCGAGGTCGTGGCGGAAGGCGGCGCGAAACTGTCCGCGCTCGTGGAGGAGAGCTTGCGGCTCACCACTCCGCTGCACATCTTCGCCAGGACAGCGACGAACGACACCGCCATCGGCGACACCCCGGTCGCGAAGGGGACGCGGCTGTTTCTCAACTACGCCAGCGCGAACCACGATCCGAGGCGGTTCCCGGATCCCGAGGCTTTCCGGCTCGACCGCACACCGAACCCGCATGTCGCGTTCGGTTTCGGCGCGCACCTCTGCCTCGGCCGCCACCTCGCGCGGGCCGAGCTGAAAGAAGTCGTGACCCGGTTGTTCGCGCGGCTGCCGGACATCCGGCTCTCCGGCGACATCGCGTATTCGACGCTCCAGGGCGGAAAACTCCTGGAGATCGAGCATCTGCCGGTCGTCTTCACCCCCGAATCAGCCTGAACGGAGCATGCCGTGCCTACTGTGATTTTCGTGCGTCCCGGCGGGGATCGCCGCCCGATCGAGGTCGGCGAGGGAGTGTCGGTGATGGAAGCGGCCGTGGACAACGGCATCGACGAGATCCTCGCCGAGTGCGGCGGAAACGCCACCTGCGCCACGTGTCACGTTTTCGTCTGTGCCAACGACCTGGACCGGATGCCCGCGGTTTCCGAACTCGAGAACGAGATGCTCGACGGCACCGCGGAACCACGCCGCGCGACGAGCAGGCTGGCCTGTCAGCTCGTCGCGGACCCAGCCCTCGACGGACTCACCGTCTACCTTCCGGAGACCCAGTGCTGACCCGCGGCGGGACGGTCGTCATCGGTGCCGGACACGCCGGATTCGCCGCCGCGACCTCGTTGCGCGACACCGGCGTCGACGGTCCGGTCACCCTGCTTGACGTCCACTGTGGACTGCCGTATCAGCGTCCGCCGCTGTCCAAGGCCTATCTGCTGGGCAAGGCCGACCGCGCCCGCGTCGCGTTCCGCCCGGCCGCCTACTACGAGCGGCGGGAGATCACGCTGCGGACCGGCCAGCCCGCCGTGGCGATCGACCGATCGGCCCGGACCGTCCGCCTGCGTTCGGGCGAAACGGTCGGCTACGACACGCTCGTTCTCGCGACCGGCGCCCGGGCCCGCCCGCTGCCGGTGCCTGGCCATGATCTGGACGGCGTCCTCGTGCTGCGGACCCTGCCGGACGCCGACGCGTTACGCGCACGGCTGGAGACCGCGCGCCGCCCGGTCGTCATCGGCGGCGGCTTCATCGGTCTGGAGTTCGCTGCGGTCGCGGCGGCCGGCGGGACTCCGGTGACGATTGTCGAAGCAGCGCAGCGGATTCTGTCGCGGTCGGTCTCCGCGCACACGGCGGCGCAACTGGAGAAAGCGCACCACGGTTGGGGAAACACCGTCCGCACCGGTACCGGAGTACAGCGAATCATCGGCGGTCCCGACGGCCAGGCCATCGGGGTCCGGCTCGCCGACGGCACGGAAATCACTGCGGACCTCGTCGTGGTCGGCGTCGGCGCCGTTCCGGAGACAGCACTCGCCGAGTCCGCCGGGCTCGCCGTGGACGACGGCATCGTCACCGACCGATACCTGCGTACCTCCGACCCCAGCGTCTTCGCCATCGGGGACTGCGCCCGGATCGCGGAGCGGAACGGCTCGCGCACGCGTCGCCGGGAGTCGGTGCAGAACGCCACGGACCAAGCTCGAACGGTGGCGCGCACGATAGGCGGAGCCCCGGCCGCCTACACGGCGTCGCCGTGGTTCTGGAGTGACCAGCACCAGCTCAAGCTGCAGATCGCCGGAGACCTCACCGGCTACGACGAGGCGGTCACCGCGCCCGGAGAAGGTGCGTTTTCGACCTACTGCTTCCGACACGGCCAGCTCGTCGCGGTCGAATCCGTCAACCGGCCGACTGACCACGTCGCGGCCCGCAAACTCCTCGAGCGCACCGACGTCTCGCTCTCGCAGCGGGCGGTCGGGCCGGGATTCGCGCTCGCCGATTTCCTGAAGTTCCGCTGACGCCCGGCCCGGGACGAGGTCCCGAGCCGGGCGTCAGCGGTTCACAGCACGATGTTGACCAGCCGGCCCGGCACCACGATCACCTTGCGCGGCGTCTTGTCGCCGACCAGCGCGGCGATCTTTTCGTCGGCCAGCGCGGTCGCCTGCACCGCGTCGTTCTTCGCGTCCGCGGCCACGGTGATCCGCGAGCGGACCTTGCCGTTGACCTGGATCGGGTACTCGACCGAGTCCTCGACCAGGTACTTCTCGTCCACGACCGGGAACGGCCCGTGCACCAGCGAATCGGCGTGGCCCATCCGGTGCCACAGCTCCTCGGCCACGTGCGGGGCCAGCGGAGCCAGCAGCAGCACCAGCGGTTCGGCCAGTTCGCGCGGGGTCGCCGCGGCCGAGCCGTACGCCTTGGTCAGGTGGTTGTTCAGCTCGATCAGCTTCGCGCCCGCGGTGTTGAACCGCATCTCCGCGTAGTCCTCGCGAACCCCGGCGATGGTGCGGTGCAACAGTTTCCGGTCCGCCTCGGTCGCCTCGTCCGCGGAAACCCGCAGCTCGCCGGTCTGCTCGTCGACCACCAGCCGCCACAGCCGCTGCAGGAACCGGTGCGCGCCGACGACGTCCTTGGTCGCCCACGGCCGTGACATGTCCAGCGGGCCCATCGACATCTCGTACAGCCGGAAGGTGTCCGCGCCGTAGGTGTCCGACATTTCGTCCGGCGTCACGGCGTTCTTCAGGCTCTTGCCCATCTTGCCGTATTCCTGCTTGACCTCTTCGTCGCCGAAGAAGAACTTGCCGTCGCGCTCGACGACGTCCTCAGCAGGCACGTACACACCGCGCTTGTCGGTGTAGGCGAACGCCTCGATGTAGCCCTGGTTGAACAGGCGGCGGTACGGCTCCTTCGACGACACGTGGCCCAGGTCGTACAGGACCTTGTGCCAGAAGCGGGAGTACAGCAGGTGCAGCACCGCGTGCTCGACGCCGCCGACGTACAGGTCGACGCCGCCCGGGTCGTCCACGCCGTGCTCGGCCGGGCGCGGGCCCAGCCAGTACGCCTCGTTCTCCGGCGCGCAGAACACGTCCTGGCTCGCCGGGTCGACGTAACGCAGCTGGTACCAGCAGGAACCGGCCCACTGCGGCATGACGTTCGTGTCGCGGCGGTACTTCTTCGGCCCGTCGCCCAGATCCAGGGTGACCTCGACCCAGTCCTTCGCACGCGACAGCGGCGGCGACGGCTCGGAGTCGGCGTCGTCCGGGTCGAAGGTCTTCGGCGAGTAGTCGTCGACCTCCGGCAGCACGACCGGCAGCTGGTCCTCGGGCAGCGCGATCGGCAGGTTGTTCTCGTCGTAGACGATCGGGAACGGCTCGCCCCAGTAACGCTGGCGGGCGAACAGCCAGTCGCGCAGCTTGTACTGCACGGTGCCCTCGCCCGCGCCGCGGTCCTCCAGCCAGGCGATGATCGTCTTCTTGGCGTCGGCGACGCCCATGCCGTTCAGGTCGACGGTGTCGTTGGCGGAGTTGATCGCCGGCCCGTCGCCGGTGAACGCCTCGCCCTCGAAGCCCTCGCCGGGATCGACCGTGCGGACGATCTCCAGCTCGAACTTCTTCGCGAAGTCGTAGTCGCGCTGGTCCTGTGCCGGCACCGCCATGATCGCGCCGGTGCCGTAGCCCATCAGCACGTAGTCGCCGACGAAGACCGGGATTTCCTTGTCGTTGGCCGGGTTCACCGCGTAGGTGCCGGTGAAGACGCCGGTCTTCTCCTTGTTCTCCTGCCGGTCCAGATCGGACTTGCGGGAGGCGGCGGCCCGGTACGCGGCGACGGCCTCGGCGGGCGTCTTCGCGCCGCCGGTCCAGCTTTCCGGGTGCTCGCCCGGCCACTGCGCCGCGGTCAGCTTCTCGACCAGCGGGTGCTCCGGCGCGATCACCATGTAGGTGGCGCCGAACAGGGTGTCCGGACGGGTGGTGAAGACCTCGATCTTCTCGCCGCCCGCGGCGAACGAGACCCGCGCGCCCTGCGACCGGCCGACCCAGTTGCGCTGCATGGACTTGACCTTCTCCGGCCAGTCCAGCAGCTCCAGGTCGTCGACCAGGCGGTCGGCGTACGCGGTGATCCGCATCATCCACTGGCGCAGGCTCTTGCGGAACACCGGGAAGTTGCCGCGGTCGCTGCGGCCGTCCGCGGTCACCTCCTCGTTCGCGACGACGGTGCCCAGGCCGGGGGCCCAGTTCACCGGAGCCTCGGAGATGTAGACCAGCCGGTGGTCGTCGATGATCTTGCGCTGCTCGACGGTGCTCAGCTCGGTCCACGGACGGCCGTCCGGCGTCGTGCGCTCACCCGCCGCGTACGCCTTCTCCAGCTCCTCGATCGGACGCGCCTTGCGGGCGTCCTCGTCGTAGTAGGAGTTGAAGATCTGCAGGAAGATCCACTGGGTCCACTTGTAGTAGTCCGGGTCGATCGTCTCGATCGAGCGGCGCTCGTCGTGGCCCAGCCCCAGCCGCTTCAGCTGGCGGCGCATCGTGGCGATGTTCTGCTCGGTCGTGGTGCGCGGATGCGTGCCGGTCTGCACCGCGTACTGCTCGGCGGGCAGGCCGAACGCGTCGTAGCCCAGCGTGTGCAGCACGTTCCGGCCGATCATCCGGTGATACCGCGCGTAGACGTCGGTGCCGATGTAGCCCAGCGGGTGCCCGACGTGCAGGCCGGAACCGGACGGGTACGGGAACATGTCCTGCACGAACAGCTTGTCCGAGGGCACCGGCTCGCCCGCTTCCGCGAGCGGGCCGACCGGGTTCGGCGCGTGGTAGGTGCCGTGGTCGGACCAGTGGTCCTGCCAGCGCTGCTCGATCTGCCCGGCCAGCTCCGCGGTGTAGCGGAACGGCGGGGCGTGCTCAGCGTCCGCGGCACTCTTCGCCGCGGCCCCGGTGGCCTCGTCAGACCCTGTCATCGCCGTCTTCCTCCGTGTCGAGCCACTCCCAGAAACAACTCGACCCCCCAAGCCAGAAGGCATGAGGGGTCGCCGCGCCGAGCCGGTCATCGGACCAGGTCAGCGCGGCAGGCCAAGGAGCAGCCGAGCCGTGTTCATGCACTCATCGTAACGCGCTGGTCAAAGCCGTTCCGACGGGACCGCCAAAGCGACGACCTGGGTGACTTGCGACGCGGAGAAGTTGTTGTCGCTCACGAGCACGAGGGTGCGTTCCCCGGACGGCAGCGCCGGGCCCCAGGTCATCCCCTCGATGTTGTCCACCGTGGAGAGCGGCAGGTCGGAGAGGTCGGCGAGCAGCTTCTTCTTCACCGGCTTGACGTGCTTCGCGGCGGTCAGGGACGGGGTGTGGAGGACGTTCGTCGCGCCGGTGGTGTCGATCTCGAAGATGCGCACCTTGTTGCCGACGCCGGTGACGAAGGACCGCTCCATCATCAGGAACTTCGTCGGGTCGGCCTGGTTCACCGCGAGCATCGAGGAAACCCCGGTGTCGGCGAACCCGGTGGCGGGCTTGGGCTCGGCGAAAAGCTTCTCCTGCGGGTACGCGTACTGCGCGAGCACGGGCCCGAAGCGGCTCTGCAGGGTGATCCGCGACAACGCACCCGACGTCGGCGTGGGCGGCGGCCCGTCCTGCAGCAGCGGGGCCTCGACCTCGCTGGCCAGCAGCGTGCCGAACCCGGTGTAGGCGAGGCCTTCGAGAACGTAATTGCGGCGCGGACCGGCGTCCGGCGTCATCCGCTCGTTGGCGGGCAACGGCAGGTCACGGACGTAGTGCCCGTCGCGGGTGGCTTCGCGGATCGAGGGCTGGATCAGGTGCTGGTCGGCGAGCCGATCGCCTTCCTGCGACCAGACGTAGTGCCCGGTCCACGGGTCGACGCGCAGTTCCTCGGGGTCGATCGTCTGCTCGTTCTGGGGAGCGGCCGGGTCGTTCTTCGCGAGCGGCGGATACGGCGTGCCGTCGGGGCGCAGCAGCGGATGCGTGCCGGTGAAGGTGACCGGACCCACACCGTTGGCTCCGACGTCGAACTTCGCGGTGTAGAAGCGGGCCGGGTTGATCGCGGACCGGTCGTCGCTGATGAAGGCGTAACCGCCGGTGCGCGGATCGAAGTCGACGGACGACAATCCGCCGACCGTGGTGCCCTGGAACTGCAGGTTGTGCGGCACACGCTGCTCGCCGAGCAGGCGGACCGGCCGCTGCGCGGCAGTAGCGGCGGTCCCGGTTCCGGGGACGAGCAAGGACAAGGTGACGATCCCGGCGGCGGCGAACAGCCGGTGTCGCGTGGACGAAGACATGGCCCGTAGCACAGCCGACGAGGGTATCCGGGACATTGCCGCGAGGTCACGCTTATCCTCAGAGGGTGTTCGCTATCGCGCTCGTTCCGATCGTCCTTGGTGTCGTCGTCGGCTGGGGTGGCTTCCTCGGCGTGCGCGGACGGCTGAGCAGGGCGAGCGGGGCCGGAGTCCGGACCGAAGCCTCGATGCGCAGCGAAGAGGCGTTCAAGCTCGCCAACCGGGTGGCCGGCATCCCGACCCTGGCCGGAGGCGCGGCCGCGGTCGTCTGCGGACTCGCCGGTCTGGCGATCCCCGCCACCGCGGGCCTGGTCGCCGCCGCGATCGTCGGACTGCTCGGCCTGCTGGTGATGGTCGTCGCCGGAGCCCGGATGGGCGCGCGAGCCGCCCTGACCGTGCCCGCCCCGTCGCCGGTCCCGTCCGGCTGCAGCGGCTGCGCGTGCGGCGCCGGCGGCTGCGGAGTCCTGCAGAAGTCCAGCGAGGCCTAGTTCCGCTGCAAATCGCCAGGATGGGTGGCCAGCAACGCGAGCGGCACCCCCTGGCGGCGCAACACCTGACCCCACAGGTCACGGCTGGGCGGCGCGAGAATGTCGCTCGGCAACGCGGGGACGATCACCCAGTCCTCGCGTTCGATCTCGCCCGCGAGCTGCCCTGAATCCCACCCGGCATAGCCCGCGAACACGCGCACGCCCCGCACCTTCGGCACGAGCACCTCGGGATCGCTGTCCAGATCGACCAGCGCGACCGGCCCCCGCACGGCAACCACGCCCGGAACGCTGGAAGCGGTCTCCCCAGTCCGCAACGCGGCGAGACAAAGCGCGGTCTTCTTGTCGACCGGCCCGCCGACGAACACCGACTGCGGCTCCGCGACATGCGCGCCCCACCCCGGCAGGACGTCATTCACCGGAACATCGGACGGCCGGTTCAAGACCACCCCGAGCGTGCCCTCCGCCCGATGATCGATCACGAACACCACGGTCCGCTTGAAGTTCGGGTCGAACATCGTGGGTGCGGCGACCAGGAGCGTTCCCGGTTCAACCTCGGCGTCCGCTGGCACGCCACCCATGATCCCATCACCCGCCGAGGGAAATCCTCCCGGCACGGGAACACCAGCACCACCCGCCCCGTTGAGAACAATGAGCCGGCGCACTCGTGTCCCCCGGGCTCACTGAAGAACCGCCTTTGTGGAATACCGGTCCGGCCGGAGCCACACTGCGCCAAGCCGCCGAGAGGCGAAACGAGTGCGCCGGTGTTCTCGAGTCCTGTTCGGTGCTTCGCACCTTCCCCTTCCACCGGCGCCGTGTACCCGGGGGGCCGAGCCCCCCGGACCCCCGCGGTGCCTTCGGTGCGGTTTTCGGGGTGGGCGGGGGCGGAGCCCCCTTTGTTTTGGCAACCGGTGCTGGTGGGGTTTGTTGCTTCCGGGGTGTGGCACCGATCGGTGGTCAGCGAGCTGGCTCGGGTGCAGCGGCTTTCCCGGGGGTGAGATGCCGTGGCTCGCGCCGGGGCTCCGGCTCGACTTGACTGGATGTGGGTTGGCTTTGTTGTCTCGGGCCGTTGCTGGCTGGGCAGGCCAACTCGCCGCCTCGTGACCTGACGCCCACCAATGTGGGTGGGTCTCTGTGCTTCGGGGTCGTTGCTGGCCGGGCAGGCCAACTCGCCGCCCAGCGACCTGGCCCAATGTGGGTGGGTTCTGTGCTTCAGCGCCGTTGGTGGCTGGGCAGGCCAACTCGCCGCCTCGCGACCTGGCCCCAGCCAATGTGGGTCGTTGTTGTTTCGGGGCGTTGTTGGCTCGCCGGGCCAACTCGCTGCCCGGTGATCTGATTCGGGCAGGTGCGGGTGGGCCTCTGCTGCCTCGGGGCCGCTGCAGGCTCGCCGGGTCAACTTGCCGCCCGGCGCTCTGACTCGCGCGGACGTGGGTGGCTTGTTGCTCGGGGCCGCGCCTGGCTGGACAAGCCAACTCGCCGTCCGGCGATCTGATTCGAGCAGGTGCGGGTGGGCTTTTGTTGCCTCGCGCCGCTGCGGGCTCGCTGGGCCAGCTCGCCGCCTGGCGATCTGGCTCGGGCTGGCCTGAGTGGGCTTTGTTGCGTCGGGGTGGCGTTGGCTCGCCGTTCAGGGGCTTGGGCCGAGTGAGGTTGGGTTGGGCGTTGTTGCTTCGGAGGCGCTGTCGGCTGGGCTAGTTCGTTCGCCAGGGGTGACGCGCCGCGATCTGCCCCTAGCCAGCCCGGCGTGCTTGACTGTCGATTTGTCGTCTTTTTGGGGTACTGGGGTGGTCAGTAGGGTTGTGTGGTGCGGGTGGGGGAGTGGGTCGTTCGGGAGCCGTTGTTTCGGCGGTTGTTGTTTACGCGGTTCGCGGCTCAGTGGGGGGACGGGGTCTTTCGGGCTGGGCTGGCTGGGGCCGTCCTGTTCAATCCGGAGCGGGCGGCTGATCCGTTGGCCATCGCGGAGGGGTTCGCTGCTCTGCTGCTGCCGTATTCGCTGGTGGGGCCGTTTGCTGGGGCGTTGCTCGATCGGTGGGACCGGCGGCGGGTGCTGGTGTTCGCCAATCTGGTGCGGGCCGTGGCGATCTTGGCGTCCGTTGTTGCGGTGGGGGCTGGGGTCGGCGGGATCGGGTTGTTTTCGCTCGCGTTGCTTGCGGAGGGGATCAGCCGGTTTATCGGGTCTGGGTTGTCTGCTGCGTTGCCGCATGTAGTGGAGCCGTCGGCGGTGGTTTCGGCTAATGCGGTCGCGGCGACGCTCGGGTCGGCGATCGCGGTCGTCGGTGGCGGGTGTGCGATCGGGTTGCGGACGGTGTTCGGGGCCGGGGATGTCGGGTCGGCGGAGACCACTGCGTTTGCTGCGGTCGGGGCGTTGGTGTCCGCCGTGCTCGCGCATCGGTTCGCGAAGGGTGTGCTCGGGCCGACTGTGGTTGACGAGCCGACTAATCCGGTGGTGGCGGTCGCGCGCGGGCTGGCTGATGGGGCTCGACATGCGTGGCGGGCGCCTCGGGTTACGGCTGGGTTTGTCGCGTTGTTCGCGCATCGCGCGGCGTATGGGATTTCGTTGCTGCTCAGCGTGTTGCTGATGCGCAATTACTTCGCTGACGACGGGATCTTTCGCTCGGGACTGCCCGGGCTCGGCCAGATGGTCGCTTGCGCGGGAGCAGGAATTCTCGTCGCGGGGCTGGTGACGGCGCGGCTGATTCGGTCGCTTGGGCGGACGTGGGCGGTGCTCGGGTCGCTGCTCGTTTCGGCGGTCGCGCAGGCCGCGTTCGGGTTGCCGATGTTGCTGCCGTTGGCGTTGATCGCGTCGTTCCTGATCATGGGGACCGGTCAGGTCGTGAAGCTGTCCGTCGACTCGTCGGTGCAGCTGGATGTCGCGGACGAGGCTCGCGGGCGGGTCTTCGCGCTGTACGACACGCTGTTCAACATCACCCAGGTGGTGGCGGTTTCGCTCGCGGCGCTCTTCGTCAAGGACAACGGGTACTCGCCCGAGCTCATGGTGGTCGCGACCGCGCTCTATCTGCTGGGCGGGGCCGGATACCTGCTGGCCGGTCGGCGGCGCGGCGATTCGCTGCCGCAAACCGTTGAACCCAAACGGGGGTAGTAACTCACCGTTGGGCATTAGGGTGACTTGTGACCCGGTCGAGTTAATCTCGGCACGCGCAACCGACACGGGGGGCCACCGTGAGCACCATCGGCGACGACCGTGCCCGTCTCGACGCCGCGCCGGCTGTCCTGACCTCGCCCGACGGGCTCGTCCGCGCGACCGCCGGGCCGGCCGGCACGCTCGGCAGGCTTGAGTTCGCGCCGGACGCCTTCGAGCGGACGACCCCCGCGCAGCTCGCGTCGACCGTCCAGGCACTCGTGCAGCACCTGGCCGACGCACCCGAACCGCAGCACAGCTCCTCGATGCCCGCCCCGCGGCCGACCCCGCGTCGTGTCCGTCCGCGCGGAACCGTTCCGCAGAACCGCCGTCGCGGGTCCTGATGTCGTCCGCTCCGGACGCAATGATTCACGTGGAACCAACGGGTACCGGTCAGCAGGTGCTCGTCGAGATCGGTCGGCTGATCAAGGCGCACCGGGCCGATCCGGACGCGCTGGCCGGCATCGGATTCGCCCAGCTCGGCGACCATTACGAGGTGCAGGCCCGCAACACCGTCGCCACCACCGAGATGGTCCAGCGTCTCACCGACTTGCGTGCCGAGATGTACCAAGCGGGCCGCGGCACCTGGGTTCAGGCGCGCTACGTGCTCACCCCGGACGGCGCGTTCGACTTCGACTACTTCACCGACGACGAGCCCCCGTGGACGACGCCGCCCGATTCGTCCGCCTACCTCGCCGAACTCACCACCTTTCCCCGCGACGACGAGCACCTTCCCGACTGGTGGCGGCTGCACGTCGGGCTCCCGCTCGGCGTCGTGTTCCGGCACGCCACCGCCGGGACCGGCGAACCGTTGTCGGAGGAAGAGCTGCCGCTCGTGCTGCGGTACCTCGAACGCGAGGCCGAGGTCGGCGAACGACACCGCACTGACGGCACCTGGATTTGGCCGGTCGAAGTGGCCGAGCGCTTGAGAGAACACGGCACAGCGCCCGAGCCCGAACTGCTCCAGCACATCCGCGACCGGGGCTTTCACCCGCCATACGTCGACCATCTGGTGCGCCGCACGGCGGAAGCCGACCTGGCCGGGAAACCCCGTCCGCGACCGACGCCGGACGACCTCCAGCGGACCGCGGGCGACGTCGCCGCGGAGCGGGAAACCAACCCGGACCCGGTCCTGTCCGACGCCGAACTCCTGACCCACCTCGAACACCGGCTCGACTCGTTCGGCGTGTGGGCCGACGTCCGCTGCCTCGGCGGGCGGGAAGCCGGGAAATGGAGCCTCTACCAGGTCAAAGCCGGATGGGCGGTCGTCGCGCCGGACGGTCGGGAGCAGGTTTTCGCCCGCCTCGAAGACGCCGCGCACCACCTGCTCGGCGCGCTGCTGCTGCATCCCGCCCGCGCGACCAGCGGCCGCGAAACCCCGCTGGAAACGGCGCGGGAGGTCGCCGACTGGCCGGTCCAGCCCGTGCCGGGTGACCCTCCCCTCACGCTGCTGCGGAACAAGAGACTCACTCGGTTGGCGGAAGGTACCGTCGTTCTGCGATTCGGCGAAGAACCCGGCAACCTGGTCCACCACCAGGCGGTACGGTTCGCGACGACGTCCCTGCCACTCGAACGGGAGCGCATGACCAGCACTTTTCGCCTCCGAAGATCACTCCACGTGATCACCGGGGTGACGGTGCCCTGGGCGAACCTTCCCGGCGGCGCGGTGGCGTACGTCTTGCCCAAGCCGATCGCGGAGCACGAGTCCGACGGAAGCCTGGAGAGGATCGAGTAGGTGGAAGCGGCGGAAGCGGTGGAGAAGGTCGGGAAGTGGTTGCGCGCCGTGCACGGCCCCGAGGTCTCCGGGCCGGGCGGCCTCCGGGTCGACCACGACCGCGTGCTGCGGGTCCCCGAAGGCTGGTCGATCCCCTACAACACTGTCGCGTTCCTCGACGACGGCCGTCCGGACAAAGAACTGTTCCCCGCCCCGTCGGTGCTCGTGCGCGAGCCGGACGGCGAGCTGCGCCAGGCGCATCCGCATCCGGGCGGGCTCAGCACCCCGGTCGCTTATCCGGGACAGGAGAGCTGGCGCGAGGTCGTCGACCCGGAGTACGCGAAGGCCGGGCTGGGCGAACTCGGCGTGCCGCTGCCCGCGGTCGCCGGCTGGGTGAAGGTCGACAACGACGGCCACCAGACCGGTGACGAACGCGAAAACCCCGAGTACAAGGCCGGTCCGATCCGCCGCGGCTACCCGAAGCCGGAAAACCCGCTGGAAACGCTCCTCGCCTTCGCGAGCGTCGGCTGGCTGTCGCGCGAGCAGCTGCTGATCGGCCTGCTGCGCTGCGAAGTCTTCGTGCCGTTCGACCTCAAAACCGGCGCGACCGACCGGTTCTACTTCTCCGAGGAACGCAACGAGCTCCGCGTCTTCAGCTCGACCCGGCATCTGCCCGCCCGCGAACACGCCTGGTGGCGAGTCGACTTGGCGACATTGGCCGAGTTCGAACACCCGCCGAACCTGGTGATCAACGGCGGTCCGGCGACCTTCGAGGACGTCGCCGGCGCCGAGCTGACCGCGATCGCGAAGCGGTTTCCCCGCCAGGAACCGCGGGTGGACGAGAACGGCCGCTGCCCGGAGATCGAAGAAGACCTGGAGAAATTCGCCGTCGAAACCGCCGCCCGGATCGGGCTGGAGAAGCCGGTCGACATCCCGAAGGCAGCCGCGGAACGCGCGCGGCGGCACGGGTTCGAGCTGACCGCCGACGAATGCCGCAAGACCGTCCTCGGCCGGTCGTGGCTGCGCCGGTTCGAACAGCCGGAGCCGAGCCGCTCGCGGCCGAACGACCTGCGCGCCAACGGCCTCGTGCCGTCCTGGGACAACGACGGCCGGATCGTCCCGAAGCTCGACACCTTCGGCAAATACCCCGAGATCAGCCTGGAGAACTTCCGTTACGGCTGGCAGCGGGTCGTCGGCGCGTGGGTCGGCTTCGCGCTCGGCGAGGCGCTCGGCTCGGCCGTCGACCGGATGCGGCTGGACGAGATCGTCTCGACCTACGGTCCGGACGGCGTCCGCGACCTGCCACTCGCGTTCGACCAGCCGGGCCGGATCGGCTCGATGACGCAACGGCTGCTGTTCCTGACCGAGGCCGTGATCCGCAGCCCGCACCGCGAACAGCCGGAATCGCGCGACGTCGAAAAGCTGTTCCCCGGCGTGGTCCGCGGCGCGCTGGGCCGCTGGCTGCACACGCAGGGCGCGGCGATCCAGAACGCCGACGGTTTCCTCGTCAAGGTGCCCGAACTGCACGCCCGCCGCGCGATCGACGACGCCGAGCTCAACGCGTACCACGCGCTGGTCACCGGCGATCCGCAAGCCGCGCCGATGTCGGGTCCGGCCGCGCTGCTCGGCGCGCTGCCCGCGGTGCTGACCGCGGCGGGTCCGGGCACCGGGTTCAGCGGCGGCATCGGCCAGGTCGTGCGCGATCTCGCCGGAGTGACGCACCAGCCGGACGACGTGGCCGCCGCGACTTACCTGGCGTGGGTGTTCGAGAAGGCGCTCACGAAGGATTCGTTCAGCTATCCGGTGTGGAATCTGTCCCGCGAGGTCCTCGAGGAACACGACGGCCCGGAGTGGGGGCCGGTGCGCGACCTGGTGGCCGAGGCGGTGCCGTTCTTCGGCGAGCACGGCCTGCCGGACCTGCGGATGCCGGAGCTGATCGGCGACGGACACAGCACGCTGTCCGTCCTCGGCCGCTCGTTCGCCGCGTTGTCCGGCTTCGAGAACTACCCGGAACAGGCCATGCTGCGCGCGGTGAACCACTCCGGCCGCAGCGCGCTCACCGGCGCGTTGACCGGTGCGCTGCTCGGCGCTCGGGTGGGCGTTCCCGGCCTGCCCCGGAAGTGGGTCGAGCAGCTTGAGCTGCATCACCTGATCGAACAGGTGGCGACCGACGCGCTGTGGCATTTCGACCGCCATTCGGCGCGGAACGCACTCGGCGACGCCTGGGTGCAGCGCTACCCACGGCACTGATCGGTCACCCGAGCAGGTATTTGTGGGCGCATATTCTCCCGTCTCCGGTGACCGATGGTCGGGTCGTGACACGGTCAGATAGGTTCGTTGCGGCTACACGGGGGACTTCGGGGAGGAACCAGACGTGCGGTACCGGGTGGAATCGGGAGAACGCCCAGACGGCCTGTACGCGACGCTCGACGATCGCACTTTCGCGGCACAACGCTCGACCACCGACGGAACGCTGCTGCTGACCGTCGTCGGCGACGAGGAAGCGCCGGAAGGGTTCGACCGCGAGCACGAGGGGAAGCCGGCGCGGGTCGTGCTCGCGAACGAGGTGCCCGCGACGTTCGATCTGCGCACCTACGTCGAATACGACGACGAACTGTTCGAGGTCGCGCCAGGCGACCAGCCGAATCTGACCCTGCGCTGGACGCGGCACGATCCAGTGCGCGCCGCGCAGCTCGGGCTCACCGATTTCTCGGTGACCGTCCCGGGCAAGCAGCTCACCGGGCTCTGGCTGACCCGGCACGACTACGGCGAGCCGAAGGCCGAGACCGAGGGCGGCGACCAGACCCGGATTCTGCGGGGGATCGGCCGCACACTGCGTCAGGTACCCGGCGGGTGGACGCGGGTGGCGGCGCAGTTCCGGCAGGTCGGCGATTACTCCGAGCTGGAGGTCCGCGCGGTCGGCGACGAGAACGGTCCGGTTTCGGTGGCGCTGCCCGGCACGCCGCAGCTGAGCACGCTGTTCTCCCAGCTGCGCGCTGCGATGTACCAGCCGGAGACCGGCACCTGGTTCCAAGGCACCTTCACGCTCGACGCCGATTCGCAGTTCGATTTCGACTTCGACGCCGACCAGGAGCCGGACTGGCGGCTGCCGCCCAACGACGGCGGCGAGCCCGCCCGCGAGTCCTACCTCGTGGAGCTGACCCGTTTCCCGCGCCCGGACAAGCACCTGCCGGACTGGCTCGGCGCGAAAGCCGGGCTGCCGCTGACCGTCGGGTTCCGCCAGGCGCGACCGGTCGATGCGCACAACGAGGGCGAGCGCCCGGTGGTGAACCGCCCGCCGGTGCCGCCGGACCAGGTCCGCGGCGTGCTCGACTACCTGTTCCGCTCGCCCGTCGTGCTGCACCGGCCGGTGCCGCAGCCGGACATCTTCGCGCCTGGCGCGCCGCCGGACGTGCCGCAGGCCTTCCACACCGACGGCACCTGGATCTGGCCCGCCGCCGTACCGCACTACCTGCGCAAATACGGCGTTCCGCCGGAGCCGGAACTGGTCGAGCACATCCGCGCCGCCGGGTTCCGGCCGCCGATCGTACGCGATCTGGTGCGCGCGACCGCCGAAGCCGACGTGCTCGGCAAACCGCGCCCGGGCCGTACCGAGGCCGACATCCCGGACGACAGCTCGCTCGCCCGCGCGGTCCGCGGCGAGCCGACCCTTGGCCTGCGCAGTGCCGAAACGTTGGCGCTGTTGCAGCAGCGGCTCGTCGAACACGGCGTGCCGTCGTCGGCGTACCGGATCGGCGCGAACGAGGTCCCTGCCGAAGGCGTGTGGACGTTGCGCCGCGCGGAAAACGGCTGGGAGGTGTCGCGTCCGCCCGCGGTGGAGCCGGTGGCGTTCGCCAACCTCGCCGACGCGGCCCGGTTCCTCCTCGGCACGCTGCTGATGCTGCCGCCGCAGGCTCCGGACGAATCCGATCAGCCCGCGGACTGGCCGATCCTGCCGATGCGCGGCGAGCCGCCGCTGTCGTTCTTCCGCGGCAAGCGGATCGTCGTGCTGCCCGCCGGAACCACGGTAGTCCGCTTCGGCCCCGAGACCGGGAACCTGGTCCACGCGAATTCGGTGCGGTTCCTGGAAACCTCGCTGACGCCGGACCGCGAACGCGACCGGCACGAGTACCGCGTGCAGCGCACGATCCGGGTGCTGACCGGCGTCACCGCGCCGTGGGCGCAACAGCCCGGCGGGGCCACCGCGTACTTGCTGCCGCGACCGATCGCGCAGCACCTCGAGCAGGGCGCGCTATCCCGGTTGTGAAGCCGTGATCAGCACAGCGGGCGACCACCAGTAGTCCGCGAGCGGTTCCACTGTCACGTCGGCGAACCCGGCGGTCTCGAGCTGCCGGGTCCACTGCGCGGCCGGATGTTCCCAGTTCGTCCGCGCTGTCCCGGCGGCGACGCCGAGCAGCACCGGCAGCAAAAATCCTTGCGCCACCAGGGAAGCCTGCTCGCCGTATTCGGCGACGCCGCGTTCGTACCTACGCACGAGCGACTCCAGGTCAGCAGTGTCCGGCACGTCGAATTCGGCCAGCACCAACCGTTCCGTCCGCGTCCGCAACGCACTCAGCACCTCAGCGCGGATGGAGGGCTCGATCGACTGCAGCGCGAACGTCGACTGCGTGAGGTTCCACGTGGAACCATCCGCGGCGAGAAAGTCCTGCGCGGTCAACGAAAACCGGCGCGCACCAGGCACTTCGACGTCCGCGAGCAGTGCCTCCGACGGCTCCACCAGGTCGATCCGCTCCGGCCGGAACGAGGCCCGCGCCAACGCCGGTTCGATCGCCAACCCGTCGCCGCACCCGAGATCCAGCAACGCGGCCGGACGCCAGGAGTCGTACCGCGCCGCCAGTTCTTCGCTCAACCGCCGGTACAACTCGACGTTCCCGCCACCGCGGATGAACGCCGTGAACGCGGCGGGCTGGTCGTACACCGGACCGCTCGGACCCGCCGCGAGATACGTCGCGAGCTCGTCGCCCAACGGCGTTCCAGCCTCGGAGGCAAGCGCACCCGCTCGCTCGACCTCGCCGTCCCGGTACGCCGCCAGCGCACCCGCCACCCCGCTCACAGCGGCACCCACAACGTCACCCTCGTTCCGCTCCCCGGACTCGATTCGACCAGCGAGGTCCCGCCGACCTCGGACAACCGCGCGGTGATCGACTCGCTGATGCCGAACCCGGCCGGCCGGTCCGCCGGACTGAACCCGGTGCCGTGATCCCGCGTGATCACCGCGATCCCGCCGTTGCGTTCCTCCACGCGTACCACGACCTTGTCCGTCTCCGCGTGCTTCATCGTGTTGCGCATGGCTTCCCGCACCGCGTCGCGGATCGCGATCTGCCGGACCTCGGACAGCGTGTCGTCGTCCAGTTCGGCGATCACCAGCTGCGCGCGCAGCCCGTCCCGCGCCATCTCCGCGGCCAGCGCCGCGAGCTTCTCGCCGAGCGGCCGCGCGCCCTCCTCGGCCCGCTGCGCCGCGGCGGTCTCGATCGTCTGCCGCAGTTCGATCGCCTGCGCGCGGGCCAGCCGCTGCACCTCGACCAGCCGCTGATCCGAATCGCCCGGACCGCCGAGCGCGATCGCCTCCAGCGTCTGCAGCACCGTGTCGTGCAGCATCCGGTGCTGCCGCGCGCGTTCGGCGAGCCGTCCGTTGCGGATCCCGTACGCCAGCGCCAGCCGGATCCCGAGCCCGAGCAGGATCAGCGCGCCGACCGCGGTGAACAGGACGCCGAACATCGTCGGGTACAGCGACGCGGCCTGCGCGAAATCGAACGTGCCGTGGTTGAGCAGGTCCGACAGCAGCCGCACCGGCAGGCTGAGCGCCGCCAGCCCGATCCCGGACGGGATGCCGACGGCGAGGGTGAGCAGGGCGACGCTGCCGAGCAGGTGCTTGTCCGCGACGCCGACCGCGTCGTGGAAGACCGCGGGCGACACCGTCACGCCGATGAACAGCTCGAACGCGAGCGTGGCGACGAGGTCGATCAGCAGCAACCGGCCCGCGAGATCACTGCGGAACGGGGCTCGGCGCATCATCCAGAACAGGCCGAACGCGCTCAGCGCCACCGAGCACACCGCGACGATCGCGACCGACGCCAACCCTGCCGACCCGTGCCTGACCGCGTACGACCCGAACGTCGCGGGCACCATCAGCAGCCGGTAGACCAGCGGAACCAGCACCACGTACCGAGCCGCACGCAGGAGCAGCCCGTCGCGCTGCCGCTCGTCGACCGGACCGGCCATCCGCGAGATCCGCTGCAACGCGCGCACCGGGGTCGGATCGCCGATCTCGTCGGTCAGCCCGGTCGTCGCCGTGGCCAGCGCGGGCGTGCCGCGCCGCAGCAGCATGACGAGAAAGCTGGCTCCGCGCCGGTCCCCGTCCTGCTGCCGCGTCATCGATCCCCCCGGTTCGGTTCGAGACAGGGAGTATCTCGGCTGGCCCGGCGATGATCCAGAGGCCAAAGGGGGATCGTGGTGAACCCGCGATCCCGAATTCATTTCTTGGGGCTATTCGCCCGAACCGAGGCCCTCCGCCGCCGCCCACTTCTTCAGCTCGGCGACCGCGTCGTCGTGTTCCAGCGGACCGCGGTCCAGCCGCAGCTCCTTGAGGAACTTCCAGGCCTGCCCGACCTGCGGGCCCGGCGGGAGGCCGAGCAGCCGCATGATCTCGTTGCCGTCGAGGTCCGGCCGGACCCGGTCGAGGTCCTCCTGCTCCTTGATCCGCGCGATGCGGGCCTCGAGATCGTCGTAGGTCGCCTGCAGCGCGGCCGCCTTGCGCTTGTTGCGCGTGGTCGAATCGGCGCGGACGAGCTTGTGCAGCCGGGTCAGCAGGTCGCCGGCGTCGGTGACGTAGCGGCGGACCGCCGAATCGGTCCACTCGCCGCCGCCGTATCCGTGAAACCGCAGGTGGAGGAACACGAGCTGGGAGACCTGCTCGATGATCTCCTTCGAGTACTTCAGCGCCCGCAAACGTTTGCGGGCCATCCGCGCGCCGACCACCTCGTGGTGGTGGAAGCTCACGCCGCCGCCCTGGGTGAACTCGCGGGTGGCCGGCTTGCCGATGTCGTGCAGCAGCGCGGCCAGCCGCAGCACGAGGTCCGGCTCGCTGGTCGGTTCGTGCGATTTCTCCAGCTCGATCGCCTGCGCGAGCACGGTCAGCGAATGCTGGTAGACGTCCTTGTGCTGGTGGTGCTCGTCGATCGCCAGCCGCATGCCGGGCAATTCGGGCAGCACCCGGTCGGCCAGCCCGGTGTCGACCAGCAGCTCAAGGCCCGGCCGCGGGTCGGGGGCCAGCATCAGCTTCGACAGCTCGGTCTGGACCCGTTCGGCGGTGATCCGGTCGATCTCCTCGGCCATCGACGTCATCGCCTCGACCACGCGCGGCGACGCGGTGAAGCCGAGCTGCGCGGAGAACCGGGCCGCGCGCATCATCCGCAGCGGGTCGTCGGCGAACGACTCCTGCGGCAGCGCCGGGGTGTCGAGCACCTTCAGCCGGAGCGCGTCCATGCCGTCGTGCGGGTCGATGAACGTCTTCCCGACCAGGTCGATCGCCATCGCGTTGACGGTGAAGTCGCGGCGGAGCAGGTCACCCTCGATGGTGTCGCCGAAGGTGACCTCGGGGTTGCGGCCGACGCGGTCGTAGCTGTCCGCGCGGAACGTGGTGATCTCCAGCGTCGTGCCGTTCTTGGTGACGCCGACGGTGCCGAACGCGATGCCGACGTCCCAGACCGCGTCACCCCACTCGCTCACGATCTGCAGCACCCGGTCCGGGCGCGCGTCGGTGGTGAAGTCGAGGTCGTTGGACAGCCTGCCGAGCAGCGCGTCGCGCACGCTGCCACCGACCAGGTACAAGCTGTGGCCGGCGCGGGCGAAGCGCTCGGCCAGCTCGTCGGCCAACGGGGACACTCGCATCAGTTCCGTCACCGCGTTCTGCTGGGCGACCAGGTTGTTCACTCGAATCCCACCACGAAAATGGCGCCGCCACCGCGGACGCCGCCGGACACGGACACGGAGAGCCAGAGTACCCGGGCGACCGTTTGCTCTAGCATCGCAGCATGTCTGGATCCGCCGGTCGCGCCGGGCCGCCGACGCCGCGCCGGCGGCGACGGCGCCACCGCGGCAGGCGGCTGACCACGGTCGACGAGACCTCGGCGGGCGGACTGGTCGTCGACCCGGAGCGCGAACACGCGGTGCTGATCGGGCGGCTCGACCGACACGGCAGACTGCTGTGGTCGCTGCCGAAGGGCCACATCGAGGACGGGGAGACGGTGGAGCAGACCGCGGTGCGCGAGGTGAAGGAGGAAACCGGCATCTCCGCGCGCGTGCTGCACCCGCTTGGCGCCATCGATTACTGGTTCGTCGCGCAGCAGCGCCGGGTGCACAAGACCGTGCACCATTTCCTGCTCGAAGCCACCGGTGGCGAACTGTCGGACGAGGACGTCGAGGTGACCGAGGTCGCCTGGGTTCCGCTGGCCGAGCTGGAGACCACCCTCGCCTACGCGGACGAGCGCAAGCTGGTTCGCGGGGCAGCAGAACTTTTCGCGCCCGACGAGCGCGGCTGAGAGGGAGCACCCGAGTGAAGCGGCCCGCCGCCTTCTTGCTGTCCTTGCTGATCGTCGCCGCCACCGCGTTGTTCGGTGCGCCGGCGGGCGCGCAGGAGAATCCGTCTCCGGAACCGGCGCGGCTGCGGCTCGACCTCGGCCAGCTGACCCCGCGCGTGATTTCCAGCGCGGACCAGGCGATCACGGTGGCCGGGACGGTCACCAACACCGGATCGCGCCGGATCGTCAAGCCGATGGCCCGGCTGCAGATCGGCGAACGCCTCGCCAGCCCGCGCGCGATGGACTCGGTGCTCGCCGGGACCCCGGTGCAGGACACCCCGCTGACCGAGTTCACCACGCTCGCCGAGGACCTCGAGCCTGGTCAGAGCGCCCGGCTGAACATCACCGTGCCGCTCACCGGGCCGCGCGGCGCTGGCCTCCGGCCGGGCGTGTACCCGCTGCTGGTGAACGTGAACGGCACCCCGGAGTACGGCGGCCCGGCGCGGCTCGCCGCGGTGAGCTTGCTCATGCCGGTGCTGTCGACGCCGGGTCACGCGAACAACCAGGCGACGCAGCGGCATTCGAAACTGGCCGTGCTGTGGCCGATCACCGACAGCACCCCGCACGTCCAGTCCGCCCCGTTCGGCGTGCCGATGACGCTGACCGACGATTCGCTCGCCGACCAGCTGAGCCCCGGCGGACGGCTGTATTCGCTGGTCTCGGCGTCGCGAGCGGCGCAGGAGACGAATCCGAAGATCGGCGGCTCGCTGTGCTTCGCGCTCGATCCGGACCTGCTGCGCACCGTGGACGCGATGAAGAACGGCTACCGGGTCAGCGGCGGGGCGACGGGCAAGGGCGCGGAAGCCGCGTCGAACTGGCTGGCGGCGCTGCGTGCGCTGGTCACCGGCCGGTGTGTGATCCCGCTGCCGTTCGCCGACGCCGACCTCACCACGCTGGGCAAGATCCGCGGCGCCGACGGCAACCCGGACGCCGGCCTCATGACCACGGCGCTGAACGGCACCGCCACGATCCGCCAGGTGCTCGGCGTCGAGTCGAAGAGCGGCGTGCTGTGGCCGGGCGGGACGCCGGACGACAAGGCGCTGTCGGCGATTTCGTCGGGCGGCTTCCAGACCGTGCTCACCGACAGCGGCAAGCTGCGGGCAGGCGGTGACGACGAGACCGTCACCGGCGCGGCGACCCTGTCCGACGGACTGCGCGCGCAGCCGACCAACTCGATGGCCACCGCCGGTCTCACCGGATTCACGCCGAGCCCGCAGGCGCCGACCACCTACAGCGGAGCGTCGCAGCGCGCGGTCTCCACGCAGAACGGTCTCGCCGCGGTCGCGTTCGAAGCCGGGCTCGGCCGCACCGAAGGAACCACCGGCGGGCCGCTGCTCATCGCGCCGCCGCGGCGCTGGGACGCCACCACCGACGAGCTGAACGCCTTCCTGTCCGGGCTCGGCAAGCTCACCACCGCGGGCGTGACGGCCGGTTCGACGCTCGACGACCTGCTCGGCACCGCGCCGGAAGGCAGCGCTTCGCTGGCCGCGGACACCCGTTCGGACGGCGGCGCGGCGGTCGCCGGCCAGCTGTCCGGCCTCGACCAGGACGCCACCGGCCTGGTCTCGGCGATGCAGGTCGACCAGCGGAACCAGGTCGAACCGAAGGCCGTCGTCGGTCCGGTGCGCGACGCGCTGGTCCGCGGCAGCTCGACCGCGTTCGGCCCGTCGGCGGTGGCGTCCGCCTCGGCGAACGCCACCGCGGAGCTCGCCGCGATCCGCGACCAGGTGACCGTCGAACAGCCGAAGCAAACGTTTGCGCTCGCGTCCGGGTCCTCGCCGCTGCCGGTGTATGTGCACAACGACCTGCCGGTCGGCGTCACCGCGCAGATCGTGCTCCGGAACAACATGGGCGTCCGGCCGGAACAAGCGGGCAAGAACCTGCTTTTCCCGGCGAAGGGCGGGCAGACCAAGTACGTGCAGATCGAGGCGTTGCGGGCCGGCCGCCTGTCGGTCGATGTGTCCTTGACCACCCCATCGGGCACGGATCTCGGCGCGACCGCGCGGTTCGAGCTGACCTCGACCGAATACGGCCCGATCACCATCATCGTCACCGTCGTCGCTGGTTGCGCGCTGCTTCTGCTGGCGTCCCGGCGGATCTACCGGCGGATCAAGGAAAGCCGCGGCGGCACGCCCTGACAGGCCAAGGGGCCGGGTGCTCGCGCCCGTTCCCGATTACCCTGAGTCCGCGCTGCCACAATGGCAGGGGCAAGGGGACCGCCGAGGATTGGGCACGCGTTGGACAAAGAGCCGGGTCAACCACCCGAGCGTGCGGGTCGTCCTCGGCGGGACGGCGCGGCGCCGAGGCGGAGCGACCAGCCTCGCCGCGCGGTGCGGGACGCCCGTCGCCAGCCGCCTCCTCCGCCGCCGCCCGCCGACCGCAGGCAGCCGCCGCCCAACGGCACCCGCCGGATGCCGTTGCCCGACGAACGTCCGCCCGCCGACCGGGCGCCCTCCGACCGGGCCCAGCCGCGCCGGATCGACCCGCGCCGCGGCGACCCCCGTGAGCCCCGCGAACCTCGTGAACCCCGGGA
>NZ_SDLT01000051.1 GCF_004522235.1 Amycolatopsis nivea
CAGGAGTGTGCCGGACGGCTCACTCCCAGAACTGATTAGGCAACTCCAGCGCGGACTTCGGGTCGAGCGCGAGCAGGGGCTCGTAAAGCGGCTGTCCGCGCAGCACGGCCAGCGCACCGGCGCGGTACACCGCGCTGTCCACCCCGAGCGGTGCTCCGCCGAGCCAGCGGAAGACGGCGAGCCCGGCCAACGCGGCGATCACCACGACGACAATGTTTTTCTCTTGGCGCACAAGGGAAAGCTAGGGAGACGAGTGCCCCGGAAGCGTCGGTCCGCGGAGCTGTCTTCGGCTGCTCCCCCGGTAGCGTGCTCGCGCGCGAGTGCTACCGGCGTATCACTGTCCCGGCACCACGAACTTCGCCTCGTAGGCCATGACCACGGCTTGTGCACGGTCGCGGACCCCGAGCTTGCCCAGCACCCGGCTGACGTGCGTCTTGGCGGTCTGTTCCGCGATCACCAGCTGCGCGGCGATGTCCGCGTTGGACAGTCCGCGCGCGATCAGCCGCAGCACCTCGAGTTCGCGCGCGGTCAGCTCGGACAGCCTGCCGACGTCCTGGGTCGGCCGCCGCGTCCCGGCGAACCCTTCGATCACGCGGCGGGTCACCGCGGGCGCGAACAGCGCGTTGCCCGCCGCCACCATCCGGACCGCGACGACCAAATCGTCCAGCGGGGAGTCCTTCAGCAGGAACCCGCTCGCACCGGCGCTGAGCGCGCCGTAGACGTATTCGTCCGCGTCGAACGTGGTCAGCACGAGCACCCGTGGCCCGGTGTCCCGGCCGTCGCCGAGGATGAGCCGGGTGGCGGCGAGCCCGTCGAGGTCCGGCATCCGGATGTCCATCAGCACCAGGTCCGGGCGCAGCGCGCGGCACGCGGCCACCGCCTCGGTCCCGGTGGCCGCCTCGCCGACCACCTCGATGTCCGGCTGCGCGGCCAGCACCGCGCGAAAGCTCTGCCGGACCATGGTCTGGTCGTCGGCGATCACCACCGTCACCGCCATGGCTGTCCCCCTAGTCCAGCGGAACGGTCACGACGACGGCGAATCCGCCGCCGTCCCTTCGCTCCGCGGAGAACGTACCGCCGAGCGCTGCCGCGCGTTCCCGCATCCCGAGCAGTCCGTGTTTCGCCCGCCCCGCCGTGTCCTCGGGAGCGCTCGCGACGGCACCGGTGTCCTGCACGACAAGCCGCAGCTCGCCTGGTCCGACGTGCACGAACACCTCGACCGGTGCGCCGGGAGCGTGCCGCACCGCGTTGCTGAGCCCTTCCTGGACGATCCGGTACGCGGACAACCCGACGCCCTCGGGCAGCCCGCGGTAATCGCCGCGCAGCTCGAACCGCACGTCAGTGCCCGTCGCGCGGACCCGTTCCACCAGCTGTTCGATCTGCTCGGCTCCGGGCTGCGGCTCGGTCTCCTGTCCGGCTTGCTCGGCCCGCAGCAGGCCGAGCAGCCGGCGCATTTCGGTCATCCCGTTGCGGGCGGTGTCCTGGATCGACTGGAACTCCTCGCGCAGCCCGTCGTCGAGGCCGGGGAACCGGTAGCGCGCCGAATCCGCGCGCATGGCCAGCACCGACATGTGGTGCGCGACCACGTCGTGCAGCTCGCGGGCGATCCGGGCGCGTTCCTCCAGCACCGCGCGGCGGGTGGACTCCGCTTCCAGGTCGCGTTCGGCGCCGCGCAGCCGCGAAACCAGCCAGCCGAACGCCAGCGGCACCGCGAGCAGCACGGAGATCACGACCAGCTCGCCGCGCACGTTCGCCAGCAGGGCGCTGACCCCGGTGGAGATCAGCCAGACCCACGCCAGCACGCCCGGCCGGTGGTTGCGGCCGACCGCGGCGAGCACGGGGATCGCCGCGAACGCGAACCCCTCGGTCCACGGCCAGCCGAACCGGGCGTGGATCCCGTACAGCTGGTCCGCGCAGCCCACGAGGACGATCAGCACCCGCCAGGACCACAGCGGACGCACCAGCGTCAGCCCGACCGCGAACAGGGTCAGCGCGGCCGCCAGCACCCGCGCGCCCTCGGTCGCGCGGTCGGCCGGAAAAAACGCGAGCACCCCGGCGACGAGCGCCGCGAGCCCGGTCAGCACCTGGTGCGTCCGGCCGGGCGCGACAACCGGACCGCCGCCGCCGGCGACCGCTTCTCCCAGCGCGCGTCCCGCCGCGACGAGGGGCGCGCTCGTGATCTTCATCGGCGGCGACCCTACCGGGCCGGACCGACAATTCCGGCCGCACGCGGCGAACCGCTCTTCCGAGGTCTCGCGAAATTCTCGTACTAAGCGTACGCTTAGCGCCGCTGCCGAACCGCTTTCTCGACGATGAGGAGATCCCCGTGACCGCTTCCCGTGTGGCCATCGTGACCGGCGCAGGCCGTGGCATCGGCGCCGCCGTCGCCCGCCGCCTCGCCTCCGACGGGTTCGCCGTCGGCCTGCTGGACCTCGACGAGGCCGGGGTCAAGCAGGGCGCCGAGGCGATCGTCGCCGACGGCGGCCGCGCGGTCGGCGTCGCGCTGGACGTCAGCGACGCCGAGCAGGTCGAGGCCGCGGTGACCCGCGTGGCCGAGGAGCTCGGCGCGCCGACCGTGCTGATCAACAACGCCGGCATCACCCGCGACAACCTGCTGTTCAAGATGACCGAACAGGACTGGGACTCGGTGCTCAACGTGCACCTGCGCGGCTCGTTCCTGATGACCCGCGCCGTGCAGAAGTACCAGACGCAGGAGAAGTGGGGCCGGATCGTCAACCTGTCCAGCACCTCGGCGCTGGGCAACCGCGGGCAGGTCAACTACTCCGCGGCCAAGGCGGGCATGCAGGGCTTCACCAAGACGCTGGCGATCGAACTGGGCAAGTTCGGCGTCACCGCCAACGCGATCGCGCCCGGGTTCATCGCCACCGACATGACCGCGGCGACCGCCGAGCGCGTCGGCATGAGCTTCGAGGACTTCAAGGCCGCGGCCGCCTCGCAGATCCCGGTGCAGCGCGTCGGCACGCCCGAGGACATCGCGAACGTCGCGTCGTTCCTGGTCAGCGAGGGCGCGGGCTTCGTGTCCGGCCAGGTCATCTACGTCGCCGGCGGACCGAAGGACTGATCCCGATGCGCGTGTTCTCCGATGTCGCCGAACTCGCCGAAGCAGTGGGCGGGCCCCTGGGCACGAGCGAATGGCACACCGTCTCCCAGGAGCAGGTGCAGTTGTTCGCCGACGCCACCGGCGACCACCAGTGGATCCACCTCGACGCCGAGAAGGCCGCTGCCGGCCCGTTCGGCACGACGATCGCGCACGGGTTCCTCACGCTGTCGCTGATCCCGGCGTTCCTGCCGGAGATCTACCGGGTCGAGGGCCTGAAGATGGGCATCAACTACGGCCTCAACAAGGTGCGGTTCCCGCAGCCGGTGAAGGTGGGCTCGCGGGTGCGCGGGACCGCCGAACTGGTCGAGCTGACCGACGTGCCCGGCGGCAAGCAGGCCGTGGTGCGCTGGACCGTCGAAATCGAGGGCGAGGACAAACCCGCCTGCGTCGCCGAGATGGTTTCCCGGCTCATCCTCTGAGCCCCCGCCCGCGCCCCGATGCGGCGTCCGGTGCGTCCCCGCACCCGACGCGGCATGGGCGCGCAAGCCCCGACCTCGCACGAACTGGAGTCCTTCCGATGACCGAAACCGACCCGCCCGGCCTCGATCTGGCGAGGCTGCGCGCCCATCTCGACCGCGAGCGGCCCGGGCTCGTCTCCGGAGCCCTCACCGCGGAAGTGGTGCAGGGCGGGCGGTCCAATCTCACCTATCTCGTCTCCGACGGCACGCAGCGCTGGGTCGTGCGCCGTCCGCCGCTCGGCCACGTGCTGCCGACCGCGCACGACATGCGCCGCGAGTTCCGCGTGATGAGCGGTCTCGCCGGGACTCCGGTGCCGGTGCCGGAAACCGTTCTGCTGTGCGAGGACGCGGACGTGCTCGGCGCGCAGTTCTACGTGATGCAGTTCGTCGAGGGCACGCCGTACCGCACCGCGGAGGAGCTGGAGCAGCTCGGCCCGAAGCGGACGAGGGCGATCGCCGATTCGCTGGTGGACACGCTCGTCGACCTGCACGCGGTCGATCCGGAAGCGGTCGGGCTCGGCGATTTCGGCCGTCCGGAAGGCTTTCTGGAACGCCAGCTGCGCCGGTGGAAGAAGCAGCTCGACGGTTCGCGCAGCCGTGACCTGCCGGGCGCGGACCGGCTGCACGACCGGCTCGCCGCGGCGATCCCGGCGTCCGGCCCGCCCGCGATCGTGCACGGCGACTACCGGCTGGACAACGTCCTCGTCGACGGCGACGACCGGATCACTGCGGTGCTGGACTGGGAAATGTCCACGCTCGGCGACCCGCTCACCGACCTCGGCCTGATGATCACCTACGCGCAGCGCGACCAGCTCTCGCTGCCGATGGTGTCCAACGCCAGCAGCGCGCCCGGTTATCCGGGCACCGACGAGACGATCGCCCGCTACGCGCAGCGGTCCGGCCGCGATCTGTCGGCGCTGGACTGGTACGTGAGCTTCGCGTTCTTCAAGCTCGCGGTGATCCTCGAGGGCATCTACTTCCGCTTCCAGCAAGGCAAAACCGTCGGCGAGGGCTTCGACCAGATCGGCGCCGCCGTCGCTCCCCTGATCGAGCAGGGCGCCAAGACGCTCAGCAAGGAGAACTGATGGACTTCGCGTTCGACGCCCGCACCGAGGAACTGCGCGGGCAACTGCTCGAATTCATGGACTCGCACGTCTACCCCGCCGAGGCTGTTTTCCACGAGCAGCTGGCCGCGCGCACCGACCCGTGGTCGCCGCCGCCGGTCGTCGACGAGCTCAAGGCCGAGGCGCGCAAACGCGGGCTGTGGAACTTCTTCCTGCCCGGCGACCACGGTGCGGGACTGACGAACCTGCAGTACGCGCCGCTGGCCGAGATCACCGGCCGCAGCCCGCACCTCGCGCCCGCCGCGGTCAACTGCGCCGCGCCGGACACCGGGAACATGGAAGTGCTGACCATGTTCGGCAGCGACCAGCAGAAGAAGCAGTGGCTGGAACCGTTGCTGGCCGGGGAAATCCGCTCCGCGTTCGCGATGACCGAACCCGACGTGGCCTCCTCGGACGCGCGCAACATCGCGACCAGCATCCGGCGCGAGGGCGACGAGTACGTCGTCAACGGGCGCAAGTGGTACATCACCGGCGCGATGAACCCGAACTGCAAGATCTTCATCGTGATGGGCAAGACCGATCCGGACGCGCCCGCGCACCAGCAGCAGAGCATGATCCTGGTCCCGCGCGACACGCCGGGGCTGACCGTCGTGCGCGGCATGCAGGTGTTCGGCTACACCGACGGCGACCACGGCGGGCACGCCGAGGTGCTGTTCGAGGACGTGCGGGTGCCCGCGGAGAACCTGATCGCCGACGAGGGTTCCGGGTTCGCCATCGCACAGGCCCGCCTCGGGCCGGGCCGCATCCACCACTGCATGCGCGCGATCGGCATGGCGGAACGCGCGCTGGAGGCGATGTGCCGCCGCACGCTGTCGCGCGAGACGTTCGGGCGTCCGATCGCCGATTCCGGCGTCGTGCAGGACTGGATCGCCGAGGCGCGCGTGCGGATCGAACAGCAGCGGCTGCTGGTGCTCAAGACCGCGTGGCTGATGGACACCGTCGGCAACCAGGGCGCGCACACCGAGATCCAGGCGATCAAGATCTCCACCCCGCTGACCGTCGAATGGATCCTGGACAAGGCGATCCAGGCGCACGGCGCGGGCGGCGTCTCGCAGGACTTCCCGCTGGCGGAGATCTGGGCCGGGGTGCGCACGCTGCGGCTCGCCGACGGTCCGGACGAGGTGCACAAGCGTTCGCTGGCGCGGCGCGAGCTGAAGAAGTACCGGACGGAGGCGGGCAAGTGACCGCCGAGGAGCTGCGGGCGCAGGTCGACGCGTTCCTCGCCGCGCACGATCCGGCTTCCTTGTCCACTGTGGACTTCCTGCGGGCCCGGTTCGACGCCGGGCTCGCCTGGGTGCACTTCCCCGAAGGACTCGGCGGCCAGGGTGCTCCGCGTGCGCTGCAGGGCGAGGTCGAAGCCGCATTCGCCGCCGCCGGCGCACCGGACAACAACCCGCGCCGGATCCTCATCGGGCTCGGCATGGCCGCGCCGACCATCCTCGCGTTCGGCACCGAGGAGCAGAAGAAGCGCTACCTCCGTCCACTGTGGACCGGCGAGGAGGTGTGGTGCCAGCTGTTCAGCGAACCGGGCGCCGGCTCCGACCTCGCCGCGCTGGCCACGCGAGCGGTCCGCGACGGCGACGACTGGGTCGTGACCGGGCAGAAGGTGTGGACGTCCAGCGCGCATCTCGCGCAGTGGGCCATCCTCGTCACCCGCACCGACCCGGACGTGCCGAAACACCAGGGCATGACGTACTTCCTGTGCGATATGACCGCACCCGGCGTCGAGGTCCGGCCGCTGCGGCAGATCACCGGCGAGGCGGAGTTCAACGAGGTCTTCCTCACTGAAGTGCGGATCCCGGACGCGCAGCGGATCGGCGCGGTCGGCGAGGGCTGGAAGGTCGCGCAGACCACGCTGATGAACGAACGCGTCGCGATCGGCGGCACCGCGATGCCGCGCGAGGGCGGCATGATCGGGCTGGTCGCGAAGACGTGGCGGGACCGTCCGGAGCTGCGCACGCCGGAACTGCGCGACCGGCTCGTGCAGCACTGGGTCGAGGCGGAATCGTTGCGGCTGGCCGGAATGCGGCAGCGGCAGCAGCTCGCCGTGGGCGCGCCGGGCCCGGAAGGTTCGGCGATGAAGGTGGCGTTCGCCGAGCTGAACCAGCAGCTGTCCGGTTTGGAGCTGGAACTGCTCGGCGAAGAGGGCCTGCGCTACGAGGACTGGACGATGCGCCGTCCGGAACAGGTCGACTTCTTCGGCCGCGACGCCGGGTACCGGTACTTGCGCGCCAAGGGAAACTCGATCGAGGGCGGTACCTCGGAGGTGCTGCGGAACATCATCTCCGAACGCGTGCTGGGGCTGCCGTCCGAGCCGCGGGTGGATAAGGACGTCGCCTGGAAGGACCTGCCGCGATGAGCACGCCGGACCTGCTGTACTCGGATGTGGAAGAGGACCTGCGGTCGTCGGTGCGCGCACTGCTGACCGACCGGGCCGGGCCGACGGCCCTGCTGGCTCGGGTCGAAACGGACACGCCGTACGACCTCGCGCTGTGGAAGACGCTGGCTGCCGACCTCGGCGCGGCCGGGCTGATGGTGCCGGAATCCCTTGGCGGACATGGCGCTTCGACGCGCGAGGTCGCGGTCGTGATGGAGGAACTGGGCCGGAGTGTCGCGCCGGTGCCGTACCTGGGCAGTGCAGTGCTCGCGACGGCTGCCTTGCTGGCCGCCGGTTCGGACCTGCTCCCCCAGCTCGCTTCCGGCTCGGTGATCGGCGCCCTGGCGGTGCCTTTGTCGACCGCTCCGGGTGCTGCTTTCCCTTCTGCTGTTTCGTTTCTCGACGGAACGTTGTCCGGCCGGGTGTCCACAGTGGCCGATGCTTCGGTCGCCGATCTGCTGATCGTTCCGGCTGTCGGCCCTGATGGTCCCGGCCTCTACTCCGTGGACGCTTCCGCGGCGACCGTGACCGAGGCAGTGTCGTTGGACCTGACGCGCCGGGTCGCCGATGTGACCCTGAATTCCGTTGCCGCACAGACGATTTGCACCGGCTCCGCCGCTGCCGAGGCATTGGACAGCGCCCTGACCACTGCGGCTGGGCTGCTGGCTTCGGAGCAGACCGGGATCACCGAGTGGGCGTTGACGGAGACTGTCACGTACCTGAAGGGGCGGTACCAATTCGGCCGTCCGGTCGGGGGTTTCCAGTCGCTGAAGCACCGGTTGGCGAATCTGTACACGGAACTGGTCAACGCGCGGGCCGCGGCTCGGTACGCGGCGGATGCGCTGGCGACGGGGAACGACGTGCCGATCGCGGTGTCGGTCGCGCAGGCCAGGGTGTCGCCGATCGCGGTGCACGCGGCGGAGGAAGCGATCCAGCTGCACGGCGGGATCGGGATGACGTGGGAACATCCGGCGCATCTGTATCTCAAGCGGGCCAAGAGCGACCAGATCGCTTTCGGTACTCCCGGACGGCATCGGGCCCGGCTGGCTGATCTGGTGGATCTTCCCGCCTGACGGTTTTTGTCGGTGGCCGGGGTTAACGTGATCGGCATGGACGAAACCCCGGCCTCCCTTGCGGCCCGGCATGGATGACCCGTCCCATGCTCCGGCCTGGGCCTACGAACGACCCGAAATCCATCCCCCGGATCCGACGTGGGCTTCACGCGGCTCCGCGCTGTGCGCTGAGATCGCGCGGCTGCTCGCGCCTTGGCTCGCTCCCGGGCAGGTGGAGCACGTCGGCTCGACAGCGGTGCCCGGCTTGGCGGCCAAACCGGTGCTCGACGTGATGGCCCCGATGCGGGACCTGTCCGCGGCGACGGTCTCGGCGGTAGTGCCGGTGCTTTCCGCTGAGGGCTGGTGCTACGTGCCACCGGAACTGGACGTCGCGGCACCGTGGCGGCGGTTCTTCGTGCTGCCCGATGTGGAGGGACGGCGTCGGGTGGCGCACCTGCACCTGCTGCCGGAGGGACATCCACGGTGGCAGGCACAGCTCCGATTCCGGGACGCGCTGCGGGCGGATCCCGGGTTGGCCGAGGAGTACGCCGAGGTGAAGCGACGGCTGGCTGGGGAGGTGACGGATCGGGAGGTGTATACGGCGGGGAAGACGGAGTTCGTCCTGCGGGTTTTGGGCGGTTGAGGGCTGTGTGCTGCGGCTAGCGCCGAGTCTCGCTGTTCGAGCCCGGTACGGTCGCGCCCCCACCGCGCGACCGTGCCGACCTCTGCGCCGAGCTCCTCTGCGCCGAGCCCTCTGCGGTCGAGGGTGCTCCGGCGATCATCCCGCCGGGCCCTGCGCCCTCAGCGGCTCCTGTGAATCGCAGCCGCCGCACCGCGCTCGCCCCGGCGCCCTCGGCAGCCCCCGGGAATCGCAGCCGCTGCACCACGCCACCGCGATCACCCCGCCCCAGCATCACCTGTGTGAAATCGCGGCCGCCACATCGCGCGCTCGCCCCTGCGCCCTCCGCACCCACTGGGAACCGCAGCCGCCAGACGACACCGCTCCAGCAACCCCGGCGATCACCCAAACCCTGCGCCCTCGGCAACCCCACCAATCGCAGTCACCAGACGACACTCCAGCAACCGCGGCAATCACCCCGGCCCCCGCTAACCTCTGCGGGCTGCCGCGGCCCATCTGTCCAGACCGGCCTCTTCGCACCGGTCCGTCCCGAGCCCATCCCGGACCCGCCGCCCCCTCAACCTCGGCTCAGCCCGACCTCTGTCCCCCTGCGCCAGAACTCAGCCCAGCCAGCCCGCCCGACCGGATGCGGCTCCCCCGCATCGACCGGCCGCTCCGAACCCCACCGAGTCCCCACCCAGTCGCAGAGCAGGTGGCGACGAGGCCGCACCCCTCGGAACGGCGGCCTCGTCACCGGCCTGGACCAGCTCAGCCGTGGTACCCGGCCACGATCTTCGTGAACGCGTACTTCGGCTGCGAGATTCCGCTGCACTCCCCGCCGCCCGAGCAGTCCCGGTTGGTCGCCCAGAAGGTGAACCGGCCGAGGTGGTGGCTGGAGGCGTAGTCGCGGATCGCGGTGAAGTCCGACACCGAGACGACCTCGCCGGGGTTGTCCGTCTTGCCGTTCATCGACGAGAGGCCCGCGTGCCGGTACGCCGTGGCGCTGTCCCAGCCGAACGTCGACTTCAGCTGCCCCACGAGACCGTCCACCGCGGACTTCGTCTTGCCCGCCATGTCGCCGCCGCTGGAGAAGTCGAACGGCATCACCGACCACACGTCCACCGGCGCGCCGATCGCCTTCGCCTGCTTGATCAGCCGCTTGCCCCAGTCGTTCGGGCCGGACGTTTCGGTGCCGATCGTGATCACGACGCGCACGCCGGGGTTCTTCTGCTTGGTGATCTTGACCGCGTTCAGGATCCGGTCCTGCACTGTCGCGTTCTCGAACTCGTCGGTGTTCTCGATGTCGAGGTCGATCGCCTTCAGGCCGTACGCGTCGATCACCTTCTGGTACGCCCCCGCCAACGCCGAGGCCGACGAGCACTTGGCGCCGAGTTTCGTGCCGGACCAGCCGCCGAAGGACGGGATCACGTCGCCGCCCGCGTCGCGGATGGACTTGATCAGGGTTTTGTCCGAACCGGTCAGCGAACGGTCGCCGTCCCACTTCGGGTTGCACGAGCCGTCCGACAGCATGAACGCGAGCGTGAACGTCTTGATCCCGGTCGCGGACATCGCCGCCGACGCGCTGGTCTGCCCCGCCCACTGGTACAGGTACGGCGAAGCGAGCACCGGGTCCGGAGCGGCCGCCACCTGCGGAGCGGACGCGGGCGCGGCCGTGGCCACCCCGGCCGCGGTCGCGAGAGCCGCCCCTGCCGCCGCCGCGAGCGCGGCCAGCCGACGCACTGATTTCATCGTGTTCCTCCCACGAGCACCACGGAACACCTCCGGTTTGAGGCGGCGGGATCAACCCGGGAGGAGTGCACCCGGAAGGGTGCCGTCACACACTGGACTAGACCAAATCGGCGTGTCAAGAGCCGCAGCCCGAACGGCGCACCGGACCGGAAACACCGCGCCCGGCCGGATTTCCCCCGGCCGGGTGGGGCCGAAAGTCAGGGGCGGCCGGCGGCGGTCCCCTCGCCGAGCCCGTCGGAGAAGTCGTGGTCGCGGGTCTCCGGCAGGGCCAGCACGCACAGGAAGCTGAGCACCCCGAGCACGACCAGCACCAGGGCGACCGGCACCGTCGAGCCGGTCGACGCCCACAGATCGGTCGAGATCAGCGGCACGATCCCGCCGCCGATCACGCCCGCGACGCTGTACGCGATCGAAGCGCCGGAATACCGGTACCGCACCCGGAACAGCTCCGGCAGGAACGCACCCATCGGCCCGTACAGCATCGCGAAACACGCCAGGCCGCCGACGAAACCGAGCGTCAGCAGCACTGGGTTTCCCGTCTGCAGCAAGGCAAAGAGCGGAAACGCCCACACCACAACGGAAACCGCGGCCGCCGCGCTCAGCCGCCTGCGGCCCCATCGGTCGGACTTCATCGCGAACACCAGCGTCGCCACGCCCATCACGGTGGCGGCGATGAGCAGGCTGATCAGGACAGTGGTGCGCGGAATGCCGAGTGTGGTCGTCGCCATCGAAAGACAGAATGTGGTGACAGTATAGAAAAGCGCGTGCGCGAGCACGAACGACAACGTCGACAGCACCAAAATCCGCGGCTGTTTCCGCAGCAGTTCGAAGAGCGGGACTTTCGCCTGTTCGGCTTTGTCTAATGCGGCCTGGAAAACCGGCGTCTCAGCGATCTTGATCCGGATGTAGAACCCGACCGCCAGCAGCACCGCGGAGAACAGGAACGGCAGCCGCCAGCCCCAGGACAAGAACTCGGCGGGCGGGAGCACCGCGTCCAGCAGCAGGAACAGCAGGTTGCCCAGCACGAATCCGATGGCCGGGCCGAGCTGTGGGAAAGCCGAGTACAGGCCGCGTTTGCCCGGCGGCGCGTACTCCGTTGACATCAGCACCGCGCCGCCCCATTCGCCGCCGAGGCCGATGCCCTGCACGAAGCGCAGCACCACCAGCAGGACCGGCGACCAGATGCCGAGCGTGCCGTAGTCCGGGACCAGCCCGACGGCCACTGTGGACAGTCCCATCACCAGCAAGGACGTGACCAGCATGGACTTGCGGCCGATCCGGTCGCCCCAGTGTCCGAAAAGGATCGCCCCGACCGGGCGCGCGACGAATCCCACCGCGAAGGTGCCGAGCGAGGCGAGCACCCCGGCGGTCGAGGAAAACGTCGGGAAAAAGACCTTCCCGAACACCAGCGCCGCCGCGGTCCCGTAGATGTAGAAATCGTAGAACTCGATGGCGGTGCCGATGAAACTGGCGGTGGCGATGCGCGACATGTCGGTGCGCGCGGGTGCGGTCATTCCGGCTCCCTGTTCTCCCCTGCGGCTCGGTGCCGCCCCGGGAGAATATCGGGTCACGCGTCGCCGGGCAGCTCCTCCATTTTCCGCTGCAGCTTGTTCATCCCGCCGAGCCAGCGGTCGGTTTCGGTGGCGCGCAAGGCATAGAAGTCCGCGACCTCGGCGTGCGGCAGCACCAGGAACCGGTTCTCGGCCATCGCGGCGAACAACGCGTCGGCCACCTGCGGCGGGTCGATCGCGCTGGCGCCCATCAGCAGTTTGCCGCGTTCGCCGGTCTCTTCGAGCATCGCGGTGCGCACGCCCTGCGGGCAGATCGCCTGCACGGTGATGCCGCGGTGCCGGTAGGTGGCCGACAGCCATTCCGCGAACGCCAGCGCGCCGTGCTTGGTCACCGAATACGGAGCCGAGCCAAGGCTCGTGAGCACGCCCGCCGCGGACACCGTCGCGACGAACCGCCCCTCGCCGCGCTCCAGCCACGCCGGCAGCAGCAGCCGGGCCGCACGGACGTGTGCCATCACGTTCACGTCCCACGCCAGCGACCACGCGTCTTCGTCCGCGTGGGCGTCGCCGAACGGCGCGACCCCGGCGTTGGCGCAGAAAACGTCGATCTCACCGAGCGTTTCGCGGGCGGTGTCGATCAGGTCGGCGACCCCGGATTCGCTGGCGACGTCACCGGCGAACGACGTGCCGCCCACCTCGGCCGCGACCTCGGCGGCACGGTCCCCGTCGAGGTCCGCGACCACGATGCGAGCCCCGTCGGCCGCGAACCGCCGCGCCAGTGCCGCCCCGATCCCGCCACCACCGCCGGTGATGACGACTCCGGCGCTCACAGACCGCCGCCGAGCGTCACGCCGCCGTCGAGCACGACCGTCTGCCCGGTCATCCAGCCCGCCTCGCCGGACAGCAGGAACGCCACCGCGCCCGCGATGTCCTCCGGCACCCCGAGCCGCTTCATCGGATACGCCGCGGCGACTTCTTCCTCGCGCCCCTCGTACAGCGCGGTCGCGAACTGCGTCTTGACCACCGCCGGAGCCACCGCGTTGACCCGGATCTTCGGACCGAGTTCCGCGCCGAGTTCCTGGGTGAGCCGGATCAGCGCGGCCTTGCTGACGCCGTACATGCCGATGCCCGGCGAGGTGCGGATGCCCGCGATCGAGGCGACGTTGACCACCGCGCCGCCGTGCTCGCCCATCCACGCGTCCCGCGCGACGCGGATCCACGACAGCGGCGCCACGACGTTCACCGCGAAGATCTTGCTCGCGGCGGCCGGGTCGACGTCCAGCGTGGGCCCGTAGACCGGGTTGATGCCGGTGTTGTTGACCAGCATGTCGAGACTGCCGAACTTCTCGACCGCGGCGGCGACCGCCTCCTGCTGATGCGCGGCGTCGTCGGCCTTGCCGGGCACCGCGATCGCGACCTCGGGCCCGCCGAGCTTCTCGACGGCCTCCGCGAGCGGCTCCGGCTTGCGCGCGGTGATGCACACCTTCGCCCCGCGCTCGACCAGCCCCTGCGCGATAGCCAGCCCGATCCCCCGGCTGGCCCCGGTGACCAGGGCAACGCGATCCTTGAACGACTCCACCACACCGTCTCCTTGTCCGCCGCTGGACAGCCACCGCTAAGCGACCGCTTAGTCGCAGGATAACGGCGAGGCTCGCTTACGCAACCCTGGACCGTCGCCTCGGCCGTCACAACGCGGTGGGTCACTGCCGTCCGGACCCTGCGTATTCACCGACCAGCGGCTCTCGACAACACGCCCGCCTGCAGTTCTGGCGACATGCGAGGAACAGCGAAACACAGAAGTCGATGACTGCTGGCGCGCCGGCTGAGTGAAGCAGATCTGCCCCCGACGGACTCAGCGCTGGTCCCTCGCGCAACCTCGAACCGCATAGCGACCACAGACAGTGACCGCCGTCGCGACCCTGTGCGTTCGCCTGGCCGGGAAGTCCGGGCGAAGGATTACTTGCCGAAACCCGCGGTGAGACCGGTGACGAGGTAGCGCCGGCCGAGGATGTACAGCGCGAGGACCGGCAGGGTGGAAAGGACGACCGCGGCGAGGACCGCGGGGATGTTGACCCGGAACTGGCCTTGGAAAGCCCACAGCGCCATGGGAAGCACGCGCTGGTCGGCGCTCTGGGTGAGGATGAGCGGGAAGAGGAATCCGTTCCACACGTTGAGGCCGTCGTACACCGCGACGGTGACCATCGCGGGTTTGACCATGGGCAGCACCAGGCTGACGAGCATCCGTCCGTGCCCGGCGCCGTCCACGCGCATCGATTCGAACAGCTCGTTCGGCACGTCGCGCAGGAAATTGGCCAGGACGACCACCGAGAGCGGAATCGCGAAGGCGACCGAGGGCAGCACGATCGCGAGCAGGGTGTCGTAGAGGTGCGCGCGCGTGATCAGGTAATAGATCGGGATGATCGTCGCCTGCAGCGGGATCGCCAGGCCTAGCAGGAAAATCTTGTACGTGGTCGCGGAGAACCGGGTCCGGCCGCGCACGATGAAATAGGCCGCCAGTAGCGATACCGCGACGGTGATAACCACAGTGCCTGCCGTGACGACCGCACTGTTGATCAGGTAGCGGAGGAAACCGTTGTCCAGGACCAGCCGGTAGTTCTCGAACGTGGGATCGGCGGGCAGCGACAACGGATTGGCCCCGAAGAACCCGCTCTGGCCGCGCAGGCTCGTCACGACGATGTAGTACACGGGCACGAGAACGACGAACAGCCAGGCGAATCCGGCGAGCCCGCCGAGCACGTTGGGCCTGCTCCTGGCCATCACACACCGTCCTGCTGGCTGCCGCGGGAGAAGCGGGCGAACCGGGAGAGGCCGAGCGACAGCGCCAGCCCGGCGACGACGAGCAGTACGGCCAGAGTGCTCGCGCGGCCCATGTCGTTGTTCGAGAAACCGTTGAGGTACATGTCCAGCGGCAGGAACCGGGTGGCGTTGCCCGGGCCGCCGCCGGTGAGCACGAAGACCAGGTCGAAATAGGTCAGCGAGCCGACCAGCATCAGCGTCGAGGAGGTGACGATCGTGTAGCGCAGCTGCGGCAGGGTGATGTGGAAGAACTGCCGGACCGGGCCCGCGCCGTCGATCTGCGCGGCTTCGTAAAGCTGGGCCGGGATCTGCCGCACTCCCGCTTGATAGAGCAGCGTGTGGAACGGCATGAACTGCCAGCCGATCACGAAGATCACCACGTACAGGGCCAGTGTCGGCTCGCCGAGCCAGTCCTGGGAGAGCCAGTCGGCTCCGAAAGCGCGGCTCATCCCGAAGTTCGGGTCGAGCAGGGCTTTGAACGCGATCGCGATCGCGGCCGAGGACAGCAGCAGCGGAAGGAAATACAGCACGCCCAGCACCGCGCGGTACCGGCCGCGGCCCGCGGTCAGCACGCCAAGCAGAAGCGAGACCGGCGTCTGGAACAACCAGCTCGCCGCCATCACCTGCACGCTGAGCCAGAGCGCGTGATAAGTAGCCGGGTCGCTTAGCGCCGCCGTCCAGTTGCCGAGCCCGGTCCAGACGGGGTCGGCGATCCCGTCCCACTTCATCAGGCTGAGCACCGCCACCCCGCCGAGCGGGAGCAGCGCGAAGATCGAGAAGAACGCCAGCGCGGGAACGGCCGTCAGCGGATGCGGTCCGGCGCGGCCGGGCGTCGCGGCGGACCGCGGCCGCTTCCCGGAACGCTCCCGCACGAGGGCAGCGGACACCGTCACTTCCCGACCGTCGCGTTCATGTTCGCCGAGAACTGCTCGGGCGTGATCTGCTTGAGGAAGAGCTGGTCCAGGTTGTTCAGCAGCGCGTCGGCCTGTCCGGGGGAAAGGGCCTGGTCCCAGGAGAGCTGGAAATTCGGCGCGTTCCGCGCCAGTCCGTACACATAGGACAGATACGCCGGGTCCGGTGCCTTGGCCAGTTTGGCCTCGATCCCGTTGACCGGCGGCACCGCGCCCCCGGCGAGCAGCGCGTCGACGTAGGCATCGTTCATGACGCCCTCGCGCAGGTATTTCACCGCCGCCTGTTTCTGCGCGTCGGAGGCGTGCGCGGACACCGACCAGAAGTTCGCCGGGTTCCCGACGATGTCCGCCGGATCGCCCTTCCCTCCCGGCACGACCGGGAAGCCGACGTAACCGAGTTTGCCCGCGGCGAAACCGGGGTCGGCTTCCTTGATCGTGGGGAACGCCCACGAACCCATCAGGTACATCGCCGCCTTGCCGGTGTAGAGCAGGGCGAGGTCCGCGTTGCTGTCGGTGCTGATCGAATTGAACCCCTTGGCGAATCCGCCCGCGTCGACGAGCTGCTGGATCTTGCGGTTCGCGTCCAGGATCGCGGGATCGGACCAGGCGCCCGGCTTGTTCGCGGCGATCGCGGCGAAGACGCCCGGCCCGCCGATCCGGTCGACCAGGTACTCCTCCCACATCAGCTGCGGCCATTTGCTTTGCCCGCCGAGGGAGAACGGAGCGATCCCGGCGGCGGCGAACTTCGGCACGAGCGCCATCAGCTCGTCCCAGGTCTTCGGCGGCTGCGCGCCCACCCGGGCGAAGAGATCCTTGTTGTAGAACAGGAAAACCGGCTGCATGCTGTTGTTCGGCACGGCGTAGGTCTTTCCGTCCAGCACCCCGGTTTTCGCCACCGAGGGCAGGAACCGGCCGGTCAGCGCGGGATCCTTCCGCACCTCCGGGGTCAGATCCATGATTTTCCCTGCCGCGACCCAGGATTTCAGCATCCCGCCGTTGCCCCAGCTGAACACCAGGGTGGGCGCCTGGTCGGCGCCGACGGCCGAGCGGATCTTCTGCTTGTACGCGTCGTTGCCGAAGAACTGCCCCTCGACGCCGCCGCTGGCGAACGAAGCGCGGAACACCTGCTCGTCGCCGCCGGTCAACGCCCATGCCGTCGCTTTCCCGCCGGCGGCGGCCGTGGGCCCGCTCGTGCCGCACGCCGCGGTCAACGCCAGCAGAGCCGCGAACCCGGTCGCCGCGAGCGTCGTCCGCGTCCCGCGGACCGTCCGGCGAGTACCCAGTTTCATGATGCACCTTCCGCTCCGAAGGTTCGAAAAGTTTCGAAAACTTCTCGTAGGCTGGCCGAAATCTAGGGTAGTGATTCGGGCCAGTCAAGTGCTAAATTCCCTTTTCATAGCCAACAATCACGCTTCGAAACATTTCGAAAAGAGGGAGCCTGATGCCGTCCCGCACTGGCGCGAGGCTCGCGGCCGTCGCCGAAGCCGCCGGCGTCTCGCTGCCGACCGTCTCGAAGGTGCTCAACGGGCGATCCGACGTGGCCGCGCGCACCCGCGCCCGAGTGGAACAAGCGTTGCGGGAGGCCGGATACGTGCCGCGCGGCGGGAGCCGGAACGCCCCCGCGACCCGGATCGTCGACGTCGTGTTCGACGATCTCGTCAGCCCGTACGCGCTCGAAGTGCTGCGCGGGGTGACCGCCGCGGGCGCCGAACTCGGCACCGACGTGGTGGTGAGCCGGATGCCCGAAGCGGCGCCCGGCGGCCCGCTCAGCCCCGAGGACCAGTGGACGCACCGGCTCAAGGGCAACGGCCGGGCCGGGCTGATCGTCGTGACCTCCGAACTCTCGCTCGCCCAGGTCGAAAGCTTCGAACGCGCCGGGCTGCCGCTGGTGGTCATCGACCCGATCAACCTGCCGAGGACCGAGGTCGCCAGCGTCGGGGCGACGAACTGGTCCGGCGGGATCGCCGCCGCCGAGCACCTGCTGAGCCTCGGGCACCGGCGCGTCGCGTTCGCCGGCGGGCCGGTCGGGGCCTCCTGCAGCCAGGCCCGGCTGCACGGGTACCGCGCCGCCCTCGACAACGCGGGCGTCGCCTTCGACCCGGAACTGGTGTGCCACGGCGACTTCGGCCACCCGGCCGGACTGGAGATCGGAAACCGCTTGCTGGCCATGGAAAATCCGCCGACCGCGGTGTTCGCCGCCAGCGACGCCACCGCGCTCGGCGTGCTGGAAGCCGCCCGGCGGCGGGGATTGCGGGTGCCGCAGGACCTGAGCGTCGTCGGCTTCGACGACACCATGCTCGCCGGCCTCGCCACCCCGCCGCTGACCGTGATCCGGCAGCCGCTGCACGACATGGGCCGGGTCGCGCTGCGCACCCTGCTCAAGCTGATTTCCGGGCAGACGCTCGATTCCCACCACGTCGAACTCGCGACCCATCTCGTCGTGCGCGAGTCGACCGCCCCCGCAGCCGACCGAGGAGCACGATGAGCCGCTGGCACGACCGGACCCTCTCCCCCGCCGAACGCGCGGACGCGCTGCTGGCCGGGATGACGCTCGAGGAGAAGGTCGCCCAGCTGGGCAGCGCGTGGCCCGGCAATCAGGAGATCAGCGGGAACGTCGCCCCCATGCAGGACGTTTTCGCCCGCGGCGAAGTCCCGTTCGACCAGGTGCGCGCGGACGGGATCGGGCACCTCACCCGCCCGTTCGGCACCGCGCCGGTGAGCGCGGCCGACGGCGTCGCCCGGATCACCGCGCTGCAGCGCGAAATCGTCTCCGAGACCCGGCTCGGCATCCCGGCGATCGTGCACGAAGAGTGCCTCACCGGCTTCACGACCCTCGGTGCCACGGTCTACCCCACCGCGCTCGCCTGGGCAGCGACCTTCGACCCCGGTCTCGTCGAGCGGATGGCCACGGCCATCGCGGAAGACATGCGCGCGGTCGGCGTGCATCAAGGGCTTTCGCCCGTGCTCGACGTCGTGCGCGACTACCGCTGGGGCCGCACCGAGGAAACCCTCGGCGAAGACCCGTACCTCGTCGGCATGCTGGGCACCGCTTATGTCCGCGGCCTGGAGAAGGCCGGGATCATCGCGACGCTGAAGCATTTCGCCGGCTACTCCGCGTCCCGGGCGGCCCGCAACCACGCGCCGGTTTCGATCGGGCCGCGCGAGCTGCGCGACGTCGTCCTGCCGCCGTTCGAGATGGCGGTGCGCGACGGCGGGGCCCGCTCGGTCATGAACTCCTACAGCGACCTCGACGGCGTACCCGCCGCGGCCAGCGAAGCGCTGCTCACCACGATTCTGCGCGAGGAATGGGGTTTCGACGGAGTCGTCGTCTCCGACTACTGGGCCATCGCGTTCCTCAAGAGCATGCACCGCGTGGCCGCCAGCGCGGGTGCGGCGGGCGCGCTCGCGCTGGCCGCCGGGATCGACGTCGAACTGCCGGACACCCTGTGCTACAGCAAGGAACTGACCGAGCTGGTCCGTTCCGGAGAAGTCCCCGAGGCGCTCGTCGACCGGGCCGCGAGCCGCCTCCTGCGGCAGAAGGCCGAGCTGGGCCTGCTCGACGCGGACTGGGCGCCGCGGGCCGAGCCGGTCGATCTGGATTCACCGCGAAATCGATCCCTCGCCCGGGAAGTCGCCGAGAAGTCCGTCGTGCTGCTCGCCAACGACGGCACGCTTCCGCTGTCCGCCGGGAAAATCGCCCTCGTCGGGCCGTGCGCCGACGACCCGCTGGTCTTCCTCGGCTGCTACTCCTATCCCAACCACGTCCTGCCGCGCCACCCCGAATTCGGCCTCGGCGTAAGCGTTCCGTCCCTGGCCGAAGCGCTGCGGCTCGAACTGCCCGCGGCCGAGATCGCGCTGCGCCAAGGCTGCCCGATCCTCGACGAGGACCGCTCCGGCATCGCCGCCGCGGCGAGCGCCGCGGAAGCCGCCGATGTGTGCGTCGCCGTCGTGGGCGACCGGGCGGGCATGTTCGGCCTCGGCACCTCCGGCGAGGGCTGCGACGCCCCCGACCTGAGCCTCCCCGGCGTCCAGGACGAACTCCTCGACGCGCTCCTGGCGACCGGCACCCCGGTCGTGGTCGTGGTGGTGTCCGGCCGTCCGTACGCCCTCGGCCGCCACGCCGGCCGCGCCGCCGCTCTGGTCCAGGCGTTCCTGCCGGGCGAGGAGGGCGGCGGCGCCGTCGCCGGGATCCTGTCCGGCCGGACCGCCCCGTCCGGGAAACTGCCGGTGCAGGTCCCCCGCGTGCCCGGCGGCTCGCCCGGCACCTACCTGGCTCCGCCGCTGGGCCGCGACAGCGCGGGCATCAGCAACCTCGACCCGACCCCGCTGTTCCCGTTCGGCCATGGCCTGTCCTACACCACGTTCGCCTACTCGGACCTGCGGCTGAGCGCGTCCGAGATCCCCACCGACGGCGAACTGTCCGTTTCGGTCACCGTCCGCAACACCGGCGAGCGCGCGGCGGACGAAATCGTGCAGCTGTACCTGAACGACGTGCACGCCCAGGTCACCCGCCCCGTCCGGCAGCTCGCCGGCTTCGCCCGGGTGCCGCTCGAGGCGGGCGGCGCCGCCAGGGTCACGTTCGCGCTGCACGCCGACCGCACCAGCTTCACCGGACTCGACCTGCGCCGGATCGTGGAGCCCGGAACGATCGAGGTCCTGGCCGGCCCGTCCGCGGGCGACCTGCCCTGCACCGGCCGGTTCGAACTCACCGGCCCGGTCCGCGAAGCGGGCCACGACCGGGTCTTGGTCACGCCGGTGTCGATCACGCCGCTTCCCGGGTGACCGGAGTGCGCCGGGCAGCGCGAAAATCCGGGCTCCGCACGGGGTCAGCTTCGGGGAAGGCTTCAGCACACAGCCCAAAGATCAGATGTAAACCCCGCCGTCGTCCACCTACCGCATTCGCCCGGCAACCTCGCCGATCAGGCACGCACCCGTGCTGTAAAGCCAGTTACCCGCCTCCGGACGCCACCCGGAGAGCTCCTTGACGACCGATACACCCTCCTGCATAGTCTCCTAGACATCGGATGTCCTGGCGTACAGAACGTCCGATGCCTGGTCAAGGAGGACCTGAATGGCCAACCGCCGCCTTCTGAGCATCGTCCTGTCCGCCGTCGCCGGGTTTGGCGGAACGGTCGCCCTCGGCCCGCCAGCCGCCGCGAGTGGGCCGCTGCCGATGGCCGTCTATGCCGCTCCCGGCGCCGACGCACCGCCCGGAAACCCTTGCACCCAGCCGCGTCCGTGTTCGCTTTCGCAGGCGCAGCAACGGGTCCGGCATCTTCTCGGCACCGGCGTCGGCAACCACCGCGACATCGTGGTCAAGCTCGCCGGCGGCTCCTACTACCTCTCCGCTCCGCTGGCGTTGGGCCCGCAGGACTCCGGGCGCAACGGCCACACCGTGACCTGGCAACCAGCGACCGACGCCGCCGTGACGATCAGCGGCGGCCGGTCGTTGCGTCCGGCCTGGCAGCCCGCCGCGCCCGGCAGCAAGATCATGGCCGCGGCCCTCCCGGCCGGGCTGGACTTCGACGGCCTGTTCGTCAACGGCCAGCGCCAGATCCTGGCCCGCTACCCGAACTACGACGCCAGCGCGGCCCGGCTGCAGGGGTCGACCTCGCTGGCCGACCTTCAACGGGAATCGGCGAAGTGGGCGGACCCGTCGACCGCGCTGGTGCGCGCGATGCACTGCGGCGACTGGGGATCCGTCTCGTTCACCGTCAGCGGACGCACCGGCGACGGGCTCGCTCTGCACTACGTCGGCGACAACAACCGGCCGCAGGACTGCGGGCTGACGAAGGGCAACGGGCCCGGCCGGGTCGGTCCGGCGATGGCCGAGAACGTCAAGGAGGAGCTCGACGCTCCCGGCGAGTGGTTCTACGACCGGACGAGCGGCCAGCTGCTCTACTACCCGCCGGAGGGAACCGATCTTTCCGCCGCGACGGTCGAAACCGCCGAGCAGGATCAGCTGATCACCCTCGCCGGGACCTCGGCTGCCGACCCCGTCCACGACATCACGCTGCGCGGACTGCACTTCACCGCGACTCACCGCACGCTCTTCGACAGCCCCTTCGAGGCCGACGCGAAGGGCGACTGGGCGGTGGTCCGCAAGGGCGCGGTATCTCTGAAGAACGCCGCTGACATCTCAGTCACCGGGTCGTTCTTCGACCAGCTCGGCGGCAACGGCGTCTTCCTCGACAGCTACAACAAGCACAACACGATCAGCGACAACAAGTTCGCCTCCGACGGCGCCACGGACGTCCAGATCGTCGGCTCGCCGAGCGCGGTGCGGGACTACTCCGGCAACTACTACGACAACGTCGCGGTCACCGACACCGCGCCAGGGCCGAAGACCGACGACTATCCCCGCGACATCGTCGTGCGGAACAACCTCATGCAGAACATGGGCCGGTTCGAGAAACAGTCCTCCGGCGTCAACATTTCCATGAGCGCGGACGTGACGGTCGACGGAAACACCGTCTCCGGCAGCCCGCGCGCGTGCCTCAACATCGAGGACGGCACGTGGGGCGGACACGACATCAAGAACAACGATCTCTTCAACTGTGTCGAGGAAACCGGCGACAACGGGTCCGTGAACGTGTGGGGCCGCGGCCGGTTCTGGGCCAGCTCCGGCAACAACACCCTCGCGCCGGGCACGAGTTACGAAGGATCTACCGGCACCGCGCTGACCGACGCCCAGGCCCGGAGCCTGATGAAGCTGGACGTCGTCCGGCCGATCACCATCCAGCACAACCGGTTCTGGCACGCCGGGGACTGGGCCATCGACCTCGACGACGGATCGTCCAACTTCCGCCTGCTGGACAACCTCGTCCTCAAGGGCGGAATCAAACTGCGCGACGGCTACGAGCGCACCGTGCGGAACAACCTGCTCGTGGACGGTTCGATCTACGAACAGGTCAGCCACTCCGACTGCGGCGACGTCATCGAGCACAACATCACGCTCGGACCGCAGGCGTACAACAACGTGCTGAACAATCCGTCCACCGCCAAGTACGGCGTCGACCGCAACCTCTTCTGGAACGACAGCTACCCGGTCTACGTCAATCCCGACGGCAGCGGCAACGAAGCGCTCTCCGCGGACGGTGCCACGATCAACCCCCAGTCGGCCTGGGTCCGCGCCGGAATGGACCCGCATTCGCTCGTCGCCGACCCGAAGTTCGCCGCGGCCGACCCGCTCGGCAGCTACGATTTCACGGTCGCCGCCGATTCGCCCGCGCTCGGCCTCGGGTACGCCAACTTCCCGATGACCGGCTTCGGCGCCTCGGGCGGGCCGCTTCCGCCCAAAGCGGTCTTCGCTTACGGCCCCGGTTCCGGCGGGCCTAGCAACGGGATGATCGTCCAACCCGAAATGCTGATGGGCGCCACCGCCACCAACATCCCGTCGCTCGCGGTCCAGTCGTCGCTCGGCTTGACCAAACCGTACGGCCTCTACCTGCCGTCGGTGCCGCAGGGCAGCTACGCGGCGCAGAACGGGCTGCGGACCGGTGACGACATCACCGCTGTCAACGGCACTCAGGTGACCGATGATCGCAATACTTTTTGGCTCAGCTACAACAAACTCGCGCCGGGTGCATCGATCACGCTGACCGTGCGGCGCGGGCAGGCCGACGTCACCGTTCGCCTGGACAAGACGCGGGAATCGGAGCTGCTCAACAACACTTCCGGCGTGGTCTACACCAACACCGGCGCCCCGTCGACGGGATGGCTCTGGCGCGGCAGTTCCGCGGGAGGCGCAAACTCGTATCTCGACGATATCTGGGCGACACAGAACGTCGGCGATTCGTGGAGTTTGACGTTCTACGGCACCGGGATCGACATCATCTCCGAAACCAACACCGACGAGGGCGACGTCGACCTGGCCTTGGACGGTGCGCCTTATCGGACGGTCAGTTTCGTGACGCCGACCCGGCAGTACCAGTCGACAGTCGCGACTGTCTCCGGTCTGCCGCCGGGGGTGCATACCGTTACCGGCACGATGAAGAACGGCAGTTACCTGATCGTGGACGCTTTCCGGACTCATCCGTAGCTGACCTGCCGTGCGCGCGGTACCTCGCCGGCATCGCGCGCACGGCAGTTCCGACCGAGAGTCCACAACGGACCAAGGCTCACCGCACGCGCAGCCGCCGTCGGGCGAAAACCAGGGCGCCCAGGCTCAGCACCGCCAGCGCCATCACGTAGTAACTCGGCGCCAGATTGCTCCCCGTCACCTCGATCAGCCAAATCACCACCAGCGGCGTGAACCCGCCGAACAACGAAGCCGTGATGTTGTAACTGACCGACAATCCGGTCGCACGGGTCCGGGTCGGGAAGACGTCGGCCATCATCGTGCCCAGCGGGCCGACATACCAGACCTTGACCAGGCCGATCGCGGCCATCACCGCCGTCATCATCGCGAACGTCGGCTGGCTGTTCAGTGCGAGGAACAGCAGGAAGATCGCGAGCAGCATCACCGAGCAGGCGGCCGCCATCAGCGGGATCCGGCCGGTCCGGTCCGACAAGCGCCCGGCGACCGGGGCGAGGACGGTCAGCACGATCTGGGTCACGATGGTCGTGGTGAAGGCCAGCGATTTGGGCAGTCCGAGGTTCCGGATGGCGAAGGTCGGCATGTAGATGATGAGGTAGCTGATCGCGGTGGACACCGCCATCGCGCCCATCGCGACCAGGATCCGGGTCTTCTGCGAGCGCAGGACTTCCCGCAGCGGTGCCTCGGCGGCGTCCTCCTCGAACGCCGGGGATTCCTCGACGTGCCGCCGGATGTAGTAGCCGATCGGGGCGATCAGCAGGCCGAAGGCGAACGGGATCCGCCAGCCCCACGACCCGAGCTGCTGTTCGGTGAGCACCGCGCTCAGCACCGCGGCGAACACGATGCCCAGCAACGTGCTCAAGCCCTGGCTCGCCGCGCCCCAGCTGCCCATGAATCCGCGGCGTTTCCGGTTGCTCTCCACCAGATACGCGGTCGCGCTGCCGAATTCGCCGCCCGCGGAGAAGCCCTGCAGCAGGTTGGCGAACACCAGGCCGATCGGGGCCGCGATGCCGATCGTCGCGTAGTTCGGCATGATCGCGATCAGCAGGGAGGCCACGGCCATGATCCGGATCGACCACACCAGCGCGGCTTTGCGGCCCGCGCGGTCGGCGTAGGAGCCGAGGATCATCCCGCCGAACGGGCGAATCAAATACGCGACCGCGACGCTGGCGAAAGCCAGCATCAGCGAGACCGCCGGGTCCGTCGCGGGAAAGAATTGTTTTGCCAGGACGTCGGCGAACAGGGTGTAGGCCCCGAGGCTGAACCATTCCAGGGTATTGCCGATCGTGGCCGCGAGCACGATCCGGGACGAGCGCGGCGAGGGGGTGTTTTCGGTTCTGACGGCAGGGGAATCGGGAGCAGGGATCGACATGGTCGCCTCCGGGGCGGTGCGTTCGGCGTCATTGGTGAAGCGCGGTTCCGGGCACACCGGCCCGGACCAACCATGTGCGCGGGAATTCAGCGAAGCTTGCCCAATTCGAGCAGGACATTCGCGGCGGCGGTGATTCCGGCGTGGAACCGGGCGAGTTCGAAATTCTCGTTCGGGCCGTGATTGTGCTCGTCGATGTTGGCGAGCGGGATTCCGTAACAGGGCAGGCCGAGGCCGTCGGACAGCGCGGCGATCGGCAGGCTCCCGCCCATCGCGGGCACCAGCACCGCCGGACGGCCGGCGGCCGCGCTGACCGCGTCGGCGATCACCGCGGTGTAAGGCGATTCCGGCAGCGTCCGGGACGCTTCCATCCGCCCGCCCGGCACGTGCAGTTCGGCATGCGGAAGGTGTTCGGCGAGGTGCGCGCGCAACGCCTCGATGACCGTCGAGGCGCGCTGACCGCCGACCGTCCGGATGTCGCAGCGGGCGACCGCGACGGCCGGAATGACCGTGCGGTGGTCACCTTCATCCAAACAGGACAGTGAGTTGATGCTGAACGTGGGCAAAGCCAAGCGGTCGTTGAACCCGACGCCGTCGGGCACGTCCATCCGGTCCAGCCCGACCTCGGCGAGCGCGCCGGGAACGTCGACCGGGAGCGCGTCCAGCGCGTCCCGTTCCGACGGGCTCAGCGGAACCATGCCGTCGGCGATTCCCTTGACCAGCACCTCGCCTTCGGGCGAGCGCATCGTCGACAGCAGCCACACCAGTTCCCACGCCGGATTCGGCGCGACCCCGCCCCAGTTTCCCGAATGCAGCGCGGCCGGGGCTCCCTGCACCCGGATCTCGAACCGGACGGCACCACGTACGCCGAGACTGACCGTCGGCTCGCCGCTGTCGTGCACCGGACCGTCGCTCCACAGCACCAGATCCGCGTCCCACTCGTCGCGCAAGCCGGCGAGCGCGGATTCCAGGTTCGGGCTGCCGATTTCTTCCTCGCCGTCGAGCAGGACGGTCACGCTGCACGGCAGTCCGCCGGTCTCGGCGAGCGCGCGCAAGGCAAGCAACTGCGCGAGGTGCTGGCCCTTGTTGTCCCCCGTGCCGCGCCCGTACATCCGGCCGTCCCGGACGCTGGCCTCGAACGGCGGGCTGTCCCAGGCCGCGAGCGGCCCGGCGGGCTGCACGTCGTAATGGCCGTAGATCACCACGTGCAGCGATCCGGGCGGCCCGTCGGCGCGGCCCACCACCAACGGCCAGCCGCCGGTCTCGACCCGCCGCGCTTCGAGCCCGCTGCGCCGCAGCAACTCGCACGCGAACTCCGCCGCCTCCGCCATGCCCTCGCCGGTGGCGCTCACGCTCGGGACGGCGATCCACTCGGCCAGCTCCGCCTCGTGCCGCTCCCGGTACTGCTCGACGTACGACTCGATGCGGCGCACCCGACCTCCAGTGATTTCACTTTCTGATATCGATGCCATCGAAGCAAATCGGCTAAGCTGCTGTCAATGGACGACCGTCTCCCGCGCCAGGCGACCGCCGACGACCTCCGCGCGCTCGCACACCCGCTGAGCTGGCGGATTCTGCGGCTGTGCCTGGATTCCGCGTGGACGAACCAGCAACTGGCGAAGCGGCTGGAGGAGCCTCCGGCGACCGTGCTGCGCCGGGTCCACGCACTCGCCGAAGCCGGGTTCCTGGTCGCCGAACCGGCCCGCCGGAGCGACCTCGGCGCCTGGGAACGCCCCTACCGGACGACGCGGCGGACCTGGCACCTCGACCTCGACCAAGCAGGCGATCCGGCACTGACCGCACGCGTCGAATTGGCGACCCTGGACGCCCACCGAGCCGAAATGCTCGAAGCCGACCCCACGTCGATCCAGCAAACCCGCCGCGGCGTGGTCCGGCTCAGCGACGAGGCCGCGGCCGAGCTGCAGTCGCGATTGGACGCACTGCTGGACGAGTTCGTCGCGCGCGAGGAACCGGCTGGGCGGAGGCATTCGTTCCTGTGGAGCGTGGTCGAACGCCCCGGAGAGCCGGACATCGCCGAAGACTGAGGCACACGTCACATCCCTTTTGTCTGATTACCGGACTCCCCCGCGCAGCCATGCTTCAGCTCCGAAACGCACTCGACCGTGAGGAGCTGGCATGACCGGCAGCGAAACCTTCCCGATGGCGCGCGAGCCACGATGCCCCTTCGCCCCCGCCCCTGGATTGACGGCGCGGCCACCGGTGTCGCGGGTGCGGCTGTGGGACGGCAGCGAGCCCTGGCTGATCACCCGGTATGCCGATGTCCGTGCGGTGCTTGCGGATCCGCGCGTCAGCGTCGATGTCGCGCAGCCTGGTTTTCCGCACACCAACGCGGTCAGCAAGGCGCGTGACGCGCGGATGAAGACGTTGATGCAGATGGATCCGCCGGAGCACACCGTTCAGCGGCGGATGCTCGCCTCGGAATTCACCGTCCGGAAAATGGCGGCGTTGCGGCCGCGTATTCAGGAGTTGGTGGACGACCTTCTTGACGGAATGCTCGCGGGGCCGAATCCAGCCGATTTGGTCGAGGCGTTCGCGATGCCCCTGCCTTCGCTGGTGATCTGCGAACTGCTCGGCGTCCCATACGCGGATCGCGACTTCTTTCAGGGAGTGGCTCGCACGCTCGTCATGGACGACCCGGACCCGGCGCGTGCCGTGGCGGCCAGCGAAGAGCTGAATGCGTATCTGGAAGACCTCGTTGGCACGAAATCCGCCGGGCCGGGCTTGCTCGGCAAACTGGCTCTCGCGATGTCCCCGCGCGAGATCGCGGTGCTGGGGCAGCTTCTGCTAGTGGCGGGCCACGACACCACCGCGGCCATGATCGCGCTGGGCACGGCCGTGTTGTTGACGCATCCGGAGCAGTTCCGCGATTCGGCGGATCCGGTGGAGGAATTGTTGCGCTACTTGTCGATCACGCATACCGAGGCGCGTCGCGTCGCCTTGGCGGATCTTGAAATCGGCGGGCAGGTGATCCGCGCGGGCGAGGGCATCATCGCGGTGAAGAGCACCGCGAACCGGGATCCGCTGGCCTTTCCGGATCCCGATCGCTTCGACCTCCACCGGTCCGCCCGGCACCACGTCGCGTTCGGTTACGGGCGGCACCTCTGCCTGGGTGCGCCGCTGGCGCGGGTGGAGTTGCAGGTCGCGTACTCGACGTTGCGGCGGCGGGTGCCGACGCTGGCGCTAGCGGTGCCGCTGGATCGCTTGGAGTTCAAGGAGAACGCGATCTTCTACTCGGTGCGCGAACTGCCCGTCACGTGGGCGAGCACGTTGACCACATTGCCGCCCGGATCCTCGACGAAAAACCGGCGCACGCCCCACGATTCGTCGGTCAACGGATAAACCACCCGCAGCCCGCGCCGGACCGACTCGGCGTGGGCTGCGTCGACTGCCTCGGGGGTGCCGAGATCGATGCCCCAGCGAGGGACGGGGTCGGTGCTTCCGGGCGGGAGGACGAGCACCTGCGCGGCCGGGTTGTCGCTGCTGCGGAGGCCGAGCGCGGGATGGTCCATGGCGACGTCGAGTCCGAGGACGTGGACGTAGAAGTCGCGGGTCGCGGCGTCGTCGGCGCCTTCGGAGTAGGCGATGATGCGTTTGATCACCCGGTGAGCGTCGCAGATCCGCCGGGCGCGGGTCTTGGAGAAAGGGGAGCTAGCTGCCAGCGGAGTAGGCGATGCGGCGGTGCCGTCCGGGGCGTTGGACTCGCCAGTGCCGTCCGCGCGACGAGGACCGGGCGGAGTCGCGAGCTTCCAGCGCGACGTGACGCTCCGCGAACTGTTCGGCGGTGATGCTCATCAGAACAGGGTACTTGACCTCCCCGCGGAGCAACTCGGCGTCGCGGAGCCGGCCCTCTTCCCGGAAGCCCAGCTCGCCGTGCAGCGCCAGCGAGGCGAAGTTGCTGCCGTTGACGCTCACCTCGCACGCCCGGTACCGGCACCGTTCGAACATGAACGCCAGCAGCAGCGCGACCGCGTCGGCGGCGTAACCGCAGCGGCGGTGCTGCGGGCCGATGCCGACGCCGTAGCTGAACCGGCCGGAGAACGGGTCCGTTTCGACCCACACGGAGCCGACCAGCGTCCGGTTGTGCAGGGTCTCGATCGCGAAGTGGAAGCCGTCCGGGGAGGAGTGGCCGCGGTGCGTCGCCCAGTGCCGGTAGCCGCCGACCTGCGGATCGCGCGCCCGGACCGAGTCCCGGTCGAATCCGGCGAGGGTGCGCTGGTCGCCGGGGCGGACCTCGCGCAGCCGCACCTTCCGTCCGACCTCGTCGACCCGCCACGGGGCGACGGCGCCGGACCCGGGCCGCCGAGACGCATTCGTGATCATCGGGAGTGATGGTACCGGGCCGCGCCCTGGCGCGTTCCAGAGAATCCCCCGTTCGGTTCCCGGCTTGGTTACTCGCCGCAGTTTCCCTTGGTGGGCAACGGTTTGTCCGGGTCGAACTGGCCCGGTGCCCGGCTCATCGAGGGACCGCCGTAGTCCGGGTCGCTGAACGCGGGCGCGAGGTCCTCGGGGTTGCCCGTGCGGCACGCGATGCTGGTGTAGAACCCGCCGCCGTCGCCGGTCCACAGCCCGCGGCTGCCCGGCGCCCACCGCGGGCCGCTGCGCAGGACGTAGTCGCGGTCGACCCGGACGAACGGTTCCAGATCGGCGGGGCCGTAGACGACGCGGCTGCCCGGGTCGAAGGCGTAGGCCACCACGTAGGAGACGTGCACCGTCAGCTCGCCGGATGCGCCGGGGCGGACGGTCATCCTCCCCGTCATCCGCGGCGGCACGGGAAGCAGGTGGTAGCCCTCGGCGAAGTAGGTCACGTAGCCCTGGACGTGGGCTTCCAGGTCCTTGCGCGCGTCCGGGGCAAAGAGACCGACGTACCCGGACGGATGCCGCCCGACCTGGGTGTCCGGGTCGAACTGCGCGATCTCGACCGCGTGCTTGACCTGTTCCTGCGCCTCGCCCACCTGCTTCGCGGAGAATGTGCCGACCTTCGCCGGGGCCGGGATCTTGAGCCCGGCGATGCCCTCGGGCCAGTTCTGCGCCGGGGTGTCGAGGAACGGCCGGGTCAGGTCGACGTGCCCGGAGTCCGGGAGATCGGTCGGCGCGGGCGCGGTGGTGGTGGTCAGCGCGGGTGCGGCAGGAGTGCTCCCGGCGACCTCCTCCGCGCGCGTCCCCTGCTTCCACAGGTAGAACCCCGCCGCCGCCACGACGATCACCACCGCGCCCCAGATGGCGGCCAGCCTGCGCCGACGCGCGCGGCGGCGGCCGCGGCGCAGGCCGGTCCAGGCTTCCTTCTCGGCGTGCCGCTGCCAATCCGGGTCCATCAGGTCCGGATGGCTCTCGATGTCGTGCTCGTCCACGTGCCCCCGCCTGTCTCGTCGATCTCGCATCGAAAGATCGACAACCGCGAGCAGGCGTTACGAGCGGCCGGGCTTCGCAATCATTTCGGAATCCAAGCGGGGTTCAAATCAATTTGCACGGAATGTCGGCATTCTCGTCGAGATGATACGAAGCGCACACGCGGTGGTAACCGTCCGCGATCACCAGGTCGTCGGCCGTCTCGAACCCGGGGTGGCCGTGCCCTCGGACGAGCAGGACCGGCGAGAGCGCTTTGCCGTCCTTGACCTTCTCGAGGTCCTTCGCGACGTGCGCGTTGTCTTCCGGGAGAAGCTTCAGCTTGCTGGCCCGGAGGATGTCCTTCGCTTTGCGGTGCGTCAGCTTCGCGTCTTTCAGCTGATCGACCAGACGAGTCGCGATGTCCTCGGGCGCGACCAGGGTGAGATAGTCGAATGCCGCCGGATAATCGTGCTCGTCCGGTTCATCTTTCCAGTGTTCCTTCACGACGCCTCCCTCGATTCGACGGGAGCCATTGTCGTCCGGTCGCGGGCGGGCGGGCCAGGTCCGAAGCGGTACGCGTCAGCGGCGGATCAGCCCCTGCGCCTTCCCCGCCGCCACCGCAGCGGTCCGGGAATCCACGCCGAGCTTCGTGTAAATGTGCACCAGATGCGATTTCACCGTCGCCTGGCTCAAAAACAGCCGTTTGCTGATCTCCAGGTTCGACAATCCGTCGGCGACCAGACCCAGCACCTCGATTTCCCGCGGCGACAACGCGGCCGCCGGGGTGCGCATGCGGTTCATCAGCCGGTGCGCGACCGCGAGAGCCAACACGGTCTGTCCGGTGGCGGCGTTGCGCACCGCGGCGGCGAGGTCTTCCGGCGGGGCGTCCTTCAGCAGGTATCCGGTCGCGCCCGCTTCGATCGCGGCCAGGATGTCGCCGTCGGTGTCGTACGTCGTCAGGACCAGGACTTTCGGCGCGTCGGCCGCCGCGGTGATCGCGGCCGTTGCTTCGGAGCCGTGCATTCCGGAGCCGAATTGGAGGTCCATCAGCACGACGTCCACGCCTGCCGCCAGCCGCACGGCCTCTTCGGCGGAGGACGCTTCGGCGACGACTTCCAGGTCCGGTTCGGTTTCCAGGACGGCGCGCAATCCGGCGCGGACGACGGGGTGGTCGTCGGCCAGCAGGAGGCGGATCATCGCGGGTCCACGGGGAAGCTCACGGCCAGCGCGGTGCCGTTGCCGGGCGACGATTCCACCGTCCACGAGCCGCCGAGGGAGCGGGCGCGGGCGCGCATCGCGGGCAGGCCGAAGCCGCTGCCGCCGCGCACTTCCTGCGGGTCGAAGCCGATGCCGTCGTCCACGGCGTCCAGGGTGATGCTCGTGTCCATGTAACTCAAGGTCAGCTCGGCGCGGCCGGCCGCCGCGTGCCGGACGGTGTTGGCCAGCGCCGACTGGGCGATCCGCAGCAAGGCGACCTCGTACGCGGTCGGCACGTCGAACGGGGTGCCGCTGAGGTGAAAGTGGACAGTCAGGCCGGAACGCTGTTGCGTGGTCGCGCACAGGCGTTCCAGTGCCGCGGGCAAGGACGCGCCTTCCAGTTCCACCGGGGCCAGTGCGTAGACGAGGCGGCGGGCTTCGGTGAGGTTGTCCTGGGCGGCTTGCCGGGCTTGCGTGACGTGCGGGACCGCGGCGTCGGGACGGTCCGGCAGCGCGCGCTCGGCGGCACGGAGCAGCAGGTGGATGCTCGAAAGACCCTGCGCGAGGGTGTCGTGGATTTCCCGCGCGAGGCGTTCCCGTTCGGCCAGCACGCCCGCGGAGTGTTCCATCGCGGCGAGGTCGTTGCGGGTCTCGCGGAGCTCCTCGATGAGCTGCCGCCGTTGCTCGCTCTCGCGGTAGAGCGCCTGGTAGCCGAGCACGGTGGCGATCGCGACCGCCGCCCCGAGCGCCGGGCCGATGATCACGCCGACGCTGAATCCGCCTTGGTGGCGCGTGAAACCGGCGATCGCCAGCACCGTGCTCAGCGCGACGACGGCCGGGCCCCAGCGCGTCGGCAGCAGGTGCATTTGCAGGAAGTACAGCGGGAAAGCCAGCCACACCCCGTCGGGCGTGAGCCACAGCAGCACGAGCCACGCGACGCCCAATACGGCCAGCCACCCGGCCGTCGCGCCCGGCAACCGGCCGACGCGAGGCAGCAGCGGGCCCGCGGTGTAGACGCCGCCCATCACCAACGCGCCCGCCAGCACCGCGGGCGCGTGCGGCACCCCGTCGGCGAACGCGCGCGCGACGGCGAGCACCAGCAGCCCGGCGAGCAGGAGGTGCAGGCAGACGCGCAGCACGCGCAACGGCCGGTCGAGGGTGTGCGGGTTCACGAAAGCGGCTACCTCCCCCGCCGATTGTCCGGGTCCCGGGCGGAATCCGCATCAATCGAAAGGTTGAGCGGCGAGTGCACCCATCGATTCCCGGGAGACCGTCCGCGGCGCGATGTCCCCGCGCCCCGGCCGGACGAGGGTGGGAAGCACACCGAGAAGGAAGGGACGCACATGTTCGTCGCGTGGCGGGATCTGCGCTTCGCCAAGGGGCGGTTCGCGTTGATGGGAACCGTCGTCGTGCTGATGACGTTGCTGGTCGGGCTGTTGTCCGGGCTGACCGCGGGGCTGGCCGCGCAGAGCACGTCCGCGATCACCGGGTTGAAGGCAGACCACCTGGTCTTCGCCGAACCCGGCAGCGGATCGCTCTCATTCGGACAGTCCACAGTGACCCGTGCGCAAGCCGAGCAGTACGCCCGGGTCCCGGGGGTGACCAGCGCGGAGCCGATCGCGATCAGCACGGCCAGCGCGGCGGTCGGCGAGCGCACCGCGACCTTGGCGGCGTTCGGAGTCCAAACCCAGCGCCCGGGCACCGCGGTGCTGTCCACCGAGGCGGCTGACGCGTTGAAGGCCCGCGAAGGCGATCAGCTCACCTTGCAAGGCCAGAAAGTCACCGTGTCCGCCATCTCCGGGGACGCGTCCTACAGCCATCTCCCAGTGGTGTGGACGCACCTCGCCGGTCCAAACGCGACAATGCTCGCGCTGACCACCGACCCGTCCGCCGATCTCGCCGCCGCGGACGCCCGCCTCGGCACCCGGACCGTCACGAAGGACGACGCGTTGTCCGCAATCGGTTCGTATTCGGCGGAAAACGGCTCGCTCCAGCTCATGCGCGGCTTCCTGTTCGTGATCTCCGCGCTGGTGATCGGCGCGTTCTTCACCGTGTGGACAATCCAGCGCAGCCGTGACATCGCGGTGCTGAAAGCGCTCGGCGCGACGACGAAGTACCTGCTGCGGGACGCGCTCGGCCAGGTCGTCGTGCTGCTGGTCGGCGGGACCGCGCTCGGGACCGGGCTCGCCGCGGCGCTCGGAGCGGTCGCGTCCGGGACGGTGCCGTTCATGCTCAGCGCGGGCACCTTGCTCGGCCCGGCGGCGGTGCTCGTGGCCCTCGGGGTGCTCGGCGCCGCGCTCGCGGTCCGCCGCATCACGTCCGTCGACCCGCTGACCGCCCTCACCTCCGGAGCGCACTGATGAGCCTGCACCTGTCCGGCATCACCCTCACCTACCCCGACGGCGATGCCCGCCTCACCGCACTCGACCAGGTCGACCTCCACGTGCCCGCCGGGAGCGTCGCCGCGGTGGTCGGACCGTCCGGGTCCGGCAAATCGAGCCTGCTGGCCGTCGCCGCGACGCTCATCCGGCCTGATCGCGGAAGCGTGGTCGTCGGCGGCGTCGACACCACTGATCTGGACCGCGCCGCGCTGGCGGAACTGCGGCGCACCAAGATCGGGATCGTGTTCCAGCAACCGAATCTGCTCGCGTCGCTCACCGCGGCGGAACAGCTGGAAGTCATGGCGCACCTGAGCGGAACGCCGCGCCGCGAGGCGGCGAAACGGGCCGCGGAGTTGCTCGACGCCGTCGGGCTGGCCGATCGCGCGACGCACCGGCCCGGCCGTCTTTCCGGCGGACAGCAGCAACGGGTCAACATCGCGCGCGCCTTGATGAACGAGCCCGCCGTGCTGCTGGTCGACGAACCGACGAGCGCGCTGGACCAGGACCGCGGCGCGGCGGTGATCGATCTGCTCACTACGATCACGCATCAACAGGCGACGGCAACCGTGCTGGTCACCCACGACCGCTCCCACCTCGAAGGGGTCGACTCGGTGCACGAGGTCGTCGACGGACGGATCCACCAGCCGGCCCGGGCCGGCGCCGAGGAGAACCGATGACGAAGAAAATCTACTGGGCCGCCGCGATCTACACGATCCTCGGCCTGCTCGGCGGGCTGTACTACCGCGAGCTGACCAAGGCGGAGCACTTCACCGGCGACACCCAGCTGTCCATTGTGCACACTCACCTGCTCGCGCTCGGGACGCTCGTGTTCCTGATCGTCCTGGTGCTGGACAAGGTGTTCACGCTCTCGGCGACGAGGTCGTTCGCGCCGTTCTTCTGGATTTACCACGCCGGGATGCTCGTCACGGTCGGCGGAATGGTCGTGCACGGCACGCTCACCGTGCTGGGCAAGGAATCCGGCGCGGCGATCGCCGGGATCGCCGGCCTGGGGCACATTCTGCTGACGGTCGCGTTCGTCCTGTTGTTCGTCGGTCTCCACGGCCGGATCTGGAAGCCCGCCGAGTCGAAGGCGTGACGTGAAGGACTCCTTGAGGGAATCTCATTCCCTCAAGGAGCCCTTCACGGACTTACTGGCGGCGGAAGGTGAGAGCCGCGAGGATGGCGCCAACCAGCGCGATCACCGCTGATCCGACGAACGCGACCGAGTAGCCGTTCGTCAACGCCGCCGGGTCGCCGAGCGCGCCCGCGCCGGAAGCAGCAGCCAGTGCGGTCATCACGGCCAGCCCCAGCGCCGATCCCACCTGGTAGCCGGTGTTCACGATCCCCGACGCGAGGCCGCCTTCTTCCGGCCGGGCCGCGGAAATCGCGGTGCCGAGCGACGGGATGAACGCCAGCGACATCCCCAACGCCGCGACCAGCGACGCGGGCAGAACGTCCACCCAGAAGCTGCCGTCCTCGCGCACCAGGGCGAGCCAGCCCAACCCGGCTGCCAGCAGCAGCAACCCGGCGACGATGGGCGGCTTCGGGCCGAACTTGCCGATCACCCGCGGGGCGAGGGCGATCATCCCCAGCATGATCAGCGCGGTCATCGGCAGCAGCGCCGCACCGGCCGGGAAGGCGCGGAAGCCGAGCACCTGCTGCAGGTAGAGGTTCAGGAAGAACCACATCGGAATCCACGCCGCGCCAAGGAAAACCTGCGCCAGGTTCGCCGCGCCGAGCCGCGGGGCGCGGAAGATCGACAGCCGCATCAGCGGAGTGCGGGCTTTCGCCTGCCGGACCACGAAAACCGCGAGCAGCGCGAGACCGGCACCGAGCGCGATCCACGTCGCTGCCCAGCCCGCTTCCGGAGCGCGGACGATTCCGTACACCAGGGTCCCCAGACCGAGCGTGACGGTCAGTGCGCCAAAAACGTCCACGGTGCCACGGGTTCCGGCCGCCCCGCCGGGGAGTACGGCGCGGGTGGCGAACAGCGCGAGCACCGCGATGGGCACGTTCAGATAGAAGACCCACGGCCACGACAGGTACTCGGTGATCACTCCGCCGAGGAACACCCCAGCGGTACCGCCAGCCGGAGCCGCCGCGCCGTACAGCGCGAGGGCTTTCGTCAGTTCCTTCGGGTTGCTGCCGAAGAGCATCATCAGCAACGTCAGCGCGGACGGGGCGATGAGCGCGGCTCCCGCGCCCTGCACGATCCGGCCGGCGAGTTCGACCGGCACGTTCCCGGCGGCCCCGGCGAGCACCGAACCGGCCAGGAGAATCGCCCATCCGGCGGCGAAAAGCCTTCTGGCGCCGAACAAATCCGACAGCCGCCCGCCGAGCAGCAGCAGGCCGCCGAAGGCGATCACGTAAGCGTTGAAAACCCAGGACAGCGTGCTGGGCGTGAAGCCGAGGGCGTCGCGCATGCGTGGCAGGGCGACGCCGATGATCGAGGTGTCCATGATCACCATGAACTGGGCAAGGGCGATCAGTCCGAGCGCCCACCAGCGGAGGGTGTCCGACCGGGTTTGCGGGGCAGCAGTCATCGTCTTTCGCTTTCTCTTCAAGGGGAACGGCAGCACGGCATGCGGCTGCTCAGGCGGCGTCGAGGACGAAGGCGGCGGTGCGCACGACGCCCTCGGCCTGGAAGTCGAGGTACAGCAGGTAGCGACCGGTCGTCGGGGCCTCGGCGTGGAACCGGATGTCCGGGCCGGGTTTCCCGTCGTCGAGCGCGTGGATGTGCAAGTAGGCGAGGTCGCCCTGACGCAGCGCGACCAGGTGCCCGAACGACCCCAGGTACGGCTCCAGATCGGTGACCGGCTGTCCGTCGCGGGTCACGCGCGCGGTCAGCATCGTTCCGGTGCCAGCTGCTAGCGCGCCTTCGAGAGTCACCTCGTAGCCGTCGACCTCGCTCACCGCGATCGGTTCCGCGGCCAGCGGCTGGTAGTCACCGGCGACCTCGACCGTCCGCGACAGCGTCACGCTCTCGCCGCCCGCCGGGGTCAGGTCAGCGAACACGCGGTAGGTGCCCGCCGCGTCCCAGGTCCACGGGATCGCCCAGACGCCGGTTTCCGGGTCGAGCACCGGATGACGGTGCCGGAAATGCGCGCCGTCGCTGCGGACCACGATCAGGTGCAACTGCTTGCCGTGCGCCTCCTCGTACTTGGTTACCGGTTTTCCGCCGGCGGTGGCGACGGTGAACGAAAGCTCGCCGTCCTCCCCCGCTCGAACCGGGGCGCGCACTGCGCCGAGCTGGACCTCGCCTGCCGAAAGTGCGGTGCCGTTGACGTTCATCGAACTCTCCTTCGCTCGTTCTCGACGGCACGAACTTTATACCCCCTGGGGGTATTTGGAAGCGTGTCCTGGGTCTCCTTCCGGGCGACCCCGGCCCTTGTCTCGGGCTGAGACCGGCGTTACGCTTCGTCGACGGCGGTGCGCCCGCACCGTCCGTTCCGTTCGCTCTCGAGGAGGTGCGCGTGCTTCTGACTTCCGGACAGCTCGCCGACCTCCGTCAGCGCACGCGCCAGTCCGCTTGGAACAAGGGGCGCGTCGCGCACGGCTGGCCAACGCGGCGCTGAGCGGTCTCCGCTCGGTCACGCTCCGCGCACGGGATCGCTTTCCCGTTGCCGCTCTTCCCCACGGTCCCCTGACCTGCGCCGACGCGGCGCGTCGGCGGCCGTGGCCCCAGCCGAGAAAAGACGAGAGGAACTCCGATGGTCGACCCCGAGGTGACCGTCAACGGGAAACGCACCGCGATCGGCGCCGTTCCCGTGCACACCACGGCACTGGACTGGCTCCGCGGACAGGGCCTGACCAGTTGCAAGGAGGGCTGCGCCGAAGGCGAATGCGGCGCGTGCGCGATCCTGGTCGCGCGGCCCGGCGTCGAATCCCCGACGGACCTGGTCGCGATCAACGCCTGCCTCGCCCCGGTCGGATCGCTGGACGGGCAGGAAGTGTGGACGGCCGAGGGTCTCGGGTCCACTGAGGACTTGCACCCGGTGCAGCACGAAATGGCCGTGCGCGGCGGATCCCAGTGCGGGTACTGCACTCCCGGGTTCGTCTGCAGCATGGCCGCCGAGTACTACCGCGGCGACCGCGCCGCGACCGGCGACGAGCACGCGCCGAACGGCTTCGACATCCACGCGCTGAGCGGAAACCTCTGCCGCTGCACCGGATACCGGCCGATCCGCGACGCCGCGCACGCGCTCGGCGCTCCCCCGGCCGAGGATCCGCTGGCGCAGCGCCGCACCTGCCGCGCACCGGAACCCGTTGCGACGCGACTGCACGACGACGGACGGGATTACCTCCGCCCGGCCAGCTGGAGCGAAGCGCTGCAACTGCGCCACGACCGTCCTAACGCGACTTTCGTGGCCGGGTCGACGGACTGGGGCGTCGAGGTGAACATCCGCGGCGTCCGGGCGGAGTGCGTCGTCGCCATCGACCGCGTGCCGGAACTGCAGGTGCTAAACGTCGGCGCGGACACGATCGAAATCGGGGCCGGGCTGAGCCTCACCGAAATGGACCGCCGCCTCGACGGCCGGGTGCCGTTGCTGAGCCAGCTGATTCCGCAGTTCGCGTCGCGGCTGATCCGGAACACCGCGACACTCGGCGGAAACCTCGGCACCGGTTCGCCCATCGGCGACTCCGCACCGGTGTTGCTCGCCCTGGGCGCAAGCGTCGTGTTGTCCTCTGTGGACGGAGAGCGCGAAGTGCCGCTCGACGAGTACTTCACCGGATACCGGCAGAGTGTGCGACGGCAAGACGAACTGATCCGGTCCGTGCGGATTCCCTTGCCGCTGGCCGGAACCACCGCGTTCCACAAGGTCGCCAAGCGGCGGTTCGACGACATCTCCAGCGTCGCCGTCGCGTTCGCGCTCGACATCGAGGACGGTCTCGTGCGCACCGCGCAGATCGGCCTCGGCGGGGTCGCCGCGACCCCGATTCGCGCTAAAGACACTGAAGCGGCACTCGTCGGACAGTCCTGGAACGAGGAAACCGTCCGCGCCGCGGCGGAAATCCTGCGCGGCGAGGGCACGCCGATGGACGACCATCGCGCGAGTGCCGCCTACCGCGCCGCGACGCTGGGCCGCAGCCTGCTGAAACTTCACGCCGACTCTCTTGAGGGAGCACGAGCATGAGCGCACTTTCTGAACGCCCGGAAAGCCCGTCCATCGGGATCGCCCGTCCGCACGAAGCCGCCGCCGCGCACGTCCGGGGCACCGCGCTGTACACCGACGACCTCGTCGCCCGCACGAAAGACGTCCTGCACGCATACCCCGTACAGGTACCTGAGGCGCACGCGAAGGTGCTCGCGATCCGCACCGGGGCAGCGGAAGCCGTACCCGGCGTGGTCCGCGTCCTCACCGCGGCGGATGTCCCTGGCGTCAACGATTCCGGCGTGCACCACGACGAACCGCTGTTCCCGTCCGAGGTCATGTTCTACGGCCACGCGGTGGCCTGGGTGCTCGGCGAGACGCTGGAAGCGGCGCGGCTGGGCGCGGCGGCCGTCGAGGTGGACACCGAAGCGCTGCCGTCGCTGGTGACCGTCGCCGACGCGATCGCCGCGGGCAGTTTCCAGGGCGAGCCGCGAGTGGTGGCGCGCGGCGACGTCGACCCGGCGATGGCCAGTTCAGCACACGTTTTCCGCGGCGAGTTCGACTTCGCCGGACAGGAGCACTTCTACCTGGAAACCCAGTGCGCGCTGGCGCACGTCGACGAGTCCGACCAGGTTTTCGTGCAGAGCAGCACGCAGCATCCGTCGGAAACGCAGGACATCGTGGCGCACGTGCTGGGCAAGCACAGCCACGAGGTCACCGTGCAAAGCCTGCGGATGGGCGGCGGGTTCGGCGGCAAGGAATGGCAGCCGCACGGGTACGCCGCCGTCGCCGCGCTCGGCGCGACGCTCACCGGACGTCCGGTGCGGCTGCGGCTCACCCGCACCCAGGACATGACGATGACCGGCAAACGGCACGGTTTCCGCGCCGAATGGAGCGTCGGCTTCGACTCCGACGGCAAACTGCAGGCGCTGGACGTCGTGCTGACCGCGGACGGCGGCTGGAGCCTCGACCTGTCCGAGCCAGTGCTCGCCCGCGCGCTGTGCCACGTCGACAACGCGTACTGGATCCCGCACGTCCGCGCGCTGGGGCGGATCGCGAAAACGAACAAGACGTCGCAGACCGCGTTCCGCGGATTCGGCGGGCCGCAGGGCATGTTGGTGATCGAGGACATCCTCGGCCGCTGCGCACCGCTGCTCGGCATCGACCCGGCTGAATTGCGGCGGCGCAACTTCTACTCCGAAGGCCAGGAGACGCCGTACGGCATGCCGGTGCGGCACCCGGAACGCATCCACCGGATCTGGCAGCAGCTGCTGGACTCGGGCGACGCCGAAAAGCGGCAGGCCGAGATCGCGGCGTACAACGCGAAGCACGCGCATTCCAAGCGCGGCCTCGCGATCACGCCGGTGAAGTTCGGGATTTCGTTCAACCTCACCGCGTTCAACCAGGCCGGCGCGCTGGTGCACGTCTACAAGGACGGCTCGGTGCTGATCAACCACGGCGGCACCGAAATGGGCCAGGGCCTGCACACGAAGATGCTGCAGGTGGCCGCGACCGCGCTGGGCGTGCCGCCGGAGAAGGTGCGCCTCGCCCCGACCCGGACGGACAAGGTGCCGAACACCTCGGCCACCGCGGCGAGTTCGGGCGCGGACCTCAACGGCGGCGCGGTCAAGAACGCCTGCGAGCAGATCCGCGACCGGCTGCTCACCGTCGCGGCGGGCAAGCTCGGCGTGCCCGAAAGCGACGTCCGGATCGTCCGCGGCGCCGCGCGCACCCCGTCCGGCGAGGAGATCGGCTGGGACGAACTCGTCCACGCGGCCTACTTCGACCGGGTGCACCTGTCGGCGGCCGGGTACTACCGGACCGAGGGCCTGAGCTGGGATTCCGCGACGATGAGCGGCACCCCGTTCAAGTACTTCGCCTACGGCGCGGCGCTGGCCGAGGTCGAGGTGGACGACTTCACCGGCGCGTACCGGACGCGGCGGGTCGACATCGTGCACGACGTCGGCGACAGCCTGTCCCCGCTGATCGACATCGGCCAGATCGAGGGCGGGTTCGTGCAGGGCATGGGCTGGCTGACTTTGGAAGACCTGCGCTGGGACGAGTCCGACCGGCCCTCTCGCGGACGGCTCGCGACCCAGGCGGCGAGCACGTACAAGCTGCCGAGTTTTTCGGAGATGCCGGAGGTCTTCAACGTCACGCTGCTGACCGACGCCGCCGAAGAAGGCGCGGTCTACGGCTCGAAGGCGGTCGGCGAACCGCCGTTGATGCTGGCCTTCGCGGTGCGGGAAGCGTTGCGGCAGGCGGTCTCCGCGTTCGGCGAGCCCGGGCACAGCGTCGATCTCGCTTCGCCGGCGACACCGGAGGCCGTGTTCTGGGCGATCGACCGTGCCGTCACCGCCGCTCCGGTGGTCGAGGAGCAGGTACCGGATCTGGTGGGCCAGCCGTGAACTGGCTCAGCGCGGTCCAGCACCTGCGGGACGCGGGGCTGCCCGGCGTGCTCGTCACCGTGACGTCCTCGCGCGGGCACACCCCGCGCGAGGGCGGCGCGAAAATGGTGGTCGGCTCGTCGGAAACGCACGGCACGATCGGCGGCGGCAACGCCGAGGCGGTCGCGATCGAGCGGGCCCGGGAGCTGTTGCGGGACAACGCGACCGCGCCGGTGCTGCAAACGCTTTCGTTGTCCGACAAGGCTCCTTACCAGCACGGCGTGCAATGCTGCGGAGGGACGATGACGCTGTTGTTCGAGCCGCTGCCGGTGCGTCCGGCGGTCGCGGTCTTCGGGGTCGGGCACGTCGGCCTCGAGCTGGCGCGGGTGCTCGCCCGGCACGAAATTTCGCTGCACCTGATCGACAGCCGGCCCGCCCAGCTCACTGCGGAACGGCTGGCGGTGCTCGACGACGCCGTGGCCAGCGTGCACGTCCACCAGGTCCCGCTGCTGCCGGAAACGGTGCTGTCGGAACTGCCCGCGGGCACGCACGTGCTGATCATGACGCACGACCACGCCGAGGACATCGCGCTGTGCGACGCGGCTCTGCGCAGCGGCACCTGCGGGTCGATCGGGCTGATCGGGTCCGCCGGGAAGTGGTCGCGGTTCCGGAAACGGCTGACCGATCTCGGGCACGACGAGGCGGCGCTGTCCCGGATCACGACGCCGATCGGGCTTCCGGACCTGACCGGGAAGGAACCGGCGGTGATCGCGGTGAGCGTCGCGGCTTCGTTGCTGCAGAAATTCCAGGCGCGCGTCCAGCCGGGAGCCCTTAAGGCGTAATTCGCTTGCCTGCCCCCGGGAGCACGACTGGGATACGGGGAGACACCGTCAGCTCCTGGGGGCCTCCTGCGATGGAAATCCGGCGCAACAACGACTACGAGCTCTTCTTCAGCACCGTGCAGGCCGCGTTCGGCCGGTACTGGCCCGACTCGGCGGGCAGCGGGATCCTGGGCGCTTTCGAGAGCGAACGGAGCTTGATCGCCCACGCGCCGGACGGGAAACCGGTCGGCACCACCGGCGCGTACTCCTTCGACCTCACGCTTCCGGGCGACGTGCTCGCCTCCGCCGCCGGCGTGACCGCCGTCGGGGTGCTGCCGACGCATCGGCGGCAGGGCGTGCTGCGCGCGATGATGCAGGAACACCTCGCCGACGTCCGCGCTCGCGGGGAGTTCCTGTCGGTCCTGCTCTGCTCTGAAGCGGTGATCTACCGGCGATTCGGCTACGGACCGGCCACCTACACGGAGCAGATGACCGTCGAACGGCACCGCTCCGGTTTCGGCGCCCCACGTGGCGGTACGCCGGTCGCGACCGGCTCCGTCGAGTTGCTCCGGCGCGTCGACTGCGGTGAGCTGCTGGAAGAGATCTACGACCGCTACCGCCGCACCCAGCCCGGCGCGTTGTCGCGACCGCACCGCTGGTGGGCGCTGGGCGCGGGACATCCGCCAACTGGCCCGGAGCCGCGGTACCTCGCCGTGCACCGCGACGCGGACGGCACGGCTGACGGGTACGCGAGCTACCTGGTCAACGACGCCGTTCTGACCGTCGACGAGGTCATCGCCGTCGACGACCCGGCTTTCACCTCGCTCACGCAGTACCTGCTGGGGCACGATCTGGTGAAGAAGATCGACTTCCGGCACCTCCCGCCGGGGAACCCGCTGCGCTGGCAGCTGGCGGACCTGCGCGCGGGCGAACCCACCACGACGGACTGGCTCTGGGTGCGTTTGCTGGACATCCCGCGCGCCCTGACCAGCCGTGGTTGGTTCACGGACGGGTCGCTGGTGCTCGACGTGACGGACCCGTTCCTGGCGGAGGACGGCCGGTACCGGCTCACGGTGCGCGACGGGAAGGCGGAGTGCGTGCGGACGGATCTCGCGCCGGACTTGTCGCTGGATGTGAGCGATCTCGGGTCGATTTATCTCGGCGGGACCTTGCCTAGTGTGCTGGTGCGGGCTGGGCATGTTCAGGCGCACCACGGAGACGCGGCCGGGGCGGCGGACGCGCTGTTCCGATCGGATCGCGCGCCCCACTGCGTGCACTGGTTCTAAACCAGCACCTCAGCCGCCAACCAGCGCGCATACGCGGCGTCAAGGCCGTCCAGATGACCCCGCGCCGGACCTGTCGCTGAGCGAGAGCGATCTGCCCCGGCGAGACCTCGCCGAGTGTGCTGGTGCGGGCTGGGCATGTGCGGGCGCACCACGTAGAAGCGGCCGGGGCGGCGGACGCGCTGTTCCGATCGGATCGCGCGCCCCACTGCGTGCACTGGTTCTAAACCAGCACCTCAGCCGCCAACCGGCGCGCGTACGCCGCGTCGAGGCCGTCCGGGCGGAACAGGATTCGGTACATGATCGGGGCCACCACCCGGTCCATCACCGTCTCCGCGGCCGGTGCGGCCTCGCCCCGGGCGACCGCCCTGGCCAGGACCACTTCCACCTGGTCGACGGCGTATGCCGAGCACTGTCCGGCGTTGCTGCCGTCCGGATCGCCGAGCAGCGCGTCGCGGATGTAGGCGCGGCCCGCCGGCGAGGACATTTCGTCCAGGAACAGTTCGGTCCACGCCGTCAGGTCCTCTGCCAGCGAACCGTGGTCCTCCGGCGGGGCTTCCGGGCGCAGCCGCTCGACCGCGACGTCCGACAGGAGTTCCTGCAGGTCGCCCCAGCGCCGGTAGATCGTCGACGGCGTGACGCCCGCGCGGGCGGCGACCTGCGGCACGGTCAGCGCGTCCCGGCCCGATTCGGCGATCAGGTCGCGGACGGCGGCGTGCACCGATTCCTGGACTCGCGCGCTGCGCCCGCCCGGGCGCACCATCCGCTTCTGGCTCACCGTGTCACTGTAAGCCGCGCCCGTTCCAGTGCGTGTCCGGTCCGCAGCAGCACGGACTCGCCATGCGGCCGGGCAAGGAGTTGCAGCCCGATCGGCATCCCGTCGGGATCGTCGCCGATCGGGAGCGTCAAGGCGGGCACGCCGGTGATGTTCGCCGGGGCCGAGAGCCGGATGTACGCGTCCGAGACTGTTTCGACACTCCCGTCCGACCAGGTGACAGTCTCTTGTCCGGCGGGAACGGCGGTGGTCGGGACGGTCGGCGCGGCGAGAACGTCGATCTTGTCGAACAGCCGCGCCCATTCCTGGCGCATGAGGGTGCGGGCGCGTTGGGCACGCAGGTAGTCCCCCGCGCTCATCAGCTCGCCGGCTTCGAGCAGGACGCGGACGTCGGCGGCGTACTGGTCGGGCACGCTGCGGATGCTTCGTTCGTGATATGCCGTGGCCTCGGGAACCATCAGGCCCCAGTGCGTCGCCTGGAGGTAGCGGGTCATCGGGATTTCGACGTCGACCAGCTTCGCGCCCAGTTCGGCGAGGTGGTCGATCGCCTCGCGGACGGCGGTTTCCACGGCCGGGTCGAGGTGGTCGAAGTAGTAGTTGCCCGGCACCCCGACGCGGAGCCCGGTCAGATCTTCGTCAAGGGAGAATGACTGTCCAATGAGGACGGACAGAACCAGCGCGGCGTCCGCAACGGTGCGGGTGATCGGGCCGACATGGTCCAGCGACCAGGACACCGACGTCACGCCGTTCCGCGGGATGAGGCCGTAAGTCGGCTTGAGGCCGACGACTCCGTTCAGCGCGGCGGGGACCCGGATCGAACCGCCGGTGTCGGTGCCGAGGGCGAAAGTCGCGGCACCCGCGGCGACGGCCACTGCCGAACCGCCGCTGGATCCTCCGGCGACACGGGACGGGTTGCGGGCGTTGTGCGTCTGCGGAGTCGTGAGGCCGTAAGCGAATTCGTGCGTATGGGTTTTGCCGAGGAGGACCGTTCCGGCGGCCTTGAGCTGGGCCGCGACAGTGCTGTCCCGCTCGGCGCGATGCCCGGCGCGGACCTGGGAACTGGCAGTGGTCGCGGTTCCGGCGACGTCGATCAGGTCCTTCAATCCCATGGGGATGCCGTGCAGCGGGCCGCGGAGGTCGCCGAGTTCCGCAGCTTCCGCACGAGCCCGATCGGCGTCCACCGAGACGTACGCGTGCAGGCGGGGTTCTACCTCGTCGATGCGCGCCAGGACATCTTCGACCAGCTCCGTCGGCGACACCCGCCGGTCCCGGATCGCGGCAGAGGCTTCGGTGAGAGTGAGGTCAGCGAGCGACATGGCTCTCCTCCGCACGGTAGAGGGAAGCCGGTGGGGTGTCGCCGAAATCCAGGTCGCGCAGGACAGTCACCACGGAGTGGATGTGGTTGGCGACGGCGGCGACGTCGGAATGCCGGGCGGCAGCCAGCGGCAACCCGGCTCGGGCGGCCAGGCTCGCCGCCTCCTCGGGGGTCAGGTCGGACACAAGGACTCCTAAAAGCTAAACGTTTGCGTTAAGCGACAGTAGCGGCTACCGTGGCTTAACGCAAACATGTTGCGTTAAGGAGGCGTTGCCCATGTCCTGGACCGTCGGCGAGATCGCTGTCCACCGGATCGACGAGATCGAATTCCCCGCCGCGACCGGGCCCTGGCTGCTCCCCGGTGCGACCGCGGAGGTCGTCTCGGGCGAGGACTGGCTGCGGCCGGACTTCGCCGACGGCGGCTCGATCCGCTTGCACAGCCACAGTTTCGCGTTCGAGAAGGACGGGATGAAAATCCTCGTGGACACCGGGATCGGCAACGGGAAGACCCGCGCCAACCCGGCGTGGCACGGTCTCGACACCGGATACCTGGACGCGCTGGCCGCCGCTGGGTTCGCGCCGGACGAGGTCGACCTGGTGCTGCTCACCCACCTGCACGCCGACCACGTCGGCTGGAACACCCGCGAGCAGGACGGCGAGTGGGTGCCGACGTTCCCGTCCGCGCGGCATGTCACCGCGCGCGTCGAGCGGGAGTTCTGGGCGGGCTACGCGATGGACGAACCGCGGCGGCAGATGTTCGAGGATTCCGTGCTGCCAGTGGAACGGCCGGGTCTGCTGGACCTGGTCGACGTCCCGGCGGACGGGGTGGAAATCGTGTCCGGCGTGCGGTTGCTGCCGACGCCCGGCCACACGCCGGGGCACGTCTCGATCGAACTGCGCAGTGCCGGCGAGACCGCGCTCATCACCGGGGACGCGGTACACCATCCGGTGCAGTTCGCGCACCCGGAGATCGGCGCGTCTGTGGACATCGACCCGGCGGAATCCGAGAAAACCCGCCGCCGCCTGCTCGCCGAACTGGCCGATTCGCGCGCGCTCGTACTGGGCACACACTTCACCCCGCCCACCGGCGGCCACCTGGTGCGGCACGGGTCCAGCTACCGGCTCGTGGAAAAGCCGTGAAGGACTCCTTGGGGGAATCTGAGTCCCGCAAGGAGTCCTTCACGGACCTCAAAACCGCCCGGGGTGCTCAGTCAACGGATGCACGGACTTCCTCCTCCGTCTTCCCAGCCACCGAACCAAGATCGACCGACTTCGTCTCCTTCGCCAGCAACGAGGCCACCAGCGAGATCAAACCCATCACCGCCAGATAGACCCCGATCGCATACCCGGTGCCGAACTTCGCGTACAGCCCGATCGCGATGATCGGCGCGAGCGAACCAGCCAGCACCGACGCCAGGTTGTACGCCAGCGAAACCCCGGAATATCGCACCTCCGTCGGGAACAATTCCGCGAAGAACGCGCCGATCACCGAGCTGTACGCGGCGAAGATCAGCAACCCGCCTGCCACCGCGACCGTGATCAATCCGGGACTGCGCGTGTCGACCAGTGCGAAGAACACGAACGCCCACACGATCGTCGCCACCGAGGCGACCACGTAGATCGGCCGTCGTCCGATCCGGTCGGCCAGCAGGGCGAACAGCGGAATCGTCACCACCGCACACGCCTGCCCGACCAGCACCGCCGTCAATCCGACCGAACTGTCCATTTTGAGCGCAGTCGTGACATAAGTGATCACGAACAACGAGAACAGATAGAACCCGGCGTTCTCCCCGAAACGCGTTGCCGCGGCGAGCAAAACACTCCGCCAATGCTTGCGGACCACCACACCGGCAGGCATCCCCTTCGGCTTCGGCGCTTCCTTGAACAACGGAGTTTCCGCGACATAAAGCCGCAGCCACAACCCGATCAAGACCAGCACCGCGGACAAGCCGAACGCGATCCGCCAGCCCCAAGACAGGAATTGCGCCGACGGCATCACCGCGCCGAGCACCGCCAGCACACCGGCGGCGAGCAGATTCCCCAGCGGCGGCCCGACATTCGGCCACGAAGACCAGAACGCGCGACGCGCACTGCCGCCGTGTTCGGACACCAGCAGCACGGCCCCGCCCCATTCCCCGCCGAGCGCGAATCCCTGCACCAGGCGACAGACGACGAGCAGCAATGGTGCCAGCACACCGACAGCTTCGTACGTGGGCAGCAGAGCGATCAAGAACGTCGAAGCACCCATCAAAAGCAAACTGGCGATGAGCGTCGAACGTCGTCCCTTGCGGTCGCCGAGGTGGCCGAGCACGACCGCGCCCAGCGGACGCGCCAGGAATCCGACGGCGTAGGTGGCGAAAGCGAGCACCGTGCCGACCAACGGGTCGTGCGAAGGGAAATACAGTTTGTTGAAGACCAAAGTGGACGCGGTGCCGTACAGAAAGAAGTCGTACCATTCGACGGCGGTGCCGGCGAGACTCGACGCCGCCACCACCCCCAGCCGCGTGTGCGGGCGTTTTCTGTTACGTTCGCGAGAGGTATCGGCCATTTCGGCTCCTGTGGTCGGAGGGTCCGTGACGCGGATGAAGTGCTGATGCCGGAAGCCTCGGTGGCTGTTGGCGCAGCCACCGAGGCGTGCTCCCCCCTGGGAACTGCCTCAGAAGAACCAGTGCACGGGCTCGTTGGCCCGGTCGGCGACGTCGGCGAACCGGCCCCCGTGGAACGCCAGCGGGTCGCCGTCGCGCTCGCACACGCTGCGCACGTGCCCGAACACGACCACGTGGTCGCCGGCGACCAGATGCCGTTCGACGTCGCATTCGAGGTGCGCGAAGGCGTCCGGGATCACCGGCACGCGGTGGCGGCCCTCGGTCACCTCCAGCCCGGCGAAGTGGTCCTCGCCGCGACGGGCGAAGCGGAGCGCGAGCTGTTCCTGCCGCGCGGACAGGATGTTGACCGCGAACCGGCCCGCCTCGACGACCGCGTCGGTGCTGCGCGCGCCGGTCGTCAGGCACACCAGCAGCAGCGGCGGGTCGAGCGAAACCGACGTCAGCGAGTTGACGGTCATCCCGTGCGGCACCCCCGCCGCCCGGGTGGTGACCACCGCGACGCCGGTCGCGAAACGCCCCATCGTGCGGCGCATCGTCATCGGGTCGACCTCGGCCGAGGAAGTGATCATGACGTTCTCCTTGCGAAGGGAGCGGCGGTCCCGTGACCGCCGCTCCCGAACGGGCTCAGGCGGGGTAGCGGACCTCGAACGTGACGACCCCCTCGTCGGTCCGCCACGGGCCGTGCGGCATGCCCGGCGGACGGCAGGCGTACATCCCCGCGGTGAACGTCCGGCCGAGCGTGAGGTCGGTGAACGAGCCCTCGAGAATGTAGACCTCTTCCCAGAAATCGTGCTTCTGCACGCCCATCGGCGTCGAATCGGCACCCGGTTCGTACCGCAGGATCCGTGTCGCCACGCCGGTTTCCGGGTCCTTGGCGAGAATGCGCTCGGTGATCTTCGGATCGTCGCCCGGGCACACTGTGAAGGCGACGTCGGTCACCGGGAAGAATTCGTGTTCCGGTTTGCTCATCGGGTGATCGCTCCGTCGAGGTCGTAGCTGGACAGGAAGGCGTCGATGTCGCCGAGCGCGCCGTCGAAGCCGTAATTGCGGAAGGCGTAGCCCTTCACCACGAACGGCGCGCCCGCGTAGAACATCTCGTACTGGTGGTGCCGTCCGGCGAATTCGCTGCCGACGACGTCCCAGGCCAGTTTGAACAGCTTCACCCGCTCCTCGGCGGGCGCGGACGGGCTGTAAATGTATTTGTCGATATCGGCGCGGGTCTCCGGGTTCGTCAGGTCCGCGACGCTGGAGGGCACCTGCAGCACGCCGCCGCCGACCAGGTCGCGCAGGATCGCCAGCAGCCGCGGGTACAACTCGGCCTGCAGCCCCATCGCGCCGTACACCGCACGAGAACCGGGGCGCCACATGCCGTTCTCGTCCGGCTCCGCGGTGTATTCCGCCGCCAGTACCGCCGATTCCACAATGGACGCGAGGCTAGCCAGCTCACCGAGTTTCTCGACCACGCCGGGGAATTTGTCGACCCCGTTGACCGTGCGACCTTGCGCGCGAGCCCGGCGATGAACTGCGTCTTCACCATGAACCGGATCTGCGCCTGCCAGTTCCCGAAGACGTGCGCACCGGTGTCGAAGAACTGCCGCCGCAATCCCGCGACATCGCGGTAAACGAACACTCGGTCCCACGGAATGAAGACGTCGTCGAAGACGACCAGCGCGTCGGTTTCGTCGTAGCGCGAGGTGAGCGGATAGTCGTATTCACTCGTGGCCGCCGGCGCGTACGGACGGCGGCAGTAGAGCTTAAGTCCTTCTGCGTCAACGGGAACCGCGAATCCGAGCGCGAAGTCAGCGTCCTCCGGTCCGAGCGGTTTGATGCAAGACACGAAGATCTCGTCGGCCACCGCGCCGCCGGTCGCGAGCATCTGCGCACCGCGGATCACGATGCCGTCCTCGCGCTCCTCGGCGACTCCCGCCTGGATCAGGTCGCCTTCCCAGGCGTGCGCGGTGGTCGCCCGCGAAACCTGCGGCGGAATGATCGCATACGAAACGTACAGATTCTCTTCCAGCACGCGCTTGTGGTACGCGGCGATGTTGGCCGAAAAGTCGCGCTCCCCTTGCGAAAACGCCTCCGGATGCGCGGAGAACGCCGCGACGAACGCGCCCACGTGGTCCGGGCTGCGGCCGACCCAGCCGTGCGTGTGCCGTGCCCAGGTGGTCGCCGCTTCGCGGTACGCCTTCAGGTCTTCCCGGCTGCGCGGCGGCGTGAACAGACGGTTCACTGTGGACCCGGACGCCGGGTCGGTGACCGAGATGCCGGATTCCGGGTCGGCCGCGAGGTCGAAGAGTTCCGCGATGGTCTTCGCGATCGGCGCGAACGCCGGGTGGTGGGCGACGTCCTCGACCGGCGCGCCGTCGAGGTAGATCCGCCGGGGGCCTTTCAGTGCGGCCAGATAGTCGGCTCCGCTGCGCATCACTCGCTCCTCTGTTTCGTTTCGTACGCGTGGGTCAGGGTCGGGCCGCCGGGCAGTTCCAAGTGGACGCGCCAGTACGCGCCGTAGGTGAATTCGCCGCCGAGCAACGGCAAAGTGCCGCAGTACAGCGCGAAATCGCCCTCGACCGGACCGAGCCGGTCCAGCAGATCCGCCGGATGCCGCAGCGCGGCCAATTCCCCCTTCTGATACGGACATCCGTCCACACTGGAGTCCGCGACGACGTGGTCCCAGTCCGGAATGGACACTTCGGTCCCGAGCTCGGCGACCACCTCCCCGAGCGGCTTCGGACAGGCCGCTTTGGACAGTGCCACCCCGTCCCGCTCGAGGTCGCGGTCGGTGTGATCGGACCCGACCCCGAGGAAATACCGCCCCTGGTGCCGGATCAGCACCGGTTCGACCTCACCGGACGTCCCCGGCGCGCTCACCCCGACCACCGGCTCCGTCGTCAGCAATCCCGTGTCCAGGTGGTAGAACGCAGGCACCGATTCCGGCCGCGGCACCCCGATCGCCGCCAATTCCGCGATGTGCTCCTCGACCGCGGCCTCGTCGCTCCCGGTGTACCCGGCCACCACCAGCCGCGCCGGGGCGAACGCCAGTTCCTCCCCGGTTCCCGCGACGTGCAGGGCAATCGTGCTCATACTCCCGCTCCCGTAAAGTCTGCTGTGGACACCGGCCACCGCCGATCGGCCAGCACCGGGAACTCCGCCCGCACCGTGTCCACAATGGATTGGTCTATTTCGCAGCGCAGCACTTCCTCGCCGGTGCCCGCCTCGGCCAGCACAGTCCCCCACGGATCGACGATCCGGCTGGTACCCGCCAGCTCGACACCGCCGTGCTGGGTGCCGGCCGCGTTGACCGCGATCACCAGGACCTGCTCCTCCACCGCCCGGCACGAGGTGAACATCCGCCAGTGCTCGCGCCGCGCCGACGGCCACGCAGCCGGGACCACGACCGTCTTCGCGCCGCGATCCACCAGCCCACGCCACAATTCGGGAAACCTCAGGTCGTAACAGGTCGTCGCCCCGATCGGCCCGAGTCCCGTTTCCGCGACGCTGAGCGTTTCGCCCGGCGTAAGCAATTCCGCCTCACGCGAGGCATATCCGAAGACGTGCACCTTGCGATAGGTATGCGCGATCGTGCCGTCCGGCGCGAGCAACACCGCGGTATTGAACAACCGCCCGGCCGCATCCCGCTCGACCAAACTGCCCACATGCACATACGCACCAAGGCTCCGCGCCCACTCGCGCCCCGCCGCGACCGTCGGCCCGTCGAGCGATTCCGCCTCGTCCGGATACGCGTCGAACGAGAAATATCCGGCCGCCCACAACTCCGGCAACACCACGAGATCAGCCCCGCGCGCCGACTCCACCAACTGCCCAGCCCGCACCCGACGGTCCGCCGCCGTCTCGTCCGGCGGACTGGCCAGCTGCACCAACGCGACCTTCACAGCCGCTCCCCGACTCGCAGTGCTGTCATCGTGCTGGAGAGATGCTTCGCGAGCGCCTCCCCGGCCACCTCCGGCTCGCCACCGCGCAACGCTTCGACGATCGCCGCGTGCTCAGCCAGCACCGTGCCCGCCCGGGTCTCGCTGCCCGCGACCGCGCGCAACCCCATCCTGACCTGCCGCTCCCGCAACGATTCGTAGAACTCGGCCAGCACCGGATTCCCGGCCCGCCGCACGATCGCCCGGTGAAACGCACGGTCGAACTCGATGAACCGCACCGGTTCGTCCACCACCTCGCGCTGCTTCGCGAGAATGTCGTCCAGCTCGCCGAGAAAGGTCTCGTCGACGCGCTCGGCGAGCTTGCGGACGCACCAGTCCTCGACCAGCTCGCGCGCCTCCATCACCGCCCGCACCTCCGCGTCGGAGATCGGCGGCACGAACGCGCCCTTCTTCGGCACGATCTCGAGGAACCCCTCGGCCTCGAGCCGCAGCAGAGCCTCCCGCACCGGAGTCCGAGACGTCCCGGCCGCCTCGGCAACCTCCGATTCGGTGAGGAACGTCCCGCCGTCGCGAGGCAGCTCGGCGATGCGCTGCTTGAGGAACCGATAGGTGACGTCCTGCGCGGACCCGGCCCGCCCAGCCTGTCGTACACTGCTCATGGACAAGATGTATACATCACGCATGGCAGGCCGGGCAAGGGGTGTTTGCCGAGGTTGAGCGGGTGTGCCGGGTGGGGATGGCTCGTGTTCGCCTGCGGAGGAGGGTCGCGTTGCCCGGGGCGGATGGCTCGGGCTCGCTCGCGGAGGAGGGTGCGTGTTGTCGGGGAGACGACTTGGGGGCGGTGGTCCCGATGGGCACGCGCGGGACCTCGTGTTGGCGCCGTGATGGGTCGCGCTGAACGTCGGGGCGACGCCCTGACTTGCCGCTTGGAACGTCCTGTCGCCGCGGCAGCCCTGGCGCCTCCGCCGGAACGTCCTGTAACCGCAGGTGCCCTGGCACCTCGCCCGGGACTTCCCCGACGCGGTTGCCCTGATGTGTCACCCCTGGCCGGGCGAATCCGCGACGACGGCACCCGGTTCGAGCCGCTGCCTAAGCACCGATAATGGCGTGTCGACCGAGGGGATCCCGCCTCGCCCTGCGCGACTGCACGGGATCCGCTGACCACAAGGCCCGGCCCCTTCAGCCGCCAGGTAAGCCGGTCACCGCGCCCTCACCACCTACCCGAAAAGTGCCTTCTTGGCACCGTGATCACACGCCGCTTACGGTTCCCGAGCCACCTTCGCACCACCCGCTTGGAGCCTCCGTGAACCACTTCGTCATCACTGGCGCGCATGTCTTCGACGGCGAGAACTCGCTCGGAACCGTCGATGTCGAGGTCGCTGACGGAAGAATCGCGAGCGTCGGCGGCACCCGCCCCGACGGTGTCGACCTCATTGACGGAGCAGGAGCCACGCTGTTGCCCGGTCTGATCGACGCGCATACGCACACTGACGAGCAGTCGCTGCGCCAAGCGTTGACCTTCGGAGTCACCACCGAATTCGACATGCTCTCGATGCCGCAACAGATGATTCCGGTGCGCCGCAAGGTCGCCGCCTCGAATGACTTAGCTGACGTGCTGTCTCCGTCCATCGGTCTCACCCCGACGGGCGGGCATCCGCAGCAGCTGAGAAAGGGCGACCCGCCATGGCCGACTGCCACGCGTCCGCACGAGGTGGCGGCGTTTGTCGAGGCCCGGATCGCGGAGGGTGCCGACTATCTCAAGGTCCTGGTGGAGGACGGCCAGCTCTTCGGGAGCGGCAGCCTGCCGAGGCTCGCTCCCGAACTGGTCGAAGCGACGGTTCGCGAAAGCCACAGTCGCGGGAAAATGGTGTTGGCGCACGCGATGACCGTCAAGACCGCAGGACAGGTCATCGACGCCGGAGTGGACGGACTCAGCCATCTGTTCTTCGACCGTCCGCACACCGCGGAGTTGATCGAGAAGATCGCGACCGCTGGTGCGTTCGTCATTCCGACGTTGACGGTAATCGCGTCGATCACCGGCGAGCCTGCTGGCCGCCGACTCGCTGAGGATGCGCGAGTCTTCCCCAAGCTGACTCCGGAATGGCTCGATAACCTGTCCAGCGCGATGGCCACGAGCCCGCGCGAACACTTCGGCTACGCAGTGGAAACGTTGGCAGCACTGAAGAAGGCCGGAGTCGACATCCTGGCGGGCACGGACGCAGCACACCTCGGCGCGCCAGGGATGGCCCACGGAGCGAGCCTGCACGACGAACTCCGCCTCCTGACAACGGCGGGCTTCACTCCGACCGAAGCCTTGCGGGCAGCGACCTCGGTCCCCGCTCGACGCTTCGGTCTGCCCGACCGCGGCCACATCAAGCCCGGACTGCGCGCAGACCTCGTACTGGTCGACGGCGACCCTACGGTCACTATTAGCGACAGCCTTTCGATTCGTCGCGTATGGCGGAACGGGTCCTGAACCACCGCCGCGGTCCGGATGCTACGGCCGCGCTGGATCAGAGGCGGCGTCATGCGTTGCGTGGCCCTGGCGAGCATGCAGAATCCCGGTCGCGACAATACGTCCGGCCACCGCACAGGTTCCCCGCGATCAGTACGGCATCGAAACCACCCGCACAGCGTCCCAACTATCGCGCTGCAACCCGACCGCCATGCAACATTCAGAACGACCGCGCGGAGTCCCGGCAACCACGCAACATCCAGCCACCGCACAACATCTCCGCGACCACGCGACGTCCCGGCCACCACGCGCCACACGGCATCCTACGCTGCGTGCGGCGTGCGGGCAGCGACATAACATTCAGCCGTCGCATGGCATCCCACGAGCGTCCGGCAACCTGACCGCCACTCGACATCCCGGCGTCACGCAATATCCCTACGAGCGTCCGGTGTCCTCACTACCACGCCACGTCCAGACGTCACGCAGCATCGCCACGATGCGTCCGGCGTCCTCACTGCCACGCCACTTCCAGTCGTCACGCAGCATCCGACGGTCGCGGCACCAGCCGTCCCGACGGATTCCCGCCACCGCGCGGCGTCTCGGCCAGCGCGGAGCTAGCGTGCGGCAGCGGCGATCAACGCTTCCAGTCCCGAAGCCTGCGTCCGCCAGTCCACCGCGTTCGGGGTGCCGCCAGTCCACCGTTGGCCGATTCGGTTCAGGGAGTCCCGGTCTCGCAGCCAGATCGAATCCGCTTGCTGCTGCACGAAATCTCGGTACTTCTGTTCGCCGGTAGCTGTCGCGAGGTCGCCGAAGTAGCGCAGGAAGATGCCCTTGAATTGCTTCTGATTGTCATCACACGAGCCGCTCTCACACGATTCTACCAGCACCCCACCCGAAGTCAGGCCGGTTATCGCCGAATCAGCCAATCGGTGGGCAGCGTCCAAATAGGACTGATCGCCGGTTGCTCGCCAGAGTTCGGTGAAGCCCCCGATGGCTAAGCCCTGGTTGTAGGTCCAGACGGTTTGGCCGTTGTTCGTGCAGCTTGCAGTCAGGCCGTCGTTGACCAGGCCGGCTGAGTTGATCAGGCCGCTCCGCAGGTACCAATCGCCGGCGGTGCGGGCGCGGGCCAGCCATTCGGTGTCGTCGGGCAGGCGGCGGTGCAGGGCGGCGGCTAGGCGGAGGTAGAGGCCACTGGTGACGGCGTTCTTGTACGTCCGTTCGCGATCCCACCACACTCCCCCGCCGCATGTGCCGGGGTCCCAGAAACCGTGCACGTAATCGGCGATTTTCGTGGCTTCGGCGAGATATCGGGAGTCGTGTGTACGGTCGTATGCCGCGAGCCAGGCCAGGGCCCACCAGGCGGAGTCGTCGATGGCGCGGCTGATGAAGTCGCCGTCGATCGGGTCGGAGCTGCGGGCTCCGGCGGGGAAGGCGGCGCGGTTCACGTCGAAAACCCTTGCCAGTACTGGATCTAGGTTGGACACTCCGGAATCCGCCAGTGCGGTTACCGCTACGGCCGAATTCCACCAGCTCGAAGGCCACCAGGCGCGGTAAATGTCGTGGGACCACAGCAAAGCGTCGACGGCGGCCGCGACCCGGGATTGCGCGGGGCGTGCCCAGGCGGTGCAGGCGCCTTCGTTGTGAGAAGCTTCCCGGCCGCATGCTCGAACGGCGCCGCCATTCAGTCGTCCGCGTGGATCTTGGGTGGCGAACGTTGCGGTCTGTATCGCGGTCGCGGCGGCGGGGACACTCGTGCGGCCGAGTAACGAGCCGTCGGGCCAGGTCGTGCCTTCGTCCCACGAACGGTCCAGCCAGGTTTCGTCGCCGGGGCCGCCGGAATCGATGCTCGACCAGGCCATACCGCGGTCGTCGAAGTGGAGCCGGACGGTGCGGCCGAAGATCGTCGCGGGCGGTACCGGCTGGGTGTCGCCGGTGCCAGGAGCGGAACCGTCGCAGGCGGCGGCGCAGACGGTCGGATAGATCCAGCCTGTGCAGGCGACCGCTTGTGCGTCCCCGCAGGCCCGGAGCAGGCCGCGGCGGTGGCCGACGGGGTCGGTGAGGTTGTACATGAGCGTGCGGGTGCCGGTCCACGTGTCCGGGATGCTCGCTTTGCCGAGCAGGCCGTCCCAGGTGCTGCCGCCGTCCCAGGAACGGTCGAGCCACACCGCGTCGCCGGTGCGGCCGTTGTCGATGCTGGCCCAGGCCATCCCGTCCTGGTCGGAGACGTGCAGGCGCAGCACCCGGCCGTTGATGTTCTTGTCCGGCAAGGGAAAACTCTCCTGCGCGGCCCTCGACGGGTCAAGGGTGTCGCACGAGAGCGCGCAGACGGCGGCGGCCGTGCGCGGGACGGTCAACGAGGCGAACACGAGCAGCACTACGAGCACGGTCCGCATGGACTCGTCCCCTCGCCTGGGTGAATTTCCACCCAGAATAGAAACCCGCGCGGGTGACGGTGAAGACCCGCGCGAGGTTCTGTCCCGTTCCGGACAGGCGGGTTAACCCGATCAGCCGCCGCTGCCCTGGCGCCGTCCGACCGAACGGCCGATGAAGTACCCGAGAATGAGCCCGACGATCAGGCCGATGGCGATGAAGAAAATGACGGTGGCAGCGGCGATTTTGCCGACCGTGCCGAGGAATCCCTTGGCCTCGAGGTCGGTCGCGATCGCCACGGACTGGGTCAGCGCGTAGTGGGTCATGCCTCCCAGGATGGCATCGGCGGCGGGCGGGCGCTCGGGGACGCACCGAGTGCGCTCGAGGGACGGATGTGATGTTCGGTTCTTGACCGGCTTGGGTGCGAGCGCTTCGACGGGACACGAGCAGGCGGGTGTCGCGCGCGGTGTTCGGGCCTTGACCGGATTGGGGCGAGCCCGTCGTCAACCGAGGCCGGTTCAGGACCGCGGACGGATTCTCGGAGACACACCCGGGCAGGTGAATGCCGTGCGCGGTATCCGTTCTTGACCGGCTTAGGCACGATCTCGTCGTCAGCTGAGGCGCAAGGCTGCTGGTTCAGGACTGCGGGCACATGCCTGGGCATGCGAGTGCTCCTGACTCGCCTGCGAAGAAACCTCGGGCGGGCAGCCTGGCATCCTTCGCCGTCTCGGTTATCGACCAGCGCCGCAAGACCGCGGCCAAGTGAGGACCGTGGGCAGGTGCCCCGAGAGGTGCGCCCGGCTATTCCTTGACCGGCTTGAGTACGAACCCTCCGTCGTCCGATTCCTCGGCCGGGGCCCGGCGTCGCGCGGGCGGTGCCGGTGGCGGTGCCGGGTCAGGTGCGCGGGTGGCGGCTGGATCGGGCGTTGGTTCCGGAACCTCGTCCAGCGCCAGCTCGTCTTCGACTGCCGCCGCGACTGCGGGGACGCATCCTGCGCGGATGGCGCTCAGGCCCTGGTGCAACGCCTGTGTGCCTGCTTCGGTGCTGAGTCGCGAGATTTCCGCGGCCAGGGCGTCCGGGCCCAGTTCGAGGGCGGGTTCTCCGATGTCCAGGTGGACGAGCATGCCGTGCATGTTCACCGTGACGCTCAGTCCCTCGCTGCTGGCCGTCGCGCGGAGGGCGGCTAGGCCTTCGGACAGGCCCAGTTGGTCCGGGATTTCTTCGGCGATCTCGATGAGTTCGTCGATCCCTCGTTCGTCCCCGGCGGGGTCGGCGGGATCGGCGGGATCGACGAACTCCCCCGGAGACTCGCCGGGTCCGAATTGCTCAGCCGGATTCGCGTCCGCGCGCGAATCCTCGTTCTCCTGGTACGCCTCCGCCATCACACCCTCCACGTGTCCGGTGTGGTGTCTTCGGCGCGGTCCGCCAGGTCCTGCTCCGAGCCGAGGCCGAGGCTGCGCAGGTCGGTGCCGCCGAGGTCGCCCAGTTCGGCTTCCAGCGCGCGGCGGGCGCGTTCGTTCGCCTCAGCGGCCGCCTCGCGGACTGCGTGCAGGATCGTGTCCGCCAGGCGCGGGCCGCCGGCTCGGAGGGCGTCTGCGGTCAACTCCAGGGTGCGCAAAGCGCCGCCGGGGGCGACTTCGACGATCACCCCGGCGTGCCGCGCCGTGCCGGTGATGCTCACTTCGGGTGCACTCCGCCGTAGAACTTGTGCAGGTCGCGCGGCAGCGTGTACGTGAGGCGCTCGACCTGGTCGTTCGCGTTGCCCTCGATCGTGGTGATCTTGTTGCCCTCGACCTTTTCGATGATCCCGATGTGGTGACTCTGCCCCCAGGACGGACCGTCGCCGAAGAGGATCGTGTCGCCGGGACGCGCGTTGTGCGCGAGCGCGCCGCGGTCGTAGGCGAGGTGGTGGCGCTGGCCCCACTTGTAGACGTCGCCGGTGAAGCCGTACTTCGGGATGTCCACCCCGGCCGAACGCCACATCGACGTCGCGAAGTACGCGCACCACGGCTGTCCGGTCGGGCCCCACTTGTTCCGGTTGTTCGGGCCCTCGTGGTAGCCGAGGTTGTGCCGCGCGTGGTCGAGGATCTTGTCGACCTTCTTGCTGTGGCTCGCGTGCGTCTTGCCGTGGTGCTGCTCGTGCTTTTTGTGCGCTTCGTGCTTTTTGTGCTGCTCGTGCTTGCGGTGGTCGCCCAGCTTGGCGCGGTGCGGTCCGCCCGGGTCGGCGACGCCGTCGTGGTTCAGGTCCTTCTGCAGCGCACGCAGTTTGCGCGCCGCCTCCTCCATCTCCGCGCGGGCGTTCTTCAGGTGCCCGCCGGATTCCTTGAGGTACTTGCCCGCCAGATCGGCCACGTCGCCGATCGCCATCAGCAGGGCGGCCGGGCTTCCGTTGCGCGCCAGGACGTATCCGGCGTCGATGATCTTGCGCGCCTTCGCGACGAACTCGTCGATCAGCTTGCCGGTGGCCTGGTGCCGCCCGGCGAGCGCGTCGGTGACCTCGCTGACCACTTTGGCCCCGTGCGTGCTCGCCTGCGCGGTGACCTTGAGATCGCGGCCGAACTTGCCGGTGTCGTGCTCGAAGGCCGGATTCGCCTTGCTGTGCCAGGTGTTCAGCAGCGCGTGCGCGGCTTTGCGCTGCGCTTCGTACTGTTCGGTGATCTCGCGCGCGGCCTGCTGCAGCGCGTGCTGCGCGGCCTGCGAGTCCGCGGCTTTGCCGCGAAGCTTGCCGTGGTGCGTTTTCATCTCGTCCGCGAACAGCGTCGCGACCCCTGCGGTGTCCAGCACGGATTCCCCCTCAGCCCAGGATGCCCTTGATGTCGTGTGCGCTGATCGCCGCGCTCGCGTCGGAATCCGCGCCCGCGTATGCCTGCCGGGCCCGGAAAACGGAGGCGCTCAGCGTGCGCGCGTGCGCTCCGGTGGCCCGCACCTGCGATTCCAGCGAACGGCTGAAATCCCCCAGCGCGTCGGAGAATCCGGTTTCCTCGCCGACCTTCCCGAAGCTGTCCTTGGCGATCCCGGTGACCCGGTGCACCGTCTTCCGGCCGACCGACACCAGTTCGTTCGCGACGTGCTCGGTGGTGCGCTCGTAGGCGAGGAACTGCTCGAGATCGGCCTTGAACCCGCCGTCCTTGCCGCCCTTGCCGTGGTGCGGTTTGTGCGGGTGGTGCTGGGTTTTGTGCGGATGGTGCGCGCCCTTGCCGTGGTGGTGCGTGACGTCCTCCGCGGCCTTGCGCGCGGCGGCGAGATGGCTCTTGTACGCGCCGTTGGTGTAGGTGGACCACGGCTGGAAGCTCTTGCCGTGCCCCGAAATCGCCCAGGCCGCCTTGGCGTTCTCGTCCGCGTTGAACAGTTCGTCGTTGGAGTGCAGATGGAACTCGTGGCGGCGGGCGGGCCCGAGCGAGCCGAGCATGTTGACCTGCCACAGCCCGTATGAATTGTCCGGCGGGGTCCCGTTGTGCGCACGGGTGTTCCCGCCCGATTCCGCCAGCGCCACCGCGACCGCGGTGGTGAGCGCGTGCCCGCGGAACCCGGCCCGGTACGCGTGCTGGGCGATCTCCTCGGCCGACAACTTGCTCATTTCCTGCCCCCTTCAGCAGGGCGCTTCGCCGCTGCCCTAAGTGAGACGGAAGCCTTCGTCCTCAGGTTCCCTAGTCCCCCGAACGGACGAAACCCCGCGCCCCAGTTCCTGCATCCGGTCGGCGAGCCAGGCGTGGTCCGCGGGCGCGAGAGTGACCCACTTCGTGCCCGCGGACTCGTGCACGATCGCGCCGTACCGCCCGGCTTCCGTGTCGTACCAGGCGACCACCGGCGAACGTCCTCCTGGGCCGTTCACCGCGAACTGTCCGTACGCGACGCGCGGCGTGGTGACGAGCGTCGAAATCGCCCGCAGGTCCCGGCCGGCCAGACCGGCCCGGCCGAGCACCCGCTCGAACGCGGCGTGCCCGCTGTCCGCAAACGCTTGCATCGCCTCGGAAAACACCGAGCGCGGCAATCGGACCACGTTGCCCGGCCCGGGTTCGGCGGGGCCGACGACGCTCGCGGCGAGCTGCGGGACGTCGTCGGGCAGGCACGGCCGCAGCGCGAGTTCGCCCGCGTCGAGCACGGCCAGCACGCCCAGTTTGCGCCCGGCCGCGGCCAGCGCGCGCAGCGGCGGGTCGCGGAACACCAGCAGGTCGACCGAAAACACCGGCTCGGCCAGCACCGCGAACACCTGGCCCAGCCGCGGGTGCGGTTCGTCGTCCTCGTCGAGCAGCCCGGCCGCCGCGAGGCTCTCCGCGACCTGGACGCCGAGCTGGTCGCGTTCGTCCATCGTGGAACCGTGCGAGGGCACGTCGAACGGATACGGCATGGGGCCGAGGTCGAAATCCGACCACAGCAGGTCGAATTCCAGGTGCGAGAGCGCTACCCCGTCGACCTCCGGGAGATGTCTGGCCATTCCCGCCTCACTCGCCCAGCACGGGCGGGTACGCGTCCGGCAGGTCCTCGAGGAAGTCGAAGGAACTGCCCTTGGTGTAGCGGTTCTGGTGGTCGTCGGAACCGTCGCCGCGCTGGCCCGCCATCGGCGGGAAGAACCCGCCGGACATCGGGCTGCCGCCGCGCGCGCCCGCCGCCGCGCCGGCCGCACCGGCTGC
>NZ_SDLT01000052.1 GCF_004522235.1 Amycolatopsis nivea
GAGTGTCCGTCGTGGACTGTCCGGATCTGCACGCCGGTCGCACCGGACGCGACGATCTCCTGGGCGAGCGTGCGAACCGGGTCCGGAGCAGCGGTATTCGGCGCCAGCAGCGACGCGGCCAGCACCACCGGCACGGCGGTCAACATCGGCGTCAGCCCTTGCGGCGCGCGGCGAAGCGCACGATCAGGATCAGCAGGCACGCCACGGCGATTCCGCCGGAGGTCATCCGGAACATGGTGTCCAGCCCGGTGAAACCGCCGATCGAGTTGGTGGCGGCGCTGGCGACGAAGATCAGGCAGAGCAGGGCGGTGACGGCCGGACCACCGGCCTGGTGGCTGCGGGAGGCTTCCATTTCCATGCCGACGACATTAGGAACCGCCGACGCCCGCCGACATGCCTTCAACACCCGACTTCACGGTAGCGCCAGCGCTACCATGCGCGTTCGGGCCTGCCTGGTCTCGCAAGAACAGTGCGGTTTTCACGGTTCCTTCCTGACGGCCGCAGGCCCGGCTGGCTATTCGGGGTTTCCGGTCGGAGGTGTCGCCGCATCCGCGGTCGGTAAGGTGATCCGCATGGCAGTGGGCCGGATCGTTTGTCTGCTTTTCGTCGCGGCCGTGCTGGGGTTCGAGAGTTTCGCGGGCGGCACGGCCCGGTGGGAGGAACTGCTCGCCGGGCTTGCCGGAGTCGGCCTCGCGGCGGTGCTGGTCCGCCGGTTCCCCTCCGCTGTCGTGGCTTGTGCGGTCGCTGTGGTGCTCGTGCTGTCGTTCGTGCCCGCGACGGCGAATCCCGTCCGGTTCTGGCCCTGGGCCGCCGTCGCCGGGTTCGCTTATCTCGCCGGGCGGTGGGGCGAGGATCGGCTGGGCGCGGTCGCCGCGGTGCTCGGCGCCGGTTTGCCGGTCGTGGTGTTCGCCGAGGTCGCCGAGCGCGGCGGATTCGGTGTCCTTCACGGTCTCTACCGTTGGTTCCTCCAGGTCCTCGTCGTCCTCGCGGTCGCGGGCGGTCCCTGGCTGACGGGGCGCTACCGGCGTCAACGCGCGCGGCTCCACGCTGCCGGGCTCGAACGGGCCGCCTTGCTTGAGCGCAATCGCATCGCGCGGGAGATGCACGATTCCCTCGGCCACGAACTGGAACTCGTCGCACTTCGCGCGGCCGCACTGGAAGTGGCCCCCGCGCTCGACGAGGACGTTCGCGTCCGCGCTGGTGAGGTGCGGGCTGGGGTCACCGCCGCGACCGAGCGGCTGCGCGAGATCATCGGGCTGCTCGGCGAGCCGGTGCCGGACCTCGATCGCCTCGTCACTCGCGCGCAAGCCGCCGGTCAGGAGGTCCGGCTGACCGTCACCGGTGTGCCGGTGAACGTCCCCGCCGTGTATCGGGTGGTGCGAGAGGGGCTCACCAACGCCGCGCGGCACGCGCCGGGTGCGCCGGTGACCGTGGACGTCGTCGCCGAGGGCGATACCACGACCGTCACGGTCGGAAATCCGGCCGCTACTGCGGATTCCGAGTCCGGTTTCGGCATCGCCGGGCTTCGCGAGATCGGGGAGGTCACGGCCGGGATGCGCGGCGACCGGTTCGTGCTGACCGTCGTCGTGCCGGCGGAGGGCCCTCGCCGGGAGCGGGAGCGGCCGCGGCTGTGGCGGCTCGCGCGGGTTCCGCTCGCGGCCGGCGGCGGGGTGCTCGTGCTCGCGCTCGGCCTGTACTTCGTGACCGGCACCGACAACCGGCTCGACCCGGCCGTGTTCGAGCGGCTGGTCGTCGGACAGTCCCAGGAGGACGTCGAGAAAATGCTGCCCCGCTTCCAGATGCTCGGCGATCCCGCGCCCGAACTGCCCGGGCCGGCCCGGGCGGCGGACTGCCGGCGCTACTGGGCGAGCGTCCAGACCGACGCGCGCCTGTTCTATCGCCTGTGCTTCGCCGCCGGGCGGCTGGCGGTCAAGGAAACCGCGCCGCGGGCGGCGGTGTCGCGATGATCCGCGTCCTGCTCGCCGACGACGAACCGCTGACCCGCGCGGGCATCGCCGCCGTGCTCGCCGCCGACCCGGAGATCGAGATCGTCGCGGAGGCCGGCGACGGGCGCGCGGCCGTCGAGCTGGCGATCGCGCACCGGCCCGACGTGGTTTTGCTGGACATCGTCATGCCGGTCCTCGACGGTCTCGCCGTGGCGGCCGAGCTGACCCGCACGGTCCCGACGGCAGGCGTGCTCATGCTGACCACGTTTTCCGCCGACGAGCAGATCGCGGCCGCGCTCGACGGCGGCGCCCGCGGGTTCCTGCTCAAGACCGGTGACCCGCGCGAGCTGTTCGCCGGGATCCGCGCGGTCGCGGACGGAGCCGCCTATCTCGCGCCGACGGTCGCGCACCGGGTCATCCAGCAGGTCCGGGGAAAGCGGCTCTCGAACGAGGCGCGGGCGCGCAAGGCCGTCGACGCGCTCACCCCGCGCGAACGGGAGGTGCTCGCCCTTGTCGGTGCCGGCCTGCCCAACGCCGAGATCGCCCGTCGCCTCCACGTCGTCGAGGGCACCGTGAAGGTGTTCGTCACGTCGATCCTGCGACGTCTCGAGGTCGCGAACCGGGTGCAGGCGGCGATCATCGCGCACGAGGCTGGGCTTCTATGACCTTCGGCTAGTCCGTCCGTTGCCCGGAGACAGATGCCGGGGTACGGCCGCCGCGACGAGTCTGGCCGCATGAGGAAAACCCTGATCGCTGTCGCTCTGATAGCGGCGGCTCTCGTCGGGCAGGCGGGCGTGGCTGTCGCCAGTCCGGCCGCCATGAAGCTGCCCGCGCCCACCGGCCGGTACCCGGTAGGCACGAAGGAACTGCACCTCGTCGACCGGAACCGCATCGACCCGTGGACCGGCAAAGCCCGCGAGATGATGGTGTCGCTGTGGTATCCGTCGGCCGGGAACGGCAAACCCGCCCGCCAGTTCTCGCCCGGCGTCGCGGACTATTACGACCGTCTCATCGGCCCGGGCTCCGCCGATTTCGCGAGCACCGTCACCCACTCGCGCACTGGAGCGATTCCGCTGCCCGTCCGCGAACAGGCCATTTTGTACTCGCCCGGCGCGATGCAATCCCGCTTCCTCGGCACCGCGCTGGTCGAGGATCTGGCGAGCCGCGGATACCTCGTGATCGGCATGGACCACACGCCGGTCGCGCCCGTCCAGTTCCCCGACCGAGTCGAGCTGCCGCAAGCCGGTCTCGACCCGGCGCAGGTGCTGGCCGAACGAGTACGCGACACGAGCTTCGTGCTCGACGAACTCGGACTGTCGCGGGTCGGCATGTTCGGCCACTCCATGGGCGGCTACACGACCGCCGACGCGATGATCGCCGACCCCAGGATCAAGGCGGGCATCAACCTCGACGGCAGCATGGACCCGCGCTACGGCAACGCCGCCCGGGCCGGCGTCACGCGCCCGTTCCTGCTCATGGGCGGCGGCACGAGCAGCGGACGGCCCCGCAACCACCGGCACAACGACGACTGGGCCGCGTTCTGGGCCGCGTCGACCGGCTGGAAACGCGACGTGTACCTGCCCGACGCCGAACACATGAGTTTCACCGACGCGCAAGTCATGCTGCCGCAGGTCCCCGGCGACCACACGGCCATGATCGGCACCGTCGACCCCGTCGGGAGCCTTGCCGCGCAACGGAAGTACGTGGCGGCCTTCTTCGATCTGCATCTGCGCGGCCGCTCCACGACCGTGTTCGACCGGGCGGCGCATCCGGTCGTGGAGCTGATCCCGTGATCGCCGAACTGTTCGACGGGCTCGCGTCCTTGCCTCCGGCGGCGGTTACCGTGGTCGCGGGGGTTCTGGTGTTCGGCGAGTGCACGCTGGGGCTCGGGTTTATCGCGCCGGGTGAAACGGGGTTGTTCGTCCTTGGCACGACAGCGACGGCTCTGGACCGGTTCGTCACTGTTGATCCAGTCGGAAGCTTTGCCGCGCAACGGAAGTACGTCGCAGCTTTCTTCGATCTGCATCTGCGCGGCCGCTCCACGACCGTGTTCGACCGGGCGGCGCATCCGGTCGTGGAGCTGATCCCGTGATCGCCGAACTGTTCGACGGGCTCGCGTCCTTGCCTCCGGCGGCGGTTACCGTGGTCGCGGGGGTTCTGGTGTTCGGCGAGTGCACGCTGGGGCTCGGGTTTATCGCGCCGGGTGAAACGGGGTTGTTCGTCCTTGGCACGACAGCGACGGCTCTGGACCGGTTCGTCACTGTTGATCCAGTCGGAAGCTTTGCCGCGCAACGGAAGTACGTCGCAGCTTTCTTCGATCTGCATCTGCGCGGCCGCTCCACGACCGTGTTCGACCGGGCGGCGCATCCGGTCGTGGAGCTGATCCCGTGATCGCCGAGCTGCTCGACGGGCTCGCGTCCTTGCCTCCGGCGGCGGTTACCGCGGTCGCGGGGGTTCTGGTGTTCGGCGAGTGCACGCTGGGGCTCGGGTTTATCGCGCCGGGTGAAACGGGGTTGTTCGTCCTTGGCACGACAGCGACGGCTCCGGACCGGTTCGTCGTCATGTGGCTGGTCACCACTGTGTGCGCCATCGCGGGCGACCTCCTCGGATACTGGCTGGGACGGCGATACGGGCCCTGGCTGCGACAGACCAGACTGGTGCGGCGGTACGGCGCGGCGGCATGGGATCGCGCCGCGGACACCTTGCGCCGGCGGGGCGCGTGGGCCGTGCTGATCGCGATCTTCCTCCCGGTGCTCCGGACGCTCGTCCCCGCGGCGGCGGGCACGTCGGGCTTGCCGCTGCGCAAGTTCCTGCCTGCCGTGGCTGTCGGGGCGACGGCCTGGTGCGCGCTGCACATCGCGATCGGCGCGGCCGCGGGCGAGGCGGCGCGGCAGATCGAAACCTGGGTCGGCCGGGGGAGTTGGATTCTTCTCGCCGTACTCGTGCTGGGCGCGGCGGGCATGGCGCTCCGCCGCGCTGCTCGGTCACGGGCGAACGTATGAGGCGCGTCTGCCTTCTAGGCTGGCCTGGCGGCAGCTTCGTCAGCCGGGGCGGTGCGCATAGAGGCGAACGCTGATACCAGTGCGGCCGCGGTGAGTCCGACGCCGAACCACATGGCTCCGGTCAGTCCGACGTTGTTCGCGAACAGGCCGCCGAGCAGTGCGCCGAGGGCGATGGAGATGTTGTACCCCATGGTGTTCAACGACATCGCCGCTTCGAACGCGTCCGGGGCCGCGGCCAGGATCATGTTCACCTGGCAGAGATTGGCCGCGCCGAAGGCAATTCCCCACAACGCCACGGACACCGCGAGACCGGCCGGGTGATTGCCGACGAGGAGCAGAAGCAGCAGCGAGACGACGAGCCCGGCGCAGGCGACGACGAAGGTCGCCTTCATGTTCTTGGTGACGGTGTGGGCGGCGGCGAAGTTGCCCGCTGCGCCGCCGACGCCGAAGACGATCAGCAGGACGGTGATCAGACCGGGCGAGGCGGCCGCTTGGCCTTCCATGAACGGGCGGATGAAGGTGTAGGCGCCGAAGTGGCCGAGCACGTAAAGCGTGACGGTGATCATGACTGCGCGCAGGCGGCCGTTGCGCACCGGCAAGAGGAAGATCTCGCGGACGGGGATGGCGTCGGTCGAGGGAAGGGACGGAACCGCCGCGGCCACGAGCAGGCACACGATCGCGCTGAGCCCGGCCCAGATCGTGAATGTCGTGCGCCAGTCGGTGAGATCGGCGATGAAGGTGCCCAACGGCACGCCGACCACCGTGCCGATGGACATGCCCGACAGGACGACCGCGGCGGCGCGGCTGGCTTGGTCCGGCACCAGGCGCGTCGCCATGCTGACGCCGATCGCCCAGAAGACCCCGTGCGCGAAGCCCATGATCAACCGGGTCACGAGGACCACGACGGAATCGGGCGAGTGCGCGGTGATCAGGTTCCCGGCGGCGAGGACGACGAGCAGCGCGGCGAGCAGCGCCCGGCGGTCGACCCGGCGGGTCCAGGCCACGATGAACGGGACGCCGACGCCTGCGGAGACGCCGTATCCGGTCACGACCATCCCGGCGATGCCCACCGAGACGGCCAGCCCGCCGCTCATCGGAGTGAGGAGGCCGACGGGCATGAGTTCCGTGGTGACGAAGACGAACAGGCTCGCCGTGATGGCGGCGACGCCGAGCCATGCCCGCGAAGACGAGGGCGAGGCAGTGCTGGATGAGGACATGCTTCTTCCTGGATTCGGTGGTTCGCGGGGTATCCGGCTCGGTTGCGCTTCAGTGCGCCGAGCCCGTCAGTTCCGGAGACCGGGCGCTCCGGTGTCTCGGGAACTGCTTGTGCGAACCAGTCTCGCGACGACCGATCCATGAGTCCAACACAACCTTGTCATCCCATCTATCGTGATTCACGATGGATAGGTGGAGTTGCAGCAGATGCGGTACGTGGTCGCCGTCGCCGAGACCATGAGCTTCACCCGCGCCGCCGAGCGGTGCCTGGTGGTGCAATCCGCGCTGAGCCACCAGATCGCGCGTCTCGAACGCGAGCTGGGCGCCCGGCTGTTCGAACGGACCAGCAGGCGCGTGCGGATCACCCCCGCCGGGGAAGCGTTCCTGTCCGCGGCCCGCGAGAGCCTCAACGCGGCCGAACGGGCTGCCGCCGAGGTTTCCGCCGCTGTCGGCGAGGTGCGCGGACGGCTGGCTGTCGGACTGATCCCGACTGTCGCCGCGGTGGACATCCCCGACGCGCTGCGCAGATACCGCATCGAATACCCCCAGGTGCGCCTCGGGATCCGGGTCGGCGCCAGCGAAGACCTCGCTGACCAGGTCCGGCAGGGGATCATCGAGGTCGCGTTCCTCGGCCTTCCGACCTCGATGCGGCCCCAAGGAGTCAACGCACGCGAGCTGGCCCGCGACCGGCTCGTCGCCGTTGTCGCCCCGGACCACCCGCTCGCCGGGGAACGCACCGTCGACCTTCGCCGGCTCGCGACCGAGGTATTTATCGACTTGCCGCTCAACACCGCGGGCCGGAACCAGTCGGACGAGGCGTTCGCCGCCGCCGGTCTGAACCGCGAAGTCGCGTTCGAGGTGACCACCGCCGACTTCATGATGGCCCGGCTTGTCCGGCAGGGCTTGGGAATCGCGATGCTTCCGTCGATGTACGTGCCCCAGCTGTCCGACCTGACCACGATCGAGATCACGGACGCTCCGACGCGCGTCGAATACCTCATCTGGGCCGACACCGGGCTGACCCCGGCGGCGACCGCGTTTCTCGAGATGCTGGAGCTTCCGCCGGAAAAGGACGGCTGAGCACGGCTCCGCGGTCGACCGCTGCTGTGCGCGAAGTGACTACGCTGGGGGATCGAATCGACCGTTGACGATGGGGCAGTGTTGGAGAGAGACCCGGAGTGGCCACCCGACCGTCCCGTCGAACGGGTCACCCGGCGCCCGCCGCCTGAGCACCCGCCGGCGGAAGACGGTCATCGCGGGCAGTTGCCGCAGCCGCCGCCGTCCGCGCCGCGATGGCCGCCGGTCCGGTCGTGGCGGCAGGAGCGCGGGCAGAACAGCATGCCGTTCGGCGCGCCGCCGCTGGCACCGGACGATCCGGACGCGACAGTGTTCATCCCGCGCGTCGGCGGGGTGCCCGCGAGTTCTAAGTGGCCGGTCGTCGATCCGGATGCGTTGCGCCCCTACGACTCGCTCGCCACCCAGATGCTGCCGCGGCTGCCCGCCGCCCCGCCCGGCGAAAGGCCGGGACGCCCCGGCCGCCCGCCGCGGGTCGAGCCGAAGGCGCCGTCGATCGCCAAGTCGAGCGGGAAGATGGCCATCGCGTCGCTGGTCAGCCGGGTCACCGGATTCCTGTGGAAGATCATGCTCGTGTGGGCGGTCGGCACCGGCGTGGTCAACGACTCGTTCACGATCGCCAACACGTTGCCGAACAGCGTCTTCGAACTCCTGCTCGGCGGCGTGCTCAGCAGTGTCGTGATGCCGCTGATCGTGCGTTCGCAGGACGATCCCGACGGCGGTGCGGCGTACACGCAGCGCATGCTCACGATGGGACTGACGGTGCTGGGCGTCGGCACCGTCCTCGCCGTGGCGGCGGCACCCGCGCTGACCTCGCTGTACCTGGACCAGGGCGGGCACGCCAACTCCGAACTGACCAACGCGTTCGCCCGGCTGCTGCTGCCCGAGATCTTCTTCTACGGCGTTTTCGCGCTGGTGTCCGCGATCCTCAACGCCAAGCACATCTTCAGCCCGACGGCGTGGGCGCCGGTGATGAACAACGTCGTCGTCATCGCGACCCTGGCGTTGTTCATGCTCATGCCGGGCAAGATCTCGACCGATCCGGTGCGGATGGGCGACCCGAAGCTGCTCGTGCTCGGCATCGGCGTCACGCTGGGCATCGCCGTGCAGGCGGTGCTGCTGGTGCCGCCGCTGCTGCGGACGGGATTCCGCTTCAAGTGGCGCTGGGGCATCGACAAGCGGATGAAGGAGTTCGGCGGCCTCGCGCTGTGGATCCTCGGCTACGTCGCGATCAGCCTGGCCGGCCTCACCGTCAACACCCGGGTGCTGACCAGCGGCGACCCGGGCGGGGTGACGATCTACGCCAACGCCTGGCTGCTCTTCCAGCTGCCCTACGGGGTGATCGGGGTGTCCCTGTTGACCGCGATCATGCCGCGGCTGTCGCGCAACGCCGCGGACGGCGATGTCCGCAAGGTCGTGGCCGATCTTTCCTACGCGTCGCGCATCTCCACGGTGATGCTGGTGCCGATCGCCGCCGTGCTGACGGTGGTGGGCGAGTCGATCGGCATCGCATTGTTCAGCGGCGGCGCGAACTCCGTCGCCCAGGCGGGCCGGCTCGGCGAGGCACTGGCGGTCTCGTCGTTCGGGCTGCTGCCTTACGCGCTGGTCATGTTGCAGCTGCGGGTGTTCTACGCGATGAAGGACGCGCGCACGCCGACCCTGATCATGGTCGTGATGACCGTGGTGAAGGTTCCGCTGCTGTATCTGTGCCCGGTGTTGCTGGACGCGCACAGCATCGTGCTGGGCACCATGCTGGTGAACTCGCTGACGTTCGTGGTCGGCGCGATCCTGGGCCAGGTCTGGCTGTGGGTGAGCCTCGGCCACCTGCGCAGCAAGCGGGCGCTTGGGGTAATCCTGTTCACGCTGGTCGCGAGCGCACTCGGCGCTGCTGCGGCGCTGGCGGCCGGATGGCTCGTGCCGGACTTCGGGGGGCGGGCTACTGCGTGGGTGAAGCTGATTCTGCAGGGTCTGGTTGGGCTCGGGGTGTCGTTTGGGGTGCTGGCGGCGTTGAGGATTGAAGAGCTCGCGCCTGCGCGGAAGAGGCTTGCGCGGTTGGTGAAGCGGGGGGAGCGATCGACGGATGGGTAGTTCGGATTCAGTCGCCTGGCTGGTGCGTATCCGATGACCTCGGAGCAGACTCGTGCGCTGGTTCGGGCGGTGGAACATCTGGCGGAACCGGCCGCTGCGCAGGTCGCTTATCTGCGGGAGCTGCGGACCTATCCGTCCGCGGACGAGCTGGCTCTCGAATTCGACGCTGTGCGCGGATTCGTGCCGGAGCTTTCCGAATCCGGCCTGATCGCGAGTTCGGTCGTCGCGATGCTGGACGCGGTCGACGAGAAACTGGCGGCGATGAGCGGCCGGGAGAACGAGGACCTGTGGCACGCAGACTCGCTGGAGACCTCAGCCGACTGGGCGATCGTGCGCACGCTCGCGAGGGATGGGCTGGTCCGCTTGAACAGATCCTGAGCAATTGTCAGTCAGGGAGAGGCACACCGTAGTAGCTGTGGTATCCCTCTGACCAGCGCTCGACCGAGAACGAGTCGAAGTCTCGGGCTTCCTCGCACTCCGTCAGGTACTCCAGGGCCTCCCGAGCCAGCGTGGCCGGGTGAGCGCGGAGAAACGCCTTGGTTTCGTCCAATCCTGCCCCGCACAATAGTTGCACGTCAATCGAGCAGTGCGCGTCCCAGCCGGACTCTTTGGCCTCCCAGATAAGCAGCACGTCGTTCAGCGAGCCGTAGTGGAATAGCTGTATGCAACAGATTTTCATCAGTTCGGTGTTCGCGTCGAACCCGGCTTGCATCTCTGTCGCGAGGATGCCGCGGATCTCGTCCAACTGGCCGCCAGCGGGATGCAGTCCGTATCGCTCGAGAAGATCGTCCTCGGTCACCTGGCGGATCCTACGGCCGGAGCCGGGAAGGGCGCGCCTGATTTCGGACGGGAAAAGGAATCTCCCGGCAAGACGTGCATTCGCATCCCGTACCTGCGGGGGTGTGCCCGCCCGCCCGTGATCGGCCAAGCTGGGCTCGTGGCGACGTATCGGCAGGTGTTCGGCAGACCGGAGTTCCGGGCGCTGTTCGCGAGCATGGTGGTTTCGGTCGCGGGCGATCAGTTCGCGCGGGTGGCGTTGTCGTTGCTGGTCTTCGACCGGACGCGGTCGGCGGGCTGGACCGCGGGGGTCTACGCCTTGACGTACGTGCCGTCGATTTTCGCCGGTCCGTTGCTGTCGGGCCTGGCGGATCGGTGGCCTCGGCGGCGGGTCATGGTGGCGGCGGATCTGCTGCGTGCGGGGCTCGTCACGGTCATGGCGATTCCCGCGCTGCCGTTGCCTGCGGTCGCGGCGCTGCTGGTGGTGGTCCAGGCGGCTGGGGCACCGGGCAACGCGGCTCGGGCGGCGACGGCCGCGGCGGTTCTGCCGGGGGAGGAGTTCCTGCTGGGCAAAGGCGTGCTGGACACGGTGGTCCAGCTGGCGCAGGTGGCGGGGTTCGCGACGGGCGGGACGCTGGTCGCGTTTCTCGGTCCGGGGCAGGCGCTCGTCGCGGACGGGGTGACGTTCGTGGTGTCGGCGGCGGTGGTGCGGTTCGGGATCCGGGTGCGGCCCGCGCCGGGGGTGGTGGGCGATGGGACGCGGCTGGGGCGGTGGTGGGCCGATCTGCGGGCCGGGACGGTGCTCGTCGTGCGGACGCCGCGGTTGCGTTCACTGGTCGGATTGGCTTGCGTGGCCGGGTTTTACGTCACGGTCGAGGGGCTGGCGGCGCCGTACGCGGAGTCGATCGGCGGGTCCGCTCAGGCAGTCGGGGTGCTGCTCGCGGCGAGTCCGGCGGGGACGGTGCTCGGGATGCTGATCGTGTCGCGGCTGCCGTCGCCGATGCGGATGCGGTTGCTCGGGCCGCTCGCGGTGGCGGCCAGCGTTCCGCTCGTGGTGTGCGCGATTCAGCCGGGGCTGGCCGTGACAGCGGTCTTATGGGGGCTGTCGGGCATGGCCAGCGCTTACCATCTGCCCGCGTCGGCGGCGTTCACACTGGCGGTTCCCGACCATCGGCGGGCCCAGGCTTACGGACTCGCCGCGACCGCGTTGACGACCAGCCAGGGCGCCGGGATCGCGCTGGCCGGGCTCGCGGCGACGGCGGCCGGCCCGAGCACGGTCCTCGCCGTCGCCGGGGTGCTCGGCGTGCTGACGGCGATCGCGGCGGGGGCGGCTTGGAACCGCGCCCGCCGCGCTGCCGAACCGGGGTAGCGGATCAGCGGGCCCACTCGTTCCCGCGGCGGCCCCATTCGTTGCCTCGGCGGATCCATTCGTTGCCCTGGCAGCGGGTCCACTCGTTGCCGCGGGCGAAACGGGTCCATTCGTTGCCGGGTGCGTTGCGCATAGTGATGCCTTTCTCGCGGTGGTTGGTCCGACCGGCGTATCGACGGCCGGTGACAATGCGATTACCGTGATTAATCTTCGTTGACAGGGGCGAATACCAGCGTGACGGGAAAGAGTGGCAGACGCATAACGACGTGGGGATTGTGGTCCCTGCGGCGTCCCGCCCTGTGCCTGGTGCTCACGGTCGACGCCGTGGCGGTCGCGATCGCGGTGCTTTCGTCCCTGTCCGCCGCGATCACCCCGACGCAGTGGCTGTGGTTCGCCATCCTCACCGCGGCCGCGGTCGCGCATCTCGAGGCGGTCCGCACGATCGAGCGGCGTCGCGAGCAGGCGTCGAAGAAAGCGCCGTACACGAATCTCAAGAGCCTGTGGGTGTTCGCCGCGCTGCTGGTGCTGCCGCTGCCGCTCGTCATCGGCTTGACCGCGGTGTCGTATGTGTATTGCTGGTACCGGGTTTACGGGCCGACGATCCTGTTCCGGAAGTTCTATTCGGCCGCGACGTTCGTGCTCGCGTCGGCCGTCGCCTCCGCTGTCCTGGACGGTCCTCTGCTGCCGCACGACGTGTGGTCGCTGCTGCGCGTGGCCGCCGCGGCCGGGGTGTGGTGGCTGGTCAACTACGCCCTGGTCGTCGTCGCGATCGGGTGGTCGTCGCCCGAGAAACTGCCGATTCGGCAGGCGCTGGGGCATCCGGGCGACCAGCTGGTCGTCGCGTCGGCGCTGGGGCTCGGCGCGACCATGGCCGTCCTGCTGGTCCACGAGCCGTGGGCGCTGCCCGCTCCGATGATCGCCGTGCTGTGCGTGCACCGCGATCTACTGCTGCCCCAGTACTTGCGGGCGTCGCGCACGGATCAGAAAACGGGCCTGGCGACGCCGGTGTACTGGGCCGACGTCGTCACCGCTGCCCTCGACCGCGCGAAACTCAGCGAGACCGGCCTCGGCGTGCTTTTCCTGGACGTCGACAAGTTCAAAGCCATCAACGACACCTACGGGCACCCGGCGGGCGACCAGGCGATCCGCGCGGTCGCCGACCTGGTGCGCGCGGAAGTCCGGTCTCAGGATCTCGTCGCCCGCTATGGCGGGGACGAACTGGCGATCCTGCTGCCGGGCCTCGAACCGGGCCAGTTGCTGGCTGTCGCCGAGCGGATCTGCTCCCGGCTCGCGCGTACTCCGGTCGTGCTCACCGCCACTACGGACGGTCAGCCTCGCACGCTGTCCGGGGTGAGCACCTCGATGGGGGTGGCGTCGTATCCCGGCGACGGCATTTCGGTCGAACAACTGCTCATGTCGGCGGACGGTGCGTTGCTGCAGGCCAAGCAGAACGGCCGCAACCAGATCAGGGTCGCAGGAGCGGTGCCGGTGCGGGGGATGCATGGAATGTCCGAGATGCCGTCAGGGAAATCTCGGGAAGATCAGGGCAACGCGGTTGCGGATCATTCTCGTCAAATGCCCTGAATGCGACGCGATATGGCCGCCTGACGGAACCTTCGGCCGGGACAATTTCGTTCAATTCCAGCTGTTCCTGGACCTGCTGGGAGAATCCGAGATGAGCACCCCGTACGAGGAACTCGGTTCGCTTTAGCCGCCACCCTGAACGGTGCGCGCTGCCGGTTTGCTCCCGGTTCACTGGCTGGTCTGCGCCTCGCCGCGGACGCATGGTGGTCGGGCGGTACCCCGGTTCCCGCACCGTCCGTCGCGGCTTGACCTGCGCGGACGGGTCTCGTCACTCGGAAGGGGCTCTTGTGATGACCGCTGTCGCGCGCGGTAGCCGTTCACGTTGCTTGGCTGGGGACCACGGGGTCGCGCTGCGCTCGCTGCGCGCGGCGGCCGAGAACTACGCCGCGCTGGGCTGGCCAGTGCTGCCGGGGCCGGTGTGCGACGGGTTGACGACCTGGGATCCGGTCAGTTTCGAGCGGCTTGGCGGCCGGGAGTCGACGATGTCCCCGTCTGAGGCCACGGTCGATCGCCGGGTGGTTTCGAAATGGTGGGCCGTGCATCGGCAGGCGATTCTCGCCCCGGTAGGAGAGCATTTTGACGTCGTGCGCGCGCCGACACACCTAGGCTGGCGCGCCCTAGCCGCGTTCGACGGCGGGCGCCCGCTCGGCCCGATGGCGTTGTCGCCGCACGGAGCTTTTTTCTTCATCGAGCCCGGGACTTGCGGGGACTCCGAACTGGCGTCCGGGGTGGAGGTTCTTTCTCCGGGTGACCTCGTGGTACTTCCGCCGAGCCGGGTCGTCGCCGGGGTGGTGTGGTGGCGGATATCGCCGTTGGAGCGCGACTTGCTGGGTGACGGGGCCGGGATTTTACGGAAACTTGCCGAGCTTTCCGGCGAATCCGCGTAGGTCTCGCGCGGGCAGGTTCAGCGGTTGCAGCGTTGTTTGGCTATGTCCCATGTTCCGCCGCTGTCCAGGCAATCGGTGAATTCTCGTTGCCCGTCGACCCACGCTTTGTGGCCTGCGCAGACGTCGTATTTCACCTCGTCGCCGTCTCGGCATTCGTAGCCGTACCGGGGCGGCTTCCGGGGCGGAGTTTTGCGCGTCGAGGTCTTCTTCGCGGCTGCTGGGGTTCTCGTGGTCGGCGGTTTTTCGGTGCCGCTCGACGGCTGAGCTGTCGTCGTCTCGGGCGTCGAGGGTTCAGGAGCTGGCTCGGAACTAGTCGCAGAAGGGGACGCGGCCGGTGCTGGCGACGGTGTCGGCGCTGCGCCGCAGCCGACTGCGGCCACGCTCAGGGCAAGCATCAATCCGGGCAACCAATTCCTTGCCATGCAGCCACCTCGACCAGTCCGGCAATGACGATTCCCCTCAGTCGCGTGAGGGGCGACCAACGCAACGTCGGCGAGCACGGCGTCATCGGACCGCAACCACGTCGTGTCCGCTCTGTCGCGCCGGATACCCGGGCACCAGGACAACTCGATCAATCGGATCTTCCTGCCAACGATCAGACATTATTACCGCATTACGGTAATAGCACCGAATCGCGGGAAACCCGGGAGTCCTGCGCGGCGGAACTGGCGGAGTTCGGCTTCGCCCTGGTTTCCCTGGCGACGAACCACACGCTGGACTTCGGGGCGAAGGCCTGCGCGACATGATGCGCGTGCTGGATGCCGCGGGTGTCCGGCATGCTGGGGGGGCGGCGAGACGATCGAGGTGGCGACCCGGCCGTGTGTCGTGTCCGCCACCGGCCAGACGCTGGCCTCCTCCAGGTTCTGTTCCGCGCTTCCACTGGGCTTCAACGCGACGGCCGAGCGTCTGTTGATCGGGGCGATCCGGGTGCGGCAGAGCTTTGAGTTCGACAGCACCTTCTTCGACGAACCTGCGGGTACACACCTTTCGCGCATTCCGGCGCACACAAACCGGACATGGGAAGCGCTCCTAGCACGATGGGCGATCACGTCGGGCGAAGTGCCGGTCCGGGGTGCGTCGGAAACCTGCTGGCGGAAAGCGGGCGGATTCCGCTTTCGTTCCACCACCGTGTCGGGTCGCGATTCCCTGACCGGGATTTCCGTACCCCAATGGGGATTTCTCGGCAACGCGGCGGGGCTGGTGCGAGGGAACGTACGTGAGGGGAACCCTCATTGACTCTGATTCCCTCAGGGTTCCCCTCACGTACGCCAGCGTGACCGCGCGGCTCGGCCAGGGTGCCGCGGCACGTGCGCACCCCGCTCTTCGACCCGGCGCATCACCGGCGCGGCCAGAATCCCGTGTATCAGCACGGAAAGCGCCACCGCCAGCGCGCCCACCCGCCACAGCTGGTCGGCGCCCGGCAGGTTGGCTTGGTGGAGTCCGTAGGCGAGGTAGTAGAGCGTTCCGATGCCGCGCACGCCGAAGAACGCGATCGCGAGCGCGGCGCGTCCGCGGGCGGGGGAGCGGATGAGGGAACCGACTCCGGTGAGCGGCCGGATAACGAACACCGCGACAGCCGCGAAGAGGACTTCGAGCAGGGTTGTCCCGCGCAGCAGGCCGTCGCCGAGGGCGAAGCCCAGACCCAGCAGCGTGATGGCGACGAAGAGCCGTTCGAGCTGGCGGCCGAAGGTGTGCAGGACCTCGTGGTAGCCGTGCGAACGCTCACTGGTCCGCACGCACACGGCTGCGGTGAACACGGCGAGGAAACCGTTGCCGTGCAGCAGTTCCGCCACCGCGAACGGCAGGAAGGCCAGTGCCAGCAGCACCAATCCGTCGGAATATTCGGCCAGCCGGAAGCGCGACGACGGGATGCGGAAGAACGCCCACGCCAGGAGCCGGCCGAGGGCGAGCCCGACCAGCACCCCGATCGGCAGCGGCAGCAGCACGTCGGTGCCGATCGACACGTGGGTTCCCGCCAGCAGCAGCGCGACGAGGACGAACGGCATCGCGAGACCGTCGTTGAGGCCCGCTTCGGTGGTGAGGGTGAAGCGGATCTCGTTGTCCCGCGCCAGATCCGGTTCCACGCCGGGGTCGGGGACTCCGACGTCGCCGGCCAGCACCGGGTCGGTGGGGGAGAGCGCCGAACCCAGGAGCAGCGCGGCGGCGGGGGCGAGCCCGAGCCACCACCAGCCGAGCAGGGCGACATCCATCTTCGCAGCCCGAACGGCCGGTCCACGGACAGGCCCGCACCCGCCAGCGCGAGCACGATGCCGAGCTGGGTGAAGGATTCCACCACGTCCGCATGCTGGGCGGGCGAGGCCCAGTCGCCGAGGTAGGGCAGCGGCAGCAGGCCGAGCAGCAGCCCGGCGAGCAACATCACCAGCGGGGTGGAGAACGGGCGGTCGGCGACCAGTTTCGGCAGCACGGCCGCGGCGAGCGCGAGCAGTCCGGCGACGCCGAACAGGACCGGGAGCGGCGGCACCTCAGGCGGTCGCTGAGGTGTCGAAGCGAAGTCCCTCGTCGCCCGCGTCCACGCGCACCGCGGTGCCGGGCGCGACGTCGCCGGACAGCAGCCGGCTCGACAGCGGGTTGTCCACGTACCGCTGGATCGCCCGCCGCAGCGGCCGCGCGCCGAACTGCGGTTCGTAGCCCAGTTCGCTGATCCGCCGCACCGCCTCCGGCGTGAACTCGACGGTGAGACCCTGCGCGTGCGCCCGCCGTTTCGTGCGCTCCAGCAGCAGTTCCGTGATCCGGTCGAGCTGGCCGGCTTCCAAGCGGCGGAAGACGACGATCTCGTCGATCCGGTTCAGGAACTCCGGGCGGAACGATTCGCGCAGCCGCCGCATGAGGCGTTCGCGCAGCTGGTCGCCGTCGCCGTCGGCGGGCTGGACGAAGCCGAGCGCGCCGTGGGTCGAGCTGCCGACGAGGTCCGAGCCGAGGTTGCTGGTCATGATGAGGACCGTGTTGGCGAAGTTGACCGTGCGGCCGCGGCCGTCGGTGAGACGGCCGTCGTCGAGGACCTGCAGCAGCACGTTGAACAGGTCCGGATGCGCCTTCTCGACCTCGTCGAGCAGCACCACGGAGTACGGACGGCGCCGCACCGCCTCGGTGAGCTGGCCGGCGTCCTCGTACCCGACGTACCCGGGCGGCGAACCGATCAGCCTGCTGACGGTGTGCCGCTCGGAGTACTCGCTCATGTCGATGCGCACCATGCTGTCCTGGTCGCCGAACAGCGCCTCGGCCAGCGCCCGCGCGAGTTCGGTCTTGCCGACGCCGGTGGGGCCGAGGAACAGGAAGCTGCCGAACGGCCGGTCGGGCTCCGCGAGCCCGGCGCGGGACCGCCGCACCGCCTCGGCGACCGCGCGCACGGCGTCGTCCTGGCCGATCACGCGGTCGTGCAGGTGCTCCTCCAGGCCGAGCAGGCGCTCCCGCTCGGTCTCGGTGAGCCGCGTCGCGGGCACGCCGGTCAGCCGGGAGACGACCTCGGCGATGTCCGCGTCGGTGACCTCCACCGGTCCGCCTGGGCGTTCGACGGGTTGTTCGAGACGTTTCCGCACGTCAGCTGCCTCGTCGCGGAGCGAGGACGCGCGTTCGAAATCCTCCTCGGCGACGGCCTGGTCCTTCTCGCACTGCAATTGGTCGAGCCTGGCCTGCAGCTCGCGCTGGCCGTCGGGCTTGGTCCGCGCGCGCAGCCGGACGCGAGCACCGGCCTGGTCGATCAGGTCGATCGCCTTGTCCGGCAGGAACCGTTCGGTCAGGTAGCGGTCGGACAGGTCGACGGCCGCCCGCAGCGCGTCGTCGGTGTAATGGACCTGGTGGTGGGCCTCGTAGCGGTCGCGGAGGCCGTGCAGGATCGACACGGCGTCCTCGACAGTCGGCTCGGGCACCAGGATCGGCTGGAACCGGCGTTCCAGCGCCGGATCACGTTCGATGCCGGTGCGGTACTCGTCGAGCGTGGTCGCCCCGACGATGTGCAGCTCGCCGCGCGCGAGCGCCGGTTTCAGCATGTTCCCGGCGCCCTGGCCGCCGCTGCCCTCGCTCGCGCCGGCACCGACGATCGTGTGCAGCTCGTCGACGAACACGATCAGCTGGTCGCCGTGCTCGCGGATCTCCTTGAGCAGCGCGGACATCCGCTCCTCGAAATCGCCGCGGTAGCGCGTGCCGGCGACCATCGCGGTGAGATCGAGCTGCACGACGTGGCGGCCGCTGAGGATGTCGGGCACGTCGTCGTCGGCGAGCCGCTGCGCGAGGCCTTCGACGATCGCGGTCTTGCCGACGCCCGCCTCGCCGATCAGCACCGGGTTGTTCTTGGTTCGGCGGGACAGCACCTCGACGGTCTGCTCGATCTCGTCGTCGCGGCCGATCACCGGGTCGATCCGGCCGTCGCGGGCGCGGGCGGTGAGGTCTTCGCCGTACTGGGCGAGCGTCGGGGTGTCCTGCAGCGGTGTCGGGCTGTCCGCGGCGGAATCCTGCCGGAGGCGGTCGGTGGTCACGCCCTCTTCCCGCAGGATGCGGCCCGCTTCGGACTCCTCGTTGGCGGCGAGCGCGGCCAGCAGGTGCTCGGGGCCGATGAACGGGGAGCCGAGCCCGCGGGCGAGCTGGTGGGCGTCGATCAGCGTGCGTTTCGCACCGGGCGCCAGCGCGGTCGCCGTGGTTTCGCCGTTGGCTGCGTGGTCGCGTTCGACGCGTCCGGCGACCTTGGCCGGGTCGACCCCGGCGCGGGTCAGCGCGCGCGCGGTGGCGGGCAGCTGGGTGGCGGCCCACAGCAGGTGCTGGGTGTCGACGTGCCGCCCGCCCCACGCGCCCGCGCGGTCCGCCGCCTCCGCGACGAGCCCGCGAGCCTGGTCGGTGAGCAGGCGCGCCACGTCGACCGAGTAGCCGCGGCGGCCGGGCGCGGCCTGGCCGAAGAACTGCGACAGGAACTGGTCGAAGGGGCTGTTGCCCTGGCCGGGCGGGAAAAATCCGGTCATCGGAGCGCTCACATCTCGGAATCGGGGTCAGGAGTCCGCTTACCCGCTGCCCGCGCCGGTAAACGGGCGCCGCCGGTCGTGCCTCCAGGCCGCACGTTTCGCGCTCCCGGCGTGCGGGCACCCGGGCGGTCGGAGGTGGTGGGATGTCCTCGAAGGACCGGCTGGCCGCGTACCGCGCCAAACGCGACCCGCGCCGGACCCCGGAGCCGAGCGGGGGCCGCGGGAACGCCGAACCGGTGTTCGTCGTCCAGCGGCACGACGCGAGCAGCCTGCACTTCGATTTCCGGTTGGAGATCGGCGGCGTTCTCGTCTCGTGGTCGGTGCCGAAGGGTCCGTCGCTGAATTCCTCGGACCGGCGGCTCGCCATCCGCACCGAGGACCACCCGCTCGACTACGCCCGGTTCGAGGGCACCATTCCCGCCGAGGAGTATGGCGGCGGCACCGTGATCGTGTGGGACACCGGCCCGTTCGACGTGCTCACCGACGACCCGGCCGACCAAGCCCTCGAAGACGGCCATCTCAAGGTCTGCCTGCACGGCGAGAAGCTGAAGGGCGCCTTCTCCCTGATCCGCCGCGACTCTTCCGGCCAGGAGCAGTGGCTGCTGATCGAAAGGACGACGAGGGCGCCGACCGCCGCCGCAAACCCGCGAAGACCCAGCTCGAATCCGTGCTCACCGGACGCACCAACCGGGACCTCGAATGACTGGTCCTGGCTGGCGCGAGCCGACCCTCGCCACCCTCACCGACCGCCGCTTTTCCGACGAGGACTGGATCTACGAGCGCAAGCTCGACGGCGTACGCGCGATCTGCGTGCGCGACGGCGGCACGCCCACGCTGTACTCCCGCAACCGCAAGGTGATGGACAACGCGTACCCCGAGATCGTGGAAGCCCTTGCCGCGCAAGGCGGACCGCGATTCGTCGCGGACGGGGAGATCGTCGCGTTCGACGGGGACCAGACCAGTTTCGCCGCGCTCCAGCCGCGCATCCACCTGACCGATCCGGAGCGCGCCCGCGCGACCGGCGTGCGCGTGTACTACTACCTCTTCGACCTCCTGTACTACGACGAGCAGGACACCACGCCGCTTCCCCTGCGCGAGCGCAAGTCGATCCTGCGCGACGCCTTCACCTTCAAAGACCCGCTCCGCCTGTCCTCGCACCGCAACACCGAGGGCGAGAAGTACTTCGAGGAGGCGTGCCGCCGCGGCTGGGAGGGCGTGATCGCGAAACGCGCCGACGCGCCGTACCACCACGGCCGCTCGCCGGACTGGCTGAAGTTCAAGTGCCAGCAGGGGCAGGAGATGGTGATCGGCGGGTTCACCGCCCCGCAGGGCAGCCGCATCGGTTTCGGCGCGCTGCTGCTGGGCTACCACGAGAAGGGGCGGCTGCGGTACGCGGGCAAAGTCGGCACCGGGTTCGACCACCGGCTGTTGACCTCGCTGCACGCCGAACTGGTCCGGCGCGAAACGGACGGTTCGCCGTTCGCCGATCCGGTGCGAGAGCCGGGTGCGCGCTGGGTGCGGCCCGAGCTGGTCGCCCAGATCGGGTTCTCCGAGTGGACCCGCGACGGCCGGTTGCGGCACCCGAGGTTCACCGGCCTGCGCGAGGACAAGAAGCCGTCCGACGTGATCCGGGAGCACCCGTGAAGATTTCCCATCCTGACAAGGTTTTCTACCCCGCCGACGGTCTCACCAAGGGCGACGTCGTCAAGCATTACCGCACGGTCGCGCCCGCGATGCTGCCGCACCTGCGCGGCCGCCCCCTCACGCTGCGGCGGTACCCGGACGGCATCGAGTCCGAGGGGTGGTTCCAGAAGCATCCGGGCGAGCACTTCCCGTCGTGGCTGCGCACCGAACGCGTGCCGCGCCGGGGCGGCGGGACCGACGAGTACGTCGTGTGCGACGACGAGGATTCCCTGCTGTACCTGGCGGACCAGGGCACGGTGGAGTTCCACGTCTGGCTGTCTACTGTGGACGCTCCGGAGAGGCCGGACCTGCTGGTGCTCGATCTGGACCCGCCGGACGGCACCGACGTCGCCGACCTGCGCACCGCAGCCCGCCGCATCCGCGACCACTACGCCGACGCCGGTCTCGCCGCGTACCTCCAGGCCACCGGCGGACGCGGCTTCCACGTCGTGGCGCCCCTCGACGCCACGGCGACCACGGACGTGGTCCTGGAACTCTCCCGAGCCTTGGCGGACCGCATCGCCGCGGCCGACCCGGAGCACCTGACCACCGCCCAGTGCAAGGACCGGCGCGGCGACCGCGTCTTCGTGGACGCGAACCGCAACGGCTACGCCCAGACGTTCGTGGCCCCGTACTCCCTGCGCGCCCGCCCCGGCGCGGCGTCGGCGACCCCGCTGGACTGGAGGGAACTCGGCAAGGCCGAGCCGAACGGCTGGGGCCCGGACAAACTGCACCGGCGGCTGGCGCGCAAGGACGACCCGTGGCGCGGAATGGAGAAGGACGCCGGATCAGCGGAGAAGGCGCTGGAAAAGCTCAGCTGACCCGCCTTTCCCGCCACCGGGCTGTCCGTGAAGGACTCCTTGGGGGAATCAGATTCCGTCAAGGAGCCCTTCACGGACGACGTGCACCAGGGCCCGCGGCGATCAGACCCCGGAGACCTGCTGAATCCAGTCCCGCCCGGCGGCCACGCTGCCGTAGGTGGTGACGCTGGAGCGGTCGCTGGTGGAGCACACCCCGACCTGGATCCCGCCGTCGACCATCGGGCCGCCCGAGTCGCCGCCCGCCACCGCGCCGTTCGGGGTGCTCGCCGTGATGGCCGGTCCGCCGGAGTTGTCGCTGTCCTGGGTGTTCGAGATCGTCACCTCGGCCTTCTTCAGCACGCTCGACTGGTGGTGGCCCTCGTCGGTGCTCTGCGTCGCGCCCCAGCCGTACACGGTGGCGCTGTCGCCTTCCTGCGCGTCGTCGGAGCTGCTGGCGAGGCGGGCGTACGTGCTGCCGCCGTCGGTGTTCAGTTTGATCAGCGCCAGGTCGCCGCCGGAGTAGACGTAGGTGGAGGCGGCCTTGGCGTGCACGCCGCCGCTGGCGCTGTTGGAACCGATGTACAGGTCGATGTCGGTGAGGCGCTGTCCGTTGTTGTCGTACATGCAGTGCTTCGCGGTGAGGACCCAGCGGCTGCCGATCAGGGTGCTGGTGCAGAAGAAGGTGTAGCCGTTCGCGTGGCCGTTGAAGCGCGTGATGTAGCCGGGGTTCTGCGCGGTGCTGCCGCCGATGATCGACGGCTGGGCGGCGGGCGCCGCGGGGCTCGCGGACGCGGGGGTCACGGCGAACGCGCCGAGCACCGCGCAGGAACCGGTCAGCACGGCGAGGGCCCGGGTGAGTGCGCGCATGTCGCTCCTTGGGGACAGTTTCCGATGGGGGACGCTTCCGAACGTAAGCAGCGCGGCCGGGCGGCGGAATCCGCCGAACCGCCGGTAGCGGGCAAGCGGCGGCGACGCGACTTTCGGCGGGTTGCCAACCGGTGAACGGATGCCGAGAATCCGTCTCGACCGGTCCGTTTTTTCCAGGAGAGGCGAAATGCGGTTGTTCGCCCCGGCTCCGGGCGGGGAGCGGCTGGCCAAGGCACTGGCCGAGGGGCCCTTCGAACGCGCCCTGACGCTGGCGATCGAGCGCAGCGGCCTCGGGCTGGCGCGGCTGCGCGAACGGCTCGCGGCCTCGGGCGTACCGGTCAGCACGACCACGCTCAGCTCCTGGCGCACCGGGCGCAGCCGTCCGGAACGGCCGGAATCGTTGCGGGCACTGGCTTTGCTCGAGCCGGTCCTGGACGTCCCGCCGGGGACGCTGCGCGCGCTGCTGGACCGGCCGCGCACCGGCGCCCCGGCCCCGCGCGCGGCGCGCTGGGACCGGTTGTGGGAGAACCGCAGCCTGCTTCCGATGGTGCTGAACTCGTTCGAGGACTCTTCGCCGGAATCGGTCAGCGTGCACGAAACCCTGCACGTCGACGCCGTGGGACGGATGCGCGGTCTTCACGTGCGGGAAGTGCTGCGGGCGCTGGACGAACCGGCGTTCGTGCGCATCGTCGCGCTGCGCGGGTTCACGCCCGGGCAGTCGCCGGCGCTGGTGTCTGCGCGGTACTGCCGGCCCGGCGTCGTGCGGACGACGCCGGAACAGGCGTTCTCGGTGACGGAACTCGTCCTCGACCATCCGCTGGCGCCAGGCGAGACGGGGATCGTCGAGTACCGGTTCGCGTTCCGCGACGAGGAACCGGATTCGCGCTACGACCGGCGGTTCCGGCTGCCGATCGCGGAACACCTGCTGGAAGTGCATTTCGATCCCGCGGCGCTGCCCGCCGAATGCGTGGCCTACCGGCAGGACTCGCCGTCCGGGCCGGAGCAGGAGACCGCGGAGGTCCGGCTGCGGCCCGGCGTGCCCGCGCACGTGATCCGGACCGGGCAGGGGGCCGGAATTCACGGAATGCGGTGGCGGTGGTGATTTCGTGACCGTCCGCGATCCACTGCGGACGGCCGCGGTTTGTCCTTCTTGGACAGACAGTGCTTTCCGTTGGGAACAGAGCGCTTCGCGCGCGGTCCGCTACTGAGCGTTCGATTCTGCGCTGACTGGTGGGCGGCGCTGCGCTGTTCGGCGCAATTTCGATGTTCCTGGCGAGTAGGCAGTTTTGGCCGGAGCACCCGGGGTAGCCGACTCCACATGTTTCATCGGCCTGACGAGAGTGGACGCGACGACGGCCGGAGGCGTGATGGCTGAAAACAGCCGGTCGCCCGCCGGGCTCATGCGCGACGCGCGTGCGGTGTTCGAGGAGCTGACCGAAAAGGACATCGAATCCGTGTCGGCGTTCACCCGGGACGGCGACGGATGGAAGCTGCTGGTCGAAGTGCTTGAGCTGGAACGGGTTCCGGACACCACCAGCCTGATGGCCACGTACTGCGTGCGGGTCGACGCACAGGGCGGCTTCCTCGGCTACGAGCAGGTCCGGAAATACGCGCGCGGCCAGATCGACGCGTGAGGAAGGGAAGGCGATTTCATGACCATGGCGACCGGACGGCAGGGCCAGAACGGCCAGCTGCAACGCGGGCCGGGCACCGGAAACCTCTACGACATCCTCGAACTGATCCTGGACAAGGGTCTCGTGATCGACGCGTTCGTGCGGGTTTCGCTGGTGGGCATCGAATTGCTCACTGTGGACGCGCGGATCGTCGTGGCCAGTGTGGACACTTATCTGCGGTTCGCCGAAGCGTGCAACCGGCTGGATCTCACCCGTGCTTCGAGTGCCATGACGCTGCCCGACTTGCTGGGCGAGGTGACCGAGAAAGGCGCCAAAGGGAAGTCCAAAGGCGCGTTGACCGGTGCGGTCGAGACGTTCGCCGAGCAGTTCCAGAAGTCCAGCGACAAGGACGAGAAGGACGAAGAGCCCGAAGAACGGCCGCGCGCTCGCAGCCGGCGCAGCAGTGCGAGGTCGAGCGAATGAGCACTTATCTGTACGGCATCACGTTCGCCGATCATCCCGCGGAAGTGGGCGATCTGCGCGGCGTCGGACCGTCGCCGTCGCCCGCGCGGGTGCTGGCGGCCGGAGACGAACTCCGTGCGGTGGTCGGCGATGTCGAGGGTGAACTGCGGGCGAAGCGCAGGGATCTTCTTGCCCACCAGGAGATCTTGCAGGCATTGTGCGAGAAGGGGCCGACGTTGCCGATGCGCTTCGGTGTCGTCGCGGACGACGACACCGCTGTCGAGGAGGAGATCGCGGCGAAAGCCGAGGTGTACACGGCTGCGCTGCAACGCGTCCGCGGACATGTGGAGATGAACGTCAAAGTCTCGCACCGGGAAGAGGCCGTCCTCGGCCAGATTCTCGCCGGGGACGAGGAAATCCGGAACTTGGCCGCGAGCTTGCGGGAGGACGCCGGTCGCGGGCAGGCGGAGCAGGTGCGGTTCGGCGAACTGGTCGCCGGACGGCTGGAGGAACGCGAAGGCGAGGATGCCAACGCGGTGCTGAGCTACCTGCTTCCGCTGGCGTCCGAGCACGCTCCGGGACCGCGGGTCGACGGATGCTTCTTCAACTGCTCGTTCCTGGTGCCGCAGCAGAAATTGGCGGAATTCCAGGACGCGGTGCAGCGGCTGACGACCCTGGTCGAGGAAGTGGCGGAGGTCCGCGCACAAGGACCGCTGCCTCCGTACAGCTTTACCGAGGACGAATAGTGGGACTGCTCGGCGAGATTCTCCTGCTTCCGCTGGCGCCGGTGCGGGGCGTGGTCTGGGTGACCGGGCAGGTCGTCGACGCCGCCGAGCAGGAGCAGATCGCACAGCTGCAGCGGGAGCTCGTTGCGCTGGAAAAGGAACTGGTGGCCGGCGGGATCACCGAAGAGGAGTTCGACCGCAGAGAAGACGAAATACTCGATCTGCTCGAAGAATTCGACCGGGGGGTTGCCGGATGAACGGAGCGAACAGATGACACCGGGAATGAAGGTCGCGGCCGCCGTGGTCGGCGGTTACGTGCTCGGGAGACGGAAGAAAGCCAAACTGGCCATCACCATGGGCGCCTGGCTCGTCGGGCGGAAGCTGAACCTGGATCCGAAGAAGCTGCTGTCGGACGTCACGCGCGAGCTGGCTTCGTCGCCCGAACTGGCCGGGGTCCGCGATCAGGTGCGGGACGAGGTGCTGGGCGCGGGCAAGACCCTGGCCGCGGACATCCTGACGCACCAGGCGGGGCGGCTGGCCAGTTCGCTGCAAGAGCACACCGACACCCTGCGGGACAAGGCCGCTGGTCTCCCGGCGGCGGTCAGCGGTCGCGACGACTCGGACGATCAGGAGCCGGAAGACGCCGACGACAACGAGGACGGCGGTACGGAAGAAAGCGAAACCCGGCCCCGTGCGCGCAAACGTCCGGCGAAACCGCGTGCGACGCAAGGGTCGCGCAAGTCGTCCGGCAGTTCGTCGAGTTCGACTTCGCGGAAACGGACGTCCTCGGGCGGCCGTACGCAGAAGCGCTCCTCGGGCACTTCGGGGGTGAACCGTGGCTGAATCCCGTTCTGACAACGACGAACTCGGTCCCCTGGCGAAGCTGCGGGAACTGGCCGCGCGCAACCCCGCGACGGAACAACTGCTGCATGCTGGCGAGGAATACGCACAGGCCAAGGCCGAACAGGTGATGTCTTCGGCAGGCAGCAAACTGGGCGAGGCGTCCCGGCGGCTGGCCGACGCGGGCGGCAGCGGCTCGCTGAAGGGATTGTTCAGCGCGGGCGAGAAGATCGCCGAAGGGAAATCCCCGGTGCGGGCGGCGGTCGAGGCCGGCGGCACCGCCCTCAAGAACTCGGTGTCGGGGCTGTTCGGCAAGCGCGGCAAAGGGTCCGGCGGCAAGAAGATCATCAATATCATCGAGGACATCGACATTGGTGTGCCGGTCCGCGAGGCATACGACCAGTGGACCGAATTCCAGAAGTTCAGCAGTTTCGCCAAGGGCGTCACAAGCGCCGAGCAGACCGACGACACGACGTCGCAGTGGCGGTTCAAGATCTTCTGGTCGAATCGGTCGATGAAGGCCACGATCACCGAACAGATCCCCGACGAGCGGATCGCGTGGACCACCGACGGGGCCAAGGGCACGATCAAAGGCGTCGTGACCTTCCACGAACTCGCCCCGAGCCTGACGAAGGTCCTGCTGGTCATCGAGTACTACCCGGCCGGGCTGTTCGAGAAGACCGGCAACATCTGGCGCGCGCAGGGCCGCCGGGCGCGGCTGGACCTCAAGCACTTCCGCCGGTTCATCACGATGGCGGGGGAGGCCTCGGGCGACGGCTGGCGCGGCGAGATCCGCGACGGCGAGGTCGTGCGCTCCCCGGAGCAGGTGCGGGAGGACGAGGGCGAGGACGGCGGCGAAGACGAACCGCGCGAGGAAGAGGACCGCGGCGACGACGAGCCCGAAGAGGAAGACCTTCCCGAGGAAGACGAGGACGACCTCGACGAGGAAGACGAAGAGGAAGACGACGAACCCGAGGACGAACGTCCCCGGGGCCGCCGCGCCGTCGCGGCGCGGTGACGAGGAGGCAGCAGATGAGCGAGTCCAGCCTGGCCGCCGGGAGACCGGCCGGAGTGTCCCGCCCGGGCGGTTCCGGCGGCGGCGCGAACCTCGCCGACATCCTGGAACGGGTGCTGGACAAGGGCATCGTGATCGCCGGGGACATCCAGGTCAACCTGCTCGACATCGAGCTGCTGACCATCAAGGTGCGGTTGCTGGTCGCGTCGGTCGAGCGGGCCAAGGAAATGGGCATCGACTGGTGGGAGCACGACCCGTCCCTGTCGTCGGGCTCGCAGCGCAAGGAGCTGATCGAGGAGAACGAACGACTGCGCGCGCAACTCGAACTCGCGCGGGGAGAGCGAGCGGAACAATGAGCTGGTATTGCTACGCAGTCACGGAATTCGCCGCGGAAAACCCGGCGGAGGGCATCACCGGGCTCCGCGAGCAGCCGGTTTCCGCCATTTCCGAGGCCGGGCTGACCGCGCTGGCCAGCCCGGCCCCGGACGAGGGGTTCGACGAAGCGTCCTTGCAGCACCTTCCGTGGCTGGAAGAAATCGCCCGCGCGCACAACGCCGTCGTGGACGAGGCGAGTCGTCGGACGGGCGTGCTGCCGCTGCGAATGGCGACGATCTACCGTGACGAGGACCGGGTCCGGGAAATGCTCGCCGAGCATTCCGCGCAATTCTCGGAAGCGTTGCGCCGGGTCCGGGACCACGCCGAATGGGGCGTGAAAGTCTTCGCCTCGCTCCGCGCTGCCGAAGAGCCCGCTGCCGAAGCGCCCGCCGACGGACGTTCCTACCTGCGGCAACGACTCCGCCAACGCCAAGCGCGGGACACCCGGACGAACGAAGCGCTCGCGGTCGCCGAGCGAATCGAGCGGGAACTCGCGGAGCTGTCCGCGGACCTCCACCGGCACCGCACCCAGGACCCCGCCCTCACCGGCCGCGCCGACCGCAACATCCTCAACCTGGCCTGCCTGGTCCCCGACGCCGGCCGCGAACGCTTCCTGGAGCGGCTCGCGGACCTGCGGCAATCGGAGGTCGCCGGAGTCGAAGTCGAGGTCACCGGCCCGTGGGCCCCGTACTCCTTCGCGGGGATCTCGTGACGGGCGCGGTCGAGGAAACCGACCGGCTCGCCCTGGTCGACCTGCTGGACCGGCTGCTCGCCGGGGGCGTGGTGCTCACCGGCGACCTGGTGCTGTCGGTCGCCGAGGTCGATCTGGTGCACATCTCCCTGCGCGCGCTGATCACCTCGGTCCGCGAAGACTGCCCGGCGCCCTGGTGAAAGGAGGGCCGATGCCCAAGGCCGACGCGCTGGCCACCCGCCTCGAAACCGACGCGGACACGGTGGAACGCGACCTGATGAAGCTGGTTCTGACGATCATCGAACTGCTCCGGCAGCTGATGGAACGCCAGGCCCTGCGCCGCGTCGAGGAGGGCGGGCTGACCGAGGCGCAGGAGGAACGCCTCGGCCTGACCCTGATGCTGCTCGAAGAACGGCTGACCGAACTCCGGGACCGGTACGACCTTTCCGCCGCGGATTTGAACCTCGACCTCGGCCCGTTGGGGACGCTGTTGTGAGCGAGTTCGTGTGGTCGCGGTCCACGGCGGCAAGGACGCCGGCAACCTGCCCTCGACCAGGCGGAGGTTTGGGCGCGGGGTGAGCGGGTATGGCGGCGGTATGCGACCGGCCGAGACGGAACCCATCCCGGAAACCGCCAGTGCGGTCCGGACGATCGCGCTGCGCGTCGACGGGACCGAGCACCGGCTCGCCGTGGACCCGCGCCGCACCCTCCTGGATCTGCTGCGGGAGCAGATCGGCAACTACAGCGCCAAGAAGGGCTGTGACCACGGCCAATGCGGTGCCTGCACGGTTCTGCTTGACGGCCGCCGAGTCCTGTCGTGCCTGACGCTCGCGCTCACCTGCGACGGCACCGAGGTGACCACAGCCGCTGGCCTGGCCGAGGACGGCGAGCTGCATTCGCTGCAACAGTCGTTTGTGGACCATGACGGGTTCCAATGCGGCTACTGCACGCCCGGCCAAATCTGTTCCGCGGCCGGATTGCTGGCCGAGTTCGGCGACGGCGCGCCCAGCCACGTCACCAAGTCGGTGGCCGATACTCCGCAATGGACTGACGAGGAAATCTCCGAGCGAATGAGCGGAAACCTCTGCCGTTGCGGTGCCTACGCCGGGATCGTCGCGGCGATCCGCGAGGCGGGAGAGCAGCGATGAAGCCCTTCGCGTACGGCAAACCGGCGACGACGGCCGAGGCGGTGCGGGCAGTGGCGGCCGAACCGTCCGCGATGTTCCTCGCCGGCGGCACCAATCTCGTCGACCACCTGAAACTGGGGGTGGCGCGCCCGGAGCGCATCGTCGACGTGACCGGCTTGATGTCGACCGAGATCCGCGAGGACGACGGCGAACTGGTGATCGGCGCGGGCGTCCGCAACAGCGACCTCGCGGCCGACCGGCGGGTCCGGGAACGGTATCCGGTGCTGGCCGAGGCGCTGCTGTCCGGAGCGTCGCCGCAGCTGCGGAACATGGCCACCGTCGGCGGGAACCCGTTGCAGCGCACCCGATGCGTCTACTTCCAGGACGTCACGACCCCGTGCAACAAGCGTTCGCCCGGCTCCGGTTGCTCGGCCCTCGGCGGCTACACGCGCCATCACGCGATCCTCGGGGCGTCCGATCAGTGCGTCGCGACGCATCCCTCCGACATGGCAGTGGCGATGGCGATGCTCGACGCGCGCGTCCACGTGCTCGGCCCGTCCGGAGAGCGGACGCTGCCCTTCGCGGACCTGCACCGCCTCCCCGGTGAGCACCCGGAACGCGACACCGTCCTCGAACACGGCGAACTGATCACCGACATCACGCTGCCCGCCACTTCCTGGTCGCGCCGTTCGACCTACCGCAAGGTGCGCGACCGGGCCTCCTACGCCTTCGCGCTCGTCTCTGTCGCAGTTGGACTGTCTATTTCAGACGGTGTTATCGAGGATGTCCGGCTGGCTTTCGGCGGCGTAGCGCACAAACCCTGGCGCGCTGAGCGGGCAGAGGAAGTCCTGCGCGGCAACCGACCCAGCGCGGATGTTTTCCGCTCGGCAGCCGATGCTGAACTCGCGGACGCCAGGGCGTTGGACGGCCTCGACGGAGGGAACGCGTTCAAGATCCCGCTCGCCGCCCGCACCCTGACTGCGGTGCTGCGCGACCTGACCACCGAGGAGCGCGACCGATGACCGGACTGCTGGAACCCCGGGCGATCGGACGCGGGCTCACCCGCCGCGACGGTCCGGCGAAGGTCGCCGGAACCGCGCCGTACGCCTACGAACACCCCGCCGAAGCACCGCTGTACTGCCATCCGATTCAAGCGGCCATCGCCCGCGGTCGTTGCCTGCGGATCAGCGGCGTCGAAGCGGAAGCCCTCGACGGCGTCCGCGCGTTGATCACCCCCTTCACCGCCGAGCGGCTCGCCGACACCGACGACGCGGAACTCGCGGTGCTGCAGGATTGCGAAATACCGTTTCGCGGCAGGGTGATCGGGCTCGTCCTGGCTGAGTCTTCCGAAACCGCGCGGCACGCGGCGGAACTCGTCGACGTCGAATACGAGACCGATCCGTTCGTCGCCGAGCTCAAGGCCGACGATCCCGACCTGTACCAGCCGGACAAGGTCAACCCGAGCTTCGCGACCGACACGAGCGAGGGCGACCTCGAGACCGCGTCCGCCGTGACCGTGGACCAGACCTACACCACGGCGATGTACCACAACAACCCGCTCGAACCGCACACGACGACGGCCTTGTGGGACGACGGCGTGCTGACGCTGTGGGACTCCACCCAAAGCGTCCACTCGGTACGGTCCACCGTGGCGAAGACCTTCGGCCTGCCCGCCGAGCGCGTCCGGGTGATCTGCCCTTACATCGGCGGCGGTTTCGGCTCGAAGGGGATGCCGCACGCCAACGTCGTGCTCGCCGCGCTGGCCGCCCGGACTGTGCCGGGCCGTCCGGTGAAGCTCGCGCTGACCCGGCAGCAGATGTTCAGCCTGGCCGGGTACCGCACGCCGACGATCCAGCGGGTCCGCCTCGGCGCCGACCGCGACGGACGGCTGGAGTCGCTCGACATGGCCGTCGTCGAGCAGACCTCGCGGATCAAGGAATTCGCCGAGCAGACCGCGGCGCCCGCGCGGATGATGTACGCCGCGCGGAACCGGGCCACCAGTCACCGGCTCGCGCGGCTCGACGTGCCGGTGCCGTCGTGGATGCGCGCGCCGGGGGAGTGCCCGGGAATGTTCGGCCCGGAAGTCGCGATGGACGAACTCGCCGAAGCGCTCGGCATTGACCCGATTGAACTGCGGGTGCGCAACGAACCGGAGGAGGATCCGGAAACCGGCCTCCCGTTCTCTAGCCGACACTTGGTCGAATGCCTGCGCACCGGAGCCGAACGCTTCGGCTGGGACTCCCGGACGCGTGGTCGCCGAGACGGGCGATGGCTGGTCGGCAGCGGAGTCGCGGCTTCGGTGTACCCCGCGAAGCGGATGCCCGGATCGAGCGCGACGATCCGGTACGAGAAGGGCCGCTATACCGTCGAAATCGGCGCGGCCGACCTGGGGACGGGCGCGTGGACGATCCTGCCGCAGATCGCGGCGGACGCACTGGACGTGCCCGTCGATTCCGTCGACGTCCGGATCGGCGACACCGATCTCCCCAAAGCCACGGTGGCCGGCGGTTCGACCGGAACCGCTTCGTGGGGTTCCGCAGTGGTCGCGGCCGCGGAGGCGTTCCGGGACAAATACGGCTCGGACCCCGGTGACGGCGACGAGGCACAGGCCGACACCCCGAAAAACCCGGACGACAAGAAATACTCGACGTACGGGTTCGGAGCACAGTTCGCCGAGGCGCGCGTCGACGCCGACACGGGCGAAGTCCGGGTGTCGCGGCTGCACGGCACGTTCGCGGTCGGCCGGATCGTCAACCCGGTCACCGCGCGCTCGCAGCTGCTTGGCGGCATGGTCATGGGATTGTCGATGGCGCTGCACGAAAACAGCGTCCTCGACCCTCGGTTCGGGCATGTCGTCAATCACGACCTGGCCGAGTACCACATCGCGACCAACGCGGACGTGGAAGACCTGCGCGCGGACTGGCTCGACGAAACCGATCCGCACCTCAATCCGATGGGTAGCAAGGGAATCGGCGAAATCGGCATCGTCGGGACCGCGGCGGCGATCGCTAACGCGGTCCATCACGCGACGGGGGTCCGGGTGCGGGACCTGCCGATCACGCTCGACAAGCTCCTGCCGGGACTGCCCTGAGCAACGGCGTCACAGCGCGAAGGCGTGGTCGCCGCCGTCCGGAAGATGCCGGTCGAACCACGCGGCGGCTGCGTCGGCGACCTGTCCCAACGCGCCGGGCTCCTCGAACAGGTGCCCCGCCCCCGGCACCACCACGAGTTCCCGGTCGCCCGGCAATTGAGCCGCAGCCGCCTTGTTCAGCCTGCGCACGGTGTCGTCGTTGCCCCCGACGATCAGCAGCACCGGGCAACGCACCTCCGCCAAGACATCCTCGGCCAGGTCCGGCCTGCCGCCGCGGGAAACCACCGCCCGCACGACGTCCGGCCGGCTCGCCGCCGCGCTCAACGCCGCGGCGGCTCCCGTGCTGGCTCCGAACAGCCCCACCGGCAATCCGCCCGCCGCGGGATGCCGGCCGAGTTCGTCCAGCGCGCGCAGCAACCGGTCCCGCAGCAGCCCGATGTCGAACCGCTGCCGGTCGTGCTCCTCCTGGCTGAGCAGGTCGAACAGCAGCGTCGCGTAGCGGTGGTCCTGCAAGGTCCGGGCGACCGCCTGGTTGCGCGGGCTGTGCCGCGAACTGCCTGAGCCGTGCGCGAAAACCACCACCCCGGCAGCATCGGCGGGCACCGTCAACTCACCCTCGGCCGACGACGTCCCGGCACCGACCGCGAACGGTTCCGTCATGGCTTCCTCCTGCCAGCGTCCGGAACCGGATATCCCGGCAGGGCGACGGCCAAACGGACGGCGGGTTAGCGTGGACCGATGCTGATCGAACATCGAGGACGACGCCCGGTGGTCCCGGAGTCGGCGTACGTCGCCCCGACCGCGGTGCTGTGCGGCGCAGTCGTCCTCGGCGAACGAGCCCGAATCCTGCACGGCGCGGTGCTGACCGCGGAAGACGGGGAGGTCCGCACCGGTTCGGACGTAGTGGTCATGGAAAACGCACTGGTCCGCGGCCGGGCCGCACAGCCCTCGACGCTCGGGGACGCGGTGCTGATCGGACCGCACGCCCACGTCAACGGAGCCGTGATCGAGGACGAGGTGTTCGTCGCGACCGGAGCCTCGCTGTTCCCGGGCTCAGTCGCCGGCGCCGGGTCCGAGCTGCGGATCAACAGCGTGCTGCACGTCAACTCCCACCTCGAACCCGGCACGGTGCTTCCCATCGGCTGGATCGCCGCTGGCAACCCGGCCGAACTGTTCTCCCCGGACCGGCACGACGAGCTGTGGGAACTGCAGCGCACCCTGGATTTCCCGGGCACTGTCTACGGCACGCCGAGAGGCACCCCGATGCGCGAACTCATGCGCCGCCAAGCCGAGTTTTACGGCTCCCATCAAGGTGATCGTCTTCTTGACGAATGACGTCGACCGAAGCGAGCACCGTGCGGGCATCGCGCTGAAAGGCTTCGTCACCAACGATGTCGATGTCATTGGCCAAGCCGTCATCGGATTTGGCGACCCGTTCGACGAGATAGCGGCGCGGCGACGCGAGCGCCTCTCGCAGCAACGGCGCGGCGGGGGCAGCCGCGGACCCGAGTTCGGTGAGGTCTCGCGCGATACCGGGCCAGCGGCGACGGCTGCGCGTCCAGACCGACTGCAGGACGGCGACCACAGGCTCGGGATCGCCGCTGATCCGCCACAACGCGGTCGCGGCGTTTTGGTGCAGCCACCCGTATTCGTCGACACGATCGAGCAGCGCGCGCAACGCCGGAATCGTGGCTGCGGCGGCGGGTCCCAGGTCCCGCACGCCTGCCGCGGCCGCGCTGGCGGTGAAGTTGTCGTCCTTGCGCAACGCCCGAAGGATCACCGGCAGTGCGGTCTCGGCGTCCTTGTCCAGTTGCCACAGCGCCGTCGCGGCTCTGGCCGCGATTCCGTCGTCCGGGTTCTTGAGCAGCGGTCGCAGCAACGGAACAGCCTCGGCACCGGCGCCGATCTTGGTCAGGATCGAGGCGGCCTGCGCCGGATCGGATTCCAGCGCGGCCAGGACCTCCGGTGCTGCTTCGGCCGCGGCGGGCCCGATCTCGGCCAAGGAGTCGCACAGGGCTTCCCGGGCTCGGTCGTCGTTCTCGCCGAGACCTCGCAGGCGCTGCCGGATCAGCGGAACCAGTTCCGCGGCCGTCGGTCCCAGACCGGCGATGTGCGAATTGAGGTAGTTCGGCAGCGGATCCTGTTCGAGCAGCCACCGCAGCACCGGCAAGGCTCGGCTGTCGCCGATGCGGCACAGCGCGCGGATGGCCGGGCTGACGTCGCCGCCGCTGTACGGGGTCGGCATTGTCCACGCCAGGGAACCGGCCGGGGTGTACTCACCGGTGCGGGGAGCCGATTCGATGCAGGCCACGAGCGCGTCCGCGGCCGGAGCGGCGAGTTCGCCGATGATCGACAACGTGGTGGCGGCCCGCATGCGCAGCCGCGGCGGCGAGTCGCCCAGCTGGTCGCCGATCAGAGAGACCAGTTCGCTGTGGTCGCCTCGCCAGCCGAAAAGCAGCGTCTGGGCGGCAAAGACAGCGTGGTAGCGCTGCGCCCAGTCCGCGGCGCGCAACTGCGCCGCGATGAATGCGGAGCGCGCGGCAACCCGGTCGCCGAACGCCCAGCTGACGTCCGTGACGAGGCGGTCTAGATGCGGTGCCGGCTCGCTGTTCTCGTAGCTGAGCCCACGCTGATGAAGCATGCCGCGCAAGGTTTCGGTGCTGACCGGATCCGGTCGCGGCGGCGGCGGTTCCTCGGCATAGGCAGCCTCCACCGCCGCGGTGAGCGCGGTGACGACCCCCGCTGGCACTTGCGCGGGCCCGATGCGGATGCTTTCGGTCAGCGCAGCGACCCGAACCCGGGCTGACTGCGCGCCAACGGCCATCGACTCCAACGCGGCACTGATCTCCCCGCCCGTGCCCAGCATGCCCGCCGCCTCGACGAGCGCGACCTGAACCTCGGCGTCGCACTCGACCGGCAACCGGGCCAGTACCGCGGAGGTCACCCGGGCCAGATCGTCGCGGCAGCCGGGCAGCGCAGCGGCGACCGCCCGGCGCACCTCGCGATCGGGGTCCTCGAGCAAGCTCAGCAGACCCGGACCCGCCGCCGCGAGCGTCCGGGCCGCCTCCGCCGCGGGACCGGTGTTCGGCACTTCCCACCCCACGCCGCCGATGCTGGCGACCAGCCCGAGGATCCCGGCGCGGCCGGGCAACCCCGGCGTGGCCGCCGCTTCCAGCAGGAACGGCAGCGCCGCCACTGTGCAGTCGTACACGTCGAGCTGGTGGTGGACCGCGCCCTCCATGCCGTCCAGCGCCCGCTCCCGCACCACCGGGTCAGGCGAAACCAGACCCCGGAGCAGGTCCGGGACATCGGTCGCCGGCCCGTACGCGTGCTTCATTCCCGCCCAGTCGATCTCGTCGAGACCAGAGAACACCGTCCACCCCGTTCCGGGCCGGGACCCCAGCCCGGCCGAGGGTGTGATCGACATCGGCGCATTCCCTGTTACGACCAGGAGAATCCCTTGGGCCCGCCGGGGTTACCGCGGCTCGAGAAATGCCCTCCCCAATGGTGTGAGCGAATGATGCACCCCCATCCCCGCCCGGTAGTCGTGATCAACCCCGCCGTCCGCAACGTCTTCGTGTGCTGGCTGACTGCCGCCAGCGAAACTCCCAGCCGCGCGGCCAACGCCGTAGTGGACGCGTCCGCCGCCAGTGCGCACAGCAGCTGCGCCCGCGTCCACCCCACCAGACCGGTCAGCTGGTCCTCCCGGGTTCGACCCGGGCGGCTTCCCAGACCGCGGGCGCTCAGCCGCGGATCACCTCGAACAGGCTGGTCCAGCTGTCCCGGCCGTGCCCGGCGGCGACCGCGCGGTCGTAGTGCTCCTTGACCGCGGCGGGCAGGGCCACGTCGATGCCCGCGTCCCGGCTCGCGGCGAGGATGTGGTCGGCCGTCGCGCCCATCATCTTGGCGTTCGCCTCGTCACCGGGGTGGCTGCCGCTGTCGACGTTCTTCGCCGCCTCGTCCAGCGACGTCTGCACCAGCGTCAGCAGCTCGTTCGCGTACGGCACCAGCGTCGCGGCGGACACCCCGGCGGTGCCGACGAGCGCGGCGGAGTGCAGGAACGCCGACAGCGTCGTGAGGAAAAGATCCAGCAACGACTGGTAATACAGCTGCGCCAGACCCGGATCCGCGCCTCGGTAGTCCGGCCGTCCGATGACGCGCAGGGCCGGTTCGATCCGCTCGAACGTCGGCTGCGCGCCGCTGTAGAACACGAACGCACCCTCGGTGCCGACGACCTGCGCAGGCACCATGATCCCGCCCGCGATCATCTCCGCACCGCGCGCGGCCAGCCATTCCGCGGCCACCCGGGTCCGCTCCGGCGTGTCCGAGCTGAGGTTCACTACGATTTTCCCGCGCAGCGCGTCCTCGGTCGGCGCGAGAATGTCGTACATCGCCTGATAATCAGTGAGACTGAGGATTACCAATTCGTTCGCGGCCAGCGCCTCCGCGACCGTTCCCGCGCGCTTCGCACCAGCGGCCACCACGTCGTCGGCGCGGCTTGCGGTGCGGTTCCACACCGTCACCTCGTGGCCCGCTGCCAGGTAGGACCGCACCATGGCCTGCCCCATCGGGCCGAGGCCGATCACTGTCACACTCACCAGAGTTCTCCTTATTTCTTCAGCAGTTCGATGACGCTCGTCAGGTTTTCCGCGCCGTGGCCGTCGGCGGCCCGGCGCAGGAGCAGCTGGTGCAGCGGCGCGAGCAGTTCGGAGCTGACACCCTGGTCAGCGGCCGCGATGGGCAGGTTTTCGAACGCGGCGGCCTGCATCCCCAGGTTCGACACGACGTTCTGGGTGTAGTCGCCGCTGTCGACCTCCACCGCAGCGTGCTGGACGAAGCTGCCCATCGCGGCCAGCCATCCGCTCAGCAACGGCGCGAATTCGACCGCCGAAAGCCCTTCGCTGCGGATCAGCGCGTAGGCCTGCAAGACGCCGGTGAACTGGCCATACATCCCCGACAACAGCGCGAGATCGTGCAACGCCGCCAGCCCCGGGTCCTCGCCGACGTAGTTGCTGCCGCCGAACGCGTCGAACGCCGCGCGGTGCGTGTCGAACACGTCCTGGGGTCCGCTGTAGAACACGAACGCGCCCGGCCGCCCGATCATCGGCGGAACCGCCATGATGCCCCCGTCGAGGAACGCCCCGCCCTGCTCCTCGACCCATTCGGCCAGTTCACGGGCCTGGCGAGGGGTGCCGTTGGTCAGATTCACCACCGTCCGGCCCGCCAGCGAGGCCGTCTTGAGCACTTCGCGCACCGACGCGTCGTCCAGCAGGCAGACGATCACCAGTTCGCTCGCCGCGACCGCCTCGGCGGCCGACCCCGCCGCCACCGCACCCCGCTCCACCAGCGGCTTCGTCTTGTCCGCAGAGCGGTTCCAGACCGTCACCGGCCGTCCCGCTTCGAGCAGCGCACCGGCCAGCGCGCTGCCCATCGCACCGAGCCCCAGCACGGTCATTGAGGTCGCATTCCCGGACATGTGGTCCCTCCAGTTCGTTGATCTGTCGACCACGGTGCCGAGGGCCGCGCACGGTTCGCTGCGGGTCCGCGCACGGATGCGGGTTACGGTGGATCTGTGCGATTCGGGATCCTGGGGCCCTTGGCCGTGAGCAGCGACGACGGCCGGCCGGTGCGGGTGCCCGAGGCCAAGGTCCGGACCCTGCTCGCGGTCCTGCTCGTGCACGAGGGCGCTCCGGTGTCGGCGGACCGGCTGGCCGACGACCTGTGGGGCGACCAGCTGCCCGGCAACCCGGTCAACACCCTGCAGACGAAGGTCTCGCAGCTGCGCCGTGCGCTCGAACGCGCCGAACCTGGGTCCGGCAGCGCGCTGGTGTTCCAGGCCCCCGGTTACGTCCTGCGGACCGAACTGGAAGCGGTGGACGTCGGACGCTTCCGTGCGTTGACCGCCGCGGCGAGCACGGCGGAAGACCCGCGGGCGAAGGCCGATTTGCTCACCGAAGCGCTGGCATTGTGGCGAGGCCCGACGCTCACCGAGTTCGCCGACGAAGCCTTCGCGCAGCCAGTGATTCAGCGGCTGGAAGAGGATCGCCTTGTCGCGCAAGAAAACCTCGCCGACGCGCGGCTCGCACTTGGCGAACATGCCACGCTGACCGCGGAGCTCGCCGACCTCGTCCGGCAGCATCCGTTGCGGGAAAGGCTGCGCGCTCTCCAGATGCGCGCGCTGTATGCGGCGGGTCGGCAGAGCGAGTCGCTGGCTTCCTACGACGAACTCCGCCGCCGTCTCGCGGACGAGCTGGGCCTCGATCCCGGCCCCGAACTGACCGCGCTGCACCGGTCGATCCTGGCGCAGGACCCGTCTCTGACTGCCGTCGTCTCGCAGCTTCCGGTGCCGCTTACCGAACTGGTCGGCCGGACCGCCGCGACCAAGGCGGTCAGCACGCTCGTTCGCGAATCCCGGTTGGTGACGCTCACTGGACCCGGCGGCGTCGGCAAGACCCGGCTCGCGCTGGAGACCGCGCACCGGCTCGGCGGCGACTTCGCCGCGGGCGCGTGGCTTGTGGAGCTGACCGGCATGGACCGGCACGAATGCGCGCTGAGCCAGTGCCCGCCGATCGAGTGGGTGGTGGAGGCGATCGCGGCGACGCTGGGCATCCGGGACGCGGCGACGCCAGCGCAGGCGGATCCGGTGCAGCGACTGGCCGAGTCCTTGCGCGGCAAGGAAACCCTGATCGTCCTGGACAACTGCGAACAGCTGATCGAGCCGGTCGCCGCGACCGCCGCACGGCTGCTGGCGGCCGCGCCCGGACTGCGGATCCTCGCCACCAGCCGGGAACCGCTCGGGCTCGCCGGGGAAACGCAGTTCCCGGTGCCGCCGCTGGATCACGACAGCGCCGCGCGGCTGTTCACGGCACGGGTCGCTGACACTGGGTACACTGTGGACAGTGCCGACGCGGAGGCGGTCGCCGAGATTTGCCAGAAACTGGACGGATTGCCGCTGGCGCTCGAACTCGCCGCGACCCGTGTGCGCGCGTTGGGCGTGCCGGAGTTGTTGCGCCGCCTGGACGATCGGTTCCGTCTGCTGGACACCACTCGCCGGGGTGTGCCTGCCCGGCAGCAGACTCTGCGCGCGATGATCGACTGGAGCTGGGAACTCCTGAGCGAGCCGGAACGCCTTGTGCTGCAACGGTTGTCGGTGCACACCGAGGATTGCTCGCTGGACGCGGCCGAGGCGGTCTGCGCGGGCGACGGCGTCGAAGAAGGCGAGGTGCTGGGTCTGCTGGCGAAGCTTGTCGACCGCTCGCTGGTCGTGCCCGCGAACGCGCGGTACCGGCTGCTTGAGTCGGTGGCAGTGTACGGCCTGGAACGGCTGCGGGACGCTGGCGAGGTCGAGAAGACGCGGCGTCGGCACGCGGAGTATTACGTCGAGCTCGCCGGTGCCGCGGACGCCGGTCTCCGCGCCCGCGACCAACGGCGCTGGCTGCAGCGCCTCGACGTGGACCTGCCGAATCTCCGTGCCGCAGCGGAGAATCTGGCCGGTTGGGGGAGCGCCGACGACGCGTTGCGCTTGGCGAACCGGCTGGCGTGGTACCGATTCCTGCGCGGCCGGATGGCCGAGGCGATGCGCTCCCTGCGCGCCGCCCTCGGTTTGCCCGGCGGCGACGAGGACCTGCGCGTGGAAGCACAGGCGACGCTCACCGCACTCGGCATCCTCGCTGGCGACCGGCCGGACTGGCGTCCCGTGGCCGATCTGCCGACGAGCCCTCGGGCCAAGTGGTTCATCGGCTACGCACTGTCCACAGTGGCCGATCTGCCCGGCGCGGAACCGCTGACCCTGGAGGCACTCGCCGCCTTCGAAGCGACCGGCGACCGGTGGGGGATCGCGGCGGCCAGCGGCGACCACGCGAGCCAGGCCCTGTCGAGAGGCGATATCGCGGGAGCGTGGCGTTACGCCGATCGCTGCGCGGAGTTGTTCGCCGAAATCGGCGACAAATGGGGTCAGCTGCAGGCGAACTTCGCACACGGTGCACTCAGTTCCCTTGCCGGGAATTACGCGCGCGCTGAAGCGGTCCACATCGAAGGATTGCAGATCGCCGAGGAACTGGGCTTGTGGCCGGAAGCGTCGTACCAGCTGTCGTGGCTAGGCCGGATTGCGCTGCTGCGCAAGGACTACGTCGCCGCTCGCGAACTGCATGACCGGGCTCGCGAGGTCGCCGCGGAGCACGGCTTCACGCCGGGGGAGATGTATGCGCTGACCGGACTGGCCCTCGGCGCCCGGCGCGAGGGCGACCTCGACCTCGCCGAACAGCATTTGCGGACGCTGCTCGAGTGGAACAAGCAGGTCGATTTCGAACCGGGGAACACGTTGATCCTCGCGGAACTCGGTTTCGTCGCCGAATTGCGCGGAGATGCGGAGACGGCGTTGCGACGGCAGCAGGAAGGGTACGAGATCGCGCACCGGACCGGCGATCCGCGAGCGATCGCGTTGGCGCTGGAAGGGTTGGCGGGCGCGCACGCACTGGCCGGAGCAGCCCGCGAAGCCGCACGTCTGCTGGGCGCGGCCGCAGCTTCCCGCGCTGGGATCGGCGCACCGCTGCCTGCCGCGGAGCGCACTGACGTGGACCGGATCACCGCCCGCGCGAGCGAGGTCCTCGGCGCGGCAGAATTCGCGGCCGAGTTCCGCGTAGGCGGCGAACGGGAAACGCTGCCTGCGGTCCGTGAAGGACTCCTTGAGGGAATCTGATTCCCTCAAGGAGCCCTTCACGGACGTGGATTCCCCATGCCAGGGACTGGGTCGCGGTGCTTCGGCCCGAATGGCCGTCCGCAAAGGTCTCACCATCCGGCGAAACGCCCGATTTACCCGTATGTGACCGGGTTGGCAGGGTCGTGAGGGGGACCCTGAGGGAATCAGATTCCCTCAGGGTCCCCCTCACGTACGTTCGCCTTGCCCGCTGCAACCTGTGCGCCGGGCACCGGGGCAACGCGGCTTAAGTTCCTGGCATTGAATCTGATTCCCGGAAGGAGCCCTTCACGGACCGTGGCTCGCGGCTCAGAAGACGGGCCGCCGGTTGCCGTGCCCGGTCGCCTGCTCGAAAGCGTGCGCGGCCCGCAACAGTCCTAGCTCGCCCCGCAGCGGCGCGATGATCTGCAGCCCCACCGGACGTCCGTCCTCGGTGAACCCCGCGGGCACCGACAGCGCCGGGCAGCCGGTCGCCGAGACCGAGTACGCCGAGCGCATCCACTCCAGATAGTCGTGCATCGGTTGCCCGGCAACGACTTCCGGGTACTCCCACTCCACCGGGAACGGCGGCACCTGGCTCACCGGCGCGAGCAGCAGATCGTACTGCGTGAAGAACTCGCGCATCCCGGTGATGAGCTGCAGCTGCCGCGTCTGCGCGCGGGCGATGTCGGCACCGGAAAGCGTTGCGCCGAAAGCGATGTTGTCGGCGAGCGTCTGCTTCATCTTGTCCGGATGCTCTTCGAGCAGACCGCTGAACCCGGTGTGGAAGAGCCAGCCGCGCAGGGTGCGGAACACCTCGTCGGCCGCGGCAAGGTCCGGGCAGGCCGGTTCGACGCGGCAGCCGAGTTCGGCGAACACCCGCACCGCCGGTTCCAGCACGGCGGTGACCGCCGGGTCGACCGGCAGGCCGCCGAGGTCCGGCGACCACGCCACGCGCAGTCCGGCGAGGTCGGCGTCGAGCGACCCGGCGAACGGCGCGGCGGGCTGGTCGAGCGCGATCGGGTTGCGCTCGTCGTACCCGGCGATCACCGACAACAACAGCGCGACGTCGGCGACCGTCCGGCCCATCGGCCCCTGCACGCCCAGCGCCTCCCAGGGCAGCGTCGCGGGCCAAGTCGGCACGCGGCCGGGCGACGGGCGCAGGCCGACGACGTTGCAGAACGACGCCGGATTGCGCAGCGAACCGCCCATGTCGCTGCCCTCGGCGAGCGGGTGCAGACCCGCGGCCAGTGCGGCCGCCGCCCCGCCGCTGCTGCCGCCCGCGGACAGGTCGCGCCGGTACGGGTTGCGCGTGGCCCCGAAAACCGGGTTCATCGTGTGCGAACCGGCCCCGAACTCCGGCGCGTTCGTCTTGCCGAGCGTGATCGCGCCCGCGTTCCGGATCCGCTCGACGACGAGCGTGTCGCTGTCGGGGACGTGGTCGGCGAAAATGGGGGAACCGTAGGTGGTGCGGACCCCGGCGACGTCGTGCGTGTCCTTGTGAGCCACCGGAATCCCGTGCAGCGGACCGACCTCCTCGCCGTGTGCGAGACGTTCGTCGGCGGCCGCGGCCTCGCTCAGCGCGCGCTCGGCGGTGAGCGTGACGATCGCGTTGATCTGCGGGTTGACCTGCTCGATCCGGTCGAGATGGGCCTGCAGCACCTCGCGGGCGGACAGCTCGCGGACGCGCAGCCGCCGGGCCAGTTCGCGGGCGGGCAAGTAGCAGATCTCCTCAGCGCTCACTGGTTTCCTTCCTGACCCCGGTGTCCGTTCGCGACGTCAGCTTCGCGCGTGGTGCTGGGGTCGGACAAGACCTGCTCGACAAATGACGGAATCAGCCACAGTATTGGCTGATGACCGCACGGCTGGACCCACTCGACCGCCGGATCGCCGGCGCGCTGCAAGTCGACGGCCGCGCGTCCTGGCGGCGGATCGCCGAGGTGCTGGACGCGCCGGAGCGCACGGTGGCCCGGCGCGGGACGCACCTGCTGCGCACCGGCGTCGTGACGGTTGTCGCCGTTTCGCCGCACGGCGTGCCGCTGCTGGTGCGCGGCCGCTGCAGGGCCGGGCTCGGCCGTCCCGCGGGCACCGCGCTCGCGGGACGGCCGGAGACGAGCTTCTGCTACCTGATCACCGGACAGGGTGAACTGGTCGCCGAGGTCTTCTGCGACCGCAACCGGCTGCCGACCTTCATGTTCGACGAGATGGCGGCAATCCCCGGCCTGCTCGATCTCACGGCCGATACCGTCACGCGGTACTACCGCACCATCCACGAATGGCAGCCCGGCCTGCTGAGCCCGGCCGAGACGGAGGCGATCTCGTCGCTTCCGCAGCCGACTCCGCAGCCCCGGCAGCCCGACGGCGTGGACTTCAGCAGCGACGAACGCGCCATCGTGCGCGCGTTGCGCGAGGACGGCCGGCGCACGCACGAGGAACTCGCCCGTGCCGCCGGGATCTCGGAATCGACCGTCCGCCGCCGGCTGGAAGCGTTGCGGCGGGAGGAAAAGGTGTTCATCCGGGCGGTGGTGGAACCGGCCGTGCTCGGGCTGCCGGTCGAGGCGCTGCTGTGGATCCGCTGCCGCCCGCACGACGTCGACGACATCGGCCGCGCCCTCCTGGGCTCGCCGTACGTGCGCTACGCGGCGGCGATGACGGGCGAGTATCAGCTGCTCGCTGACGTCACCTTGCCCGACATCGCCGCGTTGCACGAGTTCGTCGGCAGTTCCGGCTGGTCCCGGCAGGCGGATTCGGTGCACACCGGGGTGGTGCTGAAGGCGTTGAAACGCAGCAGCGTCCTCGCGCCCGAACTGCGCCCCTGACCGGTTAGACGAGTTCCTCCAGTCCGTTCAGCACCGGCGGCAACGCGCCGCGGTGCAGCACGCCGAGCCGCTGGGTCGCCCGGGTCAGCGCGACGTACAGCTCAGCCGCGCCGCGTGGTCCGTCCTCGAGAATCCGGTCCGGGTCCACGAGCAGCACAGCGTCGTACTCCAGCCCCTTCGTCTCCGACGCCGCCACCGCGCCCGGCACGTCCGGCGGCCCGATCACGACGCTCGTCCCTTCCCGGCCCGCCTCGGCACGGACGAATTCCTCGACCGCGGCGGGCAACTCGTCGTCGGAGACCTTCCGCGACCACGGCCGGACCCCGCACGCGCGCACCGATTCCGGCGGCTCGGCCCCCGGCGCGAACTCGGCCAGCACCGCCGCCGCGACGGCCATGATTTCCGCCGGGGTGCGGTAGTTGACGGTGAGCGAACGGTAGGCCCAGCGGCCCGGGACGTACGGATCCAGCATCGTGCCCCAGTCGAGCGCACCCGCCGCCGACCGCCGCTGCGCCAGGTCGCCGACCACGGTGAACGACCGGCTCGGGCACCGCCGCATCAGCGCCCGCCAGTCCATTTCGGACAGTTCCTGCGCCTCGTCGACCACGACGTGCCGGTAGGTCCAGTCCCGGTCCGCCGCGGCGCGTTCGGCGAGGTCGCGGGTGTCGTGCTCGACGAACCGCTCGGCCAGGTCGGTGTCGTAGAGCAGGTGCTCCGCGGACAGGCCGATGTCCTCGTCCATCTCCTCGCGGTCGAGCCGCATGATGTCCAGCACGCCGGCCGCGTACTCGGCCTCCGCCTCGCGCTCGGCGGCGTTCTCCTGCTGTTTCGCGCGGTCCGGAGCCTTGCCGAGGAGGTCGATCAGCTCGTCCAGGAGCGGGACGTCCGACACCGTCCAGGGCTCGCCCTGCTCGCGCAGCAATGCCGGGTCGGCACCGGCCGCCTTGAGCCGGGCGGGGGAGGAGTAGAGCGTGGTCAGCAGGCTTTCCGGGGTCAGAATCGGCCAGAGGTGGTCGATCGCCTTGACGAATGCGGGGTCGGCGAGGAGTTCGTTGACGAGCGTGGAACGGAGGTCCTCCCATTCCTCCTTGTCGTCGCGGGTGAGCCAACCGCGCCCGATGCGGGACATGGCGCGTTCGGTGAGCACGTACGTGACGATCTCGACGAACACCGCCCGCGCCTCGTTGTGCGGCCGCCCGCTCTGCCGCGCCTCGTCGCGAGCCCACTCGGCGGTCGCCGCGTCGATCCGGACGGTGGTGTCGCGGAGCTCGATCAGCACGGGTTCGGCGGGCAGCTCCTGCCGGTCCGCGACCGCCGCGCGGAGGACGTCGAGCATCCGCAGAGACCCCTTGAACCGCGCGACTTCCGGCTCGTCCTCGGCGCGCGCGTGCAGCCCAGGGAGGAGACTGCCCGGGGTGGTGAACACCACGTCGGACTCGCCGAGCGACGGCAGCACGCGCCCGATGTGGTTCAGGAACGACGGATTCGGCCCGAGGACGAGGACGCCGTGGCGCTCCATCCGCTCGCGCTGCGTGTACAGGAGATACGCGACGCGGTGGAGCGCCACGACGGTTTTCCCGGTTCCGGGCCCTCCCTCGATGACCAGGACGCCGGGATGGTCGAGCCGGATGATGCGGTCCTGCTCGGCCTGGATCGTCGCGACGATGTCCCGCATCCCCTCCCCGCGGGGCGCGTTGACCGCCGCGAGCAGGGCGTCGTTCTCCTCGCCGCTGCCGGGCCGGCCGAAGACCTCGTCGGTGAACGAGGTGACCTGCCGCCCGCGCGTGTGGAATTGCCGCCGTCGCCGCATGCCCTCGGGCGTCGCGGCGGTAGCGGTGTAAAACGCGCTCGACGCCGGCGCGCGCCAGTCGAGAAGAACGGGTTTGTACTCGTCGTCCTCGTCGAAAAGCCCAATCCGGCCGATGTAAGAATGGTCGCCTTCGACGGTGTCGAGCCGCCCGAAACACAACCCGGAGTCGGCAACCGAAAGCCGCCGCGTTTCGCGAGTGAGCGCGCGCACTTCGACGTCCCGCTCGCCCGGCGCCTCGTCGTTTCGTTTGAGGGCAGCGATGTAGCGCTCCTTGGCCCTCCTGCGCTCCCCGTCGAGCCGCCGATAGAGCCCGGCGACGTAGTCCTGTTCGGACCGCAGTTCTTCTTCGTACCCCTGAGTTGACAAGTGCCCCTCGCTGCTGTTATTCTGAAACCAGATTCGGCGTGAACTTCTGATTGCTTGGTGAAGACGCGTCGATTTTTTATTGTCCACCTTCTGTCAAGTGGGCAGGCGGACTGGTGTTGTGCCGCGGTTTTCTCGCGTGGTGAGTTGAGCGGTCCGGGCTGGGTGGAGCGGGTCGGATCGGTGGGTCTGTGCTGGCGGGCTTGTGCTGGCGGGCTTGTGCTGGCGGGCTTGTGCTGGCGGGCTTGTGCTGGCGGGCTTGTGCTGGCGGGCTTGTGCTGGCGGGCTTGTGCTGGCGGGCTTGTGCTGGCGGGCTTGTGCTGGCGGGTGAGCGGCCTCGTGGCGGTAGGCCTGTGCTGGCGGAGCCGCGCTGCCCGATCCGAGTTCGGCGGCCAGGTTCGCCGGATGGGCCGGGCGCACCAGCCAGAGCCGGGGCCTCGGTCCGCAGCCCGGGGATTAGACCCGGCTCGAAGCCCGATCCGCGCGAACGACCCGCGCCTTTGCCTGACGCGGCCATTCGGTTCCGGCGTGGCGACCTTGCCCAGGCAGCGGTTTCACCTGCGGTGACGGTCTCGCTCGGCGCGACGACCCGCGCCTTTGCCTGAGGCCGCAAGTCGGCCCGGCGTGGCGACCTTGCCCAGGGGCCGGTTTCCACCTGCGGTGACGGCTTTGCTCGGCGCGACGACGCGCGTTCGCTTGACGCGGCACGTCGACCCGGCGTGGCGACCTTGCCCAGGGGCCGGTTTCCACCTGCGGTGACGGCTTTGCTCGGCGCGACGACGCGCGTTCGCTTGACGCGGCACGTCGACCCGGCGTGGCGACCTTGCCCAGGGGCCGGTTTCCACCTGCGGTGACGGCTTCGCTCAGCGCGAAGACGTGCGTTCTCCTGCCGCGGCCATTCGGCCCGGCGCGACGACNCGCTCAGCGCGAAGACGTGCGTTCTCCTGCCGCGGCCATTCGGCCCGGCGCGACGACCTCGCCCAGGCGGCGATTCCACCTGTGGGTGACGGTCTCGCTCGGCGCGACGACGCTGCCCGAGGCGTGCGCTCCAGCCGCACGTGTGGCCAGTTGGCATCCCTGAGCGCCCTCGCACGCGGCGGTCACAGGGCGGCAGGTTGAGCGTCGAAGGCTGAGCCGAATCCCCGAGCTGTGCCGTAGAGGGCACCCAGGCGCGAGCGCGCACCCAATTCCGCGCGCCTTCGTGCCCCAGGCGTTGCAGCGGCGGCAAAGCAAGGGCCCCGTTCCCGGCACCGGCCCGATTCGGCGACGGCGAACGGTTCGGCCGAGCACAATCAGCCAGCCGAAACCGACCGGACGGCGGCGGTCGCGCCGAGTCGCGCGCATGCGCTCTCGGCAGCCGCGTCGGACGGATTCCCGGCGGCAGGACATTCCCGCACGTCTCTAAGCCCGATCGTGCCCACACCGATCCCACACTCGCTCCCGACAGCCGGATTCTCATGGTCGAGCAGCGATTCTGCGGCATCCCCCGGGGCTTGCGGCAAGCCCCGGGGTGCGCTATATCTTGAAAAGGGCGGAGGAAAACATTTCTTGCAGCGCGGAATCCCGCGCGGTTCACGCCTGCTTCGGCGAAGCCCAGTTCCGCACCACCGGCCGATACCCCTCCGGTTTGTCGCCCACCTTCGCACCGGGGTTGATCAGCCACGACTGGTAGTCCGGCGTGAACATCCGGTACGGCCCGGCAGGCGGCACCTCGCTCGCGCGGTCCAGGGCGTCGCGCAGGTCGGCGGGCAGGGTGAAGTCGAGCGCGTGCATCGTCGCGTCCAGTTGCTCCGCACTGCTCGCCCCGACGATCGCCGACGCGATGCCGGGCTGCGTCGCCACCCAGTTGATCGCGACCTGAGCCATCGCCACGTTCAGCTCGTCCGCGACCGTCTCGAGCGTCTTCAGCAGTTCCCACTGCTGCGCGGTCCAGGTCCCGGCCGCCACGGCGCCCTCGCCGGTCAAGCGGCCCTCGCCGCTCAGGCCGTTCGACGAGCTGCGGTACTTGCCGCTCAGGAACCCGCTGCCGAGCGGGCTCCACGCGGTGATCCCCAGGCCCAGCTCCAGACCCGCCGGGACGTGCTCCGTTTCGATCGTCCGCTCGACCAGCGAATACGGCAGCTGCAGACTGATCATCGGCGGCAGCGAATGCGCGTCGGCGAGAGTCTGCGCGCGGCTCGCGTACCAGGCAGGCACGTCCGACAGCCCGGCGTACCGGATCTTCCCCGCCCGCACCAGGTCGTCGAACGTGCGCAGCACCTCCTCGACCGGCGTGATCCGATCCCACGTGTGCAGCAGGAACAGGTCGAGATAGTCGGTGCCGAGCCGGCGCAGCGACGCCTCCACCGACCGGATCATGTGCTTGCGCCCGTTCCCGCCCGCGTTGGGATCGCCCGGGTCGACGCTGTTGGTGAACTTCGACGTCAGCACGAGCCGATCCCGGTTCCCCGTCTCGGCGATGAACTTGCCGAGCAGCCGCTCGCTCTCGCCCGCGGTGTAGAAGTCCGCGGTGTCGACGAAGTTGCCGCCCTCCTCGACGTACTTGCGGAAGATCGGCCGCGCCTCCTCCTCGGACTTCCCGTAAGCGGCGTGAAACCCGTCGACGCCGAAGTTCATCGTGCCGAGCGCGAGCCTGCTGACCCGCAATCCGGACCGGCCGAGCAGGTAATACTGGTCAAGAGACATCGGGGTCCTCGCTCCGTTCCCGAAACACGCGCGGGCCGTGCCCGCCTGGCTTGGCCAGGGTGCCTTCGGAAAAATGGACCAGCAAGTCCAAACTTCAGGACGGCCGACGCAGGGGAAGCGCGGTGCGACCCGCAGGCGTCAGCCGATGCCGGTTGGGGGAGTGATCGCGGTCGAGGAGTTGCGCGGACCACTCGACCTGGAGCCACGACCGGCGACGGCGCTCTGTCCCGAGCTGATCGCGAGGAACATCAAAGCCACCGCACCGGCGAAGGAACCACCGGCGACCGCGAACTCCAGACCGAATGTTCCGGCCCGAATAATCCAGCCCCGAGGCCTCGCTTCTCTTGCCCGCCAGGTATTTCCTCGTACGAGCACTGCGCATCCATGCGGATGGCGAATGCCCGACACGTCTCGATAAGCACTTCCCCAACGAGCATCGCCTGCCCCGCGCGCGGAACAATGTTTGGCGATGTCCAGGCTCGCACCGCATGGCCGAGTGCTTCCCTGAACGAACCCCGCCCACGAAAGCCCGCCCTGCGGAAGCCCAGCTCGCTTCGCCCGGTCGAGCGCGCTCCGAACGAACATCACCTAACCTGCCTCGCGCGAACCTGTCTGTCGACGTCCGGCTCCACATGGCCGAGCGCTTCCCCGAACAAAGCACCCCGCCTCCACCTGCCCCGCCGCACCCCTTCCCAGGACGTAGGCTGCGAGACATGCCGTCGAACATGATCAGTCTCCGCGGTGTGCGCACTCACAACCTGGACGACGTGGACGTGGACATCCCCAAGCACCAGCTGGTCGCGGTCACCGGCGTTTCCGGGTCCGGCAAGTCGTCGCTCGCGTTCGCGACGCTGGCCGCCGAGTCGCGGCGGCAGTTGTACTCGACGATGCCCGCGTTCGTCCGCACGAAACTGCCGCACGATCCGGCTCCCGAGGCCAGTTCGCTGAGCGGCCTGACGACCGTCGTCGTGGTGGATCAGCGGCCGCTCGGGACGAATTCGCGATCCACGGTCGGCACCGCCACCGAGGTGTGGACGATGCTGCGGATGTTGTTCTCCCGCTTGGGCGAACCGTCCGCCGGGTATTCGCCCGCCTACTCGTTCAACGATCCGTCCGGCATGTGCCCGGCTTGCGCGGGGCTCGGCACGGTCACCGACATCGACGGCGAGCGGATGATCGACCGCGGCCGGTCGCTTAACGACGGGGCGATGGTCTTCCCCAGTTTCGCGGTCGGCAGCTGGATCTGGAAGCGCTATGTCTACTCGGGATTCTTCGACAACGATCTGCCGTTGCGGGAATGGCCTGAGGAACTGGTGCAGTTCCTCCTGCACGGTCCGACGCAGAAGCCGCCCAATCCGTTGCCCCGTTTCCCGGCCAGCGCGAAGTACCAGTCGATGGTGCCGCGGATCCGCCGGCTCCTCGTGGAACGCGAGGCCAAGATGGGTCCGGCGGTGCGGGCGGCGCTCGCCGACGTGACCCGGCAGCGGCCGTGTCCGGAGTGCGACGGCAGCAGGCTCGCTCCGGCCGCGCGGGAGAGCCGGATCAACGGGGTGTCCATTGTGGACCTCGGCTACCGCGACGCGGCGGGGCTGCTGGAATTCTGCGCCGGACTGGACCACGAGTGGGCGCGTCCGCTGGTGGCGGCGCTGCGGCTGCGGCTGGAATCGATGATCACGCTCGGCCTTGGGCATCTGCACTGCTACCGCGCGACGCCGACGCTCTCCGGCGGCGAATCGCAGCGGCTGAAGCTGGTGCGGCACTTGGGATCGAGCCTCACCGACCTCACCTACGTCCTGGACGAACCGACGGACGGGCTGCATCCGGCCGACGTCGCGTCCCTCGTTGACGTACTGCGGCGGCTGCGTGATCACGGCAACACGGTGCTGGTGGTGGACCACCACGAAGCGGTGATGGTCGCCGCGGACCATGTGATCGACCTCGGCCCGGGAGCCGGGGAAGCGGGCGGACGCGTGGTGTTCCACGGTCCGCCGGCGAAGCTGCGGAAGGCGGACACGACGACCGCGCGCGCGTTGCGCACCGGCGTCCGGATCAAGGACACGCTGCGGGAACCCGTCGGCTGGCTGCCGTTGCGCGGGTTGAACCGGCACACCCTGCGCGACATCGACGTCGACGTCCCGACAGGCGTGCTCACGGTGATCACCGGGGTGGCGGGGTCCGGGAAGTCGACGCTGGCGGGCGAACTCGCCGAGCGGCATCCGCGGTTCACGGTCGTCGACCAGAGCCAGATCGTCGCGACGAGCCGGTCGACGGTCGGCACCTGGCTCGGGCTCGCCGATCCGGTGCAGCGCGCGTTCGCCGAGGTGAGCGGCGAGTCGCCGAAGCTGTTCAACCCGCGGTCGCAGGGCGGGTGCCCGGCTTGCCGCGGCACCGGCGTGCGGCGGACCGATCTGGCGTTCCTGGAGGACGTCGACACGCCGTGCGAGGAGTGCAATGCGACCGGATTCCGCGCGGAGGCACTGGAAACGCGGCTCGACGGACGGACGGTGCTCGAAGTGCTGGGCACGCCGGTGTCGGCGCTGGCGCGATACGTGCCGCATCCGGACGTGGTCCGGCTGGCCGCGCTGCTCGGCGAACTGGGCCTCGGGCACCTCGCGAGCGGCCGCACGCTCGACACGCTCTCCGGCGGTGAGCGGCAACGGCTGAAGCTCGCCCGCCAGCTCGACTCGACCAGTGACGATCTGCTCGTCGACGAACCCACCGCGGGCCTGCACCCCAGCGACACCACGCGGATGGTGGCGCTGCTGGACCGGCTCGTCGACGAGGGCCGGACGCTCGTCGTGGTCGAGCATTCGCTGCACGTCGTCGCGGCGGCGGACTGGGTGCTCGACCTGGGTCCCGGCGCGGGTGAGAACGGCGGCCAGGTGCTCTACACCGGCACGCCGAAGGGACTCGCTGAACACGACGGCGCGACCGGCCGCTACTTCCGGGCCGCCCTCAGCGGTTAAGCCGACCCGCGCTGTCCTCCGGTTCCGTCCGTGAGGGCCACCCCGAGGGAATCAGATTCCGTGCGGGTGGCCCTCACGACCCGAAGCCAGGGAACCGGCGCGCCCCGGTCCCGCCCTGCCCGAGAACGTCGTCCGGATTCGAGTACGGACAGGATTTCAGCGACAGGCACCCGCAGCCGATGCAGTCGGAGAACCGGTCGCGCAGCGCGGTCAGCTCCTCGATCCGCTCGGTGAGGCGGTCGTGCCAGCGGCGGGAGATGCGCGCCCAGTCGCGTTTGGTGGGGATGCGCCGGTCCGGCAGTTCGGCGAGCGCGTCCTTGATCTCCTCCAGCGACACGCCGACGCGCTGCGCGGTCCGGATGAAGGCGATCATGCGCAGCGTGTCCCGCCGGTACTCGCGCCGGTTGCCGCTCGTGCGCCTGCTCGCGATGAGTCCGCGGCTCTCGTAGTAGTGCAGCGTCGGGACGCTCACACCGGCGCGTTCGGCGATCTGTCCCGGCTTCAGCCAGACGACCTCGCGCGTGATCTGGGGCATGGCAGCTCTTTCCGTGCTTGACCTCAAGTCCGCTTGATGAAGTCCACTGTAAGCACCGCCGGGCGGAAGGCGGCGATTGCGCGGGAAGGGAATTTTGTGCCGATTGCGACCCTGAGCATGGGGCCGACGTGCTGTGTCCGTGGTGCTGGACGGGAAATCGCAGCCTCGCGCAAACGATTGCGGGGTCCGCTGTCCCGCGGCTGCGGGAGCTGCTCGATCTGTGCGCCGCCGGACACGGTCGCGGCAAGGGGGTGCTGCGGATCGGCTGAGGAGAATTTAATTCGGTGGACGAGGCCCGCAGCGCGCGGTTATCGTTCGCCCGACCGTGACTCGACGCCAGGAGGTGAGCCCCATGAACGCTGTTTCGATGTGGGTGCTCCCCGTGTCGTCACGGTCGGGCGACTGACGTAGGGGTTGCCAGGAGCGCCTTGAGCAAAGGCACTCCGAAAGGTGACCATCATGGACACTGTGCGTTTCACCGCGGGCGAACCCGCGGTGAGCATCACCCGGGTCGAACCGGGACTCTGGCAGGCGTTGGACGACGGCAGGCTGGCCGGTCGCGCCGAAGCCACCACCCGGCCCGACGGACGGGTCTTCCTCAGCGTCGACGCCTGGCATCGCTCAGTCTTCGACCAGCTGGCCCGCGAGATGCTGGCCGCGCTGCCGGACCCGCTCCATACCGTGGTCGACGAAACCGACCGCGAACTGCTGGAGGGCTGGCAACGGGCCGGGCTGACAGTCCGGCGGCGCGAGTGGGAGTACGTCGTGCCCACGGATCCGCACGTCACCGGGCCGGTCGTGCTGCCGCCGGGCGTCACGGTCGTGCCCGCAGGATCCGCCGACGAGGGTCCGCTGCGCGAGCTCGACCGCGTCGTCCGCGCCGAGGTCGAGGCGAGCGTGGGCTGGTCGGAGATGCCGGCCGAGGTGCTGCCTCGACTGGCTGACGACACGATTGTGGATCCGTCGAAGTACGCCGTCGCTGTCGAGGACGGCGAGTACGTGGGTCTGCTCCGGGTGGTTCAGGTGACGCGCCTGCCCCGGATCGGGCTCATCGCCGTCCGCGCGGATCGGCAACGTCGCGGCATCGCACGCGGGTTGCTGCTGAACACGCTCGGCATCCTGCACCGAGCAGGAATCCCGACGGCCTCCGCCGAAGTGAATGAGGCCAACGAAGCGGCGACGGCGCTGTTCGAGGGCATCGGCGCGCGGCGGGCGAACAGCACGGTGGAGTTGATGCGCAATGGCCGGTAAGGGCGGGATCGAAGTCGAGGGAACCGTGGTCGAGTGCCTGCGCGACGCCCGGTTCACCGTCGAGCTGGCGAACGGGCACCACGTGCTGGCCCACATCAGCGGCAAGATCAGGAAGAACTTCATCAAGATCGTCCCGTTCGACCGGGTTTTGGTGGAGCTGAGCCCGTACGACCTCGACCGGGGCCGGATCCTGTTCCGGTACCGGAACTAGTCCGGTCCGCCCTTGCGGTTCCCGCCGGGACCGCAAGGGCGGTCAGCCCGTTTTCGCGGCGGCGAGCCGGGTCAGCGCGTCGCATTTCCGGCCGAAGTTCGCCACGATGTCGGCGCCGATGATCCGCACCATGACCGCGCGCAGCGGCGTGTCCAGGACGATGCGCTGGGTCAGCTCGGCCCCGCCGGGGACGGCCGCGACGCTCAGCCGGAGGTCCATCGTCCCGAGCGGAACCGGCTGGCGGAGCGTGTACTCGTGGCCGGGCCGCCAGCTCGTGAAGGTGAAGTCCTTCGCGATTTTCGCGTGCACGCCGCCGCGGAATCCGCCGCTGGGGTAAAGGAATCCGGTCGATCCCGTCGCGACCGGCCCGTGCAGGACGACGCGCGCGACGTCCGGGTCCCAGCGCGGCCAGTTCTCGACGTCGGCGAGGACGTCCCACAGCGCGGCCGGGTCGACGGCGAGGGTGCGGGTGGAGGTTTTGTCCCAGGTCATGCCCCGAACATATACGGAACTGGAAGTCTCGTAAACTGTGCTCCATGACGCACAACCGGCGCGGACGGCCGCGGGAGCAGGGGATCGACGCGGCGGTGCAAACCGCGGTCAACGAACTGCTGGAGGAAGTCGGCTACCAACGATGCACGGTCGACGCGATCGCCGCGCGCGCCGGCGTCGGCAAGGCGGCGCTCTACCGGCGCTGGAAGTCCAAGGCGGAACTCGTCTTCGCCGCGGTCGTGCACGACGACGCCCTCGCGGCACCACCCGACACCGGCACCTTGCGTGGCGATGTAGCAGGCGTTCTCGCCGACATTCAGTCCGCTTTGGACGGACCGCAAGTACGCAACGCCTTGCCAGGCCTGCTCGCCGACCTCCGCACCGAAGACGCACCCACCGCCCGGCTGGGCGAGTTGTTTTTGGTGCGAGAACGGGCTTACCTGACCGAAGTGCTCGCCCGCGCGATCGCCCGCGGCGAACTGGCTCGGCGCCCTGAGATGTCAGTCGTGCACGCGATGCTGCTCGGTTCGGTTTTCGCCTGGCTGCACCTTCTGCGCGAAACAGTCCCGCCCGGCGGCCTAGCCGATGCCCTCGCGCCCGGCCTGTACGCCGCCATTGTCGAACTGGGCAGGTAATTTCCCCTCGCGGCCTATCGCCGCCGCGGCCGAGGTGACGGCTTACGCCGGGACAACTCGTCCGCGATTATCGCTTCCAGGCGCGTGTTCGCACTGCGAAGCACGCGGTATCCCCGAAATGCCACCACGATTACCGCAATCCCGACGACCGCGGCGACCGACACCACCGGCCCGTGCGAGACCAGCGCGTCGCGATAGTCGCGGGCGAGATAACCCAGCCCGAGCCCGGCAGCGAGCGCGTCGAGCAGCGCGAGCGGAACCCGTCCCAGGTTGCGCATGGCGGTTCTCCTCTCGGGACCCGACCCCCAGCAATCTAGGCGACCCCGAGGCCCCCGCGAGCGGTCTCGACCCGATCGGCCTACGCCCCCGGCCCGCGCGGGGCCTGTGCTAAGTTGACGTGAACTGGGGGGATCGACCTGCGGAAGCGAACCCAGGGGCCGGTAGCTCAGTTGGTTAGAGCAGGGGACTCATAATCCCTTGGCCGTCGGTTCGAGCCCGACCCGGCCCACTCTGCCTCCCTTTATATAGGGTTTGACCTGCGGAAACAGGAACGAGCTCCAATGCACGACTGATTCCCTGACCGCTGTTGAGGCGCCCGTCGGGGTGCTCGGATGACATCCGGGAGCTCGTCCCGGACTGGGGAACGCATCTGAGGGCGAAGAACGGCGCCGACTCCGCGATTGACGCCTACCTCGACAGCGTGCCCATGCGGGTCAACTGCCTCGACGACGAAGACATCGCAATGGTGGCTCCCGAGATTGGGCGCCGGGAGCTGGACTGGTATTTCGGACATCTCCGCCAACCGCCGAATTGCCGCACCGGCGACGTGGGAGAGATCGTCTGGTTATCGCCGTTCCGCGAAATGGTGGTGCCGCACGTTCCGGACAATCCGCTGGCGGGTCGTGGGTTTCTGAACTGAATTCGCCGCCGGGTGCCGAAAAAAGAATAGATTTGCGGAGCCGCCTGCGAGCAGGGCTGTGGTGTGGCCGGGGCGCAGAACTTTCACGAGTGGCTGACGGTCTTGCGGCAACGAGGACGCGTTCACGCGATCCCGGCGTTCAGCGCCAGAACCGCGGCCTCCCCTCGCGAGCCGATCTCCAGTTTCTTCAAGACATTCGCCACGTGGAACTTCACAGTGCTCTCCGTGATGTCGAGCCGTTCGGCGATTGCCTTGTTCCGCAGTCCTTGTGCAAGGTGCCGCAGGACTTCCAGCTCGCGGCGGTTGAGTCGCGAGAGGCCGGTGGTTTCCGTGCTGTCCCGCGCGAGGGAGCGGGGGAGGACGATCGAGACCCGGCTTCCCCAGCCTGACACCGCGTCGACCTCGACGGCGCCGCCGAGTGCCTTCGCGCGTCCGTCGAGCTGGAGGTGCAGCGCATCGACGTCGAGGCGTCCGGACTCGTGGTCGCGGATGTCCAGCCGCAGCGAAGAGTCGTCGCAGGACCACGCGACGCGCAGCCGGGTCAACGTCGGCTGGGCGGTGAACGCCAGGACCGCTGTGCAGGTCATGGCTCGCGCGGCGGGTGCGAGTTCTCCGTACAGCGGACGCGTGTCGGGTCGCGGCTCCACGAACTCCAATTCGGCGTCGTGGTGGCGCAGAACCTGCCGTACTTCCCGGCGCAGCCGGGCGAAGGCGGTGTGCACTGGCTCTTCGGACAGCGCGAGATCGGTTTTGTGGGCCGACCGCAGGGCCACCAGTGCGGCAGAGGCGGCGTCGGTGGCGGCGGCTCGGGCGCCCTCGGCGTCCAGCTTGGCCGACCGCAGCGCGTTCAGGACCGTGACGAGCGTTCTTTCCTGTGTCGCAGCCATTTCGACGATCGTGCGCGCGCGTTCGCTCGACGCCGCACGGGACTCGGTGAGGTAATCCGGGCTCGCTTGCGTGACTTGCTGCCGGATGGACGTCGCGACGATCCCGAAAAGTTCGGCGAGCAGCACCGGGTGCGGCACCGGCTTCCGCGCCGTCCGGGGGATCAGCACCAGCAGGGTGCCGACGGGGTCGTGCACGGACCACACCGGCCGCGCCGTGCCGCCGAGCTGCGCGGTCGTCCTCGTCGCGGAGCCGGGCCGCACGGCTGCCTTCAGCGCCTCGAGCTCGGGGATCGTGATCTTGCCCGTCGTCTCCGGGTCGCCGGCGACTTTGCGGGGCCTGCCGGTGCACTCCCGGGTGAAGATCACGAGCGCGCGGTGCGGCCAGGTCTCGGCGAGGTAGCGGGAGAACCGCCCGGCGATGTCGTGCAGCGGGCCGTCGACGACGTCGCGCAGCCCCGGCAGGTCGGCGGCGGCGGAGTCGGCGGGCATCCGGCTCAGGGTAACCTCCCGGGCGCCTGGCCGGAAGACCAGGAATTCCTCGCCGGACGACGGGGTCGCGGCGGCTCGGCGCGGCACTACCGTCGGAGCGGTATGCGCTCTGGCGCATGGCTTGTCGCTCGGCACGAAGGAAGAAAGAATGCCACAGCAGGTACGCGGGGTGATCGCCCGTTCGCAGGGAAGTCCGGTGGAGCTGGCGGACATCGTGATCCCGGATCCGGGACCGGGCGAGGTCGTCGTCGCGGTGGCGGCCTGCGGGGTCTGCCATACCGACCTGACCTATCGCGAAGGCGGGATCAACGACGAGTTCCCGTTCCTCCTCGGGCACGAGGCGGCGGGCACGGTGGAAAGCGTCGGCGCCGGGGTCGACTCCGTGCGGCCGGGCGATTTCGTCGTCCTGAACTGGCGCGCGGTCTGCGGTCAGTGCCGGGCCTGCAAGCGCGGCCGCCCGCAGTATTGCTTCGACACGTTCAACGCGGCCCAGCGGATGACGCTCGCCGACGGCACCGAGCTGACCCCCGCGCTGGGCATCGGCGCGTTCGCCGACAAGACGCTCGTGCACGCCGGACAGTGCACCAAGGTCGACTCGTCGGCGGACCCGGCGGTGGCGGGTCTGCTGGGCTGCGGCGTGATGGCGGGCCTCGGCGCCGCGGTGAACACCGGCGCGGTCGGCCGCGGCGACTCGGTCGCGGTGATCGGCTGCGGGGGAGTCGGGGACGCGGCGATCGCGGGGGCCCGGCTCGCGGGAGCGACCACGATCATCGCGGTGGACCGGGACGAGCGGAAGCTCGAATGGGCCCGCGACCTCGGCGCCACGCACGTCGTCAACGCGTCGGAAACCGACACGGTCGCGGCGGTGCGGGAACTCACCGGCGGATTCGGCGCGGACGTCGTCATCGACGCGGTCGGCCGCCCGGAGACGTGGCGGCAAGCGTTCTACGCCCGCGACCTCGCCGGCACGGTCGTGCTGGTCGGCGTGCCCACGCCGGACCTGCGGCTGGAGATGCCGCTGATCGACTTCTTCTCCCGCGGCGGGGCGCTGAAGTCGTCCTGGTACGGCGACTGCCTGCCGGAGCGGGACTTCCCGATGCTGATCGATCTGCACCGGCAGGGCCGGCTCCCGCTCGAGAAGTTCGTCTCCGAACGCATCGGGCTCGCCGACGTCGAGAAGGCGTTCCACGCGATGCACGCCGGCGACGTGCTGCGCTCGGTGGTGGTCTGGTGAGCGGCCCGCGCATCGAGCGTGTCGTCACCTCGGGGGTTTTCGAGCTCGACGGCGGAAGCTGGGAGGTGGACAACAACATCTGGCTGATCGGCGACGACGAAGAGGTCGTGATCGTGGACGCCGCTCACGACGAGAAGGCGATCACCGACGCGGTCGACGGCCGGAACGTCGTCGCCGTGGTGTGCACGCACGGGCACAACGACCACATCACCGTCGCACCGGCGCTCGCCGCGAACCTCCACGCGCCGGTGCTGCTGCACCCCGGCGACCAGGAGCTGTGGGAGATGACGCACCCGGACGAGAAGTTCTGGCCGGTGCGGGACGGAGAACGGATCGCGGTCGCGGGCACAGAGTTGCGGGTCGTCCACACTCCGGGGCATTCGCCCGGCTCGGTGTGCCTGTACTTGCCTGAGGCAGGTGCGTTGTTCTCGGGCGACACCTTGTTCTCCGGCGGTCCGGGGGCCACCGGACGGTCCTTTTCGGACTTCCCGACGATCGTCTCGTCGATCCGGGACAGGCTGCTCGAACTTCCCGCCGCCACGAAGGTGCACACCGGACACGGCGACGCCACCACGATCGGCGACGAGGCGCCGCACTTGTCGGAATGGATCGCCCGCGGGCACTGAGGACAGCGGAAGGCCGGGCCGGTGAAGGCCCGGCCTTCCGCTGTCCTCAGGGGGCCGCGAGGCGGTCGAGCGGCGCCCCGGGGTCGGCGAGGCGGTCCGGGTCGATCGGGCGGCGGGAGCGGATGAGCGCTTTGACCGGCTCAGTGACTTCCCAGATGTTGACGTTCATCCCGGCGACGACCCGGTTGTCCTTGAGCCAGAAGGCGATGAACTCGAGGCCGGGCACGTCGCCGCGGAAGACGACGCGGTCGTAGCCGTCGATCGTGCCGAGGAACTCCATGCCCAGGTCGTATTGGTCGGTGTAGAAGTACGGCAGTTCGTCGTAGACGTCGTTCTTGCCGAGCATGCCCGCGGCGGCGACCGCGGGCTGGTTGAGCGCGTTCGCCCAGTGCTCGACGCGCACGTGGCGGCCCAGGTGCGGATGGTAGGCGTTGGCGACGTCCCCGGCGGCGAAAATGTCCGGGTCGCTGGTGCGCAGGCTCGCGTCCACCAGCACGCCGTTGCCGGCTCGCAGCCCGCAGGCGCGCGCGATGCCGGTGTTGGGCTGAGCGCCGATCCCGGCGACGACCGCGTCGGCCTCGAGGACGGTGCCGTCGGCGAGCTTGACGCGCTTGCCTCGCTCGACCCGGTCGACCTGGACGCCGAGGTGCAGATCGACACCGTGCCGCAGGTGCGATTCGGCGAAGACCGCGGCGACTTCGGGGCCGAGCGCGAGCAGCAGCGGCTGGGGGAGCGCTTCCACAACGGTCACGTCGAGCCCTGCGCGGCGGGCGGCGGCCGCGGTCTCCAGCCCGATCCAGCCGGCGCCGAGCACGACCAGGCTGCTCGCGGTCGTGAACAAACCCTTGAGCCAATCGGAATCTTCGAGGCGGCGCAGGTAGCGGACCCCGTTGGCGCCGGGGAGCGTGCGTGCGCTGGCACCGGTGGCCAGAAGCAGTTTCGCGTAGTCGAGGCCGGTGCCGTCGGAAAGCCGCACCTGGTGCGCCGCCCGGTCGATGCCGGTCGCGCGGACTCCGGGGCGCAGCTCGATGCGCTGTTCGGCGTACCAGGTCGCGTCGTGGACGTACAGGCTGTCGCGGGAGACGTTGCCCGCCAGATAGTCTTTCGACAGCGCCGGCCGTTCGTAGGGCAGGTGCTCCTCGTCTCCGACCAGGACTATCCGGCCGTCGAACCCCTTGTCCCGTAACGCTTCCGCCCCTTTTGCCCCAGCCAGTCCGGCTCCGATGACGACGAAGGTCGGCGAGGTCACAGATCAACTCCTTTGCGGTACACGCGAAAACGGGGCGGCCGGGCGGCCGCCCCGTCCCGGGTCAGCTCAGTACTGGCCGGCCCAGCGGCAGCGAGCGGCCGCCCGTCGCCGCGGACATCGCGCCGAGGAAGAGGTACACCCCGACCGCGGTGAACGCGAAGACGACATATCCGCCCACCGTGGTGAGACTCGCGGAGCCGTTCACGGTGCCGAACAGCACGAGTGCGAGCGCGAGGTCGATCAGCGCGAAGAGAAGGGTGAACGCGGCGGGCAGGCGCAGGCTGGCCAGTGTCAGCAGGACGATCATGACCAGCCAGGCGGTCAGGAACAGCCCCTGGGTGGACACCGCGGCGTCGGCGGGGATGCCGAACCAGTTGTGGGTCAGGCCGAGCACCAGCACCGCGTAGCTGAGCCAGAATCCGGCGAAGATGCCGAACACGGAGGCTACGGCGCTCTGGCCCTGTGCGGCGGCCCATACCGCGGCGACAAGCTGGCCGAGGCCGGTGGCGGGCAGGATGATCGCGATCGAGGCCCCGACGGCGCCGGCCGGGACGTAGCCGGTCAGCACCAGGCCGAGCGCGGTGGCGCCGACGATGAAGGTCGGCACGCCGATCAGAGCGGGATCGCCCTCGGGAATGGTGCGTGCGGGCGCTTCGGTGGCTTCGGCAGTCGTCATCGTGTACTCCTCGTTGAGTTGCGAATGATCCGCGGACGGGTTACCGGGTCGTGGGCCACAGGCGGGAAAGCTCCGGATGGTCGTCGTCGATCAGCCGGTTCGCCAGTGCGATCGCTTCTTTCGGGTCGATCTGGTCGAACGCGGGCTCGCCTTGGGCGAGCGCCTCGAAGACGGTCGCGAGTTCGACCGCCGCCTCCGGGGACAAGCTGGTGTCCCGCCGGCATTCCACGTAGCGCAGCCGCAGCACTCCGGCGGCCTGCAGCAGCAACGAGCCGTAAGTGCTGCCCGCGGCGGGGTTCTGGACTTCCACGCCGACTCCCTTCTGTTCCGATCGGGCGGGTGTGGTCAGGCGGTGAGGCGGCGGAGTTCGCGGGCCGCGGCGGCGGGATCGGGCGCGTTGTAGATCCCGCCCCCGACCACCGCCACCGCCGCGCCCGCCTCCTTCACCGACCCGATCGTCGCGGCCTTCACCCCGCCCGCGATCGAGAAC
>NZ_SDLT01000053.1 GCF_004522235.1 Amycolatopsis nivea
CCCGCCTTGACAAGCACCCCCGCGCCGTAGTGACAATCAAAAATCGGGGTGCCAAGCCTCACCGCCGGGGCGCAATGTCGCCGCCAGGCGACGAGCCGCCCAACCCAGCCCTAAGAAGCAAACCCCCCAGCCCCAGCCCAGTCGAGCGCAAAGGCCGGAAGAACCCCAAGCACCAAGGTCACCACAACACCCAACGCAATAGCCGCAGTAGTAAACCCACCCGGCACAGTCACCGTAGGCCCATCAGCAGCAGGCTCGGAGAAATACATCAAAACAATAACCCGCAAATAGAAGAACGCAGCCACCGCACTAAACACCAGCGCGACAACCACCAACGGCGCCATCCCATCCGACAACGCCGCCGAAAACACCACGAACTTCCCAACAAACCCACTGGTCAACGGAATCCCAGCCAACGCCAGCAAGAGGAACGTAAACACCCCAGCCAACAACGGCGACCGCTTAGCCAACCCAGCCCAAGCGGAGAGATGCGTAGCCTCCCCACTGGAATCACGAACCAGGGAAACAACCCCAAACGCAGCCAACGTAGTAAACCCATACGCCAGCAGGTAGAACAACGTGCTGGACAACCCGTCCTCAGTCATCGCAATAGCACCGACAAGCAAGAACCCAGCGTGCGCCACCGACGAGTAAGCGATCATCCGCTTAACATCCGTCTGCGTCAGCCCGAGAATCGCCCCGAGCGCCATCGAAATAATGGCCACCGCCCACATAACCCCGCGCCATTCCCAGCTAGTCGAGGAAAACCCGACACTGAGCACGCGCAGGATGGCACCAAACGCAGCAACCTTCGTACAGGCAGCCATAAACCCGGTAACCGGCGTAGGCGCACCCTGGTAGACGTCCGGCGTCCATGTGTGGAACGGCCCGACAGAACCCTTGAACAACAGGCCCACCACAAGCAAGCCAAGACCAGCGAACAACAGTGTGTCCGACCGATCCGACCCAGCAGCCGCGTGCGCGATGTCAGCCAGCTTCACCGAGTCCGCGTACCCGTACAGCAACGCCAGCCCGTAAAGGAAGAACGCCGACGAGAACGCCCCCAACAGGAAGTACTTGACCGCGGCTTCCTGCGAGATCAGCCGACGCCGCCGAGCCAGCCCGCACATCAGGTACAGCGGCAGCGAAAGCACTTCCAACGCGATGAACATCGTCAGCAGATCATTGGCCGCGCAGAACGTCATCATCCCGCCGAGCGCGAAGAGCGTCAGCGGAAAGACCTCGGTCTGCGACGTCGTAGCCGACTGCGCGCGGTCCTGGACCGTACCGGGCCGGATCGCCGCCTGAGCCACGAACGCGCCGCCCGCCTCGACCTTCCGGTCCGCGATCAGGAAGACCGCGCCGAGGCCGAGCAGCAGCAGCGTGCCCCACAGGAACAGCGACGGCCGGTCCACCGAGATCGAGCCGGAGAACGTCGTCGTACCGGCCTTCGAGGAGGAAGAACCGGTCGCGTACAGGATCAGCGAAACCCCCGCGGCGAGGATCGCGACGAGGGAGATCGTCACCTGGATCCCCCACCGCGTGGCCTTCGGCGCGAACGCTTCCACCAGCACGCCGATGCACGCGACGCCGAAGACGATCAGCATCGGCAGCACGGCCGCGTAATCGACCGAAGGCACTTCCAGCGGCGCTGCCGGCGCTTGCGCCAGGAACATGTCGAGCACGGTTTACTTGCCTCCCTGCACGGCAGACAGCGTCGCCTGCACCGACGGGGTGATCGTGTCGAGCATCGGCTTGGGATAGAAGCCCAGTCCGATGATCAGGATGACCAGGGGCGCGAGGATCGCGATCTCGCGTTTGCCCAGGTCGGTAATGGCTTTGCGAGCGCCGAGTTCCGGCGCGATCGCGGTGCCCGGTCCCCCGCCGACGCCCACGAGAGCGTCGCCGCGGACCGGGCCTTGCATGATCCGCTGGTACAGCCACAGCACGTACGCCGCGGCGAGCACCATGCCCACGGTCGCGAGGATCGTGTACACCGGCTGGTCCACAAAGGACCCCAGCAGCACGAGGAACTCGCTGACGAACGAGTTGGTTCCGGGCAGCGACAGCGCGGAAAGACCGGCCAGCAACAGCATTCCGCCGAGCAGCGGGGTCACCTTCGCCATGCCGCCGTAGTCCGAGATCTTGCTCGACCCGCCGCGCATCACGATCAGGCCGATCACCACGATCAGCATCCCGGTCGACAGGCTGTGGTTCAGCATGTACGACACCGACCCAACCATCGCCTGCTCGTTGAAGGTGAAGATGCCCAGCGCGATGAACCCGAAGTGGGCGATCGACACGTAGGCGATGAACCGCTTCATGTCGCGCTGCCCCGCCGCGAGGATCGAGCCGTACAGCACGCCGATCACCGACAGGATCAGCACCAGCGGCGCGAGCGCCTTGCTGCCCTCCGGGAACATCGGCAGGCAGTACCGCAGGAACCCGAACGTGCCGACCTTGTCCAGCACGCCGACGAGAAGCACCGCGACGCCGATCGGGGCCTGGCCGGCGGCGTCCGGCAGCCAGGTGTGGAACGGGACCAGCGGGGCCTTGATCGCGAACGCGAGGAAGAAGCCGAGGAACAGCCAGATCTGCGTGCCGGTCGGCGCGTCGCGCACCACCGTCACCAGCGTGGCCCAGTCGAACGTGCCCTTGCCGAGCTTGTCCGAGGCCAGCGAGTACGCCCCGATCGCCGACGCCAGCATGATCAGGCCGCCGAGGAACGAGTACAGGAAGAACTTCACCGCCGCGTACTGCCGGTTCGCGCCGCCGTAGCCGCCGATCAGGAAGTACATCGGGATCAGCATGATCTCGAACAGCACGTAGAAGAGGAACACGTCGGTCGCCGCGAAGACGCCGATCGTGATCGCCTCCTGCAGCAGGATCAGCGACAGGAACCCGCCCGCGCTGCGGCCCGCGGGCAGCTTGTCGGTGAGCCCGAGCGCGCCGACGACGATCGGCACCAGGAGCGCGATCACCGCGATCATGATGAGCGAGATGCCGTCGGTGCCGAACGAGATGTGGATGCCGAAGTTCGGGATCCAGTCCATCGTGGTGGCCTGCTGGATGCGCTCGCCCGAGGGCGAGTAACTCGCCCAGAACGGGATGATCAGCAGGAACTCCACAATGGACACGGCGAGCGCCGTGGCGACCGCGGCCCGGTCGTTCCCCTTGAGGAACGCCAGCACCAGCGAGCCGGCCAGCGGCAGCAGGATGAGCGCCAGAAGCCAAGTCATGTCAGGAGAACCTCACCAGCAGAAGGGCCGCGAGAAGCAGGAACGTGCCGCCGAGCATGGACAGTGCGTAGGAGCGCACGAATCCGGTCTGCGTCCGGCGCAGCCGCCCGGACCCGCCGCCGAGCGCCGCGGCGAGGCCGTTCACCGCGCCGTCGACGCCGCGGTTGTCCACGTACACCAGCGCCCGCGCCAGCCAGGTGCCCGGACGGGCGACCAGGGTTTCGTTGAGCGCGTTGCCGTACAGGTCCTTGCGCGCCGCGCGGACCGGCCAGGACACCCGCTCGGGCTTCTCGAGCGGAACGTCGCGCGACGGGCGGAACAGCCAGACCGCCAGCAGCACGCCGAGCGCGGCCAGCACCAGCGTCGCCGCCGGGACCGTCCACGACGGGATCGGGGTGTGCTCGGCCTCCTCGAACTTGCCGACCACCGGGGCCAGCCAGTCGACGAACCGGTCGCCGATCGCGAAGAACGCGCCCGCGCCGACCGAACCGACCGCCAGGATCGCCATCGGGATCCACATGACCGGCTTGGACTCGTGCGGGTGGAAGTCGCGTCCGTCCGAGGACTTGATGTCCTTCCAGCGTTCCTTGCCGAAGAAGGTCATCATCATCAGCCGCGTCATGTAGAACGCGGTGAGCCCGGCGCCGATCACCGTCGCGAGGCCGAAAGCCCAGCCGCGCCAGCCTTCCTGGCCGAACGCCGCCTCGATGATCGCGTCCTTCGTGTAGTACCCGGTGAGGAACGGGAAGCCGATGATCGCCAGGTAGCCGAGGCCGAAGGTGACGAAGGTGATCGGCATCCGCTTGGCGAGGCCGCCGAACTTGCGCATGTCGACCTCGTCGTTCATGCCGTGCATGACCGAACCGGCCCCGAGGAACAGTCCGGCCTTGAAGAAGCCGTGCGCCACCAGGTGCATGATGCCGAGCGCGTAAATGCCCGGCCCGAGGCCGACCGCCAGCATCATGTAGCCGATCTGGCTGACCGTCGAATACGCGAGCACCTTCTTGATGTCGTCGTAGGCACAGCCGACGACGCACCCGAGCAGCAGCGTGACCGCACCGACCAGGGTGACGACCAGCCGTCCGTCCGGCGTCGCGGTGAAGATGACGTTGGAGCGGGCCACCAGGTACACGCCCGCGGTGACCATCGTCGCCGCGTGGATGAGCGCCGACACCGGAGTGGGGCCTTCCATCGCGTCCGGCAGCCACGCCTGCAGCGGGAACTGGCCCGACTTACCGCAGGCGCCCAGCAGCAGCAGGATCGCGATGGCGGTGATCGCGCCCGGCGGGATCTTGCCCTGCGCGACGCCCTCGAAGACCTGCGCGTAGCCAGTCGACCCGACGTACTTGAACATCAGGAAGATCGCCAGCGCGAGCCCGACGTCGCCGACGCGGTTCATCAGGAACGCCTTCTTCGCCGCGGTCGCCGCGGACGGGCGGTTCTGATACCAGCCGATCAGCAGGTACGAGGCGAGACCCACGCCCTCCCAGCCGAGGTACAGCGTCACGAAGCTGTTGCCCAGCACCAGGATCAGCATCGAGGCGACGAACAGGTTCAGGTACGCGAAGAAGCGGTACCGGCCCTCGTCGTCGGCCATGTAGCCGATCGAATAGAAGTGGATCAGCATGCCGACGCCGGTGATCAGCAGCACGAACGTCAGCGACAGCGCGTCGATGCGCAGCCCGAAGTCCACTTGCAGCTGGGTCACCGGGATCCAGGAGTAGACCTTGGTGTCGGTGACCGAGCCGCTGTCGGTGGAGAAGAACAGGATCACGGCGTACACGAAGGCGAGCGTGACGGTGGCACAGCCGAGCAGGTGCCCCCACGCTTTCGCGCGTTTCCCGGATAGGAGCAGGACGAGGGCGCCGAGGGCGGGAAGGGCCACCAGCAGCCACGATGATGCGGTCACTCGGTCGTCTCCCTCAGTACTTCAGCAGGTTCGTGTCGTCGACCGAGGCCGAGCGGCGGGTGCGGAAGATCGCCATGATGATCGCCAACCCCACCACGACTTCGGCGGCCGCGACGACCATCACGAAGAACGCCATCACCTGGCCGTGCAGCCCGCCGTTGATGCGGGCGAAGGTGACCAGGGTCAGGTTCACCGCGTTCAGCATCAGCTCGATGCACATGAACACGACGATCGCGTTGCGGCGGACCAGCACGCCCACCGCGCCGATGCAGAACAGCAGCGCGGACAGCAGCAAGTAATAGCTCGGGGTCACTTTCCTTCCCCTTCTTCTTCCTCGGCGGGCTCGGCCTTGTCGACGCCGCCGACCAGTGCGTGCGCGTCGGGCTTGGGGCCCTCGTCCGCGATGAGCTTGCGCTCGCGCATGAGCCGGATCGCCGAGGTGGATTCGATGATCTCCGACAGCGACTCCGGCGCGACCGAACCGTCCGGCAGCAGCGCCGGGGTCGACACCGAACTGGCGGTGGCGAAGACGCCGGGGCCGGGCAGCGGCGACGGGCGGTCGTGCTCGCCGCGGAAGCGCAGCTTGACCAGTTCGCGCTGGGAGAGCTTGCTCTTGCCGCTGCGGCCGGTGAAGGCCAGCACCATCGCGCCGAGCGCGGCGGTGATCAGCAGCGCCGAGGTGAGCTCGAACGGGAACAGGTACTGGGTGAAGATCAGCCTGCCGAGACCGCCGGGGCCGCCGCCGGTCTGCTGGTACGGGTCGAGCGGCTTCGCCGGGGTCACGTTCACCATCGCGCGGAACACGCCCGCGGCGATCAAGGCGGCGAGCCCGATGCCGAGCACCCCGGCGGCGAGCCGTTGCCCGCGAAGGACTTCGACCACCGAGTCCGAGCTGTCCCGGCCGACCAGCATCAGCACGAACAGGAACAGCATCATGATCGCGCCGGTGTAGACGATGATCTGGGTGAACCCGAGGAACGGCGCGGACTGCGTCATGTACAGCGCGCCGAGCGTCAGCATCGTGAGCACCAGCCACAGCGCCGAGTGCACGGCGTTGCGGGAGAAGATCATCCCGAGCGCGCCCAGCAGCGAGAGCGGGCCGAGGATCCAGAACGCGATGGCCTCGCCGGTCGTCACGGACGCGTCGACGCCGGACGCCGGCGCCTGCGCGAGAAGGGCGGCGATCACTTCTTCGCCTCCTGCTGCTGCGCGTTCGCGGCCAGCTCGGGGCCGTTCACGTAGTAGTCCTGCTCGTTGTCGCCGAGCCGCATCGGGTGCGGCGGCTGCTCCATGCCCGGCAGCAGCGGGGCGAGCAGGTCTTCCTTGGTGTAGATGAGCCGCTGCCGGTCGTCGTCGGCCAGCTCGTAGAAGTTGGTCATGGTCAGCGACCGGGTCGGGCACGCCTCGATGCACAGGCCGCAGCCGATGCAGCGCAGGTAGTTGATCTGGTAGTCCGCGCCGTACCGCTCGCCGGGCGAGTACCGCGCCTCTTCGGTGTTGTTGCCGCCCTCGACGAAGATCGCGTCCGCCGGGCACGCCCACGCGCACAGCTCGCAGCCGACGCACTTCTCCAGCCCGTCCGGATGCCGGTTGAGCTGGTGGCGGCCGTGGTAGCGGGGTGCGGCCGGGGCGCCTGCCTCGGGGTACTCCTCGGTCGCGACCTTCTTGAACATCATCCCGAAGGTGACGCCGAATCCCTTGATGGGATTGAGGAAGTCAGTTGCCGCCATCTTCTGTTCCTTCCTGTGCGGCCGCCGCGGTGACGCCGGCCGGCTTGCGCCGCGCGGCCTTCGCCTCCGCCTTGGCCAGCGCCTTCTGCCGCGGCGTCGCGTCCGGGACCCGCAGGTCGAGCGGCGGCAGCGGGTAGCCGCTTCCGGCCAGGTCCACGTAATCCGATTCGGGCAGCTTCTTGTCCGGCAGCGCGAGGCTCAGCAGCACGAGCACCACCAGCACGATGCCGACGCCGACGAGGATCTGCGGCCAGCTCCACTGGACCGTCTTGATCGCGACCACGACCACGATCCACACCAGGTTGACCGGGACCAGGACCTTCCAGCCCAGCCGCATGAACTGGTCGTACCGCAGCCGAGGCAGCGTGCCGCGCAGCCAGATGAAGCCGAACAGCAGGATGAACGTCTTGGCGAAGAACCAGAGGACCGGCCACCAGTTCTGGTTCAGCGCCGAATCGTCGCCGACGAACGGGAACCGCCAGCCGCCGAGGAACAGCGTGGTGCAGAACGCGGAGACGATCACCATGTTGACGTACTCGGCGAGGAAGAACATCGCGAACTTCATCGAGCTGTACTCGGTGTGGAAGCCGCCGACCAGCTCGGATTCGGCCTCCGGGAGGTCGAACGGCGCGCGGTTCGTCTCGCCGACCATCGAGATCACGTAGATCACGAAGCTCGGGATGAGCATGTAGAAGTACCAGCCGTGCGACTGCGCCTGCACGATTTCCGACGTCTGCAGCGAACCGGAGTACAGGATCACCGCGACGATCGAGAGGCCCATCGCGATCTCGTAGGAGATCACCTGCGCCGCCGAGCGCATGCCGCCGAACAGCGGGTACGGCGAACCGGAAGCCCAGCCCGCCAGCACGATGCCGTACACGCCGACCGACGAGCAGGCGAGGATCACCAGCACGCCGACTGGCAGGTCCATCAGCTGCAGCACCGTCCGGTGCCCGAAGATCGAGACGACCGGGCCGAACGGGATGGCCGACAGCGCGATCAGCGCGGGGACCGCGGACAGCACCGGCGCGAGGAAGTACACCTTGCGGTCGGCGGTGTCCGGGATGATCTGCTCCTTGAACGGGAGCTTGATCGCGTCGGCGAGCGACTGCAGGTAGCCGCCGGGGCCGACCCGGTTGGGGCCGGGCCGGTTCTGCATCCGGCCGATCGCCTTGCGCTCCCACACGATCAGGAAGATCGTCAGGACCGGCCCGATCAACAGGACCACGACCGCCTTGATCAGGACGAGCCACCACGGGTCGTCGGCGATGAGCCGAGCCCGTTCCGCGGCGTCCGGGTACGCGGCGAGGAACTGCGTGAGCTGCGGGCTCACTGGTCACCTCCGGAGATCTGCACGAGCGCGCCGTGTCCGGCGGCGAGTGCGGCGCGGACGGCCGAGCCGTCGGAGTTGCCGGGCAGCCACACCACGCCGTCCGGCAGGTCGGCGACCTCGACCGGCAGGGTGATCGACCCGCGCTCGTTCGACACCCGGACCGTTCCGCCCAGGCCCTCGGCGGTCTTCGCCGAAAGCCGGGCGACCGGCGGCCGCTGGGTGCCCTTGAGGTGCGGTTCGTCGTCCTGCAGCGAGCCGTTGTCGATCAGCTGCCGCCAGGTGGCGAGCACTGCCTTGCCGTTCGGGACCGGGGCCGCCGCGGCGGCGACCGACGGCGCGGCCACCGAGGCGGCGACCGGCGCGAGCTTCGCGAAGTCGCCCGCGGCGGCGGCCGGGGTCTGGGTGAACAGGTCGGCGTCCATTTCGACGGCCAGGGTGTCGAGCACGCGGCCGTCGGAAAGGGAACCGGTGCCCTCCAGCGTGGTGTCGAACTCGCGGCGGCGGCCCTCCCAGTTGAGGTAGCTGCCGGACTTCTCGACCGCCGGGGCGATCGGCAGGACCACGTCGGCCCGTTCGGTGACCTCGCTCGCCCGCAGTTCCAGGCTGACCACGAAACCGGCGTTGTCGAGCGCGCGGCGGGCCAGGTCCGGGTCGGGCAGGTCGTTCGGGTCGACGCCGCCGACCACCAGCGCGTCGAGCTGTCCGCCGGAAGCGGCCTGGAGGATGCCGGTGACGTCGCGGCCCGGTTCGGCCGGAAGCTCGGCGCCCCACTGCTTGCCGACCTCGGCGCGGGCCGCCTCGTCGGCGACCGAGCGGCCACCCGGCAGAAGCGTGGGCACACAACCGGTTTCGAGCGCGCCCCGGTCGCCCGCGCGGCGCGGGATCCACGCCAGCCGGGCTCCGGTGCGGGCGGTCAGCCGCAGCAGCGCGGAGAACAGGCCGGGGATTTCCGCGGCCCGCTCGCCGACCAGGATCACCGCGCCCTCGCCGCTGAGCGCCGCGTCGACGTCGGCCGCGTGCTGCGCGATGCCGTCCACCGCGGCCGCTTCGCCGCCGGGGACGCAGGCCAGCAGTTCGCCGAAGGTCTTGCGCACCGAGGAGGTCGTCCACTGTCCCAAGTGGACGACGCGGGTGCGGTTCTTGCGGGCCGCCTTGCGCAGCCGCAGGAACACGATCGGCGCTTCGTCCTCGGGCTCGAACGCCACGCACAGCACCGTCTTGGCCCGTTCGATCTCGCCGAACGTCACGCCGGTTTCCGGCGTGGTGCCCACGACCGTCGACCCGAGGAACGCGAGCTCCTCGTCCGAGTGCGCGCGGGTGCGGAAGTCGATGTCGTTGGTGCGCAAGGCGATCCGGGCGAACTTCGAGTACGCGTAGGCGTCCTCGACGGTCAGCCTGCCGCCGGTGAGCACCGCACCGCCCTTGCCCTCACGGGCCTTCAGCAACCCTTCCGCGGCGGTCCGGAGCGCGTCGGTCCAGGACGCTTCCTCCAGCTCGCCGTCGGCGTTGCGGACGAGCGGACGGCGGATCCGGTCACCGGCCTGCACGTAGCGGAACGCGAACCGGCCCTTGTCGCACAGCCATTCCTCGTTCACCTCCGGGTCGTCGCCGGCCAGCTTGCGCTGGACCTTGCCGCGCCGGAAGTCGGTGCGCTCGGCGCAGCCGGACGAGCAGTGCTCGCACACGCTCGGCGACGAGACGAGGTCGAACGGCCGCGACCGGAACCGGTACGCCGCGCTGGTGAGCGCGCCGACCGGGCAGATCTGGATCACGTTGCCGGAGAAGTAGCTCTGGAACGGTTCGCCGCCGGTGGTGCGCGAGGCCAGATCCAGCACGTCGGCGGTTTCCGCGGTGCCGATCTGCTGGTGCGCGCCGCGTTCGAGCAGCGCGATGAACGGGTCGCCGGCGACCTGGTCGGAGAACCGGGTGCAGCGCTGACACAGCACGCAGCGTTCCCGGTCGAGCAGCACCTGCGACGAGATCGGCAGCGGCTTCGGGAACGTGCGCTTCGTGTCGACGAACCGCGATTCCGCGCGGCCGTGCGCGAGCGCCTGGTTCTGCAGCGGGCACTCGCCGCCCTTGTCGCAGATCGGGCAGTCCAGCGGGTGGTTGATGAGCAGCAGCTCCATCACGCCCTGCTGCGCCTTGTCCGCGACCGGCGAGGTGAGCTGCGTCTTGACCACCATGCCGTCGGCGACCGTCATCGTGCACGAGGCCTGCGGCTTCGGCATCGGACGGCCGCCCATTTCGACCTCGACCAGGCACTGGCGGCACGCGCCCGCCGGGTCGAGCAGCGGGTGGTCGCAGAACCGCGGGATGCTGGTGCCGAGCCGCTCGGCGGTGCGGATCAGCAGCTCGCCCTTGGGCGCGATGACCTCTTCGCCGTCGATGGTCAGCTTCACGTAGCCCTCGGGGACCGGCGTTTCCGCCGTTTCGGGCTTGTCGGGGGCGATCGTCATGCCTGCGCTCCCACCAGTTCTCGCTTGTTGCTCTCACACAAAGCCAGGAACTCGTCCCGGAAGTACTTGATGCCACTCTGGATCGGCGACACCGCGCCGTCGCCGAGCGCGCAGAACGAGCGGCCGAAGATGTTGTCGCACACGTCCAGGAGGGTGTCGATGTCCTCCTCGGTGCCGTGGCCCTCGACCATCCGCTCCAGGATCTGCGCCAGCCAGTACGTGCCCTCGCGGCACGGCGTGCATTTGCCGCAGGATTCGTGCTCGTAGAACTGCGTCCACTTCATGACCGCCCACGGCACCGAAACGGTCTCGTTGAAGACCTGCACCGCGGTGGTGCCGAGCATCGAACCGGCCTCGGCCGCGCCCTCGAAGTCGAGCGGGACGTCGAGGTGCTCGGCGGTGAACATCGGCGTCGACGAACCGCCGGGCGTCCAGAACTTGAGCGGGATGCCGTCCTTCATGCCGCCGGCCAGCTCCAGGAGCTCGCGCAGCGTGGTGCCGAGCGGGCATTCGTACTGGCCGGGCTTCTCGACGTGGCCGGAGATCGAGTAGATCTTCGGACCGGGCGACTTCTCGCGGCCCATCTCGCGGAACCACGACGAACCGGCGTTGATGATGTACGACGCGGACGCGATGGTCTCGACGTTGTTCACCGTCGTCGGCGCGGCGTACAGACCGGCAGCCGCGGGGAACGGCGGCTTGAGCCGGGGCTGCCCGCGACGGCCTTCGAGCGAGTCCAGCAACGCGGTTTCCTCGCCGCAGATGTACGCGCCGGCCCCGGCGTGCACGGTCAGCTCAAGGTCCCAGCCGCTGCCGAAGATGTTCTTGCCCAGGTAGCCCTTCGCGTACGCCTCGCGCGCGGCCGCGTTGAGCCGGCGGATGCAGTGCAGCGCCTCGCCCCGGACGTAGATGAAGCAGTGGTGCGACCGCATCGCGTACGAGGCGATGATGCAGCCCTCGATCAGCGAATGCGGGTCCGCCATCATCAGCGGAATGTCCTTGCAGGTACCGGGTTCGCCCTCGTCGGCGTTGATCACCAGGTAGTGCGGCTTGTCCTCGTTGGGCGGCATGAACGACCACTTCACGCCCGCCGGGAAGCCCGCGCCGCCGCGGCCGCGCAGACCGGAGTCCTTGACCACCTGCACGAGTTGCTCGGGCGTGGCGGCCAGCGCCTTGCGCGCCGCGGTGTAGCCCTCGAGCGCCTCGTAGGTTTCGATGCGCCAGGATTCCGGGGACAGCCAGCGCTTCGTGAGGACCGGAGTGATGGGATCAGCCATTACTTCTTCTCCACTTCAGGAAGCGGAACATCCTGTGCACCGGGGGCGGACCAGCCGCGGTCGGCTGCGATCTGCGCGCCGCGCAAAGTCTCGACCGCCTGCGACGGACCGTCCACGGCACTGCGGTAAGCGGCCTCGTCCTCGGGCCAGAACCCGGCGAGCTGCCGCTCCGCGCCCTTGAAGTCGGTCAGCGCCGCACCGCGCGTCGGGGCGGGCTTTTTGCCTGCCTGCAACGCGTCCACGAGCGCGACCGCCTGTTCCGGCGTCTGGTTGTCGAAGTACTCGTAGTTCACCTGGATGACCGGACCGAGGTCGCAGGCGGCGAGACATTCCGCGTGCTCCAAGGTGATCGAGCCCTGTTCACCCGGCGTGCCCGCGGTTTCCTCGTGCCCCAGCGGCTTTTCCGCGGAACCGAGGTGCGTCTGGAGCTTCTGGTAGATGTCGTCGCCGCCCAGCGCCGCGCACAGCGTGTTGGTGCAGACGCTCACCAGGTGCTCGCCGCACGGGCGGCGCTTGTACATGGTGTAGAACGTCGCGACCGCGCTGACCTCGGCGTCGGTCAGGTCGAGATGCTGCGCGCAGAAGGCGATGCCTTCCTGGCTCACGTAGCCCTGCACCGACTGCACCAGGTGCAACATCGGCAGCAGCGCCGAACGCGACATCGGGTACCGGGCGATGATTTCCTTCGCCTCGCGGTGCGTGTCGGCGTCGAAGACGTCCGCGGCCGGCGTGTCGGCGAGGATTCCCTCGGCGACGGACGGGTCGGGCGCGATCGCGGCGACGTCGGTGTCGGCTTCCGCGGCCGCGTACGTCTTCGTCGCGTCGTGCGGCCCCGGCTCCGGGACTGCGGTCGGGTTCGTCATCGGTCAACTCCCCCCAGAACCGGGTCGATCGAAGCGATCACGACGACGAGGTCGGCCACCAGGCCGCCTTCGGCCATCGCGGGCATCGCCTGCATGTTCACGAAACTCGGCTCCCGCAGGTGCACGCGCAGCGGGCGGGTGCCGCCGTCGGACACCAGGTGCGCGCCGATCTCGCCGCGCGGCGATTCGACCGGCGCGTAGACCTGGCCCGGCGGCACGTGGAAGCCCTCGGTGACGAGCTTGAAGTGGTGGATCAGGGATTCCATCGACTGGCCCATGATCTTCTTGACGTGGCCGAGCGAGTTGCCCATGCCGTCGCTGCCGATGGACAGCTGCGCGGGCCAGGCGATCTTCTTGTCCTCCACCATGACCGGGCCCGGCTCGGCCATCTTCGCGACCTGCTTCATGATCCGCAGGCTCTGGTGGATTTCCTCGAGCCGCAGCAGGTACCGCGCCCAGCTGTCCGCGTCGGTCGAGGTCGGCACGTCGAACTCGATCTCGTCGTAGCGCGAGTACGGCTCGGTCTTGCGCAGGTCCCACGGCAGGCCCGCGGCGCGCAGCACCGGACCGGTGATGCCGAGTTCGAGGCACGCGTCCAGCGGCAGCACGCCGACGTCCTTGAGCCGGTTCCGCCAGATCGGCTGACCGGTGAACATCTTGTCGTACAGCGGAAGCCGCTTGTCCATGAGCTTGCAGAAGTCGAGGACCTTTTCCGTCCAGTCCTCGGGGAAGTCCTGCGCGAGCCCGCCGGGTCGGATGAACGCGTGGTTCATCCGCAGGCCGGTCAGGTACTCCAGCAGGTGCATGGCTTCTTCGCGCTCGCGGAAGCCGAGCGTCATCGCGGTGGTGGCGCCGAGGTCCATGCCGCCGGTCGCGATGAACACCAGGTGCGAGGTGATCCGGTTGAGTTCAAGGAGAAGCACGCGCAGCAGTTCCGCACGCGGCGGGGCCTTGATGCCCAGCAGCTTCTCGACGCCGAGGCAGTAGCACATCTCGTTGGACAGCGGGGCGAGGTAGTCCGCGCGGGTCACGAAGGTGACGCCCTGGGTCCAGTTGCGGAACTCCGCGCTTTTCTCGATGCCGGTGTGCAGGTAGCCGACGACCGCGCGCAGCTGCGTGACCGTCTCGCCTTCCAGCTCCAGCACGAGCCGGAGCACGCCGTGCGTCGACGGGTGCTGCGGGCCCATGTTGATGACCATGCGGTCGTCGTGCTGGGCGTCGCCGAGAACTTCGTCCCAGTCCCCGCCGGAGACGTGGTAGACGGGGCCTTCGGTGGTGTCCCGGACTTCCGCGTACTCGGCTTCCGTCGTTTCGTTGGTGCTGGTCACGAGTACGACCTCCGCTGGTCTGGCGGCGGGATTTCCGCGCCCTTGTATTCGACCGGGATCCCGCCGAGCGGGTAGTCCTTGCGCTGGGGGTGGCCGTCCCAGTCGTCCGGCATGAAGATGCGGGTGAGCCCGGGGTGGCCGTCGAAGACGATGCCGAACATGTCGTAGGCCTCGCGCTCGTGCCAGTCCGCCGTCGGGTAGACCGGGACCAGGGACGGGACATGCAGGTTGTCCATGTCCATGGTGACTTCGAGCCGGATCCGGCGGCGGTAGGTCATCGACAGGAAGTCGTAGACCGTGTGCATCCGCTGCGGGACGTCCACGCCGTAGTCGACGCCGGTGACCGCCAGCAGCATCTCGAACCGCAGGCCCGGGTCGTTGCGCAGGACCTTCGCGATGTCGACGAGGTGCTCGCGGCTGACGTAGAAGGTGATCTCGCCGCGGTCCACAGTGGTCTGGAGGATCGCGGTCGGCGGGATCTTGTTGTCCGCCAAGGCGGCCATGAACTCGTCGGCGAACTCGTCGAACCAACTGCCGTACGGGCGCTCCGCGGGCGGCGGGCTGTAGGCGGGCAGCCGCAGGCCGCCGTAACCGGAGGTGTCCCCGCTGCCGCGGACACCGAACATGCCCTTGCGCTCGCGACCGGCGACGACCGGTTCGGCCGCGCCGGGGCCGTGCGCTTCGAGGCCTGCTTCGGGCCGCTCCGCGCTGGACTGCGGGCCGCCGGTTTCGGGAGTCTCTTCGGGGTTCTCAGGCACCGGTGCTCACTTCTTCGCGTACTTGATCGAGGACGGGATCAGCTCGGTACGGGCCCCGCTGGCCGCGCGGATCGCGGCGCGGCGGGCGTTGATCGGCTCGTCCTGGATCTTGGCGTGCAGCTTGAGGATCGCGTCGAGCAGCATTTCCGGCCGCGGCGGGCACCCCGGCAGGTACATGTCGACGGGCACGATGTGGTCGACGCCCTGCACGACGGCGTAGTTGTTGAACATCCCGCCGGACGACGCGCAGACGCCCATCGAGAGAACCCACTTGGGCTCGGCCATCTGGTCGTAGATCTGGCGCAGGACCGGGGCCATCTTCTGGGTCACCCGGCCGGCCACGATCATCAGGTCGGCCTGGCGCGGCGTGGCGGAGAACCGCTCCATGCCGAACCGCGCGATGTCGTAGCGCGAACCGCCGACCGACATCATCTCGAACGCGCAGCAGGCGAGCCCGAACGTGGCGGGCCACAGCGAGTTCTTGCGTGCCCAGTTGACCAGTCCCTCGAGGCTGGCAAGAAGGATGCCGTTGGGGAGTTTTTCTTCGAGGCCCATGGGTTCAGTTCCAATCCAGGCCGCCGCGCCGCCACACGTAGGCGTACGCGAACCCGACCGTCACGATGAACAGCACGATCTCCACCAGGCCGAAGACACCGAGTGCGTTGGCGTTCACCGCGAACGGGTAGAGGAACACCATCTCGATGTCGAACAGGATGAAGAGCATGGCCGTGATGTAGTAGGCCACCGGCATCCGGCCGCCGCCGACGAGCGGCTGCGGCGACGGTTCGATGCCGCACTCGTAGGCAGCGGTCTTCGCGCGGTTGTACCGCTTCGGTCCGACGAGCGGACCGAGCAGCACGGAGAACACGGCGAACCCCGCCGCGAGCACGAAAAGCAGAACGAGCGGCAGATACACGTTGAGTCCGGGCGCCGCCGGTCCGGGATCGGCCTGCGCCAGCACGGGCACCATCAGCACGGGGTCTTCGCCATCCTTTCCGCGCCGCTGCGGGTTGTTCTCGGGTGGTGGTCCGAGTTCTCGGTTGCGCACCCTAAGGGAGCTGGGTCACACCGCCGAGGGTCAGGGCGCCCTTACGGCCCGTGTCCGACCCACCACCTGCTTGTGAAATAGTTCACAAGCGACGAGTCGCGGTTGTGAAGCGATTCACAAAGCATGGGGGGAGTGTAGGACGTGAGTCACACTCTTGTCCCGAGGGGTTATGGACTAAGGCAGCCCTAACTAGACAGAACGATCCCCCAGGCCCACCCCCGCGCACAATCGCGAGACCAGCGGTAAAGCCCGATTCAAGAACCGCGCCGAGCCCCAGTCCCGACTCGATCTTGTGACGCATCACACTGACCGGCCGGACAACCCATTGCTCCACCCGGGTAACTCCGCAGCCGATGCGCCCAACGAGCGAGGCACCCAGCCCCTCCCCCGCACCCCGATACGAAGCTCCCCTGCGGTTCGGGGGTGCTTGTCAAGGCATCTTTCCCGCCTTGACAAGCACCCCCGAACCGTCAGCACAATCAAGCTTCGGGGTNAAACGATGTCGCCGCCAGGCGACGAGCCGACTACCGAGGACGAGGCGTAACCCGAGCCAACGCAGCGATCAACCGATCCACCCCATCGCCCCCACGAGCGTCGTAACACCCGGAAAGCCCCTTGTACACCAAGGGAAGAATCTTGTTGACCCGCAACCCGTACTTGGTAGCCGCGTGCATGATCTTCGGCTTCCCGATCAACTTCGCGAACACGTTCCCCAGCCGGTAATACCCGCCCATCAGCTCACCGACAGCACGGGGATACCCCTCCAACGCCCGCTCCCGGGACGGCCCCTCCGGCCGGGCGAGCGCCTGCACCACAGCCTCGGCCGCGAGCTGCGCCGACTCCATCGCCGCCGAAATCCCCTCGCCGTTGAACGGACTCACCATCCCCCCGGCGTCGCCGAGAAGCAGCAGCCCGTTCCGGTAATGCGGCGTCCGGTTGAACCCCATCGGCAACCCGGCCCCGCCGACCTTGCCGATGGCGTTCTCCTCGCGGTACCCCCATTCCTCAGGAGTCCCGTCAAGCCACTGCCGCAACAACGCGCGATAGTCGGTGTTCCGGAACGACGCCGAGGTCGACAGCATCCCCAGCCCGACGTTGACCGTCCCGTCCCCCAACGGAAACGCCCACCCGTACCCAGGCAGCAGCTTCGGATCCCGAGGATCAGACCGGTCCCACAGCTCAAGATGCCCCTCGATGAACGGGTCATCATGCTTGGGGCTCTTGTAATACCGCCTAACCGCGACCCCCATCGGCCGCTTCTCGTTCTTGTCGATCCCCACGCTCAAGGCGAGCCGCGCCGACACCCCGTCGCAAGCCAGCACCAACGGCGCCCGGTAGCTGACCGGCGTCTTCTCCGGCCCGACCTTCGCCTCGACCCCCACGACCCGGCCGGAAGCATTGGTAATCGCCCCAGTGACCGTGGTCCGCTCGTACAACCGGGCCCCGGCCTTCACCGCGGTCTTCGCCAGCAGGTCATCGAAGTCCTGCCGGGTCCGGGAGACCCCGTACGGCGGATAATCAGTGAGATCCGGCCAATCGAACTCCAGCGTCAGATCCCCGGTGAGAATCCGCAGCCCCCGACTCCGGACCCAGCCCGCTTCCTCGCTGGTGTCCAGACCGAGGTCGATCAACTGCTTCACACCCCGCGGCGTGAGCCCGTCCCCGCACACCTTTTCGCGCGGAAAGACGGTCTTCTCCAGCAGCAGCACGTCCACCCCGGCGCGCGCGAGGTAAGTGGCCACGGTCGAACCAGCCGGTCCCGCCCCGACCACGATCACTTCGGCGTCGTGGTCTGGGCTGCGGCGGCGCGAAGTCGTCATACCGCCGAGTTTAGGCAGGCTTGCGCGCGCGGTGGATCGCGACGACGCCGAATGTGAGGTTCAGCCACTCCACCTCGGTCCATCCGGCGCTCGCGATGATCTCGCCGAGCCCGCGCTGATCGGGCCAGGCGAGCATCGATTCGGCCAGGTAGGAGTAGGCCTCGGGGTTGGTCGAGGACCGGCTGCCGACCCAGGTGAGCAGCTTGAGGACGAACCGCCGGTAGATGAACCGGATGGGGGCGAAGGTGGGCGTCGACACCTCGCAGATCACCAGCCTGCCGCCCGGTTTGACCACCCGCAGGATCTCGGCGAGCGCGCCCTTGGTGTCGACGAAGTTCCGCAGCGCGAGGGAGATGGTGACGGCGTCGAAGCTGTTGTCGGCGAACGGCAGGCACATCGCGTCCGCGGCGACCATCGGCACCTTCCGGTGCAGGCCCGCCTTGAGCATCCCGACGGAGAAGTCGGCGGCGAGGCACCAGGCTCCGCCGCGCGCGTACTCGACGGTGGACACCCCGGTGCCCGCCGCGAGGTCGAGCACCTTCTCCCCGGGTTTGGCGTCCAGCACGCGCGCCGTGGTGGTGCGCCAGCGCCGGTCGAACCCGAACGTCATGAACGAGTTCGCCCGGTCGTAACCGGACGCGACGCCGTCGAACATCGCGGCGACTTCGTGCGGATCCTTGTCCAGGCTCGCTCGGGGCATGGGTCCGAGATTAGTCCGTCCGTGCCGCGCGGTCGCGCGGGAGCAGGACGCTGGCGGCGACCAGCCACGCCAGCCCGCCGAACCGGCCGACCGGGATCAGCGGATACAGCGCCGGGGTCAGCAGCGACAGCGAGGCGAGCACCGCGGACGCGGCGACCACCAGCCCGGCGACCGACAGCCAGCGCGGCAGCAGGTTCAGGAACAGCGCGGGCACCGCGATCCCGGCGATCAGCAACGCCAGCGGCACCACGAAGCCCGGCCCGCCGGACGCGAACGCGAGGCTGGTCAACGCGCGCGCCACCGCCGGCGTCTCACTGGACTGCGCAGCGGTCCAGGTGATCAACCCGCTCATCGCGAGCGCGGCCGCGGACAGCACGCCGCCGGTCAGCCCGATCACCGCGCCCGGTGCCGCGACGCCGAGCCGCCGCTGTCTGCGATAAGCCGTCGCGGCCCAGACCGCCAACGGAACCGACGCGCCGAACACCGCGAACGCGAGCAGCTGCACGACGCCCTGGTTGCCGCCGATATACGCGGCGACCTCAGCCGCACTGGAATCCGGCCGCGTCCCCGTCGCCCCGAGCACCGCCGATGCGACGGTCAGCACCCCGAACGCCAGCGCCGGTGCCAGCAAGGGCGGACCGCCCTGTCGAGTCATGGTCGTCATGGCAAACCTCCAGGTCAATTAGTTTCACTGCTAGAACGATTACACTGGTGTAATTGATTGTCAAGCGATACGGTTCAGGGCATGCAAGGACCTCCGCAGTTCGGCAGCGCTTTCCTGCTGGCCCAGCTGGGCGCACACGCGACCCAGCGCTTCGCCGAACGCGTCGCGGACCTGGGCCTGACCCCGCCCCAGACCGGCCTGCTCCGGGCGATCGCGCGGCGGCCCGGCGAGAGTCAGCAGGTGCTGGCCGCGGAACTGGGCACGCCGCCGACCCGGCTGGTCGCCCTCGTCGACGGCCTGGAGCAGCAGGGCCTGATCGAACGCCGCCGCAACCCGCAAGACCGCCGCCTCTATGCGGTTTTCCTGAGCGACAAAGGCCAAGAAACGATGGCCGCACTCGCGAAAGCCGCCGCAGCACACGAAGACGAGATGATGGCCGCACTGTCCACAGAGGAACGTTCGGTGCTGCGCGACCTGCTGGCCCGAGTCGCCGCCGACCACGACCTAACCCCCGGCGTCCACCCCGGCTACCGCGGCTAGTTGTCCGTGAAGGGCTCCTTGAGGGAATTAGATTCCCTCAAGGAGCCCTTCACGGACCTTTGTCAGCCCAGCGCGGCGAGCATTCCCCGCACCGAGGTCGGCCAAGCGAATTCCTCCGCACGCGCCCGAGCAGCCGCCCGCCGGATCTCTTCGGGACTGTCCAACAACCCGGTCACCGCGCTGGCGAACGCGGGCGCGTAGTCATCCACCGCCGCCCCGCACCCGGGCCGCACGATCTCCCGCAATGCCGAGGACGCCGAAACCACTACCGGCGTACCGGAAGCAAGCGCCTCCAAAGCCGCTAACCCGAACGTCTCATGCGGTCCCGGAGCCAGCGAAACATCCGCGCTGGCCAGCAATCGAGCCACCTCGCCGCGTCCAGCCAAGAAGCCGAGGAACGTCACCGGCAAGCCCCGGGCCCGCCGTTCCAATGCCCGTCGTCGCGGACCGTCCCCCGCGATCACCAACCGCACCCGCGCGCCGGACTCAGTCAGCTCAGCGACCGTATCCACGCTCCGCTCAACATGTTTCTCCGGCGACAACCGACCACAATGGACAATCAACGCGTCGGCACCACTGGCCAACGCCCTCCGCCATCCCGAATCCCGCATCGACGGCGCGAAGGTAGCCAGATCCACCCCCAGCGGCACCCGCCGGACATTCGGCGCGGCGATCCGCTCGAACTCCGCGTGCGCGAAGGCCGTCGTGCACACCACCGTGTCGTACGACGCCGCCATCCGCCGGTTGGCGGCGTCCGCGACGTGCCGGGCCATCGCTCCGGGCAGCAAAAACTGTTCCAGCAACCGGTCCAGCCGCTCGTGCGAAATGACCATGCTGGGCACGCCGTTCCGCCTCGCCCAGACGCCCATCCCGCGCAGGGTCAACCGGTCGGACACCTCCAGCCGGTCCGGTTCCAGCCGCCGCAGCACCGCGCGGACCCGCTGCGGATCGACCGCGCGGTACCCGCCGGTGCCGGGAATTTGCAAGGCAGGCAACGAATACCGGCACACCCCGGTCGGCAGGCTTTCCACCGCGTACCGCCGCCCCGGCACGACCAGCGTCACCCGATGCCCGCTGGCGACGTACCCCGCGCCGAGGTGGTTCAGCGCGGTCCGCAGCCCGCCGGACCGCGGTCCGTAGAAGTTCGCCAGCTGGACGATGTGCATGGCTCAAGCCGCACGCGCGACTCGGCCCTGTACCGCTTCGTAGTGCCCGACCAGCTCCCGGCACACCGCGGGCCACGTCCGGCCCAGGACCACTTTCCGCGCCTTCTCGCCGAGCCGGGCCCGCAACGCCGCGTCGCGCAGGTCATTGACCTTGGCAACCAGCGCCGGGCCGAACGCCTCCCGGTCAGCCGGCAGCAAATACCCGGTACGGCCTGGCAAGACGAGATCCTTCGGGCCACCCGCGTCCGGCGCGAGCACCGGCAGTCCGGACGCCATCGCCTCCTGCACCGCCTGACAGAACGTCTCGTGCGGTCCGGTGTGCACGAAAACGTCGAGGCTCGCGTACGCGACCGACAGCTCGTCGCCGTACTTCGCGCCGAGGAAAGCCGCACCAGGCAACCGTTCCCGCAACGACGGCAGCTCCGGTCCGTCGCCGACGACGACCACGCGCACGCCCGGCATCCCAGCCAGCACGGTCAGCCGGTCGACCTCCTTCTCCGGCGCGAGCCGTCCGACGAACCCGACCAGCAGCTCGCCGTTCGGCGCGAGTTCCGCACGCAGCGCCGGATCCGCGTGCGCTGGGGAAAACCGGCTGATGTCCACGCCGCGCGCCCAGCGATGTACGCGCGGAACGCCGTGCAGTTTCAGCTGTTCGATCGAGTCCGACGACGGCGCGAGCGTCCGGTCGGCCCGCGAGTGCAGGCGGCGCACCCAGCGCCAGGCCGCCCGCGCGCCGATGCCGAAGCCGTACGACGTGGCGAACCCGGCGATGTCGGTCTGGTAGACGGCGATCGACGGCACGCGCAGCCGTCTGGCCGCGGCGAGCCCGCGCGCGCCGACCACGAACGGCGAGGCCAGGTGCACGACGTCCGGGCCGAAATCGGCCAGCGCGGTCAGCACGGTGCGCGTCGGCAGGCCGATCGGCAGCGAGTTCACGCCGGGGAAGTCCAGCGCCGGAATGCGGACGACCGGCGCGCCGCGGTAACTCGCCGGACCCGGTCCGGGCGCGACGACCAGCACGTCGTGCGCGGATTCGACCAGGTGCTCGACGACCCGCAGCACGGAATTCGTCACGCCGTTCACCTGGGGCAGGAAACTTTCGGTGACTATGGCGACTCGCACGGCGTCACTGTCGCAAAACCGCAGGCAGGGCGGGCCAATCCCGCGTAACCGACCGGCCAACGGTGGCGAAACACTCCGCAGCGTCCGCGCCCGGGCGCCGACCGTCGAAGAATTCGCCACGACATGTCATCTTCCGGTCGTGTCCCGGACACCAGGAACGCCCAGACTAAGCAGGCATGACCCTCTTGTCCTCCAGGCCGTCGCGGCCCGTGGAACCCGGGCTGCTCTCCCGAGCACTCGAGGTCGCGGGGCGGCTGGCGAACGACGCCACCGACGTGATCACCGCGACCGCGGGCCGCGGCGCGCACCCGGCGACGCTGGATTCGCCGTTCGACTGGGTCACCGACACCGATCGGATCCTGGAACGGCACACCCGCCGCGTACTGACCGCGGAGTTCCCCGGAATCCCGGTGGTAGGCCACGAATTCGGCGCCGACCACGGCGCGGACGTCGCGGAGTACCGCTGGGTGGTCGACTCCGTGGACGGCACCGCGAACTACGTCGCCGGAGTGCCGTGGTGCGCCTACAGCCTCGCCCTGGTCGACGCGAGCGGCCCGGTGGTGGGCGTCGTCGCCGACCCGTACCGGGCGCAGATCTACGCCGCCGCCCGCGGCCGGGGAGCCCGCGCGAACGGGAAACCGCTGAAGCTGGTCGACCGCGCGGGCACTGCCGGAGCGATCGTCTGCACCGAACTGGCGCGCAAGGGCCCGTGGCCGGGAATGGGCGAGTTCATCGAACGAGCGGCAGCCGCCCACACCGGGGTGCGGGTGCTGGGATCGGCCGCACTGTCGATCGCGCAGGTCGCCCTCGGACACGCGGCCGCGGCGGTACTGCACAGCTACCACGAATGGGACGTCGCGGGCTCAGTCGCGATGGCGATCGAGGCGGGCGCGGTGGTGCTGGACAAACATGGCGAGGACGCTGCCCTGCCTACCGACGGACTGCTGGTCGCCGCACCCGGCGTGGCCGACGAAGTACTCGGCTGGTGGCAGGAAACCGCCGGAACCTGATCACACCTTCGCGGCGACCGGCTCCGCCACCGAAGCGGACCGGTCCCGCTTCATCAACCGGCGCAGCCACCACAGCAACGGGCCCGCCACCAGCCACGTGATCAGCACCGTCATGCCCACCGGCAGCAGCGTCAACGTCGCGGTCCGGCCGGCGACCCGGGTCAGCTCGGGGTTGGTCGCGTCGTACTCGATCGCCACCAGCTGGCCGGCCGCGAGGCCCGACGGGTACAGCACCCCGGTCGGCGGGCTGTGCACGATGCCGTCCGGGGTCTGGTACTGGATGATCGTGCGGTCGAAGGCCACCGACTCGACCGTCGCGTTCGCCGTGCCCAGGTGCGATTCGATCGCGCTGTCGTTGCGGAACGCGGCGAAAACCAGGCTCACGCACATCACCGTGAGCAGCACAGCCACGCCCAGCACGGCGAACCACGCGATCCGCCGTGCCTTCACACTCCTGGCTGCCACACCCAGAGTTTAGTCGGGTGCGCCGACCAGCTCGGCACTCGGCAGCCAGTGCGCCCGGTACAGCACGTGCAGGTTGTACGAGTTCACCAGCAGCCGAGACGTCCAATGCAGCTGAAAACACTTGTGCTGCGCCGATTCCTCGCCCGGAGCCGAACCAGGGGCTCCGAACGCGAGGTCGAAGAAGTCCTCGGCGGTGTGCCGGAAGACCGCCGGGCTGCCGGTCAGGAACATCGTGTTCGCGTGGAACCGGTCGAGCAGCCGGTCCCGGGTGGGCCATTCCGGCCAGTCGATCGGCCGCCGATCAGCCGGGACCCGCACGGTATGCGGCCGGGCCGGGCCGAGCGCCGCCCGCAGCCGCGGCCACTGCGAAGGGCGCAGGTGCGCGGTGTGCTGGCTCAGCACGAGATCCAGCGGACGACCGGTGAACTCCGGTTCCTCGGGAATCCGGCCGGTGCGCAACGGCAGGTGGATGATCGTGTGGCGGGACCGCGAGGCTAGCAGCCACAGCACCCCGATCCGGTACGCCGCGCTGCGGTCGACGTACATCTCCACGTGCGACATCTCCGTGCCCGGAGCGACCTCGAACAACAGCGCGGTGTCCAGAACGGGATCAGGGCGCAGCACCCGCCACTCCCGGCCGTCGAGCCGGGCGTGGCGGAGCTGCGCCCGCACTTTCATGGCCACGAAATCCTCCTCCTGGAGCGGAACTCTCCAGGATCCCGCGGCCAGGCAAGCGAATTTCAGTGCCGCTCAGCCGCCGCCAGCGCGCGGTGGTTCGCCTGGATCTGGTCCCACGCCTTCGGCTTCGCCGGAACGGCGGCGAAAGCCTTGGCCGCCGCGACCGTCCCATTAGGACCGACGGCGGGCTTCCCCTTGGTGAACAGCCAGGTCTGGAACAGTTCCTGCAACGGCTTTCCCGACACCTTCTCCGCGAGCGCGATGAAGTCCGGGATCACCGCCGCTTTACCGGCCTTGGCGGTCTGCCACTGCTGGAGGATCGAGAAGAACGCCTGGTCGCCGACCGTGGTGCGCAACGCCTGCACGGCCATCGCGCCCCGGTCGTACACCGCGCGGTCGAACTGGTTCGGCTCGCCCGGATCGCCCGGCAGGACCTGCCAGAACGGGTCGTCGGCCGCGTAGGAGTCGTACGCGTACTGCGCGAGTTCCGCGGTCGTGCCCTCGCCCTGGTGCTCGGACCACAGGTACTCGGCGTAGGACGCGAAGCCCTCGTTCAGCCAGATGTCGCTCCACTTGCCCAGCGAAACGTTGTCGCCGAACCACTGGTGTGCGTTCTCGTGCGCGATCAGCGTGGTGTTGGAGCCAGCGGCGAAGTTGCGCGCGCCGTAGGTCGGCCGGGTCTGGTTTTCCAGCGAGAAGGTGATCCCGCTGGTCACGACGCCGCCCTCGGCCTCGAACGGATACGGCCCGAACTGCGACGCCAGGAACTCGTCAACCTCCGGCGTCCGCTCCACGCTCGCCTTGGCCGCATCGAGCGAATCGCCGAGATCCGAACCGTAGGCGGTGATGAACGGCTTGCCGTCCGGCGTGGTGGACTGGACCACGTCGTACTTGCCGACGATGAACGACGTCAGGTAGGTCGCCTGCGGTTTGGTGCTGCGCCAGTTCCACCGCGTCCAGCCGGCCCGCTTCTTGGTCTTCTTCACGAGCGTGCCGTTCGAGATGGCGGCGAGCCCGTCCGGAGCCTCGATCGACACGTCGTAAGTCGCTTTGTCGGTCGGGTGGTCGTTGGAGGGGAACCACCACTGCGCGCTCTGCGGCTCGTCGATGCCGAGCGCCCCGAACGCGCCCTTCTTCCACGTGTTCAGTCCGCCGACCTTCTCCGTCGACGGGCTGTCGGAGTAGCTCACGACGACCGTCGCGGACTGGCCCTTCAGCAGCGGCTGCGCCGGCGTGATCACCAGCTCGCCGTCGCCGTTCTGGTTCGTGAACTGCGCGGGCCGGTTGTTCACCAGCACCTTCGACGCCTTGAGCGCGAAGTCGAGGTCGAAGCGCGACAGGTCCTGGGTGGCGGTGAGCAGCAGCGTCGTGGTGCCCGACAGGACGTCGGTCTCCGGCTGGTAGCTCACGCGGATGTCGTAGTGCTGCACGTCGGTGCCGCCGTTGCCGGCGTTCGGGTAGTACGGGTCGCCGACCCCCGGCGCGCCCGGTGCCGGCACTGCCGAGGCGGTGCCTGCCAGCAGCACCGTCGCGACTCCAGCCGCAACCGCCCCGATTCCGGCCCGAGTTCTCGATCGCATGGTTCCTCCAAGGTGGCCAATGCGACCGAACGTATCCACGTGAGCACCCCACAGGTACGTCCGAACGACGGGTTCTTACCCACTGGGAAGATCATCCGGATTCGGCGATCCACCACGCGATGGCGATCGGGATGCCGTACAAGATCGGGCCCGCGTACAGCCCCGGCCACGGTCCCCAGCCGCGCCGCACGGCGAGCCCGGCCATCGCGAACGACCCGGCGATCGCCGCGAACCAGCCGACCCACGGCAGCGACGCGACCGCCTGCTGTCCGGCCGCGCTGCAGATCGCCCTGCTGTCCCCGGCGAAGCAGTTGTCGCTGGCCATCACCAGAAACGACGAAAAATACGAGCACACCAGCCCGATCAGTGCCAGCGCCGCCACCGCCGCGCTGAACCAGGCCCACCGGCCTCGCGGGCGCAGGTCCGCCTCGTTCACGAAATCCCCCATATTCACCGGCCCCCGCCGGTTAAACCGTCCCCACCGCTTCCGCGACCGCGGACTTCAGCCGCGCGTGGAGATTCCGGTGCTGCGCCCGGTCGACCCGGACCTCGACGACCCGCAGGCCCGGCGCGGGCCGCAGCGCGGCACGGAACTCTTCGACTGTCTCGGCCAGGACGTGCGGCACCCGGTAACCCGCGCAGAGCGCGCCCAGATCCGCGCCGTGCGGCGTGCCGAAGACGCGCTCGAAGCTCGCCGAGTGTTCCGGCGCGCCCTGCTCCAGCAGCGAGAAAATGCCGCCGCCGTCGTCGTTCAGCACCACGATCGTCAGGTCCGGCAACTGCTCCGCCGGACCGGTGAGCAGGCCGGACGCGTCGTGCAGGAAGGTCAGATCGCCAAGCAGCGCGTACGACGGCGCGCGGTGCACAGTGGCCGCGCCGATGGCCGTCGACACCGTGCCGTCGATCCCGGCGACGCCGCGGTTGCGGTGCACCAGGACGTCCGGACGCAGCCGTCCAGCGAGCGCGACATCGCGCGTCGGGTTCGAGGAGCCGACCACCAGCAGCGCGCCTTCCGGCAGCGCGTCGACCAGCTCCGTCGCCACCCGTACGCCGCTCGGCCACGGCTCGGCGGCCAGCGCCGTCGAAACCGCCTGGCTGGCCGCGGCGTCCGCGCGCTGCCAGCTCGCGAGCCACTCTGGGTCCGCGGGCTTCGTCGGTTCGGCGAACCACTGCCCGACCTGGCGGACGTTGTGCGCGGGCGCGGGCCAGTCCGAATCCGGACGCACCAGCAGCACCTCTACCTCCGGGTCCGACAGCACCTTCTGGACCTGCCGGAACACCGTCGGACGGCCGAGGCACAGCACCTGCTCGGGACGGTGCCGCGAGATGAATTCCTCGACGCCCAGCAGCCAGGCGCCGGACGACATCGCGGTCGCGCCGGACAGGCCGAGCCCGCCGGTCTCCGAAACCACCGGCCAGCCGTGCTGTTCGGCCCACTCGCTGGCCGCCTGCGCGCCGGTGTCGCACGCGATCACCAGGCCGTGCCGCGCCGAGGGGACCACGAACGAGGGCAGCGCGCCGAAGTCCGGCAACTCGGTCCAGCGTTCGCCGTCCGGGCGGCCTTCGAGCGATTCGTACCACTCGCCGTCATCGTCGAGGTCCGGCACGAGCGGCTCGCGGAACGGGATGTTCAGGTGTACCGGCCCGCAGCGCCACTCGCCGTACGCGGCGTTCCACGCGCGGCAGATCTGGCTGCGCCAGTAGGAGTTCTGCCCGGCCCGGCGTTCGGCGACGGCCAGCTCGTCGAAGTAGCGGACCGCGTCGCCGTACAGCTCGTACTGGTTGATCACCTGGCTCGCGCCCGCCGAACGCAGCTCCGGCGGACGGTCGGCGGTGAGCACGATCAGCGGCACGCCCGCCCGGTCGGCCTCCAGCACGGCCGGGTGGAAGTTCGCCGCCGCGGTGCCGGAGGTGCAGACCACCGCCGCCGGACGGCCGGTGCGCGCCGCGATGCCGAGCGCGAGGAACGCCGCGCCGCGCTCGTCGATGCGGACGTGCAGCTGCAGCCGTCCCGAAGCGGCGGCGTCGTAGAGCGCGATGGACAGCGGCGCGTTGCGAGATCCTGGACACAACACGACGTGCGACACGGTGTTGCGGACGAGTTCGTCGACGATGACCCTGGCCTGCGCGGTGGACGGGTTCACCGGCAGGCCCCCGTTAAGGAACCGTCCGACGGGCACTCCCCGGGGGCGGCGTCAGGCACAGCGATCATGTCCACAGGTCCTATTCTCCCAAACGTGGATGACGCCCGAGTTTCCGAGCTGTTCGACCCCGCCGCCTGGTCCGAGGTCGAAGGGTTCTCCTTCACCGACATCACCTACCACCGTTCGCGAGATGCCCGCTCCGGCAAACGGGTGGTCCGGATCGCTTTCGACCGTCCGGAGGTCCGCAACGCCTTCCGCCCGCACACCGTCGACGAGCTCTACCGGGCGCTCGACCACGCCCGGATGAGCTCGGACGTCGGCTGCGTCCTGCTCACCGGGAACGGCCCGTCGCCGAAGGACGGCGGCTGGGCGTTCTGTTCCGGCGGTGACCAGCGTATTCGCGGACGCTCCGGGTATCAGTACGCGAGCGGGGAGACCTCGGACACGGTCGACCCGGCGCGGGCGGGGCGGCTGCACATCCTCGAGGTGCAGCGATTGATCCGTTTCATGCCGAAACCCGTGGTCGCCGTGGTGCCCGGCTGGGCGGCGGGCGGCGGGCATTCGCTGCACGTCGTGTGCGATCTCACCCTCGCCTCGGCCGAGCACGCGCGGTTCAAGCAGACCGACGCGGACGTCGGCTCGTTCGACGCGGGCTACGGTTCGGCGGGCCTCGCCCGGCAGGTCGGGCAGAAGTTCGCGCGCGAGATCTTCTTCCTCGGCCGCGACTACACCGCCGAGCAAATGCACCGGATGGGCGCGGTCAACGAGGTCGTGCCGCACGCCGAGCTGGAGCGGGTCGCGCTCGAATGGGGCTGGACGATCATCGGCAAGTCGCCGACCGCGCAGCGGATGCTGAAGTACGCGTTCAACGCGATCGACGACGGGCTCGTCGGACAGCAGCTGTTCGCCGGCGAAACCACCCGGCTGGCGTACATGCAGGACGAGGCCGTCGAGGGCCGCGACGCGTTCCTGGAGAAGCGCGACCCGGACTGGTCCGACTACCCGTACTACTACTGAGAAGGTCGTTCGCCGTGCACGTGGTGTGGCTCGACGGCAGCGCCGACGCGCTGACCGCCCTCGACGCGGCCCTGGCGGCTGCCCTCGACGGCGGTCCGGCGGTGCTGCCGCTGAACTCGGCGGATCCGTCGGCCCCGGCGCTGCTCGAGGCGATGGCCCCGGAGCAGCCGGTCGAGCCGGACACCGCCGTGGTGATCGCCACGTCCGGGTCCACCGGGGCGCCGAAGGGAGTGCTGCTGTCGCCGCGTGCGCTCACCGCGTCCGCGACGGCAACGCACGCCCGGCTCGGCGGCCCCGGACACTGGCTGCTCGCCACGCCCGCGCACTACATCGGCGGCCTGCAAGTCCTGATCCGAGCGCGGCTGGCAGGCACGAAACCGGCGTTCTTGACCGGCACCGGCTTCCGCCCGGACGAGTTCGCCGCCGCGGCCGCGCCGGTGCTCGCGGAGAACGGCTCGCGCTACACCGCGCTCGTGCCGACCCAGCTAGTCCGCCTGCTCGACGACGGCGGCGCTGGCCTGGCCGCCGCGAAGGCCTTCGACGGCATCATCCTGGGCGCCGCCGCCACCTCGCCTGCGCTGCGAGCGCAAGCGGCTGAGGAAGGCGTGCGGATCGTCCCGTCGTACGGCATGAGCGAGACCGCGAGCGGCTGCGTCTACGACGGCGTTCCGCTCGACGGGGTGCGCGTGGAGCCCGACGCCGACGAGCGACTGTGGATCTCCGGTCCTGTGCTGTCGCACGGCTACCGTCTCGCTCCGGAACTGACCGCGGAGTCGTTCCGGGACGGCTCTTTCCGCACTTCCGACCGCGGCCGCTGGTTGCCCGACGGTCGGATCGAGGTGCTCGGACGCGCGGACGACGTCATCAACACCGGCGGGGTCAAGGTGTCCGCCGCCTCGATCGAACGGCTGCTCGGCGCGCAGCCCGGGGTGCGGGACGCCTGTGTCGTCGGCATTCCGGATCCGCAGTGGGGCGAGGCGGTCGTGGCGATGGTGGCGGGTTCGACGGACGAGGCCGCGCTGCGAGCCGCGGTCCGGGCTGAGCTGGGTGCGGCCGCGACGCCGAAACGCATCGAGTTCGTCAGCGAGTTGCCGTTGCGCGGACCGGGAAAGATCGACCGGCAGGCAGTGGTCGCCGCCCTCCGGACGCGCTGAGCGGGTTCACCGAACGGGTGAAGATCGCATGGCGTTGAATGGACCCCATGGCGACAGTCAGTGAGTGGATCGAAGGCGCCCGGCCGAGGACGCTGCCGAACGCGATCGCACCGGTCGTGGCGGGCGTCGGAGCGGCGATCGCGCTCGACGCGTTCTCCTGGTGGCGTTCGCTGCTCGCTCTGCTGGTCGCGTTGTCGCTGATCATCGGCGTGAACTTCGCCAACGACTACTCCGACGGCATCCGCGGCACCGACGAAAACCGCGTCGGTCCGCTGCGTCTGGTCGGCTCCGGCGCGGCGAACCCGAAGGCCGTCCTGCGTGCCGCGCTGACCTCCCTGGGCTTGGCCGGAGTGCTGGGCCTGGCGCTCGTCGCGCTGAGCGGATACTGGTGGCTGCTCGCGATGGGCGCGCTGTGCATCCTCGGCGCGTGGTTCTACACCGGCGGCAAAAAGCCTTACGGCTACTACGGTTTGGGCGAGATCGCGGTCTTCGTGTTCTTCGGACTGGCGGGCGTCCTCGGCACGGTTTACGTCCAGGCCGGCCGGGTCAGCTGGGACGCACTGGGCTGCGCGGTAGCGGTCGGCTCGTTCTCGATGGCGGTGCTGGTCGCGAACAACCTGCGCGACATCCCGACCGACCTCGAGTCCGGCAAGCACACCCTCGCGACCCGCATGGGCGACGGCGGCACGCGAAAGCTCTACCTGACCCTGGTGACGGTCCCGTACGCGCTCACCGTGCTGATGGGGATCTGGCACCCGCTGCTGTTCATCACCTTCGTGACCGCGCCGCTGCTGCTGAAGCCCATCAAGTCCGTCGGAGGCGGCGGCAAGGGCCGGGAGCTGATCCCGGCCCTGCGCGACACCGGCATGGCGATGCTGGCGTGGGCGGTGCTGAGCGCGGTCGCCCTGGCGCTCTAGCGGCAGACCGCGATCGCCTGCTATTTCGCAAACACCGCCCGGGCCAACCGCGCCCACGGCCCACCCCGCTTCACTTCGAGCCCACCGACCCGAGCGTTCCCGCGCCCGGGCGATGCAGAGCGCATTCGCCCTCGCGCTCTAACGACCCACCGCAATCGCCTGCCACTCCACGAACTCCGCCAACCCGTGCGAGCCGTACTCACGGCCCACCCCGCTCGCCTTGAACCCGCCGAACGGCGCGTTCCCATGCCGCGGCGCGCCGTTGACGTGGAACGTGCCCGTGCGCACCGCCCGCGCGAGTTCGACGCCGTGTTCCGCGTCGGCGGTCCACACGCCGCCGCTCAGGCCGTAGTCGGAGTCGTTCGCGAGCCGGATCGCCTCCTCCTCGGTGTCGAACGGGATCACCACGAGCACCGGACCAAAGATCTCCTCGCGCGCGATCCGCATGTCGTTCGTAACATCGGCGAACACCGTCGGACGCACGTAAAACCCGTCCGCCAGCTCAGGATTCGCGAGCGGCTCGGCACCGCCCGCCGCGATCCGTGCGCCCTCCTCGACGCCTAGCCGCAGGTACGACAGCACCCGCTCGTACTGGTCACGGCGCACGATCGGCCCGACGAACGTGTCCGGCTTCGCGGGATCGCCGACCACGAGCCCGTCGGCCATTTCCGCGAGTGCGGCCACGACCTCGGTGTACCGCTCGCGCGCCGCGAAGATCCGCGTGTGCGCCACGCACATCTCGCCGTTGTTCGCGAACGTCGCGGTCCGGATCCCCTCGGCGACGGTCTTCGGGTCCGCGTCCGCGAGCACGATCGCCGCGGACTTTCCGCCGAGTTCCAGCCCGACGCGCTTGAACTGCTCTCCCGCCAGCGACGCGATCCGCCGCCCGGCCGCCGTCGAGCCGGTGAACGAGATCTTGTCGACACCGGGGTGCGTCACCAGGTACTCGCTCACGTCGCGGTCAGCCGCGAACACGCTCACCACGCCCTCGGGGAACCCGGCCTCCGCGAAGATCTCCGCCAGCAGCATCGCGTCGAGCGGGGTTTCCGGCGCGGCCTTCAGCAGCACCGGATTGCCCGCCAGCAGAGCCGGAATCAGCTTCACCAGCGCGGCCGAATGCGGCGAGTTCCACGGGATCACCGCGGCCACCACCCCGACCGGTGCAGCACGCACGATCGTCCGGTTGCCCGCCTCGTCGGTCAGCGTCTCCTCCCAGTCGAACTCGCGCGCGGTCTTGAGCCACGCCGCCGTGCGCTCCGGGAGGTTGTGCTGCGTCCAGCCGGTGAACCAGCTCGGCGAGCCGTTCTCCGCGGTGATCAGCTCGGCGATTTCGTCGGCCCGGGCGGCGTGCAGTTCGTTGAACCGCTCGACCAGGCGCAGCCGCTCGGCCAGCGGGGTTCTCCCCCACGGTTCGAGCGCCCGCCGGGCCGCCGCCACCGCGCGGTCGACGTCCGCCTTCGAGGCCTTTGGCGCGGTGCCGACCAGCGCCCGGTCGTGCGGCGAACGGATTTCGAAGGTGTCGGTCGTCGCGGGCTCGGTCCAGCGGCCGCCGAGGAAGAGCTGGTCGTAAGTACGCATCGGGATCTCCTGCCAGAGTTAACGGAACACTGCTCTCTTGTTCTCGAAGTTAACAGGACGCTGTTCTTTTATCAAGAGAGCAGTGTCCTGTTACACTCCGAGGCGTGACCGACTTCCAGCGCGCCCGCAGTCCCGAGCAGGTGGAAGCCCGCCGCGAGGCGATCCTCGACGTGGCCGAACAGCTGATGACGGAGTCGTCCGTCAGCGAGGTCAGCATGCGCGAACTGGCCCGCCGGGTAGGCCTGTCGGCGTCGAACGTCGCGCGCTACTTCCCCACGCGGGAGGCCGTCTACCTGGAGGTGCTCGACCGCGCTCGCGGCGCGTGGCTCGACTCGCTCACCCTCGACGGCGATCTGTCGGAGGTCGCCGCGACCCTCGCCCGCTCACTCGCGACGCGACCGGTCCTGTGCGAACTGATCAGCGTGCTGGCGAACGTGCTGGAGCGCAATGTCTCCACGGAAATCGCGCGGGACTACAAGCTGCGCTCGGCGAAGCACAACGCCCGCACCGCCGACCTGCTGCACGCCGCGCTGCCAGGCCTTTCCGCGGAGACCGCACAAGAACTGTCGTCCGCGATCTTCATGTTCACCGCGGGAATGTGGCCGCTGGCGCACCCGAACGAAGCCGTCCAAGAAGCCATCAAGGACCCGCGCCTGGCCGGCTCCCGCCTCGACTTCGAGGACCGGTTGCGCCGCCTGATCGTCGTGCTGACGCTGGGCTACCAGGAAGCTAGGCGTCGAATCGGCCAGTGAGCAGGAACTCGTCGAACCGCGCCCGATACGGCGCGAGGTCGATCCCCTGCTCGCCGAGCCATTCGTCCGAGTAGTACGTGTTCGCGTACCGCTCCCCGCCGTCGCACAGCAGCGTCACCACCGAACCCGCCTGGCCGTCCGCCAGCATCCGCGAGATCAGCTGGAACGCGCCATACAGGTTGGTCCCGGTCGAGCCGCCCGCCCAGTGCCCGGTGCGGTCCCGCAGCAACCGGATCGCCGCCAGCGAACCCGCGTCGGGCACCTGGAACATCTCGTCGATCACGCCGGGCACGAACGACGGTTCGCAACGCGGCCGTCCGATGCCTTCGATCCGCGACGGCATCCCGGTCGCGTAGTCCGGCGCACCGGTTTCCCACGCGCCGTAGAACGACGAGTTTTCCGGGTCCACCACGCAGATCTTCGTGGTGTGCCGCTTGTACCGGACGTACCGGCCGAACGTCGCGCTCGTCCCGCCGGTGCCCGCGCCGACGACGATCCACGACGGCACCGGATGGCGTTCGGCGCGCATCTGCGCGAACACCGATTCGGCGATGTTGTTGTTGCCGCGCCAGTCCGTCGCGCGCTCGGCGTAGGTGAACTGGTCGAGGTAATGCCCGTTGCACTCGGCGGCCAGCCGCTCGGCCTCCGGGTACATCGCCGGCGCCGAGTCGACGTAATGGCACTCGCCGCCGTAGAACTCGATGAGCGCGATCTTTTCCTTGCTCGTCCGCCGCGGCACGACGGTCACGAACCGCAGGCCGAGCATGCGCGCGAAGTACGCCTCGGACACCGCGGTCGAGCCGCTGGACGCCTCGACCAGCACGGTGTCCGGGCCGATGTGCCCGTTGACCAGGCCGTACAGGATCAGCGAGCGCGCGAGGCGGTGCTTGAGCGAGCCGGTCGGATGCACCGACTCGTCCTTCAGGTAAAGGTCGATGCCCCATTCCGGGGGCAGCGGGAAAACGTGCAGGTGAGTGTCGGCGCTGCGGTTGGCGTCGGCCTCGATGATCCGGACCGCTTCGCGGACCCAGGCGCGGCTGTGCGGTTTGCTCATGCCGCGGAATCGTCGGCCGAGGTCTCGCCGCGCAGCTGCGAACGCAGCTGGGCACGAGCACGCGCACGGGATTCGTTGCGCTTGGCCAGCCCGGCCGTCACGCGCTGGTTCAGCCCGCGCAGGAGCAGCAGTCCGAGCGGAAGGCCGACGACGAGCCCGATCAGCAAAGAGACCAGCAGCGGCACGCCGACCAGCGAAAGCACGACCGCGACCACCGCGACGAGCGCGAACCGCGCGATCAAGTACACCGTCAGGTCACGGGGAAGGTGGTCCGGTGTCTCGCTCACACCGAAACAGGCTACGCCCCGCTCGCCGGGTCCTCGTCCAGGCCCGCGTTGTTGGGGCGGCCCTCGAACCGGGTGGAGAGCACCACTGTCGTGTTGGTGCGGCCGACGCCGGGGATGCGGCGCAGCCTGCCGAGAGTGAGCTCCAGCTCGTCGACCGTCGAAACCCGCACCTTTACTACGAAGGCCTCGTCGCCCGCGACCGCGTAACAGCTCTCGACCTCGGGCAGTTCGCCGAGCGAAGCGGCGACGTCCTCGTCGGTGGCGGTGTCGGTGGGATGGATGCCGACCAGCGCGGTGACGCCGAGTCCGACCGTGTTCGGGTCGACCATCGCGTGGTACCCGGTGATCACGCCCGCCGCCTCGAGCTTCCCGACGCGTTCGTGCACCGACGACGCGGAGAGCCCCACCGTCCGGCCGAGGTCGGCGTAGGTAGCCCGGCCGTTGGCCCGCAGCTCGGCGATGATCTTCCGGTCCAGCTGATCCACCGGCTCATTATGCGGCGCGCCCGCGCGGGAGGCGCATCCCGGTAGGCCCCGGATTGTCTCCTGCGTCACAGCAACCTCGACGCCGGACGCCGCCCAGCCGCGGCCTTTGCTCAGTCTTTACCCGAATCTCGGCGCAGCTGGTCAGAAAATGCCTGGTCAGCGAGGCGCGAACGGGCGCTGAGCGATCCTGAGAATCTGCTGAGTTATGTCCCTTTTGCACTTTAAGGGCTCTTTACCCAAGGACAACCGTTCGAGTACCCGACGGGTGAAGTGCCACGATTGCCGCGTTGGCCACCCGGGCGCGACGGGCGAAATCGCCCGATGCCCCCGGTATAGCAAGTTGGGCGTTAAGGAGGCGGAAAATGACCGCAACCATGGGCGGACGGTTGCTCACCCCGGGTGAGGTGGCCGCTCTGTTCCGGGTGGACCCGAAGACCGTGACCCGCTGGGCCACCGCGGGTCGCATCGGCTCGATCCGGACGCCGGGCGGACACCGCAGGTTCCGCGAGTCCGAGGTGAACGACCTTCTGGCCGAGCTCACCACGGACGCGAGCGAGCCGACCCGCAAGATCTGATCCGCGGGTCTCGAACACGCCGAAGGGTCGTGACTGGCAAGGGGTGCCTCCCGCATCGCTTGCCGGTCACGACCCTTCGCCGCGTTCCGGGGCGGGTCCGCGCGCACCGTCCCCCCGGTCCGGCCCGATTGCGGCTAATCTGGGGGGCCAGCACGACGGAAGGACCCCGGGCATGATCCCTTTGCTCGCAGCGGTGGGCGCGATCACCATCGCCGTTCTGTTGTGGCGGGCACTCGGCGCGCAGCGGATCAGCGTCCCGCAGCGCCGCCCGGCCGTCGCTCCCGACGACGATCCCGAATTCCTGCGCAAGCTCTCCGAACAGCAGCGCAAACGCCCGGACGAAACCGACTCCTGAGCGTGTTTGATTGCCCCGGCTCCGCCGGGGCGCCGAGATCGCTGGGAAGCCGGTTTCGTCCCTCCCGATTTCAGTCCAGAAACCGGCGCGATCTCGGGTTGTGGTTGCGGAGCCCGCACGGTCAATCAAGCGCAGCCGCTTGGTTAAGCCCTGCCGTTAAAACCGTCCGCCACGGTCGCCGCCAGTTCCAGCAGCGCCAGCCGGGTGTCCCCGCCGAGACGCTCCAGTTCGATTTCCGCGCCCTCTTCCAGGTGCGCGTCGAACGGGATCCGGCACACCGAACGCACCTTCGCGCCGAAGTGCGCGGCCAGCTTGTCCAGGTCGACCGAACTGCCCTTCGGGCGCACCGAGTTGATCACCACGACCGAGCGTTTCACCAGGTCGCCGTAACCGTGCGCCTCGAGCCAGTCCAGCGTCGCCGAGGCGCTGCGGGCCCCGTCGACCGAACCTGAGGACACCACCACCAGCGAGTCCGCGACGTCGAGGACGCCCTTCATCGCCGAGTGCATCAAACCGGTGCCGCAGTCGGTGAGGACGATGTTGTAGAAGTGCTCGAGCAGGTTCACCGTGCGCCGGTAGTCGTTCTCGGAGAACGCCTCCGACACCGCCGGATCCTGTTCGCTGGCCAGGATTTCCAGCCGGCTCGACCCCTGCGACGTGTACGACCGGACGTCGCTGTAGCGCGTGATCTTGTCCGCGTCGCGCAGCAGGTGCCGCACGGTCGCGGTGGTTTCGATGGCGATCTTCTGCGACAGCGTCCCGCGGTCCGGGTTCGCGTCCACCGCCACCACGCGGTCGCCGCGCAGGGACGCGAACGTCGCGCCGAGCGTGGTCGTGGTCGTGGTCTTGCCGACGCCGCCCTTGAGGCTCAGCATCGCGATCTTGTAGCACCCGCGCAGCGGCTGGTTGACCCGCGCGATCAGCTCGCGCCGGCGCGTGTCCGCCGGGCTCTCCCCCGGGTTGAGCAGCTTGCCGCTGCCCAGGTACACCGCCTTGCGCCAGCCGGACTGCGGCGTGCGCTTCTGCTGTTTGACCAGGTGCGCGGTGGCCAGCTCGTCCGCGCTGGACGCCGGTTGCGGCAGCCCCTGAGCCCCAGCCGGAGCGCCCGGCACGGGAGCCACGCCCGGAGGAGCGACGGGCTGCTGCTGGTATCCCGGCGGGGCGGCGTGCTGCGGCTGGTGCTGCTGCGCGGGAGGCTGCAGCGGCGGCAGGTTCTGGTCGTAGTGCGGCTGGTAGCCGCCCGGCTGCGGCAGCGGCTGGTACGCGCCCTGCGGCGGCGGGTCGACGACCTGCGTCGGCTGCGCGTCGTACGGCCCGGTGCCGGGGTGCGGCGTCGAGTCGGTGCGTTCCTCGGAGAACATGGCAGCCGGTTCCTGGGCCTGCTCGGACTGCTGTTCGCCGGCAGTCTCTTCACTGGGTCCGGTCACCGTTGCCAACCTCCCGGGTACGTCGAAGGGCCCCTGGCGACGACGGTAGTCGCCCGAGGCCCGGTCCGGGCGGTGGACCCCCGGCTCAGCTCACTCCGGCGTAGGAATGCAGTCCGGCGGTAACCAGGTTGACGAAGAACAGGTTGAAGATCGTCACCGAGAACCCGACGATGTTGATCACCGCCGCGCGCGTCCCGCGCCAGCCCGCGGTGGCGCGGGAGTGCAGGTATGCCGCGTAAACGACCCACGCGATGAACGCGACGGTCTCCTTCGGGTCCCAGCCCCAGAACCGGCCCCACGCGGCCTCGGCCCACACCGCGCCGCACAGCACGCCGAAAGTGAAGATCGGGAACGCCACGATCGTGGCGCGGTAGGCGATCCGGTCGAGGACGTCGGCGGAGGGCAGCTTCGGGCCGAAACCGGCGAACTTGGCCGGGTTGCGGTCGTGCGCGGTGCGGAAGAGGTACAGCACGCTCGCCACGCCCGGCACCAGGAACACGCCGGAGCCGATGATCGCGGCGGACACGTGGATGTAAAGCCAGTACGACTGCAGCGCGGGCACGACCGGCGCGGCGACCGTGTACAGCATCGTGCCGTTGATGAACATCAGGATCACGACGGGCAGCAGCAGGAACCCGGTGAGGTGGCGGACCGGGAACTTCTTGATCACCACGAGCCACGCGACGACGGTGATGAAGGTGACCGCCATGCCGTACTCGTACATGTTGCCCCACGGCGCGCGGTGCACCGCGAGTCCGCGCAGCACGATCGCCGACAACTGCAGCAGCGCGCCCAGCACGAGCAGCGCCGCGCCCATCCGGCCGATCCGCTCCGCGCGGCCGACCGCACGCGGGGCCTCGGGCTCGGCCGGGACGTCGCCGTTTTCGATCGCGGCGTCGTCGGTGTCGGGTCCGCCCGCGCCGACCAGCACGCGCTTGCGGCTGCGCTCGGCGGCGAGACGGCCCTTCGCGCCGAACGCCTGCTCGAAGAGCGTGAACAGCAGCGCCAGCACGTAAATCGCCACTGTCGTCGTGTACAGCAGGTCGCTGTACTGCGAGAGAGTCTCGTTGATTTCCATGCCTCAGCTGCCCTTCCGGCCCGTGACCAGCCGTTCGCTGATCCGCTGGAATTCCTCGCCGTATCCGGCTTGATCCGTGCGCGCGAGCCCCGCGACCTCGATCACGGTACTCGCGCCCTCGTCCTTGCCCGGCCGCACCCGCACCCACACGCGACGCCGCTTGACCAGCAGCGACGCCCCGAGCCCGGCGAACATCACGATCGCGAAGCCGAGCACGTAGCCCTGCGTCGGATCGTGCGAGATCTGCAGGTTGACCCACTTGTTGACGCCGTCGAAGCGCACCTTGGTGCCGTCGTCGAGCGTCAGTTCCTGGCCGACCGCGAGGTTCTTGCGGGCGACCCGCTTGAGCCTGCCGTCCTGGACGCGGGACTGGTCGACCGAGAACACCGACTGGCCGCGGCCCGCGTCGAGACCGAGGTCGCCGCGCAGCACGTCGACGGCGACCATCGGGTTGTTCAGCTGCGGCGCGGTCGAGGTGAGGACGCCGCCGTGGATGAACGAGGACGGCGCGAAGAGGCCGGTGATCGCGAGCTGCTTGGTGCGCCGCTGGACCTCGTCGGTGACGCCGGGCTGGTCGAACTTCGTCGCGCCCTCGGACAGCATCGTCGCCGGGTTGGTGAACATCCACTGGGTGTTCTGGGTGCGCTTCTCGCCGTTCGGGAAGGTCACCGTGAACTGCGGCGAATAACCGTTGCCCAGCAGGTAAACCCGGTCGCCGACGGTGCGCAGCGGCTCGTTGACCTCGAGGTCGTACGGCTTCCACGTACCGGTCTGCAGGTCCTGGCCGGACTGGTACTCGATGTGCGAGTGGTAGTAGTCGGCCTGGTTGGTGGCGGTGTAGCGGGCGGTGAAGTCGTTGACCTTCACGCAGAACGGGTCGAGGTCGGTGCCGTCGACGCGCAGGCCCGCTTCGAACGAGTCGTAGTTGTAGATGCCCGAGTTGCAGAACTGGCCGCCGTTGGCCTGCACGATGACCTGGCCCTCGTAGCTGTAGAGCTTGCCGAGCGCGAAGAAAATGATCAGGCCGAGCATGCCGAAGTGGAAGAGCAGGTTGCCGGTCTCGCGCAGGTAGCCGCGTTCGGCCGAGACGCTGAACCCGCCGCCGTCCTCCTCGCGCTCGACGCGCCGCCAGCCGGACAGCTGCTTGCGCACGTCGTCGCGGATCGTCTCCGGCGTGCGCGCGGTGCGGGCGATCCGGTGGTGCGGCATGCGCGCGAGATTGCGCGGCGTCAGCACCGGCTTCGCGCGCATCTGCTTGAGGTACTCGAAGCTGCGCGGCGTGAGACAGCCGATCAGCGAGATCATCAGCAGGATGTAGATCGCGGAGAACCAGACGCTGGAGTAGACGTCGTAGAACTCCAGCTTGTCGAGCAGCGACCCCCACCAGCCGTGCGCGCTGATGTACTCGTCGACCTTCGGCGCGTTCAGCCGCCGCTGCGGCAGCAACGCGCCGGGCAGCGCGGCGAGCGCCAGCAGGAACAGCAGCACCAGCGCGGTGCGCATGGATGTCAGGCCGCGCCAGGTGTTGCGCAGGAAAGCCAGGAACTGCTTGGCGGCGGACGGCCGGTACGGCTGAGGGTTCTTCGGGGGCGCTTCGGTAGTGGTCACAGCGGCAGCTCGAGATCGGAGGCGACGGAGTTGCGGAGCCAGCCCATGACGTCCCCCCACAGCCCGGTGACCAGCAGGATGCCGACCACCATCAGCAGCACCCCGCCGAAAATCTGCACGCGGCGGCCGTTGCGGCGAAGCCAGTCGGTGGCGCGCACGGCCCAGCGGGCGCCGAGCGCGATCAGCAGGAACGGGACGCCGAGGCCGAGGCAGTAAACGAGCACCAGCACGTACCCGCGAACCGCGGCCCCGCCGGTGGCGCTGGCGAGACTGGTGACGGCCGAGAGCGTCGGTCCGATGCAGGGCGTCCAGCCGAGCCCGAACACCGCGCCGAGCACCGGCGCGCCCCACAGCCCGCCGCCGGGCACGCGGTGCGAGCGGACCTCGCGCTGCAGCCCCGGGATCCAGCCGATGAAGACCAGGCTCATGAGGATGGTCAGGATGCCGCCGATGCGCTGCAGCAGATCCTCGTTGACCAGCAAGGTGTTCGCGAGCCAGACGAGCGTGCCCATGGTCGCGACGAACACCACGGTGAACCCGAGCACGAACAGCCCCGCCGCGCCCAGCACGGCGTAACGGCCTTTCTTGCGCTCCTCGCCGTCGCGCACCGCCGGGGCGTCTGCGCCGACGAGAGCCGCGAGGTAGGCGAGGTACCCAGGCACGAGCGGCACCACGCACGGCGACGCGAACGAGATGGCCCCGGCCACCAGCGCGACACCCGCGGCGAGCAGCAGCGGCCCGGAGAGCGCCAGCTCGGACACGGAGTTCACGCACTTGAGAGTAGGCAGTGAGCTGGACGTGAGGCGGGCGGGGCCCGCTCACAGGACCTACGCCACAACGGGGGTGGGACCTTGGTCCTGTGCTCGTGAGCGGCTAGGCCGGTTAGAACCGGCATGGGCACTCACGAGGAGGCCAGGCCGCAGAAGAACGCGCGACGCCGGGCTGGCAACGGCCTCCTGCACGGCTCGGGCCGGGGACCCCCAATGCCACTTTGGGTGCGTCGGACGCACCGAACGCCACATTGGGTGCGTCACATGCACCCAACGCCACATTGGGTGCGTCACATGCACCCAATGTGGCATTGGGGGCTTCTCTGCAACGCAGTCCGCGCCGCGGCAGAACCGAGAGGTCGTGAGGGTTCCCCTCACGGAATCTGATTCCGTCAGGGTTCCCCTCACGGACCTCCCCGGCGCGGAGCGAGCACCCGGCGGAGCGGAGCGGGCCCGGGCCGAGCGGAGCGCCCTCTCGCGGAGCGTGCGGCGGAGCGAGCGCCGGGCTGAGCGGAGCGCCGGGCTGAGCGGAGCGCCCCCGGCCGAGCAGAGCGCGGGGTTCGGCGAGCGCTACTTCCCCCCGCTACTTCTCCGCACTGAGCCGCTGCACCACGGGAACCAGGTCCGAAGCCAGCACCTGCCGCAGGAACACCGCGGCCACCCGGTGCTGTTTGTCCAGCACCAGCGTCGACGGGATGATGTTGCGCGGATACCCGGCCAGCTGCAGCAGCACGCGGCCGGACGGGTCCCAGATCGACGGGTACGTCAGGCCGCGGTCGCGGACGAAGTCCTGTGCGACGTCGCGGGCCGGGTCGCGGACGTCGAGGCCGATGACCTGGGCGCCGAGCGGGGCGATCTGCTTGCTCGCGGTCTCCAGTTCGGGCGCTTCGGCGCGGCACGGGCCGCACCACTGGCCCCACAGGTTGATCACCAGCGCCTTGCCCGGGAAGTCCTCGATCGAGAGCTGTTTGCCCTCGTGCATGAGGTCGTCGCCGGCCAGCGTCGGGGCCTTCTGCCGTTCGTTCTCCGGGTAGCTGATGTCGACCTTGCCGCCGGGCGAGACGAAGGTGAAGGTGCCGCCCGAGACGACCGCGTCCTTGCCGGTCGAGCAGCCCGTCACGACCAGCGCGGCGGCCATCAGCATCCCGAGCAGCCGCCGTTTCATGCGCCGGTCACCTTGGGGTCGGTAGTGCCCGCGGGTTCGCTGTAAACGATCTCCAGCAGCTCTTCGCCGTCGAAGACGAGGCTGGTGAGCGACGCCAGCGAGCACTGCCGCTGCCGCGGGTCGTGCCACAGTCGCTTCGCTTCCAAGAAGCGGCGAAGCGTCCAGATCGGCAGCTGGTGCGACACGCACAGCGCTTCGCGCCCTTCGGCCTTTACGCGCGCACGGTGCACCGCGCCGAGCATGCGGTGTGCGATCTCGACGTACGGCTCGCCCCATGACGGCTTGAACGGGTTCACCAGGTGCGGCCACGCTTTCGGCTGCCGCAGCGCGCCGTCGCCCACGGCTACGCGCTGGCCCTCGAAGACGTTCGCCGCTTCGATGAGACCTTCGTCAGTGGCGATGTCGAGACGGTGCGCGCCCGCGATGGGCGCCGCGGTCTCCTGCGCGCGCTGAAGGGGCGAAGCGACGACGTACGCGAGGTCGTGCCCGGCCACCGCTTCGGCGACGGTGAGCGCCTGACGCTGCCCGCGCTCCGACAGCCGGAAGTTCGGCAGCCGCCCGTAGAGGATCTTCTCCGGGTTGTGGACTTCACCGTGCCGCAGCATGTGGACGACGGTGGTCATGGGCGAACCGCCTCAGCCGCCGCGCGCGCCGCCGCGGGCAACGCAGCTTCGATCACAGCGAACGCTTCGTCGTCCATCGCGGCGTTCACGAACCACGCCTCGTACGCGCTCGGCGGCGGGTACACGCCCGCTTCGAGGAGCGCGTGGAAGAACGCCGGGAAGCGCCACGTCTCAGTGGCCTGCGCGTCCGCGTAGTTGCGTACGGGCTTGTCGGTGAAGAAGACGCTCACCAGGTTGCCCGCGAACTGCACTGTGTGCGTGACGCCCGCTTCGCTGAGCGCCTTGTCGAAAAGCCCGCCGAGACGCTTCGCGTTGGCGTCGAGCTTCGCGTACACAGCGTCGTCCGCTTCGCGCAGCGCGGTGAGACCGGCGGCGACCGCCACCGGGTTCCCGGACAGCGTGCCTGCCTGATAGACGGGACCGCCGGGGGCGAGCTTCGCCATGATGTCCGCGCGACCGCCGAACGCCGCGGCGGGCAGTCCGCCCGACATCACCTTGCCGAACGTGTACAGGTCGCCAGCCACGCCTTCGAGGCCGAACCAGCCAGCGCGCGAAACGCGGAAGCCGGTCATCACTTCGTCCATGATCAGCAGCGCGCCGTTTTCGTGCGCGATGTCCCGCAACGCGGCGTTGAAGCCAGCGTCCGGCGGCACCGCGCCCATGTTGCCCGCGGCCGCTTCGGTGATCACCGCGGCGATCTGGCCCTCGTTCTCCGCGAAGGACTTCCGCAGCGCGTCAAGATCGTTGTACGGCAAGACAATCGTGTCCGCGGCCTGCGCGCCGGTGACGCCCGGCGAGGTCGGCAGGCCGAGCGTCGCGACGCCGGAACCCGCTTCGGCGAGCAGCGCGTCGACGTGCCCGTGGTAGCAACCGGCGAACTTGACGATCTTGGCGCGGCCGGTGAAACCGCGGGCGAGCCGGATGGCGCTCATCGTGGCTTCGGTGCCGGAGTTGACCAGCCGGACCTGCTCGACCGGGCCGACCCGGCCGATGATCTCCTCGGCGAGTTCGACCTCGCCGATCGTCGGCGTGCCGAAGGACAGCCCGTGCTCCGCGGCCGCGCGGGCGGCGGCCACCACCTTCGGGTGCGCGTGCCCGAGGATCATCGGGCCCCACGAGGAGACGAGGTCGACGTAGCGGTTGCCGTCGGCGTCCCACAGATACGGGCCCTCGCCGCGGACCATGAACCGCGGCGTGCCGCCGACCGAGTTGAAGGCGCGCACCGGCGAGTTCACCCCGCCCGGAACGGCCGCCTTGGCGCGTGCGAACCATGCTTTGGACTGCTCGGTGCCAGTGCTCACCGTCCCAGTCTTGCAAATCCTCCATCCGGGTGTCGGCGGCGCCCAAGCTGCCACCCGATTGCCACCCGGCACACCGGCCTCACTCCTCTTAGGATGGGCGCGCATGGACGGGGCGAGCCATGGAGGAGACGTGACGGCGCCCACACACCGCCGGAACCCGTGGCTGATGCTCGCGGTGTTCTTCGGGCTGGTCGGCGTCATCGCACTGGTAGGCGCGCTGGCGGCGACGACCGCGCCGGACGCCTACAACCGGTACGTGCTGCCGGAGTGGGCCCCGCCCTCGTCGCTGTTCAGTCCGGTGTGGACGGTCCTGTACATCGTGCTCGCCGTCGCGGGCTGGACGTATTGGCGCACCGACGGCGAGAACCAGGGCTTCGCCGCGTACGGCATCGGCCTGCTGTTCAACCTGATGTGGATCTCGCTGTTCTTCGCGGGCGGCTCCACGCAGGTCGCGTGCGTGGACATCGTGCTGCTCGATTTCACCGTGATCGTGACGATCGCGTTGTTCTACCGCCGGTCCCGCGTCGCCGCGCTGTTGCTTGTGCCATACCTGGCGTGGCTGCTCTACACGACTGCGCTGAACGTCGCGATCATCGCGCTCAACGACGTTCCCTAACGGGCCGGCTGCGCCACGATCGCCTGTGCGGTCACCGAACCGTCCGTGCCGGTGCGCCCCTGGACGGTCACCGTCTGTCCCGGTTTGAGGTCGCTGAGCTTGCCCGGCTGAGTCACGCCGACCGTCGTACTGTCCGAAGTGGACACTGTGACTTCGCTGCCCTGCACGGTCTTCACCGTGACCGTGCTGCCGTCGACCTTCTCTACGGTGCCGACCGTCCCGCGACCGCCTCCCGCGCGGCCGCCGAATCCGCCGCCCTGCTGCTGTCCGTCCGCCGGAGCGGTACGGGCGCTGGATGAGCCGCTCGACGAGCCGAACGCCGCGTGCGTCCAAGCGCCGCCGGCGAACGCCAGCGCCAGCACGAGCAACCCGGCGAGCACCAGCGTCGGCTTGCCGAACGGCCGGGCGACCTGCTTCAACTCGGCAGTGAGATCGCCCTGGACGGCGGGCTCGGCGATGAGGTCTTCCGGACGCGACGCGGCGGGTTCCTCCGGCGGGGTCGGGATGGGCTGGGTGGTCGACGCGGACATGACGCTCCTACTCGTGCCGGAGGGCGTCGATCGGCCGCAGCCGCGAAGCCCGGTTCGCCGGGAAACTGCCGAAGAAAAGCCCGATCAGGGCGGACACCGCGAACGCGAGCGCGATCGACGACGGCACCACGACCGGCTGGATGCCCGCGACGGCGAACCGGCTGCCGACCACCCCGATCAGCACGCCGAGCAACCCGCCGAAGAGGCTCAGCATGGTCGCCTCGGCGAGGAACTGGCCGAGGATCGCCGAGCGCGGCGCGCCGATCGCCTTGCGGATGCCGATCTCGCGAATCCGCTCGGTGACCGTGACGAGCATGATGTTCGTGACGCCGATCCCGCCGACCAGCAGCGAGATCGCCGCGACCGCGCCGAGCAGCACGGTGAACGTCTGGATCGCCGACGTCCGGGTCTGCAGCAGCTGCGCGGAGTTCTGGATCTGGAAGTCCGGATTGGCCGAGGCCTGGATGCCGTGCCGGGCGTCGAGGATCGCGGTGACCTCGGCCTGCGCCAGCCCGATCGCGTCGGCATTGGTCGCCTGCACGGCGATCTGATTCAGCCCGCCGTAGCCGGCGAGCGAGTTCTGCACCGCGCTGATCGGGGCGATCGCGACGTCGTCGGCGTTCTGCAGCCCGGTGCTGCCCTTCGTTTGCAGCACGCCGATCACGGTGAACTGGATGCTGTTGATCAGCACGTTCTTCCCGACCGGCTCGGCGGTGCCGAAGATCGACTGCGCGGTCGTCGGCCCGAGCACGACGACCTTGCGCGCCTGTGTCACGTCCTCGGCGCTGAACAGCTGACCGTCGGCGATCTGCCGGTTCGTGGTGGTGAAGTAGCTGGGTTCGGTGCCGACGACGCTCGACACGTCGTAGGAGGTCTGCCCGTACGTCGCGGTCGCGCTGGTGTTCACCACCGGAGCCGCCGCCTTGACGTCCGGCGCACCCACCGGGTCGACCAGCGCGTGCGCGTCCTGCACGGTGAGCGGCCGGACCTGGCTGGACTGCCCGCCGCCCCGAAGCGGCGACACGTTGACCACGTCGGTGCCGAGTCCCTGAATGCTCGCGGTGATCGCCGCCGAAGCACCGTTTCCCACTGCCACCAACAAGATCACCGACGCGACCCCGATGGTGATGCCGAGCGTGGTGAGCACCGAACGCAGTTTGTTCGACGCGAGACCGCGCACCGCGAACCGCATGATCTCCACGAAGTTCACGCGACCACCCCGGTGCGGACCTCGTCCGACACGATCCGTCCGTCGCTGACCCGCACGACGCGGTGCGCGTGCCGCGCGACCTCGTCCTCGTGCGTGATCACCACGACCGTGCGGCCGAGCGCGTTGAGCCGGTCGAACACGCCGAGGACGTCGACAGTGCTTGCGTGGTCGAGGTTTCCGGTCGGTTCGTCGGCGAGCAGCAACGCCGGTCCGCCGACCAGCGCCCGTGCCACCGCGACGCGCTGCTGCTGTCCGCCGGACAGTTCGTTCGGCAGATGTTTGGCCCGATCGGTCAGCCCGACCATCTCCAGCGCGGCGAGCGCGCGGCGGCGGCGCTCCCCTCGTTTGAGTCCGCTGTAGACCATCGGCAATTCCACATTGGACAACGCACTGGTGCGCGGCACGAGGTTGAAGGACTGGAAGATGAAGCCGATCTTTCGGTTGCGCAGCAAGGCAAGCTGGCGTTCGTTCAGATCGGCGACGGAGAACCCGTCCAGCAGGTAACGGCCGGAAGTGGGCGTGTCGAGGCAGCCGAGCATGTTCAGCAGCGTCGACTTCCCGGATCCGGACGCGCCCATGATCGCCACGTACTCGCCCGGCCACACCTGCAGATCGACCCCGCGCAACGCGTGCACCGCGGTTTCCCCGCTGCCGTAAGTCTTGCGCAGTCCGGAGACCGCGATCACCGGCTTCATCCCCGGCCCCCGCCGCCGACGCCGCCCTGGCGTCCACCGCCGAATCCGCCCTGCTGACCGCCGCCGAACCCGCCGAGACCGCCCGTCCGCTGCTGGCCGTTGGAGCCGCTCGACGTCGTCGGCGACGCGGCGGTGAGCACCACGCTGTCGCCCTCATTGAGCCCGGACTTGATCTCCACAGTGGACTCTCCGCGCACGCCGACCTCGACCTGACGCGAAACCGGCTGCCCGTTCTGCTCCACGGTGACCACGTTCGTCGTCCCGCTGGTCCGCACCGCCGCGGCCGGGACGCTCAGCACGCCGTCGGCTTCCGCGACCGTGATCACGACGCTCGCCGACTGTCCGGGCCGCAGCCCCGACGGCGGATTCGCCAACGTCAGCTTCGCGCCGTAACTGACGACGTTGCTGCTCGTGGTCGGCGTGAGGTCAATGCTGGAAACGGTCGCCTGCAACGGTTGATCCGGCGTCGCATTCAAAGTCACGGTGGCTTTCTGCCCGGTTTTCACCTTGCTCACGTCAATTTCCGCCACCGAAGTATTGACGACAAGACTGCCCATGTCGGTGATGTCGATAAAGCCCGTGCTGCTGCTGGACGAGGATTGCTGCCCGGACTGCCCGCCAGAGCCGGAACTGGAGCTGGAACTCGACGACGCCGCCGCCGAACTGTTGCTGGAATTGGACCCGCTGCCCGTTTGCTGCCCGACCGTCCCGTTGATCGCGGTCACCGTCCCCGCACCAGGCGCGGTCAAGGTCGTGGCGGCGAGCGCTGATTCCGCGTTGTCGACGTCCAGCTGCGCTTGATCCACTTTGGCCTGCAGCGACGTGGTGCTGCTCTGCGCCTGCGTCGCGGTCTGGTTCGCGGGCGGGTTGTCCTCCGCCGTCGTGAGGTTGTCCTCGGCGACCGCGAGATTGGCCTTAGCGACCTGAAGTTGTTTGCTCGCCTGGGAAGAGTCGATGGTGGCGAGCTTCTGCCCGGCGCTCACGACGTCGCCGACCTTCACGTCGATGCTCGTGACCTTGCCGGACGTCGTGAAGTTCGCGGCACCGGTGTACGTGCTCGCGATCGTGCCCGCCGCCGAAACGGTCTGGGAGACGTTCGCGCGCCGGACCGGCGTGGTCCGGGTTTGTGCCTGCGCGGTCGAACTGGCCGGCGAAAAGGCTTGGTAAATCCCGAAAGCCGCGCCGCCGAGCAGCACGACAAGGACTCCGTTGACCACCCAGGTTCGTGTGCGCAGCCGCGTCATGGCCGCAAGATTGCGGGGCCCGCTTAGCAGTGAGCTGTTGGTTCCCTGTGGGACAGCTGTGTAATCAGTCCTTCTTCTTTTTGTGCCGCGCCCGCACCGCGAGCAGCAATTGGCGGACCGCGTCCACCACCAAGACCGCGGACAGCGTGCCGAGCCCGAGCGCCCCGGCGATATGTCCGCCGAAGTACCGTTCCGAGGCCAATCGCGTGCCGTCGCCCGCCGTGGTGACGACCGTGACGACCCCGGCGTGCCACAGCGCGAACGCCGCCCACAGCGCCAATCCGGCCACCACGACCTCGCCGAGCGCGACGAACGCGCGCCACGGCTGGTTGAGCTTCGCCTGCGGCTGGGTTTCCTCCGGCGGCCAAAGCCCGGCTCCGGTCGGCTGGGGTAGGTCGATCACGGGATCCAGCCTTTCAGGTTCGCCGTCGTCGCGCGTCCCTCGTGCGGGTTCAGTTCCGGGAGTCATCGGCCTGCTCCTCGGGTTGGTTCTTCGCGGCCAGCTCCGCGAGCGCGGTTTTCAGCGCTTCGACGTCGCGGGCCCAGGCGAGCACCACCGTGCCGTCGTCCAGCTCGACCGGCAACTCGTCGTACTTGCGCGGCACCGACCAGCCGCCGCCGAGCACGCGCGTCCCGACCGGCGCGCCGACGTCGGTCACCGAGGCGATCCGCTCGGCGGCCACCGTCTCGCGGCCTTGCCGCAGCCCCTCGGTGGTGACCTCCAGCGAAAGGAACCGGCGCCGCGCGTAAACCCAGGGCAGGGTCAGCGCGACCAGCGCGACGCCGATCAGCACCCAGCCGACGACGTGCGTCGGCCCGCCGGTGGCCAGTTCGGCGAGCGCGCCCAGCAGCGCGAACAGCGGGCCCCAGATCAGCGCCGACCAGCCGACGCCCGGCTCGGAGTACAGCGTCCTGGCCGCCATTACAGCTTCTTGCCGACTTTCGGGAAGTAGTCCGCGACCTTCGGCAGGTACAGCAGGATCAGCATGACGACCAGCGCCAGCGAAGAGACGAGCGCGAAGATGCTGCGGATCACCCCGAGTTCGAACACGATGCCGAGCACGGCCAGCAGCGTCGCGATGCTGCGTGCCGAACGCGTGCCCTCGCGGGCCTTCCAAGCGAACAACACGAGCAGCGCGCCGAAGCACAGCGAGCCGATCAGCATGGCCCAGACGAGCGTGTTGGCGTTGGCCTGTACCTGAGCGACGTCGACCTTCTGGCCGCTCTGCTGAACCTGCTCGATCGCGTGCTCGACCAGCTGCTGCTTGAGAAAGACCGTGACGACCTGCCCGGCCACCACGATCAGCGCACCCACGATGGCGAGCACGAACGCGGCGTGCACCGGCGTCGGCGGCGTTGCCTTCGGCGCGGTCTCCCCCGGCAGCACCGGATCCGGCGCGCGCCCGCGTTTGCGGCGCTCGTCGTCGGTGAGCCCGGAAAGATCGTCCGAGGTCACGCTGGCTGGCTTCGGGGTGTTCTCGTCCTTCTCGGCCACCCGAAAGACCCTACCCGGGCTCAGTCCAGCCAGGTCGCGGCGTCGGCCGCCCAGTAGGTGAGGATCAGGTCCGCGCCCGCGCGGCGGATCGAGGTGAGCACCTCGAGCACCGTGCGCTCGCGCTCGATCCAGCCGTTCGCCGCGGCCGCCTCGACCATCGCGTACTCGCCGGAGATGTTGTACGCCGCGACGGGAACCGGCGAAATGTCGGCGGCCGCCTTGATGATGTCCAAATAGGACAGTGCAGGCTTGACCATGACCATGTCCGCGCCCTCGGCCAGGTCGAGTTCGAGCTCGCGCATCGCCTCGCGGGCGTTGCCGAGGTCCTGCTGGTAGGTCTTGCGGTCGCCCTTGAGCTGGGAGTCGACGGCCTCGCGGAAGGGACCGTAGAACGCGCTGGCGTACTTGATCGAATAGGCGAGAATGGCGGTCTCGCTGTGCCCGACCTCGTCGAGCGCCCGGCGGATCACGCCGACCTGCCCGTCCATCATCCCGCTCGGCCCGAGCACGTGCGCGCCCGCTTCCGCCTGCGCGACCCCCATTTCGGCGTACAGCCGGAGCGTGGCGTCGTTGTCGACCACGCCGTCCGCGTCGAGAACGCCGCAGTGCCCGTGGTCGGTGAACTCGTCCAGGCAGGTGTCGGCCATCAGCACGGTGGAGTCGCCGAGTTCGCTGCGCAGATCCCGCAACGCGACGTTGAGGATGCCGTTCTCGTCGACCGCGCCGGACCCCTGCGCGTCCCGCTTCTCCGGAACGCCGAAGAGCATGATCCCGCCGACGCCGGCGTTGACCGCCTCGACCGCAGCCTTGCGAAGAGTGTCGCGAGTGTGCTGAACGACGCCCGGCATGCTGGCAATCGGCCGCGGTGCGTCAAGACCCTCGGCCACGAACATCGGCAGGATCAACTGCCGTGGCCGCAACGTGGTCTCACTGACCATCCTGCGCATTGCCGGAGTAGTACGAAGCCTGCGGGGTCGCTGCTCAGGGAACACGCATCCAAGGTACTCCCGCACTCATCCCGAAAGCCGTGAAGGGCTCCTTGAGGGAATCTGATTCCCTCAAGGA
>NZ_SDLT01000054.1 GCF_004522235.1 Amycolatopsis nivea
TGCGTCAGATGCACCCAATGCCACATTGGGGCGCTAGCCCCACACTGCGAGAAACCGCCGCCGGTGCACTCAACTGTCGGTGCACCCACACCAGCCCCGCACCCCGATACGAAGCTCTCCTGCGGTCGGGGGTGGCTTGTCAAGGCATCTTTCCCGCCTTGACAAGCCATCCCAGACCGTCAGCACAATCAAGCTTCGGGGTGCCCCACCGCACTCCCCAAGGCAATGTCGCCGCCAGGCGACGAGCCGCCCAACGACCAGCGAGTCTCCCCCATAATCCGACCACCCCCGGGGTAACCTCCCCCTTTGTGCGGTCAACCCTCGAACGCCCCTCCGAACGCGTCTGCAACGCGTTCGGCAGCGACGCCGACGCCATCACCCTCCTCCCGGACTCCGAAACCTGGCACGCCGGCGACGTGGTCTTCAAACGCGTCACCGACCGCTCCCAAGCCCTCTGGACCGCCCGAGCCCTGGACTTCGCCGAGGACCCCGGCCTCCGCATCGCCAAACCGGTCCGCTCACGAGACGGCCGCTGGATCGTCGGGGACTGGTCAGCCTGGCGCTACCTCCCCGGCACCGCCGAACACCGCTGTGACGAAGCGGTTCTCGCCGCGGTACGCCTCCACCGGACAACCGCAGACCTCCCCAGGCCGGACTTCCTCTCCGCCCGCGACGACATCGACGCGGTTGCCGACCGGATCGCCTGGGAAGAACTAGACCGCCCTCTGTCGGAGGAAAAAGGCGGCCGCTGGTTCGAAATCCTCGCCCCGGCCCGCCGTCCGATCAAGCTTCCGCACCAGGTCGCGCACGGCGAACTCCTGGCGGGCCTGCTCTTCGACGGTGACGAAGCTCCCGGCGTGGTCGATTTCGTCCCGTACTACCGCCCAGGCGAATGGGGTGCCGCGATCGCCGCGGTCGACTCGCTGGTCTGGGGCGGCGCGACCGGAGCTCTCCTGGAGCGCTGGGCCCACCTCCCCGAATGGCCCCAGCTCCTGCTGCGCGCCATCCTCTTCCGCCTCGCCTCGCACGCACTCGACCCCAGGTCCACCAACGCCGCGTTGGACGGCCTGCGCGCGGCGGCCCGCGAGGTCAGCGCGATCCTCTGACTCACTGCGCGCCTCCGCCATGACGGCGGGCAATGTCAACTGCCCGAAACATTCCGGCACGTCGAGGTAACACAGCGTCCTTACCGTCGGGTCATCGCCGACCCGAGGAGCGCCTGTGCCGCACGTCGACACACATTGCCCGTACTGCGCCCTGCAGTGCGGGATGCGCCTGGATGAGACCCGGGTCACCCCAAGGAACTTTCCGGTCAACGCGGGCGGCCTGTGCCAGAAAGGCTGGACCGCCGGCGCTCTGCTGGAATCCGGCGCACGCCTGACCTCGCCGCTGCTCCGCCGAGACGGCGAACTCCAACCGGTTTCCTGGGACGAGGCACTGGATTTCGTCGCGGACCGACTGCTTGCCTCGCGCCGGGAACACGGTGCGGATTCGGTCGCCGTGTTCGGCGGCGGCGGGCTTACGAACGAAAAGGCTTACCTGCTCGGGAAATTCGCCCGGATCGCGCTCGGAACGTCGCAAATCGACTACAACGGCCGATTCTGCATGTCCTCCGCCGCCGCGGCCGGGATGCGCGCGTTCGGTGTGGACCGCGGGCTCCCGTTCCCGGTAACCGATCTCGCGAACGCGGACGTCGTTCTGCTCGCCGGGGCGAACCCGGCCGAGACGATGCCGCCGTTCATGCAGCATCTGGAGAGCGCGGAACTGATCGTCATCGACCCGCGCCGCACGCCGACCGCCGAGCGTGCTGCCCTGCACCTCGCCCCGGCGCCAGGAACGGATCTTGCGCTGGCGTTGGGAATTCTCCACGCGGTCGTCGCCGAAGGACACCTGGACAAGTCCTATGTGGATCTTCGGACGTCCGGGTTCGACGAAATGTGGCGCATCGCCGCGACCTGGTGGCCGGAGCGGGTCGAGCGGGTCACCGGGGTCTCGGCCGCGGACCAGCGGCAGGCCGCGGAAATGCTCGCGCGGGCTGGCAACGCGTATGTGCTTACTGGGCGCGGGACCGAACAGCACGCGTCCGGAACCGCGACGGTCGGCGGGTGGATCAATCTCGCCCTCGCACTGGGCTTGCCCGGGCGTGCTGGATCTGGCTTCGGGTGTCTGACCGGACAAGGCAACGGCCAGGGCGGGCGCGAGCACGGGCAGAAAGCGGATCAACTGCCGGGCTATCGCAAGATCGACGACCCGGCGGCGCGTGCGCATGTTGCCCAGGTTTGGGGCGTACCAGCGGAAAGCTTGCCGGGACCGGGGCGTTCCGCGGTCGAGCTGCTCGACGCGTTGGGCGATTCAATCAAGGCCCTGCTGGTGTTCGGAAGCAATCCGGTGGTGTCGGCTCCGCGCTCGTCCCGGGTGCAGGAACGGTTGGCCGGACTGGATCTTCTCGTGGTGGCGGACTTTGTCCTCTCGGAAACCGCGGAGCTGGCCGACGTGGTGTTCCCGGTCCCGCAGTGGGCCGAAGAGGAGGGCACGTTGACCAACCTCGAAGGCCGAGTCCTCTTGCGACAAAGGTCGATTGAGCCGCCGGACGGAGTACGCAGCGATCTGTCGCTGTTGCGGGATCTCGCAGTCCGAATTGGACAGCCTGCGGAAAGGTTTCCGGACGACGCGGTGGAAGTCTTCGAGGAGCTGCGAGTCGCGTCGAAGGGTGGAGCTGCGGACTACTCCGGGGTGACTTACCAACGGCTGCGTTCCGGGGAAGCATTGCACTGGCCGGTGCTGGACGAGACCCACCCGGGCACGCCGCGAATGTTCCTCGACGGATTCGCGCACCCAGACGGCCGGGCACGGTTCGCCGAGGTTGACCACAGTGGACCCGCGGAACTGCCGGACGAGATTTTTCCGTTGCAGGCAACGACTGGACGAGTGTTGCAGCACTACCAATCCGGTGCGCAGACTCGCCGGATCGCGGAGTTGACGGCGGTCGTGCCGGAGGCGTTGGTCGAGGTGCACCCGGATACCGCAGCGCGGTCCGGGTTGGCCGACGGAGACCACGCGGTGGTGCGGTCGCGGCGCGGGGAGACCGTCGCGCTGGTGCGGTGTGTGCCGTCGATGCGGGCGGACCTCGTCTTCCTGCCGTTCCATTTTCCCGGTGCGGCGCGGGCGAATCTGGTGACCAACCCGGCGCTGGACCCGGTGAGCCGGATGCCGGAGTTCAAGGTGTGCGCGGTGTCGTTGGCGAGGGCGGAAGCATGAGCGCGCGGAACGTCGTCGTCATCGGATACGGGATGGCCGGGGCACGGCTCGCGGACGAGATCCGGCGACGCGATCCGGAAGGCGACCGGGTACGGCTGACCGTGCTCGGTGAGGAGTCACATCCGGCCTACAACCGGGTGCTGCTGTCCACTGTGGTCGCTGGCGGGATGAGCCCGGACACGGTGCGGCTGCACGATTCCGAGTGGGCCGCGCAGACGCGAGTCGATTTGCGGCTCGGAACGCGGGTGACGCGGATCGACCCGATGCGCCGGGTCGTATGCACTGAAGACGAGGATTTCCCTTACGACGCGGTCGTCCTCGCGACCGGAGCCGCGCCGTGGCTGCCGCCGGTGGAAGGGCTCGAACTCGGACCGGAGGTCGTGGCGTTCCGCACGCTGGACGACTGCGCGCGCATCGTGGACGCCGCACGGCCAGGCGCGCCGGTCGCGGTGCTCGGCGGCGGTTTGCTTGGCTTGGAAGCCGCGCGAGGGCTGGCCGGACGCGGAGCGAACGTCACGGTGGTGCATCCGCAGCCGCATGTGCTGGAACGGCAGCTGGATTCCGGCGCCGGCCGGGTGCTGGCGCGGCGGTTGGCGGAGCTGGGCGTCACGTTCCGCTTCGAGGTGACGGCCGCCCGGCACCTGCCCGGAGACGGTCTCAAACTCGATGACGGCAGCTTCGTTCCCGCTGACCTGGTGGTCGTCGCGGCGGGAGTGCGCCCGGAGACGTCGCTCGCCGAAGCCGCCGGGCTCGCGGTGGACCGCGGAATCCTGGTGGACGATCTGCTCCGGACCAGCGACGGCCGGATCCACGCGCTGGGCGACTGCGCTCGACATCCGGGTGCGCCGCCGGGATTGGTGCAGCCCGCGTGGGAACAGGCCGCGGTGCTCGCGGACCTGCTCACCGGCTCGGACGCCACGGCGCGCTATCGCGGCACCCGCACGGTGACCCGGCTCAAAGCCCGCGACATCGATCTCGCCGCGCTCGGCGAAACGCAGGTGACCAGCGAGGACGCCGCCGCCGAGGTCGTGACCTTCGACGATCCGTCCGGCGGCAGGTACGGCAAGCTCGTCGTCCGCGGCGACCGCGTGACCGGTGCGATCCTGCTGGGCCTGCCGGACGCGGCGGCGACCGTGACGCAGTTGCACGACCGGGGCACGCCGGTCCCCGAAGACCGGCTCGCGGTGCTGCTCGGCCGTGCGCTGCCCGCGGGTGCGCCAACGGCGGCGAGCCCGGCGGATCTTCCTTCGTCCACAGTGATCTGCCGCTGCAACGCGGTGACCAAAGGCCGGCTGATCGAAGCCTGGCGGGGTGGCGCCACCGACGCTGCCGCACTCGCCCGCACCACCCGCGCCACCACGGGATGCGGCAGCTGCCGCGACACGGTCGGCGCGGTCGCGGACTGGCTGGCCGCGCAATGACCGCCCCCCGTAACGAGGAGGACGCCATGACCCGCCGTTGGATCGAGCACTGGGATCCCGAGGACGACGAGTTCTGGGAATCGACCGGCAAGCGCGTCGCCCGGCGCAATCTGTGGTTTTCCGTGTTCTCCGAGCACATCGGCTTCTCGATCTGGACACTGTGGTCGGTCGTGGTGCTGTTCATGGGCCCGGCCTACGGGTTCAGCGCGGCGGACAAATTCCTGCTCGTCTCCACCCCGACGGTGGTCGGCGCGATCATGCGGATCCCGTACACCTTCGCGGTCGCGCGCTTCGGCGGTCGCAATTGGACAGTCATCAGCGCGGTGCTGCTGCTCATTCCGACGGTGCTAACCGCCATCGTGCTGCACCCGGGTACCTCGCTGGGCACCTTCGTGCTGATGGCCGCGCTCGGCGGCGTCGGCGGCGGCAACTTCGCTTCGTCGATGACGAACATCAACACCTTCTATCCCGAACGGCACAAGGGCTGGGCACTCGGGTTGAACGCCGGCGGCGGAAACCTCGGCGTCGCGGTGATTCAGCTCGTCGGACTTCTCGTCATCGGCACCGCGGGTGCGACCGCGCCGCGACTGGTGCTCTACATCTACCTTCCCCTGATCGTCATCGCCGCCACCTGCGCCGCGTTGTTCATGGACAACTTGGCCAGCGTTCGCGGTGACACCAAAGCCATGCGCGAGGTAGTCCATTATGGACACACCTGGGTGATGTCGCTGCTGTACGTCGGCACGTTCGGTTCGTTCATCGGCTACAGCTTCGCCTTCGGTTTGGTGCTGCAGAACCAGTTCGGCCGGACACCGTTGCAGGCGGCCGCGGTGACGTTCCTCGGTCCGCTGCTGGGTTCGCTGTCGAGGCCGATCGGCGGATGGCTGTCGGACCGCGTCGGCGGCGGCCGCGTCACCTTCGCGACGTTCGGCGCGATGGCGTTGGCGACGGTGGTGCTGGTGCTGGCTTCCTCAGCGGACTCGCTGGCGACATTTACGGCCGCGTTCATCGTTTTGTTCGTGCTCACCGGAATCGGCAACGGATCGACGTACAAGATGATCCCGGCGATCTTCCAGGTCAAGGCGCGCGCAGCGATTCAGGCTGGTGCGGACGAGGCGACGGAATTGCGCAACGCGCGTCGGCTGTCCGGTGCGTTGATCGGATTGGCCGGTGCGATCGGTGCGCTGGGCGGGTTGTTCATCAACCTCGCGTTCCGGCAGTCGTTCGCCGACGCGCACAGCGGCGTTCCGGCGTTCGTCGGTTTCTTGGTCTTCTACGCGGTGTGCGTGGGTGTGACGTGGTTCGGCTACCTGCGCAAGCCGGCGGTGCGCGCGCAGGTGGCGTTGGCAGGAGCGGAGGTCTGAAATGCCTACAGTGGTGGTTGCCGGGCACGGCATGGTCGCGCACCGGTTCGTGGAGGCACTTCGTGCGGCCGACAAGGCGGGCGAGTGGCGGGTAGTCGTCTTCGGCGAGGAGAACCGTCCCGCTTACGACCGGGTCGCGCTTACCTCCTATGTGGACAGTTGGGATCCGGCGGCGTTGGCGTTGCCGGGCTCGGACTACGCGGACGATGACACGGTCGATCTTTGGCTTGGCGAAGTGGTCGTGTCGGTGGATCGCGAAGCCAAGACGGTGACGACGGCTTCCGGACAGGTCGAGTCGTACGACTCGCTGGTGCTGGCGACCGGTTCGCGTCCGTTCGTGCCGCCGGTGCCGGGGCGGGATCTGCCGGGCGTGTTCGTGTACCGGACGATCGAAGACCTCGACGCGATTCGGGCCGCCGCAGAACGGCAGGGTCGCGGCCGTCGTGCAGCGATGGTGATCGGTGGCGGTCTCCTCGGTCTGGAGGCAGCGAAGGCATTGCGGGACATGGGATTGTCGCCGCACGTGGTGGAGATGGCACCGCGGCTGATGCCGTTGCAGGTCGACGATGGCGGTGGCGGCCTGTTGCGTCGGCTCATCACGAACCTTGACGTGACTGTCCACACCGGAACCTCGACGGATGCGATCGAGGCGGACGGTACGCGGTTGCTGGCTCGGTTGGGCAACGGCACGGAGCTGGACGTCGACCTGGTGGTCTTCTCCGCCGGTGTCCGTCCTCGGGACGACTTGGCCCGAGAGTCCGGTTTGGACGTTGGCGAGCGCGGCGGTGTGCTGGTCGACGCGACATGCCGGACCAGCGATTCGTCGGTGTACGCGATCGGCGAGTGCGCGGCGGTCGAGGGCCGGGTGTACGGCATCGTCGCGCCGGGGTACGCGATGGCGGAGGTGGTCGCGGCGCAGCTCACCGGCACGACGGCGAGCTTCCCCGAACCGGACACCGCGACGAAGCTGAAGCTGATGGGCGTGGACGTCGCCAGCTTCGGCGACGCGCACGCCGTCACCGAAGGAGCGCTGGAAGTCGCGGTGAACGACGCCGTGGCCGGGACGTACAAGAAGCTCGTGGTGACCGACGACGGCCGGACGCTGCTCGGCGGGGTCCTGGTCGGCGACGCGGCGGAGTACAACACGCTGCGGGCGTTGGTCGGCCGTCCGCTGCCCGCCGACCCGGGCGCGTTGCTCGCCCCGGCCGGCGGCGGTGCGGCGGTCGGCGTGGACGCGTTGCCGGACGAGGCGCAGGTCTGTTCGTGCAACGGGGTTTCCAAGGGCGCGCTGACCCGGGCGATCACTGAGGACGGTTGTGATTCGGTCGGGAAGCTGAAGGCGTGCACGCGCGCGGGAACGTCGTGCGGCTCGTGCGTGCCGATGCTGGCGAAGCTGCTGAACGCGTGCGGTGTCGAGCAGTCGAAGGCATTGTGCGAACACTTCACGCAGTCTCGTGCGGAGCTGTTCGAGATCATCCGCGCGACGCAAATGACGACGTTCAGCGAGGTAGTGAGCCGGTACGGCACCGGGACGGGGTGCGCGGTGTGCAAGCCCGCAGTCGCTTCGATCCTGGCGACGCTGGGCAACGGGCACATTCTCGGCGGCGAGCAGGCGGCGCTGCAGGACACGAACGACCGGTTCCTGGCGAACATGCAGCGCAACGGCAGCTATTCGGTGGTGCCGCGGATTCCCGGCGGCGAGATCACGCCGGAGAAACTGATGGTGATCGCTCAGGTCGCGCAGGATTTCGGGCTGTACACGAAGATCACTGGCGGACAGCGGATCGACCTGTTCGGGGCCACTGTGGACCAGCTGCCGGACATCTGGCGGCGACTGGTCGACGCGGGCTTCGAGTCCGGGCACGCGTACGGAAAGTCTTTGCGGACGGTCAAATCCTGTGTCGGATCGACCTGGTGCCGTTACGGGGTGCAGGACAGCGTGGGGCTGGCGATCGATCTGGAGCTGCGGTATCGCGGACTGCGGTCGCCGCACAAGATCAAGGCCGGAGTATCGGGTTGTGCGCGTGAATGCGCCGAAGCGCGCGGCAAGGACTTCGGCGTGATCGCCACCGAACACGGATGGAACCTTTACGTCGGCGGCAATGGCGGAGCGACGCCGCGACACGCGGAACTGCTGGTGTCTGATGTGGACACCGAAACGTTGGTGCGCACGATTGACCGGTTCCTGATGTTCTACGTGCGCACGGCGGATCGGTTGCAGCGCACGGCACCGTGGATCGAAGAGCTCGACGGCGGGCTCGACCACCTGCGTGCGGTGATCGTGGACGACAGCCTCGGCATCTGCGAGGACCTGGACGCGGCGATGGCGAAACACATCGAGGGTTACACCGACGAATGGCGAGGAGTGTTGGAGGATCCGGACAAGCTGGCGCGGTTCAGTTCGTTCGTGAACGCGCCGGGGACGCCGGACCCGTCGATCTCGTTCCGTGCGGAGCGGGAGCAGAAGATCCCGGTGCTGCTGGGAGTTCCGGAGGTGCGGCGATGACCATGACTTCATCCTGGACCGCGGTGTGCGCGGCGGCGGAGATTCCGGAGTTCTCCGGAGCGGCGGCGCTGATCGACGGCCACCAGGTCGCGGTGTTCCATGCCGGCGACGGCTGGTACGCACTGTCCAATTGGGACCCGTGCAGCGGCGCGGCGGTGCTGTCGCGCGGGATCGTCGGCGACGCCGGGGGAGAGCCGGTGGTCGCGTCGCCGGTCTACAAGGAACGGTTCTCGCTTCGCAGCGGCGCGTGTCTCGACGCGGAAGGCGTTTCGGTGCCGGTGTATCCGGTTCGCGTACGGGACGGGGTGATCGAGGTGGGCTCGCCGTGACGGACGTCCGGCCGTTGGCCGGGTTCACGGTGGGAATCACGGCAGCGCGCCGAGCTGAAGAGCTGGGCGCGCTGCTCGTGCGCCAGGGTGCGGCCGTCCGGTACGGACCGGCGATCCGGATCGTGCCGCTGGCCGACGACACCGAACTGCACGCGGCGACGATGCGGTTGCTGGAGTCCTCAGTGGACATCGTGGTGGCGACGACCGGGATCGGCTTCCGCGGCTGGATCGAGGCCGCGGAAGGCTGGGGTCTCGGCGAAAAGGTGCTGGAGCATCTATCGAGCGCCTCGTTGCTCACTCGCGGTCCGAAGGCGGCCGGAGCGGTGCGGACGGCCGGGTTGGCGGAGGACTACTCGCCCGCGTCGGAGAGCAGTGCGGAGCTGTTGCAGTACCTCACGCAGTCCGGAGTGGACGGACGACGGATCGCGCTGCAGTTGCACGGCGAGCCATTGCCGTACTTCGCGGAGACTCTTCGGCAGGCGGGGGCCGAGGTGATCGAGATCCCGGTGTACCGCTGGGTGGCTCCGGCCGATCCGGGACCGTTGGACCGGCTGTTGGACGCGGTCCTGGAAGGCACGATCGACGCGTTGCCGTTCACGAGTGCGCCCGCTGCCGCGTCCACTGTCGCGATGGCGCGGCGGACCGGTCGGCTTGCCGCGTTGATCGAGGTGTTGAGCACCCGCGTGGTCGTGGCGTGCGTGGGCCCGATCGCGGCCGCGCCGCTCGCTTCGCTCGGCATTCCGACCGTCCAACCGAGACGGTCGCGGATCGGAGCGCTGGCGAGAACGGTCGCGGACGCCTTGGTCACCGCCTCGCCGACGCTGTATGCCGCCGGACATGTGTTGCAGATCCGCGGGACTGGCGCGCTGGTGGACGGCGAATGGCGCGAGATCGCTCCGGCCCCGATGGCGCTTCTGCGTGCGCTCGCGCGACAGCCCGGCCGGGTGGTCGCGCGCCGGGAGTTGTCCGCTGAGCTTCCGTCCGGCGGCGAGGCGCACGCGGTGGAGACGGCGATCGGCCGGTTGCGGACGTCTCTCGGCGGTGCCGGTGTGGTGCAGACGGTGGTCAAGCGGGGGTATCGGCTGGCAGTGAATCCCGGCGACACCCCAGCGTCGATCGGCTAGCCTCGGCACGGTGCGGATGGTCCCGATTCCGCCCGGAACGGTGACGCTCACCGACCGGCGGACAGAACGCAGTTGGACAGTCGACGTGCCCGCTTTCGAGCTTGGCGCGTTCCCGGTCACCCGGGCGCAATACGACGGCGGCGATGGTCTCCCCGCTGTCGAGGTGTCCTGGCTGGACGCGGTGCGGTTCTGCAACACACTGTCCGAACGGGACGGACTGGCACCGGCGTATCGCCTTGACGGCGGAGAAGTGGCGTGGGATCGGTCCGCGTCCGGCTACCGGCTGCCTACTGAAGCCGAATGGGAACACGCGTGCCGCGCGGGAACTGAGGGACCGAGGTACGGCGACCTGGACGAGATCGCTTGGTACGAAGGCAACTCCGGCGGTCGGCTGCATCTGCCTGGCGAGAAACGTCCGAACGCGTGGGGTGTTCACGATTTTCTTGGCAACACGTGGGACTGGTGCTGGGATCTCTACGATCCGGCGGTCTACGGCGAGTACCGGGTGCTCAAGGGCGGCGGCTGGGCGGACGAGCACTGGAGCGTCCGGGTGTCGGTGCGTCGGCGGAGCCACCCGACGTTCCGGGTGGACGACGTCGGCTTTCGCGTCGCGCGGTCCAGTTAGGACTGCGCGGAGTCCCACCAGGACAGAATGCGGGTGCCGTACAACGTGAGCCACTTCGAAGGTTCACCGGCCGGGACGTCGACCTCGAACCACATGTCCCCGGGCAATCGGCCGTCCTGCAGCCAAGTTCCGTCTGGTTGCCGGGCGGCGCGAACCCGTTCCACGGCGTCGGCGAGGCGCGGGTCGGGCGGAATGTCGTCCACGACGGCGGCTTCGCGGAAGTATTCGAGGGCGTTGATCGCGCTGTAGTGCCACCGCGTCGGGTACGCGAAGTGGTCGACCCAGGGAGCCACCTGTTCGCCGGTCGAAAGCCGATAGAGCAGACGACGCTTCAGCAGGTACTCCTCACCGGCGCGGCGGGCGGCGTGCGTCTCGTCGGTACCGCCGGTCGCGATGTCGTAGGCGAGCAAGCCTTTCACCGCGTTCAGCGTCGAGTGGAAGGACGAGCGCTTCGAGTCCTCGACCCATTCGCAGTTCCAGCCGCCGTCGGCCATCTGGTGCTCGGTGAACCAGTGGGCGAGCCCGGAGACGTCGACGCCGAGCCAGCCGCCGTTCGCGATCGTCCAGGCGTTGATGCAGACGTCGACCTCGCCGCCCCAGTACGGTAAATCGTCGTATTCCCACCGGGAATTCTCCGCGAGCAATTCTGCGGTGCGATTGGCGCGCAAGACCGCGGGATCCATTCCCCATTCCCGCAGCATGTTGAGCGACCAGGTGGTGGCTGTCCACGGCTGCCCGGTATCGGGACCGGGCGTGAATTGCGCCGGGAAGTAAGCACCGCCCGCCCACTGACCGTCCGGGTCCTGCCGGGCGAGGAGCTGCGCGCCGAAGCCCTCGGTCGCGATCTTGTGCCGGGTGGCCGTCCAGACCTCGGGCGGCGCGTCCGCCAAGTCCCGTTCGACCTGCCAGCGCAGCGTCGGGTCTGAGTCGAGCAGCCATTTCAGCACGTCAGAAACTGTAGCCCGCCGGTCAAGCCCAGGTCACGGAAAAGTCCTGGTAGCCCCGCGCGGTCGCGGCCCGGGCCGCCTCGTCCTCGGCCGCCGCGCGGTCCGGGCGGCGGAGCGGATCGAATTCGGCCAGCGTGAAAGTCAGCCGTTTGCCGGAGGCCTTCATCCGCCAAGTGCCCAGAATCTCGCCGTCGACCAAAAGAGCACCCGGGCTGCCGAGAATTTTCCACACCTCTTTCGCCCGCGCTTTGTCCGGCACGAGGACGGCTTTGTCGCGGCCCTGCGTGTACGGATCGAGCGGCGGCAACAGGCGTACTCCGGCAGGCGACGGCGGGTTCTCCAGCGCGGCCAGCCGGTCATTCGGGATGAAGGCCCGGCGGCTGTCCACTTTGACCTCGGTGACCGCGGCAGGCCACGTTTCGTTGATGCACGTCTTCGCGGTGCCGACGAAACCGGCCGCGTCGCCCGGCGTCGCGGGTCCGTTGAAGCGCAAATACTGCTCAAGCACCCGCGAAACCGCCGCCGGAACCGGGCGCGTGGACATCCGTCCGCGACCCTCCAGCGGCGCGAGCGTCGCCGGACTCTGCCCGGCTTCGAGCCGCGTGCCGCCGTGGAGCGCAGCGACACGCATGAGCTGTTCGTGCACGTGAGTGGCGTTGCAGCCACGACACCACCGGCTGAACGAGGGCGGCAACAGCTTCGTGATTTCCCCGCTCACCGCTCCCTTGGTCATCGGCTTGGTAACCACTTTGCGGATCGCCCGCGCGGTGGTGAACACAATGTCCACTGAGGACTCCGCTGCCGCCTGGATGTCCTTCTTCTGCCACAACATCCGTGCCAGCGCGTCCGGATCGTCGATGGGCACCAAGGCGGCTGCCAGCTCCGGCAGATCCGCGCGCCGGTGGAAATGCGGCGCGCCCCGGTGCGACCACACCAGGGCGAGCCGCTGATCGTCCACAAGAGACTCCGGCGTGACCGGATCAGGCATCCGGGCCGCCAGCGAGAGCAAAGCGGTGTCGCGCATGCTGTCCTGCAGGCCCAGGTCCAGCAGCGGCAGGTCGTACGGATCGGCGACGGAGCGGTGCAGCCCCTGCTCGGCGATCCGGTACGCTAGCGCCTGTTCGCGCGACACCTCCAGCATCCCGGCCTCCTTCAGAGCGTGTAATCGAAGGTGTACGACACCGTCGGCTCGCCCAGGACGCCGTGCACTGTCCCGGAGCCGCCGATGCCGGCCAGCTCGCCGGTCCCGGAGCCCGGCACGACCTCGAATTTCGAGCTGATGCTCTTCGGGTCGAAGCTCCACTCCTGGCGCACGACGAACGTGCCGCGGCGGCCGTCGACAGTGCCCTCGAACCGGTCGTAGCCCGGCGACGTGGTCGCGCCGCCGTCGTAGCCCTCGCCCGGGTAGTACAGCAGGTAATCGCCCGTGGCCGCACCCTGAATCACACCCGAGTAGTCCATCGCGGCGTGCACGTACGCGACGCGCGGGCCGCCCTCCTCGCCGCTCGCCACGTGCTCTTCCCACTTCGTCATGCCAAACGTGTTCATGCCGCTTACTCAATCACCTATACCTGCCATCTTGTGTCAGGTATTTCAGCCATACTTGCCACATGCGTGCCGGCCGTTTGCTCACCGTGCTTCTCCTGCTGCAGAACCGCGGCCGGATGACCGCCGAGGAACTGGCCGCTGAGCTGGAGGTTTCGGTCCGGACCGTATACCGGGACATCGAGGCGCTGTCGGCCTCGGGCGTGCCGGTCTACGCCGACCGCGGCCGCAGCGGCGGCTACCAGCTCGTCGACGGCTATCGGACCCGGCTGACCGGCCTCAACGAGGACGAAGCCCAGTCGCTGGCGCTGGCCGGGCTCCCGGTGGCGGCCGCGGAGCTGGGGCTCGGCACGGTGCTCGCGGCGGCGCAGCTGAAGCTGTACGCCGCGTTGCCGCACGAGCTGCGCAGCCGCGCCGGCCGCGTCGCCGAACGCTTCTACCTCGACGTTCCCGGCTGGCATCGCGGCATCGAAAGCCTGCCGACCCTGTCCGCGGTCGCCGACGCGGTGTGGGCCGGGCGACGGGTCCGCGTCCGGTACGAACGATGGGGCCAGCGCGAGGTCGAGCGGGTGCTGGAGCCGCTCGGGCTGATCCTCAAAGCAGGCAACTGGTACCTCGCCGCCCGGTGCGAGGGGACCGATCGCACCTACCGGATTTCGCGCATCCACGAGCTGACCGACCTCGGCGAGGAGTTCGAGCGACCGGCGGAATTCGACCTCGCTCGTTACTGGCAGGAGTGGTCCGAGCAGTTCGAACGCCGGATGTACCCCCGAAAGGCGACAGTCCGCCTCTCGCCGAGGGCCCAAGCTCTCGTACCGTTCTACGCGGGCAGCGTCGGTGCAAGGGCGCTCCGCGAGGCAACCGCCGCCGGAGCGGAACCGGACAGCGACGGATGGTTGACAATCGACCTGCCGGTCGAACCGGGAGAAGCCGCGATCGGCGAACTGCTGCGGTTCGGGCCGCATCTGGAGGTGCTCGCGCCGGAGGGTCTGCGGACGGAACTGGCGGCGGCGATCCGGGAGATGGGGCAGGCGTATGAGTGAGTGCGGCGGGGCTCGGCTGGCTGCCCGCCTTCGCCGGAGACGGGACGAGCGGATGAGCGAGCTGATCGGGTTTTCGCAAGAGACGGGGCAAGCGAATGGGTGAGCTGGACGGCGTGCGGATCGGTGTCACGGCCGAGCGGCGGGCGGACGACCTGATCGGCGCGTTGCTCCGGCACGGCGCGGAAGTGCGGCACGCGCCGACGATCACGATCGTCCCGTTGGCCGACGATCCGGAACTGCGTCGCGGCACCGAAGCCGTGCTCGCCGCGCCGGTCGACCTCACCGCGGTCACCACCGGGGCCGGGTTCCGCGGCTGGCTCGACGCGGCCGAGGGCTGGGGGCTTCGCGAGGCGCTGCTGGACGCACTGGCCGGGTCGCGCATCTTCGCGCGCGGGCCGAAAGCGGTCGGTGCGGTGCGGGGCGTCGGCCTGCGCGAGGAGTACTCCGCGCCCGGCGAGACCAACGACGAGCTGTTTGGCGCGCTCACCGAAGCCGGTGTCGAGGGCGCGCGCGTCGCGCTGCAACTGCACGGGGCACCGCTGCCGGAGTTCACCGATCCGCTCGCCGCGGCCGGGGCGTCGGTGCTCGCTGTGCAGCCTTACCGCTGGCACACCCCGCCGGATGCGGAGCCGGTGTTCTCGTTGATCCGCGAAGTGCTGTCCGGAGAACTGGCCGCGTTGGTGTTCACCAGCGCCCCGGCCGCGACGAATTTCCTGACCCTCGCCGACGAATCCGGCCACGGCGCCGAGCTGCGCGAGACCCTGCGCAGTGGCACGGTCGTCTGCGCGTGCGTTGGTCCGGTGACTGCAGCGCCGTTGGAGGCAGCCGGGATCAGCACGTTACAGCCGGAGCGTCAGCGGCTCGGCGCGTTGGTGAAGCTGGTGGTCGCGAAGCTCGGTTAGGACGCTTCGGCCTGCTGTCGTCCCGCAGCCTCTTCGCTGAGACCTTGTCGCCAGTAGCCGGTGAAGCAGATGGCGGTCTTGTCGAAGCCGCGCTCGCGGACAAGGTGTCGCCGAACGAGCTTCACGACGCCTGCTTCGCCGGAGACCCACGCGTACGGCGTGCCGTTGGGCAGCTCAGCCGCGCGTACGGCGTCTACGAGCGCTTCGCCGTGCGTACGCGCACCGCGGACTACCCAGTGCACCTCGACGACACCGTTGGTCTCGAAGGTCTGTCGCTCCGCGCGGTCCGGAATCTCGACGTACACCGACGCGCGCGCCGACTGCGGCAACCGCTCGAGGATCCCGCCGATCGCCGGCAGCGCGGTTTCGTCGCCGACCAGCAGCTGCCACGTCGTCCCGTCCGGCACGTCGTACAGCCCGTGCGGCCCGAGGAACGCCACCCGGCCGCCGACCTCCGCCTGCCCGGCCCACGTGGACGCCGGGCCGCCGCTCTCCTCGTGCAGCACGAAGTCGACGTCCACCTCGCCGGTCTCCGGACGCGCCGCGCGCACCGTGTACGTCCGCATCGGCGGCCGGACGTCGTCGGGCATCGCGAGGTACCGGCGATACCAGGAGAGGACGTCGTCCTCGCCCACCTCGGCGGGCGGCAGGTGCGGCTCCTCGTCGCCGGGGAGGGGGAAGAACACCTTCACGTACGCGTCCGGCGCCGCCGGGCCCGCCGCCGCGAGCCCCGGGCAGTCGAAGGTGACCCGCGCCATATGCGGAGTGACCCGCCGGACCGCGGTGACCCTGCCGGCGTGGTAAGTCAGGACGCTCATGAGGTGAGGCTAACCTAAAACGGGTGGAGCGGGCTATGGCCGAGGAGGATGGCGGACGCCACGGTTTGCCGGGTTCGGTGGCGTCGGTCGGGGTGCGGTCGTGGTCGGCGGGGCCAGGGTGCGGTGAGGCCAGACCGCTTTCCGGATTGGGAGGCGGCGTCGCTCAAGGGCACCGGGGCCGGGGTGCGAACCGTGGCGCGACGGCCCCGGTCAAGTTCGGCCCGGACCACACGGCGGGTTTCGGCAGAGGTCCGTGAAGGGCTCCTTGGGGGAATCAGAGTCCCTCGGGGAGTCCTTCACGGTCGTCAGTATCGCGGATGCCGCAGCGTCACCAGAAAGCTAAAGCCGTCTCTAGAACAAGCCGACCGGCTCGTCATCCCCGGGCTCGTCACCGTCCGGGCGCCAGCGGTACTTCCGCAGGTCCACCTTGTCGCCGTCCGCGAGGACGCCCTCGGCGCGCAGTCGCTCCAGCTGTTCGTGCAGCAGATGCGGCGCGGGGGTCCCGTTCGCGCGGAGGATGCGGTGCCAGGGCAGGTCGTGGCCGTCCTCGGCGAGGGCGCGGCCGACCATGCGCGGAGAGGGAGCGCCGGAGAGCGCTGCGACGTCGCCGTACGTCGCGACTGTCCCCGCGGGTACGTCGGCGATGACTGCGCGTATCCGCTCGTGCAGTTCGTCGTTCATGACCCGGGGAATGATAGTCCCGCCGAGGGGTGTGCCGGTGCGCCACCCGGGTGAGCGGGCATGGTTCCATCGCTGATGTGCACGTGCGGAGAGCAGGGACTGGGCAGGCGCGGCTGGTGCGCCCGCCGGTCCCCGCCGCACCCACGTTCACCTGGGACGAGGACGCTCGACGGCTGCTGTCGGCGCCCGCGGGATTCCGCCGCGTGCTCGGCGGGCCGGGCACCGGGAAGACGGCGCTGCTCGCCACCGCTGCCGCGCGCCGGATCGCTGAGGGGGCGGATCCGGAGAGCGTGCTGCTGCTCACGACGTCCCGCCGGGCCGCCGACGCGCTGCGCGCCGACCTCACACGGCGGCTCACGTCGGACCCGGATCAGGAGTCTCCGCTGCCGCGCACGGTGAGCGAACCGCTTGTGCGCACAGTGCATTCGTACGCGTTTTCCTTGCTGCGCCTGGAAGCTCGCGCCGAGGAACTGCCGCCGCCGCGGTTGCTGGCCGGGGCGGAGCAGGACGTCGTCGTGCGCGAACTGCTGGAGGGCGACCTGGAGGAGGGCGCGACCGACTGGCCGGAGCAACTGCGTCCGGCGCTGACCGTTCCCGGGTTCGCCGAGGAACTGCGCGACCTGCTGATGCGGGCGGCCGAACGCGGGCTCGGGCCGGAGGATCTGACTGAACTCGGGCATCGCCAGGACCGCGAGGAGTGGGTCGCGGCGGGGCAGTTCTGGGCGCAGTACGAGGAGGTCACCCAGCTGCAGGGGGCGGGCGGCAACGCGCTCGGCCTGCCTGCCGCGCCCGCGCTGGACGCCGCGGAGCTGGTGACGTCGGCGTTGCTCGCGCTGGAGGACGACGAGGAATTGCGCGAACGCGAGCGCGGCCGCGTCCGGCATTTGTTCGTGGACGACGCGCATCACCTGGATCCGTTGCAGGTTCAGCTGATCCGCACGATCGGGCACACCGCGGAGGAGTTCGTGGTGGCCGGCGATCCGGATCAGTCGGTGTTCTCCTTCCGCGGCGCGGACCCGAAACTGTTCGCCGATTCCGACAATGACGGCGACCGGACGGTCATGCTGACCACCTCGCACCGGCTCGCTCCGACGGTCCGGGCGGCGGTCGCGAAGCTCGGTGCGACGTTGCCCGGTGCCTCGCCGCATCGGAAGTTGGTTACCCCGCAAGGGAAACGCGGCGGCAAGGTGCGGGTGCGGCTGATGCCGACTCCGGCGGCGGAGGCCAGCTGGATCGCCGACCAGCTTCGGCGGGCGCATCTCGTTGACGGAGTTCCGTGGTCGGAGATGGCGGTGCTGGTCCGGTCTCCGGCGCGAACTTTCCTTGTGCTGCAACGTGCCTTGCGTGCGGCTGGGGTGCCGATCGGTTCGGCCACTGAGGAATTGCCGTTGGCGAAGCACTCCGCGGTACGGCCGTTGCTGGCGGTGTTGCGGATCGCGGCGGAGCCGGAATTGCTGGACGTCGACATCGCGGAAATGTTGCTGTCCTCGTCGCTCGGCGGGGCGGATCCGTTGGCGTTGCGACGGTTGCGGCGCGGTCTTCGTCGGCTGGAGTTGGCTGGCGGCGGGCAGCGGTCGAGTGATGAATTGCTCGTGGAAGCGTTGCGGGGCGGGGACATTCTCGTCGGCCTCGCTGACAACGAGGCGTTGCCGGTTCGCCGGGTCGGCAAGCTGCTGAGCGTCACGCACCAGGCGGTGAGCCGCGGCGAAAGCGTCGAGCAGGTGCTGTGGGAGCTGTGGCAGGCGAGCGGGCTGCAGGAACGGTTGCTGCGTCTGGTGGATCGCGGCGGCTCGCTCGGTGCGCAGGCTGATCGCGACTTGGACGCCGTGGTGGCGTTGTTCGATGCGGCGGGTCGGTATGCCGATCGGTTGCCCAAGGCGAGCGTCGCGGCGTTCGCGGATTACCTGTCGTCGCAGAACATCGCGGGGGACACGCTCGCACCGGCGGCGATTCCGGGCGAAGGGGTTTCCCTGCTGACAGCGCACGCTTCGGCGGGTCGCGAGTGGACAGTGGTCGCGGTCGCCGGGGTGCAGGAGGGCGCGTGGCCGGATATGCGGCTGCGTGGCTCGTTGCTGGGCGTCGAGCGGCTGGTCGACCTGCTGTCCGGAGTGGACGAACACGACAAGGTGTCCGCTATCGCGCCGATCCTTGCCGAGGAGCGGCGGCTGTTCTACCTCGCGGCGAGCCGCGCGCGCCGGACGCTGCTGGTGACCGCGGTCGCCGGGGAAGACGAGCAGCCGTCCCGGTTCCTCGACGACCTTGAGGAGAACGGCGCCGACGACGGCATGCTCGACTCCCGGATGAAACCGCCGGGCCGGTCGCTCGTGCTGGCCGAATTGGTGGGCGAGCTGCGCGAGGTCGTGTGTGACGACAAGACGGATCCAGAACGCCGGAAGCGGGCGGCGAAACAACTCGCCCGGCTGGCTGCGGCCGGGGTTCCGGGGGCGCATCCGGACACTTGGTACGGCTTGATGGAAGCGTCCACTGAGGACCCGGTGCACGGGCCCGGCGACCTGATGCGGATCTCACCGTCCACTGTGGAGATCCTGGTGAAGTGTCCGCTTCGCTGGCTGATCGAGCGGCACGGCGGCAGCGATCCGGCGCAACTGGCGGCGGTGACCGGAACTCTGGTGCACGGTTTGGCGCAGGCGATCGCGGGCGGCAGCACGGAGGAGCAGATCCAGGCCGCGCTGGACGAAGCGTGGGTGCGCGTCGACGCCGGCGCGCCGTGGTTCTCCCGTCGTGAACGGTCGCGGGTGGAGCAAATGCTGCGCAACTTCGTGTCGTGGCTGGAAAAGTCGCGGCAGGAGCTGATCGAGGCCGGGGTCGAGCAGGACATCGAGGTCGAGTTGCCGATGGGCGACGAAGAAGTGCGCGTGCTGCTGCGCGGACGCGTCGACCGGGTCGAGATGGACAAGGACGGCCGTCCGGTGATCGTGGACATCAAGACCGGCAAGGTCCCGGTGTCCGGCGCGGACGCGGAGAAGCACCCGCAGCTCGCGGCGTACCAGCTGGCGGTGCTGCTGGGCGCGGTCGAGGGCAAGACGACGCCCGGCGGCGCGAAGCTCGTGTATGTCGCGAAGGGGAACAACAAAACCGGGGCCACCCAACGGGATCAGCCGCCGATGGACGAGGACAACGGGCGCGAGTGGCTGGAGCTGGTGCGCTCGGCCGCGGCCGCCGCGGTCGGTCCGGACTACCAGGCGCACGAGAACGCCGACTGCGACCGGTGCCCGGCGCGCGGTTGCTGCCCGTTGCGTCCGGAAGGCCGTCAGGTGACCGGACCGTGAGCCCGGTGGTGATCGCCAATCCCGTCGGGCCCGCGGAAATCGCCGACGCACTGGGGTTGCACCGGCCGACGCCCGAGCAGGCGACCGTGATCGCGTCGCCGGTCGAGCCGTCGCTGGTCGTCGCGGGCGCGGGTGCGGGGAAGACCGAAACCATGGCCGCGCGCGTGGTGTGGTTGGTGGCTAACGGAATCGTGAGCCCGGAACGCGTGCTCGGGCTGACCTTCACTCGGAAAGCCGCGCGTCAGCTCGGGGAGCGAGTGCGGGCGCGGTTGCGGCGGCTCGCCGGTTCGGGGCTGCTGGAGCGGATCGATCCGTCGGGCGCGTTGCGGGCCACTGTGGTCGCCGGTGAGCCGACGGTGCTGACCTATCACGCGTATGCCGGGCGTTTGCTTTCGGAGCACGGGTTGCGGCTTCCGGTGCAGCCTGGTGTCCGGTTGCTGTCGGAGACTTCGTCGTGGCAGCTGGCGCATCGAGTGGTGTCCACTTGGGACAATGACCTGGACACCGACCGCGTGCCGCCGACGGTCACCGCGCAGCTGCTCGCTTTGGCCGGGGAACTTGGCGAGCATCTGATCTCGACGGAAAAGCTCGGGCAATACACCGAGTGGCTGTGCGAGGTCATCGAGAATGCGCCACGCGCGAAAGGCCAGCGCGCGTCGCTGCCGGTGAAGCTGCAGGAAGTGCTGGCAGCGCAACGGTTCCGGCTGGCACTGCTGCCGTTGGTCGAGGATTATCATCGCCGCAAACGGGCGGAAGGCGCGCTCGACTTCGCGGATCAGATGTCTCTCGCGGCGCAGCTCGCCGACGGATATCCGGCGGTGGTGGCGGGGGAGCGCGAGCGGTACGGGGCGGTGCTGCTGGACGAATACCAGGACACCGGGCACGCGCAACGAGTGTTGCTGCGGTCGTTGTTCGGCGGCGTTGAGCATTCGCCGATGCCGGTGACCGCGGTCGGCGACCCGGCACAGGCGATTTACGGCTGGCGCGGCGCGAGCGCGGCGAACCTGCCCCGGTTCACCACGGACTTCCCGCGCCGTGGCGAGGAACGGCTCGAAACCGCGCACGAATTCGGGCTGCTCACCAGTTTCCGCAATCCGCCGGAAATCCTGGAACTGGCCAACGCGATCTCGGAACCGTTGCGGCAGCGCGGACTTGGCGTGGAACGGCTGCGCGCGCGGGACGGTGCCGGTCCGGCGGACATCGCGGTCGCGCTGTTGCCGGATGTGCGCGCGGAACGCGAGTGGGTCGCTGACGCGATGGCCCAGCGTTGGCATGCGGAGAAAGAAGAATCCGGGAAGCCGCCGACCGCCGCGGTGCTGGTGCGCCGCCGCGCGGACATGGCACCGATCGCGGCGGAAATGCGGATGCGCGGGCTGCCGGTGGAGGTCGTGGGCCTCGGCGGGTTGCTGGACGAACCTGAGGTCGCCGACCTCGTGTCAACCCTGCGGGTGCTCGCCGATCCGCTGGCCGGCAGCGCGGCCGCTCGATTGCTGACCGGTGCGCGCTGGCGGATCGCGGCGGCGGACGTCGCGGCGTTGTGGCGGCGGGCCAACGAACTCACCTCACCCGAGCCTCGGGCGAAGGAGGGTGAAGAACCGGAACTGGTCGCCGAACGCGCGGAACAGGCCGGGCTGATCGACGCCGTCGACGAACCCGGCGCGCCCGAGCGTTATTCCGCAGAGGGGTACCGGCGAATTCGCCGTCTGGGCGCGGAATTGACGGCATTGCGCCGTCGGTTGGACCAGTCGCTGCCGGAATTGGTGGCGGACGTCGAACGCACGATGCTGCTCGACGTTGAATCGCTCGCCCGACCTGGGTCAGCGGGTCGCGCGCATTTGGACGCGTTTGCCGAAGTCGTTACTGACTACGCCGAGACCGCGCCAACGGCGACTCTCTTGTCCTTTGTGGACTATCTGAACACCGCGGCGCACGCGGAAGACGGGCTCACGCCTGGCGAGGTGCAGGTGGTTCCGGATCGCGTGCAGGTGCTCACCGTGCACTCCGCCAAGGGGCTGGAGTGGGAAGTGGTGGCGGTCCCGCATCTGGTCGCTGAGGTGTTCCCGGGCAAGCGTCGTTCGTCGTCGTGGTTGCGTACTTCTACCGCGCTGCCCGCGCATTTGCGCGGTGACGCGGCGGATCTGCCGAAGCTGCAGATCGCGGAAGGATTTGACCGCAAAGAAGTGCAGGAAGCGCTGGAACTGCACGAGGAAGGATTCGTCGCCCGCGAGGCCGACGAGGAACGACGGTTGTGCTACGTCGCGCTGACCCGTTCCGAGCGGGCGCTGCTCGTTTCCGGGCATTGGTGGAACGAAAGCAGTACGCGAGCCAAAGGGCCGTCGATCTTCCTCTCCGAAATCGCCGAGGTGATGAACGAGGCCGATCCGCCGCTGGGCGTGGTGGACGTCTGGGCCGAGGAGCCGGAGGAGGGCGAGGAGAACCCGCTGGTCGCGGACTCTCGGACGGCGCAGTGGCCGGTGGACCCGCTGGGCGAGCGGCGGTCCGGAGTCGCCACCGGGGTGGATCTGCTGCTGGCGGAAATGGCGGCCCTGGAAGAGGAACCGGAGCCCGAACCGGAAGCCGAGCCGCTTCCGGCCGCTGACGACGACGAAATCCCGCTGCCGCCGGAACCCGAGGACGAAGAAGAATTCCTGCCGGACGACGAGTACTTCGAAGACGACGAGGACGTCATCGATCCGGAAGACCCGGACGGCTGGGCTGCCGACACCGACGTCCTCCTCGCCGAACGCGCGCGCTCGCAGTCCACTGTGGATCGCGTTGCGCTGCCCGCGCAGCTGAGCGTGAGCCAGTTGGTGGACCTGGCGTCCGATGCGGACGCTCTGGCGCAACGCCTGCGCCGCCCGCTTCCGTTGCCGCCCAATACTTTCGCTCGTCGCGGCACCGCGTTCCACAGCTGGCTGGAGCAACGGTTCTCCGGCGACCGGCTGCTGGAGATCGACGACCTCCCGGGCGCGGCCGATGTCGGCGAAGCACCGGATACCGATTTCGAAGCCCTGCAGGAAGCTTTCGAGAACAGCGAATGGGCCGACCGGGTCCCGGTCGCCGTGGAGGTGCCGTTCTCCGCGGACGTCGAAGGCATTACCTTGCGCGGCCGGATGGACGCGGTGTACGCGGACCCGGACGGCGGCTGGACTGTCGTGGACTGGAAGACCGGTTCCGTCCCGTCCGAAGAACGGCTGCCGGCCTTGGCTATTCAGCTCGGTGCGTACCGATTGGCGTGGGCCGCGCTGAAGAAAGTGCCGGTGGAACGGGTGCGTGCGGCCTTCCACTATGTCCGGCATGGACACACGCTGCGCCCGGCCGACTTGCTGGACGCGGAAGGCCTGCGCGCCTTGCTGCGCAACGTTCCGCAGGAATAGAAGCTAGGCCCGATCCCGGACGGTCAACGCCCAGTTCACCAACGGCCATTGCAGCGGCAACCGAAGCCACGCCACCGCGCGGTCCCGGGCCGGGCGGCCGCGCCGCTGATAATCCAACGCCATTTTCACATTCCCCGGAAACACCCCGACGAACAGGAGCGCCGCCGCCAATCCGCCGAGCCGGCGCGTGCGCGGCATCGCGATCCCGGCGGCGACGGTCAGCTCGGCGACGCCCGACGCGTACGTCCAGGTGCGCCGGTCACCGGGCAATTCCTTCGGGACCAGCGCGTCGAACTGCTTCGGCCGGGCGAAGTGCAGGACGCCCGCCCCGGCGAGGACGGCGGCGAGAAGAAGCGCTGGACGTTGCGACGCGCGAGGCTCGGACATGCGGCAAGCCTGCCACAGCATGATCGCCGCGACGGGTGTGCGGGTGCTCCGATTGGGTTATCCTCCCGGCTGTGAGTGACGCCGAACGCGCGCGGGGAGCCGGTGCATGAAGGCCTTGAAACGGCTGCCCCTCAACGTCCGGTTGAACGACCGGCCCGACCACGAGCTCGTCGGCGTGATCCGGATGCCGGAGCTGACCGTCAGCCCGATGCGGTCGATCGTCAAGCGGATCATCGGGGCCATGCTGGCGCTGCTGGCGACGGTGCTGATCGTCTATCTCGACCGGGACGGCTACCGCGACGCGAACGGCGACGGCCTTTCCCTTCTCGACTCGCTTTATTACGCGACAGTTTCCCTCTCGACCACCGGCTACGGCGACATCGCTCCGGCCACCGCGTCTGCGCGGCTGGTGAACGTCATCGTGATCACGCCGCTGCGGGTGCTCTTCCTCATCGTCCTCGTCGGGACCACCCTGGAAGTGCTCACCGAGCGCTCCCGGCAGGCGTTCAAAATCCAGAAGTGGAGGACGAAGGTGCGTGACCACACCGTCGTCGTCGGTTTCGGCACGAAGGGCCGCTCGGCGGTCAACGCGCTGCTCGGCGACGAGGAGGTGCAGGCCAACCGCGTCGTGGTCGTCGACACCGACCAGCAGGCGCTGGACGCGGCGAGCGCGCTCGGCCTCGTCACCGTGCACGGCTCGGCGACCAGGGCGGACGTCCTGCGCGTCGCGGGCGTGCAGCACGCACGGGCCGTAGTGGTCGCGCCGAACCGCGACGACACCGCCGTGCTGGTCACCCTCACCGCGCGCGAGCTGGCCCCGAAGGCGCACATCGTGGCGTCGGTGCGCGAGGCGGAGAACGTGCACCTGCTGAAGCAGTCCGGGGCCAACCAGGTCGTGGTGTCGAGCGAGACCGCCGGGCGGCTGCTCGGGATGGCGACATCCACTCCGCTTGTAGTGGACATGGTCGAGGACCTGCTGACCCCGGAATCCGGACTGGCGATCGCCGAGCGCGGCATCGAACCGAGCGAGGAAGGCGGCTCGCCCCGGCACCTGGCGGACACGGTGCTCGGCGTGGTGCGCGACGGGGTGCTCTACCGGGTGGACGCTCCGCAGGCGGACGCGCTGGAGCCGGGGGACCGGCTGCTGTACGTCAAGAAGGTCACGCAGGTGGATCAGATCGAGCGGTGAGGTGCGGCGGGCGCGCTGGGGTTTCGCAGCGACAATGCGCATGGGCCGCCACTCGCCCGTGGCGACGGACCCGGCTCGCGATGCCGACCTTGAATTGGGAGCGAAGCCCAGGCCAGTCTCGCCAGCGGCTGCTTCGCATCGCCTGGCGGGCACCGCGAACCCGCTGCACAACGCGCTGCTGGGGAAACAGCCGCTGGGTGCACCGATCGCCGGGTTCGTCCGACGCAACCAATGCCGCGTTGGGTGGGAGGGATGCACCGGGTGCCGCGTTGGGTGCGTGCGATGCACCGAACGCCACTTTGGGTGCGTGAGATGCACCCAAAGTGGCATCGGGGCACTCGCCGAGCCAGTTCGGTGCGGGCAGAGGCGAGCGTCGGCAGGCAGCGGGCGGGCGCGACCTCGCCCGGGGTCCCCCGTGCGCGGGCACCTCACTGGGTTTTGCCCCCGGCATCTGGAAGCATGGCGTCGTGCAGGTTTCCGACCCCCCGCATAAGAGCGCGGTCAAGCGGTGGCTTCAGGTGGGCATCCCGGTCGCGGTCGGGGTGCTCGTCGTGGTCCTGGTGTGGCTCGCCGGTCCGGGGATGCTCGGCATCCGCGCGAAGTCTCCCGGTGCGCCGGTGGACGCCCAGGTCACCAAGGCCGTCGACTGTTCCGTTCCCGGGGCGGCCGAATCGGTCTCGTTCCAGCTCGGCGGCAAACCGCGGCAGGGCACCCTCGACAGTTGCGGGCACGGGAAGGACGAGCATCTCCAGGTGCTGGTCCCGGACGACGCCCCGGCGGACGGGATCGTCTCCGTCACCATGCCGGACACCTCGGCGGGCGCGCGGGACCTCCGCGCGCCGATCGCGCTGGCGCTGCTGGTGTTCGCCTGTTTCTGCGGCGGGATGTACGCGTACCTGGTGATCCGCGGTCCGGGCAAGCTCGCGCTGCTCAGCTGACGCGGCCCGGAGCACGGTCGTTGCGGCAAACCACTACATCCGTAGTGACTGGACGCGAACCACTACGGGCGCAGTGGCTGCCAGGTTAGCTGACGTCCGACGAGGAAGCGGCGAAGGTGTTGCAGTCCGCGATCCGGTTGTCCTTCGCCCCGGCGCGCCACCACTGCGCGTAGTGCGCGTTGGTGCCGTGGTCGTGGCTGCGGGAAGTGTTGTCCCCGCGGGTTTCCTGGTCGTTCCAAGCCTTGTTGTACATGTCGCGGGTGATCGTGCCGCCGCGGTCGACGTGCGCGCCCAGGAACATTCCCGAGAAGCACTGCGCTTGGAGTTCTTTGCGGCGCGACATCTCGAGGCCCTCGGGGCTGTTCTGCCCGGCCGCGTAGATCTTCTGCCACGCGGCGTCCATGATGCCCGCGACTTCCTGCACGTGGTGGCCGTACTCGTGCGCGAACAGCGCCAGGTAGACGCCGGGATTGTTGCCGTACTGGTCGGTCTGCAGGCCCTTGAACGGAACGTACAGATTGTTCTCGCAGTAGTACGCCGCGGTGGCGATGCCGACCTGGATGGTGCCGCATTCGGTGTCGAAGCTCGGGCCGGTCGGGAAGTGCAGCGCGGGCGGCGTGAACGGGAGGTTGTAGGACTCGAGGAACGGGCCCCACGCCGCGTCGAGGCATTTGCTCGCGGCGGTGAAGAAGGCTTCGGCGCCGTCCTGCGTGCTCGTCCACGGCGGGAGGTTGCAGACGCGGTTCTGCAGGCCGGCGTTGGGATCCTGCAGGATCGGGTGGTCGGCCAGCTTGAGGATCTTGTGCGGGCCGGCGCTGGTCGAGGTGCTCGGGCTTTCCGATGGACTGCTCGGCGAGCTCGAAGGGGCGGACGAGCCGCTGGTCGGCGGCAGTTCGTAGGCGGACGACGGCGACGGCGGCGCGGCCTGGTAGCCGGCGTTGCTCGGCCCCGACCCGCGGTTCAGCGAAACGATCGCCACGACGCCCAGCGCCAGCACCGCGACCGCGCCGAGGCACAGCCCGACGATCAGCCCGGTCGGCTTGCGCGGCGGCACCGGATAGGACGGCGGCGGCTGCTGCCACGGCGGCCCCTGCGGCGGCGGGCCCTGAAACGGCGGTTGCTGCCCCTGGTACGGACCCTGTCCAGGCTGGGCCTGGTAGCCGCCTTGCGCCTGGCCCGGGTACTGGCCCGGCGGCACCGGTCCTTGACCCGGCACCGGCGGGGGTTGAACGGTCCCGCGTGGCGGCACCTGGCCGTAGGGCGGTTGCGTCATCAGGGCAGTCCCGGTGGGTCTCGGCGCGGGCCGGGCGTCCCCCGGCTTGCCGTTCAGCATATCGGGGGACGCCCGGCCCGCCGCAGCACTTCGCCGGACTGGCTTCCCGTCCGGACGTCCCCCCAGGTCTGGCCGGGTGCGGACGGCTCTGGAAGAGTGACGGCAGCAACCGCAAGGGCCGTGCAGACGAGGGGCTCCGATGACAAATTCACCCGGTTCGCCCGGGCCGGGGGACGACACGCCTACGCCGAGCCGGGGCTTCGCCGCTCCCGATCCGGACGCGTCCGCCGCCACCCCGCCGGAGACCGGCGAAACGGACACCTCGTCCGCGCCGTCCGGCACGAGCGCCGGAATTTCGTCGTCCGCCAGCCAAAACGCCGCTTCGACCGGGACGAATCCGGCTGCCGGGACGAACCAGACCGGCGCGGATTCTTCGGCTGGCAGCGAAAATCCCGCTGGTGCGACGCCACCGTCGAGCGGCTCGAGCGGCGGGGCTTCGCCTTCGGCCGGTGAGAATCCGGCGTCGTCGCAGCCGGGCTGGGTGAGCCCGGGTGGTGCGACGCCGCAGTCGAGCGGCTCGAGCGGTTCGGTCGGTGGGAGTTCGCCTTCAGCCGGTGAGAATCCGGCACCGTCGCAGCCGGGCTGGGTGAGCCCGGGCGGCGCGACATCTCAGCCGAGCGGCGAAAGCGTGACTTCGCAGCCGGGCAGCGAAAGCCCCGCTGGCACGACGTCGCAGTCGAGCAGCGAAAGCTCCGGCGCGACCCCGGAGCCGGGCAGCGAGACCTCGGCCGGATCGGCTTCGTCCCCCGGCGCGACCCCGTCGCAGCCCGGTGCGTTCCCGCCGCCCGGCGGGACTCCGCCTCCGGCAGGCGGCGGGCAGTGGCAATCCCCGGGCCAGCAACCGCTTCCGCAGTACCCGGGCGGCGGCTACGGCCGTCCCGGCGCGGGCTGGGGCCCGAACGGGCTGGGCAAACCGGGCGTGATCGCGTTGCGTCCGTTGAACGTCGGCGACATCCTCGACGGCGCGATCACCGCGATCCGCCGGTATCCGCTGCTGATCCTCGGGGTGTCCGCGGTCGTCGCGGTGATCTCGGCGGGGCTGAACCTCGTCGCGTCGCTGTGGCTGGTTCCCGATTTCAACCGGGTCGCCCAGCTCGGCCCGGCCGCGACTCAGCAACAGCAGCTCGACGCGGCCTACAGCCTGCTCGGCTCGGCGCTCACCTCGCTGCTGCCCGTCCTCGTGATCTCCATGCTGACGCAGACTTTCCTCACCGGCTTCCTCACCGTGGTGATGGGCAAGGCGGTGCTCGGCCGTCCGGTCGACTTCGGCTCGGCGATGCGCGAAGCCGCGCCGCGTCTGCTGCCGCTGCTGGCGGTCACCGTCCTGTACACGTTGGCCACGATGGTCGCGGCGGTGTTCTGCCTGATCCCGGCCGTGCTGCCGTACGTGTTCTGGTCGCTCGCCGGTCCGGCGCTGGTGCTGGAACGCGGCACCATCGGGCAGGCGTTCACGCGGTCGCGGCAGCTCGTGGCCGGGATGTTCTGGCGGGTGTTCGGGGTGCTGCTGCTGGCGGCCGTGATCAGCTGGCTGATCTCGGCGATCATCGGCATTCCGTTCAGCCTCGGCTCGGGCGCGTTCAGCGGCATCTTCGACCCGCAGGCGACCCTGCCGACGGTGACGACCGGCGGCCTGGTGCTGCAGTCGGTGGGCAAGGTGATCGCGGAGACGATCGTCATGCCGTTCACCGCGCTGGTCACCGTGGTGCTCTACATCGACCAGCGGATGCGCCGCGAGGGCATGGACATCGAACTGGCCAGGGCAGCGGGCATCCAGCCGCCGCAACCGCCGCGGCAGGCGTGGTGATCGGCTTCCTCGCCGACGTCCCGGTCGACATCGACCGGGACCCCGCCCGGCTGCGGGCGATCCAGGAACTCACCGATCCCGGTTACGCGGCCGCGCGGCCGGGGGTGCTCGAACGGTTCTGGCAATGGCTCGGACAGCGGATTTCCGAGCTGTTCGACGCGTTGTCCGGAGTGCCCGGCGGCCCGCTCGGCCTGCTGCTGGTGGTGGCGCTGCTGATCGTGCTGATCGTGGTCGTGCGGCTGCGGGTCGGCAAGGTCGGCCGGGCGGCGAAAACGTCCGGCGAGGTGTTCAGCGGACGGCGGCGAACGGCGGACGAGTACCGGAAAGCCGCCGAGGAAGCCGCCGCTCGCGGCGATTTCGCCGACGCGGTGCGGGATCGGTTCCGCGCGCTGGTGCGGGGAATGGAAGAACGCGCGCTGCTGGACGTCCGCTCCGGCCGGACCGCCGACGAGGCCGTCGCCGAAGCCGGGAGGTTCCTGCCGGACCTGGCTGTTGACCTCATCGCCGCCGCGCGGCAGTTCGACGACGTGCACTACGGCGGACGGCCGGGCACCGAATCCGGCTACCGCACATTGTCCGAATTGGACGATCGCGTCCGGCGTGCCCGACCGGTACTGGCGGACGCATGAGCACGGCCGTTTCGCCGGATCTGCGCCGAATTTGGCGCGGTGCCCGGGTTCCGCTCGCGCTGCTCCTGCTGATCGTGATCATCGCACTGGCCATTGTGCTCAGTCGTGGCAAACAGACCAGCGGCGAGTTCGACCCCGGTTCCTACGAACCGCGCGGAAGTCACGCGCTCGCGCATTTGCTGGAGCAGCAAGGCGTTCAGATCCGCGCCGCGCATTCGCTTGCCGAAGCGCGCGAGGCCGCCGACGGCGGAACACTGCTGATCACCAACCCGCAGTTGGTGCCCGCGAACGGGTTGGCCGATCTGCGCCGCCGGGTCGCGCACCTCGTGCTCGTCGCGCCCGGCTCGACCGCGCTGGACATGGCTGCGCCGACTGTTTCCTCGGCGGGGGCGGGAGACATCCGTACGCTGCAACCGGATTGCACGGTCGGCGCGGCGGTGAGCGCGGGTTCGGTCACGCTCGGCGGACGCCATTACCGCACGGACGACAAGACTGCGCGCGCCTGCTATCGCGACGGCGGTGAACCGACTTTCGTGCAACTGGCCGACCGGACTGGCACCGTGACCGTGCTCGGCTCGGCGGAAGCGTTCACCAACGACCAGATCGCCAAGGAAGGCAACGCGGCGTTCGGCATGCGGCTGCTGGGCGATCACCGGCAGCTGATCTGGTACGTCCCGTCCACAGAGGACCCCGCACTGGACAGCGAGAAGAAGCCCTTCGTCGACCTGATCCCGCCGGGCTGGCGATACGGCGCGCTGACCGTAGGGATCGCGATCGTCCTGTTCGCACTGTGGCGCGCGCGACGGCTCGGGCCGGTGGTGCGGGAACCGCTGCCGGTGGTCGTGCGGTCGGCGGAAACGGCGGAGGGCCGGGCCCGGCTGTACCGGCGGGGCGGCGCGACCGGGCACGCGGCGGAAACCTTGCGCGAGGCGGCCCGGACGCGGCTGCGAAAGAGACTGGGATTACCGCGTGACGCCGGTCCGCCCGCGGTGGTGGAGACGGTGAGCGCGCGGACCGGCCGGGCGCCGAACGAGGTCGGGGCGGTGCTGTACGGCCCGTCGCCGTCCGACGAGGCGGCGCTGGTGCGGCTGGCGGACGAATTGGACGCGGTGGAACGAGAGGTGGAGCGTTCTTGAGTACCGAACAGATGCAGGACGCGCGGGCGGCCCTGATCGCGTTGCGCACCGAGGTCGGGAAGGCCGTGGTCGGCAACGACGCGGCCGTCACCGGGCTCATCCTCGCGTTGCTCTGCCGGGGGCATGTGCTGCTGGAAGGCGTTCCCGGCGTCGCGAAAACGTTGCTGGTGCGGGCGTTGGCGGCGTCGCTGGACCTGAAGACGACACGCGTGCAGTTCACGCCGGACCTGATGCCGGGCGACGTCACCGGGTCCATTGTGTACGACGCGCACAGCGGCGAGTTCTCGTTCCGTGAGGGCCCGGTCTTCACGAATCTGCTGCTGGCCGACGAAATCAACCGGACGCCGCCGAAGACGCAGTCGTCGCTGCTGGAGGCGATGGAGGAGCGGCAGGTGTCGATCGACGGCACCTCGCGTCCGCTGCCGGATCCGTTCGTCGTGGTCGCGACGCAGAACCCGGTGGAGTACGAGGGCACCTACCCGTTGCCCGAGGCACAGCTGGACCGGTTCCTGCTGAAGCTGACCATGCCGGCTCCGTCGCGCGAGGACGAGATCGGCATTCTTTGGCGGCACGCACAGGGTTTCGACCCGCGCGACCTCGCCGCCGCGGGCGTCCGTCCGGTCGCCGGCGCGGCGGATCTCGCTGCCGCGCGGGAAGCGGTCGCGAAGGTGACCGTCGGCCCGGAAGTGATCGGCTACGTCGTCGACCTCTGCCGTGCGACGCGGGAACTTCCGGCCGTGCGCATCGGCGTTTCTCCGCGTGGCGCAACGGCTTTGCTCGCCGTGACGCGTGCGTGGGCGTGGCTGTCCGGTCGGGATTACGCGACGCCGGACGACGTCAAGGCACTCGCCCGTCCCGCGCTCCGGCACCGGCTCGACGTGCGGCCCGAAGCCGAACTCGAAGGCGTGACCGCGGACGGCGTCCTCGACCGGGTGCTGGCGTCCGTGCCGGTGCCGCGCTAAATGGCCGTCACCGGGCGGCTCGGGCTGCTGGCGCTCCTGGGAGCGCTGGTGGTCGGGCTGCTGTTCCCGTCCGGCACCGGCGTCGCGGTCGTGGTCGCGGTGCTGCTGGTGCTGGTCGTCGTGGACCTCGTCCTGGCCGGGAATGTGCGAGCGCTGCGGTTTTCGCGCAGCGGCACCACTTCCGTCCGGCTGGGGGAGCCCGCCGAGGTCACGCTGACCGTCACGAATCCCGGCGGACGCACCGTTCGCGGTTCGCTGCGTGATGCCTGGCCGCCGAGCGCCGGTGCCGACGATCGGCACGCGCTCGCGGTTCCTTCCGGTGAACGGCGTGCTCTCGTCACCCGGCTGCTGCCGACTCGCCGCGGCGACCGTATTGCGGCCCGGGTGACCGTACGCGCGGTGGGCCCGCTGGGGCTGGCCGCGCGGCAGGGTTCGCACGAGGTGCCGTGGACGGTTCGCGTTCTGCCGCCGTTCCACAGCCGTAAGCATCTGCCTTCGCGGCTGGCTCGGCTGCAGCAGCTGGACGGCCGCAACGCGGTGCTGATTCGGGGCCAGGGAACGGAATTCGATTCCTTGCGCGAGTACGTCATCGGCGATGATGTCCGGTCGATCGACTGGCGCGCCACGGCCCGCGCGTCGGACGTGATGGTGCGGACGTGGCGTCCGGAACGCGACCGGCAGGTCGTTTTGGTGCTGGACACCGGCCGCGTTTCGGCGGGCCGGGTCGGCGACGCGCCCCGCTTGGACGCGGCGATGGACGCGGCGCTTTTGCTGGCCGCGCTGGCTTCCCGCGCGGGGGACCGGGTCGATCTGGTGGCTTACGACCGGCGGGTGCAGGCTTCGGTGCCGAACGCTTCGACGCCGTCTTTGGTGAACGCGTTGGCGACGATCGAACCGTCACTGGTGGAGACGGACGCACGGGGCATGGTGGCGGAAGTGCTGCGCCGGACCCGTCGGCGGGCTTTGGTGGTGCTGCTGACCGGGTTGGAACCGGCACCGTTGCAGGAGGGGCTGTTCCCGGTACTGGGGTCGTTGACCGCACGGCACGAGGTGCTGGTGGCTTCGGTGGCGGACCCGCGGGTGGCGGAGATGGCGGCTTCGCGGGGTTCTGCGGAGGCGGTTTACGACGCGGCCGCGGCTGAGCGGGCGTTGGCGGACCGGGAGTCCTCGGTGGCGTGGCTGACCCGGCACGGGGTTGGGGTGGTGGACGCGGTGCCGGAGGAGTTGCCGCCCGCTCTTGCCGACCGCTACCTGGCCCTGAAAGCCGCAGGCCGGTTGTAGGTCCGTGAAGGGCTCCTCGAGGGAATCTAGGTCCCTCAAGGAGTCCTTCACGGACTTCTACCCAGCTTCGGGAAGCGCGTCTCCGGCAGCCCTCCGGTCCACGTCCCCGGTTTCGCCGCCCAGCGCGGCTCGACGTCCCAGCGTGAACACGTACGTCAAGAACAGCAGCTCCACCACCGCCCCGATGCCGATGCGCAGCCACGTCGGCCACCCCGACGGCGTCACGAACGCCTCGATCACCCCCGACACCAGCAGCACGCACGCCAGTCCCAGCGCCATCACCACCACCGAACGGCCCTGTTCGGCCAGCGCCGCGCTGCGCGACCGGCGGCCCGGATCCACCACCGTCCAGCCGAGTTTCAGTCCGGTCCCGGCCGCGATGAACACCGCCGTCAGTTCCAGCAGGCCGTGCGGCAGGAGCAGGCCCAGCAGGACATCGCCGCGGCCCGCTGAGGACATCAGGCCGATCGCGACCCCGGCGTTGAGCGAGTTCATCCACAGCGCGGCGATCACCGGCAGGCCGAGCGCGACGCCCAGGAACAGGCACGTCGCCGCCACCCACGCGTTGTTCGTCCACACTTTCGCCGCGAACGACGCCGCTGGGCCGTTCGAGTAGTACGTCTCGTATTGGCCGCCGGGCGCGGTCATCGCCTTCACCTCGTCCGGCGAGACCAGCGACGCGCGCACCTGCGGGTCGCCCGCGATCCACACGCCCAGCACCGCCATCACCGCGACCGACAGCAGCGCCGCCGGGATCCACCAGCGGCGGCTCAGGTACACCGCGGCCGGGAAGCGGTGGGTGAAGAAGAGCCCGACCTCGCGCCACGCCGGGCTGTGCGAACCGGCGACCGCCGAACGGCCGCGCGCGACCAGCGCCGACAGCCTCGCCAGCAGGGCCGGGTCGGGTGCGGTCGAGCGGATCATCGACAGATGCGTCGCCGCCCGCTGATAGAGCATGACCAGCTCGTCTGCCTCCTGACCAGTCAGCCTGCGCCGTCCGGCCAGTTCGCCGAGCCTGCTCCACTCCGCGCTGTGCGCCGCGACGAACACGTCGACGTCCACCGGCCACCTCCTCTCCCGCCAGGATAGAGGCAGGCGCTCTACGCTGGCCTCGTGCAGGAAGAGTCCGATCTCGTCACCGGTGAGGCCGTCGTCCTCGACCTGCGGGTGGCGAAGCTCGCCAGCCGCGCGGTCGCGATGCTGCTCGACGTCCTCGTCCAGGCCGCGTTGCTGCTGCTCGTGCTCGTCGCGCTGATGCTGACCGCGGGGTCGTTCGACTCGGCGCTCACCGTCGCGCTGATGCTGACCGTGTTCGTGCTGGTGGTGATCGGCTATCCGGTGCTGTTCGAAACGCTCAGCCGCGGCCGTTCGCTCGGCAAACTCGCGCTCGGCCTGCGCGTGGTGCGCCTCGACGGCGGCCCGATCAGCTTCCGGCACGCGCTGACCCGCGCGCTCGCCGGTTTCTTCGTCGACTTCTGGGCGCTCGGCTTTCTCGGCGCGGTGGCCGTCATCGTGTCGCTGACGTCGTCGAACGGCCGGCGCGTCGGCGACTACCTCGCGGGCACCCTGGTGATCCGCGAACGCGTGCCGCAATCCGCGCAGGCGATTCTCGCGGTGCCGCCCGGTCTGGAGGCGTGGGCCGCGCACTTCGATCTCAGCGGACTCACCGACGACCTCGCCATGGCCGCCCGTCAGTACCTCGGCCGCTACCACGAACTGCGCCCGGAAGCGGCCGCGTCGCTCGGTTTCGGCCTGGCGCAGCAGGTTTCCGCGGCGATCGGGGTGCTGATGCCGTACGGGATGCCGCCGTGGGTGTTCCTCACCGCGGTGCTGGCCGAACGCCGCAACCGCGACCACGCCCGGCTCGCGCCGATGCACTACGGCCCGCCCGCTTCCGCTCCGCCGCCGGTTCCGCCTCCGGCGCCGCCGAAGTCCGACAACCCCTTCACCCCGCCGAGCTGAGGACATGCTCGCCGACGACGTCACCGTCACCACCGCGCAGGACGGTCAGCTCACGGTCATCGAGCGCATCGTCACCGACGCCCCAGCCGTCCACCGCATCGCCGAACGCGTCCCGGTCACCGACGACGAGGACCGGCTTTACTCGATCACCGATCTGCAGGTCTCCGGTGCCGCTGCCGCCGATGGAACGACGGTCACGGTCACCGGGCCGGCGACCGTGAAGTACACAGTGGACGGTGCGGTCGCGGCTGGGCAGGTCCGGTTTCAGCTCACCGGAGGCTGGGATCGGACGGTTGATCGGGTCACTGCCGCCTTCAGCGGGCCGGAAGTGTCCACTGCGGATTGTTACGCCGGTCAGCCGGGATCGTCTCGGCAATGCACGTTCTCGGAACTCCGAAGCGGGGGAGCGCATGCCGAACAGAACGGTCTGCGCCAAGGGGAACGGATCGACCTGGCGGTCCAAACCGGACCGTTGCCGGACAACGCCCGCTTTGTCCCGACTGGACCGCTGGCTGTTTTCGCGCCAGGACTTCCGACCGTTCTCAGTGGTCTCGCGTTAGTGCTCTACCTGCTCGTCGGTGCCAGTGTGCTGCGTCGCCGCACCCGGCCGCGCGGCGAACTCGACCTCACCGGCACGGTCCTCGACCTCGTCGCTCGCGGGCATCTGCACATCGCCGACGGACAGGTCAGCCATGGCGAAGCCGATCCGCTCACGCCGTTCGAGCAGGCAGTCAAGACCGCCTTCCCGCCGGGTCCGCTCGCTGCCGCGCGGCCGGATCAGGATGAGCTGCGCGCCCTTCTCGACGCCGAAGCGCATCGCCAAGGCTGGCTTTCCGCGAGGCAACCGCTCGTCCGCTGGGCCGGGCTCATCCTTGCCGCTGCGGGCATCATGACGACCGTCGTCCTCGTCCTCGTCCTCGTCCTCGTCCTCGTCCTCGCCCTCGCCCTCGCCCTCGCCCTCGCCGTCGGCGAGGCGCTGATCGGCGTCGCGCTCCTGATCGCTGGAATCGCCACCTTCGCCGCCGCTCCGCTGGTTCAACCCCGCCGTGGCCGCGCGTTGGGGACTCCTGCCGGACGAGGCGAATCACCGTTGGCGGCAGAGATCGGTGCGATCCAAGCCATGGCCGAACGACGCTCGGCGGTGTCCGCGCAATGAAACTCGCCGCGCTGCTGTTGATCCCGTTCCTCTCCGCGACACCCGCTGCGGCGCAAGATCAGCCGTCGCTGCCCGGCTTGCCGCAGAGCGTCGAAGTGGCCCTGAAAGTCCAGCGCGACGGCAGCCTCTCCGTCACCGAGGCGGTCTCGGTACCGCGCGACACCTCGATGACCCGTACCATTCCGTTGCGCGCCAACGACCGCGTGCTCGGCATCCACGACATCAGCATCGAAGGCGCGGGCAACGCCGAATCCGGCAACGACCAGGTGACCTTCTATCTGCGTGGCGGAACGTCCGTGCTTCGGTACACAGTGGACGGTGCGGTCGGCACGAGCCTCGGCGTCGAGCACGTGACCTGGGACGTCGCCGGCGGCTGGGACACCCGCCTCGAACTGGTCCGCGCGACCTTCGCCGCGCCCGCCATCCCGGACGCGCTCAGCTGCCTCGCCGGTCCGCCCGGTTCGACGACCCGCTGCGGTGCCGCGCAGATCGACCACTCCGGCCTGACCCGCGTCTCGGTGCCGAAACTCGAGCCCGGCTCCCGCGTACAGCTGACCGCCGAACTCCCCGGCGGCACCGTCGCCGCAACCGAGAAGCTCATCCCCAGCGGCCCCTTCGCCGCGACCGCGCCAGTGTGGTGGGCCTGGCTGGCCTTCGCCGTCCTGTCGATCGCCGGTGCCGTCGCGGTGTACGTACGCCGCCGACGCGACCAACAGCCCGGCCACGCCACCCCCGTACAGCTTCTCGACAACGGCCGCTTCTCTTCGCCGGACGGCGTGCTCCCTGGGCACGTAGGGCTGCTTCTCACCGGACGCGTCAGCTCCGTCGACCTAGCCGCGACAGTGCTGGACCTATGCGTCCGTAACTACCTATGGGTCAGCGAAGAAGGCCCGCGCAACTGGGTCCTCGTACGCCGCAACCCACCCGACGAACACCTCACGGCCTTCGAGCGCGCGGTGTACACAGCCGCCGTGCCCGGCGAAGCCGCGACGCTCGCCGAAGTCCGCGAAGCGGGCGTACGCGAACTAGCCGCCGACACTGTCCGTCGCGGCTGGCGCTCCCCGAAGCGACTGTCGAAGATCGGCCCGCGGCTATGTGGGTACGGCGTTTTCCTCACCGTCCTGCTGGCCTTCACCGTCGGTTACGCACAACTCGGGTTGGTGCTTCTCGCCACCGGCATCGTGGTGACGGCAGCCGCGCGTCTCCTGCCGGAGCGGACGAAGGCCGGACTGGACCTCCGAGACCGCCTTCTCGGCCTTAACGCACAGCTGCGCACGATGGAAGCGCCGGACGACGAACTGCTCGGCTCTCGCGCGCTCCCGTACGCGTACGCGCTGGGGGAAGCAGACGCTTGGCTAGTTAACGCTTGTTCGCTGTCGGCGTACTGGTACGGCAGCTCCGGCGAGGACGCCGTGCCGTTGGCGCGGACCAGCGGATTCGTGACCGCACTGACCGTCGCGTTCGAGGGCGTGAGGGACCTCCGACCGGACGAGCCGAAGACGCCCGCGCCTGCGTAGGGTGGAGGCATGGCCGATCCCGAGCTCTTCCGTTTCACGATCGACAACGGTCTGCGCGTGGTGCTCGCTCCTGACCCGACCGCGCCGGTGGTCGGGGTCAGCGTGCACTACGACGTGGGCTTCCGCTCCGAGCCGGAGGGGTTGACCGGTTTCGCGCACCTCTTCGAGCACCTGATGTTCCAGGGCAGCGAAAGCCTGGAGAAACTGGCGCACTTCCGGCACGTGCAGTCCAGCGGCGGCACCTTCAACGGTTCCACGCACCCGGACTACACCGACTACTACGAGGTGCTGCCCGCCGCGGCGCTGGAACGCGCGCTGTTCCTCGAGGCCGACCGGATGCGCGCGCCGAAGCTGACCGCGGAGAACCTGGCGAACCAGATCGAGGTCGTCAAGGAGGAAATCCGGCTGAACGTGCGCAACCGGCCGTACGGCGGATTCCCGTGGATCCTGCTGCCGCCGGTGCTGTACTCCACTTTCGCCAACGCGCACGACGGCTACGGCGCCTTCGAAGACCTCGAGGGCGCGACGCTGGACGACTGCGCCGCCTTCTTCGACACCTTCTACTCGCCGGCCAACGCGGTGCTGACCGTCGCGGGCGACTTCGAGGTGGAAGAGGCGAAGGCGCTGGTCCAGAAGCACTTCGGCGACGTCCCGCACCGGCCGGCCCCGGTCCGTCCGTCGTTCTCCGAGCCGCTGCCCACCACGCAGCTGAACGGCGAGCACACCGACCCGCACGCGCCGCTGCCCGCGCTGGCCGTCGGCTACCGGATGCCGGACCCGATCAACGACCTCGACGGCTACCTCGCGTACCTGGTGCTGGCGGGCGTGCTCACCGACGGTGACGGTTCGCGGCTGCAGCAGCGGCTGGTGCACGTCGAACCGCTGGTGGTCGACGTCGGCGCGGGCGCCGGGCTCTTCGGCCCGTTCGAGGCGCGCGATCCGGACACGTTCACCATCACCGCGATCCACCCGCCGGACGTGCCGCGCGAGCGCGTGCTGGCCGCGCTGGACGAGGAGCTGGAGAAGCTCGCGTCCACGCCGCCGGACGACCAGGAGCTGAAGAAGGTCACCGCGCGCTGGGCGGCGAGCCTGCACGCGGAGCACGACCGGCTCGTGTCGCGCACCCTGGCGCTCGGCGCGTTCGAACTGCTCTACGGCGACGCGTCGCTGGTCTACCAGCTCGCCGACCGCCTGTCCGCGGTCTCCGGCGAGGCTGTGTCGGCGGCGGCGAAGGCGCTGCGCCCGGACGCGCGCGCCGTGCTCGTCGTGAAGCCCGCAAGCACCGAAGGGACGGAACAGTGACCTCGGCTGAACAGGTCAAAGCCGCACACCGCAGCGCCGAGGAGATCGGCCGCACCGCCGCCGGACCGCGTCCGCTGCCCGCGCTGGGGCACCAGCGCGCCGCCGCCGATCTGTCCCATGTGGACACCACGCTGTCCAACGGGCTGCGCGTGCTCGCGGTGCGCAAGGCGAGCGTCCCGATGGTCGAACTGCGGCTGTGGATCCCGTTCGCGGGCGAGGACCGGATGCACGCGGCCACCGCCGAGGTGCTCGCGGAAACCGTGCTCACCGGCACCGCGCGGCGCGACCGGGTGGAAATCGACGCCGAGGTCGCGCTGATCGGCGGCGACCTCAACGCGGGCGTGGACCCGGAGCGGCTGTACTTCGGTGGCACCGCGCTGTCCGACGGTTTGCCGACGCTGCTGGACGTGCTCGGCGACGTGCTCACCGGAGCCACGTACGGCGACGCGGAGGTCGCGCGCGAGCGAGAGCGGCTGATCGAGCGCATCGCGGTGTCGCGGACGCAGCCGCGCACCATCGCGCGCGAAGCACTGCAGAAGCACCGGTACGGCGACCACCCGGCCACTCGTGAGGTCCCGCAGGCCGAGGACGTCGCCGAGGTGACTCCCGAGCAGGTGCGCGCGCTGCACAACGCTTCGGTGCTGCCGCGCGGCGCGGTGCTCGTGCTGGTCGGAGACCTTGACCCGCAAGAGGTTCCGGCCGAACTGGAGCGCGCGCTCGGCGGCTGGAAGTCGGACCGTTCGGCCGTGGTGCTGCCGCCGCTGCCCGCGCTGACCGGCGGCAACGTCCTGCTGGTTCCGCGTGCCGGCGCGGTGCAGTCGCAGATCCGGCTGTCCGCGCAGACGGTGCCGCGCGTCGACCCGCGGTACCCGGCGCTGCAGCTGGCGAACCTGGCGTTCGGCGGATACTTCTCCTCGCGGCTGGTGGAAAACATCCGCGAGGACAAGGGATACACCTACGGCGCGCACTCGGGCTTCGAGTTCACCGGCGACACCGCAGTGGTCAATGTGGACGCGGACACCGCCAACGAGGTCACCGCGGCTGCGTACCTGGAAACCCGCTACGAGCTGTTCCGGCTCGGCACCGTGCCGCCGACGGCCGAAGAGGTCGAATCGGTGCGGCAGTACGCGATGGGCTCGCTCGTCACCGGCACGTCGTCGCAGGGCGGGCTCGCCGGGCAGCTGATGGCGCTGGCCTCGAACGGCCTCGGCATCGAATGGCTGCAGAGCCACCCGGAGCGGCTCGCGGCGGTCACCGCGGAGCAGGTCGCCGAAGCCGCGGCGGAGTTCTTCGCGCCGGGCCGCTTCACCGGAGTCGTGGTCGGCGACGCGGACCTGCTCGCGCCGAAGCTGGCCGCGCTCGGAGTTTCCACCAGCGAGAAGGACTGATGAGCGTTCCGTTCGAACTAGGGGCACTGCCGACCCTGTCGCGTTCCACAGTGGACCGGCAGGAAACCTTGCGCACCAACCCGGAGCGGCTCGCCGCGAAATGGTCGGAAGCCCGCGTGGTGCTGCTCGACGACACCGGCCGCACGCCGGTCCTCGAGGGCGGCTCATCGCTGGCCACCCGCAAGGCGATGGACTTCGGCACCGAACCGCCCGCCGACGCGGTGTTCCTCGGCGAGTGGGAGGACGTCGACTACTGGTCGCTGCCCGGCTCCATCGAGGGCGACGTCGACAGCGTCCGGCTGGCGGGCAGCTGGGGCGTGATCGAAGAGGTCCCGCGCGCCAACGGCGAGCTGTGGGTCGAGCTGCGCGGCTACGGCGAGCAGCTGGACGACACGTCGGCCGGGCTGTTCACCACCGCGCAGGCGCTGCGGCACTGGCGGCGGCAGTCGCGCTTCTGCACCCGCGACGGCTCGCCGACGCAGCTGATCCAGTTCGGCTGGGCCAGCCGCTGCGAAGCCAAGGGACACGAGGAATACCCGCGCACCGACCCGGCGGTGATCTGCCTGGTGCACGACCTCGACGGCGTCAACGGTTCGCACGTGCTGCTCGCGCGCCAGCCGATCTGGCCGCCGGACCGGTATTCGGTGCTCGCCGGATTCGTGGAGGCGGGGGAGTCCCTGGAGGGCTGCGTCGTCCGCGAAATCCGCGAGGAGGCCGGGATCGAGGTCGGGGACGTGCGGTATCTCGGCAGCCAGCCGTGGCCGTTCCCGCGCTCGATCATGCTGGGCTTCACCGCGCGCGCGGACCGCAACGCGCCGCTGGTCCCGGCCGAGGGCGAGATCGAGGAAGCGCTGTGGGTGTCCCGTGAGGACGTCCGGGCCGCGTTCCGCAACGCCGGAACCGGGGTGCCGACGCCGATCGCCGGTGGCGCGTCGAATCTGCTGCTGCCGGGGAACTCGTCGATCGCCCGCGTGATGCTGAAAGCGTGGGCGGAAGCCGAGGAGTAACGGACGGGCGCGGGCCCAGGCTATGGGCTCGCGCTGGTCCCGGTTTTGTCCGTGAAGGGCTCCTTGAGGGAATCTGATTCCCTCAAGGAGCCCTTCACGGCTTTCGGGGTCGGCAAGGTCTGTGAGGGCCACNTTTCGGGGTCGGCAAGGTCTGTGAGGGCCACCCTGAGGGAATCAGATTCCGTGAGGGTTCCCCTCACGTACCGCGAACCCGGGTGCAGCGTGGTCCACGAGTTCCCGGACCACCTCGGCTGCTGGTCCGCCGCCGTGCACGATCCGCGCTCGGTGCGTCACCCTGCGCCTAGCGCGGACATCCCGCGGTATCAAGCCGTTACCGCGCTGTTTCCCGAGCCCATTGACGCCGTGTGGCCGCGCTCACTACAGTCCCGGAAAACCGTCTGTAAAGTTTCCTAATAAAGGAGCAGCCAGGTGCGAGCCGGCAGTCCGCGAACGTTGCGCGAGATGAACGACCGCGCGGCGATCGAGGCGTTGCTGCGGAACGGGCCGCTCACGCGGGCCGAGCTGGAGGCCGCCATCGGGTTGTCCAAGCCCGCCACCGCGCAGCTGCTCACCCGCCTTGAGCAGGACAATCTCGTCGGCAAAGCCGGGGAGCGCGCCGGCGGCGGACGCGGGCCGCGCGCCCAGCTGTGGGCGGTCAACGGCGCTCTCGCGCACGTCGCGGCCGTCGACCTCACCCCGCGGGTCGCGGACTTCGTGGTCGCCGACGTCGCCGGGGCGGTGCTCGCCGAGTACCGCGTGCAGCTTCCGGTGGCCGAGGACGCCGATGTCGTCGGCTCGTTCGGGCAGGCGCTGCGCCGGGTCACCAAGGCCGCGGGCATGCAGCTCGACGATCTGGCCAATGTGGTCATCGGCGCGCAGGGCGCGTTCGACCCGCGCACCGGATTGCTGTCCTCGGCCCCGCACATCCCGGGCTGGCTCGGATTCAACGTGCCGAAGCGGCTGAGCGACGAACTCGGCGTGACGGTCAAGATCGAAAACGACGTAAACCTTGTCGCCGTTGAGGAAATGACCGTCGGCAACGCGCAGGACGTCGACGACTTCGTGCTGGTGTGGCTGTCCGAGGGCGTCGGCGGCGCGGTCGTCATCGGACGGCGGCTGCTGCGCGGCGCGACTGGTGGCGGCGGCGAGATCGACTGGATGCGCGTTCCCGATCCGGCCACTGTGGACACTGGCGACAGCTGGCCGTCGGCCGGAGCCCGATACGGCAACCTGGTCGACTCGTCCGCGATCGTCCGGCTCGCCAAGGCGCACGGCATCTCCGCGGACAGCGGATGGGACGCCGTCACCCAGGCGCGACGCGTTGCTCACCAAGGGTTCCTGGACGATCTCGCGCGGCGCGTCGCCAGCGGGGTCGCCAGCCTCGTCGCGGTCGCCGACCCGCAGCTCATCCTGCTGTGCGGCGAGACCAGCCGCGCCGGCGGCGACGAGTTCGCCGGGATCGTCGCGGAAAAACTGCACGAACTTGTCCTGCCGCGCACGCCGGTCGGCGTCGCTTCGGTGCAGGGCAACGCGGTGCGCGCCGGTGCGCTGCAATCCGCGCTCGCCACCGCCCGTGAGGACGTCTTCGGCGTCGTCACCCCCACGCTCCTCGGGCCGCGTCGGTCCGCCGGAGAGCAAGCCCCGTCCCCGACCGAGTAGACCCACTCGATGGACAGGAGGGTTCATGTCCGCTCCCACCCGCATCCGGGGTCTCGCGCGCAAGCGCGGATCCCTGGTGCTCAGCGCTCTCGCGGCGAGCACGCTGCTGGCGACCGCCGCGTGCGGCGCCGCCGCGCCCGCAGGCGGCGGTGACGCCGCGGCCCCGCCGAACAAGGACGACAAGCTCACCATCACCGTCTACAGCAAGTTCACCGACCGCGAGTACGGCGTGGTCACGAAGGCGCTGGACAAGCTCAAGGCGAAGTTCCCCAACATCACCATCAAGCACGAGGGGAACCAGGACGACGACAAGCTCACCCAGTCGATCCGCGGCGGCAACCCGCCGGACGTGGCGATCTCGTTCTACACCGACAACCTCGGCGCGTGGTGCTCGACCGGCAGCTTCCAGGACCTGAAGCCCTACCTCGAGCGCGACAAGATCGACCTCGAGCAGATCCCGCAGGCGGTCCGCGACTACACGTCGTACCAGGGCAAGCGGTGCGCGATGCCGATGCTCGCCGACGTGTACGGATTCTTCTACAACAAGACGCAGTTCGCGGCCAAGGGCATCGCCGGCCCGCCGAAGAACACCACCGAACTGTTCGAGGACGTCAAGAAGCTCACCGAGTTCAACCCGGACGGTTCGATCAAGACCGCGGGCTTCCTGCCGTCGATGCCGTTCTACGCCAACCAGGCGCAGTACTGGGCGCCGAACTTCGGGGCCAAGTTCATGGGCCCGGACGGGAAATCGTCGCTCGCTTCCAGCCCCGGCTGGAAGGAGATGTTCCAGTTCCAGAAGAAGCTCATCGACTTCTACGGCGGGCACGAGAAGGTCGAGAAGTTCAAGGCCGGCCTCGGTGACGAATACTCGAAGGACAACGGTTTCCAGACCGGCAAGCTTTCGATGATCTACGACGGCGAATTCCGCACCGCGTTCATCAAGGACCAGGTGCCCTCGCTCGACTACGGCACCGCGCCCGCGCCGGTGCTCGACAGCCTGGCCGGCCAGTACGGCGGCGGGTTCGGCACCGGCACGATCATCGCGATCCCGAAGGGCGCGAAGAACCCCGGCGCGGCGTGGGAGCTGATCAAGCAGGCCTCGCTCGACACCGACACCCTCGTCGAGATGGCCAACGGCCTGAACAACGTGCCCAGCACGAAGGATTCGCTGAACTCGCCGAACCTGAAGATGCCGCCGCAGTTCAAGACCTTCACCGACATCTACAACAGCGGCAAGCTGGTCGCCAACCCGACGACGCCGATAGGCGACGCGTTCCTCAAGGCGGTCAACGACTTCGCCGAGAAGTGGCAGGCCGGGTCGGTGCCTGATCTGGACGCGGGCCTCAAGAAGGTCGACGCGCAGATCAACGACGAACTGGCGCAGAAGGGCGCCGGCGGATGACCACGCTGACCGCAGCGGAAACCGGAACCCCCTCCGCGCCGAACCAGGCGCGGCGGGGGTCTCCCCGGGCCAAGCGCAGGCGCACGGTGTTCTGGTTCATGGCGCCGGCGACCATCGGGTTCCTCATCTTCTTCGCCTACCCGCTCGGCGCGACGCTGTTCTACTCGTTCACCCGCTACGACCTGATCAACCCTCCGCAGTGGATCGGGTTCGACAACTACGTGCGCATGTTCACCAGCGAGCCGCTGGTGAAAACCGCCGCGTACAACACGTTGTGGCTGGTGATCATCCTGACCGTCTGCCGGGTGCTGTTCTCGCTCGGCGTCGCGTCGGTGATTTCGCGGCTGAAGTCGGGCGTCGGCATCGTCCGCACGCTCTGCTACCTGCCCGCGCTCGCCCCGCCGGCGGCCGCGACGCTCGCGTTCGTCTTCGTGTTCAACCCGGAATTCGGTCCGGTGAACCGGTTCCTGCGGTTCGTGGGCATCGACGGCGGATTGTGGTTCAACAGCCCGGAAATGTCGAAGCCCGCGCTGACTCTGCTCGCGCTGTGGGGTTCGGGCGAGCTGATGATCATCATCCTGGCCGCGTTGCTGGACGTCCCGCAGGAGCAGTACGAGGCCGCGGAACTCGACGGGGCCGGCCCGGTGCGCCGGTTCTGGCACGTGACGCTGCCGTCGATCTCTCCGGTGCTGCTGTTCGGCGTGGTCAACTCGATGATCTACGCACTGCAGTTCTTCACCCAAGCGATCGTCGCCGCGTCCGCTTCCGCGGGCACCGCGGACGTCGCGGGGAACTCGAAACTGATCGGTGCGCCGGAAAACTCGACGCTGACGTATCCGATCTGGCTGTACGTACAGGGTTTCCGGTACTTCAACATGGGTTACGCGGCGGCGATGGCCGTGCTGCTGTTCCTGGTTTCCGCGGGCTTCACCTGGATTCTCGTGCGGCAGATGCGTAAGACGCAACATCAGGAGGACGGAGCATGACGACGCTTTCGGCACCGCCGCGTCCGGCTCCTCCGGTGCATCCGCGGGAGAAGTTCAAGCGGCGCTGGGACAAGAAACTGTCCTTTGTGGCCACGCACGCGGTCGGCATCGCACTCGGCGTGATCTTCATGCTGCCGTTGCTGTTCGTCTTCCTCACCTCGGTGATGAAGAGCGACCAGGCGATGACGTCGAGCCTGTGGCCCACCGAATGGCATTTCGAGAACTTCGTCGAGGTGTTCCGGAAGGCCCCGTTGCTGGAGTACTTCGGCAACAGTTTCCTGTATTCGGCGCTGGCGACGATCGGGGCGCTGGTCTCGGCGATCCCGGCGGCGTACGGGCTGGCGAAACTGCGGTGGCGCGGGCAGAACCTGTGCTTCATGCTCGTCGTGGTCGCGATGATGCTGCCGCCGCAGGTCACCGTCGTCCCGCTGTACGACCTGTGGGTGCGGCTCGGGTTCACCGGCACGCTGGTGCCGCTCATCGTGCCGTACTTCTTCTTCGACGCCTTCTCGATCTTCCTGCTGCGGCAGTTCTTCCTCACCATTCCGAAGGACTACCTCGAAGCGGCGAAGATCGACGGCTGCAACGAGTTCCGGGTGCTCACGCGGGTGCTGATCCCGATGGCGAAGCCGGGGATCGCGGCCACCGCGATGTTCTGCTTCCTGTTCACCTGGAACGACTATTTCGGCCCGCTGCTCTACACGGGCGAGAACAAAGACAACTGGCCGCTTTCACTGGCGATCGCGTCCTTCCGAGGCATGCACCACGTCGAATGGAACCTCACGATGGCCGCCACCGCGCTGATCATGCTGCCGGTGATCGTGCTGTTCGTGTTCGCGCAGAAGTCGTTCGTCAAGGGCATCACGTTCACGGGAGTCAAGGGATGAAACTGGCAGTGGTCGGCGGTGGGTCCACCTACACGCCGGAGCTGATCGACGGCATCGCCGGACGGCGGGCCTCGCTCGACGTCGACGAGATCGTGCTGATCGACCCGGACGCCTACCGGGTCGAGGCGGTCGGCGATTTCAGCCAGCGGCTGCTGAACCACGCGGGGCATTCGGCCCGCGTGCGCACGACGGCGAACCTCGAGGACGGCGTCGACGGCGCGTCGGCGGTCCTGATTCAGTTGCGTGTCGGCGGTCAGAAGGCACGCGCGTCGGACGAGACGTTCCCGCACATGTGCGGTTGTGTCGGCCAGGAGACGACCGGTGCGGGCGGTCTGGCGAAGGCGCTGCGCACGGTGCCGGTGGTGCTCGACATCGCCGAACGCGTGCGCAAGGTCGCCGGTGACGACACCTGGATCGTCAACTTCACCAACCCGGTCGGCATCGTCACCCGTGCGCTGTTGCAGGAGGGGCACCGCGCGGTCGGCCTCTGCAACGTCGCGATCAACCTGCAGCGCAAGTTCGCGAAGCTGCTCGGTGCTTCGACCGGCGACGTCAAGCTGGTCCACACTGGACTGAATCACCTGAGCTGGGAGCGCGGCGTCCTGGTCGACGGCGTCGACCGGCTGCCGGAACTCCTTGCCCAGCACGCGGAATACCTCGGCGAGGAGGTCAGCGTTCCGGTCGAGTGGATGCAGCGGATGCAGGCAGTGCCGTCGTACTACCTCAAGTACTACTACTCGCACGACGCGCAGGTCGCGAAGCAGCAGACCGAGCGTCCGCGCGCCGAGGTGGTCAGCGACGTCGAGGAAGAACTGCTGAAGATCTACCTCGACCCGGAGCAGGTCACGAAGCCGGAATCGCTGGAGAAGCGCGGCGGTGCCTACTACTCGGAGGCGGCGGTGCAGCTCGTGCACGCGCTCACTTCGGGCGGTGCCGCCGAGGAGCACGTGGTGAACGTCCGCAACAACGGCACGTTCGATTTCCTCCCGGACGACGCGGTGATCGAGGTTTCGTCCACTGTGGATTCCGCGGGCGCGACCCCGATTCCGCAGTCTCCGGTGGACCCGCGGTTCGCCGGGCTGATCGCCGGGGTCACCGCGTACGAGTACCTGGCTCTGGACGCCGCGATCAAGGGCGGCCGGGACCGGGTCGCGGACGCGCTGCTCGCGCACCCGCTGGTCGGCCAGTACACCAAGGCGGACCAGCTCGCGGACGAACTCGTCGCACGCAACCGGGATTTCCTGCCCTGGGCGCGGGCATGAGCGACACCGTCGTCGCGATCGACGGGGGGAACAGCAAGACCGAGGTGCTGGTGGTTTCGCGGGACGGCGTCGTGCTCGGCGCTTCCCGCGGCCCCGGCGTTTCTCCCCAGCGGGTCGGAGTCGACGGATGCGTTGCCGCACTTGAGGAGTTTGTCCAGGAAGCCCTCCGCTCCGGCGGCTTGCCCGCTGAACCGCCGTTCGCCGTGCACACCTCGGCGTACCTGGCGGGCCTCGACTTCCCCCGGGAAGAAGCGGCACTGCACAAGGCTTTGTCGGCACGCGGGTGGAGTTCCACTTTGGACGTCGGCAACGACGTGCTCGCGCTGCTGAGGGCGGGAAGTTCCGACGGCACCGGGGTAGCGGTGGTGTGCGGCGCTGGGATCAACGGCGCTGGCTTCGCCCCGGACGGCCGGTCCTACCGTTTTCCCGCCCTGGGCAAGGTTTCCGGCGACTGGGGCGGCGGCTACCGGCTAGGTGAGGAGGCCCTGTGGTGGGCCGTCCGCGCCGAGGACGGCCGGGGTCCGCGGACAGCGCTGGAATCGGCGGTCGCGGAGTATTACGGTGCCTCGACGCTGCTGGATGTGGTACAGGGCCTGCACTTCGAGGAGATCGACGCCGCCTCGATCCACGGCCTCTGCCCGCTGCTGTTCGAGGTGGCCGCGGCTGGCGACGAGGTCGCGCAGGACGTGGTGACGCGGTTCGCCGAGGAAGTGAGCCTGCTGGTGGCCGCGATCATGCGCCGCCTGGACCTCACGACGTCGGCCCCCGAGGTCATCCTCGGCGGCGGCGTGCTGACCGGCGTCGGCGCGTCCGTGATCGCGGACATCGAACGCCGCTGCTTGAAGGTGGCGCCGCGGGCGCAGGTGCGCGTGGTGGAGGTGAACCCAGTGGTCGGAGCCGCACTGTTCGGCTTGGACAAGCTCGGGGCTTCCGACGACGCGAAGGCTGCGTTGAAGGCCGCGACGCAACGCGCGTGAGTTTTGGGGTGGCTGCTCGAAAGCAGCCACCCCACCCTCGCCTCAGGCGGTGAGGTTCTTCCCCGTCTCGAGCACGGACTTCAGGTCGGACAACACCCACGCCCAGCCGCCGCCTGCGTTCTCGCCCGGACCGGCGTTGATGTCTTCGTGCTGGCCGGACACGAGCGCCGCGTGGTTCGGTGCGCCGGTGACGTCGTGGGTGACGGTGAGCCGGGTGCCCGCGGTCTGGGTTTCCTCGATGTCGTAGGTGAGCGTGGTGTACGGCTCGGCCACGAGGCTCGGGTCCATCTGCAGTTTCCAGGTGATCACCAGCTTGCGCGGCGGATCGACCTCGAGCACTTCGCCGTCGAGGAGATCATTGGTGACGCCCAAATCGATGAACTCTTGCGTCGGCCTGGCGCGGTGCTTGCCGCCGCGCTTGAGGTCGAACTCGGCCAGGCCGGTGTAGCCGTACTTCGCGGTCCATTCCGGCTTGGTGACGGCGTCCCACACCGCCTGCGGGGAGGCCTTGATGTAGACGCGGTTGACCAGCACAGTCGTGGTGTCGCTCATGGTCCGGGCCCTACCTTTCTGTTTGGGTCTGAATCGGCGTTCGTA
>NZ_SDLT01000055.1 GCF_004522235.1 Amycolatopsis nivea
TGGGTGCATCTGACGCACCCAATGCCACATTGGGGCGCAAGACCGCACAACCCGAAGCCCCAGAGCACCACGACCTCGTGAGGCGGGCGGGCAACGGCCGGTCGGCCGGTCGGCCGACCTCGCGGGGGGCGATCGCGGAGAGAACCGCGATCGCCGCCCGGCGAGCGCTACTTCCGCTCGCCGAGGTCCGCCCGGAGCCGGGTCAGCAGGTCCGCGGCCGTCTTCGCGCGGTCCGGCTCCCGGCCCGCGATGGTGTGCGCGAGGATGTCGGTGACGATCGAGGCGGTCAGGGTCTCGCCGGTGAACTTCGTCGGGGAATCCGGCGCAGGCAGCACGACGCGGACCCGGGATTCGAGGTCCGCGGACAGCTGGCTCGTCACGAGCACTACCGGCGCGCCGACCTCCTCCGCGTAGCGCAGGATCAGCTCGACGTCGCGGTTCTGCCGGGCCGGGACGTACACCAGCACCGCGTCGTCGGCGGTCAGCGGGAGCATCGCGTCCGCGAGCCGGAAGCCGGTGTCGTCGCAGTGCCGCGTGACCAGCCCGCGGCGGGCGAGCCGGAACGCGGCGTACTCGGCGCAGACCGACGACAGCCCGAGTCCCCAGGTGAACACCATCCTGGCGGCGAGCAACAGCCGCGCCGCCTCCTCGACCGCTTCCGGCGCGAGCTGGCGCTGCATTTCCTGCAGCCGCTCGGCACTGTCGGCCATCACCCGGTCGATCTGGCGCGACCCGGTCGACCCGAGGTTCTCCATCGCCGCGCTCAGCCGGACGGTCGGCTCGGTGCGCGCGGTGAACGTCTGGCCGAGGTGGCGTTTCAGCTCCGGCAGCCCCGAATAGCCGAGCGCTTTCGCGGTGCGGACCACGGTCGCGTCGCTGGTCCCGGCCGCCGCGCCGAGGTCGCCCGCCGACGAGAACAGCACCTCGTTCGGATTGGCCAGCATGAACCGGGCGACCTGGCGTTCCGCCGGCTTGAGGTCGTCGAGCCGGGCGCGGACGTGGTCGTCGAAGTGGTCGCCGCCGAGATAGGTAGTGGACATGACACCCTTGACTGGACGTAGTGGCTACTACAAGATGCCGGAGGGTTCTCCGTTGTGTAGTGAACCCTACCCGCCGGCTCGACGAGGAGCACTCATGAGCACAGATCAGCCCCTGGTACGGCTGCGCGGCGTCGGCAAGTCGTTCGGATCGGCCCGGGTGCTGACCGGGATCGACCTCGACGTCCGGCGCGGCGAGGTCGTCGTGGTCATCGGCCCGTCCGGGTCCGGGAAATCGACGCTGTGCCGCTGCGTCAACCGGCTGGAGACCGCGGACGAGGGCTCGATCGAGATCGACGGCCGCCCGCTGCCCGCCGAGGGCGCGGACCTCGCCCGGCTGCGCGCGGACGTCGGCATGGTGTTCCAGTCCTTCAATCTCTTCGCGCACAAAACCGTGCGGGACAACGTGATGCTCGGCCCGGTCCGCGTGCGCGGGCTCAGCCGCGACGACGCGCGGAAACGGGCCGACGAGCTGTTGGAACGGGTGGGCGTCGGCGCGCACGGGGACAAGTACCCCGCACAGCTGTCCGGCGGTCAGCAGCAGCGGGTCGCGATCGCCCGCGCGCTGGCGATGGAGCCGCGCGTGCTGCTGTTCGACGAACCGACCAGCGCGCTCGACCCGGAGATGATCCACGAGGTGCTCGACGTGATGACCGCGCTCGCCGCCGACGGCATGACGATGATCGTGGTGACCCACGAGATGGGTTTCGCCCGCAAGGCCGCCGACCGCGTCGTCTTCATGGCCGACGGCCGGATCGCCGAATCCGCCACGCCGGACGTCTTCTTCGGCTCGCCGCAGACCGAACGCGCCCGCGATTTCCTCGCCCGCGTGCTCAGCCACTGAGCCTGGAGGCCTCCGTGTCCGCTCCCCTCACCCGCCGAGCCGCGCTGCTCGCCGCCGGCACCGTCCCCTTGCTCGCCTCGTGCAGCGGCGGAACCACCCGCACAGCAGGCAATCCCGCCTACGCCACGCTCGACCAGGCCGACGCCGTCGCGCGCGGACCGGTCGGCGTCGACCTGCCGGAAACGCCGACGCTGCGCCGGATCCGCGACCAAGGCGTCCTGCGGCAGTCCGCTTCGGTGACCACCCCCGGGTTCGGCATGATGAACCCGGCGACCGGCAAGATCACCGGCTTCGACATCGGAATCGCCCAGCTGCTGGCCAAATACCTGCTCGGCACGCCCGAGGTGGACAGCATCACCGGCGGCGCCGACACGCGCGAAGCGATCCTGCAGAACCGATCCGTCGATGTCGCCGTCTGTACTTACACGATCAGCAAAAGCCGGGCACGGCTCGTCTCGTTCGCCGGGCCGTACTACCTCGCACGCTCCGGCATCGTCACCGCCGCGGACGGACCGCAGGTCACCGCCGTGCGAGATCTGGCCGGTAAGGACGTCGCAGTACAGCCCGGTGCGGCGCAGGAAGCGCTGCGGAAAGCGTGTCCGCAGGCGCGTGCGGTGGTGTTCGAGGAGTCGAGCCAGTGCGCCGCCGCGGTCCGGCAGGGCCGGGTCCAAGCGTGGTCGGCGAACACCGCGATCCTCCTGGGCAAAGCGGCGGTCGACGCGCGGCTGCGGATGACGCCCGCGACGTACGGCAGCAGCCCGTTCGGCATCGGGCTGCCGAAGGACGATCCGGCGTTCAAGGAGATCGTCGTCGGGTTCCTGCGGCGCATCGCCGCCGACGGGAGCTGGCGGCGGCTGTGGGAGCAGACCGTCGGCCCGCTCGTGTCCGGTCCCGCCCCCGAGCCGCCCGTGCCCGGCTCCGTCCCCGGCTCCTGAAGGGAGATCACCCGTGCTTTCCGGTCACGCCGGGGAAATCCTCGGCGGTTTCACCACCACTTTGCTGCTCACCGCGTGCGCCTTCCCGCTCGCGCTCGTCCTCGGCTGCGTCGTCGCGATCTGCCGGATCAGCCCGGTCCGGCCGCTGCGCGCCGCCGGACGGCTGTATGTCGACCTCGTCCGCAATTCGCCGTTGCTGCTGATCGCCGTGCTGCTCATTTTCGGGCTGCCCGACGCCGGTGTGCTGATTCCGTTGTTCTGGTGCCTCGTGCTCGCGCTGGGCGTCTACTTCGGCGCGTACGTCTGCGAAACCGTCCGTTCGGGCATCCGCGCGGTGGATCGCGGGCAGGTCGAGGCGGCCAGGGCGATCGGGCTGCCGTTCCGCCGGGTCGTGCTCGATGTCCTGCTGCCGCAAGCGTTCCGCGCGATGGTGCAGCCGCTGGGCACGATCCTGATCAACGTCGCGCTGGGGTCGGCGCTCGGCGCGGCCGTCGGCGTGGACGAACTGACCCTCGAAACCCGCTCCTTCAACCTCGAGACCGCCGAACCGATCCTGGCCTTCGCCGTCGCGGCCTGCGGTTATCTCGTGATCAACCTGGCGGTCAGCGGGGTCGTGCGGCTCGTCGAGCGAAAGGTCCGGGTGCTCCGGTGAACGACGACATCCTCTTCGACGCACTCGGCCCGAAAGCCAAGGCCCGGTTGCGCACTGTGTCCATCCTTTGTGGACTCGTCCTGCTCGGCCTGCTGACTCTCGTCCTCGTCAAGCTCGGCGCCTCCGGCCAGCTCGACCCGGCCCGCTGGGCGATCCTCGTCGACGGCGCGATGCTGCGGTTCCTGGTGCAGGGCTTGGCGATGACGCTGCTGGTCGGCCTGGTGTCCACGGTGCTGTCGGTCGCGATCGGCGTGCTGCTCGCGCTCGGCAGGCTGAGCCGGAAGCGGTGGCTGAGCTGGCCGTCCGCCGCGGTCATCGAGTTCTTCCGCGCGATGCCGCTGCTGCTGATCCTGTTCTTCTTCATGTTCGGGCTGCCGATCCTCGGCGTCCGGGTGCCGATCTTCTGGCAGCTGGTGCTGGCGATCGTCGCGCACGCCGGGGCGATCTTCGCCGAGATCGTGCGGGCCGGGATCCTCGCCGTGGGCCGCGGCCAGAGCGAGGCCGGGCACGCGATCGGCCTGCGGCACTGGGAGGTCATGACGTTCGTCGTGCTCCCGCAGGCGGCCCGCGCGCTCGCGCCCGCGCTGATCAGCCAGACCGTGCGGGTGATCAAGGAATCCAGCCTCGGCTACGTCGTCGGCATCGCCGAACTGCTCAACAACGGCAAGGTGCTCGGCGAGTTCAGCGGCGACTTCATCCAGGCCTACGTCGGGGCCGGGCTGCTCTACATCGTCGTCAACATCGCCCTCTCGCGGGTCGCCGAACGGCTCGCGAACCGCAAGAAAACACTCGTCCAGGAGCCTTCGTGACCTTCCCCTCCGCCGCCCCGTCCGACGCGGGCCTCGACGCCCAACGCGTGCGCGGCTTCCTCCACCGGCTGACCGCCGACGGGATCTCGCTCGACAGCCTGCTCGTCTACCGCTCGGGCAAGCTGGCCTTCGAACACTACTGGTGGCCCTACCGCAGCGACCGTCCACACACGACACACTCGGCAACGAAGTCCTTTGTCGGCACCGCAATCGGCCTCGCCCTGGACGAAGGCTTGCTGCGCCTGGACGACCGTCTGACTTCGTTCTTCCCGGAACTCGTCCCGCCCGACGCGTCGGAGCACCTGCGCGCCATCACCGTCGAAGACCTGCTGACCATGCGAACCGGCCACCGCGTCGGCCTGTCCGGCAAAACCTGGCGACTGCTGAAAACCAGCTGGGTGCGGGAATACCTGCGCACCCCCGTGGATCTGCCGCCGGGCAAGACGTTCACCTACTCCAGCGCGACGTCGCACATGCTGTCCGCCATCGTGCAACGGGCATCAGGCCTCTCTGTCTACGACTACCTGCAACCACGACTGTTCGAGCCGCTCGGTTTCGCCGGACACACCTGGGACACCGACCCGGAAGGCATCTGCTCCGGCGGAAACGGCTTGAGCCTGCGCAGCATCGACTTCCTGAAATGGGGCGTCCTGCACCTGCACGACGGCCTCTGGCAAGGCGACCGGATCCTGCCCGCCGGATGGGTGCGCGAGGCCACCGCGTGGCACGTGCAGAACGCCGACGCCGGAAGCTGGAACGGCACCGAATTTGTCCCGTCCGCCTCCGCCGGAGACGAACGCCCGGAGGGTTACGGATACCAACTGTGGCTCGACGCCGACGGCGGATACCGGGCGTCCGGAATGTTCGGCCAGGACGTCTTCGTACTCCCCCAGCACGACGCCGTTGTTGCCACGACAGGCAGCATCACGCACGGGAAGCACCGGCTGCTGTCCGGATTGGTGCATGACCTGCTGGTGCCCGCTTTTACCGGCACTCCTTCCCCTTCGGCTGATGCTTCGTTGGCTGCCGAACTCGCTGTTGCTGCTCCCGCGCTTTCGCCGACCACCGTCGACCTGGGCGGCCAGCGGTACGAATGCGAGTCCAATGAGGACGGACTTTCCGCTATCTCGTTCACTGTGGACGGTGATGATCTTGTGGTGACCTTGGACGACGATCGCGGCTGCCATTCGGTCCGTTGTGGACTGTCCACGTGGGTCGAGTCGGATACCGGAGTTACCACCTGGCAACTGCACCACTCGTATCAGGCCGACTCGACGCGAGTCCTCGCTGCCGCGCAGTGGAGTTCCCCGGGGGTGCTGGTGCTGGAGTGGTACTTCGTGGAATCGCCGTTCCACGACACGGTCACCATCGAGTTCAGTGACGGTCAGTTGCGGTGGCATCGTCGGACCAATGTGAACAGTGGACCTACGGAGCGTCCGGTGGTTACCGCGAAGCTCGACTGACGGCGTACGATCCCGCGGATGAGCCGGGTGGCCGGGATCGCCGAACTCGTGCGGACGCGCGGGCGACGGATGGTGAGCGCCGCCGACGACGTGGACGAGGTCGTCGGCGCGTGCAGCACCGCCCTGCGTCCGCACGCGCTGCTGGTGCGCGATCGCCGGCTGTCCGCGCGGCTCGATCACCTCGCCGCCGGCTCGGTTTCGGTGAACCGGCTGCGGTACGGCGCGGCTGTGCGCATCTCGGAACTGGCTCCCGAACAGGACGAATTCCTGCTTTCGCTGCCGGTGAGCGGCCGGGCGCGGTTCGCTTACGGCACCACGAGCGCGGTGCTGCGGCCGGGGGCGGCGTCGGTGGTGAATCCGTACCGCTCGTTCCAGCTCGACTTCGACGACGCGTTCGACCAGGTCGTGCTGCGCCTCGACCGGCCGCTGGTCGAGCGGACCGCCGCACTGCTCGCCGGGACGCCCGGCACGGTCGCGGTGCAGTTCGACCTCCGGGCGGACACCGTCTCCCCCGGCGTGCTGGCACTGGTCGAAGCGGCGGTCCACCTTTCCGCCGAGGGCGCGCGGCCCGGGCATCTCGAGGCGCTGCTGGCCGAGGCCCTGTTGCTCGGCCACCCGAACACCCTCAGCGAAACCCTTGCCGCCGAGACGAAAGCTCCCTCGTCGGCGCGGGTCCGGCGCGCGATGGACTACCTGCTGGCGCACCTGCCGGAGTCGTTTTCGATGGCCGAAGTGGCCCGGCATTGCGGGGTGTCCCTACGCAGCCTGCAGATCGGCTTCCGCCGCGAAACCGGGCGGACCCTCAGCGAATGGCTCCGCGAACAGCGTCTCGACCGCGCCCGCGCGCTGCTGGCCGCGGCGGATCCCGCCGGCGCCACGGTGACCGCGACCGCGCTCGCTTGCGGCTTCGTGCATCTCGGCGATTTCGCCGCCCAGTTCAAACGCCGGTTCGGCGAATCGCCGTCCGCCGTGTTGCGCGAAACCGACGACGGCAGTTCGCGCAGGCGATAGTCCTGGCACGGCGGGCCGCGCAGACTCTGCGCAACGCAAGTCCGCGCTGCCAAAGGAGAACGCCGTCATGCCACTATCCACTGAGGACAAGCTCGCGATCGTCGAGCTCTCGAACGCCCAGATGCGCGCCCTCGACAACCACGACGTCGACGGGTGGGTCGATGCCTGGATCCCGGACGGGCAGTTCGTTTCCACCTACGGCACCTTCACCGGCCGCGCCGAGCGGGTCGAGTTCATCAAGGGCCACATCGCGGCGGGCAAGGAGGACGGCGCCCGCCACCTGCTGACGAACTACGTCGTCACCGGCGAAGCCGACCGCGCGACCGTCACCTGCCTGGTCGCCAAACTGCAGGTCGAAGCACCGCCGTTCGTCATCGCGACCGGCGTCTACCAGGACGTCGTGGTCCGCACCGCCGACGGCTGGCGTTTCGAATCCCGCCGCCTCGACATCGACCGCGGCGTCTTCGCCCGGGCCGAGGCGGCCGCGCGATGACCGGCTTGGCTGTCGAACGGTGGGGAGAATCCGGCCCGCCGATCGTGATGGTGCACGGCAGCCTGAATTCGGCCGCCGCCGCGTTCAGCGAGCAAAAGGTGCTTGCCGACCGGTTCCGGATCATCGCGCCGTACCGCCGGGGATACCGGCCCAGCCCGCCGACCGACCGGATCGACCCGGACCGCGACGCCGCCGACGTCGCCGAACTCCTGGGCGACGGAGCGCACCTGCTCGGCACGTCGATGGGCGGAGTGGTGGCCATGCGAGCCGCCGCGCTCGCGCCGGGCAAAGTCTGGTCGCTGACCGTGGTCGAACCGCCCGCGCTGCCGAACGGCGCCGGCCGCCCCGCCGCCGACCGGCTCGCCGACGCCCTTCGAAACTGCTGGGCGGCTGCCGAAGACAGCGAGCCGGCGACGTTCGTGGCCCGGTTCCTGCGGGTGTTGAACGTCGATCTGCCGTTGCCGTCGCCGCTTCCGCCCCCGTTGCTGGAGGCCGCCCGCAATCTGATGACGGAACGGCCTTGGGAAACGGGTGTCCCCGCGGAGGCGCTGGCCCGCGCGTCGTTCCCGAAACTCGTGGTGACCGGCGGCGGCACTCCGGGATTCGAGGCAGTCGCCGACGCCCTGGCGGAAACATTGCCCGCGAAGCGGGTGCTGTTCCCCGGCAGCCCGCACGCGGTGCAGCGGATCGGGCAACGGTTCAACGACGAGTTCCTGGCTCACCTGAGCCGTTGAGACGAGGGAGGGCCGGCCCGGCCCTCCCTCAGGCCCGCTCCCCCAGCGACCGCACGAACGCCTGCGTCGTCCGGTGTTTCGGCGCTCCCAAAACCTCCTCCGGTGTGCCGAGTTCGACTATCGTCCCGCCGTCCATCACCGCCACGCGGTCCGACACCTGCCGGGCGAAGCCGATCTCGTGGGTCACCACGATCATCGTCATCGTCCGTTCCGCGAGCCGCCGCATGACGCCGAGGACTTCGCCGACCAGCTCCGGATCGAGCGCGGACGTCGGCTCGTCGAACAGCATCACGTCCGGCTCCATCGCCAGCGCCCGCGCGATCGCGACGCGCTGCTGCTGCCCGCCGGACAACTCGCGCGGATACGCCGCGTGCTTCTCCGCCAATCCGACCGACGCCAGCAGTTCGTGCGCCTGCTCGGTGCACGCACTGCGCGGCCGGCGCAGGACCCGGGTGGGCGCTTCCAGGATATTCTCCAGCACAGTCAGGTGCGGGAAGAGATGAAAACCCTGGAACACCATCCCGAACCGACGGCGCTGGCGAGCGGCGGCACGGTCGCTGAGCGGGTAGTACGTGTCGCCTTTGCGCGTGTAGCCGATCAGCTCGTCTTCGAGCCGGATCTCGCCGCCGTCCACCGTCTCCAGGTGGTTGACGCAGCGCAGCAGCGTGCTCTTGCCCGAGCCGGACGGGCCGATCAGGCACACCACCTCGCCCTGGCCGACATCGAGGTCCACGCCGCGCAGCACCTCGAGCGGACCGAAGCTCTTGCGCACGCCGGACAGCCGCAGGAACGTCATCGCGAGTTCTCCTTGCCCGGGCGGCCCGCGGTGAACCCGCGGCCGAAACGGCGTTCGAGGTAGCGCTGGCCGATCATCGCGAGGCTGGTCAGCACGAGGTACCACAGGCAGGCGACCAGCAGCAGCGGAATCGTCTGGTAGGTGCGGCCGTAGATGAGCTGCACGGTGGTGAGCAGTTCGGTGTAGCCGACCACCGACACCAGCGAGGTGTTCTTGAACATGGTGACGAGTTCGTTGCTCAGCGGCGGGATGATCACGCGGATCGCCTGCGGCAGAACGACTCTCCGCAGTCGCTGCCGCCCGGTCATCGCGAGTGCGGTCGCGGCTTCCAGCTGTCCCGCAGGCACGGACAGGATCCCGGCGCGGAAGATCTCCGCGCTGTACGCCCCGAGCACCAGCGCGAGCCCGACGACCGCCGCGGAGAACTGCGAGATCAGCCGGTTCGTCGGCACGCTGAGGAACTCCGGGCCGAACGGGATGCCCAGCGACAGTTTCGGCAGCAGCGCGCCGAGGAAGAAGATCAGCAGGAGCAGCACCAGCGCCGGGATGGCGCGGATGAACCAGATGTAGGCGGTCGCGACCCAGCGCAGGACCGGGTCTCCGGACAGCCGCATCAGCGCGACGACGACGCCCACGACCAGCCCGGCCGCGCTGCTGATCAGGGTCAGCAGCACTGTGTTCAGCAGGCCGCGCAGGATGTCGGCCGAGAACAGGTAGCCCCCGACGAGCCGCCAGTCCCAGCGCGGGTTGGTGATCAGGAAATGCGCGAACATCGCGGCCAGCACGAGCGCGACGCCCGCGGTGAGCCAGCGCGCGGGCTGCCGCCGCCGGGCGAACCGGACGCCCGCCGGGGCCTCGACCGGCGCGCGGGTGGAGGTGGGGATCGACATGAGGACTCCTTCGGGACAGCCCGGGCGGCGGCCGTCGCGGGGACGGCCGCCGAGGGGTCAGACAGTGACGAACTCGCCGAGCGTCCGTTCGGTGTGCGGATAGGGCGCGTCGTTCTCGTGCCCCGCGACGCCGAGCCCGGCCAGCGCGGCCACGATCTCCGCGCCGCGTTCGCCCGCCAGCTCGACCGCGCGGACGTTGTCCTCGATCTGCGCGATCCGGGTGGACCCGAACAGCACCGACGCCGTCGCCGGCTGCGCCAGGCAGAACGCGAGCGCGAGCTGCGACGGGCTCGCGTCGAACGAGGCCGCGATCTCCCGCAGCCGCGGCACGAGTTCCTTGATCCGCTCGCGGATGCCGCCGGTGTCGATGCCGATCTTGCGGCCGGGGTCGAGGTTCCCGGCGAGGATCCCGCCCTCCATCGTGTCGGAGGCGTGCAGCGAGATCCCGGTGTCGGCGAACAGCTTCTGGTACTCCGCGCTGTCCACGACGGACCGCCGGGCGACGCTGTACTTGAGCTGGACCAGCTGCGGCGCCGGGATCCCCTTCGCCGCGGCGTGGTCGTAGGCGGTGCGGAGATCGGCGGCCGACCAGTTCAGCGCGCCCCAGCTGCGGGCCCGGCCGCTGGTGACCAGCCCGGCGAGTTCCTCGGCGATCGCCGGGACGTCCATCCCCGGCCGGGGGTGCTCGGTGATGATGACGTCGACGTACTCGGTGCCGAGCCGGACCAGGGACTCGTCGAGCTGTTCGGCCAGCGGCTGGCGCGGATAGTCGAAGTACCACACCTTTTCGGCGATCGCGTAGTCCTCGCGCGGTTTCCCGACGACGTCGAGGATCCGGCCGAGCAGCACCTCGGTATGCGGTTTGTCGCGGTAATAGGCGACGTCGAGGAAATCGATGCCGAGGTCGAACGCGCGCCGGACGAGCGCGACGCCCGCCTCGAACGTCATCCGGCTGTAGGTGTTCCACGACCCGAGCGACAGCGCGGAAACCTCGGGTCCCTCGCGGCCGATGCGGCGGTAATCCATGCGTTTCTCCTTCTTCGGTGGACCGGGCGGCTCAGAACCGGGAACCGTTGACCGCGATCCGGTCGACGGCGATCGAGCCCTGCCCCCATTCGTCGAGGATCTTGCGGTAGGTGCCGTCCTCGACGAGCTTCTGCAGCGCACGCCGCGCTGCGTCGCGCAACTGCTGGTCGTCCTTGCGGAACCCGGCCGCGTACGGCGCGAGCCAGTGCACGCCGTCGCCGGTCAGCTCGAACTGGCCGGGATTCTGTTTGATCAGGTAGTTCGCCGGCGCGATGTCGTTCCACGCCGTTTCGACGCGGTCGCTCTGCAGGGCCAGCACCATCGCCTGCCCGTCGGCGAAGGCGTTGATGTTCACCGCGGGCTTGCCCTTGCCGACGCACTCCTTGCTGACCCGCTGCGCGTCGGTCTCCTCGATCGACCCGCGCCCGATGGCCAGCGACCGGCCGCACAGATCGTCGATTCCCTTGACGCCGTGCGGGTTTCCGGAACGGACCATGAGCGCGGTGCCGCCGCGCAGGAAGTCGACGAAATCCATCGTGCCCTGCCGGGATTTGAAGTCCCCCACCGACATCACGGCGTCGAACCGTCCGGAAAGGACTCCCGGCATCACGTTGCCGCCCTCGGTCCGCACGACCTGCACGTCCAGTCCGAGCAGCTTCGTCCACGCCTTCGTCAGGTCGACCACCACGCCGGTGATCTCGATGTCGTTCTTGCTGTCGACGAAAGCGAGTGGCGGAACGCTCGCGCTGGTCGCGACGGTGATCGTCTTCTTGTCCCGGTACCGCTGCGGCACCAGCGCGCTGAGACCGGCGTCGACCTGGACCGCGGCCTCCGCGCCGGCCCCTTTCTTCTGCGCGCCTTCCGGTGCGGGCTCCTGCGGAGCGGCACACCCGCTCAACGCCACGAGTGCCGCGCACGCGGCGGCGGCGACGCGCCCTCGGGTTCGGTGTCGCATCGAGACCTCCATTGCTCTCTCGGACGCCGGGAACGCTAGAAGCCGCTCCGGAACATTGTCAAGGCTTTGACGTTCAACCTTTGACAATCTCGGGGAACCTGGCATGATCGAGAGGCGTGAGGGAGCCCGAAGCCGCCGAACCGGATTACTGGACCTTCGTCGACCACGCGGTCCGCTCGGTGAGCGAAACCCTGCCCGACGTCGACCCGGACGCGATGCGCCTGGTGATGACCCTGCACCGGGCCACCGACCTGCTGTCTTACGACCTGCACGCCCGGCTCGGCGAGATCAAGCTGAACGAATCGGCACAGCTGAGCAGCACCGGTCTGCGGCTGCTGCTGGTGCTGTCGGCGTCCGGCCCGCTGGAACTGCGCCGGGTGGCGGCCCTGTCGGGCATGAGCCGCGCGGCCGTGTCAGCCGCGGTGGAGAACCTCGCCTCGAACGGCCTGGTCGGGAAGGAACCGTCGCGGGAAGACCGGCGGACGGTGCTGTTGCACCTGACCCCGGAGGGGCAGAAAACGTTCGCCCGCTGCTTCGCGGCCTACAACGCGGGAGAGCAGCATTGGGCGGCGACGCTGACGGCCGAGGAGCGGGGTCAGCTGGTCGGGTTGCTGACGAAGTTGATGCAGACCAAGGACGTGCAGCGGCGGACGTGACGGCGGAACTCCTCAAGCGTCTGAGCCGAACCGACCCCCGCGAGTCACTTGCTTACCCCTGATCGGACTACTCCGAGGTTTCACGCCCGGCGCGACGAGGTATCGCTGCGGACGACGACGTCGTTCTGAGGAGGCGACATGCACGCACAGCGCGGAGACTGGCTGGTCGTGAAGGGAATCCACGTGGACGTGCCGGAGCACCGGGGCCGCATCGTGGCGGTGGGCTCGCCGGACGGAGGGCCGCCGTTCACCGTCCGCTGGCAGGGCGCGGACCACGAATCGACGGTCTTCCCGGGCCCGGACGCGATCGTGCTGACCGACGCGGAGATGGCTGTGCAGGACGAACAGGCCCGGGAGCGGGTCGAGGGGCTGGGCGCGTTGCAGCACCATCTCCCGAGCGGCGCGTAACAACCGGCGCACGCACGGCGATCCAGAGCGGGCAAATGCCGTCCGTCGAAGGTCGCCTATGTCGTTCTATCTGCGTACGAGGGTCAAGGTCGGTCCGCTGCGCGTCAGCATGTCGCGGGCCGGGCTCGGCGCGTCCGTCGGCGTGCCCGGGTTCCGCGTCGGCACCGGTCCGCGCGGTGCTTACGTCACGCTCGGCGGCGGGCTGGTCAGTTATCGGACGACGACCCGGTCAACGGCTCCGAGCGCACCGCCGCTGCTGCCCGCGAGCGACGTCGTCATGGCCGACATCACCGGCGCGACCACCCTCGAAATGGCGGCCGCCGATTCGAGCGAGTTCGTCGGCCAGCTCAATGCCGCGGCACGGTCGATGCGATGGTGGCCGTGGGTCCTGGTGCTCGCGCTCGCGCTGGCGGGCGCGTCGCTGTGGACACTGCTGGCCGGGGTGCCGCTCACGGTGTGGGTTTTCCTCAAGGACCGGATCCGGCGGACCGTCGTGGTGTTCTACGACGTGCAGGACGCCGAGGAGGCGCAGCGCTTCCAGGGACTGGTCGACGCCTTCGGACCGGTGCGGGAGGCGCGGCGGGCGTGGCACGTCGTCGCGTCGGGGGCGTTGTCGACGACGCGTCAGCACAAGGTCAACGCCGGAGCATCCGCGCTGGTCAAGCGGCACTCGCTGGACCGCGGCATCGGCGGCCCGCCGCAGCTGTCCGCGAACATCGCCGTCCCGTCGCTCGCCACGAGCCATCGGGCGGTCTATTTCCTGCCCGACCGGGTTCTGCTGCGCGAAGGCAAGCAGTACGCCGACGTCCAGTACGGAGAGCTGCGGATCGAGGCGGACGTCCAGCGGTTCATCGAGAGCGGTTCGGTGCCCGGCGATGCCCGCGTCGTCGGGCACACCTGGCAGTACGTCAACGTCAAGGGCGGGCCGGACCGGCGCTACAAGAACAACCGGCGGCTCCCCGTCCTCGAATACGGATCGGTGCGGCTTTCCGGGCCGAACGGCTATCGCGCGACCTTCGACTTCTCGACGCCGCGAGCCAGCTCGGCGCTGGCGCGATCGTTGCGGGCGATGACCGCGCCCGTCGCACCGCCGGTGGTGGTCACACCGCCTGCGGCACGGCCCAAACCGGACCGGATCCAGGAGACGCCGGCCGCCCCGCTGATCCGGCGGCGGCTGTCTGCGGACGGACGAATCGCGATCGTCGGCGAAGCGCATTACCAGCCCGCGCTGCAGCGGGCGGCGAGGGGGATCGCCGCCGGTGAAGGCTTCGACCAGCACCTCCCGGTCGTCGCGCTTCTCGTGCCGGAACCGCAGAACCCGCACGATCTCCACGCCGTCCGCGTCGACGCGATCCACCCCGGCGGAACGGAAACCGTCGGCTATCTGTCCCGTTCGGACGCCCGCAGTTACCAGCCCGCTCTCCGTGCGCTCGGCAAAAGCGGCTTCGCCGGCACTTGCCCGGCGCGGATCACCGGCGGCGGAAACGGCCGCCGCTACGGGATGTACCTGCACCTCGCGGGCCCGGACGCGCTGGAGATCACCAATCTGCTCGCCGAGGCCGATCTTCTGGCGCCGGAGCGGACGGTCACCGTCACCAAGGAGGAAAACCATCAGAAAACCTTGCGGCACTACCATTCCGGCGTGCTGCGCACGATCGTCGCCGCCGAGCTCGCACCGTCCACTGTGTCCAGTGGCAAGCACAAGGGTTCCTACGCGATCGAGGTCCGGCTCGACGGGCAGCGCGTCGGCGAACTGACCGCGGCGATGAGCGCTCGCTATCGGCACCTCGTCACTGGCGTCCCGCGGTGCGAAGCGTTCATCACCAGCGGCGACCGCGGATTTCAGATCGACCTCCGGCTGCCGAAGACCGACCCTGCCCCGCGCTGAGGCTATTTCCCCACCCGGTTCCCGATCCACCGCCCGACCTCGATCAACACCAGCCCCACCGCCGCGCAGCCCACTGCTGTCAGCGTGTACCTGGTGTTGCTCGGATCCAGCTGGAAAATCTCCCGGGTCCACGGCATCAGGAACATCAACGCCGAAACCACCGCCATGGTCGCGACCAGCGCCGCCTTCCACCACGTGTACGGCCGTGCGACCACCGCCAGCACCCACAATGCCAGCGCCATCAACGTCATCAGTGCCGTAGTGCTCGCCTGCACCTGCGCGGCGTTAGTGGTCGCATGCCCTGGATGCACCAGGATGTACGACACGAACGACGCCGCACCGATCACCACCCCGGCTGGAATCGCCATTCGCAGTACGCGGCCGACGAAACCGGGGCGCGCGCGGTCGTTGTTGGGAGCCAGCGACAGCACGAACGCGGGCAGCCCGATCGTGAACCAGCCGACGATCGTGACGTGCCGGGGCAGGAACGGATACGGCATCGCGTCCTGCCCGATCAGCCCGGGCACGCCGACGATCAACGCCAGCAGCACCGAGTACACCGTCTTGGTGAGGAACAGATTCGCGACGCGTTCGATGTTCCCGATCACCCGGCGACCCTCGCCGACGACATGCGGCAAGGTCGCGAAAGCGTTGTCCAGCAAGACAATCTGCGCAACGGACCGCGTCGCCGGGCTGCCCGCGCCCATCGCGACGCCGACATCGGCGTCCTTCAAGGCGAGCACATCGTTGACCCCGTCGCCGGTCATCGCGACGGTATGCCCGCGAGCCTGCAACGCGGCGACCATCGACCGCTTCTGCGCCGGGGTCGCGCGGCCGAACACCGCGGTCTCTTCGAGCTGCGAAGCCAACTTCCCGGGGTCTTCGGACAGCGTCCGCGCGTCAACGGGAGCCTCGCCGCCGGGCAGGGCCAGCGCGCGGGCCACGCCGCCGACCGACACCGCGTTGTCGCCCGAAATCAGTTTCACCGCAACGCCTTGGGCGGCGAAGTAGTCCAGCGTCTCGCGAGCGTCGCCGCGGATCTTCTGTTCCAGCACGGCCAGCGCCACCGGCGTGACCTTGCCCGGCCCGTCCGGCGCGTCGACGGCGTTCGCGGCCCGGCCGAGCAGCAGCACCCGCAGGCCCTGCGCGCCGATCCGTTCCGCTTCCGCGCGTTCCTCCGACTCGGCCGGCAGCAGCACGTCCGGCGCGCCGAGCACCCAGTCGCCGTGCTCGCCGAACGCCGCTCCGCTCCACTTCCGCGCCGACGAGAACGGCACCACGGCGGTCGGCGTCCAGTCCGGCGCGGACGGGCAGCCCTCGGCGATCGCGACCAGGCTGGCGTTCGGCCGCGGGTCGGCGGCGGCGAGCGCGGCCAGCACCGTCTCCGGAGCCTCGCCCGCTTCCCGCAGCCGCCGCAGTTCGGACAGCCGCATCGTGTTCTCGGTGAGCGTGCCGGTCTTGTCCGCGCAGACGACGTCCACGCGGGCCAGGCCCTCGATCGCGGGCAGCTCGTTGACCAGGCACTGCCGCCGCCCCAACCGGATCACGCCGACCGCGAACGCGACCGACGTCAGCAGGATCAGCCCCTCGGGCACCATCGGGACGAGCGCCGCGACCATCCCGCGCAGCGCGTCGGGCAGCTGCTGCGAACCGGAAAGCTGGTTGTAGATCGACAGCGCGCCCGCCGGGACCAGCAGGTACGTGATGACCTTCAGGATCTTGTTGATCCCGTTCCGCAGCTCCGAATCGACCAGGGTGAACCGGCCCGCCTCCTCGGCGAGCTTCGCCGCGTACGCCTCCGAGCCGACCTTCGTCGCCCGGTACGCGCCGTTCCCGGCCACCACGAAACTGCCGGACATGACCGGGTCGCCCGCGCGCTTCACCACCGGGTCCGACTCGCCGGTGAGCAGCGATTCGTCGACCTCGAGCGCGTCCGCGGACAGCACCTCGCCGTCGACCACGACCTGGTCGCCCGCGCCGACCTCGATCACGTCGTCGGCCACGACCTCCTCCGGGGCCAGCTCGCCGCTGACCCCGTCGCGGCGCACGCGCGGGCGCACCTGGCCGACGATCGCGAGCCGGTCCAGCGTCCGCTTGGCGCGCAGCTCCTGCACGATGCCGACGACGCTGTTCGCCACGATCACCCCGGCGAACAGCCCGTCCAGCAGGTAGCCGGTGGAGAAGATGATGACCGCGAGCACCGCGAAAATCGCGTTGATCCGGGTGAAGACATTCGACCGGACGATCTCCCACGCGCTGCGGCTCGTGCGCGAGGGCACGTCGTTGGTCCGTCCCTCGGCGACCCGCTCGGCCACCTCGGCCGCGGTGAGCCCGCGCGTGCTGTCCTGCGTGAGCAGGCCGTCGTCCCCTGGCATGGCTTCGACCTTACGCAGTTTCCGGGCAAAACCGTCACGTCGCCGCCCCTGGCGGGTCCGCCCGTTCGGGTGACTCGGCGCGGCTCACCGGCCGAGGCGGGTCGCGCGAACCTCCCGGGTTCCGATCAGATCGAGGTGCACCTCGCGGCGCGCGAACCGCCATTCGCCGCCGGTTTTCGCGTAGCGGTCGAGGTAGTGAAGGTGCCACACCGCGTCGGCGAACCGGCCGTCGCGCGGGCTGACATGATGGGCGACGCAGGTGACCCGTCCGCGCGCGGCGGCCGGATGGTCGCCGGGGTCGAAGACGACGCCAGTGATGCTGTGCTCGGTCAGGGACACCTCCTCAAGGACGGACAGGGCGGCAACGACGCCTTCGGGACCGCGATGTTCCCGGACCGGACCGAAGTCGCGCGGCGGATTCGGCAGGACGAGCACTCCGTCGTCGCCGAACAACTGGGCGACGCCCGCGAAGTCCCGCTCGTCGACGCGCGCGGCGTAACGGTGCACGAGATCGTGCAGCGCGATCCACTCCGCCACGGGGATCACCCGCGTTTCCTCGAACGGTCGGCCAGTGCGATGAAGAAGAACACCGGACCGACCTTATGGACCACGACGGCACAGCGGCGGCAATCGTCCCGGAGACCGGGAGACGGGTCAGCTCAGCCACTGCTTCGGCGGCGGGTAGACGTATCGTGCGATGGTCGTGCTGACCCAGCCGATGCAGAAGCCGCCGAACACCGGCAGCACCAGCTGCACCTCGTGTCCGCCGCGGAGCAGGCCGGTGAGCAGGAAGACGAGCCCCCACGCGACGAGCAGGCCGGCGCTGTAGGTCCAGTAGTTGCGATACCTGCGCATGACGGCCTCCCGATGCTCTCCTCCCCGAGTGTTCCTCGCGCAGGTCTCGATTGCAGGGTCACCGGGAGGCTTTCGGGCATTCGGCGCGCAGTTCAGAGCAGCACGCAATCCCCGCATTTCGGGCCGTCGCGGTCCGGGGCCGCCCGATAGAAAAGACAGCAGCTGCGGCGACGGAATCGGCCGTTTTCCCGGGTCGCGGTACCGGAAAGTTCCGGCAATTCCTCCAGCGCGGCGACAATTCCGGCAACCCGGTCAGTCCACTCCGGACGCTCGGACCGCAACACCGTCACCGCCCCGTTCAGCGCCGACGCCACGTTCCCCCGCCGGACGTTCCGCGCCAGCGAGAACTGCGCCATCGCTTTGTCCAACCGTGCCAACGGGCCGCGCAAGACCTGCGATGCGAAGGCACTGACCACATCGGACTCAACCGGCGGGTTCTCCTTCAACGACAACGGAAAGGCACCACCGAGCTTCGGCTGCCACCACGCCGTCGAGTAATCCGGCACCGCTCCCGCACCGACCGCGAGACCCAGTGCGGGCGAGATGATCCGAGCCGCCAGCCCGAGATGCGCGATCGACGCCGCGACCCGCAGTTCCACGAAATCGCCGCCGAGCACGGCCCGGTTCTGCGCGACGCGTTCGCGCAGAACCGGGCCGTCGTCCAGGACCTCGGACAACGGACGCCACGGCTCCGCCGGGTCCTCGGCCGAATGCGTGTCGACGGCGAAGAACGGGCCCAGTCCGGTCAGCGGGTTCACGCCTCGACGGTAACCGCGCGCCCGCGGTCGAGCACGCGTTCGGCGAGCGGGCCGAACACCAGCGCGATGGTCCCCCACAGGATGACCTGCGCAAGCACCGAGTACAGCCGGAACCCGACGAGCGTGTCGGCGGGGAATCCGGGGTACACGATCTGGCCGTCGGGACCCTTGAGCGGCAGCGGCGTTTCACTGGTCTGCGGGCCGTATTCGGCGACGTTGCTCGCCAGCGAACCCAGCGAGGGCAGCAGTGCCATCAGCAGCGCGCACAGCACCACGAACCCGGCGCCCGCGACGAGCGTCGCGTTCCAGTTGCCCAGCTTCGGGGCGAGCCGCTTGCCCGCGACGACGGCCGCGACCAGGAAGAGCACCGACGCGACGACCATCGCCAGGTACAGCCCGGTGCGCGCGCCGATGGTCGCTTCGTGCCCGATCGCCGGCGGGTTGGCCGGGTATTTCAGGAACGGCACGAGGTACAGCGACAGGAATCCCGCCCCGGCCACGAGCACCGCCAGCACCCGCGCGCGGATCCGGCCGACGCGGCCCAGCAGCACGGTGTACGTCACCGCGAACAGCAGGCCCATCGCAACGCCGAAGAGCACCATGCCGAACCCGATGCCGAGATTGCCCTGCACGGCACGGCTGAAAATCTCGTGCCCCTCGTGCTCGGTCGGCATCCCGGCGGCCTTGTCGAGCGCCATCTGCGCCTCGTCGCGGCCGGATTCGTAGTCGATGGCCGCCTGGGTCAGCGGTTCGGCGAAGATCCGGGCGAAGACGAACGCCAGCAATCCGCCCAGCGCTCCGGCGAGGAGGCCGCGCAGAATCAGCTTGTTCTGCATTGTTCGGTTGTCCGTTCCGGGCGCGTCAGTGGCAGGGGAAGCCGAGGAAGTGCCGCGCGTCGTGGACGAACTCGTGCACGTGCGTGTCGCTGCCGAAGATCGAGACCGCGCCCTGGTCGACGCCGATGAAGTAGTACAGCAGCAGCGCGCCGACGACGGTGGCGCCGAGCAGCAGCGCGGCTTTCGACACGGGCAGAACGACCGGGGTGGACCGGTCGGCCGGAATGGTGGCCATGGCTCTCCTTCGGGATGACGCGTCCCTTGCGGGTGGACCTGACGACGGCTCCTCGACCTGACTCGCCCGGGATGGGCACACAGTGGCGCGACCGTGCCGGAATCTCACCGGCTTCGGGAAGCCGTCGCGCGAGCAGCACCGTACGGCGGTGTCCGGCCGGTCGTCAATCGCCCGAGCGTCCGGGGTGTCCGCTATCGCCTGGTTTGCGCAGCCAGTGTGCGCGGGGTCGCACCGAACGGAGCAAGGCCGCTCACGCGGGGTCCGGGCATCGCGCCGACGAGGCAGGCAGCTCCGCCAGCCGGTCGCCGTCGACGAACAATTCGGCGGGCCCGAGACCGGCCAGCGAGCACGGCAGCTCGACGAGCCGGTCCCGGTCGGCCTCCGGCGTCTCGAGACCGCCGATGTCCGCCACCCGCCGCGAGACTTCCGTCAGCTGCAATCCAGCGTCGTCTCCCCGGCGGCGAGCGCGGCGTCGATGCGGCGGTTCGCTTCCTCGGTCCCCATGGGAGCAAGTCAATCAGGTCCGCGCGCGAGGCGTTGCGCGGTCGGCGGGAAAGCTATACCGTGCCTGAACTAGAACAGGTTACAGTTTCGGCGGGGCGCGGGACGAGGAGCGGACATGGCAGCCAGGGTGGCCCGGAAGAGCGAAGCCGACTACGTGGTCGTCGGGTCGGGCAGCTCGGGGGCTGCCGTCGCCGGGCGGCTCGCGGAGTCCGGGGCCAGCGTGATCGTGCTCGAAGCGGGCAAGAGCGACGAGCAGCTGCTGTTGCGCAAGCCGGGGCTGGTGGCCCCGTTGCACGCGGTGCCCCAGCTCAAGAAAATGAGCGACTGGGGCTTCTACTCGGTGCCGCAGAAACATGTTCTCGATCGGCGCATGCCGGTGCCGCGCGGGAAGGTGCTCGGCGGCTCCAGTTCGGTCAACGGGATGGTCTACGTCCGCGGCAACCGGGCGAATTTCGACTCCTGGGCGGCCGAGGGCAACACCGGCTGGGACGCCGACAGCGTCAACGCCGCGTACAAGCGCATGGAGGACTTCGAGGACGGCGAGAACGCCTTCCGCGGCGCGGGCGGGCCGATCAAGATCACCCGCAACAAGATCCCGCAGGAAGGCACGCTGCAGTTCCTCGACGCGACGGCCGACGCGATCGGCTGCGACATCATCGACGACTACAACGGCGAATCCCAGGAGGGCGTCAGCCGGATGCAGCAGAACGCTGCCGACGGCCTGCGCTACAGCGCCTCGCGCGGCTACCTGCACCACCTCGCGCCCCGGACGCTCGAGATCCAGTCCCGGGTGTTCGTGCGGAAAGTGGTGATCGAGAACGGCCGCGCGACCGGCGTCGAGGTGACCGACGCCAACGGCACCCGCCGCACGGTCCGGGCGGGCAAGGAGGTCATCCTCGCCGCCGGGTTCGTCGGGTCGCCGCAACTGCTGATGCTGTCCGGGATCGGGCACGCCGAGCACCTCAAGGAGCACGGCATCGACGTGCTCGCCGATCTGCCGGTCGGCGACAACCTGCACGACCACATGTTCCACGCGCTGACGTTCCAGGTCTCCTCGTGCAAGAACAAGGGCACCGCACCGTATTTCGCCCGCGGGATGGCCCGCGAACTGCTCAAGCCGGGTTCGACGTTCCTGGCGAACTCGGTGTTCGAAGCGCTCGCGTTCCTCAAGACGTCGCAGGCCGCGGACGTCCCGGACCTGCAGCTGCACCTGCTGCCGTGGGCGTACGTCTCGCCGAACCAGGACGCGCCGGTCCGGCATCCGGTCGACAAGCGGCCGGCGCTGACCGTGCTCACCACGCTGATCTACCCGAAGAGCCGCGGCACGATCCGGCTCGCCTCGGCGGACCCGGCCGCTGCGCCGCTGATCGACCCGCAGTACCTCTCCGACCCGGCCGACCTGGAAGTGCTCGGCGAGGGCTCCGAGATGGTGCGCGAGATCTTCGCGTCGAAGGCGTTCAAGGGCTCGGTCAACGAGGAGATCCACCCGGGCAAGCAGCTGCGCGGCCAGGAACTGCGCGACGCGATCCTCAACCGCGCGACGTCGGTCTACCACGGCGTCGGCACCTGCCGGATGGGCGTGGACGACCTGGCCGTCGTCGGGCCCGACCTCAAGGTGCGCGGAGTCGACGGGCTCCGGGTCTGCGACGCCTCGATCATGCCGTCGATCACCGGCGGCAACACCAACGCGCCCTGCATCATGATCGGCGAAATGGGCGCGCAGCTGGTCCTTTCCGGCAACTGACGGGAGCGCGAGACCCATGACCCTCACCCCGGTCCGGCCCACCCGCCCGGCTTCGGCGACTGACGAATTCCTCCGCGGGCTCGTCGCGCGCGTGCCGGGTTCGGGCGGCGCGGTGTGGCCGCTCACCGAGGTCTACACCGGCGACGTCCTGGTGGACCTGCCGCAATCGACGCCGCCGGACATCGAGCAGGCGTTCGCCACCGCGCGGGCGGCGCAGAAGAAATGGGCCGCGACGCCGCTCAAACAACGGCTCGCGGTGTTCCGGCGCGCGCATGCGCTGTTCATCGACCGCGCACGGACGATCGCCGACCTGATCCAGGTCGAAAGCGGCAAGAACCGGCGGATGGCGATCGAGGAAACGTGCGATCCGCCGATGATCATGAGCCACTATCTGCGGCGCGCGCCTAAACTCTTGGCTCCGACGCGGCGCGGCGGACCGGTGCCGCTCGTGTCGTCCTCGACCGAGATCCGGGTGCCCAAGGGCGTGGTCGGGATCATCGCGCCGTGGAATTTCCCTTTCGCTACCGGCATTTCCGACGCTATCCCAGCGCTGATGGCGGGCAACGCGGTGGTCTTGAAGCCGGACAACAAGACCGCGCTTTCGCCGCTGTATGGCGTGCAACTGCTCGAACAAGCCGGGCTGCCGCGGGGCCTGTTCCAGGTCGTGTGCGGCGAGGGCCCGGACGTCGGCCCGACGCTCATCGACCAGGCGAACTACGTCATGTTCACCGGCTCCACCGCCACCGGGAAGGTGATCGGCGAGCAGGCGGGCCGGAATCTGATCGGCTGCTGTCTCGAACTCGGCGGCAAGAACCCGATGATCGTGCTGCCGGACGCCGATTTCGCGGACGCGGTTCCGGGCGCGGTGTTCGGCGCGTTCGGGAACACCGGGCAGATCTGCATGCACATCGAGCGGATCTACCTGCCGGAGTCGCGCTACGAGGAATTCAAGGAAGCCTTTGTGGCCAAGGCTTCTTCGCTCGACGTACGGGCCGCGTACGATTTCGGCCCGGAAATGGGTTCGCTGGTTTCGGTGGACCACATGAACCGGGTCAAGTCCCATGTGGACGATGCGGTCGAAAAGGGAGCCACCGTCCTGTGCGGCGGCCGTCCCCGGCCGGATCTCGGCCCGGCGTTCTTCGAGCCGACCATTCTGGAAGGCGTCACGAAGGACATGCTGTGCGGGGTCACCGAAACATTCGGCCCGGTGGTGGCCTTGCATCGGTACCGGACGGTGGACGAGGCCGTCGAATTGGCCAACGACACCGATTACGGGCTGAACGCTTCGGTGTGGGGCAAGGACCTTCGCGCAGCTTCCGCGGTGGCGGCCCGGTTGGAGACGGGCAACGTCAACGTGAACGACAGCCTGGCGACGGCGTACGCCGCCAAGGGGACCCCGTCCGGCGGCGTGAAGACATCCGGAGTCGGCGCCCGGCACGGGGATCAGGGGCTGTTGAAGTACACCGACGTGCAGAACCTGGCGGTGCTGAAGAAGCCGGTGATGAGCCCGCGACCGGGGCAGAAGTACGAGAAGTACGTGGAAGGAATGCTGTCCGGACTGAAGATGATGCGGCGACTCAGGATCCGGTAGTGTCCGCAATGGACTGACGTACGACCTGGACCACCTTGCCGTCCGCCTCGGTCAGCCCGTTGAGCCGGGCGCGGCGCGTCAACAGTCCGCCCAGGACCAGCTCGACCAGCTGCGCGCCCACCTGCTCCGCCGACACCGGGCCGGTCGGGTCGAACCACGTCCACGCCCATTGCGCCGAGCCGAAGATCAGCAGGCTCTGCACCTCGACGTCGCACGGGCGGAACTCCCCCGACTCGACGCCCGCGGACAGCACCGCCCGCACCAGGTCGAGGTATTCCGCGCGCATCCGGCGGCCCTCGGCCATCGCTTCGTGGTCGGCCAGCCGGACGACCTCGCGCTGGAACGCGACGGTCGCCTCCCGGTCCACCACTTGGTACAGCACGAACGCGTACAGCAGCCCGGCCAGTTGCCGGGTCGGGGTCGGGAGGCGGTCGCGGATCAGCGCGGCCTCGGCGAGCCTGCGGCGCATGTACGACTCGTGCAGCGCGGCGAGCAGCCGGTCCTTCGTGCCGAAGTGGTGCACGATCGTGCCCTTCGACAGCCCCAGTTCGCCGGCGATGTCGGAGAAGTTCGTGGCGTCGTACCCGCGCTCGGCGACGTAGCGGGTGAACGTCGCCAGGATGTCCCCGGCGCGGCCTTTGGGTGGCATCGGCCCACTGTAACCGAAGGTTTGACCACTGACCGTCCGTACGGTTACCTTCGTCGTGGTCCCCGGCGACGAAGGAGTCTCGGCATGGCATCGAGCTTGGCGCAGTGGATTGCCCGGCGCAGCACCGTCACCCCCGAGTCGGTCGCGCTCGTGGCCGCCGAGACTGGCGAGCGGATCACCTACGCCGACCTCGAACGCCGGGTCGCGGGACGAGCGGCGGCGCTGCGCGAGCTGGGCGTGCGCAAGGGCGACCGGGTGGCCTTGCTCGGGTTGAATTCCACCGGCTACCTCGAAACGCTTTTCGCGGTGGCGTGGCTCGGCGCGATCACGCTGCCGATCAACTTCCGGCTCGCGGCGGCCGAAGTCGAGTATCTGCTCGACGACGCCCGGCCGGTGGTCGTGGTGCACGACGACACCTTCGCCGCGCTCGCGAAGGAGGCTTCCGGCGCTCGGACGCTGGTCAACAACAACGAACTCGCCCGAGAGGGCCGCGTCGCGCCCGAACCGACCGGGCCGGACGACGTCGCGGTGCTGATGTACACCTCCGGCACCACCGGGCGGCCCAAGGGCGCCATGCTCACGCACGGCAACCTCGAGGCGAACGCGATCAACGTGCTCACCTCCGGGGAAGGCATCCTCCCCTCGGACATCACGTTGACGGTCGCCCCGCTTTTCCACATCGGCGGGCTGGCGCTGTTCACCCTGCCGCTGCTGTACGCGGGCGGCACCGTGGTGGTCGCGGGCAAGTTCGATCCACAAGAGACACTCGTGCTGATCGAGCGGGAGAAGGTCACCGTCCACTTCATGGTGCCCGCGATGTGGGCGGCGATGACGCAGGTCCCGGATTTCGATTCCTACGACCTGTCGCGGCTGCGGTATCTGCTGTGCGGCGGCGCGCCGTGCCCGCTGCCGGTGATCGAATTCTACGAGGGCAAGGGACTGACCTTTGTCGAGGGTTTCGGGATGACCGAGCTCTCCCCCGCCGCGCTGGTGCTGGAATCGGCGTTCGTGCGCTCGCACGCCGGGTCCGTCGGACGGCCCTTCCTGCACGTCGAGGCGCGCATCGTGGACGAACGCGACGACGACGTGCCCACCGGGACGGTCGGCGAACTGGTGCTGCGCGGCCCGAATGTCTTCGCCGGCTACTGGGGACTGCCCGAAGCGAGCGCCGAAACCCTGCGCGGCGGCTGGTTCCACTCCGGCGACCTGGCCCGCAGCGACGCCGACGGTTTCGTGACGCTGGTGGACCGCAAGAAAGACATGATCATTTCCGGCGGCGAGAACGTTTACCCGATCGAGGTCGAGCAGGTGCTGCACCGGCATCCGGACATCGCCGACGTCGCGGTGATCGGCGCGCCGGATCCGCAGTGGGGCGAAACCGTGATCGCGGTGGTGGTTCCCGCCGGAGACTCCCTCGACGGGGACGCGGTGATCGCTTATTGCCGCGAAAGGATCGCCGCTTTCAAGTGTCCCCGCCGGATCGAAGTGGTGGACGAGCTTCCGCGCAATGCCACCGGGAAGCTGCTCAAGCGAGAACTTCGCGCGCGGTACACGGATTCCGCCGCTTCCGTCTCCCGGTAACCCGGCTCAGATGAACCGCCACAGGTGGTCCGGCGTCCCGTTGTCGTCCCACTGAGTCACTTGTGCACCGTCCGCAGTGGACTGCTGGTCGACCGCCATCACCTTTCCACTGTGGACGTTCACGATTTTCCACCAGCCGCCGCCCGCGTCCACGATGCGCCACAGGTGATCCGGCGTTCCGTTGTCCTGGAACTGCTGCACATGTGCACCGTTGTCCAGGCTCTGGTCGTGCACCGCGAGCACCTTGCCGCTGTTGCGGTTCATGATCCGCACCGTTCCGTCGCCGCTGTCCACGACTGTCCACACGTGATCGACCGTGCCGTTGTCCTGCCATTGCGTCACGTCGGCAGTGTCCGAAAGCGACATGTCCTGCACCGCCAGCAGTTTCCCGGATCGCTGGTTCTGGATCCGCCGCCACGACGTCGTCGAGGCGGCTGGGCGCGGCAGCAAAGCCAAGTATCCAGCGGCGACCGGGCGCGCTTGGAAGCCGGATTGCCGGGCGTCGGCGACGAAGTACCAGTCTGAGAACGGAACCCGCGAACCAGTGGTGTTGGCGAAACTGTAGACGCCTTCGACAAGCGTCGTGCGGATGTCGGTGTGGTCAGTCAGCCAAGCGGCTGTCCACAACTCCCAGTCGGCTTTGGTGTAGTCGTGGCGGAGGTCCAGCGGAACGCCGTGCGCTCCGCGTTTCGACTGATACCAGGCGGCTTCCCGGGCAGCAGTGCCGAGCGGCACCAGATCGAGGCCCAGCAACCGGTCCGCGAAACCGTTGTACTTCAGGCTCCAGGTGCCCGGCTGGTCGTACGCCATCCGCAGGTGCGAGCCGTCATCGGCCAAGGTCGTCCATTGGCTGACGTACGACCGCGAGATCGAGCGGTACCGCAGGGCATCGGCGGAATTTCCGGTGACATCGGCGAGAACGGCCATCGCGCCGACGCCGATGATGCCCTTCAACGCGAGGTTGGCGCTGTGCGCGATCCAGCCGGTGAAGTCGTCGGTCTGATTCTGGTTGCCCGGATCGAGAGTGTTGCCCACCAGGTATTCAGCCCATTGCCGCAGAATTCCGTAGTGAGCGCTGGCGAACGCCTTCGCCGCCGCGGAATCCAGGCGCTGCGCGACCGCGGCGGACATGATGAGCATGTTCGCCGATTCCTCGACCGGCATGCTTTCCTCGTTGCCGTCGTTGTGCCCGGCCGCGTTCGGATAGGACGCGCCGATGTCGTGTTCCGAGAACGTCATCGGCCAGCCGCCGTGCTCCGCGTAATCCAGCACCGGTTCCAGCAGCAGCCGGACGAAATCCGGCGAGAGATGGAGGTAGCCGGGCAGCGCCGGATAAATCACGTCCACTGTGGACACATTGCCGCTGGACGAGATCTCCTTCAGGAAGGCCCACGGGGAGCCGTTCCGATCGACCAGCTCGGTGCCGCCGAACGCCTGGCGCAGGGCGAGCGCGCAGATCGCCGCGTAATGGTCGCCGGCCGCGGCGGACGCTTCGCTGTCGATCCGCTGGTCCAGCGCGATCCCCGCGGCGAGCGCGGCCGGGTAGTCGGCGTGGAACCACGCGACCATGTCCTGCCAGGAGGACCAGTAATGCGTCCACCACGGTGCCAGTTGCGCACCGAGGTAGCTGACCGCAGGCGTGCGGACGTGCCCGATCGCCACCACCAGCGGATCGGCCGCCGCGCCCGGCTGGATCGTGCCCAGGTCTTTGGCGAACGCAAGAACCGGCCAGCGGTCGTTGATCGCTCTTGGCTGGTCCGGATCGCTCGTCCCGGGCAGCACTCCCCCGTTCGCCGACGCCGCACGCACGACCGTGTCCTGCCCGATCTGCCAGGTCACCCCGGCCGAAGGCACCGCGAGCACGAGCGAACCCCAGCGCGGCTGGTCGTGTCCGTCCTCGGCGAGCGCAGTCGGCGAAGCGGCCTGGACGCTCAGCGAGGTGATGCCGCCGGATTCCTGGTGCTGCCAGCCGACCGGCGTGGCCGAATCCCATTGCAGCCACTCGGCCGACGAGTCGAAATGCAACGAAACGCTATGCGCCCGGCCGTCAGTGCTCGCGGCGGCGACGGTGACGTAGCCGAACGGCACGCATTGCCGTTGGAGGTTGCCGGGGTCGACCGGCGAGAAGAAGGTGACGGTGAGGGTCACGCCGCCGCCGGTGAGTTCGTAGATCGAGCGGGTCGCGGTGATCTGCAAGGAGTTCTGCGTCATCGGGGTCAGGCTCGGGCCGGACGGCAACTGCGGCGCACCGGCGAACACGTACGCGGTGCCGTCGATCCGGGCGATGCCGCACAGCGCGGTCACGTGCCCGTTCCAGAACGTCGACCAGGTGCCGGGCAGGGTGTCCGCTGCCTGCCAGGTCGAGAGATACGGCGAGCGCACCACGAGCGGCGTCGCGGGCGGGCGCAGCGTGCCCGCGGGAGCCGCGGCGGCGGTGGACTGGACCAGTTCCGGAAGGCACCAGAGCGCGACCCCGGCGGCCGCGCCGGTGCCCGCCCAGCGCAGGGCGGCGCGGCGGCTGACTTCGCGGGGAGATGCGGAGGAGGACATCGACAGCTTCTTTCGGTCGGCTACCGGACACGGGAAAGAAGAAACCGAGCGACCTCAGTGTGGCACCGCGATACAACGTTGTAAATCTGCCGAAAGCACTGACAAACGCTGTCCTTTTCGGGACAGCGCTTGTCAATCCCCGCTACCGCCCCGTGGCGTACCCCTGCGCCCCGCGCGAGTTCGCGGCCGCCGACAGGACCCCGGTTTCCGGGTCCTTCGCCACCGCGCACAGCCGCCCCTCCGACCAAGGCTCGCCGACCGTGACGTCGTGCCCCCGGCTTTCCAGCGCGGCGATCACCTCCGCGCCGATCCGCGACTCCACCGTCACGCTGCCCGCCGCCATGCCGCGCGGGTAGAACGAACTCGGGAAGCTGTCGGTGTGCCAGTTCGGCGCGTCGATCGCGCCTTGCAGATCGAGGCCGCCGCGGACCTTGTCGCGCAGTGCGGTACCGAGGAAGAAGTGGAAGTTCCACTGGTCCTGCTGGTCGCCGCCGGGGGTGCCGAACGCCATCACCGGGACGCCGTCGCGCAGGGCGAGCGACGGCGAGAGCGTGGTGCGCGGCCGTTTGCCCGGGGCGAGCGAGTTCGGCAGGCCCGGGTCGAGCCACGCCATCTGCAACCGGGTGCCGAGCGGGAAACCCAGCTCCGGCACCACCGGGTTGGACTGCAGCCAGCCGCCGCTCGGGGTCGCGGCGATCATGTTGCCCCAGCGGTCGACGACGTCGAGGTGGCAGGTGTCGCCGCGGGTCAGGCCGTCCTTCGCGACGGTCGGCTCCCCCGCCCCGATCGCCGACGCGGTGACCCCGCCGCCCGCGACGTAGTGCACGTGCCGGCTCAGCCGGGGCGTGCGGCCTTCCGGGCTGCCCGGCCGCAGGTCGAAGGACGCGCGCTCGCCGATCAGCTTGCGCCGGGCCTCGCTGTACTCCGGGGAAAGCAGCGCCTCCATGGAGACTTCCGTGCTGTCGCCGTACCAGGCCTCGCGGTCGGCCATCGCGAGCTTCGTGCCCTCGATGAGCCGGTGGTAGTACTCCGGCGTCGCGTAGTCCAGCTCGTCCGGCAGGAGCGCGAGCTGCTGCAGGAAGGACGGACCTTGGCTCCACAGCCCGGCTTTCGCGACGGTCCAGCCGTTCCAGGTGCAGGTGACCGGGTCCTCGTACGTCGGCCGGAACGCGGCGATGTCGTCGGCGGTGAGGGTGCCCGCGTGCCGTTCGCCGGACGAGTCCATCGCCGGTTTCGCGGCGAAGGCGGCGAGCGCTTCCGCGACAAACCCCTCGCGCCACGCCTTCCGCGCCGCCTCGATCTGCGCTTCCCGGTCGCTCCCGGCCGCCTCCGCTTCGGCGATCAGCCGTCGCCAGGTCTCGGCGAGCGCAGGATTCTTCAGCAGCCCACCGGGTTTCGGCGCGACCCCGCCGGGCAAGTACAACTCGGCCGACGTCGTCCATTCGTTCTCGAACAGCTCGCGGACGGTCTCCACCGTCGCGCCGACGCGCTCGACCGCCGGATGGCCGTCCGCCGCGTAGTGAATGGCGTACTTGAGGACCTCGCGCAACGACTTCGTGCCGTGGTCGTGCAGCAGGAGCAGCCACGCCTCGACCGCGCCGGGCACCGCGGCGGCGAGCGGGCCGGTGCCGGGGACGAGGTCCAGGCCGAGCGAGGTGTAGTGCTCGATCGTCGCTCCGGCCGGCGCGGGACCCTGCCCGCACAGCACCTTCGGCGCGCCGCCTGCCGGGGCGAGGATCATCGGCACCTCGCCGCCCGGCCCGTTGAGGTGCGGTTCGACGACGTGCAGCACGAACGCGCCCGCGACCGCCGCGTCGTAGGCGTTGCCGCCGTCCTCGAGAACCGCCATCGCGGCCGCCGAGGCGAGCCAGTGGGTGGACGACACCATGCCGAAGGTGCCCTGCAACGTCGGGCGCGTCTGGACCATGGGCCCTATCGTCGCGCGCGGGCTGGCGGTACGTCAAAGACATCTGAGACACCAGTCCGATAGCGTATCGCTATGGAACGCCGCCAGCTGGAGTACTTCGTCGCGATCGCCGAGCACGGCGGGTTCACGCACGCGGCGAGGGCGTTGCGGGTGGCGCAGCCGTCGTTGTCGCGGGCGATCGCGAAGCTGGAACAGGACCTGGGCGTCGAGCTGTTCCACCGGGTCGGGCGCAACGCGGTGCTGTCGAACGCCGGCGAACTGCTCGCCGAACGCGCCCGGCTGGTGCTGCGCGACCTCGACGCCCTGCGCGCCGCCGCGCGGATGGCGGGCGACGGACCGGCCGGGCGGATCGATGTCGCGGCCACGTCGTCGTCCGCGCTGGAGCCGGTGATCAGCATCGTCGCCGAGATGCGCACGCGGTATCCGGGCGTGCTGGTGAGCACGTCGGCGGCGTTGTCGGCGGCCGAGGTGGTCGCGATGGTGGTGCAGGGCCGGTGCGAGGCCGGGGTGTGCGGGAGCGCGGAACGCCCGGTCGGGCCGGGTCTGATCGCGCACCACCTGCGGGACGAGGAACTGCTGCTGGTCGCCCCGCCCGGTACGGAAATCGGCTCGGACGGGGCCGTGGAGCGGGCTGAGCTCAGCGGGATGCAGTTCGTGGTCACCACGTCGCCGACCGCGGTGCGCGGTTTCTTCGACCGGCTCGCGGCGACCGTGCCGGACCTGTCGATCGCGGCCGAGGTGGGCGACCGGAGCGTGGTGCTGCCGATGGTGCTGCGCGGGATCGGCGCGAGCCTGATGCCGGACGGCTGGGCCGAACTGGCCCGCCGGGCCGGTGCGGAAGTGCTCCGGTTCTCGCCGCCGGAGACACTCCCGCAGTGGCTGATCTACCGGTCCGGGCCGATTACCGCGGCGACTCAAGCATTTCTGGACATCGCCACAGGCGGGACCGCCAGCATCGGCGCGTCTTGGCCTGAACGTCCATGACGCCCCGAATGGACTAGACCGCTTTCACCCGATCCCGAGGCCGCGCCGTCCGGTCGCGTTCAGCTGTTCCGGAGCGAACCGGTCCGGCCAGGAGCGCTCGTAATGCTCGGGCGGGAAGTCCGACGGACTGGAACCGGTCTCGAATGCCTCCCGCACCGCCCCGGCGTACGCTTCGTTCCGCGGGCACCACGGCGCGGCCGGGATGTACATGACGTTGCCCCAGCCCTGCTGGTTCTTCACCGGCGCGACGCTGTGGATCAGATCGCAGTGCCACCACACGGAATCCCCGGCCCGCACGTCCGGAATACCGCTGGAAGCCCGCAGCAGCAAGGAATGCCACTTCTCGGTGGCCGCGAACACGTGGTTCACCAGGACGCCGCACATGTCGTCCTCGGGCACGTCGGCCAGCAGCGGGCGCAGCATCAGATAGCCCATCGCCTCCGGAATCGGCACCGCGTGCAGTACGCCCTGGTCGTGTTTCATGTCCGACAGCGCGGTCCAGCCCTGGAAAGTGCGGAAAACCGAGCACATCGTCGAACCCTCGAACTGCGGGCCGGCCGTGCGGTGCGCGGCGTCCCACGGATCGTAGGACTCGACGGTGCCGTCGAACAGATGCCGGAACGCCCGCTGGTACGCCTCGGTCATCCAGAGGTCGAGCGTGCCCGGGTCGAGATGCGAGCCGAGACCGCTGGAATCCGCGCCCGGCGGACGGCGGCGGATGCGGTCCGGGTACAGCGAATCCCGGCCGGGGTCGAACCACCGGACGCCGTCGGATTCCGACTTCCACCGCGCGTTGAGGAACGCCTGCACGCGCGCCATCCGGTCGCTTTGCTGGGCCTCCATCTGCGCCGGCGACCAGTAGATCGGGTAGATCCCGGCCCGGGAGACGAGGCTGCCGAAGAAGTTGTCGCCGGGACCGCGGTAGTTCTCGAAGAACCGGTTGCCCTCGACGTAGTCGACGATCCCCTTGTCCCAAGCCAGCGCCTGCTCGCGCGGGAAGTGCCCGCGCACGATCAGGCAGCCGCGCTTCCGGATCCGGTGCAGGTCGTCTTCGGAGACCCGGCCCGCCTCGATGTCGGCGTACTCCAGCACCGGCCAGATCTCGTCGCCGCGCGCTTTCGCCCCCTCGATCTCCTCGACCGCGGCGGCGACGCGAGCCTCGATCACCGCGAACACCTCTTCCACGGTGCGCCCGGACGCCTCGATCCGCGCCCGCAGCGCGGTTTTGGTCTCGCGAATCGCGGCCGGGAGGTCGTCCGGCGCGGTCTCCCAGTGCGGCAACGGGGGAAGCTGCATAGCGCTCGCTCCATTCAGGAAGGGCTCCTTACTGATTCGACGGTAAGGCGCCCGCGCGGATTCAGGCAACAGTCCTGACTAAATCGGCTAGACTCGCGCCGATGACCCCGGCCAAGCCCTCCCTCGACCTGCTCCGGTCGCTGACCGACGAGCACGTCCTGCGGGCGCTGCTCGCCGAACGGCAGCTGACGCGCGCGCAGATCGCCGCCCGCACCGGCATTTCCAAGCCCGCGGTCGGCGACAGCGTCGCCCGGCTCGCCGAGGCCGGCCTGCTGCGCGACACCGGCGAACGCACCACCGGCCGCGGCCGCGTCGGCACCTACTACGCACTGGCCGACGACCTCGGCACGGCCCTGGTCGTGAGCATCGGCCACGACGGCGCGGTCGCCGAAGCTGTCGACGTTTTCGGCGAGGTGCTCGCCCGGCACGTCGAAAACCTCGGCCGCCCGGTGCGTCCGCGGAAGGTCGCCCGGGCGCTGCGCAAGGCCGCCGCCCGGGTCGCCGCCGACGCGGGACCGCTCCGGCTCGCGGTCGTCAGCGCCGCCGATCCGGTCGACCGGGCCACCGGGAAACTCGTCCACCTGCCCGATTCCCCGTTCCTGCTCGGGGAACTCTCCCCCGCCGACGTCCTCGCGCCGACGGTGGCGGGCCCGGTCACCGTGGACAACGACGTCAACTGGGCCGCCCGCACCGAACAGGCCGCCGGCGATTTCGCCTACCTCTTCCTCGGCGAAGGTCTCGGCTGCGCGGTCGTCGCCGATGGCGAAGTGCGGCGGGGACACGCCGGTCTCGCCGGAGAAATCGCGCACGTCCTCACGCGCGGCGCCGACGGTCAGGCGACGACGTTCATCGACGTCTTCGCGGATCTCGGTGTCCGCCAACCGGATTCGACCACGATCGACGTCGCTGCCCTGCGGACCGCGATCAAATCCGACGACGTCCTCGACACCCTCGCCGAGGCGATCTGCGGCGTGCTGCTCGCTCTGGTGACGGTGTCCGACCCGGAACTCATCGTGCTGGGCGGTCCCTGGGGCCCCGACGTGCTCGACGCGGTGTCAGACCGCTTCGCGCAACTGCCGCGCCATGTCCCGCTTCGCGCCCCGCGCGCCACGGACTCCCCCGCCCTGACCGGCGCGCGCGACGAAGCCGTGCGCGCCCTGCGGAGCGCCGTTCTGACGGTCAGCCCTTGATGGTCTTCTTGATCCAGTCCAGCTGACCGAAGACGTCGCCGTCGGCCGCGAGGCTGCTGCGGTCGGATTTGCTGGTGACCCCCACCAGCGTGTCGCGATCGGCAGTGGACATGACCGGACCGCCGGAGTCGCCGCCCGCCGTGACGCCGGTCGTGGTCAGCGCGCAGAAATCAGTGCCGCCGGAGACAGTCATGCCCTCGCAGCGCGGGTCGTCGGGGTCGATGACCTTCGCGTCCACCTGCTTGAGCACGTCGGATTGGCAGCTGTTCTCGTCGCCCGTGCAGGTCGCGCCCCAGCCGAGCTGGCGAACCGTCTCGCCCGGCCGCACCGGTCCGCCGGTCGGCAGCTTCGCCGGGGTGACGTCCATCGGGGTGACCTTGATCAGCATGAGGTCCGCGAGCGTGTGGTTGTTGCGGCTCCCCGGGACCGGCTTGACCACGGTGCCGAGCCGCTGGTCGAGATTGCCGACACGGAACTCGATCCGGGAATCGGCGATCGGCTGCGCGGCCTCAGCGAAGCAGTGGTCGGCGCTGATGATCCACTCCCGGCTGATCGCGGTACCGGTGCATTCGGGCTTGCCGTCGACCAGCATCCGCACCGCCCAGGGTCCGTAATGACTGACCGAACCGCCGATCACCGCCGCTGCCGGAGCCGCTGCCGCGACGGCGATCAGTGCGGCAGCGGAGGCCAGGACGGCCCATCGGCGGAGGTGCATGGGGAGGACGTCCTTTCGGCAGCTTCGCGGTGACAACAGCAAGACGCGTCGGCTGGCGAGGGGTTGCCCGGTGACCCGATCGGGCCGGAACCGGAAAACCTTTGCGACGGGCGCGCGGATTCTCCTGCGTTGGTCGCTCATCAGACCCTCGGCCCGCGAAGGTGACCCGCCCATGACGTCCGCCGACGAGGAGTTCCGCCGGTTGACATGTCGGAAACTCCCGACATAACGTAGCGTCATGCCCGACGACGTCTTCCTCGCTCTCGCCAGTCCCGTCCGGCGGCGGCTGCTGGAGATCCTCGCGGACGGCCCGTGCACGGCCGGCGACCTCGCGGCGCGGTTCGAGCTGAGCCGTCCCGCGGTCGCCGAGCATCTCAAGGTGTTGCGGGACGCCTCGCTGGTCCGCGACGAACCCGTTGGGCGACAACGTTTCTACCACCTGGAAAGCGACCCGCTCGAGCAGGTCGGCGAATGGCTGCACCCGTTCGAACGGTTCTGGCGCGGCCGCCTGCGCAGCATGGCCGACCTGCTGGAAAACGAGGAGGAAACCCCGTGACGTACGCCCGGATCGGCAGCATCTCGGTCGACCAGTTCATCGCCGCCGCGCCGGAAAAGGTCTGGCGCGCGCTCACCGATCCCGAACTGCACGCCAAGTGGTGGGCACCGGGCGGCATCGGCCCGGACGTCGGGCACGAGTTCCACCTGGACATGCCCGGATTCGGCTCGATCCCTTGCCGGGTCCTCGAATCCGAGCCGCCGTCGAAGTTCGTCTACACCTTCAACGGCGACTGGACCCTCACCTGGACGCTCGTCGCCGAGGGCCAGGGCACCCGGCTCCTGCTGAACCACTCCGGCTTCGACCTCGACGACGAACGCCAGGCGGACGCGTGCGAGCGAATGGGCCCGGGCTGGCGCGACGGCGTGCTGCCGCGGCTGGCGAAACTGGACCTCGGCTGAACTCAGCGGCGAGCGTAGACAACCGCTTGCGGCACTTCGCTGTCCAGCTCCTCCACCCACTCCGCCTCGACGGTGAACCCGGCCTCGCGCAACCACTCCGACACCTGCGCGGGACGGCGGCGATAGACGTGCACCTGCATCGGATGCCCGCCGTACCCCTGCGTCTTCACCCGGGCCACGTCGCCGACGTGAAAGCCGATCGCGACCGGCGCTCCGGGCCGCAGCACGCGGTGGAACTGCGCGAGGGCGGTGGGCACCTCGTCGTCCGGGACGTGGATCAGCGACCACCACGACAACAGCCCGGCCATCGAAGCGTCGGGCAGCGGAAGCGCGATCATCGAACCGACCGCGAACCGCAGCCCGGGGTGGTCCCGCCGCGCCACCTCGATCATGCCGGGCGACAGGTCGAGGCCGAACGCGTCCAGACCGAGGCCGTTCAGGTGCGCGGTGACGTGCCCGGTGCCGCAGCCGACGTCCGCGACCGGACCGGTTTCCCGCACCAGCGAGGCGAACAATCCCAACGTCATGCGCAGCGAAGGGCTTCGGGCGATCGAGTCGCGCAACCGGTCGGCGTAGCTGGCGGCGACGGTGTCGTACGAGGTCCGGGTGTCGGTCAGCCACGTCTGCACGACGGCCACGCTAGCCCACCGGCGCGCCGAACCACTGGCGAATCGCGGGCTCCAGACCGTCCGGATCACCGGCCCACGCCACGTATCCGTCCGGACGGACCAGCATCGCTTCGGCACCCGTCGCAACGCGGTTCACCCGGTCCGCCCACCGCGTCGCGAGATCGCCGAATTGTCCGTCCGGGTCGACGAGAACGCCACGTCCGGTTCGCAGTTCCGGGCCGAGGTCGGGCGCGGGCAGGCCCACCAGCGGATGCTCCTCGCTGCCCGGGACGACGTAGCGGATTCCCATGCCGGACAACAGGTCGTCCAGCAGATACTGAACTTCGGGCAGCCCCGCCAAATCCGCGAACAACGACCGGGCCGCGGCCGAGTCGGGGCCGTCGTCCAGGAGCAGCGACTGCGCTTGGACGTTGCGCAGCACCGCCGCGCCGACCGGATGCCGTTCCGCGTGGTAGCTGTCGAGCAACCCCTCGGGCGCGGTGCCGCGCACCGCCGCGACGAGCTTCCAGCCGAGGTTCATCGCGTCCTGGATTCCGGTGTTCATCCCTTGCGCGCCAAGGGGAAGATGCACATGCGCGGCGTCGCCGGCGAGGAAAACGCGGCCGTGGCGGTACCGCGCGGCTTGCAGCGCGGCGTTCGTGATCCGGCGCGCGTAACGGACTTCGACCAGCTCCACCCGGTCGCCGAAGACCGTCTTCAGCCCGGTGCGGAGTTCGTCCTCGGTGACCGGGACGTCCCGTTCCAGCGACCAGCCGGGTCCGCCGAGCGTCAGTCGGCGCAGCGGCCGTCCCTCGACGTCGACACCGAGCGGGAACACCTGTGCGCGGTACCCCTCCGGGGTGATCGTGTGCATCGGGACCTCGGCGCTCAGCCGCACGTCGGCGGCCACCGTGGTCACCGTCCCCGGACGGCCGGAGAACTCCGCGCCCAGCAGCTTCCGGACCGTGCTGCGCCCGCCGTCGGCGGCGACCAGGTACTGGGCCCGGATCACCGCACCGTCGGCGAAGGTCGCGGTGACGCCGTCCGCGTCCTGCGCCAGACCGACCAGCTCGTGGTTTCTCCGGATCCGGATTCCTTGCGCGGCAAGGTGTTTCTCCAGGAATCCCTCGATCGCCACCTGCGGGACCGACCGCCAGGAGAACCGGTGCCGCTCGCGGACCAGCGGCAGCAAATTGCCCGCGAAATGCGCGGTAGTGACCGGATAGTCGCCGGTGGCCAGCAGCGGTTCGAGCAGGCCGCGCTGGTCGAACGCCTCCTGCGTGCGGGACTGCAGCCCGCCGGCCTTGGACAGTTCGCTGGCCCGCGGCAGCCGGTCCGCCAGCACACAGGACACGCCGGCGAGCTGGAGTTCGTTCGCCATCGTCATCCCGGTCGGACCGGCGCCGACGACAAGCACCTCGGCAGTCATGATCTCTCCCTCGTGGGTCGGTGTTCGGAACCGACTCTCGGCCCGCCAGGAGCCCGCGAGCCAGAAAGCGACCGGGTAGCGGCGGATTCCGACACGAGTACGCTCAGCGGGGTGGATTCCGACTACGACGATCTCGACCGGCAGCTCGTGCACGCCCTGCAGATCGACCCCAGGGCTCCGTTCAGCGCGATCGCCGACGCACTCGGCGTGTCGGATCGCACCGTCGCTCGTCGCTACGCCCGGCTCCGGTCGACCGGAGCGGTCCGGGTCATCGGCGGCGTCAACGAGGCGGCTTCCGGTGCGGTGCAATGGTTCCTGCGCATCCGGTGCGCGCCCACCGCTGCGAGCGCAGTCGCCGAGGCCCTCGCGCGGCGGCCGGACACCGCGTGGGTGAGCCTGACGTCCGGCGGAACCGAAATCACCTGCACGGTCCGCCTCGAAAACGCAGCCGACAGCGAAGCGTTGCTGCTGGCCAAACTGCCCCGCACGCCACGCGTCGAAGGCGTCACCGCGCATTCGGTGCTGCACGCGTTCTACGGCGGCTCCGACAGCATGGTCGCCAAAATCGGCACGCTGGACGACGCCGCCGTCGCCCGGTTGCGTCCGCCACCGCTCCCCCGCCGGCCTGGCCCGGCGACACTCGACGACGGCGACCGCACGCTCCTCGCCGCCCTCGCCGACGACGGCCGCGCCGGATTCGAACAGCTCGCCGCCGCGACCGGCTGGTCCCCGACCACTGTCCGCCGCCGCATGGCGGAACTGCGCGAACGGGACGTGCTGTACTTCGACCTCGACCTCGACTGGCGGTTGTACGGCAAGGGAATCCGGACACTGCTGTGGCTTTCGGTCGCCCCGGCGGCCCTGGAGGAAACCGGCATCGCGCTCGCCGCGCACCCGGAAGTCGCGTACGCCGCCGCGACCACCGGCCCGACCAACCTGTACGCGACGGTGGTGTGCGCGAGCCACCAAGAGCTGTACCGCTACCTCACCACCAGCGTCGCCGCGCTCCCCGCGGTCACCCAAGTGGAAACGGCACCGGTGATCAAGACGGTGAAACAGGCAGCGAACCGGCGGTGACGCAGTACGAACGGGCGCCATCCCGGTCGGCGGTTGACAGCGCGCGGATCATCCGTCGATGATGCGTTCGGCCTTTCCCGGTGGGAAATTCCCGAACGCGTCCGCGAAACTGTCCCCGACTTTTCGAGGAGACATCGATGTCATCGGTCAGCCGTCGCAGATTCATGCACCTCGCCGCGGCCACCGCGGCCGGCACGGCTTTGCCCGCGAGCATCGCGCGGGCGGCTTCGGTGCCGGCCGCCGTGCGCACCGGCACCCTCGCTGACGTCGAGCACGTTGTCGTGCTGATGCAGGAAAACCGGTCGTTCGACCACTATTTCGGCACCCTCAACGGCGTCCGCGGCTTCGGCGACCCGCGCCCGGTCTCGCTGCCGAGCGGGAAGCCGGTGTGGCACCAGGCCGACTCCTCCGGCGCCGAGACCCTGCCGTTCCGGCCCGCCGAGGACAACCTGGGGCTCACGTTCATCGAGGACCTCAACCACGACTGGAACGGCACGCACACCGCGTGGAGCACCGGCCGGTGGGACAAGTGGATCCCCGCGAAAACCCGCACCACGATGGCGTATCTGACGCGCAAGGACATCCCGTTCCACTACGCGCTCGCCGACGCGTTCACCGTGTGCGACGCCTACCACTGCTCGATGCTGTCCTCGACCGACCCCAACCGGTATTACATGTACACCGGCTGGACGGGGAACGACGGTTCCGGAAACGGGCCGGTGCTGGGCAATGAAGAATCCGGGTACGGCTGGACCAGTTTCCCGGAAATCCTGGAAAAGGCCGGGGTTTCGTGGAAGATCTACCAGGACGTCGGCAACGGTCTCGACAAGGAGCACAAGTGGGGCTGGACCGATGACGCGTACATCGGCAATTACGGCGACAATTCGCTGCTTTACCTGACCCAGTACCAGAAATCCGCGCAGGGCACGCCGCTCTACGACAAGGCGCGCACCGGCACGAAGGCCAGCGCGGGCGACGGTTTCTTCGACCACCTCGCCGCGGATGTCAAAGCGAACCGCCTGCCGCAGGTTTCCTGGATCGTGGCCCCCGAAGCGTACTGCGAACATCCGGCGTGGCCCGCCAATTACGGCGCCTGGTATGTCTCCGGCGTGCTCGACGCGCTCACGTCGAATCCGGACGTGTGGAGCAAAACCGTCCTGCTCATCACGTACGACGAGAACGACGGATTCTTCGACCACGTCGTCCCGCCGTACCCGCCGCGCGACGCGAACTGGGGCAAATCGACGGCGAGCGTCGCCGGGGAATGGTACGAAGGCGGCGCAGCCGCGTCGTACACCAAAGCAATGCCTTACGGACTCGGGCCGCGCGTGCCGCTGCTGGCCGTTTCGCCGTGGAGCACCGGCGGCTGGGTCTGTTCGCAGACTTTCGACCACACCTCGCTGATCCAGTTCGTGGAAAAGCGTTTCGGCGTGCACAATCCGAACATTTCGCCGTGGCGCCGCGCGGTGTGCGGGGACCTCACGTCGGCGTTCGACTTCACCGGAGCCAACAGCGGCGTCCCGTCCCTGCCCGGCACCGGCGACTACCAGCCGCCCGCCGACCACAGCACCCCGCCGACCTACCACCCGGTGCCGCCGTCGAACGGTTCGCTGCCGAAGCAGGAACCCGGCGCCCGCAAAGCCCGCGCACTGCCGTACGACCTGGCCGCGGACACCGAAGCCCGCGACGGCCGGATGTACTTCACCTTCGCCAACCTCGGCGACGCCGGAGCCGGATTCCACGTGACGTCCCGGATGCGTTCGGACGGGCCGTGGCCGTACACCGTGGAAGGCCGCAAGTCGGTCACCGACAGCTGGCATCTGCCGAGCGGCGCGGGAGATTGGTACCAGTACTCGGTTTTCGGCCCCAACGGCTGGCTCCGCGAACAAGCCGGGACGATCGGCGGCTTGGGCCCGGAAGTCACCGCACGGCACGACGCGGGCTATGTGACGGTGACGTTCAAGAACCCGACCAGCCGGACGGTCACCTTCACCGGCGTGGACGCATACGCGCCCAACGAGGCTTACCGGTACACGCTCGCCCCGGGCACCTCACGCGCGGTGCCGAAGTGGGGCGTCGCGAACGGCTGGTACGACATCACGGTCAAGGCGGATCACGACGGAAAGTACGTCCGGCGCTTCGCTGGCCACGCGGAGACCGGCCAGGCGTCCACAAGCGACCCGGCCATCGCGACCAGCTGATCGTCTGTGAGGGGAACCCTCCGGAAATCTGATTCCCGGAGGGTTCCCCTCACGACTTTCGGAAGCCAGCCACCACCAGTCCGATCACCGCCAGCACCACAGCCAGCCCGCCGAACCCCGCCCCCAGCGTCGCCGCCGACGCGATCGCGCCGACCAGCAGCGGACCGCCCGCGTCGCCCAGTTCCCGGCCGACCTCGGCTGCCCCCATCGTCTGCCCGAGCCGTTCCTTCGGCGCGGAACCGGCCAGATGCGCGAACCCGATCGGCGTGGCCACCCCGACCCCGACGCCGATCGCCACCGCCGCGACCACCACTCCCACGAGACCCGGCACGAACGCGCCCAACGCCAGCCCGGCGGCGGTCAGCAGCAACCCGCCCGCCATCCCCCATCGGTCGGGAATCCGCCCGGCGTCCCGGAGCCGGCCCGCCCACGGCTGCACCAGCGCGGAGCACAACGCCAGCACCGACACCACTGCGCCGGTCGCCACCGTGCCGAGTCCGCTCGCCGCCCCGGTGACCGGCAGGAATCCGATTCCCACCGCGAGCGCCCCGGTCGTTCCGGCCAGCACCGCGGTCGGCCGCAGGAAGCCAGGTTCAGCGAGCCGGCGGGCAAGGTCGACAACGGTCTGGCGCTGTCGCGGCAACGGTTCCGGCGCGGGCACCACCAGCGCGGCCCAACCGGCGACAACGAAAGCCAGCACCGCCAGGGTGCCGAACAGCAAGGCGAATCCGCCCAGCGTGATCAGCACGCCGCCAAGCAACGGCCCCAGCGTGTACCCGACGCTCTTCCACGCGCCGTAACCGCCGAACGCCCGCCCCTGCCGTTTCGCCGGCGACAACCGTGCGACGAGCGCCCCTGCCGCGGGCGAGAAGGCTGCCGCGGCCGCGCCTTGACCGAATCGCGCCAGCCCGACCGCCGCCGGGTTTCCCGCGACGACAAAGGCCGCCGACGCGAGCGCGAACGCCAGCAACCCGCCGAGCAGGACCGGCCGCGGCCCGATCCGGTCGGCCAGCGAGCCGAACACCGGCTTCAGCACGACCTCGGCCCCGTCGTAGACCGCGAGCAGCAATCCGAGGGTCAGCAAGGAATCGCCGTGCGTGTACGCGCCGAGGCTGGCGGCGATGCTGTGCGCGCCGAACGCGGTGACGAACCCGGCGGCGTACAGCGGACGCAGCTCAGCAGAACGCATCGGAAACCCTCACATCTGGTGCAGGGCTTGGAAAACCTGCTCGGTGTAGTCCGCGAGCCGCTCGGCGCACCGCTTCAGCTGCTGCTCGGCCTCCGCCGCCGAGGGCGCGCCGAACACGTCCCGCGCCTTCAGGTCCCGATGCCAGCGCCGCAACCGCTCGAGGCTCTGCTCTTCCTCTTCCAGTTCGGCCATCGTGAACTTGCCGATCCGGATTTCCTTGTCGATCTCGGCGTCGAACTTCCCGCAGTCGGCCAGGAACTCCGTCCACTCCTCTTCCCGCTCGGCACTGAACAGCTCCACCAGGCGCGAACCGTCCCGTTCCGCGGCGTCGAGCGTGATCACCTCGCCGTCGCCGCGTTCGGCCAGCTCGACGGCCCGCTCGACGCCGCCGGCGAACCCGGGCACGTCCGGCACCGCCCAGGCGCCCTGCCCGAGCGACAACGCGCCTACCCGCCGCAGCTCACGCCACACGGCGACCCGATGCCGCGACGGTCCGGACGGCACCCGGACCACCAGCACCAGCCACTTGCCCTCTGCCACAGCGCTGAATGTATCACGTGTTACATGCAGCCAGGTAGCGCCGCGAGGAACGCGCCGACCGTCCGGTCCGCCAATGCCCGACGGTCCGCCATCGGCAGCGAGAGACACTGCAGCGTCACGCCGTCGATCATGGCGAACACCTGCGCCGCGACGTCCTCGGACAACCCGGCGTTGACATACCACTGCCGCAGCTCGCGATCGAGGTTCGCGTTTTCCTTCTGCAGCACCGGATCCACGACGGCCGCCGCCGCGTACGCGAGCCACACCCGGGCCCGCCGGGCGCGCGGTTCGTCCAGCGGCAGCCACAGCTCGACGAAGTCGGCGATCGATTCCGGTTGCGCCGCTTCAATTTCCGCCAGGAACTGCTCGCCCGCGTACTCGAAACCGGCGCGCACGAGGTCGCTCTTCGTGCGGTAGTAGTACTGCACCTGAGCCGGGGAAACGCCCGCCGCGGCGGCGACCGTCCGCACACTGAGCGCGCCGATTCCCTGCTCCGCCAACACATTCAGCACCGCGTCGAGCACATGGGCGGCACGCTTCACTGCCGGGACGCCCGCCACGCGACCGCGACCAGTTCAAGCACCCCGATCACTCCCACGACCACCCCGACCTGCCGCAGCCCGACCACCGGCGTCTCGACGTCGTGGAACACGAAGTACAGCACCGCGCCGACGACCACCATCAGCACGCCGACCGCGATCTGCCCCAGTTTGCCGTTCATCGCACCCCTCCTATACGAACGTACAATACGACCGTACAGGACTAGGCGGTTTTCCGCGCCGCCACCCGCTCGACGATCCCGGCCTTGCTCCGCTCCGCCCGCTCCACCGCGAACCCGGCCGCGGCGAGCAACGGCAGCGGCCGGCGGGTCAGGTAATCCCCCAGCCGGGACACGGTCAGCTTCTCCAGCAGCCGCTGACCAGCGAGAACGAAGCGGCGATGACTGCCGACGTGGTCCAGCAGCAGCAACTGGCCGCCCGGACGCAGCACCCGGTGCATCTCCGCGATGGCACCACGTTCGTCCGGGACGCCGCACAGGCCCAGCGTGCAGACGACGGTGTCGAACGTGCTGTCCGGGAACGGAAGGGACTGCGCGTCAGCCTCGGTGAGCGTCGCCTCGCGGCCGGTCTCGGCGGCGCGCCGACGGGCGAGGTCCAGCATCGACGGGCTGAGGTCGATCCCGGTCAGCCGCACGTCCGGCGGGTACAACGGCAGGTTCCGGCCGGTCCCGACGGCGACCTCCAGCACCTCCCCCGAAGCCTGCCCGCACACCCATTCGCGGCCGTCGGCGAGCAGCGCCCGTTCGAACCACGCGATGTCGCGGTCGTAGCGCGGCGCGGCCTCGTCCCACGTCCGCCGCAGCCAGTCCGGTCCCCGTTCCGCCATCGTCGCGAACTCCTCTCGGTCGAGCGCTGCCCCGGCTACCCTCGCATCCCGTGGGGCGCTTCGACTACGACGCCGAACCGCACGCCGGGCTGGTGTCACAAACTCCCGGCGGCCGGCGTCCTATGGGCGATCGACCCCAGAACGCGAAGGAGCCATCCATGACAGCGCCCGGCGAAGCGAGCCCGGACCTCGCCACCGAGACCTTCCTCGCCCACCGGAACCTGCTGTTCACCGTGGCCTACGAGATGCTCGGCTCGGCCGCCGACGCCGAGGACGTGCTGCAGGAAACCTGGCTGAAGTGGGCGGGGGTCGACCTCGAGGAGATCCGCGAGCACCGCGCCTACCTGGTCCGGATCACCACCCGCCAGGCGCTGACCCGGCTGCGCACGCTCGGCAGGCGCAAGGAGTCCTACGTCGGCACCTGGCTGCCCGAACCGCTGCTCACCGCGCCGGACGTCGCCGAGGACGTCGAACTGGCCGACAGCGTCTCGACGGCGATGCTGCTGGTGCTCGAAACGCTGCGGCCGACCGAGCGCGCGGTGTTCGTGCTGCGCGAGGTCTTCGACGTGCCCTATGACGAAATCGCCGAAGCCGTCGGCAAAACCCCGGCCGCGGTACGGCAGATCGGGCACCGGGCGCGGTCGCACGTCTCGGCCCGCCGCCCGCGCGGCGACGTCACGCCCGCCGAAACCCGCGGCGCGCTCGACGCGTTCAAGAAGGCCGTCGAGACCGGCGACCTGCAAGGCCTGCTCGACCTGCTCGCCCCGGACGTCGTCTTCCTCGGCGACGGCGGCGGCGTCAAGCAGGCGGTGCCGCGGCCGATCGTCGGCGCGGACAAGGTCGCGCGGCTGCTGGCCGCCGGGAGCGCCCAGATCCCCGCGCCGCTGCGCCCGATGCAGGTCAACGGGCATCCGGCGCTGGTGCTGAAGCTCGACGGCGAGGTCGACACGGTGCTCACGCTGCGCATCGACGACGGCAAGATCACCGGCCTGTACGCGGTGCGGAATCCGGCGAAGCTGTCGCACATGGACACGGAAACCGCCCTCCGCCGCTGACTCCTCGCCGGTACTACGGAAAGTAGCCCCGACGCTGGCGCGCGCCACCCGGTCGGACCATGCCATCCTGGTCCGGCCAGGGGCGGCCCGAGGGGCCGCCGCCGTACCGAGGAGAGGACCGACGTGGGCGTTGTCAGCTGGATCGTGCTGGGCCTGATCGCCGGAGTGATCGCGAAGGCCCTCATGCCGGGCAAGGACCCGGGCGGCTGCATCATCACCATCCTGCTCGGGATCGGAGGCGCGTTCGTGGGCGGCTGGATCGGCAAAACGCTGTTCCACACCCAGCTCGGGACGTTCTTCGACCTGCGCACGTGGGGTCTCGCGGTGCTCGGCGCGCTGGTCATCCTGACCGGCTACCGGCTCATCGTGGGCGGCCGCCGCCGCGACTGACCCGCACGGGCGGCCCGCTGCCGGACGCGGCGGGCCGCCCCCGCTCCGCGGCTTCCCGGACTCACCCGCACGGGGCGTCGAATCGAACTCGACCCCGTATTCCGGCCGGATTTCGTGGCAGAATCAGCGGAGAAGTCCCGGCCAGGTCGACGGGCGGAGCGGACGATGGCGCTGCGCGACCACGAACAACACCAGCTGGACGAGATCGAGCGATGCCTCGCCCAGGAAAATCCGCGCCTTGCCCGCCGGTTCGAGAAGTTCCGCCCCATGCCCGCGGTCACCTTCGCCGCGGCGGCGCTCGGCGTGCTCAGCGTGTTCCTGACCGGCCTGGTCACCCTGGTGGTCGGCTTCGGAATGGGCTCAGCCGCCCCGATCGCGGTGGGCGCGGTGCTCACGACGGCGATCCCGCTCGCGATCATCTGGTTTTATCGTTGCCATTGGCGTTGAGGCCCTCGCGCGAAGCTTGCGGTGCAGCGCGAATCCTTCGCCCACGACGCCCGCGCTCACACCCCATGCAGCGACACGCCCCGGGCGGACCGGCGGGCAAGGCGAACCCCGCCCCGGTGGTGGTCGAACCGGCCCCGCGCACGCTGGCAGCGCACCGCCTCGCGCTCACACCCCATGCAGCGACCCTCCCCACGCCAACCCGCGGGTGCGGCGCGAACCCGCTACCCACGACGGCCGAACCAGCCCCGCCCACCTCTAAGCCAGCAACCCTCCCCCGCGCCAACCGGCGGTACAGCGCGAATCCCCGGCCGAACCGGCCCCGCGCATGCTGGCAGCCGAACCCGGCAGCAACCCCGCCCGCGCTCACTCCTCAGCCAGAGACCCGCCCCCGCGCCAACCCGCCGGTGCAGCGCGAACCCCGCACCCACGACAGCCGCACCACTCCCGCCCACGCCTCAGCCAGCGACCCGCCCCCGGGCGAATCGGCGGTACAGCGCGAAGCCCGCGATCGCGGTGACCAGTTCCCAGGCGACCGTCGTGATCACCGAGACCGACAGGACGTCGAGGCGGTCCGGCGACGAGGCCCGGAGCTGGCCGCGCGCGTCCATGCGGATGCGGGTCAGGCCGCGGGCCGCCGGGTCCGAGCGCAGCGGGATGTTCGCTTCCTCGGCGCCGCCGTCCGGGGCGGTCCACGTGACGCGCCGGGTGTCGGGCATCGCGGCGCCCTCGCTCCCCCGCAGCGCGCCGGATCCGGGCTCCACGGCGGCGACGACGGACCGGCCCGGCGCGCGGTCGATCGCCGCCGAGCCCTGCCGGTGAATCCACAGCCCCAGGCAGATCCCGGCCAGCGCCGAGACCGCGACCGCCGCGGCCAGGACCGGAAGGAGGAACACGCGCCCGCGCGCCGCGGACGCGCGGAAACCAGAAGCCATGGTCCGAGAATGCCGCGAAAACCGGGAACGCGGCAGGGTTCGCGGACAAATGTGCCCAAGTCGCAGGAAAAAAGGCCCGCCGCGGGCAATCCGAGCCGGGATCGATGTCCGATTTCACCCGTTCTTTTCACTCATTCGTGGGTAACACCACACTGAGGCAACTCAACCGCCGCAGCCGGATCGGCGAGGCGCGTTCCATTCCGCGCCGGCCGCCGGTCGTGCTGACACGTCGTTTATTGCCGCTGTCTTCCGTTAGTACGTGGAATTCTCCCCCGCGCGCCCCATCATTCCCCGCCGGAAGCGCTCAGCAACGCGAGTCCGGTGGCCGTCGCCGCGTGCCGGACGGTCTTCCCGTCCTGCTGGCTTTCCACCAATCCCGCACGGCGCAGGACGCCCGCGTGCTTGCTCGCCGCGACCGGTGTCACGCCGATCTCCCCGGCCAGTTCGGCAGTGGATCTCGGGATCGTCAGCGCGTGCAGTGCGCGGGCACGGGTCGGGCCGAGCAGGTCCGGCAGCGGGTCCTGGGCGGCATCGCCCGCGGTGATCGCGGGTCGGGCCAGTACCACCGGCGGTTCTGGTCCGCTCGCCGGATCCGGTTCCACGACCCGGAAATAAGCCGGGATCACGAGCAAGCCTCCGAAGTAGACACTGCGATCCGTAGGAGGTTCGCCGAAGAATTCCGGGCCCTCCCAGGGGATCGCGGCACCGGACCGTTCCGGGTGGACGGCCGGAGTCTGCCGCGCGAGGCTGTACGACGTGAGCAGCGTGCGCGCCCCGTCGGCCACTTCCCCGACCCACGACGGCGCGACCCCGTGCACGAAGAACGTCTGAAGGTCGGCGCGCAGCCTCGTTTTCTCCACGCGCACGACGCCGTCTCCCGCGACCGGACCGATCTCCCGCCGCCGCTCCGCCGGTCTCAGCACTCCCGTGCGGCGGACCGTCGCGTCGCCACCTGAGGGCAGCGCCTTCACCGCCCGGTTACGGAACTCCAGCGCCGGCGCCGGACGGGGTTGCGGAAGCAGCCCCTCCCGCCGAAGCTGCTTGCGGGCACGAGCCGACCAGACCCGCAGCCCGCCCGCCGGGCGGCGGCTCTGCAGCGCGGTGAGGCTCAGCACCAGTTCCCACAGCGGATCGGGGCCGGTGCGCCGCCTCGTCCGGCCGAAATCGTCGTCGGTGAAATGAATGCGCAACGCCATGTGCTCCCCCTGCCCCCCGACATGGTTGCGCTTCCAGGGTGCCGCGCCGGTCCGCCGCTGTCCAGGCACTTGTTCGATCAGGGGAAAGAACCCACCGAATGCGAGCGAATCTCGCTGAATCAGGTGGTCCTTGCCGCAGACGGCGCGCGCGAATCGGCATCCGCATTCGGCGGGCGTGCAGCGTGCACGTCCGGATGCACTCGGATCCAGGCCGTGCAGGCGGCTGCCGGGATGCGCGGACTACCAGCAGTTCCCGACATTCGTCGCAGCGATTTCCCCCAGCCGGGCGACTAATTGCGCCGAAACCCGCGAAACGGGGCCCGGCCGCATGGGCCGGACCCCGTTTCCGGTGCCTTCAGTGCGTCGGGCTCAGCCGAGCAGGAGGCCGTTGCCGCCGGCGACGGCGTTGTCGAAGCGCTTGCTGATCTCGGCCCAGTTGAAGATGTTCCACAGGGCCTTGACGTAGTCCGGCTTCACGTTCTTGTAGTCCAGGTAGAA
>NZ_SDLT01000056.1 GCF_004522235.1 Amycolatopsis nivea
CCGCCGGCGCTGCCGCGAGTTCGCCCGCCGCGCCCGCCTCGCCGTCCGCCGCCGCGCCCGACGCCGCCACCGTCGGCGCGACCGTCAAGGCCGCGATGAAGAAGTCGACCGCGGTCCACGTCAAGGGCACGAAGAGCGAAGACGGCAAGATGAAGGTCGACATGCAGTTCAACAAGGACAGCGTGAGCGGCTCGATCGAGAAGGACGGCGTCGAGGTGCCGGTGCTGCGCGTCGGCGAGAAGGTCTGGATGCGGTTCAGCAAGTCGCTGGTCAAGGAGACCGGGATGCCCGCCGAGGCCGCGGCGATGGTGAACGACAAGTGGGTGTCGCTCGACTCCCCGCTCGCCCAGGGCATGGGCGAGGTCTTCAAGCTGTTCATGGACTTCGACGTCTTCATCGGCTCCATGGCCGACGACGTCGACAAGCCCGGCTACTCCGCGGCCGAGCCCGCCGACGTGGCGGGAACCCCGGCGCTGCGCTACAAGAACGGCAGCCGGACGATCTTCCTCGAAGCCGAGGGCTCCCACCGCCTGCTGCGGCTCGAGTCCCCCTCGGAAGGCACGATGGAATTCAGCGGCTGGGACCAGCCCGTCCCGGCCCAGGCCCCGCCCGCTGCCGAAATCTACTCCGGCCCCGGCTCCTGACCGGACGGCCTCGCGTTCCCGCGCCGTTCGGGAGCGCGAGGCCTTGCGTCCACTGTGGACCGCAGCGTCACGAATCCGCTTTGGGCCGAGATAAGCCGTAACGGACCGCCGACCCGCTCGACCCCGCGGCCATCAAGGCGGCGATGAAGAAATCGACCGCGGTCCACGTCAAGGGCACGGTCAACAGCGGCGGCGACATCAAGATCGACCTGCAGCTCAACAAGGACAGCGTCAGCGGCTCGATCGAGAAGGACGGCGTCGAGGTCCCCGTGCTGCGCGTCGGCGACAAGATCTGGATGCGGTCCAGCAAGTCGCTCACCAAGAAGGCCGGACTGCCCGCCGCGGCCGCCGCGATGGTGAACGACAAGCGGGTGTCGCTCGACTCCGGCCCCGGTTCCTGACCAGACAGCCTCGCGTCCACTGTGGACCGTAGCCGTAACGAACCGCCGGACCGGGCGATAAGCGGATGCGCCCGGGGGTGTCCCAGGCCTGTCCCGAACGGAAACCGCATGACTCGCCCGGTCCCAAACCGTCTCCTCCTGCGCTGCGGTGCCATTGCGGCCGCGCTCGTGTGCGCCGCCTGCTCCGGTGCCGGAGGGAGTCCAACCCTGCCGCTGGTCAGCGCGGCGGCGAGTTCGCCGGTCAAGCCGTTCGACGCGCCGCCCGATGCCGCGACGGTCGGGGATACCGTCGCGAACGAACTGGGCATGGCCAGGGCGGTCCACCTCAAAGGCACGAGCGCCGACGGCCTCACCGTCGACCTGCAGCTCAACCACGACAGTGCGAGCGGCTCGATCGAGAAGGACGGCGCGCCGCTGTCGCTGGTGCGCGTCGGCGACAAGGTGTGGATCAAAGTCACCGGCGCGCTGGCCAAGATCACCGGACTGTCCGCCCGAGCCATGTCGACGATGGACGGCAAGTGGCTGCCGGCGGACGCTCCCCTGCTCCACGGCCGCGGCGCGAAGTTGAAGGACCTCCTGGACTGCGACTCCTTCCTCGACTCCGCCGCCGACGAGCTCGGCCAGCCCGGTTACTCCGCGGGCGAACCCGTCGACCTGGAGGGCACTCCGGCGGTGCGCTACCGGAACGGCAGCAAGGCGATCTACCTCGGGCGCTTCGGGACGACCTACTCCCTGATGCGGTACGAGTCCCCGCGGGACGGCGCACTGGACCTCGACCTGGGCGAACCCCACCCGGCCAAGGCCCCCTCCGCCGACGAGATCTACTCCGGTCCCGGCTCCTGAAGTTCTGCCGTCCGGGCGAACGAGTGCGACACTGCCCGAGATGATCGGTCTGCTGTACCCCACTCGCGATTGCGCCGAGGACGACTTCACCGCCCTCGCCGGATGCCTGGACGCCCGGCCCGGCGTGGAGTTCGCCTACGTGCCCTGGGCGCGGCGCGTGGTCGAGCGGGAGAACGTCCAGACCGCCGTGCGCGAGCTGAGCGAGCCGGACCGGCTGGTCCAGACGGCGGCGAAGTTCACGACGTCCCCGCGCGTGGTCAGCTGGGCGTGCGCGAGCTGCAGTTTCCTCGACGGCGTCGCCGTGGCCAAGACGCAGACCGACGCCCTGACGGACGCGCTGGGCGTCCCGGCGAGCAGCACGTCGCTGGCGTTTCTCGCCGCCGCGCACCGGCTCGGACTCAAGCGGATCTCGCTCGCCTCGGTGTACGCGCCGGACATCACCGACGCGTTCTCGGCGTTCCTTGCCGAGGAAGACATCGCCACCGTGCACGCCGTGTCGGCCGATGCCGGTTCGGACCGCGATCTGGCGGCGTGGGACAGCGGCCGCATCCGCGAACTGGTCGATTCCGCGGCCTCGTCGGACGCCCAGGCCGTCCTGCTCCCGGAGACCGCCCTGCACACCGCGCCGCTGCTCGCCGAGCTCGAAAACCGGGCGGGCAAACCCGTGCTGACCGCGACGCAGGTGACGCTCTGGCACTGCCTCACCCTGCTCGGCCGGCCTGCCGCCGGACCGGGTCTCGGCACGCTGCTCGCCCACCCGCATTGACCGTCCACTGTGGACAAACAAGATCCCGGGCATAACCGCGGCCGATCGCGGGTAATTCCCCGATCATGAGCAGCCACCTGATCGCCGTCACCGTCGACTGCCGAGACGCCGACGCGCTCGCCGAATTCTGGCGGGAAGCGCTCGGCTACCCGCCTGCCGAGCGGTGGCCGGACAGCCACGGACTCACCTACGTCGAACTGAAAGCGCCGGACCGGCCGTCGCTGCTGTTCCAGCCGGTGCCGGAGGGGAAGACCGTCAAGAACCGGCTGCACCTGGACATCGCGCCGGACACCGTGGAACAGCGCGACGAAGTGGCCCGCCTCGTCACTCTTGGCGCGAAAGTCGTGGAAGATCCGGAGAACGACCACTGGATCGTGCTGAAAGACCCCGAAGACAACGAATTCTGCGTCCTCCCCCGGCGGTCCTGACCCCGCGCTACGATCTCCGCCGTGCCCGACCCCCGAATGCCCGCGCATCCCGACCTCGGCATGCTCGCCGGGCGGTTGCTGTTCGCGGTGCAGCGGGAACTGTTCACCGCGCTGGCCGCCGAGGGTTTCGCCGACCTGAGCCCCCGGCACGGCGCGGTGCTCGCCTATCTCGGCCCGGACGGCGCCCGCGCGACCGAACTGTCCCGCCGCTCCGGACGGCGCAAGCAGGTCATCGGCACGATGGTCGACGAACTCGCGACGCTCGGCTACGTCGAACGCCGCCCCGACCCGGCCGACCGGCGGGCGAAACTCGTCTGCCCGACCGAACGCGGAGAAGCCATGATCGAGGCCTCGACCCGCATTCTCGCCGGGATCGAGGACCGGCACGCCCAGCGCCTCGGCCGGGACGAGTACGCGGAGTTCAAACGGGTGCTCACCGAGGTCACGGACGAGCAGCGGCACTTCGCCGGGCAGTGATCACTGGCCCGGCCAATTCTGCTGCGGCGGGCCGGAGGCGGGCCATTGCCCCGGCATCGGCTGCTGCGGATACGGCGGCTGGGGATACTGCGGTTGCTGCGGGTACTGCTGCGGCATTCCCGGAGCGCCGTACTGCTGCGGATACTGCTGCCCCGGATACTGCAGCCCCATCGGATACTGCGGCGTCCCCGGAACCGGTGCCCCGTAAGGCATGTCGTATCCCACGGGCGGAGGCGTCTTCGCGGACACCGCGGGCAGCCACAGCACCACCGCCAGGATCGCGATCACGCCGAACGCGATGGTGTCCCACCAGGAATGAGCGAGGATCACCCCGGCGAGCGCGCACAGCAGCTGCACCGGCGCGCCCCACAGCAGAATCCGGCCGACCGATTGCCGCCGCGCGAAAATCAACGCGATGCCGACGAGTACCACGATCGCCAGCAGCAGAGACGCCGCAGACAGATAACTGGACGGGCTGACGCGTCCGCCGCTCACGATGCTGCCGACCGACCAGAATCCGCCGAGTACCACATAGATCTCCAGCAGTGCGAGGACCACCGCCACCGCGATCCCGATCCCCGTCACCCTCGGCCGCACTGCCGGCTGAGTCATCCCCGGTCCCCTCCGTCACCCTCCGGAGGGAACACTCTACCAAGCGCATCCACCGTCCACAGTGGAACAACCGCCCCGGCCCCGGCGACCGGCCCGCCCGCCGTCTACGATCGGCCCCGTGACCGCCTACGACGACGTCTTCGACGACCTGGACGCTTCGGCCCTGCCCGAGCGGCAGCAGCGCATCCTCGCCACCATCCGGGACTGGGTGGGCAGGCACGGATACTCGCCGAGCACGCGCGAGATCGGCGAAGCGGTCGGGCTGCGGTCGACGTCCTCGGTGTCGAAGCATCTCGCCGCGCTGGAGGACAAGGGGTTCCTGCGGCGCAGCCCCACCGTCTCCCGCCCGATCGACGTGCGCGCCTTCCTCGGCGACCTGCCCACGCGCGAAAGCAGCGACTCCGTGCCGGTGCCGGTGGTCGGCGACATCGCCGCGGGCACGCCGATCTCCGCGCAGGAGCACGTGGACGACGTCATGCAGCTGCCGCGCGGGCTCACCGGCCGCGGCACCGTCTTCGGGCTGCGCGTGCGCGGCGATTCGATGGTCGACGCGGCGATCTGCGACGGCGACATCGTCGTGGTCAAGCAGCAGCCGGAGGCGCATTCGGGGCAGATCGTCGCCGCGATGATCGACGAGGAGGCGACGGTCAAGGTTTACCGCCGCCGCGACGGGCACGTCTACCTCGAGCCCCGCAACCCGGCCTACGACGTGATCGACGGCGACCGGGCCACGGTGCTCGGCGTGGTCGTCTCGGTGCTCCGCAGCATGTGAGCGGCGATGCCGGGGCGCACCGGCACCGCCACCCACGAGCCACCTCAGTCGACGGCCACCGGGACCCGGGTGTCGGCCAGCACCTCCGGCTCGGCCGCCCGGCCCTGCCACGGCCGCGCGACCACCCACAGCACCAGGCCGGACACCACCAGTCCGCCGAACATCACCGTGGCCATCGCGACCGCGTTGTTGCCCAGCAGGCCGACCACCGGCGACACCGCCGCGCCGACGCCGAACTGCACCGCGCCCAGCAGCGACGCCGCGGTCCCGGCGTTGTCGCCGTGCGCGTCGAGCGCGACCGCCGGCGCGTTCGGCAGGATCAGCCCGGCGAAGAACAGCACCACCCACACCGGCACCGCGACGCCGAACATGCCGCCGAAGCCGGTCAGCGCGGTCGCCAGCAGCACCGCGGCCGAGGCCGCCGCCGCGACGCTCGCGAAAAGCAGCACCTGGTGCGGTTCGAACCGGTTCATCAGCCGGGCGTTGACCTGCGTCGCGGCGATCAGCCACACCGCGCTCGCCCCGAACATCAGGCCGAACTGCTGCTGGTCGAGTCCGTACTGCTGCTGGAACACGAACGACCCGCCGCTGACGAACGCGAACAGCCCGGCCATCGCGAACCCGGCCACCAGCACCAGCCCGACGAACGAGCGGTCGGTGAACAGCGTCCGGTAGGACCGCATGGTCGCGCGGACCTTGAACGGCTGCCGCCGCGCGGGCGGCAGGGTCTCCGGCAGCGCCAGCGCCGCCGCGACGCCGCTCGCCAGCCCGATCGCGGCGAGCGCCACGAACACCCCGCGCCAGTGCGTCCACGCCAGCAGCGCGCTGCCGAGCGTCGGGGCCAGCACCGGAGACACGCCCATCACCAGGATGAGCTTGGACAGCAGTTTCGCCGCGGCGCGATCGGTGTAGAGGTCGCGCACCACGGCCAGCGCCAGCACCGCGCCCGCCGAGGCGCCCAGCCCCTGCAGCACGCGCGCCGCGCTCAGCAGCTCGACCGTCGGCGCGACCAGGCACAGCAGCGACGCGAGCACGTGGATCGCGCTTCCCGCGACGAGCGGAATCCGCCGCCCCATCGCGTCCGAGAGCGGGCCGGCGATCAGCTGGCCCAGGCCGAGCCCCAGCACCGTTCCGGTGAGGGTCAGCTGGATCGTCGACTCCGTCGTCAACAGTTCGCGGGTGATGTCCGGCAGAGCCGGCAGATACATGTCGATGGACAGCGGCCCCAGTGCCACCAGAACGCCCAGCACGAGCACCAGCTTCAGCTGGCTCCCGGCTTTCGGCGCTTCGCGTGTTTCGTTCACGCCACTCCCCTTCGTCGTGAGCACGCCAGTGACTTACGACGAAGGGGGCCGAGAAATTCCGGAACCCCCGAACAGATCACACCCTGGGAATCCCGCTTGACAAACTCAGCCGAGGCCGAGGGCGAATACGTGGAGGTCCGGATCGGACGGGAGCGTCACCGTCGCGATCTTCTTGCCCGCCGGGATTTCCAGCGGCGACGTCGCGTAGACCGAGGCGCCGATTCCCTGGCCGCCGGGCTGATTCCGGTACGCGGTGCGGGCCACGAGCGTATTGCCGAATACTGGTTCGGTTTTTCCGCCCGGCAACACCCAGTCACCGAACGAAAGATCGGCGGTCGCCGTCGTGCCGTCGGTGAACGCGACCGTCGCGCTCCCGCGATGGTCTCCGTTCGTCGCCGAACCGACGAAAAGCAGGCGGGCGGCTGAAGTTCCACCTAGATCGAGCTTCTGCCCGGACGGCACCGCGTTGTCCGGACGGCCGGACGGCGCGGCGGGCCAGACGAACGTCGTGCCCGCCGCGTGTCCGGTCGAACCCGGAGTGAGACCGGCGTCCGCCAGCGCTTTCCGCGAATAGCTGTTTCCGGCACCGTCGAAATTCGCCGAACCGCCGTCGCCGTCGTCGGAAATCCCGGCATTGCCGAAGGTCGCGGCGAGGCTTCCCTTCGGCGCGACCAAAACAATTACCGAGGAAGAAACGGTATGTCCGGCTCCGCGCAATGTCACCGGCACTTCGTAGTAACCCGCGGGAGTGCCCGCCGCCGCGGTCACGGTCAGGTCCGTTTTACCGCCGCCGGTGTGGTTGTCGAGCCACACCGAACGCGGTCCGGACACGGTGATCCCGGCGGGCGCCGACGTCGAGAGGTTAAGCGAGCGCAGGTGCCCGCCGAGCCGCTGGCCGTTCACCACGACGGTGCCGGAGCCGCCCGGTTCGAGGGTCACCTGGTTGGCCACCGAGCCGACGAACGGTTCCTCGTTGTCCCGATAGGACGGTGGTTGCGTGTTCGCCGCCCAGTTCCGGTCCGGCTGCGCGGACAGCGCGAAGTCGAGCCGACCGCCGTTGCGCGCGAGATCTTGCGGCAGCGACGTCCGGTCCCACCGGTGCCCGTTCAGCGCGAGGCCGTGGACGTACTGCGTGGTCGTCGAGGCTCCCGGCGCGCGGATGTCCAGCGTGCGGCCGCCGGGCAGGGTCAGCACCGCGCGCTCGAACAGCGGGCTGTGCACGGTGAGGTCCGGCGTGCCCGGAGTCGACGGGTACAGGCCCAGCGCGGCCCAGACGTACCAGGACGATTGCGCGCCGAGGTCGTCGTTTCCAGGCTCTCCGTCCGGCGTAGCGCTGAACAGCGTGGTCGCGATCCGGCGCACCACCTCTTGGGTCTTCCACGGCTGGCCGACGTGGTTGTACATCCAGGGAACGCCGAAGTCGGGCTCGTTGCCCGCCCACATGTACGGCTCGTTCGGGCCGACGTTGAGCTTCTGGAAGAACGTGTCGAGCCGCGCGGACACCGCCGCCGGACCGCCTATCGCGGTCACCAGCCCGGCCGTGTCCTGCGGCACGAGCCAGGTGTACTGCGCGGCGTTGCCCTCGTCGAAACCGTCCTGGCCGAAGGTGCCGGGCGCGGGCGGCTGGTAGGCCGGGCCGTCCGGGAACCGGCCGTCCTGGCCGCGCGGCTGCAGGTAGCCGGTCGCCGGGTTGAACAGGTGCTGCCAGTTCTGGCCGCGTTTCGCGAAGTCGCGGGCGACGCGTCGGTCGCCGATCGCGCCGGCGAACTGCGAGATGGCGAAGTCGTCGATCGCCCATTCCAGCGTGATCGAGGCGCCGACGCGGGCGTGGTCGCCGCGGGAGGCGTCGTTGTTGGGCAGGTAGCCGCGGGCGAGGTAGTCCGCGATCCCCCGGCGTTCCTGGTACGCGCCGGGCGTCTCGTCCACCGACGTCGCACCCTTGACCAGGTACTTCAGCGCGGTCTTGACGTCGAAGTCGCGCGCGCCGAAGGCGTAGAGGCTCGACAGCAGCGCGACCGAGCTGTCGCCGGTCATCTGCCCGGTGTAGCCGTTGGCCATCGGCCAGCGCGGCCACCAGCCGCCCTGGACCGCGTCGTTGGTCAGCGACTGCGCCATGTCGCTGGCTTCCTTCGGGAAAAGCATGCCGTGCAGGGGCGCGAGCGAGCGGTAGGTATCCCAGTCGGAGAAGTTGGCATACTGCGAATGCCCGGCCGGGAGCGTGCGGACCTGGTTGTCGAAGCCGAGGTAGCGGCCGTCGGCGTCGTTGAAAGTGTTGGGGTGCATCAGGCCGTGGTAGAGCGCGGTGTAGAACGTTTTGAGCTGCGCGGAGTCCTTGCCCGCCACGCGGATCCGGCCGAGTGCGTCGCGCCAGGCGTCCTTGGTGCCCTTGCGCATCGCGGCGAAGTCCCAGCCGGGGGTCATGTTCTTCTTCGCACCCTGAACGTCCACATAGGACATCGAGACCTTCGCGTGGACCACGCCGGCGTCGCCGAACGTCAGGTACGCCCCGGCTTTCGGCGCGTCGACCTGGTCGCTGCCGGGCTGGACGGTTTTGCCGTCCCAGGTGCCGTGCGCGGTGAACGGACGGTCGAAGGTGATGTCGTAGAAGACGGTGTACGTGTTCGGCTTTCCGCAGAAATGGCCGGTCGTCGCCTGGCCGCTGACCTCGCGGTCGCCGGTGATCCGCAGCCCCGCCGCGGAGTTGCCCGCCAGGCTCGCGCCGCCCTTCACGAGCACCTGCGCGTTCTGCCCCGCCGGGAAGGTGAACGCCGCCATCCCCGTGCGGGTGGTCGCGGTCAGCTCGGTGCGCACGCCGGAATCGGGGAACGTGACCGCGTAGTAGCCGGGTTCAGCCTGCTCGCCGTCGTGGGTGAAGCGCTCGACCCGGTCCCACGGTTTCGCCCCGACGTCGCCGGTGACCGGCAGGATCGGGACGTCGCCGAACGCGTTGCAGCCGACCGACGCGTGGTCGAGGCTGAAACCGCGGATCTTGTCGCTGTGGTACTGGTAGCCGGCGTAGGACCCGTCGGTGTCCGGCGAGAACTGCATCATCCCGAACGGCGCCGCGGGCCCGGGAAAGTTGTTGATCTCGCCGACGGAGGTACCGCCGCGGCCGGTCCCGATGAGCGGATCCACGTACGCCGCCGGATCGCCGACCAGGGCCGCCTGCGGCGCGGCCGCCGCGACGGTCCCCGCTCCGACGACCGCCGCCGTCGCCAACGCTGCCACGACTGAGTACCGCACAGCACCTCCCAGACCTCGTGTTGTCCGACCTTTCCGGCTCGCGGGCGGCGAGGTCAACCGGATGACAGAGATCTGGCCGGTTTCGACCGGACAGACATCCGACCGGCGGCACGGCAGACTCCTGCGGAGGTGCGTACGGGAATCAGATTCCGTCCGGGGTTTCCGCACAGACCTGCGCTTCGCGTGCCTGCCGGGCTAACCTCGACGGACATGACAGAACCTGCCACCCGGGACGTCGAGGGCCACGAGGTCGGCTCCGGCGTCTCCGTCATCCGCGAATACGCCACCGAGCCCGGCACCGGACCGCGGCTGCACCGGCATCCCTACCGCGAAACCTTCGTCATCCAGCGCGGGCGCGCGTTGTTCACCATCGGCGAGGAGCAGCGCGAGGGGGTCGCCGGGGAGGTGCTCGTCGCTCCGGCGAACACCCCGCACAAGTTCGTTTCCCTCGGTCCCGGACCCTACGAGGCGGTGCACATCCACGAGAACGACCGGTTCGTCACCGAGTGGCTGGAGTGAGGTCGAGCCGCATTTGTACGTCCCGTGTATCCCGTTCGGCGATGCTCGGCCCGGACCGACCAGGACCGGGAGGACACGGATGCTCAGGAAACTCGCAGTGCTCACCGCCGGAGCCGCGGCGGCGGCCACGGTCGCCGTCGCCGTTCCGGGCGTCGCCGCGGCGCTGCCGGCGGCGAACATGGAGGCCGTGCTGCTCGCGGCCCAGATCGACCCGCAGCGCGCCGACAGCACGCAGACCCCGGGCGCGCACGACAGCGTCCTGCTGGTCGAGAAGGCGCTGCAGGCGAAGGGGCTGCTGGACGCCAAGTACGTCGACGGCTACTTCGGCACCACCACGATCGACGCCTACTCGAAGTACCAGAAATCCCTTGGCTACACCGGAATCGACGCGTCCGGCCTGCCCGGCAAGACGTCGATGGAGAAGCTCGGCTCCGGCAAGTACACGGTGTCGAACGTCGTGTCCGCGGGCAGCCACGTGACTTACCACGGCGTCACGCTGAACACGCGCACCAAGGCGATGCTCCAGGCGGCGGAGAAGCTGTTCGGCAAGGACGTCGGCCTCACCCAGGGTTCGTACAACCCGGGCGGCGTCGGCGCGTCTGCCGGAACGCACGACGGCGGCGGCGCTTTCGACGTCTCGGTGGCGAACATGTCCTCGGCGACCCGCACTGAATTCGCCAAGGATCTCCGGAAAGTCGGGTTCGCGGCCTGGGTGCGCACGCCGTCCCAGGGCGACTGGGGCTACCACATCCACGCGATCGCGGTGAACGACCCGGATCTGTCCTCGGGCGCGCAGCACCAGGTCGGCGCTTATTACCTCGGGCAGAACGGCCTCGCCAACCACGGCAAGGACGACGGCCCCGCGGTCAACCCGAAGCTGACCTGGGAGCAGTACCAGCGCGGCTGACTCACCCGGCTGCCGCATTTGCTGGCGCGAGTGCGGCAGCCGTGGTTTTCTGGTGCCATGGCGGGAAAAACATTTCGGTTCGGGGTCGTCGCGGCAGCGCAGGAGGGCGGCGCGAAATGGCGCGAAACGGCCCGTCGCGCGGAGGATCTCGGATATTCGACCCTGCTGTCGCCGGACAATCTCCGCCTCCCCACCCCGACCGCGGCGCTGGCCATCGCGGCGGCGGTGACGACCGAACTGCGGGTCGGCACGTTCGTCTACGCCAGCCCGCTGCGCACCCCGCGCGCGGCCGCGTGGGAGGCGCACAGCCTCAGCGTGCTCACCGAGCGCCGGTTCGAGATGGGGATCGGCACCGGGATCCCGCCGATGCGCGAGGCCGCCGCCGAACTGGGCCTGCCGTACGGCACCGGCCCGGAGCGGCTCGCTCAGGTGTCGGACACGATCTCGCACCTGCGCCGCCTCGACGGTGACGCGCACACGCCGGTGATGGTCGCCGCGGGCGGTCCGAAAGCCCGGCGGCTGGCCGGGGAACGGGCAGACATCGTCACTCTCGCGGGCAGCGTACTCGCGAGCCGCGCCGAGACCGCGGAGTACGCCGCCGAGATCCGCTCGGCGGCCGGCGGCCGGGACGTCGAACTGGCGATGAACATTTTCGTCGTCGGCGAAGAGATCCCGCCGTGGATCCGCGGTTTCATCGGGCACGACCACGAAACCCTCGTCGAGCACGACTCCCTCACCCTCCTGCGCGGCGGACCGGCCGCGATGGCCGACGAGCTGCAGCGGCGGCGGGAGGAGCTCGGGGTGTCGTACTACAGCGTGAACGGCGCGTTCATCCAGGACTTCGCCCCGGTGATCGCGCGGCTCGCCGGGCGCTGACAGGTCTCGAACCAACAATCGACATTCTCGCCGTCAGCGAAGAAATCTCACCTCGGACACCAGAACTGGTGAGGTTTCCCGAAAAGTCTCGCAGCAACCGATCACCCAGTACAAGGGTAGTCGGCTTTCCTCGTTGACCGTCTTTGTCACGGTCTCCAGACGGTGGTCCGTATGCCGCTGTGCCGGCGCGCCGCTCAACCCAAAGTCTGGCCAGCCTCGCCTCTTGCAGCGTCGGCTCCGGACACCGAAGAGGTACCTTTGTCTGCTGCGCCGTCCCGAATTCGACGGATGGATTGGTCTACGACCGTCTCGTCTCGATGTCTCTGGACGGCTGTCCGCGACCACGGTGACGACGCAGCGTCGGTGTCGTCGGATTTCGAAAGTAGCAAGCCTGGCACTACCCACCGGTCATGCTTCTCACACCGAAGGCGAAGTCTCTACCGACGTTAATCGAAACGATCTCTGGGTCGGCGAATTTAACTGATCGATACTCTACCGGCGAGCAGACCAGAGACAATCAAGTGGTTCCCTGCCTGCACTTTTCCTTAAGCCAATCGATCAGCTGGTCAGCCTCGCTCTTGTGCAGATGATCAGTCAGCAGGAGTTCCACAAAAGCTCGAACCACTTGAGTTGTGTTCCCATAATGCTTACCTAGCTCCGCTAGCCAGTCGTGGTGGTCATGGCCGGCCGTGGACTCCAGGAGCATGCGAAGTCGCTCGGCACCACCGGCTAATGGCGGGCTCCAAGACGAAGAGGAGTCTGCTCGCCACCTGTCCGTAGCTGCGCGCAGCACAATCTCAGGTGCTTCACTGCCCGGAAGATACCCGAATTGTGCCAAGTCAGCACTGCCTCGCTGGTCACCGTCGAGAACACCGATCACCGCGAACCTATCTGGGCCGGCACTTCGGATCTCGTCGAGCAAGCGATGCACGCCAGACTCCCCTGATCGGGCATACCGTATGGTGACAGCACCGCTTAGGTCCGGGGCCGCAGCCTCAATCACCGCACGTAGGACCTGCTGGGCTGCCGCGTCCTCAACAATAACAACCGCGCAACTGCTGGCTCGGATGCCCAGGAAATCGCTGATCGCTTGAATCCCCAGGTCATGCCGGAAACCCTGTTCAGGTGGCCCTTTCAGGAGGGTCACGTTGCCGTCCGGCAACGGGTTGATGATTCCGGGTGAGTGGCTAGACACCACCATAGTTAGGTCCTGCTCGACCGCGAAAGCTGCCAACGCATCGGTCAAAGCGCGCTGCGAGAAAGACGCCAAATGGCTCTCCGGCTCCTCAAGCAGCACGACCGTGCCCGGCTCCAAGTTGCGGAGCCGCCACAGCAGATACGTGACCACCAGCTCTCCTCGCCCCATCCCAAGGAGGTCATATGTCTGGCTGTGCGCCTCGACTACGAAGTATGGGGTCGGGTTGTCGTCCTCACTGAACGCCGTTACTTCGTAGACCTCGATAGCCGCATAGGACCTCCGCAGGATATGACCGACCCTCCGGACGTCCTCCGCCAGCAGCGGCGCGGGATCTACCCCTTCTTTTAGGTCTTCCCGGTTGTCGTCACCGCTGAACAGCCGGATAAGCCCTTCGGTCTCCGCAGAGGGATCGATGTACACAACCGACGAAGGTCCCTCGCCTGACCTCAGTCGCTTTGACCGGTCGTAGTCCACTGTCCATTCCGCACCTGCGGTGCTACCGGTTACTGAGATCGACGACAGCCAGTGAGGCAGCTCTGGAATATGCCGTTGTCGATCTTCCTCGTCGCCATCGCCAAGACATCGAGCCAGCGCGCCGAGCGTGCGCGACTTTCCCGCACCGTTGCCACCGCACAGAACGGTGATTCCGGGCCCGAAGGTGAGGACATGCTCTTCCTTGTCTAAGTCGCGAAGTTCTGCTCTCGTGAGTTGACTGGTATAGTTGCGCTTCGACAACTGCGCTAGAATCCGCTCCCGGGCGACCTGCCTCAAAGCCACGGAAACTCCCCCCAATCCACGGCCATGGCGAACTCGTAGAGCCCACGATCCGCATTTACCTGGCCAGCCCGCTTCCAAGCCCGACCAATTTCCTCAGGTAACGGCGTCGCGCCAGTGGACAGCGGAACGCGGTCCGAGAACAACATCCATGCGGTCAGGTCGCGTAGGACGACCGAGGACACGTCCGCAACCCGAGATGTGGCACGATCATTGAAGACAGTCAGAACGGCACGGGCGCGCCCTGTCGTGAGGTCAGACTTCACCCGGCTCTGCTCTACAAGCTCGATTACGTCTGCGAGACCGGAGCCGTAGCTACCAAGGAGATCGTGGCGGTGCAGCTTCGCAGCCATGCATAACCAAGTGTGGATGGTAGCCTTGTTCGGCTTGCGCGATCCCGAGCGATTCAACAATGGAAGACTGAGAACGAACTTGATAGATTGCTTTGCCTGATTGACGGTTTCATCCGGGAACACCTCCGTGGAGCGGTACCTATTGGTAATCCGCTGCGCCGTCACCTTCTCAGTGAGAGACCGTTTCTCCAGAGTCAGCAAGAAACGGGCAATCAAGTCGTCATAAGCCATTCTGGCGTTCGAAAAGCCGATCCGATCCGCAGCTAAACCTTCATTGACCGCCCACGCAACGAGGCCGCGGACCTGATTGCGCGGACCTCCGACAAAGGCGTTCCGTTTCTCTGCCTCGGTGAGACTGGTGGGCTGGTTGAGCCGGAAGAAGAGCTCGTGCGGCTCGTCCGGGGTGTAGTCGGTCAGCGCGAACACGCGGATCGGGAACTGATTGAAACTTCGCTTGCGCGCGGGCGGCAACTGCTCGTAGCCGAAGTCGTTTAATTCGGTAATAGCAGGATCGATGGGTTCAATCTTGCCATCGATTGTGAACTTGTTGAGCACAAAGTCGCGGATGGCCGTCAGTCGCTGCTGACCGTCGAGCACGTCGTAAGTGTTGTCCTCCTTTGCTACCAAATGGATCGGCGGGACGTGCCATCCCCGAAGAATGCTGTCAATCAGACGCTGCTTCTTGTTCTTCGTCCAGACTTCACCTCGCTGAAACTCCGGCTGAAGATCGTATGTGCCGTCGTCGATGCGATTGTAAATAGTTGAGATGTCCGGGTCACTGGTAGTGAATTTCACCCGTTCCCTGCCTCCTGCTGGTCCCCTCGGACGGCGTCGATCAGTAGCAGCCGATCGTACCGGGAAGTGCGCTGGTCGCTGCTAGCAGTCCTAGGCTCAACTCAATGCGAGCATTATGGCTAGCGAGCAAGATCGCCCCCAGGCCCCACCAAACACGACTCCCTCGTCCTCTCACGCAAACCAGTCGGAATCACGAGGAGCTCGGGGTCTCGTACTACAGCGTGAACAACGCCTTTCTCAAGGACTTCGCGCCGGTCGTCGCACGCCTCGCCGAACGCTGCCCCGACCAGGCGGGAATAGCCGCGCCGGCCGGGGCATTGCACCGAGGGTGAAAGCTGTGACCTACCGCCAGTTCGGCGGCCCGGAAGTGCTGACGTTGTCCGAACTCGCCGTGCCCGAGCCGGGGCCGGGCGAGGTGCGCGTGCGGATCGTCGTGTCCGCGGTGAATCCGACCGACTGGAAGGCGCGTTCCGGCTCCCGCTTCGGCGTCGAGGCCGAGTTGTCCGTGCCCAACCAGGACGGGGCGGGCGTCGTGGACGCGGTCGGCGCCGGGGTGGACGGATTCTCCGTGGGCGACCGGGTGTGGCTGCTGCTGGCGGCCGCGCACTCGCCGACGTCCGGGACCGCGCAGGAGTACACCGTGCTTCCGGCGGACCGGCTCGTCCCGCTCCCCGACGAGTCCGGTTTCGACGAGGGCGCCGCCTTCGCGATCCCGGCGCTCACCGCGCACCGCGCGCTCACCGTCGCGGAGGACGGACCGCAGCGGCTCGCTCCGAATGCGTTGGCGGGCAAGACGATTCTCGTCAGCGGCGGCGCGGGTGCCGTCGGCAACGCCGCGATCCAGCTGGCGCGCTGGGCCGGAGCGACCGTGATCGCCACGGTCAGCACCGAGGACAAAGCAGCACTCGCGCGCGCCGCCGGTGCGCAGCATGTCGTGCGGTACACCGAAGGAGACGTCGCCGCCGCGATCCGGGAAATCGCGCCGGACGGGGTCGACGTGATCGTGGAGGTCGCCGTCGGCGTGAACGCTCCCCTGCACGCCGCGGTTCTCCGCCCGCGCGGGGTGGTCGCGGCCTACGGCGACGACCGCGGCACCGGGACCGTGACTGTCGACTTCGGACAGAACGTCTTCCTCAACAGCCGCTACCAGTTCCTGGTGCTCTACACCGTCGGATGGGACCAGCTGCGCGCCGGCGCGGAAGACCTGAACGCCGCCCTGCGCGACGGCGGGCTCCGGCTCGGCCCCGATCACGGACTCCCCGTCCACCGGTTCCCGCTGGCGGAAACCGCACGCGCGCACGAGGCGTCGGAGAAGGGCGTCACCGGGAAGGTGCTGATCGACGTCAGCTGAACACCGGCTCGACCCCGGTCAGCTCCACGCTCGCCGCCCACGCCCGGGCGGCGGCTTCGGGGTCCGCGTACGGCCCGCGCACCGGCTCCGGCCGGGGCTTTCCCTTGAGCCCGAACACGCGCGGACCCCAGATCTGACCACTGTGGACATCCGGACCGGCCGCCGCCCGCACCGCTGGCCGCGCGCCGCCGTCCTTGCCCTGCAAGGCAATGCGCGCGAGAATCAGCTTCCTGCTCCGCACATGCAGCGGCGGCCGGTCCGGAGTCAGGCTGTCCAGCGCCCCGCCCGGATGCGCGACCACACTCAGCAAACTGCTGCCGGACGCCCGCAGCCGCCGATCCAGCTCCAGCGCGAAGAGCGTTTGCGCGAGCTTCGACCGCTCGTACGCGGTTTTCGGATGATAATCCCGCTTGCTCTGCAGATCGTCGAAATCGAGCTTCGCTGACTTCGCCGCGAAGCTGCCCATGGTCACGATCCTCGCCCCCGGCTTCAACCGGTCCTGAAGGGCCGCGGTCAGCGCGAAATGCCCGAGATGGTTGACCCCGAAGGTCATCTCGTGGCCGTCCTTGGTCTCCCGCCGCTCCGGCCCTTCGAGATACACCCCCGCGTTCAGCACGACCGCGTCGAGTTCCCCGACCTCGATCCCCTTCACCGACGCCAGGTCGGCAAGGTCCAGCCGCGCCCACGACGCGCGCACCCCCGGGACCCGCTCGCGCAGCACCCGCAGCGCGACCTCCGCCTTGGCCGCGTCCCGGCTGCCGAGCACCACCTCCGCCCCCGCCTCGGCCAGCTGCTCCGCGACGAAATAGCCGATCCCCGCGTTTCCCCCGGTCACCAGCACCGTCATGACACCCTCCTAAAACTGAAGTGATTTCAACTTTAGACCCATTTCAGCTTTGGGGTAGCCTGGGGTGGTGGTCAACACAGGACGACGCGAACGCCGCAAGCTCGAAACCCGCCGCAGGCTGGACGAGGTCGCGCTGAGGCTGTTCCTGAAGCATGGCTACGACGGGGTGACCGTCGCGCAGATCGCCGAAGAGGCCGACATCTCCGTCGCGACCCTGTTCGCGCACGTCCCGGACGGCAAAGACGCCCTGATCTTCGACGACGGCTCGGAACGCCGAGCCGGAATCGTCGCCGCGGTCCGGGATCGCGCCCCCGACGAACCGGTTCTCGCGGCCCTGCACAAATTCTTCGCCGCCCGCGGCCCGTACTCGACGGACATCCCGCCGGAGCACGCCCCGAAACGGGACTTGATCGTGCAGACGCCCGCCTTGCGCGAGTACGCGCGTCGCCTATGGCATTCCTGCGAACCCGAACTGACCGCCGCGCTGGCCGGCGAAAGCGACCTGCCGCCAGACGACCCGGCAGTCCGGGCTTTGGCACGGTTCGTGCTGGAGATCCCGGATCTCACTGGAACCGCACCGGATCCCGCTGCCGCTTTGGCCTCGGTATTCGCGCTCCTGGAATCCGGATGGCCGCCGCGGTCTCAACCCGCGAACACCCTCACCAAGCAGCACTGACCTCGCGCACTTCGGCGAGCACTTCCCTTACCAGCGAAGCGAAATCCGCGCCGCTCGTCCCGATCCATTCGTCGTGCGCGATCTCCCAGGCGAGTCCGCCCAGTTTCGCGGCCACCTGCGCGGTCCGGCCTGGGACGCCGCGACGTTCGAGCGCCTCGATCATCGAATCGACAAGACCGATCCGTTTGCGCGCTTCGCGTTCCCGCAATTCCGGATTGGCGTCCAGTACCGCCTGACGCCGGGCGCTGAACTCGCGCCGGTCGCCGGCGAAGAACTCGCTGCCGAGCACGTCCAGCGCGTGCGTCACCGCCTCGAGCGGCCCGGCCGAGGGCGGCGCCGCGGCGATCGCGTCGACGAGCAGGCCGGTCAGCGCGCTTCCGCCGAAGAGCACCTCGCGCTTGTCCGGGAAGTGCCGGAAGAACGTGCTCTTGGTGAGGCCCGCGCGCTCCGCGATCTCGATCACGGTCGTGTTCTCGTAGCCGCGTTCCTCGAACAGGTCGAGGGCCGCGGCGGCGAGCCGTCCTGGTGCGTCGGGTTGCCAGCGAGCCATGGGAGCAGTCTACGGGACTTGGTCTCGTCACTGCGGTACGGTTGATGAGACCAAGTCCCATCACCGCCCGAGGAGAACCCGCGATGAGCAAAGCTGTCCGCTACCGCCGATTCGGCGGACTCGACGTCCTCGACCTGGAGGAGGTGCCCGAGCCGCACGCCGGACCGGACGAGGTCCGCGTCCGGGTCACGTCCGCCGGGCTGAATCCGATGGACTGGCAGATCGCCGCCCGGCCGGAAATGGCCGCGCGGTTCGGCATCACCCTGCCCGCCGGGTTCGGCAGCGATTTCGCCGGAGCAGTAGACGAAACAGGAGCCGGAGCCTCCGGTTTCACCGTGGGCGACCGGGTGTTCGGGGGCGCGATCGGGCGATCCGTCGCCGATTTCGTCCTGGTCAAGACTCCCGCCACGACGCTGTGGCGCACCCCGGAGGGCATCAGCGACGAGGTGGCGAGCACGCTTCCGGTGGCCGGTCTGACGGCCTCCGCCGCACTCGCCGCGATCGGGCTTCACACCGGGGACACCGTCCTGATCGGCGGGGCGGCGGGCGGCGTGGGCATTTTCGCCGTGCAACTGGCGAAACTGGCCGGCGCCCGGGTGCTCGGGACTGCTTCCGAGCGCACGTTCGGCTTCCTGCGCGAACTCGGCACCGAACCCGTGGCATACGGCCCCGGCCTCGCGGATCGGGTGCGCGCCTTGGCGCCCGAAGGGATCACCGCGGCGACCGACCTGTTCGGCAGGGAAACGGCCGAGACCGCGCTCGAACTCGGCGTCGCTCCCGAGCGGATCTCCACTGTCGCCGACGGGCCCGCCCTGCCGGGCATCCGCGCGACGGGTGCGTTCGATGCGGAATCCGGTGCCCTAGAACGAATTACCGACGCGATCCGCAGTGGCGAGCTCACCGTGCCGATCGCGGCGTCCTTTCCGGTCGAGCAGATCCGCGAGGCGGTGACGATGCAGGCCGGACGGCACGTCCACGGCAAGATCGTGGTCGCACTGTGAACCGTTGACACAGCACCCGAAAAACCAAGTCCGGACTTGGTTTTTCGGACCGCCGCCCGCCACCGGGCGTCCGGCGCGCTCCTCGCCAGCAGACGCCGGAAACGCCGTTCCCCCCAACGGACCCGCCGCTTCCCCGAACCGGACGCCGTCCCCTTCACCAGCCGTTACCACACGCCGCGGATCGGGCGGAACCTGACTTTCGCAGGTATCGGAGAGACTCCGGTCACCGGTATACCTTGACACCGGTCCAGGAAAGGTCTGGACCACTCTGCGGACCGGTACTGGTGTCCGAACGGACGTCGCCGCCGTCCGCCCGAGTCGTCCTATGTGGAGGCATCATGCACCGGCTGGACGCGGCACAGGATTACGCGCTCGGTTTGTTCCGCATCGTCGTCGGGTTCCTCTTCGCCTGCCACGGCGTGAAATCGCTGTTCGGAGTGCTCGGCGCGCACAGCGCGGCGCAGGTCGGCTCCTGGCCGGGCTGGTGGGCCGCGCTCATCCAGCTCGTCGCGGGCGGGCTCGTCCTGCTCGGCGTCGCCACCCGCGTCGCGGCGCTGATCGGATCGGGGTCGATGGCGTACGCCTACTTCTCCGTCCACCTGCCGCAAGGCATTTTCCCCATCGAGAACGGCGGCGAAGCGGCCGCGATGTTCTGCTGGGCGCTGCTGCTCATCGCGTTCACCGGCCCCGGCCGGCTCGCGCTCAGCGGGGCGCTTTCGGCGCTGCGGCCGCGGGATTCGCGCGTCGGAGCGGTCCCGCACGCCTAGCGGAACACCGACTGTCCTTGGGTCGATCCGCGCACGATCAGCTCGTACTCCGCCGGCCCGGGGACCGGCGGCTCGATCCCCTCGACCCGATCGGCGAGCACCGCGACCGCGGTCCGGGCCAGCTGCACCGGCCGCAGATCGACCGCGGTGATCGGCGGGACGCCCGACCGGGTGTGCTCGGAATCGGAATCCGCGCCGCAGGCGATGCGCACGTCGCCGGGCACCGCCAAGCCCCGCGCCAGCGCGGCGGCCCGCACCCCGGCGGCGTGCCGACCGGTCTGGCAGTACACCGCGTCCGGCGGCGAAGCCAGCGCGAACAGTTCCTCCCCCGCCTCGCGGCCGCCCGCCTCCCCCGCGACCTCCGCGCGCCGCACCGCCAGCGGCTGCTGCCCGCGGGCGCGAACCCAGTCCAGGTAAGCCTTTTCGGCGTCCAGGTTCCATTCATTGCGGTCGGTGCCCAGCACCGCCGCGACCCGCGTCCCGCCCGCCGCGGCCAGGTGGTCGAGCACCTCGGCGACGATCCGCCCGGTGCCGAGGTCGAGGTAGTCCGGCGACGCGGGCCGCGCCGGGTCCCGCCCGACGCCGAGGAACGGCACGCATTCGCGGTCCAGCATGGTGATCAGCGGATCGTTCTCGACCGGTTCGGTGATCAGGAACCCGTCGCAGGCGAGCCCGACCGCGGGCGCGTCGGCGCGCGTCGGGTCCGGCACCAGCATCAGGCCGTACCCGCGTTCCACCGCGGCCAGCGCGGCCGATCCGGCGAACCGCAGGAAGTAGTCGACGCCCTCCAGGAACGCGGTGTCCGACGGGTCGAGCGGCCGCACCACGAGCCCGAGCACCCCGAGCCTGCTGGACCGCAGCCCGCGCGCGACCGTGTCCGGCCGGTAGCCCAGCTCGCGCGCCGCCTCCCGCACCCGCTCCGCGGTCTCGGCCGCGACCGTCCCGTTCCCGCTGAAGGCATGCGACACCGTCGTCGGCGAGACCCCGGCGCGGCGGGCGACGTCCTTGATGGTCGCCCGCGTTCTTTTCCCGGCCATGACGCAGCAGCCTAACCTCGCCCAAATCGTTTTGGAACGGGGTTCGCGGAGAGCATTGCCCAAATCGATTTGGGTCCTTACCGTGGCCCGAGTCGATTCCCCGGTCCGGAGGTTCGCCATGACCGCTCCCGCCACCCCGCCCGTGTCGCCCGGCACGTCCGCCCCGCCCCCGCCCCGGTCCGGGCGCGGCCCGCGGGTGGAGGCCCACGGCATCGACGTCATCGGCGACGACGAACGGCACGGCCGCGCCCGTGACCTGTTCGGGGTGTGGGCCGCGCCCAACGTCAGCTACCTCAGCCTGGTCGTCGGCGGCGCGCTGGTGCTCAGCGGATTGAGCCTGCCGCAGGCGCTCGCAGTGATCGTCGTGGGCAACCTGTGCTGGGTGCTGGTCGGGCTGGTCTCGGTCAGCGGGCCGGCGGCGGGCGCGCCGAGCGAGGTCATCATGCGGGCGATGTTCGGCACCCGGGGCAACCGCTTCGTGATCGGCCTGAACGGCTGGCTCGTTTCGGTCTGCTACGTGGCGTTGAGCTGGTCCGCCGCGTCAGTGACCGCGTTCAGCCTGTGCGCGCGGCTCGGCATCGAACTGAACACCCTGGGCAAAGTCCTCGTGATCGTCGCGATCGCCGCCGCGACGCTGGTGATCAGCGTCTACGGCCACTCCGTGATCGTGCGCCTCTACCTGCCCCTGGCGATCGTGACGACCGCGGTTTTCCTGGTACTGGGCGGATTCCTGATCCGGCACACCGCGTGGAGCTACCAGCCCCCGACGCCGCTGCACGGAGTCGCGCTGTGGGCGGCGCTGGCCGGCGGTGTTGCGTTGGTGGCGTCAGCTTCCTTGTCCTACAACAACAGTGCGGACTTCGCGCGGTATCTCCCCCGCGACACCAAACCGTTCGCCGTCGCCGCCTGGACCGCCGCCGGAGCGTTCCTGCCGAGCATCGTGTTCACCGCGCTCGGCGCGTTCGCCGCGACCACTTTGGACATGAGCGATCCGCAAGCCGCGCTGGAATCCGTGCTGCCGCCGTGGTTCACGCCGATCTTCCTGATCGCGGTGATCCTCGGCGCGATCGCCAACAACGCGATGACCGTGTACAGCTCCGGCCTCGCGCTGCAAGCGATCGGCGTCCGCCTGCGCCGCTCCCGCAGCGTTCTGCTGGACGGCACCGCCGGCGTGCTGCTGACCCTGTACGCCTTGCTCGTGTCGGATTTCCTCAAGGCAGTCAACGACATGATGCAGCTGATGGTCGTCGTGCTCGGCCCGATGATGGCGATCTACGTGACCGACCTTCTGCTGCGCCGCAACCGCTACGACGGCCACGCCCTCGCCGACGAACGCCGCGGCGGCCCGTTCTGGTACGTCGGCGGCGTGCACTGGGCCGGAATCGCCGCGCTCGTCCTCGGTGCGACGGCTTCGGCGTCCTGCCTGGCCGTTCCCGGGATGTACACCGGGTTCCTGGCGAGCGCGGCCGGCGGAATTGACTTCTCGCTGCCAGCGGGAATGCTGATCGCTGCCGGCGTCTACCTGCTCGCCGGCCGCCCCCGCGCCACCGCCTGACCTCGACCGCAAGGAACGCGATGCACCTGCTCGTCAACGACCCGGACCCGCACGCCCGCGGAGTTTCCCGCGGCGCCCAGCTGCGCGAGGGCCTGACCGATGCGCTGGAGCTGTATCTGCGCTGGTTCGCCACCCTCGGCCGCACCGAACAGCAAATCCGCACCGACGCGCTCCGGCTGCTGGACAACGTCGCCGCCTGGCGGAGCCGCTACGCCGACGAGATCGAGGGCATCGCCGCGGGCGCCGGGATCGAACTGTGGCAGGCCGCTGCGCTCAACGGCCGTACCGAGATCATCGCCGCCGCACCGAGCACCCAGCCGGAGTGCTCAACCCTCGTGCGCGTTCCCGATTCCGGCTCCCCGTACGGCATTCAAACCTGGGACTGGCACATCGAGCTCGCGGAATGCTGGCACACGCAGGAAGTGCGCGGCACGCGGTACGCCTTCGCCGGGATCACCGAACACGGCATCCTCGGCAAGATCGGCGTCAACAGCGCCGGTCTCGGGCTGTTCTTCAACATCCTCGGCCACCAGGACGACTCCGCCGCGGGAATCCCGGTCCACGTGCTGGCCGCGGCCGTCCTCGGCGAAGCAGGCAGCATCGCCGAAGCTCTCGACCTGCTGCGAACAGCCCCGATCCGCACGTCCGGAGCCTTCACGCTGCTCGATCCCGGCACGGCAGTCTGCGCCGAGCTGAGCCCGGCCGGAGTAACCGCCCTCGACCCCGAAGCAGGTTTCCTGGTGCACACCAATCACTTTCTCGACCCCGACGCCGCCGCCCGCGAGAAACGCGGGCTCTTCGAACCGGATTCCCAGCTGAGGCACGCCATGATGACCACCCGGTTGCAGGATTACCCGATGCCCGCGCACGCCGTCGACCTCATCGCCTTCCTCCGTTCCGAACCCGGCGAACCGAAGCTGTGCTGCGTCCCGGACGCGGACGCCGCATTCGGTGACCGGTGGGCGACGCTGGCCACCGTCCTGATCGAACCGGCCGCGCAAACCGTGCGCGTGCACGCGGGCAGCCCGAACACGGTGACCGATTGGCGCCCGTTCGTCGCGGCGGAGACGGTGGTGGCCCGATGACGGCAGTGCACTACCGCGGTGGCCGGATCTTCACCGCGAGCGCGTCCGGCTGGGCGGAATCCATGGTCGTCCGCGGCGAAACCGTCGAATACGTAGGCAGCACCGCCGAAGCTGACCGGATCGAAGCACGGGTGGTCGACCTGGACGGGGCCTTCGTGCTCCCCGGTTTCGTCGACGCGCACACCCATCTGGTCATGATGGGCGAAGCGCTGGAGCAAGTGGACCTCTTCTCCGCGACTTCTCCCGAAGACATCCAGGACCGGCTCGCCCGCGCCGCCGCGGACGATCCGGCCGCACCCCGGATCCTCGGCCGCAGCTGGCTTTTCGACGCACTCGGCGAGCAAGCGCCGCACCGGAACCTGATCGACGCGGTGGTCCCGGACCGTCCGGTCTACCTCGCCGCCAACGACGTCCATTCCGCGTGGGTGAACGGCGCCGCGCTGCGCGAGCTGGGCATCGACCGCGACACGCCCGACCCGCTCGACGGCCGCATCGGGCGCGACGCGTCCGGCGAACCGGACGGCATGCTCTACGAAACCGCTGCGCTGCAACTGATGCGGCACTTCCTCGACCAGCAGACCAGCGACGCCGACCGCGACCGCGCACTGGCATCGGCGTTCAGGCACTACCTCGCGGACGGCGTCACGACCGCGGTCGACATGGCGCTCTCCGAGAGCGAGCTCGCCGCGCTGGAGCGGGCTCTCAACGGCGGGCGGCTTCCCCTGCGCGTCGCCGGCCACTGGCTGATCGAGCGCACCGGGAACACCGAGGACGACCTCCGCCAGGTCGAGCGCGCGGCGGAGTTGAGCGCGCGGTTGTCCGGGCCGTGGCTGCGGGTGGCCGGGATCAAGGTGATGGTCGACGGAGTCATCGACACTTGTACCGCGGCGATGAAAAAGCCCTTCGCGGACGGCAGCCACCCCGGCCCGTTGTGGCCGTTGGAAGCACTGGCCCCGGTCGTCGCGGCGGCGGACGCGGCCGGGTTGCAGGTCGCGATGCACGCGATCGGCGACGAAGCGTCGGACATCGCGCTGTCCGCGCTGGAGCACGCGATCGAGGTCAACGGCCCGCGCGACCGGCGGCATCGCCTCGAACATCTGGAGACCGTGGCCCCGGAAAACGTCCAGCGCCTGGCGAAACTCGGTGCGGTCGCGTCGATGCAGCCGGTGCACGCGGACCCGGCGATCCAGGACAACTGGCGCGCGATGCTGGGCGACGACCGCGTACAGCGCGGCTACCCGTGGCCGGAAATGACCGCCGCCGGCGCCGTCCTCGCGTTCGGCTCCGACGCCCCGACCGCGCCTCATCCGCCGCTCCCGAACATGTACGTCGCGACGACCCGCCGGTCCGCCCTGAACCCCGACCTGGAACCCAACCTGCCGGAATACGCCCTGCCCCTGGCGGAAGCCCTTGCGCACGGCACCCGTGACGCCGCGTACGCGTGCCGATGGGAGGGTCTGACCGGACAGCTCGCGCCGGGCTTGGCTGCGGATTTCGTTGTGCTGGACGTCGATCCGTTCACCGAAGCACCGGACGCCCTGCTGCGGGCCCGGGTGCGGCAGACGTTCGTGGCGGGCAAATCGGATTGACGGCTTCGCCGGAGGTGGGCAGGGTGGTGATCATGCGGTTTTCGATCTGCATCCCCAACTTCGGCGATTTCGCCGACCCGCGCGCGGTGGCCAAGGTCGCCGCGGCGGCGGAAGAGGCGGGCTGGGACGGCCTGTTCGTCTGGGACCACGTCGTGCTGGACAAACGTCCCGGCCGCCCCTTCGGCGATCCGTGGATCCTGCTGGCCGCCGCGGCCCTGGCCACGAGCCGGGTCCGGCTCGGCCCCATGGTCACGCCGGTCGCGCGGCGCCGCCCGCAGCAGCTCGCCCGTCAGGTGTCCACTTTGGACCAGCTGTCCGGCGGCCGGATGGTGTTCGGCGTCGGGCTGGGCGCGCCGCTCGACGCGGAGTACGCCGACTTCGGCGAATCCGTCGACCCGAAGGTGATCGCCGAGAAGCTGGACGAGGGCGTCGACCTGATCGCCCGCTTCTGGACCGGCGAACCGGTGACGTTCTCCGGCAAGCACTTCACCGCCCGCGACATCACGCTGCTGCCGACGCCGGTGCAACGCCCGCGCCCGCCGGTCTGGGTGGCGGGCCGGTGGCCCAACCGCCGCCCGATGCGCCGCGCGGCCCGCTGGGACGGGGTGGTGCCGATCTTCGAATCCGCCGGCCCGACGGGGCTGCCGGAACTGGCGGAGGTGCGGGACCTGATCGCCTACCTCCGGAGCCAGCGGGAGACCGACGCCCCGTTCGACGTGGTGGTCGGCGGAACGAGCCCCGCAGACCCGGCCACGGCGCGCGGGGTGGTCGAGCCCTTTGCCGAGGCGGGGGTCACGTGGTGGGAGGAAAGCCTGCCGTTCGGGAGCGCGGAGGAGGACAAGCTGGAACCGATGCTGCGCCGGGTGGAGGCGGGTCCGCCTGCGCTGTAGGCCGGGGGTTGCGATCGCGGTCGGATGTCGCTGTTCGGGATTGCGGTGCTAGGCTGCCGTTGGATTGGCTGTGTGCCTCGCCCGGTTCAGCGCGATCGACCGTCGCCAGCTCGTCAACGCAGCCGAATGCCGCCGCCCCGGCTGCCCAACGGGGATCGCCGCCTGCCCTGCCAAGCAGACGGCAGCGGCAGAACCCCTCCGGTTCTGCGCTCCGGCTCCGCCGACGTACGTGAGGGGAACCCTCATTGACTCTGATTCCCCCAGGGTTCCCCTCACGTACAGCTCCCACCCAGCCGGACCGGCGGGCATCGGCCGGGGACGGCTGCACCCGCGCCGCGCCATGCACCCGCGAGGCGCTACTGAGAAAACCTCAGTGCGACTGCCCCGACTCAGCCAACGCGTCGATGGCCCCCACCAGCTCGTTCAGCGCAGGCACCGCGGCCGCGATCAAATGCCGCCACGCCGGATGCACCCCGTCCAGCGCCGCGGCCAAGATCGCGGCGTTGTGCCCCTGCCACCGCTCGACCGCGGCGCGCCCCGTGTCGGTGAGTTCGAGCGCCACGGTCCGCCGGTCGTCCCCGCCGCTGGTGCGGGTGACCAGGTCCCGCGAACGAAGCCCGGTGACCATCGTCGTCACCGAATTCGGCGCGAGCTTCAGCAATTGCGCGATCCGGCTCGGCCGCGCACCCGGGTTCTCGAACAGGCAGGACAGCAATTCCAGCTGCGCGACCGACAGCGTGTTGTCCGGATCGGCAGTACGCGCGGCCCGTCGCATGGCGCGGCGGAGGCGGGCGACGACGTCGGCGAGGGCGGGTTCGGGCGCGGTCACCGGGCCTGCTCCGGGCGGGCCGCCAGTCCGGTCGCCGCGGCGAGGACGCCCGCTCCGGCCAGCACCGCGAGCGCGGCCGTTTCACCGCCGGTGTGCAGGCACAGCGTCACGAGTGCCACGCCGAGCGCCGTCCCCAGTCCGCGCGCCATGTTCACCAGTCCTCCTCCGGTGGCCGACATCCGCGCCGGGATCGCGCTCATGACAGCCGAGTTGTTGGCCGGAATGAACACTCCCAGACCGAGCCCGGCCACCACCAGCGACACGCCCACCTCCCAAGGAGCGGACGCCGGCCCCAGCGCCGCGCAGCCGGCCGCCGCGACGAGCGCGCCCAGCACGGTGCGTCCGCGGGAGCCGAGCCGCGCCGGGAGGACCCGGTCGGCCAGCACCGCAGCCACCGCGAACCCGGCGGGAAGACAGGTCAGCACCGCACCGGTTCCGCCCGCCGTGCCGAGGACCTGCGGCAGCAACGTCAGCGGCCCGAACAACACGAGGTAGCCGCACAGCGCCCCGGCCAGTCCCAGCGAAACCACCGGCGGCCGCAGCACCGACAGTTGCAGGATCGGGCTGCTCGCCGCCTTTTCCCGCAGCACGAACCCGATCGCCGCGCAGACCGTCGCCGCGGCCAGCGCGATGAGCAGCCACCCCGGCATGTCCAGCCCGGACACCCCGGAAATCACCAGCAGCAACGCCGTCGACGCGGTCGCGAGCAGTCCGACACCCGCCCCGTCGAACCGGCCCAGCGGCGTCCGCTCGCGAGTGCGCGGCAGCAGGTAGCGCCCGGCGATCAGCCCGGCCAGCCCGACCGGCGCGTTGACCAGGAAAACCCACCGCCAGCCGACAGTGTCGACCAGCAGCCCGCCCACCGCGGGCCCGAGCGCGAGCCCCAGCGCCTGCGCCGCCGCCTGCACCCCGAGCGCGGCGCGCGCCCGGTCCTCGCGGACGCTGCGCACCACCAGCGCGACGCTGTTGGCCTGCAACATCGCCGCCCCGATCGCCTGCACGACCCGGAACGCGACCAGCCAGCCGAGCGTCGGCGCGAGCCCGCACGCCACCGACGCGACGGTGAAGACGCCGAACCCCTGCACGTAAGTGAGCTTCCGCCCGACCGCGTCGGCCACCCGCCCGACCGCGGCCAGCAACCCCACCAACGCCAGCAGATACGCCAGCGACACCCACTGGACGGCCGCCAGCGGAGCCCCGTACTCGTGCTGCAGCGCGGGAAAGGTGAGCGTGACGATGCTGGCGTCGAGCTGCCCCATGAACGCGCCGAAACACACCGCGCCGACAGCGAACCACCCGGCATTCGGATGGTCCCGCACCGCCGCCGGCCGAGCCCGCTCCAGGCCGATCGTCACTGCCGCCTCCCGCTTAGTTAGTTCTGTTGCAGAACTACTGTACGGGATGTACGTACATATGGCAGCCCCGGGATGGTGACGTTTACCTGAGCGACGGGGTGAGATAGATCGCCCGACGAGTTAACTGGAGGTGACGAGCCGTCACATGACGGGAAGTTCTTCGTCGTCTTCACCGCCGCTGACCTGCGCGACGGACAGGAAACCGAGCCCTGATGACGTCGATCGAGTCGCCGCTCACCCGCTTCGCCACCGTGACGGCGAAAGCCCGAGCCGATTCCGCTGCGATGCCGCTCGGAGGCCAGTTCAGGCGGGATGCCCTCCGGGACCCAGGCCGGTAAGCGAACGAAGAAGCTGTCGCGATCAGCTTCCCGGACCAACGAGCACAGCTCGATCAACGTCAGCGTCAGCCCAGCCGCTCCGCCTTGCGCGTCGCAACCGGACTGCTGGACACGTCTCGTCGTGCAGACATGCTGCGGCGGACCCAGGCATCACCCCCGAGTCCGCCGCAGCACCCAGCGGGCTTTACCGCACCTCACTCACTGCTGGTAAGGAGCCGCCGCCGATTGGGCCGCCGTGATCAGTGCGCCCTTGTTCTTCGGCCAGAATGTGCTGTCCACGCACGAATACCGCGGCAAGAACCCGCCACAACTCCCGCTCTGGCCGCCGACCTCGAACGTGTAGCTGGCGACTCCCAGCGCGCCATAGGTGAAGTCATCCGTAGTGCCGCTCGTCGAGTAGCCCACGGTTTCCGTGTTGGTCCCCACCAAATACCCGTTCGAATCGCTGAACTTCGCGCCGAGCTTGCGCAGCGCGGCGTCGTTCGGCGCGGGGTCGGAGGTGAAGCCCCACGGGACGATGATGTCGTTCCCGTAGCTGTGCAACGTGATCATCGTGCCGCGCGCGGTGTCCGGAGCCGGGTCGTTGTCGCCGCTGCCGCGCTGTTCCGGGTAGATCGAGCGGAAAAGGTTCTCCAGCGCCTGGACCTCAGGTTCCGATCCCGCGCTCACTCCTTGGTACGTCTCGGCGCACGGCGAGTCCGAGTCCGCGCCCCAGCGGAAGGTCGAGTTGCGGTTCAGGTCGATGCCGATGTTCGTGCCACTGCAATTGCCCCGGCTGGTGTTCGCGTTCTTCCGTTGCAGTTTCGGCGAATTCCCGCCGGAGGCGACGATGTCGACGCCGTCCGGGTTCGAGATCGGGACCACCCACACCTCGGTGGTGTCCAAAATGGACGTCGCGGTGGCGTCGCTGCCGTATCCGTCGGCGAGGTAGTCGATCCAGCGCCAGGCGAGTTCGCCGGTCGAGATTTCCCGGGCGTGGATCTGCGCCATCAGCGCGAATTTCGGCTTCGGCGATGTCGTGGACAGCGTGCAGTCGCCGTCCTTTTTCTTGGTCAGGCAGATCGCCTTGATGTCGTGGCCGCCCTTGCCCTGGGTCTTCCGCCACGACTGGCCGATCGTGTACTCGGTCGCCAGATCCGGATGCGCCGCCGCGACTTTCGCCAGATGCGCTTCCTGTGCCGCAACAGTGCGATAGCCCCCGTAGAACGTGTCGCCGGCGGCGCGCGTGGTTACTCCTTTGTAGACAGTGTCGAAGAACTCCGGCGCGTAGCCGCGATTCCGCAATTGCCCGGCGACTGACTGGTTGCCGAGCACATAGGCCACACCAGGGCTGGTCCCGGCGACGTCGAACCCGGCGCGGGCCAAGGAAGCCGCCTCGGCGGGCGTAGCGGGGACGCGCCACGAGACCGGATCGTCCGGCGCGGCAGCGGCTGCGGCGGTCGTGGCACCGCCGAGTGCGACCAGCACTCCGACGACGCTGAGGGTGAGCCGGATCGAGAACCTGCCCGCCATCGGAGCTCCTCACGCAGCGAAGGAAGGCCACCCCGTGCGGACGGTGACCACTCGGCAGCGCACAGTGTGCTCTTCGGGACGAATCCGGCCCACCTCCGAAAGTCGGGTGTCAGCAGGTGACCGAAACCTTCGCGCCGCGCTCGAACGAAACGTGGACGTGGTCGAAGTGGTTCGCGGTCTCGCCGCCGCGGTCCTCCATCGCCGACCAGCCGCTGCCGTCGTTGTAGCGCTGCTGCCAGATCACGTACTTCGCGCCGAGCTCGTCCTGATGCGCGAGAACATAAGCGGCCAAAGCGTTTCCGGTCTTCGTGTCGACCATGAAGTCCAGCGCGAGACCGGCGGGATGATCGCTCGCGCCCGACCGTCCGGCCCGGCCGCCGACCGTCTCCACCGAAAACTTTTCCTTGAGGAAATTGCCCGCCTGGGCCACCGAGGGCTGCGTTCCGGCCAATGTGGACGAACACGCTTTCGCCGCCGGAGTCACCGAAGTACGAGAAGTCGTTTTGCTGGTCGGCGAAGACGAGGATGTCGTCGTCGGGGCAGCGCTGGAAGACGTCGTGGGCGGCGTCGAAGTGGTCGACGGAACGCTGCTCGAGGGCCGTGGCGCGCTGAACGCGTGCATCTCCGCGGCCGCGGCCGGGAACTGCTCCGGTTCGACCGAGCCGGCGGCCAGCCACACCGGCACCGCCAGTGCGCCGACGGCCAGGGCACCCGCCGCGGCAGGCAGCCGCCACGACTTCGATCCGTCCCGATGTCTACCGGACACCTCGCACCACCATCTCCTCGTTCGGGTCGCAAAGCCGCCACGACATTACGAACAGGACACGGCAATGTCACCGACAAGTGACAGCGGGCACAGCACGAACGGAATCACCGCAGGTCAGCGCGCGATTACCAGACGAACGCGCGCCCTGCTCAGGACAGCGGAATCTCCGCCGAATCGGTGAGCCGCAGCTTGCGCCGGGCCCGCTGGTAGAAGGTCGTCATGCCGAGCCGCACGACGCGGGCCGCGTTCGGCCGGGCGTGCAGGTCGATCGTTTCGCCGGGCCCGACGTACCCCGCCACCTGGCCGTCGACCTCCACCGCGAGCCGCCCGCTCGACGGCAGCACCTCCAGCGTCACGGTGTCCTGCACCGACAGCACGACGCCGCGGCTGTACGCCGAATGCGGCGCGGCGGGCGTGACCAGCAGTGCTTCCACCGCCGGGCTTGTGATCGGCCCTCCGGCGGAGAAGCTGTACGCGGTGGAGCCGGTCGGCGTCGCGACCACGACCGCGTCCGCGGCGTAGCTCACGAACTGCTCGCCGTTCACCAGCACCGCGACCACCGCGCTCCCGTCGCCGGGCACGCGCACCACCGCGACGTCGTTGAACGCGGTCTCGATCCGGCCGCCGAACCGCGCGTCCACGGCCAGCCGCGGCTCGACGGTGAACTCCTCGCGGTCGATCGCGGACAGCGCGAGCGGCAGGTCCGGCACGTCGACCTCGGCGAGGAAGCCGAGCTTCCCGAGGTTGACGCCGAGCACCGGCGCGTGCTGCCCGTCGGCGAGCCGCATCGCGCGCAGCATGGTGCCGTCGCCGCCGAGGCTGACCACCAGATCCGACCGTTTGCCCAGTTCAGCGGGCTGGACGGCGGTCGCCGAACAGTCAACCCTGGCGATCTCGTCGTCGATGCCGAGGATCTCGATCCCGCGCCCGGCGGCCCAGTCCAGCACCGCGTCGACCGCGGCTTTCGCATCGCGGCGCGGGTGCAGGACGAGTCCAGCGGAATGCATGCGGGGTCTCCTCGGTCGGCCTGTCCCCAGTCTGCCGTGCCGGAGCCGATTAGGCTCGGCCCTCGTGATCGAAAACTGGGCTGGCAATCTCACCTACCGCGCACGCGAGGTCGTCGCCCCGCGCACGCTGTCCGAAGCGCAAGAGCTCGTCGCCGGCTCGGCCCGGATCAAGGCCCTGGGCAGCCGGCACAGCTTCAACACGGTCGCCGACAGCCCGGACGGCCGCCAACTCGACCTCTCCGCCGTCGACCTCGCCCCGGAGATCAACGACGCGAAGCTCACCATCGGCGGCGCGACCCGCTACGGCGACATCGTCGCGCAGGTGCACGAAGCCGGGTACGCGCTGGCCAACCTGGCGTCACTCCCCCACATCACCGTCGCCGGCAGCGTCGCGACCGGCACCCACGGCTCCGGACAGCGGCTTCGCGGGCTGGCTTCGGCAGTGTCCGCGGTCGAACTCCTCGCCGCCGACGGCTCCCTCCACACCTTCTCCCGTGCCGACGCCGAGTTCCCAGGAGTAGTGGTGAACGTCGGCGCGCTCGGCGTCCTCACCCGGCTCACCCTCGATCTGGAGCCGACTTTCTCGGTGCGCCAAGACGTTTTCGACGCCCTCCCCTGGTCCGCCGCCCTGGAGCACTTCGACGAAATCCAGGCCGAGGGCTACAGCGTCAGCCTGTTCACCAACTGGGCGCGCGACGTGATCGACCAGGTCCTGCTCAAGAACCGCGTCCCGGCGGAGATCCCCGAGACGCTGTTCGGCGCACTTCCCGCCGACGGCCCGCGCCACCCCGCGCACGCAGCGGGCATCTCGGCGGAAAACACCACTGTGCAGGGCGGAGTTCCCGGACCGTGGTACGACCGGCTGCCGCATTTCCGCCTGGAATTCGCGCCGAGCGTCGGAGCGGAATTGCAGAGCGAGTACTTCGTGCCGCGTGCGCACGCGACCGCGGCGTTCGAGGCGTTGCGCAGCCTGGGCGACCGGATCGCGCCGCTGCTGGTGGTGTCGGAAATCCGCACCGTCGCCGGCGACGAACACTGGCTGAGCCCGGCGTACGGCGGCGACCGGGTGGCGATGCATTTCACCTGGCAGCAGCGGCAGCCGGAGGTGGAAGCGGTGCTGCCGTTGATCGAGGAGAAACTCGCGCCCTTCGGTGTTCGCGCCCATTGGGGAAAGCTGTTCCACGGCGCGGCTTTGGATTTGGACCACCACGGGGTGCGGCGGTTCCGGGAGCTGGCGGCTGAGCTGGACCCGGCCGGGAAGTTCCGCAATCCGTTCCTGGACCGGCACTTGCTCCGGAGGTCGTGAGTGTTTGTGCCGGTGAGAACCGGCATCGCCGCGCACTACCGCCGAGATGCCCGCGCGATCATCCGGGCCAGATCCGCCACCAAAGCCGGATCATCGGGCAGCTGCCCAGTCGCCACCCGGATATGCGGCGTCCCCGGATTCCCCGCACGCGTCCCCGACCCGGCGGAAACCCCATTGGCCGCCAACGTCATCAACGTCCTCGACTCCTCCGGAACCGGCACCCACAGCGTCAACCCGTCCCGCGCGCGCACCGAAATTCCATGTTCCCGCAACGCTTCCGTCAAAGCCGCCCGCCGGTGCGCGTACCGGTTCCGAGCCCGGTTCAGCAATTCCGCACTGCCGGGATCGGTCAGCAGAAACGCCTGCGCGTCCTGAAGAATACGGCTCGACCACACCGACCCCGGCCCGCGCTGCTGCCGCACCCGTTCCACCAGCACCGCCGAGCCGCCGATCACGCAACTGCGCAGTTCAAGCCCGAACGCAGTGCAATACGAACGGACCAGCAACACCCGGCCCGGCAAAGACGCGCCGAGGCTCACCGAAGGAGCCGAAGCCAACGGCCCGAAATCATCGTCCTCGATCACCGCGATGTCCTCTTCGGACAGTACCGCCGCTAGTTCCGCGAGCCGGTCCGCCGGAACCGAATGCCCGAGCGGCGACTGCGCACGCGGCTGATAGACAAACGCGACCGGCCGATGCTCCAACGCCGCGGCCAAGGAGGACGGCATCGGCCCGTCCTCGTCGCACCGCACCGGCACCACGTGGATCCGCGACCGGCGCAGCAATTCGCGCAGCCACGGCGTCGTCGGCGCCTCCAGTGCGATCACGTCGCCCGGCCGCGCGACTGCCTGGCAGGCCAGCAACATCCCGTCCTGCCCGCCGGCCGCGACGGTCCACGATTCGGCGGCGAACGGCCACGTCGGCTTCACCGCGGCACGCAATTGCGGAGTGATCGAATTCTTCACCGGGCCGCCGAACCGTTCCGTGTGGACACCCGCCGCGACGGCATCCTCCAGCGGCGGCAGCAGTCCGGGATCCGGAAGGCCGTGTTCCAGGTCGACGGTCTGCCAGCCGGAAAACGCGCGTTCCGGCGGCGGGCTCGACGGCGGTTCCAGCACTATCGTGCCGCGCCGCCGCCCAGTGCCGATCAACCCGGCCGCGCGCAGCTGCGACCACGCTTCGGCGATCGTCGTGGGACTGACCGAAAGCTCCGCGGCCAGCGCCCGCACGGTGGGCAGCCGCGTGCCCGGCGGCACCTCCCCGTCGCGGATCAGGCCGGACACCGTCCCGGCCACGCCGCGCGCCGTGCGCTCGCCGATGCGGGACCCGAGCCAGCCCGCCCCGACCGGCAGCGTCGTCGTCGCGAGTTCGCCCGTGGCCACGCACCGGCTCCCCTCGTCACCCGGAAATCCGAAAACCTCTGACCCGATCAGAAGCTAGAGCGGCAACGGCACGCGGCAAAGGCGTTTCACATCCTGGCGGGCCCTCCCGGTACAAACGCCCGTGACGTCCGACACCGCCGCGATGTCCGGTTTCGGATTATCCCTCGATCAGGTTAGGCTAACCTTCATGAGTCACTCCTGGCCGGAAGCACCGGCGCTCGCCGGCACCGGGCTCGCTCTCGGCTACGGCGCGAAACCGGTGGTCCAGGACGCCGAGATCGTCCTGCGCGCGGGCGAGGTCACCGTCCTGGTCGGCCCCAACGGGTCCGGCAAGTCGACGCTGCTGCGCTCGCTCGCCCGGCTGCATCCGCTGACCGCGGGCGACGTCACGCTGGCCGGGCAAGACGCGCTCGCCTTGTCTCCCAAGGAGTTCGCCCGGCACGTCACGCTGCTGACCCAGTCGCGCCCCACGCCCGGCGGCGTGCGCGTGCGCGACGTCGTGTCCTACGGCCGCCATCCTTACCGCGGCCGCTTCGGCTCCGGCGATCCCGAGGGACCGGAGCTGGTCGAGCGCGCGATGCGGCACACCGGCGTCGACGGAATGGCCGAGCGCCCGGTGGACGAACTGTCCGGCGGCGAACTCCAGCGCGTCTGGCTGGCGACCTGTTTCGCCCAGGACACCGGCGTCGTCCTGCTCGACGAGCCGACCACCTTCCTCGACCTGCGCTACCAGATCGAAACGCTGGACCTCGTCCGCGATCTCGCCGACGAGCACGGCGTCGCGGTCGGCGTCGTGCTGCACGACCTCGACCAGGCCGCCGCCGTCGCCGACGAGGTGGTGCTGCTGTGCCGCGGGGCCGTCCGCGCGACCGGCCGCCCGGCCGACGTGCTGACCGCCGGCCTGCTCAGCGACGTCTACGGCCTGCGCATCGACGTCCACGTCGACGACGAGGGGCACGTCCGCACGCGCCCGGTCGGACGGCACACCTCCCGGCCGCGGCCGGTCCGCTCAGCTTGACCTGTCCCCTAGTTCAAAGGAAAACCCCGTGTCCAGTGTGTTCTCCCGTCCTGCCCGAAGGACGGTCCTGACGACCGCGGCGGCAGCGCTCGCGGCCTTCGCGCTCGCCGCGTGCGGCACCACCGAAACGCCCGCGGACCAGGGAGCGGCCGCCTCCGCGAAACCCTCCGGCCCGGTCCACCTGACCGACGAACGCGGCAAGGTCGACCTGCCCGCGCCGGCCGCGAAGATCGTGTCGCTGGAATGGGGCCTCACCGAGAACCTGCTGGCGCTGGGCGTGAAGCCGATCGGCGCGGCGGACGTCAAGGGCTACAACACTTACGACAAGGTCATGCCGCTCGCCGCGTCCACGCCGGACGTCGGCACCCGCGGCGAGCCGAGCCTCGACGCGATCGCCGCGCTGCACCCGGATCTCGTGGTCACCACCACCGACCTGCCGGACAACGTCATCGCGCAGCTCTCGAAGCAGACGAAGGTGCTGACCCTGCGCGGCTCCGATTCGGCCGACCCGATCGGCTATCTGCGCAAGACCGTGACCACGCTGTCGGAGGCGACCGGAACGCAGGAGCAGGGCCGCAAACTGCTCGCCGAATTCGACACGAAGGTCGCCGAGGGGAAGAAGAAGCTGGCGGACGCGGGCAAGTCCGGGGCCAAGTTCGTCATGGCCGACGGCTACTCGACCTCCGGCACGGTCACCGTGCGGATGTACACGAAGGGCTCGTTCCTCGGCAGCATCGCCGGCCAGCTCGGCGCCGCCAACCAGTGGACCGGCGAGGGCGACAAGGTCTACGGCCTCGCCTCCACCGACGTCGAAGGACTGACCAAGATCACCGATCCGGCCACGTCCTTCGTCTACGCCGCCAACGCCGCCGAATCCGACGTCTTCACCCAGGACCTCGCGGGCAACGCCGTCTGGAAGCAGCTGCCGTTCGTCAAGGGCGCAAAACTGCACCGGATCCCGGACGGCATCTGGATGTTCGGCGGCCCGAAGTCCGCGATCGCCTACGTGGACGCGCTCACCAGCGCTCTGACGCGCTGATCCGATGACCGCACCAGCCCTCGCACCCGCCCGGCCGCGCGCCGCACGGCGCACCGCGTCCGCCGTCTTCCTGAGCGGGCTCGTCGCGCTGCTCGTCCTCTCCGCCGTGCACCTGCTGCAAGGCACGTCGCACGTCGGGCTCGGCGAACTCCTGCGCGCCGTTTTCCCGGGCACGGACGACGACGCGCGCAGCCAGGCGGTGGCAGTGCTCGTGGCCAGCCGGCTCCCCCGGCTGGCCGCGGCGCTGCTCGTGGGGCTGGCGCTCGGGTTCGCGGGCTGCGTGCTGCAGTCGGTGGCACGGAACCCACTCACCTCGCCGGACACGCTCGCGGTCAACGCCGGCGCGTACGTCTCGGTGGTCGGCGTCGCGGCGTTCGGGATCTCGCTTCCCTTCTACGTCAACGGAATCGTCGCCTTCGTCGGCGGTCTCGCGGCGGCCGGACTGGTGCTGCTCGTCGCGCGCAGCAGCAGCGGCGGAGCCGCCCGGCTCGTACTCGCCGGGTCCGCGATCGCGCTGGCACTGACCGCGCTCACGTCGGTGCTGCTGATGTTGTTCCAGGAGCGGACCGCGGGCCTGTACGGCTGGGGCAGCGGCACGACTGTCCAATCCGGACTGAACCAGGTTTCCCTTGCCGCACCGGTGATCGCGGTCGGCATCCTGGCCACTCTCTTGCTCGCGCACCGGCTCGACGTTCTCGGTCTCGGCGACGACCACGCGCGCGTGCTGGGCATCGACGTCCGCCGCACGCGCACTTACGCCGTCGTCGTGGCGGTGCTGCTCTCGGCGGTCGCGGTGACCGTCGCCGGGCCGATCGGATTCGTCGGCCTGTGCGCACCGGTGATCGCGAGGTTGCTGGCCAGCCGGGTGCCCGGGCTCGGCAAACATCCGCTGCTGCTGCCGCTCTCCGGGCTGACCGGGGCGCTGGTCGTCGTGGCCGCCGACGTTCTGCTGCGCGCGCTCGTCCCGGCGGACAAAGCGGTTTCGGTGCCGACTGGCGTCGTGACGACTCTGGCGGGCGCGACCGTGCTGGTCTGGCTAGCGCGACGACAGCCGTCCGGAACACCGTCCGCGCGCGGCACGCACGGCACCGTCCGGTCGCGCCGCTGGGTGGCCGGAACCGGTGTCGTGCTGGCGATCGCGCTCGTCGCCGCGGTGATCGCCGCGCTCTTGCTTGGCGACCGGATCGTGCTGCTCGGCGACGTCCTGAACTGGCTGCGCGGCGTGTCCGGCACCGAGGTGTCGTTCGCGCTCGACCTGCGCTGGCCGCGGATGCTCGCCGCGCTGCTCGGCGGCGCGGCCCTGGCCGTCGCGGGCGCACTGGTGCAGGCGATCTGCCGCAACCCACTGGCCGAGCCGAGCCTGCTCGGCGTGACTCCGGGTGCGAGCGTCGGCGCGATCAGCGTCGTGCTTCTGGTGCCTGGCATCGGAATCTGGCCGATGATGGGTGCGGCGACCGTCGCCGCGTTCGCGACGTTCGCCCTTGTGCACTGGCTCGCCACCGGCCGCGGTTCGACCGGCCGCGGACTGTCCTCGGACCGGCTGGTGCTGGTCGGCATCGGCGTCAGCGCGGGCGCGCAGGCGATTACGACGCTCGTCGTGGTGCTGACCTCGCCGTGGAACGCGCATCTGGCGCTCACCTGGCTCGCCGGCTCGACCTACGGCCGGGAGTTCAGCCAGGTCCTGCCGGTGCTGTTGTGCCTGGTCATCGCCCTGCCGATCGCCTTGTCCAGCGCACGGACGCTCGACCTGGTCTCCCTGGACGAGGACGTGCCGCGGGTGCTCGGCGTCCCGCTGGACCGGTCTCGCCTCGCCTTCGCCGCACTCGCCGCGGTGCTCACCGCCGCCGCTGCGTGCGCGGTCGGCGCGCTGGGATTCGTCGGGCTCGTGGCCCCGCACGCCGCACGCGCTTTGGTGGGCTCCCGCCACTCGCGCTCGCTGCCGGTGGCGGCCGCGCTGGGAGCGGTGCTGGTGTGCGTCGCGGATACGTTGGGGCGCACCGTCCTCGCCCCGACCCAGATCGCGGCGGGCTTGGTGACCGCGCTGATCGGGGCGCCGTACTTCGGCTGGCTGCTGTGGCGGAGCCGCGCGAACGCCTAGTCGAACCAGGTGTCCAGCGCGACTTTCAACTCGGCTTCACCTCCGGCCCAGGCGATAACTCCGTCCGGCCGCAGCAGAAACGATTCGGTATTCGTCACCGGCACCACCTCGACCCGTTCTCTTGCCAACGCGGCGAGATCGCGGCTTTTCGGATCGAGCACTAAGACACCGCGTCCAGCGCGAGTGTGCTCCGACAGCCGGGTGATCCGTCCGTCATCGTCCACAAGGGACCGATCCGGACCGTGCAGCCCGACTGGTTCTTCAGCGGGATAAGGGAATTCGTATCGCTCCGCCACGCCGGACAGCAGATCCGAGAAGTACCGGTTCGCCTGCGGCAGATCCATCAACTCGGCGACAATCTCGCGCAGCGCGTCGACGTGCGGCCCCGGCGCGAGCAACGCCGACTGCGCCCGCGTATTGCGCAATACCGCCGCGCCGACCGGGCCGCGTTCGCGGAAGTAACTGTCCAGCAACGTTTCCGGCATTTCCCCGCGCACGACCGCAGCCAATTTCCAGCCGAGGTTCGCCGCGTCCAGCAGCCCGAGGTTGAGCCCTTGCCCGCCGCTCGGCGAGTGCACGTGGGCCGCGTCGCCCGCGAGCAGAACCCGGCCGCGCCGGTAGTCGTCGGCCTGGCGCGCTTGGTCAGCGAACCGGCGGGAATCGCGTACCTCCGTCACGACGACCTCCTCGCCGGTCACTCGTCGGATGGCCGCCGCCAATTCCGCCGGAGTGACCGGACCGTCCGGCTCGCCGTCGCGGGCGAACTCGGTGACGCCAGCCATCCTGCCGCCGTGCAGGAAAGTCCCGCCCGGGTAGCGTCCGGCGGGCGACACCGGCCCGTCGAACCGGACTTGGCCCGCGATTGTCCGCAGCAATGGCGGCGTGCCCGGGAACCCGAACCCGGCGAGACTGCGGACCTTCCCCCGGCCACCGTCGCACCCCACCAAGTAAGCCGCGGTGATCCGCTGTTCTCCTTGCGGGGTATCGACAATCGCCGTCACACCGTCCACATCAGACTCGATTTCCGTGACCCGATGCGCCCGCCGTACCGGGACGCCGAGCGCGTCCGCGTGTCCAGCAAGCAGCCGCTCCAACTCCGGCTGCCAGATGTGCGTACGCGGTCGGTCCTCGTCCGGCAGGAGCTTGTGGATGTTCGCGAAGTGGCCGAGCGAACTGCCGTGATCACGGGCGAAGTCGCGCATTCCCTCCTCGTGCGCCGCGGCCAGCTGCGGTCCGAGTCCGCGCCGGGCCAGCGCCTCCGTCGCGAGCACGCCGATGCCGCGTGCCTTCCGTTCCGTCGCGGGCCGCGCAAGCCGCTCGAGCACCAGCGGCCGGATCCCGCCGAGCCGGAGTTCAGCAGCGAGGAACAACCCGACCGGACCCGCTCCGACGACTACTACATCTGCGTCCATGACTCTCCTTAACTTGTTAAAGACTAGACTGCCCTGAACTAGTTAAGGAGGCAACCGCCGTGCCGATCGAGATCCCCGCCGCGGTCCGGACCGCACTCGCCCTGGTCGACGCCGACGGCCTCGACAAGCTGACCGTGCGCCGCCTCGCCACCGAACTCGGCGTCAAAGCACCCGCGTTGTACTGGCATTTCAGCAGCAAACGAGCCTTGCTCGACCACCTCGCCGACACCCTCGTCGCCCCAGTCCTGGACGACCTCCCGCCGCTCGACACCCCGTGGCTGCCCTGGCTGGAACAAGCCGGAACCGCCCTGCACACCGCACTCCTAGACCATCGAGACGGCGCACGCATCGCACTCGGCGCAGACCTCCGGACCGCCCGCTCACTGGGCGAATTCGCCGAGCGAGCCGTCGACGTACTGCACCGCGCCGGGTTCCCGCTCGCCGACGCGACCCGCTGCGCCGGGGTGTACGTGCATTTCATTCTCGGCCGCGCCGTCGAGGACCAGACCTGGCCGGACGATCTGGAGGCGACCCTCGAAAGCATCCCGTTTCCGCTGATGGCCGCGGGATTGCGGGAACGACAGGCAGCCGGAAGCACCGTCGAGCACGACTTCGGCTACGCACTCGGCATCCTGCTAGCCGGTTTAGCAGCGACACTTAAAGGTGCAATGACTCACTAAGTTGTACTGTTGCACTTTTTGCATGGTTACACCTATGCTCGATGCCAGACCACACCGGCACGAGAGGGGAAGACCATGAACGAGACACCGCGCACCGCCATCGTCGGCGGCGGCCCGGGCGGACTGCTCGCCGCGCACGTCCTGCACGGCCACGGCATCGCCGCGACTGTGTACGACGCCGACACCGCCGTGGACTCACGAGATCCCGGCGGCACGCTCGACCTGCACGCCGACAGCGGCCAGATCGCCCTGGAAGACGCCGGACTGCTGTCCGCCTTCCACGAGCTGGCTCGCGTCGAAGGCCAAGCCATGACCAGACGCGACCACCACGGAACCCTGCTGAAGGAGTTCACCCCCGCCGACGACGACACCGCCGCCCCGGAAATCGACCGCGGCCAGCTGCGCACGATGCTGTACGAGCGGCTCGCACCCGGCACCGTCCACTGGGGACACAAACTCACCGACCTGACCACCGAAAACGGCGTCCACCGCTTGCACTTCGCCAACGGCTCCACAGTGGACGCCGACGTCGTAGTCGGCGCGGACGGCACCTGGTCAAAGGTGCGCCGCCGACTCACCGACGCTCAACCGGAATACCTCGGAGTGTCCTTTTTGGACGCCCGATTCGACGACGTCGAAACCCGGCACCCGGAAATCGCCGCCTTGGTAGGCAACGGACAACTGTTCACCGCCGACGGCGCCGGCCGCGCAGTGATCGTGCAGCGCAACAGCAACGGCGTGATCCGCGGCTACGTGGCTTTCCGCGCCGAAGAGGACTGGGCCGCACGGGAAGGCGTCGACCTGACTGACCGCACCTCGGTCCGCGAGTACCTGCTGCGCGAATTCCGCGGCTGGGGCTCGAAGGTGCTCCCGCTGCTGACCGACAACGACGGCGATTACGTGGCACGCGCGTTCACTGCGCTGCCCGCTCCCCTGACGTGGGAACGCGTCCCCGGCATCACCGCAATCGGCGACGCCGCACACGCAATGGCCCCGTTCGGCGGGCACGGCGCGAACCTGGCCCTGCTCGACGGTGCGGAATTGGCGAACGCATTGCACGAGGAGCCGGACGTCGAAGCCGCGTTGACCCGCTACGAGACCGCGATGTTCGCCCGGACCGGTCACCTCGCCGCCTCCGCGAACGCCGCGCTGCGAGGCTTCTTCGCCGACCAGCCGGAGGGTGGCGCGCAGGACGTTCCGGATCGGGAGGAAGAACTCCGCGCTTACGAGGCGCGGGCTGCTGAGTACCGCGCTTCACGCACGCACGCCGCTCGCTAGCCCCGCTCCCCTGCTACGGAGTTTCCTGCCGCTGGCCGCCAGTACGGAACTCTCCACCGCTGAACACTCGCCGCGCGACTCCCCGCCGCTGGCTGCCAGCCACGGAACTCCCCACCGCTGAGCACCCGCCACACAGCTCCCCGCCGCTGGCCGCCAGTCACGGAACTCCCCACCGCCGAACACCCGCCGCGCAACTCCCCCGCCACTGAACGCCAGCCGCGGAACTCGCCGCCGCCAAACGCCAGACACGACACGCCTCCGCCGCCGAACGCCCCGCCTCGGAACGCCCCGCGCCAAACGCCGTGAGGGGACCCCTCAGGGAATCTGATTCCCTGTGAACTGCGCCCCGGAAGTTGGACTGGGAATCCAGTTCCAG
>NZ_SDLT01000057.1 GCF_004522235.1 Amycolatopsis nivea
GTCACCGCGGCGGCTTGACAACTTCATTGAGAAGCTCCTTTCATCTGCCGCCACCTTACGCCTATATGGCACACTGTGCCACCTTGACGAGATCTGCATACTTGACAGTGATCGGGTAGCGTGGTCGCGGTGAGCGGAAAGACCCCGACCCTGACCGAACGGCGCAAAGCGGCGACGCAACTCGACATCGCCCGCGCCGCCGCACGCCTGTTCACCGAGCATGGCGCACAGGGAACGACCGCGGAAGCGATCGCCGCCGCGGCGGGCGTCGCGCCGCGCACCTTCTACCGCTATTTCCGCACGAAAGAGGACGCGGTCGCCCCGCTGCTGGTCGTGGGCGCCGATTCGTGGCGGGACCACCTCGCGTCGACGCCCGAAGGAACGCCGCTGCTGAAGGCGGTCGAGGACGCGATCCACAAGACGATCTCCGCCGCGGACGCGACCCAGGAATTCAGCTGGACCCGCGGCTTGCTGCGCGCCGCCAGCGGGGACGACTCGGCGCTGGCGGCCGTGTGGCACCGGGTGAACGGCGAGTCCGAGACCCGGCTGCGACCGGTACTGGCGCGGCTGGCACCGGAGACGGACGAGGTGACGGTGCATTTGGTGGCGGCCGCAGCGACGGATGCGATTCGGATCTCGCTGGAGCTGTGGGCTGGGACTGAGGAGAAGGCCGCACCGGTGGAGTTGGCGGTGCGGTGTTTCCGCGGGTTGTCGAGCGGGCTCGACGTCTCGCGAGACCATTGACCTTTCCGCGCCGAGGACAGCTGCCTAGACGTCTGATCGGCGTGCCCCGCGATCGGACACCCTCCGCCTGCCGGCACCGCTCGTCCTGGCGGCCCCCGTCGCCGACTGACCAGGGATGTTGCGCGGCAACGGATCCTCGGTCACCCGATACCAGGCCCTGAGGTTCGCCGGTTCGGTCCATCCCCGCACCGCCTCGGCGACCTGCCGATGGACAAAGCTCGCGTGGCTGCACGTCTCGTGCCAGGAACTCCGGCGCTGCTCCGCGGTGAGCGGCCGCCGGAACAACTCGTCCCGCAGCGCCAGCTGACGGTCGAGGTCGTGCCGGACCGCCGAAGACCGGTCGAGACCGACGGGGGTCCGGTCCTCGCAGACCGGGCACGGGCAAGTCCACAGCTGCTCGATCTCCGGAGTCCGGCCGAATATCTTCGCGCAGGTCTCGATCCGGTGGTAGCTGAGCAGGCGAGGCACGAACACCGAAGGCTCGCCCGGGCGGCCGCCGGAGGCCGGATACAGGTGCCGCAACGAGCTTTTCGTGCCCACCGCCGCCGCGTGCGCACCGTGACAGAGAAGGCCTGCGGCCGAAATGTCGCAGCGCAACACCAGCACCGGAACCGCGCAGCCGGCCAGGAAACGCAGAAACGCGCGCAGCAGCTTCTGAACCCCGAACGGATCAGTCCGGTGCTCGAGAACGATCGCGACCGGCACCCCGTGCCGGTTGACCTCCCTCGCCAGCGCGGCGGCGATCGATCCGTGGTCGAACCACCAAGGAGCGAGAGGCAGCGTCGCAACGGCCGCGGGCTTCCTCGCGGCGGCCAGCAGGATGCCGCGCAAACCCGTCCAGTCGCGCGCCGCGAGATAGCCGGAATCCGTCAGCGGCAGCAACCCGAGTTCCCGCTGCTTCCGGCACCACGCCGGATGCGTTCCGGCCCCGGCGAGTACCCGCCGCTTCCCTGCGTAACGCTCGGCGTCGCACAGGAGCGGCCCGTCGAACCCCTTCTCGCGCAGGCTCTTGACGGCATCCGGCGCCGACCTCCCAGTCAGGACGAGCCCGGTGTCGTGCGCCGCGCAGACGCCGAGCAGTTCCTCGGACTGCGCGGGCCGGCACTGGATCAGGAGCCGCCCGGAAAGCCCTGCCAGTGCCGCATCCATCTGTCCACGGTGACGCAAGCCAGCCCGTGCGGTCACTCACCGTCGCCTAGGTGCCGACGTCAACCACCCCGGAGGCGGATCGCCGCCCTCACCCAGCGCAGACCCGTGCGGCCCTGTGAGTGACCCGCTTCAGGCACTGCTCAGCGGAACTCGTGCACGACCTCGATCTCCCCAACCAAGTGCGCGTTGAACTCGTCCAGTTCCTCAGCAGGAACCCACAACTCCAGGATCGTCTCGCCGCCCGCCTGCCGCACCGGATAGCGGTCGAGGAACGCCGTTTCCACCCGGAACCGGGTCACGTAACCGGCGCCGTCGAACCGGACGTTCCAGTCTCGGGCGATCTTCACCGCGTAGTCCTCGTTCAGCACCGGGTAGAAGATCGGCTGATCCGGCAGCCGCGGCGGCCACGCGCGCCAGCCGGACCGGCGCACCAGCTCCAGTTCGGCCGGGCCGGTCGGGCGCCACAGCTCCGTCGTCGGCTTGTCCATCTCGCCCCCCCTTCTTGAGGGCACAAGCTAGCTGCCGAAAGGACCCGCCAGCGACCGGTTTTACCTCGGCTCAGCACGCATGATCCGGTCTACCAAAGCACACCCCCGGCGACCCGGCGTCCAAATCGGACAAATCACGGCACCCGGCCGGACACCCGGGTCGCGAGCTCGCATCGTTCCCGGCCGCGCCCTTGACAACCCGCCACCGGCCGCGCTTATGGTATACCAAACAACGAAGGGTGTGCGCGATGAAGCGTTCCGCAGTGGTGGCCGCGGTGGCCTTCACCCCTTACGTGGCGATGATCGCCGGCCTGCCCTGGTTCAGCGGCGACGGCCGGATCTGGTTCCTGCCCGAGATCGGGTTCTGGATCCTCCTCTGGGTGGCCCTCACGCCCGTGTTCCTCGGCGTCGCCGACCGCATCCGGCGCCCCGGCGCCGCCGAAACCGAGCAGGAGCAGCGATGAACGCGGGCGCAGTCGTCGCGCTGGCCGTGGTGGCGCTGGCGGTGGTCATCGGACTCGCCGCGCGCGGCCGGAAGCAGATGAACCTCGAACAGTGGACGGTCGCCGGCCGGTCCTACGGGACGCTGCTGTTCTGGGTCCTCGCCGCGGGCGAGACCTACTCGACCTTCACCTACCTCGGCGCCTCCGGATTCGCCTACGCCAACGGCGGCGCAGCGTTCTACATCGCCGGCTACGGCACGTGCGCGTTCGTCCTGTCCTACTTCTTCCTCCCTCCATTGTGGAGGTACGCGAAGAAGCACAACCTCGTCACCCAAGCGGATTTCTTCACCCACCGCTTCCGCAGCCCGTGGTTCGGCGCGCTGACCGCGATCGTCGGCGTGGCGTTCATGATCCCCTACATCGAGGCACAATTGCTCGGCCTCGGCCAGATCGTCGAGACGACGACCGGCATCAACCGAGTCACCAGCATGGTGCTCGCGGTCGTGCTGATCGCGGTGTTCGTCTACGCGTCCGGCATGAAGGCCGCCGCGTGGGTGTCGGTGCTCAAGGACATCCTGCTGATCGGCACCGTGCTGGTCGTCGGCATCGCGATCCCGGTGCACTACTTCGGCGGGTTCGGGCATCTCATCGACACCGTCCAGGCACAGCACCCCGGCTTCCTCGGCGTCCCGGCGCCGGGCAGCCCGCTCGGCGTGCCGTGGATGATGTCGACTCTGCTGGTCACGAGCGCGGCGTTCTTCATGTTCCCGCACGCACTCGCCGCGATGTACACCGCGAAGTCCGAGCAGACGATCCGGCGCAACGCGATTTACCTTCCGCTGTACCAGATCCTGATCGCGCTGACGCTGTTCGTCGGCTTCGCCGCGGTGCTCGTCGTGCCCGGGCTGAAGGGCAGCGGCACCAACGGCGCGCTGCTTTCGCTGACGTTGAAGACCATGCCGTCGTGGGTGGTCGGTCTCGTCGGCGGGGCAGGCGCGCTGGCCGCGATCGTGCCGATCAGCCTGCTGCTCCTGCAATCCGCCACGCTGCTGGCCCGCAACGTCTACCAGGGCGTCCTGCGGCCGAAGACCAGCGAACTCGGCGTGTTCCGGCTGTCGCGCGCCCTGGTCGTCGTGGTGACCGCGGTGGCGCTGGTGTTCGCGATCTTCCAGCCCGCACTGCTGGTGAACCTGCTGCTCACCGGACAGAACGGCGTCTCCCAGTTCTTCCCGGCGATCGTGCTGGGGCTCGTGTGGCGGCGGCTGACCAAGGCGGGCGCGGCGACCGGGCTCGTGGTCGGCGTGGCGATCGTCGCGTGGACGGTCCTGGCTTCGAAGAACACGTTGTGGGGCCTCAATCCCGGGCTTCTGGCGATCGCCGTCAACGTCGTGCTCACCGTCGGCGTCAGCCTCGCCACCTCCGAGCGGCGCGAGCCGACCGTCCGGGCCGAGGCCGTGGAGGGAGTCGCGTGAACCTGTTGCTGCGCAACGTCCGGCCCGGCGGCGGCGATCCGACGGACGTGCTGGTGCGCGACGGCCGGATCGCCGGGTTCGGGCCCACCGAAGCGGACGTTCCCGTCGAGGACGGCGGCGGCGCGCTGCTGCTGCCCGGCCTCGTCGACGCGCACTGCCACCTCGACAAAACCTTGTGGGGACTCCCCTGGGTGCCGAACACCTCGGGTTCGGTGCTCGCCGACCGGATCTCCAACGAACAGCGCCGCCGCAAGGAATTCGGGCTCCCCTCGCCCGAACCCGCGGCCGCGCTGCTCGACACGATGATCGCGAACGGCACCTCCTTCGTCCGCGCGCACACCGATGTCGACCCCGAACTGGGGCTGTCCGGCATCGAGGCGGTGCGGGAGGCGGCGGCGCGGCATCGCGGCCGGGTCACCGTCGAGCAGGTCGCCTTCCCCCAGGGCGGCCTGCTCACCCGGCCCGGCACGCTGGAACTGCTGGAGCGGGCCGTGGCGTCCGGCGTGGAGAACGTCGGCGGCATCGACCCGGCGGGCTACGACCGCGATCCGCGCGGGCACCTCGACGCGATCTTCGACATCGCCGCCCGGCACGGCTGCGGCGTCGATCTGCACCTGCACGACGAAGGTCCGCTCGGGGCCTGGGAAATCGAGCTCGTCATCGAGCGGACGAAGGCGCTCGGGCTTGCCGGGAAGGTCGCGATCGGCCACGCGTTCGGCATCTGCGGCATCCCGGACGCGCAGCAGGACCGGCTGCTCGAAGGCCTCGCGGAGCAGCAGATCACGCTGACCACCGCGGCGGTGTACGACCGGCCAGTGCCGCCGCTGGCCAAGATGCGAGCCGCGGGCGCGAACGCCGCGTGCGGCAACGACGGCATCCGCGACCTGTGGGGACCCTACGGCGACGGGGACATGCTGACGCGCACCATGCACCTGGCGTACCGCAGCTCGTTCCGGACCGACCCGGAGATCGAACTCGCGCTGCACGCGGCGACGTACGGCGGCGCGAAAGCGTTGCGGCTCAAGGACTACGGCCTGCGGATCGGCGACCACGCCGATTTCTTCCTCGTAGCCGCAGAGTACCCGGCCGAAGCCGTCGTGTCCCATCCTCCGGGGCGGCTCGTGGTGAAGGGCGGGGCTGTCGTCTCGCAGCGATAGCCCCGCCGCGCCGCTACTCCTGGAACGCCGGGAAGGTCGGAGGGAACAACTCCCCCGCCTCCCGGCGTTCGACGTCCCGCTCCGGATACGCGGCGCGCATCTTCTCGAACAGCGCCTGCGCGCGGCGGCGGAGGTCCGGTTCGTCGATGCCGGGAAGGTGCCCGTCCACCAGCACCGGCTGGCCCGCGACGACGGAATGCGTTGCCTGCCGGGCGGTTCCGGAGAGCAAGAAGGTGCGGATCGGATCGTCCTGCACACCGTCGCGCAGGTCGCCGACGTGGAACGCGACGAGGTCCGCCTGCGCGCCCGGGGCCAGCTTGCCGAGGTCGTCGCGGCGGAGTGCACGGGCGCCGCCGAGCGTCGCCGCTTCGACGTACCACTCCGCCGGGGCCGCGTCGGCGCGGTCGCCCATCACCTTCGCCAGATGCACGCCGACATCCATGCCGCGGATCAGGTCCGGCGGGAAGGAATCCGTTCCCAGGCACAGGTTCAGGCCCGCTTCGCGGTAGTCGCGGAACGAGCGCAGGGCGTGGCCGTAGCGGAAGGACGTGAGCGGGCAGTGGATCACCGACGCGCCCGCCGCGGCCAAGGTCGCGACGTCGCCTCGGTCTTCGCCGTGGACGGCGGGATGGCGGTCGAGAACCTGGGCGTGCGGGATCAGCAACCGGTCGCCGAGCAGGCAGGTGCGTTCCAGCATTTCCAGCGGTGTTGCGCCGTAACGGTCGAGGATGAGTTCGCGCTCGAGCACGCCTTGCAGGCAGTGCAGCCGTACCAGGACGTCGCGCTCGCGCGATGCGACGGCGGTGGCGCGTATGAGGTCTTCGGTGAGCGTCTCGATGCGGCACGGCAGCAGGACGCCGTTGACGAGTGGGTCGTCGAGTTCCTTTGCGTGGTCGAGGAACCGCAGTGCGTCGGCTAGCCCCTCCGCGCCGCGGGGCTCGTCAAAGGCGACCGTGCGGGTACCGTCCACAGTGGCCACGTTGACGCCGGATCGGTAAGCCGGGCCCAGATATCCGCGCAGCCCGAGGTTCCGTGAGAAGTCCGCCATCGCGACGAGTTCCTCGTACGGCTCGGCCCACGACGAATGGACTTCCGACGCGATCGGCATGAACGTCGTGATTCCGTGCAGCGCCAACTGAACGATCGCGTACTCGCGAATGGTCTGCCGTTCTTCCGGGGTGAAGACGTCGCGGCGACGGTGCGCGAAGTAGTCCTCGGACCACTGCAGTCCGGCCGCACGGTCTGCCGTGGCCCAGGAATCGAGGACGAGATGGTCCACGTCGGTCAGCGCGTCGAGGTCGATCAGGCCCGGGAGGACGAGCGATTCGCCGAGGTCGACGTCCAGATCGGTCGTTCCGGCATACCGCGGGCCGACGTAGGCGACGACATCGTCCTCCCAGACGACCTCGCCGTTTTTCAGCAGGGCGTGCCGCCCGTTCTGATGGGCCAGCACATGGCGGGCACGCCAGCGAGTGCGCATCGGGTTCCTTCCGTTCGGGACATTTAGGTATACCAAACGGCGGAATCTGGGGGCCAGACCTTGCCGGGGGCGGGTTTTTCCGGGAACCTGGGAGGAGGTTCGCCGATACTGTCGGTGACGGCGGCGGGAGGGGATCGGATGGAGCCGGGTTTCGCGTCGGAGTCCGAGCGCGTCACGGAACGGCTGCGCAACGAGATCCTCGACGGCACCCGGGCTCCCGGCAGCAAGCTGGTCGAACGGGATCTGGCCGCGGAGATGGGCGTGAGCCGGGTGCCGGTGCGGGACGCGTTGCGCGCGCTGGGAAACGAGGGACTGGTGACGCCGCGGCCGCGGTCGTGGTCGGTGGTGCGGGAGTTCACCGCGTCGGACGTCGCGGACCTCAACGAGGTGCGCACCGCGTTCGAAGGCCTCACTTTCCGGCTCGCCGCGCAGCGCCGCACCCGCGAGGGCCTGGCGCGGCTGCGGGAGGTGCTGGACACGGAACTGCGCGCCGCCCGCGCCGGCGACGCGGTGTCCGCGCGCCGGGCAGCCGCGGATTTCCACGAGGTCGTCACGTCGCTGTCGGCGAACGAACTGCTCGGCGAACTGGAGCGGACGCTGCGCAGCCGGATGCGATGGCTGCTCGGCCAGCACGACGACCTGGAAGCCATGGCGGCGGAACACGAACTCCTGTACGAGGCGATCGTGGACCGGGACGTCGAACGGGTGGAACGGCTGGTGCTGGCCCATCTCGCGACCGGAGCCAGCGAGGCGGTGCGGCGGCATCCCGCGGAGGCGGGCTGACCCTGGTTCTGTTGTAGCCGCGAGATTCCGGCCGCGGCAATGCTCGCTGCGCTGGACTGACGCCGTTGGCCTTCGCGAGGTCCTGGCAGTGCCGAGATCGCCGCGTCGGACTGCGCCCTCGACCTTCGCGAGACCTCAACTCTGGCAACGCTGAGCTCGCCGCGGCACTGGCTTCTCAACTTTCAGATCACCTGGCACAGCCCGTCTTCGCGAGACCCCGCCCATGCTGAAACAGCCGTACGCACCTCGGGCCCAGCGCCCCTCAGCCCCGTCAGAGGTCGACGACCGCGAGCCCGTCCGCCACCACGACGCCGTCGTGCAGCACCGTCCGGTCCTTGCCGCGGTCCATCACCGCGCTGGTCGGCGTCTCGCCGTCCACCAGCACCAGATCCGCGCGGTCGCCGACCGCCACACCGGGCCGGTCGGCGATCCCCGCCAGCCGGGGCACGTCGTGGCTCATGATCGACGCGCCGCCCATCGTCGCGACCGCCAGCGCCATCTCGATCAGCTCGTCGCGCCGGAACCCGTGCGTGAAGGCCAGCTGCCACGTGCGGTCGAGGAGATCGCAGTTGCCGTACGGGCTCCAGTAGTCCCGCTGCCCGTCCTCCCCCAGCCCGACGCGCACGCCCGCGGTCGTCAGGTCCGCCAGCGACAACTGCCGGTCGACGGACGGCGCGACGGTTGCCATCGCGATGTCCAGCTCCGCGAACGTGTCGATCAGCCGGCGGCTCACCGCTTCCGAAACCGAGCCCAGCTCGTACGCGTGCGACATGGTGACCTTGCCGCGCATGTCCAGCGCGCGGACGCGTTCGATCACCAGGTCCGTCGAAAAGACCGCGAGATGCCCCGGCTCGTGCAGATGGATGTCGACCTCGACGCCGTACTTCTCGGCCAGCCCGAACACGACGTCCAAGTGCCCCTTGGGATCCTTGTCGAGCGAACACGGATCGATCCCGCCGACCACCGACGCACCCGAACGCAGCGCGGCCTCCAGCACGTCCACGGTTCCGGGCTCGCGCAGGATCCCTGCCTGCGGAAACGCCATCACCTCGACGTCCGCGTGCGCGGCGAAGCGCTCCTTGGCGGCGAGCACCGCGTCGAGCTTCTCGAGCTGGCAGTCGACGTCGACCTGCGCGTAGGTGCGCACGCGAGTGGTCCCGTTCGCGATCATCCGCTCCAACGTGCCCGCGACGCGTTCCGGCAGCGGCACCTCGGCGTTCCGCCAGTTCTCGCGGTCGTTCAGCATCATCGCCCAGACGCCCGGCGCCCCCGTGTGCGGCCGGAACGGCAGCCCGATGCGCGTCGAGTCGAGGTGCACGTGGACGTCGCTGAAGGACGGGAACAACAGCCGCCCGCGCCCCTCGACCACCTCGCCGCCGGACCCCGCCGGGCCATGCGGACGAACCGCGGCGATCCGGCCGCCGGCCACCTCGACGTCGCTGCGCTGACCGCCCCAGGGACGGACGTCACGGATCAACACGGAGAGCACCTTTCTCGACGGACACTTTGGTATACCAAGAGTACCCTGGTCCCGCCGAGCCGTCCGCACGTGTTCGACGAAGAGATGTCGCTGCGGGTCTTCAGCCAGCCAGCAAACGCAGAAGCCGAGCAGTCTCCGAGGCCACCGCACTCCTCCCCAGCCGCACGTACTTCCGCGGGTCCACCGCCTCTGGCTGTTCCTCCAGGAACTGCCGGACCGACCGCGTGAACAGACCATTAAGGTGCGTTGAGATATTAACCTTCGCCATCCCGCTCACCACGGCTCCGCGCAGTTCCTCGTCCGACAGGCCTGATGAGCCGTGCAATACCAGCGGGACCGGTACCGCGTCTCGCAATCGGGTGACCAGTGCGCGGTCCACCTGGGCCGTCCGTTCCACCATCGCGTGGGACGTTCCTACGGCCACCGCGAGTGCGTCCACGCCGGTCACGGTCACGAAGTCCGCCGCTTCGGCTGGGTCGGTGCGGGCGCCGGGCGCGTGCACCCCGTCCTTGCCGCCGACTTCGCCCAGTTCCGCTTCCACCGCCACGCCGACGTCGTGACAGCGCGAGGCGATTTCGCGGGTCATACGCAGGTTTTCCTCGTATGGCAGATGCGATCCGTCGTACATCACGCTGTCCACGCCCAGTGCGATGCCCTCGCGGATCAGCTCCGGGTCTTCGATGTGGTCCAGGTGCACCAGCACGTCGACCGACGCGCGGCGGGCGATTTCCCGGGACGCGACGGTGATCGGGGCCAGCCCGCCGTGGTAGCGGACGCAGTTTTCGCTGATCTGCAGCACCACCGGCAATCCGGCCTGTTCCGCGCCTTCGGCGATGGCCTCGGCGTGTTCCAGCAGGATCACGTTGAACGCGCCCACGGCGGAACCGCGCTCGCGGGCGGCGGTCAGCAGCGTCGGCAGGTCGGGGCGGGTGATCATGCGGGGGCTCCGTTCAGGAATCGGTGGTACGCGGGGAGATCGACTTCTCCGGCGACCGGGCGGAGGACGGCCGCGGCACCCAGGGCGGCGGCGTTGTGCAGGGCTTCGATCAGGGGGCGGCCGGCGGCGAGGGTGACGGCCAGCCCGGCCGTCGCGGCATCCCCGGCACCGGTGGGGTTGCCCTGCACATCGGGGATGGCGGGGACGGCGAAGACGCCACCGGAGGTGTAGGCGGCGATGCCGTCTGCCCCGCGCGAGACGACGACCGGTTGTGCGCCCAGCCGGAGCAGGGCCGCGGCTCCCGCAGCCTCGTCGGCGGCAGAGGTCGCGGCGAGGAGTTCGGCCTGGTTCGGCTTCACTGCCGCACCTGCTCGGGCGGCGGCCAGCAGTGCCGGGCCGGAGGCGTCGACCAGCGTCCGCACCCCGGCTTCCCGGGCGATGCGGACCCAGTCGGCGACCAGGTCCGGCGAGGTGCCCCGGGGCAGAGATCCGGAGACAACCAGCAGGGCAGCCGCAGACAGGCAGTTCGACAGGCGCGAACCGAAAGCTGTCCATTCCTCTTCGGACACTTCCGGGCCAGGTTCCGTATAGACCGTCGGATGGCCGTCGCCGGTCACCGTCACGGTGGTCCGGGTTTCGCCGGAGATCGGGACGGCCTCGAACGGAACATCCAGCGCTCCCCCGAGCCACCGGCCCGCGTCGCCGCCCAGCGGGAGAAGCGTCCGGACCGGGATGTCCACCGCGGCGAGCACCCGGGCCACGTTCACGCCCTTGCCGCCCGGCCGTCGCTGCACCTCCAGCACCCGGTTCGTGTCGCCGGGCGTGTGGGTGCCGACCCGGTAGGTGACGTCGATGGCCGGGTTCGGCGTCAGCGTGACGATCATCAGACGAGGATCACCGAGCGCGTCAGCGAGCGCGGACGGTCGGGATCCAGGCCGCGCCGGGCCGCCAGTGCGACGGCGAAGCGTTGCGCCACCACGAGTGCGGCGAGCGGGTCCAGGTCGTGGTGGACGAAACGCGCGCCGGTGCGGGCGACGTCGTCCGCGAGTCCGGCGGGGGCCTCGCCCAGCGACCACACGAGACGGCCTGGCTGAGCGATCGCGATCGGTCCGTGGCGGTAGTCCATGGCGGGGTACGACTCGGCCCAGAACTGTGCGGCCTCGCGGGTCTTGAGTGCGGCTTCGCAAGCCAGGCCCACGGCAGCGCCACGGCCGATAAAGGTGACCTGCTCGGCGTCGAGGAGGTCGTCGATCGGTTCGGTCAGCGCGGCCGCACAGGACGTGGCGAGCTGGTCGATGTCGTCGCCCAGACCGGCGCGCAACAGGGCGAGCGTGGTGGTGGCGAAGCGGGTCTGCACCACGGATTGTTCGTCGGCGAAGGAAAGTTCGACGACCTCGTCCGCGACCGCCGCAGCGGGGCTGTCGCCGACCGCGGTGATCAGCACGGTGCGTTGCGCAGGCATCGCGGTGAGCAGGTCGATGATCTCGGTCGTGGTGCCGGAGCGGGAAATCGCCACGACGCGGTCGTACTCGCGCGAGGCCGGGTATTCGGAGCCGGCGAAGGCGTCGGTGACCCCGTGACCGCGTTGTTCGCGGGCGACGGCGTAGCTCATCGCGATGAACCAGCTGGTGCCGCAGCCGACGACGGCCACTCGTTCGCCCGGCTGAGGCAGCGCGGCGGACGGGGCCAGCGCGGCCGCCGCGCGCCACATTTCGGGCTGGGAAGCCAGTTCGGCGGCCACGAAGGAGCCGGGAGCATCCGGAAGGGAGGACACGGGATGGAGGCCTTTCGATCCAGGGCGGGAGACGTGACCGACTCCGGCACTCTGCTTGAGTGTTTTTGCTTGCTACTTGCGTTATAGCGCAGATTCAATCACAAAGTCGAGCCATCGCGGCCTCTAGAATGGGCACCGGACCGCCTCCGGCCAGGAACGAGAGACCCGGCATGACGCCCCGGCAACGCCCGAACGTCCTGCTCGAATGAGCGGGCGAACGGGGCAGCGGCGCGATCGCGGAGAGCGGCGACGCGCTCGCGACCGCGCGGCGGGATCCCTCGACCCTTGCCGACCAGCGGCTGATCACCCACCCGCGGCGCACGGCGTCGCCGGGTACGAGCTGCCGCTGCAATACAGCGGCGCACGGCGTCGCCGGGTACGAGCTGCCGCTGCAATACAGCGCCGTACGGGCCGCCGGGCACGGGCTGCCGCTGCAATACAAGACCGCCCACCCGCGCCGTACCGGGCGCTGGGTACGAGCTGCTGCCGCAGCACAAGACTGCCGCCCGTGCCGCAGACCTGCCGCGACCAGGCGAAACGGCGGAGCCCAACGGGGTCGCCCGCGCGCTGGACAAGAGCGTGCAGGTCCGGCAAGCCCAGCCCGACCGTCCTCGCCAACGCCTGCGAGCCGTCAGTCCATGCGCAGGTCAAGATCGTCGCGACCTGCGAACCGGCCGACTCGGCGTCCGCGGGCGGCACGGCACTCCGTCCACAAGGGAGCACCCGCCGACCTCGCCACGCCCTCCGCGGAGCCGGTCGTCGCCCCACGAGCGGACCCGCGCCATTGCGCATTTATGATTGTTTTGCCATCATGCAGATCAATATCACGCAGAGGTGAGGTGGCGCGGTGGTGAACCCCGGGGTGCTGCGGGTCGGTGTGGTCGGCGTCGGCCTGCGGGCCGGGATCGCCCGGCACGTGGCGGAATCCGGCGTCGCGGCGGAACTGGCGGCGGCTTCGGATCCCGACGAGCGCGGCCGGGCGCGAGCGCGCGAAATGTTCGGCGGCATCGAGATCGTGCCGGGACACCGGGAACTCGCGAATCTGGTCGACGCCGCGATCGTGACCTCGCCGGACTGGACGCACGCCGAGATCGCCGTCGACCTGCTCCGCGCCGGAGTGGCGGTGTACCTCGAAAAGCCGCTGGCCACAACGCTTCCCGACGCGGACGCGGTCCTCGCCGCCGCACAGGAGACCGGCACTCCGCTCTACATTGGACACAACTTCCGGCACTCCGCCGTCGTCCGCACGCTCCGCGACGTCGTGACGCGCGGCGAGATCGGCGAAGTGAAAGCCGTCTGGTGTCGTCACTTCGTCGGCAACGGCGGCGACTATTACTTCAAGGACTGGCACGCCGACCGCAGCCGCGTAAACTCCTTGCTGCTGCAGAAAGCCAGCCACGACCTCGACGTCATCCACTACCTCGCCGGAGGCTTCACCCGCCGCGTCACCGCGATGGGCGACCTGACCGTCTACGGTGGCATCACCGACCGCAGCGGCCAGGGCGACCGCCTCGCCGACGACTGGTTTTCCTTCGACAACTGGCCTCCCGCCGCACAAACCGGCCTCAACCCGGTCGTCGACGTCGAAGACCTCTCGATGGTCCACATGCGACTCGACAACGGTGTCCTCGCCAGCTACGAACAATGCCATTTCACGCCCGACTACTGGCGCAACTACACCGTAATCGGCACCGAAGGCCGCGCGGAGAACTTCGGCGACACCGGCGGCGGCGTGGTGAAGGTGTGGAACCGCCGTCGCGGATGGGCGCTGGACGGAGACCGCGAGTACCCGATCGACGGTGTCGCATCAGGACACCAGGACGCGGATCTCCTGACCATGACCGAATTCCTGCGTTACGTAGTGCACGGCGACCCGCCGGCACTGTCCCCGATCGCCGCCCGCGAAGCCGTGGCGGCGGGCGCGCTCGCCACGCAGTCCCTGCGTTCCGGCTCCGTGCCGGTCGACGTCCCTCCCCTGCCCGAACAACTGGCCGCCCATTTCTCCCCGCCGGAAGGAAATCGCAGATGACCCCGCCCTCCCGCCGTCCCCTCCGCTAGCGCAAGGGAAGGAAAACACTCCCATGCGCGTGCGAACCCTGACCCGGCGCGGTTTTCTCCGCGGCGCGGCGGCGATGGCGCTGGTGCCCGCCGCCGCGGCGTGCGCCGAGGCCCCCGCCGCCACGTCCGGACCGGTCACCGTCGAAATGTGGCACGGCCAGAGCGACACCGGTCTCAAAGTCCTCAAGCAGCTCGTCGCCGCGTTCCAGCGCGAGCACCCCGACATCCGGATCGACCTGGGCGGCGGCGTGCTGGCCGACGCCATGCTGCAAAAGGTGACCGCGGCGCTCGCGTCCGGTTCCTACCCGGACATCGCGTACATCTTCGGCTCCGACCTCGCCAGCATCGCCCGCAGCCCGCGCGTGGCCGACATGGGCGACGTCGTCAACGACGGCACCCAGTTCTGGAAACCCGCGCTCGAAGCGGTCACCGTGAACGAGCGCGTCCGCGCCGTGCCCGCGATGCTCGACTCGCTGGCCGTCGCCTGCAACAAGAAACTGTTCCAGCAGCACGGCGTCCCGCTGCCGGACGAATCCTGGCGCTGGCCGGATTTCGTGGCCACCGCTAAGAAACTGACCAACCGCGACCAGGGCCAGTTCGGCACGGCCTGGCCCGGCGCGGGCGACGAGGACACCGTCTGGCGGCTGTGGCCGATGATCTGGGACCTCGGCGGCACCATCGTCGGCCAGGACGGCCGCAGCATCGGCTTCGCCGACAGCGGTGTGCGGGCGCTCGAAGTGATCCGAAACCTGGCCGCCGACCGCAGTGTCTACATCGACCCGAAACCCGGCTCCGAGCAGATGTACCAGGCCTTCGCCTCGGGCCGGATCGCGATGGTGCCGACCGGTCCGTGGCAGCTGCCCGACATCGCCGACGCGGGAATCGACTACCAGATCGTCCCGCTGCCGACGTTCACCGGAAAGCCGATCACCATCTCCGGCCCCGACACCTGGACGGTCTTCGACAACGGCGACCGGCGCCTCGCCGCGGCCAAGACGTTCCTGCGGTGGCTGACCGCGCCCAAGCAGGACGTCGTGTGGGACGTCGGCGCCGGCAGCCTCCCGCTGAGCGCCGGATCGCAGCGGCTTCCGGAATGGCAGCAGAAAACCCAGGACACCGCAGGGCTTTCCGTGTTCGTCAAGTCGCTCGACAACTCGCACGTCCGCGCGAACCACCCCGCCTATCCGCAGGTCTCGCAGGCCGTCGCCGCGGCGATCGTCTCGGTGCTGCTCGGGCGCGCGACCCCCGCCGATGCCATGCGCGACTGCGCTTCCGCGGCCAACGCCGCCCTCATCATCCCCCGATAGGACCCCGCCCATGTCCGTACATCCCGGCCCGATCACAGTCGCTCCGGCCGCCAAGACCCGCCGCCGCCGCGAAACCGCCGCCGCCTGGGCGTATCTGAGCCCCTCGGTCGTCGTCATCATCGGCCTCGGCCTGGTGCCCGTGGTGTGGTCGCTGATCCTCTCGTTCCAGGCCGACGACCTCGTCACCCCGTCCCGCTTCGTCGGCGTCGACAACTACGCGGCGCTCGCGCAGGACCCGCACTTCGGCCAAGCGGTCGGCAACACGCTGCTGTACACGGCGTTATACGTTCCGCTGAGCATCGTGCTCGGCCTCGCGCTGGCGCTCGCGCTGAACCGGCGGGTGCGCTTCATCGGCGCGTACCGGACGTTGATGTTCGTTCCGTTCGTGCTGTCGGCCACCGCGCAGGGCGTGCTGTTCTCGTTCATCCTCGACCCGGAGTTCGGCGTCGCCAACTCGCTGCTGCACCGGATCGGCCTGAGCCCGCAAGGGTTTCTGACCGACCCGTCGCAGGCGTTGCTGGTCCTCGTGGCCATCACGCTGTGGAGCGGCACCGGGTTCTGCATGGTGGTCTTCCTGGCCGCGCTCCAGGACGTCCCGCCGTCGCTGATCGAAGCCGCGCGGCTGGACGGCGCCGGTCCGTTCCGGATCCTCCGGCACGTCACCCTGCCCGCCGTGCTGCCGGTGACCACGTTCCTGACGCTGTGGCAGCTGATCCAATCGCTCCAGGTGTTCGACCTGACGTACGTCACCACCAAGGGCGGACCGCTCGGCTCGACCACGGTGATCGTCTACTTCATCTGGCAGCAGGCCTTCCAGAACTTCACCGCCGGATACGGCGCTGCCGCGGCGTACGTGCTCGCCGTCGTTCTGCTGGCGCTCGGGCTGGGCGTCCGGTTGCTGCGCCGCGACAAGGAGGTCCGATGACCACGCGCGCCCATGTTGCCCCGGTTTCGGCATCTCAACTGCCCGGCGTGATCCATCAGCCCAGGCGCTGGCGGCTGCCTTTCAGCCCGTGGCACCTCTTGCTGGCCCCGCTGGCGCTGGTGTTCGCCGCCCCGCTGGTGTGGCTGCTGCTCAGCTCGGTGATGAGCAACGCGGAGATCAACCGGTTCCCGCCGTCGCTGTGGCCGTCCGGGATCGACTTCTCCGGCTACCGGTACGTGCTGGAGAACGCGCTGTTCCTGCGCTGGTTCACCAACTCGCTCATCGTGTCGGTGGTGACCGTGGCGGCCAACCTCGTCTTCGGCTCGCTCGGCGGCTACGCGTTCGCGCGCATGCGGTTCCGCGGTTCGAAGGTGATGCTCGGGCTGATGATGGCGACCATGGCGGTGCCGTTCCAGCTGACCATGATCCCGACGTTCCTGGTGATGAAGAAGCTCGGCCTCATCGACTCGCTCGGCGCGCTGATCGTCCCGTCGCTGGTCACGCCGTTCGCGGTGTTCCTGCTGCGGCAGTTCTTCCTGTCGCTGCCGCGCGAGCTGGAGGAGGCGGCCTGGATCGACGGCTGCTCGCGGCTGCGGGTACTGATCCGGATCGTGCTCCCGCTGTCCCGGCCCGCGCTGAGCACCGTCGCCGTGCTGACCTTCCTCAGCACCTGGAACGACCTGACCTGGCCGTTGATCGCGATCAACCACGACACCCAGTACACGCTGCAGCTCGGACTGACCACCTTCCAGGGACAGCACCACACCAACTGGGCGGCGGTGATGGCCGGGAACGTCATCACCGTGCTGCCGGTGCTGCTGGCCTTCCTCGGCGCGCAGAAGACCTTCATCCAGTCCATCACCTCCAGCGGCCTCAAAGGCTGAACCGCACTCCTCCAGAGGAACCACGCATGCCGCACCGCTTCGACCTGCTCGTGCTCGGCGACGTCAACCCCGACGTCGTCCTCGGGCCGCTGACCGGGGACCTCGACTTCCGGCAACGGGAGAACCTCGTCGGCCACGGCTCGCTCACGCTCGGCGGGTCCGCCGCGATCACCGCCGCCGGGGCCGCCCGGCTGGGGCTGAAAACCGCCTTCGCCGGGCGGATCGGCGACGACGCCGCCGGTCGCTTCGTCCGGGACATCCTCGACGAACGCGGCGTCGACACCCAGGCCCTCACCGTGGATCCGTCGTTGCCGACCCCGCTCACGGCGATCCTGACCCGCGACGACAGCCGGGCGATCGTCACCAGCTCCGGAGTGCTGGACGCGGTGTCGGCGGCGGACGTCCCCGCTGAGCTGCTCGCGAACGCGCGGCACGTCCACGCCTCGTCGTACTTCCTGATGCCCAAGCTGGCCGCCGGGCTGCCGGAGCTGTTCCGCACCGCACGGGCGCACGGCGCGACCACGTCGCTGGACACCAACGACGACCCGGCGCGGCAGTGGGATCCCAGCGGCATCAAGCTGGTACTTCAGGAGACCGACTTCCTCCTGCCCAACGCCGCCGAAGCACTCGAGCTGTCCGGACAATCCAGCCTGCTCGACGCCGTGGCGCACCTCGCCGCACAAGGGCCGACGGTCGTCGTCAAGAACGGCGCTGACGGCGCGATCGCCCGCCACCGCGGCGAAACCGTCACGGTTCCCGCGTCCCCGATCACCCCGCTCGACACCGTCGGGGCAGGCGACAGCTTCAACGCCGCGTTCCTCGCCGCGATGCTGCGCGGGCTGCCGCTGTCCGACGCGCTGCGCGCCGGGGTGACCGGCGGCGGCCGTTCGACGCTCGCGCGCGGCGGGATCGACGGCCAACCGACTTGGAACGAGCTCCACCTCACTGAAACGGAAAATGCATGACCACCAAGATCACGTTCATCGGCGCCGGCAGCGTCGTGTTCACCCAGGGCCTGCTCGCGGACCTGTTCGCCTATCCCGAACTGGCCGAGGTGCACGTCGCGCTGCACGACATCGACCCGGAACGCCTGCGCGTCGCGCACGCGGCGGCCGGTCGCATCGCCGAAGCCCGCGGCGCCAAGCCCGTCCTCACCGCGCACCTCGACCGTCGCGAAGCCCTGGAGGGCGCGGACTTCGTCGTCAACATGGTCCAAATCGGAATGGGCGAAGCCACCCGCGTCGACTTCGACATTCCGGCGCGCTTCGGCGTGAAGCAGACCATCGGCGACACGCTCGGCGTCGGCGGGATCTTCCGGGCCCTGCGCACTTTCCCGTTCCTGCGCGAGCTCGGCGAGGACATCGCGCAGGTGTGCCCGCGGGCGTGGCTGCTGAACTACACGAACCCGATGGCGATGAACGTGCAGTACCTCTCCGAAACGCTCGGCCCGGACCGCGTGGTCGGCCTGTGCCATTCGGTGTACTGGACCGTGCACGACCTGGCGAAGCTGCTGGAGGTGCCGCTGTCCGAGGTCACTTACCACGCCGCGGGCATCAACCACCAGGCCTGGATCCTGCGTCTGGAGCATCAGGGCAACGATCTGTACCCGCGGCTCGCCGAGCTCGCCGAAGACCCGCAGCTGCGGCGGCGCGTGCGGTTCGACATGTTCCGGCGGCTCGGCTATTACCCCACCGAAACCAGCGAGCACTCGTCCGAATACGTGCCCTGGTATCTGGGCCACGCCAGCGAAATCGAACGGCTGCGGCTGCCGATCGGCGCGTATCTGGACGTCGTGGCGGAGAACGAAGCAGAATACGAACACACCCGTCAAGCCATCGAACGCGACGAACCGCTCACCGTCGAGGGCACCAACGAATACGCGCCGCAAATCATCCACAGTGTCGTCACCGGGACGCCGCGGACCGTTTACGGCAACGTGCTCAACCGCGGGCTGATCCCGAATCTCCCCGCGACCGGAGCCGTCGAAGTGCCGTGTCTCGCCGACGCGACCGGCATCCGCCCCACCCGCGTCGACGCGCTTCCGCCGCAACTGGCGGCGCTCAACGGCACCTATCTGAGCACGACCGAACTCGTGGTGCGCGCCGCGGTCGAGGACGATCCGCGGCACATCCGCCACGCCGCGATGGCCGATCCCGCGACGGCGGCCGCGCTTCCGGTCGAGCGGATCTGGGAACTGTGCGACGAAATGGTGCGCGCGCACGGCGACGCGCTCCAGCCCGGATTGCGGAAAACCCTGGGCAGCTAACGAGTCTTGACGGCGCGGCGCGGTGATCCGCTAAACTTCTGGTGCCTGCCGGACGGGCAGGCGCCAGAAGTACGCCCAGCCGGTAATGCGGAATGCCCCGCGAGCCCGGACCCAGTCGCCAGGATGTCTTCGAACCCTCCGAGGCGGGGCCGTACTCACCATCGCTGGAGTCACCAGATGCATTCGCTTCCTGGTCGGATTTCTCGGGGAACCGCGGCGGCCGCGCTGCTCGTCGGCAGTTCGGCGTGCGCGCTCGGGGCCGCCGGCCCGGCGGAGAGCGCGCCGCTCCCCGCGCCGCACAGCGTCACGCTGCCCGCCCCGCATGCCGGGTTCGACTATCAGATCGGCGGTCCGTACACGCCGCCGTCGGGCGTCCAGGCGGTCAGCCGCGACCACAGCGCCCCGGCCGCCGCCGGGGCGTACAACATCTGCTACGTCAACGCTTTCCAGGCCCAGCCCGGCACCGAGGGCGAATGGGGCGACCTGGTCCTGCACGACGGCAACGGCGACGTCGTCATGGATCCCGACTGGAACGAGGCGCTGCTAGACCTGCGCACCGCGGACAAGCGGAGCCGGATCGCGGACAAGGTCGGCGGGTGGATCGACGAGTGCGCCGGCAAGGGCTACCAGGCGATCGAGCCGGACAACTACGACAGCTTCACCCGGTCCCAAGGCCTGCTCAGCGCGCGGAACGCGCAGGACCTCGTGAAACTGCTTTCCTCGCGCGCGCACGGGAAAGGCCTGGCGATCGCGCAGAAGAACACCTCGGAACTGTCCTCGTCGCGGACGGACAACGGGCTGGACTTCGCCGTCGCCGAGGAATGCGGCGAGCAGGACAATTGCGCGGAATACACCCAGTATTTCGGCGACCACGTGATCGTCATCGAATACACCGAGGACGGTTTGCGCAACGCGTGCGCCACATGGGGCAGCAGCCTGAGCGTCGTCCGGCGCGACCGGGACGTCACGCCGAAGGGCGAATCCGGCTACGTCCGCGAAACCTGCTGAGACTTCCGTCATCCTGCCAGCGCCGCCGCGCGGATGCTGGCAGGGTGGCGGAATGGCCGACGACTACCCGTTCGACAACGCGAGCGCCCCGGCGAGCGACCGGATGTCCGCACTGGAAGCCAGCTACGACCGGACGACGTTCGAGCACCTGGGGAAACTCGGCGTCGGCGCGGGATGGTCCTGCTGGGAAATCGGCGCGGGCGGCGGGTCGGTCGCCCGGTGGCTGGCCGGGCAGGCCGGTCCGGACGGGCACGTGCTGGCCACCGACCTCGACACCCGGCTGCTCGCCGACCTTCCCGCCAACGCTGAGGCGGTGCGCCACGACGTCCGAGCGGAGCCGGTCCCGGACCGGAAATTCGACCTGATCCACGCCCGCCTGGTGCTGATCCACTTCCCGGAGCGGGACGAACTGGTCGCGAAACTCGCCGGCGCGCTCGCCCCCGGCGGCTGGCTGGTCCTCGAAGAAATCGAACCGCGTGGGCAAACCGTGCTCGCGACGCCGGACGAGGCGAGCGCGACGGTTTTCCGTTCCGTACAAGGCCGGATCCTGGACCTGCTCGAACGAGCGGGCAGCGACGTCGAATGGGCCGGGCGGCTGCCGGAGGTGCTCGCCGGGGCCGGGCTGCGCGAGGTCGGCAGCGCGCGGGTCACGACCCGGTGGCCGGGCGGCGGGCCAGAAATCCGGTTGCTGGCGGCGAATTCGGTGGAGCTGGCCGAAAAGCTGGCCGCGGACGGCGTGCCGCCGGCGGACATCGAGCAGTTCCGCCGGGTGCTCGCCGATCCGCGGTTCACCGTGTCGTCCTATCCCCTCGTATCGGGGTGGGGACGCCGTTAACGACGGCGGGAGATCGCCACGCCGGCCAGGCAGAGCACGCCGCCGACGAGTCCGTACGCGGTCGGGGTTTCGGCGAGCAGCAGCCAGGACAGCAGTACGGCCACCGCGGGCACGGCGTAGGTCACCATCGTCAGCCGACCCGCGTCCGTGCGACGCAGCGCGTACGCCCACGCGGTGAAGCCGACCGCGGTCGGGAAGACTCCCAAGTAGGCGCTGCCGAGCACCGCGCCGGCCGATGCCACCTGCAGTTCGCTGACCAACTGCGGTGCCCACGGCAGCAGAACCACGGTGCCGACGACGCAGCCGAGCCAGATCGCGGTCAGCCCGTCGACGTGGCGCAACGTGATCTTCTGGACCATGACTCCGGCGGCGTAGAGCACGGCGGCCAGCAAGCACAGCAGCACGCCGGCCCAGTCGTTGCTGCCGGTGGCTCCGGTCGCGATCAGCGCGGCCCCGCCCAGCGCGACCAGCGAGCCGATGACGAGCGAGCGCGAGAAGCCTTCGCCGAGGAACTTCCCCGCCGCGACGGCGACCATCAGCGGTGCCAGGTTCACCAGCAGCGCCGCGGTCCCGGCGTCGACGTGCCGCTCCCCCGCGTTGAGGACGACGGTGTACGCGGCCAGCCACAGCACGGCGTAGGCCGCGACCAGCAGGAACGCCTTGCGCGACAGCCGGACGCGAACCGCGCCCTTGGCCACGGCGAACCCGGTCAGGGTGACGGCTGCGACGGCGAGCCGCAGCAACGCCAGCGGGGCCGGGGACAGCGCGTGCCCAACGCTGCGGATAGCGACGAACGACGAAGCCCACAGCACGACGGCGAGCCCGGCGGCGGCCGCGATCTTGCCGAGGTCGGTCTTGCCGGCGGGCGGGACGGTTTCCACGAGATCGGTCACCTGGCCATCGTCGCCTCGGTCGGCTGTACAGCACAAGCGATGAGTTCTGTACCTCCGTTAAGGAGTGCTGTACATTCGCCGCATGCTGGACATTCCCCGGCTCCGCGTGCTGCGCGCAGTCGTCGCGTCAGGATCGATCCGCGCGAGCGCCGCCGCGCTCGGCTACACGCCGTCCGCGGTGAGCCAGCAAATCACCACGCTGCAACGGGAGACCGGGCTGCAGCTGTTCGAACGGTCCGGCCGCGGCATCGAGCCCACCGAGGCCGGGCGCACCCTCGCCGCGGAGGCCGAGACGCTGTTCGAGGCGTTCAGCCGGGTCGAGCAGGTGGTGAGCGAACTGCGCGCCGGACGCGTCGGCCGCCTGTCGATCGGCTACTTCGGCTCGGCAGGCTCGACCTGGCTGGCCCCGACCGTCGCCGCGCTGCGCACCGAATTCCCCGGCCTGCGGCTGGACCTGATGCTGACCGAGTTCACCCCGGGCGACCCGGACATCGACATCTTCGTGGAGGAAACCGGGGCCGAACATCCCGGGTCGGTCGTCGTGCACCGGCTGGCCGAGGACCCGTACCTGGCGGTCGTCCGCAGGGACGACCCGCTCGCCGGACTGCCGGAGGTACCGCTGGCCGCGCTCGCCGAACGGCATTGGGTCGACAACGACCTGCGCGAAGGCCCGTGCCGGCAGGTGCTGCTCAACGCCTGCACGCAAGCCGGGTTCTCGCCGAGTTTCGTCGTCGAGACGCACGACTACCGCACCGCGATGTCTTTCGTGGCAACGGGAATCGGGCTGACGGTGGTGCCGGAGCTCGGCATCGGCGAGCTGCCGGACGGGCTCACCACCGTGGCGCTTGCTTCTCCCGCACCGGTGCGGCATCTCAGCCTGGCGGTGAAGAAGCCGATCGCGGAGCACCCGGCTGCGCGGCGGGCGGTGGAGTTGCTGGAAAGCCTGGTGTGTTCGGGGAAGGCGCTGGCCGGGTAGGGAGCTTGGGCGAGGCGCGGCCGGGAAAGCCGTGAGGGTTCCCCTCACGGACGGCCGACCCGCGAGCCCGGGATCGCCGACGTTTCGCCCGCACGGCCGGGAACGCGGGCCGGAAACGCCGTGAAGGACTCCTTGGGGGAATCTGATTCCCTCAAGGAGTCCTTCACGGCACGCCGGGCGGGGTGAGAATCGCGCGGATCCCCCTTCTCTGGTAACGAATGCGGCACATTCCCGACGCGAATGCGCCGCCGCCACCCCGAATGGCCCAATCCGCACCGGGTTCGCGCCGGACGACGGGCGGAAGCCGGGTCACCGGAACGGGTTGATGGCCTTCCGCCAATTTCTCCGGCTCTTTCCGCGCCGACCTGGGCGAGTCGCCGGGAAACGTCTTCGTTACACCCCGATCGGGTAGGGATGACTCACGCGCAGTCCCGGTTTTCGCGGCCCGAACCCGCGTCCTTCACCCTGACGAGGAGCCTCGAACCCCCGGGTTGGCGGATTGGCCGGGGCACCCCCCTCGTGCGGGAATGGTGTCACCGTCCGACATCGAAGTCGCCCGGTTTTCCTCAGGAAAAGGGAAGGGCTCGTTTTCATGGACGTCCGGTACGAGGCTTTCTGCTTCGCCGATCCGCTGTTCTTCGACGAACCGCGGGAATCCCCGGGCGCGGCAGGCGACCTGGCCGCGGGACTGCCGCTGCCGGGGCCCGGGTGGACGGACGAGACGCACGGGATCTGGCGGTCGCTGCGGCCGGCCGGGCGGAAACTTCCCGCCCAGGGCTGGAAAATCCACGTCTCCGCAGGTCTGGACAACGCGGCCGGCGTACTGTCCCGGGTGCACCGGTACTGTGTGGAGCATCAGGTCGCGTACAAGCATCTGCGCTCCCGGGCGACCCTGCTCAGCCGCAATTCGAAATACGCGCCCCGCGAAGGAAGCGGCAAGCTGATCACGATTTACCCGCACACCGAAGAGGCGCTCGCGACGATACTGTCCGACCTTTCCGCCGAGCTGGAAGGCGAGCACGGTGCGTATATTCTGAGCGATCTGCGCTACCGCGAAGGTCCGCTTTACGTCCGATACGGCGGATTCGCCGAACAGTGGACCGAACACGCCGGAACGAGGGTGCTGGCAATCCGCCGTCCGGATGGCACGCTCGTGCCCGACCGGCGGGAACCGTCCTTTTCGGTGCCGGAATGGGCGCCGATTCCGTCCTGTTTGTCCGACAGCCTGGCCGCGCGCAAGAGCGGAGCCGAATTCCCGTACCGGGTGACCGGTTCCCTGCACTTTTCCAACGGCGGCGGCGTTTATCTGGCCGAACGAGGGGTCGACCGGAAGACCGTCGTGCTGAAGGAGGCCCGGCCGCACGCCGGGCTGGACCGCGACGGCGCGGACGCGGTCGCCCGGCTGAACCACGAACGCGAGGTGCTCGAACGGCTGGCGGACGTCCCGGGCGTCCCGCGCGTGTACGAGCAGTTCACCGTGTGGGAGCACCATTACCTGGCGATGGAGCACCTGCCCGGCAGCACGCTGAGCAGCTGGCTCGCCCGGCATTACCCGCTCACCAGCGGCACCCGGGCCGAAGGCGGTCTCGAGTCCTTCCGCGATCGCGCGCTGGCGGTGCTCGCCCAGGTCGAACGGATCGTCGCGGACATCCACCGGCACGGGATCGTGTTCGCCGACCTGCACGGCAAGAACATCCTGGTGGACGAGCAGGACCGGGTGTCGCTGATCGACTTCGAACTGGCCGTCGACGCCGATTCCGGCGACCGGCCGGGGCTGGGCGCGCCCGGCTTCCGTGCTCCCGCCGACCGGCACGGTTTCGAGATCGACGAGCACGCACTGGCCGCGCTGCGGCTGTGGCTCTTCCTTCCGCTGGTGATGCTGCTGGAACTCGCGCCCGGCAAGCTGCGCGGGCTCGCCGACTTCGCGCAGCAGCGGTTCGACCTGCCGGACGGGTACGCCGACCGCGTGGTCTCCGTGCTCGCCCCGCGCACCGACCGGCCCGCGACCCACACCGCGCTGGACGAGCCGCGGCCGGACTGGTCGCTGGTCCGCAAGCAGATCGCGGAAGCCATCCTCGCGAGTGCCACGCCAGACCGGACCGACCGGCTGTTCCCCGGCGACATCGAGCAGTTCCGCTCCGGCGGCGCGGGCTTCGGCGTCGGCGCCGCGGGCGTGCTGCACTCGCTGCACGTCGCCGGAGCAGGCCGTTTTCCGGAGTACGAACAGTGGCTGCTGGCGGCCGCCCGGCGGCAACCGCCCTCGCGGCCCGGGTTCTTCGACGGCAGCCACGGCATCGCGTACGTCCTCGAGGAATTCGGCTACACGGCAGAAGCCGACGAACTGCTCGCCGCGTCGCAGTCGCTGGTCAACCAGACCACCGACCACGGCCTGGAAAGCGGGCTCGCCGGGATCGGCCTCACCCGCCTGCACTTCGCGACGACCCGCGGCGACAACGAATTCGGCCGCCAAGCGCTGGACATCGCCCTCAAGCTCGCGACCGCGTTCGAGACCGCCGACCCGCCCGGCCGCTTCGCCAGGGCCGGACTGCTCAGCGGCTGGTCCGGGCCCGCGCTGCTGTTCCTGCGCCTGTACGAGCACACCGGCGAACCGTCGTGGCTCACGCTTGCCGACCGCGTGCTGGCCCGCGACCTGGAGGAATGCACTGCCGCGTCCGACGGATCGCTGCAAGTCCGCGACGGCACCCTGCGCCTGCTCCCCTACGCCGCGATCGGGAGCGCCGGAATCCTGCTGGTCGCCGAACAGGTCGCCCGGAGCCTGCCGGACTCGGCCGCCGCCGAGAGCCTGCCCGGGCTGCGGGCCGCGTGCCGCGGGGAGTTCGTGATCCACCCGGGCCTGCTCTACGGCCGGTGCGGGCTCGCCGCCGCGCTGTCCTTCGCCGACGAGCCGGACCGCGAAGCGATCGACCTGCACCTGGCGCGGCTGACGTGGCACGGCGTGCCGTACCACGGCGGGCTGGCCTTCCCCGGCAACCAGCTGCTTCGCCTGTCGACCGACGTCAGCACCGGCAGCGCGGGGGTCCTCCGCACGCTCGCCGCACTACTGGACGGCGCGGAACTGCTGCCCTTCCTGGGCTCCGCACCGTCCCCGCACACCTCCGGCCGATGAGCGCCGGCGGACCCCGAGAGAAGGGAACACCCATGGAACACGTCCTGGAGCTGCAGGCGTTGGAGGCCCCCGAAGCCCTCGAAGGCCAGGGACTGGACCACCACGGCCACAGCCACTACAGCGCATGGTGCGGCGAGAGCACGCTCAGCCTGCTTCTCTGCTACTGACCGCGCGGGCAGGGCGGGAACGGCGCAGGACAAGTGCGCCGTTCCCGCCCCGTTCATTCTGCACTGACTGCCTCGCGGCGGTCGCGGCGAGGCAGGTGCCGGGGATCGACGGGCGCGGCCAGGCAGCCGCCGGGGTCGACGGGCGCGACGAGGCAGCCGCCGGGGATCGACGGGCGCGACGAAGCTTCCGGCGCGTTCGGTTGTCGTCCAGTCCTCGCCTTCCGCCGACGCCACGCTCGCTGTCTGCGCCGACGCCGCCCGCTGATCTCAACTCGCCGACCACCACGCGAAGGGAGCGACATGGCCGGAGCCGCCGATCGCCTCCTGACCTCGGTCGCCCGCCTGGACCGTCCCCGGCTCGCCGCGCTGATCGTGGCGTCGCTGATCTCCGCCGGCGCCGGACTGCTGCTGCCCGGCGCCCTCGCCGCCGCCACCGACGCGGTGCTCAGCGGCCGAAGCAGCACCGGCGCGGTGGTGTGGCTGCTCGCCGTAGGCGCGGCGGAGATCGCCGCGGATGCCGTCATCGTGGTCCTTCCCGCCCGCCTGACCAGCAACGCAAGCGCTTGGCTGCGCCGCCGGGTAACCGACCGCGTGCTCGCCTTAGGCACCGGTTCACCGTTCGCCCCTGGCGACGCGGTCAGCCGGGTGAGCGGCGATTGCGCCGCCGCCGGAGGCATCGCCGCGGTCGTGGTGCAGCTGGCCGCGACCGGGCTCATGTCCTCCGGCGCGATAGTCCTGCTCGCGCTCTTGGACTGGCGGCTCGCCCTGGTCTTCCTGGGCAGCCTGCCCTTCGCCTTGCTGCTGGCGCGATCGCACCTGCGCGGAACGGCGAAGGATGTGCTTGCCTACCAACGGGTTTCCGGGGAACTGTCCGCCCGGCTGCTCGACGCCGTCGCCGGCCTGCGGACGATCGCCGCGTCCGGCACCGCCGACGCCGAAGCCGCCCGGGTGCTGCGTCCCCTGCCGCGGCTGAACCTCGCCGGCCAGGGCATGTGGCGCACCCAAGCGCGGATGGTGTGGCGAGCCGGTCTCCTGCTCCCCACGGTGGAAATCGTCACCCTCGCCGCCGCCGGTTTCGTTGTCCTGGACGGACGCTTGAGCGCCGGAGACGTCCTCGCCGCCCTCGGCTACGTCGCGCTCGGTCTGGGCCTGGTCACGCAAATCCCGTTGCTCACCACCCTTTCCCGGATCCGCTCGGCCGCGCTCCGGATCACCGAAGTCCTCGACACCGGACCCCCTGCTCGCGGCGCTCTCGGACTGCTGCCCGGAAACGGCACCCTGGAACTCCGCAGCGCGACCGTGCATGGCGCACTCGCCGACGTCGACCTCACCATCCCCGGTGGTTGTTTCGCCGCGATAGTAGGAAGTTCCGGTTCAGGAAAGTCCACTGTGGTCTCTCTGCTGGCCGGTCTTCGCCGCCCCGACGCCGGACAAGTGCTGCTAGACGGCCGCGACCTCGCCGTACTGCGTCCAGAGGAGCTTCGAGCCGTCGTCGGGTATGCCGCCGCCGAACCCGCGCTGCTCGGCACCACTGTCGCCGATGCTGTCGCTTATGGCTCGTGGGCGAGCGTCCCGGCGGTCGATGCGGCTTGCCGGACTGCCCGCATTCACGACATCCTCGTGCGCTTGCCGCAAGGTTACGAGACTCCGCTAGCCGAAACTCCACTGTCCGGCGGGGAAAGCGCCCGGGTGGGCCTCGCGCGGGCGCTCGCGCGGAACCCGCGGGTGCTCCTGCTCGACGACGCCACCGCCAGCCTGGACACGATCACCGAACGCGCCGTGACGGCGGAGTTGGGCCGCCGGACGAGGGTAGTCGTGACACACCGGGCCGCGATGGCCGCGCGGGCAGATGTGGTGGTGTGGCTGGCGGCAGGGCAGGTCCGGGCGGTTGGGCCGCACGCGCGGTTGTGGCAGATGCCGGGGTACCGCGCGGTGTTCACGGAGGAGACGTGAGCAGGGTGCGGTGGCGGAACGCCCACGGCGCGACCGCGAATGGCGGACCGCTGCGCATCGCTCCCCCAGGACGATCCGTGCCCGCGACACTGACCGCGTCCACGCTGCTGCGGGGCGCTTCAGGAGCGAGCCCCGCGCAGCCAAGCCACGCACGCAACCACACCGCGCCGTCGCAGCACACACCCAAAACGAACCCCGCGCGACAGCGCACCGACCTCACCGCGCAACCCACTCACGCACGCCACCGCACCACGTCGGCGCTGCCGCACCACACCCCACAACCAACCCCCACGCGACCACGCACCGACCTCACCGCGCAACCCACTCACGCACGCCACCGCACCACGCCGCTGCACCGCACTCCAGAAACGAACCCCGCGCCACGGCGCACCGACCTCACCGCCCAACCGCCCCACGCACGCGACCACACGACGTCCACGCTGCCGCACCACACCCCACAACCAACCCCCGCACCACCGCGCACCAACCCCACCGCACAACCAACCCCCGAACGCAACCGCGCCGCTCGCATGGAGCGGCCATGAGTGTCGGCCGCCTCTACTGGAGCGCCCTCGCCGGGCAATGGCGCGGCGGGCTGGTTCTCCTGGCCTGCTCTGTCCTCGAAGGACTGCCCGCGTTCTTCTCCGGGCGGCTCGTCGAACTGGCCGTCAACAGCGGGTTCGCGGCAGGCAAGCCCGGGGTCGGCCTCGGGTGGCTCGGGGTGTTCGGGCTGGCCGCGCTCGGGGGTGCGTTCGGGTCGCGGCTGGTGTGGCGGCAGCTGGGCAAGGTCGTCGAGCCGTTGCGGGACGCGCTGGTGACTGCCGTCGTGCGCGGAGTGCTGCACGATCCCGCGCCGCCGCGGAGCGGGCCGGACGCGCGCGGCGTCGCGCGGATCACCCAGCACGTCGAGGTCGTGCGCGACGCTACCGGCGGGCTTCTCGTCCAGGCCCGCGGCATGCTCGTCACCACGGCGGCGGCGGTGGCCGGGCTGGTGACCGTCGCGGGGTCGCTGGCGTTGCCGGTCGTGGTCCCGGTGGTGCTCGCGCTGGCCGGGTTCGCCGCGCTGCTGCCCTCGCTCGCCCGGCGGCAACGCGCGCTCACTCTGGCGGACGAAGGAACGGCAGCCGCCACGGGCTCGATCTTCGCCGGGATGCGCGACGTCGTCGCGTGCGGAGCCGAACCGGTCGCCGCGCTGACGGCCGACGACGCGGTGGACCGGCAAGCCGCGGCTGCAGTGCGGGTCGCCAGGTCAGCAGCGCTCCGGTCGGTGATCGTGGCGCTCGGCGGGTTCGTCCCGCTGGTGCTAGCGCTCGCCCTCGCACCGGCGATGGTCGCCCGCGGCGAGCTGACCGCGGGGGCCGCGCTCGGGGCGCTCGTCTACCTCGCCACGACCTTGCAACCCGCGCTGCGCGGGCTCGCCGCCACCGCGTCGACGGTCGTCCTCCGGTTGCTCGTCGCACTGCGCCGGCTCGCCGAAACCACCGCACCGCCCGAAAGCCGCCCGGCGACCGAAAGCCCCGCCGGACTCGGGCTCGCCGTGCGCGACCTGACGTTCCGCTGGGGCGCGGCGCCGGAACCGGTCGTCCGCGGCCTGAACCTCGACCTGCGCCCCGGCGAACACCTGGCGGTCGTCGGCCCGAGCGGCATCGGGAAATCGACCCTCGCCGCGCTGCTCACCGGCCTGCTGACCCCGCAGCACGGCGAAGTCCGGCTGGGCGGCGTGCGCGCCAGCGAACTGGCCGACCGCCCTCGGCATCTCGTGCTGGTCCCGCAGCAGGCCTACCTTTTCGCCGGAACCCTGCGCGAAAACCTGTCCCTGTTCCACCCCGAAGCCTCCGACCGCCGCCTGATCGCAGCCGCGGAAGCCGTCGGCGCCGCCCCGCTGCTGGCCCGCCTAGGCGGCCTGGACGCCGAACTCGGCCCCGGCGCGGAGGGCATTTCCGCCGGGGAGGCCCAACTCCTCGGACTGGCGAGGGCCTATGCCGCGCCTGCCGGAGTCGTCGTCCTGGACGAGGCAACGTCCACTTTGGACCCGGCAGCGGAGGTCCACGCGGAACGCGCCTTCGCCGCCCGGGGAAGCACCCTGATCGTGATCGCGCACCGGCTGTCGTCGGCAGTCCGGGCACATCGCGTGTTGCTGATGGACGGACAGGAAACGGTGCTGGGCCGGCACGACGAGTTGCTGGCCGCATCGCCGCGGTATGCCGAGATGATGCGGGCTTGGCTGCCGGAGCGATCGCGCCTTGAAGCCAGCTGACCGGCAGGGGCCTCGTCGTGCGCACGCGCCGTCGGACGGGAACGGCTGGAGCAGATTCCCCCGCGATCGGAGCACTCCCGTCACGTCGCCTGTTTGCCCGGATCCGCGCTGATCTGCTGTCCGCCCGGATCCGAGGCAGCCTTCCGGCGGTGCGGCTCAGACCTTGCGCGGCACCGAGGCGATGAGGATCCTGTTGGTGCCGTGGCCGAGGTAGATGTCCACCTTGCTGAACCCGCCGGACGGCCCGGGTTCGGTCCAGCCGAACTTCCGGTAGTCGTTCAGCGCGGACCGCGTCTGGACGTCCAGCAGCGTGCCCGCCTGACGGAACTCGAAGGTCACCGTGGTGCTCGCGGACCCGGCGTCGTCGCGGACGTAGCCGCTGACGCCGACTGAGCGGTTGTACCAGGTCAGCGTTCCCCCAGCGGCCCCGCCGCTGATGTGGTCGCCGAAGTCGGACGTCGGGTAGTCGGCCGCGCTCGCGGCTCCCGCTCCCCCGAGCACGGCGACCGCGGACACGGCGAGGCTGACGGCGATGCGTTTCATGATGGTCCCCCAGAGATGGTCGATGCTGGGCGGAATCGTACTGGGCCGCGGCCTGCGAGGCGGGATTATGCGTGAATTCGCGGGCCTTGCCGGGAAGGCGTCTCGGACCGCTCGTTGACAACCGGAGACAGTCTCCATATCTTCGGAAAGTGGAGATTGTCTCCAGTTTCAGGATTCCCGTGAGGTGCGGCTGTGAAGATCTTGATGTTCGGACGCGGCGTGATCGCGACGATGTACGGCTGGGCCTTGGAACAGGCGGGGCACGACGTCGAGTTCTATGTCCGTCCGGGGCGCGCGGCGGAGTACGGGGAGTCGATCAGCCTCGATGTTCGGGATCTGCGGGCGCGGCGGCGGCGGGGTGTCCGGACGTGGCCGGTGCGGTATCGCGAGGTGCTGGAGCCGGGTCATGAGTTCGATCTGATTGTGGTGAGCGTCCAGCACTATCGGCTCGCGGAGGCGACGGCCTTTCTGGCGCCGCGGGTCGGGAAGGCGACGGTGCTGGTTTTCGGCAACATCTGGTCCGAGCCGCTGGCCGCGATCGGCGATCTTCCCGTCGAGCAGGTCGCGTGGGGGTTTCCGCAGGGCGGCGGCGGTTTCGGCGAGGACGGGGTGCTGCGCGGGATGCTGTTGCCGCTCGCCGTGTTCGGGACGCTCGGCGAGCCTCCGACCGAACGCGAACGGGTGGTTCGGGAGGCGTTTCGCGACGCTGGGTTCCGGATCCGCGAGCGACCTGACTTTCGCGGCTGGCTCTGGGTGCACTTCGTCTCGGACGCGGGTTTGCACTCGCAGGGCGTGCGGCTCGGCTCGTTGAGTTCGCTGGCCGGGTCACAGGGCGATCTGCGCGAGGCGTTGCTGGCCGGGCGCGAGCTTGTGCCGCTTCTCGAAGCCCGCGGCATCGACGTGCGGCGGCATCGGGGCGCGTTGCTGCTGTTCCGGGCACCGACCTGGCTGACGGTCCCCGTGCTCGGGTGGATGCTGGCCCACTTTCCCGCAGCGCGGCTGAGTTTCGAGGCGCACTCCGATCCCGACGCCCGCGAGCCGCGCGAGATCTGCCGCGACGTACTGGCCCACGCCCGGCGGCTGGGGGTGACGGTGCCGCGGCTGGAGGCGGCGGAACCGTACTTCGGTCTGGAAAGGACAGAGTGAGCCCCGGCTTTCTCGAAGTGTTGCCAGAAACCGTTTCGGTGGGATCGGCCTCTGGACGCCAGCGAGTGGCGCGGCTGATCGCCTCGCCGGGTGCCGACGGTTCGCGCGAGCCTCTCACCGCAATCACACCGCACGCTCGCGCTGACCCGGTTGTTGCCGGGCCGCGCGGCGAGCGCGCTGCCGAATGCGCACGACGCCTCGCGTTCGGCCGCCGAAACCGCGGATTGGCCGCCCATTCCGGCTGCCCGTGCGTCTCGGACAGCCGGACGAACAACGCGTCGTCGGCGCAGCTGACCATCAACGAGCCATCCGAGGCCGCGAACCCGCGGCGCGAAAGGATCCGACGAACACGTTGCCACGCAAAGGATTCTCGACCATTCCGACGTGCCCAAGCACCTCGCACAGCCGGACGAACAACGCATCGTCGGTGCAGCTGACGATCAACAAGCCGCCCGAGGCCGCGAACCCGCGGCGCGAAAGGATCCGACGAACACGTTGCCAGGCAAAGAGTTCTCGGCCGTTCCGGCGTGCGTGAGCCGTCGCCNGGCAAAGAGTTCTCGGCCGTTCCGGCGTGCGTGAGCCGTCGCCACGATCCGGCGACCTCTCCCGCCGGTTTCCCCAGGCGGCGGTCGCCCGTTCGGGGAAACAGCGGGCTCAGACCACTCCGGCCGCGATCAGCTGTTCCCAGATCACCCCCTGGTCCACGACCTCGACGCCGAGTTTCTCGGCCTTCGTCAGCTTGCTCGCGCCGACGTCGGCACCGGTGATCAGCAGGTCGGTGCTCGCCGACACTGACGACGCGGTGGTCGCTCCTGCCGTCTCGCACAGGCGCTGGAAAGTGGGGCGGGGCACTTTCTCCCCGGATCGCGGGTCGCTGATCGCGCCGGTGACCACCACGGTCTTGCCTTCCAGCGGCGCGCCCGCGACGACGGCGGGCGGGAGGTCTTCTTCCAGGACGTCCAGGGAGACTTCGCGTTCTCGCAGGCGTTCCAGTTCGGGGCGCAGCCGGGTGAGGTGTTCCACCAGGGAGGCGGCGACCTTCGGTCCGATGTCCTCCACCTCGACGAGACCGTCGACGCCCGCCTCGAGCACCGCTTCCAGGGAGGCGAATCCGGCGCGGCACAGCCGGGCGGCGGTGCCTTCCGACGCCATCGGGATCGCGAGCCCGATCAGCGCCCGGCGCAGCCCGACCCGGCGGCTGGCGTCGATCGACTCGATCATCCGCGTCGCCGAGACCTCGCCGATGCGGTCGAATTCCAGCAGGCGTTCCTTGGTGAGCCGGTAGAAGTCCGACGGGTGTTCCAGGATCCCGGCCTCGGCCAGCCGTTCGATCCACACGCCGCCGATCGCGTCGATGTCGGCGGCCGCGCGGGACGCCCAGTGGATCAGCCGCCGCACGGTCTGCGCGGGGCAGGAAACGTTGGTGCAGAACAGTTCCCGGCTGTTGCCCTGTTCGGTGAGCGGCTGTTCGCACGACGGGCACGTCGACGGGGGCACGATCTCCCGCTCGGCTCCGGTGCGTTTGGACTCGTCGAGCACGCCGGCGACGAACGGGATCACGTCGCCCGCCCGGCGCACCAGCACGGTGTCGCCGATCTTGATGCCGCGGGCGCGGATGACCTCCTGGTTGGCCAGCGTCGCGCGGGTGACCGTGGTCCCGCCCACGAAGACCGGCTCCAGCCACGCGACCGGGGCGATCTTGCCGGTTTTGCCGACGTCCCAGACCACATCGGACAGCACGGTGGTCTTCTCCTCGGCGGCGAACTTGTACGCCAGCGCCCCGCGCGGCGAGCTCGACCGGGTGCCCGCGGCGGCGTACGCGGCCCGGTCGGCGAGCCGCAGGACGGCGCCGTCGATGTCGTAGTCCAGGTCGTTGCGCTGCTGCTCGATCGTGGTGATCACGGCCTGCGCGGAGGCCGCGTCGGCGCAGCGGCGCATGTCCGCCGCGGTGAACCCGAGCGCCAGCAGGCCGCTGCCCAGATCGGTTTCCGAGCTGCCGGGTTCGGTGTCCAGGTCGAAGGCGAAGAAGCGCAGCCGGCGCTCGGCAACCGCGGCCGGGTCCTTCGCGCGCAGCGTGCCCGCCGCGGCGTTGCGCGGGTTGATCAGCGGTTTGTCCGGGTGCGCGGTGTTGTAAGCGGCGAACGTCGAGCGCAGCATCACCGCCTCGCCGCGCACCTCGACCCGGCCCGGGGCGCTGACCTGGTGCGGAACGCCGTCGGTCAGCGCGCGCACCAGCATGGTGACGTCGTCGCCGGTGGTCCCGTCGCCGCGGGTGACCGCTCGGGCCAGCCGGCCTTCCTCGTACACCAGGGCCAGCGACAGGCCGTCCAGCTTGGGCATCACGACCACCGGCTGGCCGGGGAACCGGTCGAAGAACGCCTCGACCTGCTCCGGCTTCGTCGCCTTCTCCAGCGACAGCATCGGCCGCGAATGCCGGATCGGCGCGTGCAGCACCGCGGGCCCGCCCACCTGGTCCAGCGGATTCGGGTCCGGGGCCAGCTCGGGGCTCGCCTCGATCAACCCGCGCAGCTCGTCCTCGATCGCGTCGTACTCCGCGTCCGCCACCACCGGCGAGCCCCGGTAGTACGCGTCGCGCAGCACTACGACCTGATCGGCCAGCTCCTGAATACGTTCCCGAACGTCCACGAACCGGAACGCTACCCGGCCCCACCGACAAAACCGGACAGCGACGCAACCCGAGCAACCACGGCACGAATCTCCGGCGGCCGGACGAAGACCGGAACTCCTTGTGCGGCAAGGGTCTGATGCCGTGGCAAGCGCTCCCCCGGTCGCCTCGGCTGACGCCGCCCGCAAAGACAAGACTGTTCTTTCCCCCGATCGCCGCGCACCCTCGATGCCATCGATCACCCGACAGCGGGGAGTTCTGGGGTGCCGGAGGAAAACCGTGTCGAGCGGGAGCTTGTCCTCGAACAGGAGTACGTGACCAGCCTCTACGGCAGGCTCGACGCGTTGCGCGAGGAGGCGGCGAGGGGGCTCGACAGCGCGGATCCGGAGGCCGCGGCGCGCTGGCGGGCGGAGTCGGCCCGGCTGGCGGCGGTCGAGGATGGGCTTTGCTTCGGGCGGCTGCAGACGGACGACGGAATCCGCAGGTACATCGGCCGCTTGGGGCTGTTCGAGGACGGGGCGGACGAGCCGTTGCTGCTCGACTGGCGGGCTCCGGCGGCGCAGCCGTTCTACACCGCGACCATGGCGGAGGCGCACGGGGTCCGGAGGCGGCGGCGGATCACGACCCGGGGGCGGGTGGTCACCGCGCTGGACGACGAGTTGCTCGACCCCGGCGCGGCGGACACCGGGGGCCTTGTCGGGGAGGCGGCGTTGATGGCGGTGCTCACGGCGGACCGGACCGGGCGGATGGGCGACATCGTCACGACGTTGCAGGCCGAGCAGGACCGGATCGTCCGTGACGGGTATGCGGGCGTGCTCGTGGTGCAGGGCGGGCCGGGGACCGGGAAGACCGCGGTGGCGCTGCATCGGCTGGCGTATCTGATGTACACGCGGCCGCGGTTGCGTACCCGCGGGGTGCTGGTGATCGGGCCCAGCGACGTCTTTCTCGACTACATCGGGCAGGTGCTGCCCGGGTTGGGCGAGCAGGCGGTGGTGACGGCGACGATCGCCGGGCTGTGGCCGGACGTCGAGGTCAGCTGGGTAGATCCGGTCGGGGTCGCGGAGGGCAAGGGGCGAGCGGAGGCTGCGGGGCGGATCGCGACGGCTCAGCCCGGCGGATCTGCGGGCGTTGGCGGCGGCGGGAGTGGTACTCGGACCGGAGCAGGAAGACGGGCCCCGGCGGTTGCTGGACGAGGCTGACGTCGCTGACCTGCGCAAAACGTTGCTGGCCGACGTCGCGGTGTGCCGGGCGCTGGACGAACTGTGGCCATCGCTGACTGCCGAGGAGGTGGTGGGTGAGGTGTTCGGCGGCGAGGGATGGAGCGCGGCGGACATTCCGTTGCTGGACGAGGCGGCCGCGGTGCTCGGCGAGCCCGTCCCGGCGTTTGGGCATGTGGTGGTCGACGAGGCGCAGGAGTTGTCTGCGATGGCGTGGCGGATGGCGATGCGGCGCTGCCCCGGCAAGTCGATGACGGTGGTCGGAGACCTTGCCCAGACGGGCGATCCGGCGGGAGCGGAGTCGTGGGAGCAGGTGCTGCGGCCGCACGTGGCGGACCGGTGGCGGGTGGCGGAGTTGAGTGTCAACTACCGGACGCCGGCGGAGATCATGGCGGCTGCGAACGAGTTGCTGGCCGCAGGGCAGCCGAGGCCCCGGTCAGTGCGGGCAGCGGGAGAATCGCCGTGGCGGGTACGGAGCACGCTTGCCGACTTGGCGCGGGTCGTCGGCGGGATTGCCGAGGAGCATCGTGGCGGGCAGTTCGCGGTCATCGCTCCGCCAGGGCGGCTGGCATCGTGGCGGGAAAGCGGCACGACGACGGTGCTGACGCCCGCGGAGGCGAAGGGACTGGAGTTCGATTCAGTGCTGATCGTCGACCCGGCCCGAATCCTCGAAGCTCCGCGCGGGCGCAACGACCTCTACGTCGCGATGACGCGCGCAACCCGGCGGCTGGGGATCGTCCATCTTGGACCGGTGCCGGACGAGCTCACCCGGCTCGAGCAACGGTGAACCAGTCAGGATTCGAGTTCTTGCAGCGCGCGGGCCAGTCGTTTGATCATGGACCGTCCCGCGTCGACCTGGAGCCGGGCGAATTCGTAGCCGAGGACGCCTTCGCCCGCGACGCCGATCCGGCCCCGGAGCGCCTGTGCCACGCCGGAGTTCAGTTCGGGTTCCGAGACCCAGGCGAGCTGGTCGAGCGTCCACGACCGCAGCGGCTTTCCCGGGGCGGCCCGGACGATGCCGCCGACGGTGAACAGCGCCACGCGGTGCGAGGTGAGCGAGAAGACGAACCGGCCCGGGGTCGAGATCGGCACTTGAGGGGCTTCGGTCTGCCCGCGACGCGCGGCGAGCGCCATCCCGGCCGCGCCGGCGAGGCCCGCGATGCCCGCCGCGCCGGCGACCATCGTCTTGCGCACGCCGCCGGTGCGGAACGCGACCAGTGCGTCCAGCACGCGCTCCCCCGGCGCGAGTTCTCCGGCGAGCCGGCTCTCGACCTTTTCTCGCAGCGTCACGATCCGCAGCCTTTCCCGATTCGCCAACCACGGTCCTCGACCGGGCAGTTCCCGGAGGCTATGCGTGCCGGAAGCCAGCGGGTGACGGGATTTTCTCCGACAGACCTCCGGACAAAAACTCAGCTCTGCCGTGCGGCCTGGGCGCGTTCGCGGGCTTCGAGGATTTCGGGGACGTGGCTTTCGGCCCATTCGCGGACCGCGCGCAGCGGCACCAGCAGGGACTGGCCGAGGTCGGTGAGCCCGTACTCCACGCGCGGCGGCTGCTCCGCGTACTCGACGCGGAAGAGCAGGCCGTCCTCCTCCATCGCGCGCAGCGTTTCGGTCAGCACCTTCGGGGTGACGCCCTGGATCCGGTCGACCAGCGCGGTGAAGCGCATCGGCCCGTGCTCCAGCGCGTTGACCACGAAGACCGTCCACCGCGCCCCGATCCGGTGCAGCACCACCCGGGACGGGCAGCGGGCGGACATGACGTTGTAGCGCACGGCGATTCCTCCGGTTCCGGTTACGTTGAAGTACCTGGTTACTTTTCCATAGCCTACTTCGGCCACGGCGAACCGACGGAACGGAGAAGGACCATGAACAACCGGCTGGCCGGACAGACAGTGCTGGTGCTGGGCGGACGGCACCTGGGCACGGCGATCGCCGACGCCGCGAGCGCCGAGGGCGCGAAGGTGCACGTCGCGTCCCATCGGCCCGGCGGACTGCACATCGACCTGCGCGACGAGGCGACCATCGCGGCCGCGGCGGACGAACTCGGGCCGGTCGATCATGTCGTCAACACCGCGGCGGCGCCCCACGCGGTGCCGGTCCGCGAACTCGATCGGGACAAGACCGTCGACGCCTTCGCGACCAAGGTCATCGGCCCGTTGCTGCTCGCGAAACACTTCACGATCCAACGGTCGCTGCTCCTGTTCTCCGGGCAGGTCGGCTGGCGTCCGGCGCGCGGAAGCGTCGTGACCGGTGTGACCAACGGGGCGGCCGCCTTCGCCGCGCGGCACCTTGCTGCCGAACTCGCGCCGGTCCGGGTCAACGCGTTGTCGCCGGGGATCATCGACTCCGGCGTCTGGGACGGAAAACCGGATGTCCTCGCCAACGCCGCGAAACGAACCCTCGTCGGGCGCACCGGCACCGTCGCCGACGTGACCGACACGGTCTTGTGGATGCTGCAGGCGGAATTCCTCACCGGCGAAACCATCCACCTCGAAGGCGGACGGCCCTGAAACCGGTGCCGGCAGGAGGAAACCCTGCCGGCACCGGCGGTCTCACCGATGCTGCGCGAACGGAGCCAACGGGTTCCACAAGCCGTCGCACCGGTGCTGGCGCGGGATCTCAGTGGTGAGCTGGCTGTCCCCCGCCGCGTTGAGGGACATGACGACCGGGTTGCGCTCGGTGAAGGGATCCCACTGCGGAGTTCCGTCCACGGTGGGGTTTCCGGTGCGCGCGAACCCGGTCCACTGCGCCACCAGCTGGGCGGAGAGCACCTTCTGGTTGGGGTTGAGCTGAACTCCCGGCGGCGGCGTCAGCAGCATCCCCTCGGAGACGTGGTACGCGCCGTTCGGTTTGGTGGGATCCAGGAAGAACGCGGGCGGCACGTCGGTGTCGTCCATTTCGTAGGCATACACCGGAATATGCCGGGACAGCCGCTCGTCGTTCAGCAGCGCGGGGCAGACCGAATTGGAGTCGGCCACGATGGTCCGGAAGGCAAGGAACGGCGCGGGATTGGGGAATCGCTTCAGCGGATAGCTTTCGCTGACTTCCTTCGCGTGCTCGCCGTACTGCTGCGCCACCATTTTCCGGTAGTCCTCCGGAGTGGAGGCGGACGGCAGCTGGACCTCGTCGCGGGCCACGCCGTGCATCAGCGCGACCTTGTTGACCCGTCCCTTGGCGAACGCCTCGCCCGGCGACATCGGCAGCGTGGTCCCGTTCACGATCGGCGCGACCGTGCCGCTGTCCGGTTTCATCCCGTTGCCCGCCTGCTTCAGCAAGGTCGCCACGGGCACCTTGCGCAAGCACTCCCCGGCATTCGACTCGCACCCCAGCGCTTTGGCGAACCGCGCGCCCGCCTGCTGGGCCTCCTCCTCGTCGGGAAGATCGGCCTTGCAGTCCTGCGCCTGCCACTGGATGTCCTCGCCCAGCAACGAGTTGTACTCGCCGTTCTGCGCGATGCCGCGCTGGAACAATCCCGCCGCGGTGGGCGAAACGGTGTGGTCGCAGACGCTCGAACCGCCCGCGGACGCCCCGTAGATCGTGACGTTGTGCGGGTCCCCGCCGAACTTCGCGATGTTGCGCTGCACCCAGCGCAGCGCCGCCTGCTGGTCCTGCAGCCCGTAATCGCCCGCGTGCTCGCCGTACGCCGCGTGCGCGAGGAACCCGAAAATCCCGAGCCGGTAGTTGACCTCGACGCTGATCACGCGGCCCTCGGTCACGAGCCGGCTCGCGTCCTGTGCCTGCAGGATCAGAAATCCGCCGCCGTGGAATTGCACCATGACCGGCAGCTTCTCGTGCCCCGGGTTGGCGGGCACGCGGACGTTCAGGTTCAGGCAGTCCTCGGTCTCCGATCCGGGGCCGAGCCCGGCCAGTTGCGGGCACGCGTTGCCGGGCGCGGTCGCGGGGAACGGCTCGGTCCATTTCGCCGGACGCTGCGGCGGCGCCCAGCGCAGATCGCCGACCGGCGGCGCGCCGAACCGGATCCCTTCCCACGACCGGACATCCGGGCCAGCGATCCCGCACACCGGGCCGTCGTCGGTGGTCACCGTCGTGTCCGGCGAGCACGCCGGCGGAGGTGCCGCCGCGGCCCGCTCGCCGGCCATGGACGCCGAACCGGCCAGCGACGCCGCCGCCAGCGCGACGGCCGCCAGCGCGACGCCTGCCTTCCCGTCAAGTCTCATCCGTCCTCCTTCGCTCCCGCCTCGCCAGGAGAGCCGGACGGACAGGCGCGGGACACGACGAGCGGCATCCACGCACCGACCAGGCGGCCTGCCGGCATGGGCTCGACATCACCGGCGGCCTTTTCCCGGCCGCCGCCACGAGAACGGCACGGACCGCTCGTTCCCGCCTGACTCCAGTCTGGGCGCGGCGGGAAACGGCACAACCTCCGTTCGGTCGCGCCGGAACTGTCAAATTCCCGGGCAGAATGGTCTTTGTCAGGGATCGGATTCGCTCCGCCGGACCGGCCGCGACGGGTTGGTCGGCGAATGCGGTTCATTCTTCGGCGCAGTGGAACGGAATCCGCGGGAAACGCGGACGGAACACCGCCTTCTCCGGGGAGCGGCGGGGTCAGCAGGATTGCCCGCCTGGCAAGCACGGCAGCGGGCACCGTGTCGAACAGCCTGGCGGACGAACTCGGGCAGCAATCGGCAGGATCGACGCGCGAGGAATCGGGAACGAGCGCGGTCATCCCGGCCGCGGCGGGTGACGCTCAGCTCGCGTCGCCGAGCACCCGCTCCGGCCGCAGTTCGCCGCGCACGACCGCCCCGGCCGATGCGCTGAGCCGTTCGTTGCGCGCGCGGCTGTAGGCGCGCAGCCGGTCGAACGCCGTGTCCATTTCCAGCCCGCCGGCATGCGCCAGCACGCCCTTCGCCTGTTCGATGACGACCCGGCTGTTGAGCGCGTGCTGCAACTGCTCGGCGAGCAGTTCCCCGCGCCGGATCGCGCGTTCTTGCAGAATCCCGATGGTCGCGACGTCCGCCAGCGCGCGGGCCACGTTCAGCGCGGGCCCGCTCACCGGGTCCGGGCCCTGTCCGAACAGATTCAGCGTGCCGATCACCTGCTTGCGCAATCGCAACGGAAGCGCTTGTACGGACCGGAATCCCGCCGTCGTCGCCTGCTCCGCGAAGCGCGGCCATTTCGCGGCCTCCGCGGCGATGTCCTCGACGCGCACTGGTTCGCCGCTGCGGTAGGCGTCCAGGCACGGCCCCGGCTCGGCCCGCAGCAGCTCGCGGATCGGGGCACTCTCGTCCGGAGCGATCGTCTCCAGTCCGCCGCGCTGATCGGCGAGCAGCAGCCCGGCGGCCGATGCTCCGAGCAGCGTGACGCAGTAGTTCGCGAGCCGGTGCAGCAGGTCCGTCGCGTCGTATTCGTCGGCCAGTGTGTCGGCCATGTCCACGAACGCGCGCAGCAACTCGTGGTCGCCGGAGGACGCGGCCGTGTCGGTCATGTTTTCTCCTTTCTGGGCCGCAGCGGAAACGCGAATATGCCAACGGCATTGCGCCTTTTCGGACGGCTTCGCCACCCTACTCCCGGCTCGGCCCGCCGTCGCGGCGGCCTCAACCAGTTTCCCCGCCGCACCAAGCGGAGTCCACAATGGACAACCAGGAAATCGGCCCCGCGCTGGGAATTCATAGGTCCACAGTGGACTGCCGAACGCCCGGAGCGCCGGATTTCTCACCAACCTGCAGAGTCGCGCGGCGGACGGCCAGGTCAGCGCAGCGGAGCCGACCAGTCCAGCCGCACCCCGCCGCCCGCGCTCGTTCCGAGCGTGAACTCCCCGCCCGCCGACTCCGCGCGTTCCCGCAGATTCCCCAGTCCGCTCGGCGAAACCCCCTCCGGCAGCCCGGTTCCGTCGTCGGTCACCGAAATCCGCACCATTTCGTCCCGCACCGCGACGGAAACCGACAGCGCCGAAGCGCCAGCGTGCCGGACCGCGTTGCTGACCGCCTCTCGCACCACCGCTTCCACGTGCTCGGCCAGTTGGGCGGGCACCGCGTCGAGCGGGCCCGCCATGCTGACCGC
>NZ_SDLT01000058.1 GCF_004522235.1 Amycolatopsis nivea
GCCGCGCCGCCCGCTCCGACCGAGCCGCCCAGCAGTCCGCCCGGCAACGCGCCCCCGCTTCCGGCGCCCGCGCCCGCGCCGAGCGCACCGCCCGGCCCCGCGCCCAGCGAACCCGGCATTCCGGCCGTTCCGCCCGGACCGCTCATCCCCGGCAGCAGCCCGGCGCCTCCCGCCGGAGCGGACGAAGCCGTGGTGACGGCCGCGTCCGAGTAACCGGACGAATCCCGGGAGCCGCGCGAATCGCTGCGCGACCGGCCGTCCGGATCGACGTTCGTGACCGCGGGCGCCTCGGTGAAATGCGGCAGCTTGTCGTGCACGCCCTTGCTGGACGTCTCGTAGCCTTCCATCACGCGGACCGCCTCGGCCTTGGCGTGCGACGCCGCGCGTTTGGCGGGCAGGTGGTCGTCGAGGAGCTGATCGACCATCACCGCGCCGCTGGGACCGCTGGCCGCGTTGAGGTCGTAGCCGTCGCGGAACTGGTTCTCCGCCGTGTAGAACACCGGTTCCGGCATCTTGTGCTTCGCCGTTTCGACCGCGCTCGTGTAGTGGTCGAGCTTGTCGCCGACCGTGCGCATCGTCTCGCTCGCGCCCGCGCCCCAGGACGTCAGCTTCGACGCCGACTGCGCCGCGTTCCCGGCCGCGCCGCCGCGCCAGGACAGCAGCAGCTTCTGCACCGTCTTGTGCACCGCGGAGGTCGCCGAGTCGACGTCGTACGCCAGCTTCCCCCATTGGTGCGCGGACGCGCCCATGGCGACCGGGTCCGCGGTCATGATCATGTCGTAGAGCGTGGTGTGCGCCCAGGCGTTCCAGTTGATCTTGCCGAAGGACGTGTCCTTCATGTTGGCCCGCTGGGCGAGCTTCGTCCGCCGCAGGACGCGGCGCTGCGCGGCGGTGGGCGGGTGGTCCTCGCTCCACAGCCGGTGCTTGCGGTGCTTCTCGTACGGCAGCCGTTCGTAGCCCGGTGTCCGGCTCATGCCGGCGTCCCTCCCCCGTCGTCCGCCCGGCGGCCCAGCGCGTCGAGCGAGTCCTTCGCGTCGCTTTCCTGCTGGACGTGCCCCGCGCTCGCCCGGCGGATGGCCTCGCGCAAGGACGACAGCTCGTCGAGGTACTGCTGCAGGATCGCCTGCGCGCCGCCGTCGGCGGACCCGCGCAGGCCGAACGCCTTCCGCAGGTGCGCGGCCACCGGGCTGGTGCCGTCCTTGAGCGGATGCACGAGCGACTTCGCCTGTTCGAGGCACGCGGTCAGCTCCTGCTGGCGCTTCTCCAGCTCCGCGTCGGCCGCGGCGATCTCGGCCGGGTCGAGCTCGATGACCCCGGTGTCGGCGACGATCTCGGCGTTGCCCGCCCCCGACGGGTCCCGCACGGAATCCGACGTCTCCGGCCGCCCGGACCGGTGCGCCTCCTTGGCCTGTTTCTTGTGCAGGGCACGGACCTCTGCCCAGTCGGAAACCCGGTGCGAACTCACCCCAGTCCACCTCCCAGCGGGCGTCCTCCTCGGACGCGCGCACCAGTATGTCAGCCAGCCGGACCGCAGGCATCCGGTCCGGGAAAGTCGGCGATGAGACGAGCCCGCCGCGGCCGCGGTTCCGCGGGTCACCCGGACGGCGGGTGCGCACCCCGGACGAGCAGTCCGGCGACCGAGCGAGCGGCCGCCACGGCGTCGTCGCCGAGGTCCGCGGGCAACGCCCGCTGCAGCCACAGCGTCGCGAACCCGTGCACGAGCGACCAGGCCGCCGCGCCCGCGACCACCGGGTCGACGCTGCCGTCCCGGAACCCGGCGACGGCCCAGTCCAGCGCCTGGCTGCTGCGCTCCTGCGCGGCCCGCAGGTCCGGGTCGTCGCCGCGGAGCAGGTCCGCGCGGAACATCACCTCGAAATGCGCCCGGTGCCCGACCGCGAACGAAACGTAGGCGACCCCGGCCTCGAGCAGGTCCGGCTCGGGCGGCATCTCCTCGAGCGTGTCGGCGAGCAGGTCGAACCCCTGCGCGGCGACGGCGGTGAGCAGGCCGGTGCGGTCGCCGAAGTGGTGCGCCGGGGCGGCGTGCGAGACCCCGACCCGGCGGGCGAGGTCGCGCAGGTTGACCGCGGCCGGGCCGGATTCGCCGAGCACCTCGACGGCCGCGGTCAGCACCGCCTGCCGCAGATCGCCGTGGTGGTAACGACGGGCCATGGCGTCGAGTATGCACCGGCTTGTCAGTGCCTAGATGGGGCTGGCGGGCTTGCTCGGCTGCTGTCGAGGTGCCCCTGCGGATCCGCTCAGCGGACGAACTCGAAGATCTGCTTCTGGATCCCGTTCGAGTAACTCTCGCTATCGATCAACTTCAGCGGCTGCTTGTCCTTGTCGGTCTCGCTGAACAGCCGCTTCCCCGCGCCCAGCAGGACCGGGAAGACCAGCAGGTGCAGCCGGTCGACCAGGCCCGCGTCGGCGAGGGCGCGGACCAGCGTCGCGCTGCCGTTGACGATGATCGGGCCGCCCTCGGTTTCCTTCAGCGCGGCGACGTCGTCGAGGGAGCGAAGAATGGTCGTTTCGCCCCAATTCGTCACCAGGTCCTCGTCGCGCAGGGTGGTGGACACGACGTATTTCGGCATCGCGTTGTAGTGCGGGAACTCCTCGGTCATGTCCGGCCACACCGGCGAGAACGCCTCGTAGCTGACGCGGCCGAGCAGCAACGCGGTCGCTTCCTCCTGCTCGGCGCCCTTGAGTGCGTAGGCGGCGGGGTCGAACTCGATGTCCTTGAACGTCCAGCCGGCGTTCCGGTAGCCGGCCTCGCCGCCGGGGGCTTCGACGACGCCGTCGAGGGACACGAACGCGGTGGCGACGATGGTGCGCATGGGATCAGCTCCTGGTTCGGGACGGTGCCTGCTCACCTACGCGTCGAACGGCACCGTCCCGGTCAGACACGCCACCCGCGACCCAAGCTATGACCTGGGTCACACCGAAGTATGCCAAGCGTCGTACCCGTAGATCGCGTCCGCCGCGGCCGAGCTGTTTCCGCTCGCCTTGAGCCAGCTGTTGCCCCGCGAGGCCAGTTGCACTTCGCGGGTCCGGTCCAGCCGGGCGGCCTGGTATGCCTTCAGCGCGACCTCGGTGTTCGGGTACGCCGCCAGCGCCCGTGACAGCACCACGCTGTCCTCGATGGCCATTCCCGCGCCCTGGGCCATGAACGGCATCATCGGGTGGCACGCGTCGCCCAGCAGCGTTACCGGGCCGGATGACCAGTTCGGCAGCGGGTCGCGGACGTACAGCGCCGATTGCAGCACCGAATCGCACGCCGCCAGCAACGCGCGGGCCTCGGGGTGGAAGCCGCGGTACGCCTCGCGCAGTTCGTCGACATCCCCTGGGGTCGTCCAGGATTCGTGCCGCCACTGGCTTTGCCTCGTGGTGGCGAAGACGAACACGTCCTCGCCGCGGTTGAGCGGGAACGTCACCAGCTGCGTGTCCGGATCCGGACCCCACCATTTGGTGAAGCAGTCCAGGTTCGGCACGTCCACCGAACCCGCTGGCAGCACCGCGCGGTAGGCGACCACGCCGGTGAACTCCGGGTGTTCCGCGCCGAACAACGCGGTGCGGACGGCGGAGTGGATGCCGTCGGCGCCGATCACGACATCCGCGGAAGCCACCGAAGAACCGAAGTCCAGCGACACCGAGTCCGTTGTGGACAGTCCGGTCAGCTTGTGTCCCAAGTGGACTACGCCGTCGGGCAGCGCGCGTTCCAAGGCGGCCAGCAGGTCCGCGCGGTGCATCGTGAGCTGCGGCGAGCCGTAGCGGCGTTCGGCCTCGTCGCCCATCGGCAGTCGCGACGTTTCCTCGCCGGTGTCCCAGGTGCGGCTGATCCGGTACTTCGGCCGCGCGGCGGTTTCGCGCAGTTCGTCGCCGATGCCGAGGCCGTCGAGGGCGCGGACGGCGTTGGGGGTCAGGTTGATGTCCGCGCCGACGCGGCCGAATCCGGCCGCCTGTTCGTGCACGACCGGCGAGAATCCGGCCTTCCGCAGGGCGACAGCGGCGGCGAGGCCGCCGATCCCGCCGCCGACGATCGCGATTTCCGGCACAGCGAAAGCTCCTTTTAGACAGTGAGGTCGAGCAGGTCGTGGCCCACGACGACCGGGCCGGAGTAGTGCGGGCGGACCCGGCCGAGCCAGCCTTCGTCGTCGAGGCGGGCGGGATCGGACGGACCGAGGTGCGACAGCGCGACCCGCCGGGCCCCGGCCGCCGCGGCGACCCGGCCGACGTCCGCCGGCGAGGTGTGCGAGGCGGCGAGGAAGTCCAGCAGCTTCGGCGAATAGCCGATGCTGCGGTAGAAATCGGGCTCCATCGCTTCGTGCACCAGCAAGTCGGCGCCCGCGGCCAGCTCGCCGACCGCGTCGCTTCGGGCGGTGTCGCCGGAGAAGGCGACGACACCGTGTTCCGTCTCGAACCGGTAGCCCAGCGCCAGGTGCAGCGGCGGATGCGGGACGGCCCGAGCCGTCACGCGCACCCGGTCGTCTTCGTGCACCACGATTTCCGCACCCGTCGCCGAAAGATCAGTGGCGTGGACGAGCCCGGCCAGCCGCGGCCGGTCGCTGGTCCGCTGGCGCACCGCGACGTCCTGTCCGAACGCCGCGAGATTGCCCGCCACCAGCCCCTCCGTGCCCGCGGCGGGCGGACCGGGGTCGGTCGGGTCCGGGCCGGGGCCGTAGACCCGCACCGGATCGACGACGCCCTGGTTCGCCGGGCCCCAGCCGAGCAGGAAGAGCGTGAACAGCTCGGCGACGTGGTCGGAATGCAGGTGCGTCACGAACACCCCGCCCAGATCGCGCAGGGACAGCCCGGCGGAGACGTACTTGCCGAGCGTCCCGTAGCCCGCGTCGACCAGGTAGACGCGCCCGCCGACCACCACCGCGTTCGCGCAGCCCTGCCTGCCCGGCGCCGGGTACGGCCCGGCCGCCGTGCCGAGCAGGACCACGCGCAGCGCGTCCGTCACGGCGAAACCTCTTCCAGCGTGCGGCCCTTGGTCTCCTCGGCGAAGAACCCGGCGACGAGTGCGCCGACGAAGCAGATCCCGCCGAGCACCAGGAACACCGACGCGAGCCCGCTGCCGCCCGCGTACAGCGCGCCGACCAGGATCGGGCCGAGGATCAGGCCGAACCGGTTCATCACGCCGCCGAGGCTGACGCCCAGCGCGCGGCTGCGGGTCGGGTACAGCTCCGGCGTGTACAGGTACAGGCAGACGTTCACCGCGAAGTTGAACATCGCCGCGAGCGACGACCACACCAGCAGCTGCAACGGAGTCCCGGCGCCGAGTGCGCCCAGCACGACCAGCATCGCGGTCGTCCCGCCCAGGCCCGCGGCCAGCACGACCCGGCGGCCGAGCTTGTCCACGACCAGCGCGGCGATCAGGCAGCCGACGAGACCGGCGACCGACGTGGCGGTGCTGTACCAGAGCGCCTGGCCGATGGAGAGGTGGAACGAACCCTTGTACAGCGTCGGCAGCCACGAGGTGATGCCGTAGTTGGCGAGGTAGCCGACAAACCAGATCGTCCACACCATCAGCGTGCGCCGCCGGTAGCGACCGGCGAACAGGTCGCGGAACGAACTGCGCTTCGAAGGAACCGCTGCCGGTGCCGCGACGGCCTCGGCGGGCGGAGGCAGCGGACGGCCAAGAGATTCCTCGACCCGGCGCTCGATCAGCGCCATCGTTGCCTCGGCCTTCTCGATGTGCCCGTGCGAGGCGAGCCAGCGCGGTGATTCCGGGATCCGCAACTGCAGCAGCACCGCGGCGAGACCCGGAACGGCGGCCAGCGCGAACAGCGGACGCCAGCCCCAGTGCGGGATGACCCAGGCCGCGACCAGCGCGCCGACCGCGAGCCCGGCCGGGAAGACGATCTCGTACATCAGCACGAAGCGGCCGCGGCGGCGGGCCCGGCTGATCTCCGCGATGTACGCGGCCGCGGTCGGCACTTCACCGCCGATCGCGAGGCCTTGGACGAACCGCAGGATCAGGAACGGCAGCAACGCGGTGCACAGCGTCATCGCCAAGCTGCACAACGCCGTGACGGCGACGCACAGGGTGATCACCTTGACGCGGCCGATCCGGTCGGCGGCCCAGCCGGACGCGAGCGCGCCGAGCAGCATGCCGATCGAGCCGATGGTCAGCGTCGCGGTGCTGGACGCGGTCGTCATGTGCCATTCGCGGCCGATGACCGGCAGCGTGTAGGCGATCAGCAGCTGGTCGAACGCCTCGAAGAACGTGACGATGCCGATGATCAGGCGAATCGACACCTGCCAGCGCGACATCGGGAGCCGTTCCAGCCGGGCGGCGATGTCCCGCTGGGTCACCTCGGGGGTGGCGGCGATACTCATGGGCCCTCCTCGGAGCCGGAGCGTGCAATCGATCGTAGGGGGTTTCAGCGGGCCGGAGGAGAGTCCGGCAGCTCGGCGTCCAGGAACCGGACCAGGTCGTCCGCGGCGGACGGTCCGGCGGGCAGCACGAGCCGGTCGGGTGCGTGCGGGTCGAATCCGGGCGTACCGGGCCACGGTGGCGGCGCGGGTCCGAGAGCGGCGGCGAGGTCCACGCCCGCCAGTTCGGCGAGGTGGGCGGCGGAGCCGAAACCGGCGGCGGCCACGCGGTGGCGCGGCATGCCCAGCCGGCTCCCGAGGTAATCGAGCGCGCCGGCGAGGTCGGCTTCGAGGTCGGAAAGCGCGAGCGCGGCGAAGGCGGCGTCCGCTTTGTCCGGACCGAAAGTGTGGCCGCCGGTCTCGTAGTAGAACAGCGGCGCGACAGTGACGTATCCGCAGCTCGCGAGCGTGCGGCAGCAGTTCTCGACGGGTTCGTCGAGGCCGGCGGCGCCGTGCAGCACCAGCACCGCGCCGCGCACGCGGCCGGGCGGATGCCGCACCAGCAGCGGCGCGGACGTCCGCACCACCCGGCGGCGGCGGTTCGCGGGTCCGTGCCCGTGATGGTGGACTTCGGCAGCTTCGATGGTGCCTCCCACGTCTGGTCTCCCTCAGCTCTCCGGAACCGGCACCGGCGGCACGAACGGCCGCGGCGTGGCGGGCAAAGCGGTCACGTCGACCTCGATCACCGACGGACCGTGCTGGGCCACCGCTTTCGCCAGCGCGTCGGCGAACTGGCCCGGCTTCGACACCAGCGTGTGCGGCAGGTCCAGCGACTGCGCCAGGCGCGCGAAATCGGGGGTGAACAGGTCGACTCCGGCACGCTGTCCGCGGTGGTGGTCCTGCATGTTGCGCAGCACGCCGTATCCGCCGTCGTTGAACACGACCAGCGCGAGCCACGGCCGTTCCTGGGCCAGCGTGCACAGTTCGCCGAGGTGCACCGCGAGACCGCCGTCGCCGACCATCACCACGGTCGGCGCGTCCGGCGTCGCGAGCGCGGCCCCGATGCCGGTGGCGAGGCCCTGACCGATGCCGCCGCCGACCGGGAACACGTTGGTGCGCGGGTCGTGGATGTCCAGCAGCCGGTTGCCCCACTGGCTGGACGGGATGGTGACGTCGCGGGCGATCACGGACTCGGCCGGGAGGCCGTCGCGCAGGGCGGCGCAGATCTCCGCGTACGGGCCGATCGCCTCGTTCAGCTTGTCCCGCACCGCTTTCCGGGTCTCGACGACGCGGTCGCGCCAGCCTGGTTCGGTGTTAGCTTCCACAGTGGACAGACCGGCGAGCACCGTCGCGGCATCGCCTTGCACTCCGACAGTGGCCGGGTAGACGCGGCCCAGCGCGTCGGCGTCGACGTCGATCTGCAGGTGCCGTTCGGGCAATGCGAGGTGGTAGTGCTTGGTTTCGTTCGAGCGGAAGTGCGTGCCGATCGAGACCAGCAGGTCGGCGTCGGCGAGGAGTTGCGCCGCCGACTCGTGCGCGGCGAAGTTCCCGACGACCAGTTCGTGGTTCTCCGGCACCGTGCCGCGGCCGGAGTTGCTGGTGAACACGGCCGCGCCGAGCCGTTCCGCGAGCGCGCGCACCTCGTCGCGCGCGCCGGTCGCTCCCCCGCCGAGCCAGAACACCGGACGGCGCGCGGCAGCGAGCAGTTCGGCGGCTTCCGCGAGCGCAGCGGCGTCGGGCGGCGGGATCGGGGTCGGTTCGAGCGAGCCAGTACGGAACTCGTGCCGTGAGTACTGCAGGTCGATCGGCCATTCGACGCTCGCCGGACCGCTCGGCACCGACAGCGCGTGCCGGATCGCCGCACGCAGCGTCTCCTCGGCGGTCTCGACCGACGTGACCGTGGCCGCGTGCTTGGAAATCGCGGTCAGCATGCCGATCTGGTCGCGCGTCTCGTGGATGACGCCGCGTCCGCTGCCGAGGAATTCGGAGTCGATCTGACCGGTCACGTGCAGCACGCGACTGCCCGCCGTGAGGGCCTCGACCAGCGCGCCCGCCGCGTTGCCCGCGCCGGTGCCGGTGCTGGTGATCGCGACGCCGAGGCCGCCGCTGGCCCGGGAGTACCCGTCGGCGGCGTTCACCGCGGCGGCTTCGTGCCGCACGGGCACGAACCGCAACTGCTGCGCGACCGCTTCCACCAGCGGCAGGTTGTGCACACTCACCACGCCGAAGGCGGTGTCCACTCCGGCTTCGGACAGCAGGCGAACGAGAAGCTCGCCTCCGTGACCGTGATTCATGGGTCCGTCCCTTCTAGACGTAACGGGCAATGCCGCCGCCGACGTCGATCGTCGCGCCGGTCACGTAGGAGGCACGCGGCGAAAGCAGCGTGACGATGGGGAAAGCGACCTCTTCCGCGGTGCCGAGGCGACCCAGCGGAATGCCGCGGTCGGCCGCCAGCTCCGCCGACCAGTCCACAAAGGACAGCTCGCTGCCGGAGGCCTCGTACCGGCGGCGCCACTGTCCGGTGTCGACCAGGCCGAGGCAGACCGAGTTGACTCGCACGCCGTCCTCGGCCAATTCGGTCGCCAACGTCGTGGAGAGATTGAGCAACGCCGCCCTCGCCGCCGAAGTGGCTGCCAACCGAGGTTCGGGCTGGCGCGCGAGGATCGCGTTCACGTTCACCACAGACGGATTCGCCGCCGCCCGCAGCCACGGCAACGCGGCCCGGACGACGTGCAGGACCGAGAAGATCTTGAGGTGCAGCTCGTCCCGCCACTGGTCGTCGGTGGTCTCGGCGAGCCGCGCCATCAGCGACCGGCCCGCGTTGTTCACGACCCCGGCCAGGCCGCCCAGCTCGCGGGCGGCGTCGGCGACGAAGGTTTCCACCTGCGCCTGGTCGAGCACGTCGCAAGACGCGGTGTACAGCCGGGCACCCTCGGCACGGGGCAGGTCGGCGAGGGCCTTCTCCAGCCGGACGCCGTCGCGGGCGCAGGCGGCGACGTGCGCGCCCTCGGCCAGCAGCGCGGCCGCGGTCGCGAGCCCGACGCCGGAGCTGGCCCCGGTCACGAGCACCGCCGTACCCTTCAATCCCAAATCCACGGGTTTTCCCTTCAGCTGCAGACGAATCCGCCGTCGACCACGAGGGTCTGGCCGGTGATGTAGGAGGCCGCGTCGGACAGCAGGAACGCCACCGAACCGACGACGTCCTCCGGCTGTTGCGGCCGGGTCAGCGCGCGGTTCATCGCGTACAGGTCGTGCCGTTCCTGCGGAATGCCCGCGGTGGCTTCGACCTCGGTCAGCCCGGGCGCGACCGCGTTGACGGTCACGCCGTCCGGACCGCCGTCCCGCGCCATCGCACGGGTCATCGCGATCACCGCGCCCTTCGAGGCCACGTACTGGACCAGCCGCGGCGAGCCGTACAGCGCGGCGTCGGACGCGAGGTTCACGATGCGTCCGCCGGTCTGCGCGAGCTGCGGATACAGTGCGCGAGAGACGAGCCACGGGCCGCGCGCGTTGACGGTCATCAACGTGTCCCACGCTTCGACGTCCAGCTCCGCGAAGTGCTTGCCGCCCACGCCATCCGCCATCGCCGCGTTGTTCACCAAGCCGTGCAACGGGCCGAGCTTCGCGACCGCGTCCGCCAAGGCCGCGACCGAATCCGGATCCGCGACATCCGTGTCGATCCGGTGCGCCTCAACGCCTTCCGCCCGCAACCGGGCGACCCCGTCCGCGGCCCGATCCGGAGAACGTTCGGCAATCACGACGCGACCGCCTTGACGCCCGATCTCGCGGGCGATCGCCCAGCCGAGCCCGCGCCCCGCGCCGGTGACCACATACAGCCGATCCTTCATCGCGCCACCACCGAGTCCACTTGGGACAGGAAGTCCAGCACCTCGGCGGAAAACCGGCGCGGCGATTCCTGATTCGCCGCGTGCCCGCCGGGCAGCACTTCCAGTCGAGCACCCGGGATCGACGCGGCGAGCCGTCGCGACTCGGACACCCCGGTCACCTGGTCGTGCTCGCCGACGAGCACCAGCGTCGGCACCGAGATCCGCGCCAGCCGCGGGCCGTGATCCGTCTCGGCCATCGATTCCGCGGCGGACGTGTACCCGGGCAGCCGGATCCCCGCCATGATGTCCTCGACCCGTTGCGCCACCGCAGGATCCGCGCCGGGCGCGAGCAGCCGAGGCGCGCGCCGACGGGCGAATTCCGCCGCACCTACCCGGTTCAGTTCGCTCGGCCGGGCCCGCATCACCGCTGCGCGCTCGGAGTCGACGCCGGAGCCCCGGGTCGAATCGGCCAGCACCAGCGACCGCACGACCTCCGGGTAGTCCAGCGCGACGCGGGTCGCGATCACGCCGCCCCACGAGACACCCACGAGATGTGCGGGCGCCGCGTCCAGCGAGGTCAGCAGACGGCCGACGAGCGCCGCGTATCCGGCCATGCCCAGCGGCTTCTCCGGATCGGCCGAACCGCCGTAGCCCGGCGCGTCCCAAGCCAGCACCCGGTGTTTCGGCGCCAGACCAGCCAGCTGCGCGTCGAACGACGCGCTCGATCCGCCGATGCCGTGCAGCAACAGCACCGGACTGCCGTCCCCGGCGATCCGCACCCGCACACCGTCCACTGTGGAAGTCACCGGAACACCGCCCTCGGCGTCGCCAACGCTTCCAGCGCGGACAGCACCGCGTACGGCACGACCTGGCTCGACGTCGGCGTCTGCGGCGACGGCCGGTTGCGGATCTCGAACCGGTACTCCCCCGCCGGACCGGCCGCGGTGATCACGTGCGAGGTCAACGGCGCGGCCGGATCGGCGATCACCGCCGCCTCCACGACGTCCCAATCCCGCACCGCCAGCGCCACCGACGCAGCCACGTTCGCCGACTTCGGGAAGGCCGCGGTGATCTCCCGCGCGGGCCCGCGCCGCAATTCGACCGGTGCGATCGCCTGCCGCAACGCCTCCGCCTCCGCCTCGGACATCCACGGCTGGACCAGCGAAGACGCCTTCTTCGTCGTCTCGATGACCACCCGCTCGAACTGCCCGAGCAGCGCCGCCGAACGCAGCAGGTCGAGCCCGCCGATCGCGCCGGTCGACAAATGGACCGCGCCCGGGCCGGCCGCGAGCAGCTTCTCCAGCAGCCCGTCCGCCGCCAGCGCGCCGACCGAAACCACCAGCAGGTCGCACCCCGCCGACAGCACCTGCGGCCCCGCGTCCGCCAGCGCCCGCTGTCCCGCCGCCTCGACCACCAAGTCCGAAGTGGACAACAGCTCCGGCAGCGCGCACATCGGCAGTCCCGCCGGGGACAGCGCCGGATCGACGACCCCGGACAGCTCCGCGCCCGGCACCAGCCCGTCGCGCAACGCTTCCGCGACGACCGAGCCGATCGATCCCGCGCCCAGCACTCCTACCTTCACGACTGCCACCACGCCGAGTAGCCGGGGTCCGGCACGCCGCGCATGTGCGCGCGGACGTCCTTCGACGGCGGACCCGCGGTGCCCCACAGGTCGGACAGCTCCGGCGTGCGCCGCCACACCCGGCACAGCCACGCGTCTTCCTCCACCTGCGCGACCTCGGAGGTGTACTCGCAAACGAGCCCGGCCGGGTCGGCGAAGTAGCCGAAGGTGTTGCTGCCCGGACCGTGCCTGCCGGGGCCCCACAGCGGCGTAACGCCGTTGTGCTTGAGCCGCCCGATGCCGCGCATGAAGTGGTCGATCGAGTTCATCTCATACGCGATGTGGTTCACCGACGCGAATTCCGCCTGGTTGAACGCGATCACGTGGTGGTCGGCGTTGCAGCGCAGGAAGGCCATCTGGTGCTCGGACCAGTCCGAGATCCGCATGCCCAGCACCCGCGTGTAGAACTCGCAGGCCGCGTCGATGTCGACCGTGTTGAGCACGACGTGCGCCAGTTTCCGCGGCACCGCGGCGCGACCGTAAGGGTCGCCCGGGACGACCGCGTCGACCTCGGCGGACAGCTCCACCAGCCGGCCTTCCGGGTCGGCGAAACGCAGGCCGTACCCGCCGCCGACCTGGTCGAGCTTGCCGGGTTCGGTGACCAGCGGGACGCCGTGCGCGGCCAGCCGGGCGGCGGCCGCGTCGACCTCGCGCGGAGTGGCGACCGCGAACGCGATCTTGCCGAGCGCGTTCTGGTCGGCCTGTTCGAGCTGCAGCACGTGGTGCTCGTCGCCGGAACCGCGCAGCCACACGGCGCCGCGGTCGGCTTCGACCTGCTGCAGCCCCCAGACTTCGCGGTAGAACTCGCCGGAATCGGCGCACTGCGTCGAACGCAGCGTCACCGCGCGCAGGGCGCGGAGCCGCGCGATGGGTTCGGCGGACATGGGGCCTCCTGAAACGTCAGCGGGTCGGGGCGGGCACGGGCGCGGCGGGGGCCGGTGCGGCGGCGGGAGCGGCGAGCGCGGCGGCCTGGCGGCGGGCTTCCGACCGCAGCAACCGGCGCATCCGCACGAGCGCGATGTCGTGCTGGTACAGGTTTTCCCGGTCCCACGCGTCGAGCGGCATCGCCTCGGCCATCTCGCGGTCCTGCTCCAGCACCGCCCAGTGCCGGGCTTCGAGCCGGTTGCGGTAGAGGACGCGCCAGCTGTCGCGTTCCCAGCCGGAAACCTTGCGGCAGCGCCAGAAGAAGGCCGCGTGCTGGGTCTCGTTGATCGCGCACAGCGCGGCGACGATGGTGAACGCGCCGCCCGGGCCGGCGGTGTCCGGGTACGGGATGTCGAGCGTGACCCACTGCGCGCCGGCGTCGGTGAGCTGCACCCAGTCGAAGTTCACGCCGCGCTGGTCGGTTTTCTCGAAGACGAACCCGTCGTCGATCGCGCGGATCTGGAAGACAGCCTCGCGCTTGCCGCCGAACATGGTGTGGCTGTTGCGGTGCAGGAACGCCCCGTGCATCGGGTCGAGCAGATTGTCCAGGGAGTAGCCGTACGGCGCGTCCCATTCGACGTAGCAGAGGAAGTTGTCCCACTCGCCGCCCGCGATCGGGTCCGGCAGCTGCAACGGCGTCGGCTCGGCTGATTCGTCCAGGCCGAACCAGGCGAAAACGGCACCGGCGTGTTCCTCCGCGGGGAACGTCCGCAGCGCGCGACGGCCCTCCAGCGCACACCCCGGGCTGCCGGGGACCGACACGACGACACCGTCTCCGTCCACCTGCACGCCGTGGTAGTTGCAGGCGACCCGGTCGCCCATGTGCACGCCGAGCGAAAGCCGCGCGCCGCGGTGCGGACAGCGGTCTTCCTGTACGTGCACGACCCCGGCGGAGTCGCGCCAGAGCAGCAGTTGCTCCCCGGCCCGTTCGATGCGGGTCAGCTCGCCGCGTTTGACGGTGCCGGACGGGCACAGCGGGTACCAGCGGTCGCGCAGGCCCAGTGCCAGCAGCTCTTCGGCGGTTTTGGTCGCCATCACGCCTCCCCTGCCAGCCGCGCGAGTTCGGCGGTGAACGTCTCTTCGGTCCAGTCGGAGCCGTCCGCCGGGCGCAGGCCGCCCGCGTTGAGCGCGGAAACCACGCCGGGCAGGTCGTGCACGCCCCGGCCGTAGACGGCTTCCAGCTCGTCGGCCAGCGCGTTCTCGTAGCTCGTTGGCGGGGCGGTGCGGCTCTGCACCGGCCGCAGCTGCAGCGGCATCGGGCGTTCCCTTCGGTTCGTGGTGGGTCGGGCTTCGTGCGTGGCGATGCCGGTTCTCACCGGCGGTGCGCACGAGCCGTCAGGCGGCGGACGGGGCGAGCACGGCCTGCCCGGCGGCGGTGAGCACCGCGGGCACCCGGAGCCCCGGTCCGCGCGGCGCGGCCGGTTCGGGGGCGAGCAGGCCGGCCAGCTGGTGCCTGAGGGTCGGGTCGCAGCAGGCGAGGCCGTCGACGTAGAGGTGCGGTTCGCGGCTGCACGTCATCTCCACGTGCCCCGCGGCGGCGGCGCGCAGCACGGCGAGCTGCCGGTGGGTGTGTCCGGCCATGGCCGGCTCCTCAGGATCGGTTCTTCTACAGATCGAGCACGAGTTCGGCGGACCGGCACCGCGACACGCACAGCATCATGGTCCCGGAGGTCGCCTTCTCGTCGTCGTCGAGCACGAAATCGCGGTGGTCCGGTTCGCCGGAGAGCACCTTCGTTTCACAAGTCCCGCACACGCCCTCGCGGCACGAGGTCGGCACGGAAATCCCGGTGCGGCCGAGGGCGTCCACAATGGACTCGTCGGCGGCGACCGCGACCCGGGTCCCGGAACCGGCGCACACGACGTCGAATCCCGTTCCCGGCGCGGCGGCCGGCGCCTCGGGGGCCCGGAAGCGTTCGACCCGCAAGGTCGCCGTTTCCGGCAAAGCCGCCTCGACCGCTTGGAGCAGCGGTTCCGGGCCGCAGCAGTGCACGACCGTTCCCGGGGCGAGCCCGGCCAGCCTCGCGGCCAGATCGGGCGGACCGCCGTGCTCGTCGTCGGCGTGCACTTCCAGCCGGTCCCCGGCGAGCCCGGAAAGCTCGTCCAGGAAAGCCATTCCGCCGCGCGACCGTCCACAGTAGAGCATGGACCACGGCGCGAAGCCCGCCGCGAGCTGCCGGGCCATCGCGAGGATCGGGGTGACGCCGATGCCGCCGGCGATGAGCAGGTGCTCCGGGGCGTCGTGCAGTTCGAAGGTGTTGCGCGGGCCCTCGACGGGGACGACGCTCCCCGCGGTGAGCCGCTCGTGCACCCACGCGCTGCCGCCGCGCGAGGATTCCTCCCGCAGCACCGCGACCGTCCAGCTGTGCCGATCGGCCGGGTCGCCGCAGAGGGAGTACTCGCGCACCAGCCCGTTCGGCAGGTGCAGGGAAAGGTGCGCTCCCGGCTCCCAGACGGGCAGCGGCTTTCCTTCCGGATCGCGCAGTTCCACCTGCGTGACCCGGTCGGCCAGCCACGTCGTCCGGTGCACCCGCAGCATCGTCGGCATCGCGGTCTCTTCTCAGCGAGTGACGCCGTGCATCGGCGAGGTGGGCGGGTAGGTCGGCAGCTGCGGCTTCTGCGCGCCGATGATGACGCAGAACAGCGCGTCGGTGTCGCCGGCGTTGCGCAGGCTGCGCGGCACCCCGGCGGGCACGCGGATCAGGTCGCGGTAGCCGAGCACGCGGGTCGCGGTCTTGGTGCCGTCCTCGACGTCGTGCACGGTCACCTCCAGCGTGCCCTCGAGGACGAAGAACGCCTCTTCCACGTCGTGGTGGGTGTGCTCCGGGCCGATCGCGCCGACCGGCAGCCGCATGTTGGAGAAGGTGAAGTGCTCCGAGGGCAGCTGGCGCGCGTCGCCCTCGTGGTTGCCGGTCGCGCCGGAGCCGATGTAGCGGATCTGCGCGCGGCGGAACTCGTCGCCCTTCGCGGCGGCCTGGAAGCCGAGGGTGTCCCAGTCCTCGTACCGCGTCTCGCGAGCGGCGATGCACGAGTCGATGAGCTCCTCGAGTTCCTGGTGCTTGTTTTCGGTGGTGGTCATCGCGGGGCAACTCCTCCGGTGGTCCTCGGCGGGCTCGCCGCCGAATGCCTTAGGTCTAAGAGACTTACTGATAAGGGTTGTACCCCGAGGGCTGTGATCCGCACAACCCCTTAGGCCTAAAATTCTTTCCGGCGGTCTCCCGGCGGCTCGCGTGCAGCGCCAGGCCTTGACGAAATCTTAGGTCTAAGGTTTCCTCGGTCGCACCCCTCGTCATCCGCGCCGAAAGGACGTCGCCATGCAGCCCTTCCCCGTCCCGCCCGACGAAATCCCGGTCGGCGGCGACTGGCAGCGCGGCGGCGGTCCCGCGTCCGCGTGCGTGGACCCCGCCGACGGGTCGGCGGTCGCCTCGATCCACGCCGCCGACTCCGCCCAGGTCGACGCCGCCGCCCGGGCCGGCACCGCGGCCGCCGCGGACCCGGCATGGCGAGACCTGCTGCCGCACCAGCGCGCCCGGCTGCTGACCCGCGTCGCCGACGCGATCGAGGACCACGCCGAGCAGCTCGCCCTGCTGCAAACCCGCAATACCGGCAAGGCCCTCGGTGAAACCCGCGCACTCGTCGCGAGCGCCGCCGGCACCTTCCGCTACTACGCGGCCGCGCTCGAAACGCTCGAAGGCGAACTCCCGCCCAGCCGCGGCGCACACCTGACGATGAGCGTGCACGAACCGATCGGCGTCGTCGGCGCGATCACGCCCTGGAACTCGCCGATCGCCAGCGACGCCCAGAAAATCGCCCCCGCGCTGGCCGCCGGGAACGCCGTCCTGCTCAAACCGGCGGAAGCCACTCCCCTGGTTTCGCTGGCGCTGGCCCGCCTCGTCCACGACGCCGGCGTACCGCCCGCACTGCTGTCCGTCCTGCCCGGCCCCGGCTCGGTCGTCGGCGACGCGATCTCCCGCCACCCGCTGGTCGGCAAGCTCGCCTTCACCGGCGGCACCACCACCGGACGCGTGCTGGGCAGGATCGCCGCGGACCGGATCATCCCGGTCACCATGGAACTCGGCGGCAAGTCCCCGACGATCGTCTGCGAGGACGCCGACGTCGAGGAGACTGTCGCCGGAATCCTGTATGGAATCTTCTCGTCGACCGGGCAGAGCTGCATCGCCGGATCGCGGATCTTCCTGCCGCGCAAGCAGTACGGCGAATGGGCTTCCCGCCTGATCGAGGCGGCCACCGCCCTGCGACTGGGCCCCGGCACCGACCCGGCCACCCAGGTCGGTCCGCTGGCGACGTTCGCCCACCGCGACAAGGTGGCCGCGATGGTAGACCGCGCCCGCGAAGAAGGCGCGGTGGTCCGCTGCGGCGGGCAAATCCCTTCCGACGAACGCCTCTCGCGCGGTGCGTACTACCTGCCGACGCTGCTGGACGGCCTCGCGCCCGACGCGAAGACGTGCCAGGAGGAAATCTTCGGCCCGGTCGGCGTCCTGCTGCCCTACGACGACGAGGAAGACCTGGTCGCCCAGGCCAATTCGACCGTCTACGGCCTGGCATGCGGCATCTGGACCGCCGACTACCGCCGCGCGCTCCGCCTGGCCCGCCGCGTCGAGGCCGGGACGGTGTGGATCAACACGTACAAGCAGTTCAGCATCTCGACCCCGTTCAGCGGCACGAAGGAAAGCGGCCTCGGAACGGACAAGGGGCGCACCGCGATCCGGAGTTATCAGCGGCAGAAGAGCTTGTATTTGAGCTTGGCGGACGAGCCGATTCCGTGGGCTCGGGGCTGAATCAGCAAGATCGGGCTTGGCCGTCCAGTGCCGCGCCGTCGACTCCCCGCCGACCTCGGCCGGGGATCGGCGGCGCCGCACGCACGGCGGCGATCAATGCGTTTATTTGAGCCCGGCGGACGAACCGATCCCGTGGGCTCGGGCCTGAATCAGCACGTTCGGGCTTGGCCGTCCAGTACCGCACGCACCGCAGCGATCAAGGCGGCGTCGCGCTCGGCCCCAGCCGGACGGATTCAGTCCCCGAACTCGGCCTGGTCCAGCGACTGCTCCAGCTTCCCCAGCAATTTCGCCAGCTGCGCCCGTTCCGTCGCGGTCAACCCGGCCAGCATGCGGTTTTCGTTGGGGAAATGCTCGTGCACCACTTTGTCCGTGGCCGCGAGCCCCTCCTCGGTGAGGCCGATGAACACGACCCGGCGGTCGTCCTCGTCGCGTTCGCGACGGACGAGTCCGGCCTGCACCAGCTTGTCGACCCGCTGGGTGATGCCGCCGGTGGTGAGCAGGTTCGTGTCGGCGAGGTCCCCGGCTGTGCGGCGGTAAGGCGCGCCGCCCCGCCGGAGTGCGGCGAGGATCCCGAAGTCCGCCACCGTGATCCCGTGCCGGGCGAACACGCGCGTCAGCTGCCGCTGGTACCGGTCGAACGAACGGTGCAACCGCCCGAACACCGCGAGCGGCGACGTGTCTACCTCCGGCACCTCGTCCCGCCACTGCGCGAGCATCTCGTCGACCTCGTCCGGCTCGGTCCGCTTCGGCATCCGGCACCCCCTGAATAGCTTTGGGCTAAGAATAGCACCACTAAGGCTTTTCGGAGCAGGCTACGGTGACCGCATGACGGTCAAGCGGATGGACAACGTCCTCATCGTCGTCGAGGACCTCGACGCGGTCATCGCGTTCTTCGTCGAACTGGGGCTGGAACTGGAAAACAAGGGCCCGCTGGACTGGCGCGGCGCGGAACGGGTGGTCGGCCTGAAGGACATCCGGCAGGACGTCGCCATGCTGCGCGTCCCCGACGGACCCGGGCGGGTCGAACTGGCGAAATTCCACCAGCCGAAGGCGATCGCTCCGGAGCCGTGGCAGGCCCCGGCGAACACGCTCGGCATCCGCCGGATGATGTTCGCGGTCGACGACCTCGAGGACACCCTCGCCCGCCTGCGCGCCCACGGAGCCGAACTGGTCGACGAGGTGGTGCAGTACGAGGACATCTATCTGCTGTGTTACGTCCGGGGGCCGGAGAACATCGTCGTCGGGCTCGCTCAGGAACTCGGCTGAGCGCGCGGCGGATTTACCGAACCCGAACACGCTCCGAACCGAACTCGCGGATCGCAGTTCTAGCGTGCGGGGCATGCCGCAACGCGCTCGTTCGCTCCTGATCTCGCTGCTGGCCTTGACAGTGGCTTCGACGGCCGTCGCCTGCGTGCCGGGCCAGCCCGCCGCGGCCGGCGGCAAACCGAACATCGTCCTCGTGCTCACCGACGACCTGTCGATGAATCTGCTGCCGTATCTGCCGCACGTCCAGGAAATGGCCCGCAACGGCACCTCGTTCGCCAACTACACCGTCACCGACTCCCTCTGCTGCCCGTCGCGCTCGTCGCTGTTCACCGGGATGGTCCCGCACGACACCGGCGTGTTCACCAACGGCGGCGAGGACGGCGGCTACCGCGTCTTCCACGACCGCGGCGACGACAAGTCGACCTACGCGACGTCGTTGCAACAGGCCGGGTACCGGACCGCGATGATGGGCAAGTATCTCAACGGCTACCAGCCGAAATCCGACGGGATCCCGCCCGGCTGGAACGAATGGGACGTCGCGGGGAACGGCTACCGCGAATTCGACTACGACCTCAACGAGAACGGCACCGTCAAGCATTACGGCAAGAAGCCCGAGGACTACCTCGTCGACGTCATGGCGGACAAGGCCGCGCGGTTCGTGGCCAGTTCGGCGGCCGACCACACCCCGTTCGCGATGGAACTCGCCACGTTCGCCCCGCACGGCCCCTACACCCCCGCGCCCCGCGACGCCGGCGCGTTTCCCGGGCTCACCGCACCGCGCGGCCCCGCGTATGACACGCTCCCGTCGTCGCCGCCGTCGTGGCTCGCCTCCCGCACCCCGTTGACCGACCGGGAAAAACAGACCATCGACAAGGACTTCCGCAAGCGAGCGCAAGCCGTGCAGTCGGTCGACAAGATGATCGGCACCGTGCAAGCAGCGCTGGACAAAGCCGGAGTACGCGGGAACACCGACCTCGTCTTCACCTCGGACAACGGCTACCACATGGGCGAGTACCGGCTCACGCCCGGAAAGCAGACGGCGTTCGACACGGACGTGCACGTGCCGCTGGTGGTCACCGGCCCCGGCGTCAAGGCGGGCGCGACGGTGGACCAGCCCGCCGAGAACATCGACCTGCGGCCGACTTTCGAAGCGCTGGCCGGGGCGCCGACCCCCGCACCGGTGGACGGCGAAAGCCTGGTGCCGCTGCTGAACGGCACCGCACCGACGGCGTGGCGCACCGTCGGGCTGGTGGAGCACCACGGCCCCGATTTCGACAAGAACGACCCCGACAAGCCCGCGAAGAACAGTGGCAATCCGACCACCTACGAGGCGATTCGGAGCACCGCCTACACCTACGTCGAATACGCCGACGGTGCCAAGGAGTACTACGACCGGACCACAGATCCGCAGGAACTGCACAACACCGCCGCTCAACTGCCGCCGGACAAGGCCCGGCAACTGCACGACACGCTGCGGGCGATGGCCTCCTGCCACGGGGCGGCCGCCTGCCGGCACTGACCCCGTTCACCGGAGCACGCGGAGGCGATCGATGCCGCTCACTCCAGCAGCGCGAAGCCCGACTCGTACCGCGTCTTGCCGAGCGCTGCCACCACGATCTGGAGGAACCCCATCGCCTCGAGTTCCCTTGCGCGAGTGAGGGGGCCGACGTCGACCGCGCGCATTCCCGCCGCCTCGATGAACTCCGCGACGGCCATCTTCGCCTCGGCGTAGTCACCGGCGAACAGGACGGTCGTGCGCGTCGTGCCGTTCGTGCCGCTGACGAGCGTGTCTCCGAGATTGACGTTGAACGCCTTGACGACGGCCGTGCCCGCGGGCAGCAACTTCACGAGTTCGGCCGCGGTGGACGAATCAGCGGGTGACTTCAGCCGGTCGTAGGTGGAGAAATCGATGGGGTTGCTGATGTCGATGACGACCTTTTCGCGGAACTGGTCCCGATAGTGCTCGACGATGCCCGGATACGCTCCGTAGGGAACGGCGAGCACGACCAGGTCTCCGGTGAGCTTGTCGCCCATGACGCCGTAGCCCGGACCTGGACGCGCCGCGGACCTGCTTTCCGCACTGCGCTTGATGATCTGGACGCCTGCGCCTGCCCGGGCCGCGACCTCCGCGATCGCCCCGCTCATCTTGCCGCTGCCGATGATGCTGATCGAGGTCATGCGACCGGTACCCCCTGAAATCGGTTGAGCGCCTGTTCGGCCACCTTCTGTGCGTCGTAGTCGAATACCGCGCTCCGCCGGAAATCGCGCCCGACCCGGAGATCGGCGTCGCGCTTCTCGAGGTCCGCGAATTCGTACTGCGCGTCGAACATGGCACCGGCCCGGCGAGAGCCGTTCTGCAGGATCGCCGTGCGTTGCATGCGGACCGAGGTGTAGCGCCTGAACGCCTCGGGAATGTCGGCGACGCTGTCGGCCGCCGCGAGGAACGTCGCGAGCGCCATGCTGTCCTCGATCGCCTGGTTCACCCCCTGTCCCTGGTGCGGCAGCATCGTGTGCGCCGCGTCGCCGAGCAAGGTGATCGGCCCTCGGGACCAGTTGGCGAGAGGTTCGTGATCGAAGAGGCCCCACCAGAAGGTGTGCTCGATGCGCCCGATGAATTCCTGGAGTCTCGGGTCCCAGTCCGCGCCCGCGAACTCGGCGGCGAGTTCGCCGACCTCCGCCGGGCCGGACCAGGCCCCGTCGAGCGGCCGTTCGCTCGGGATGCCTGCGACGAAGTTGAACAGCTTCCGCTGCTGCAGCGGATAGCACATGAAGTGCCGCCGGTTGCCCATCCACACCTGGCTGATCATGGGCCAGTCGCCGGGCAGGCGGGACGCGTCGACCACTCCGCGATAGACGATGTACCCGGAGTAGACCGGCTCCGGGAACTGGCCGACGGCTCCCCGCACCACCGAATGGATGCCGTCCGCTCCGATCACGGCGTCGAACACGTCGTCCGCGCCGTTCTCGAACTCGACGCGAACGCCGGAGCCCAGTGGCTCCGCGGAAACCAGCCGGTGGCCGAGACGGATGGTCGCCGGATCGACCTCCTGCGCCAAGGCGTCGATCAGGTCCGGGCGGTACATGCCGATGTTCTGGTGCTGCTTGGCCGAGTCCTCCCACGCCGCGTCGGTCACCAGACCGCCCATGGCGTTCAAGTAGACGCCGTGCCCGTCCGGGACCGCTCCGACCCGCCTGATCCGATCGAGCACGCCGAGCCTCTCGAGGACGCGCGCGGCGTTCGGCGCGACCGTGACCCCCGCGCCCACTTCGCCCAGCTTGCTCGCCTGCTCGAACACGGTGGCCCGGACTCCGGCGATCTTCCGCAGCGCGATCGCGGCCGTCAGCCCGCCCATCCCTCCGCCGATGATCGCGATGCGAGTGTCCTGACTTGCCACTGCTTCTCCCCCAAAGTCCTTGCCAGCCCTCCGTTCGGAGGGATCGGGAAGCTGTTCCTCCCATCATGGGAGGCCTTCCTCTGCGTGTAAATCGTGGTAATGTGAGGATGTAATTCGGTTGAACTGAAGAAGGGGAAGGGCAGCCATCTCCGAGGTGAGCCTGCGGCAACTCGAACTGTTCGCGGCACTGCCGAACTTCCCCACGCTCAGCGCGGCCGCGGCGCACCTGCACATCTCGGAATCCGCGCTGTCGCAGGCCGTGTCGAGCCTCGAGAGCGCCGTGGGCGAGCAGCTGTGCGTGCGGCGCAAGGCCAGAGGGCTCACGCTCACTCCGACCGGTCAGGATTTCGCCAGACGGGCGCGTCAGATCGTGGCCGACACGCACGAACTCGTCCTGAACGCCGGGCGCGAACAGGAGCTGCGGGGTCCGGTGCGGCTCGGCTGCTACTCGAGCTTCGCCGCGAACGTGGTGCCGGAGCTTCTCGAGGGCTTCCCCAAGCGCCATCCCGGCGTGAGCATCGGGATCACGGTGGGCACCAACGAAGAACTGCTCTCCGATCTCGAGGCAGGGCGACTCGATGTGGCCCTCGTGTACGACGTGTCGCTGCCGACCGGATGCCGCCGCCGCAGGATCTACGCGACCGAACTCGAGGCGCACCTGCCTCCCGGGCATCGGCTCGCGGCGGCCGAAACGGTGGACCTGGCGGATCTCGCCGACGAGCCCTACATCCAGTACGACGCGACACCGGGAGTCCGCAACGTGGCGGACGCGTTCACCGCGCGCGGCCTGGAGCCCAAGATCGAAGCCAGGGTCTCCCAGATCGGCCTCGTCGAGGCACTGGTGGGCCGCGGACTCGGCTACGGGCTGCTCATGTCCCGGCCCCACGCGCTCCCCGTGAGCATCGAGGGACGACCGGTTGTCATCCGGCCCCTCGACCCCCCGGTCACGGTGACCCACGTAGTGGGGATCTGGCCCGCGGACATGAAGCTCACTCCGCGCGCCTCCGCCCTTCTCGACTTCGCCGCCGAACGGCTCGGCGAGCACGAGCTCGCCGACGCGATTCCGGCTCGGACGGCATCCGAGGACTCGGCCGCGTCTGCAACGGAGCGTTAGGAATTCCTCGGCGTCCCGGACACGCGGAAACGGTGCCGCTCTCCGCGAGCGGCACCGCTGCCGGCGATCAGGAGCCTAAGGCTTTCCAGGCGACGTCAGCGATCAACGCCTGCCCTTTCGCGCTCGGGTGGAAGTAATCCACAGTGGACACATCGCTCGGATCGAAGCGAGCCGCGAAACCCGCGCCGCCGTCGAACTGGCACTGGGCGAACTCGGCGCAGACCGCGGCGAGCTGGGCGTTGTAGTCGACGATCCGCTGCCGGAACGCGTCGCGCCGCTGCTGGTCGGCCGGTGCGGTCGAGGTCGGGTTTGCCAGCAGTGCGTCGCATTCGTGGAAGCTGCCCCACTTCGCGACCGCGGATTTATTGGTGTGCAAGACATCCCAGAGCTGGTAAATGTCCGGAATGGACGCCACCTTGACTTGAGCGCCGGGCACTCCTTCCTGCAGAGTTGTCATCGCCTCCTTGAACTGGTTCGCGAACGTCGCCACGTCGGTGCCGCCGCTGCAGGCGTCGTTGTTGCCCATCAGGACGGTGACCAGGTCGACGCGGCTGGCGACGGCGACCTTCGCCTGTCTCGGCAGGTCCTTCATCCGGGCGCCGGTCAGCGCGAAGTTGTGGTTCGCGATGTCCGGCTTCCGCAACCGCTGGTAGTAGCTGTCGACGTCAGTGCCGGTGGCCCACGAATTGCGGACGCAGTCCGTCCACGGCAGCAGACAGGTGTTGAACGCCCGCGTCATCGAGTCGCCGAGCGCGGCCATCGAGGTCGGCGACTCTGCGGCACCAGCCGGTTGGCACCCGAGAACGGCGGCCGTGAACGCGAGAACCGCGACGACCGCCCTACGCACTGACGGCCCGGCTGTTGCGCGCGAAATCCGACCACGCCGCGGTGTCCTGCTGCGGCCCGGGGTTCGGGCCGTAGAACACGCTCTTCGCTGCCTCGTCGCCAGTCAGGTGATACTGCAGCCAGGCGGTGATCGCGCCGACGAGCCGGTACCGCGTGTCGCCCTGCAAGAAGTGCGTGGCGCTGCGCAGCTGCCCGTAGACCGCAGGCACCTGATCGCACGCGTCGAAACGCGCGCGGACATAGAGCGCCGGGACGATGATGTCCGCCTGCCCCGACACGAAGAACGCCGGACCGTGCAACGCGCCCACGGTGCCCTGTGGCCCCGGCATGATCGGGATCGTGGTCTTGACCAACGGGTCGGCACCGGCCGCGATCGCACCGCCGCCGCCCTGGGAGTGCCCGGCAGCGGCGATGTGGCCGGTGTCGATGCGGTCCTGGAAAATGCTGCCCTGCCGGGAGTTCTCGGCGATCAGGTACTTCGCCCCGTCGAGCATCTCGATGCCGGAGCCGGACTGTCCGGTGTTCGCGGCCGCGACTACGTAACCCCAAGTGGCGAGGTGGGTGAACAGGAGCTCGTACTGGTCGACGGTGGCGCCGGTTCCGTTGCCCCAGATCAGCACCGGATGTTTGGCGGTGCTCGAAGCGAGGTCAGCGGGGTAATAGAGGGTGTGCGCGCTGTCGCCAGCTGCTTTCACGGGCTGGTGCGGCCCGTCCTTCTCGTAGTCGCGGGCGGTGGCCGCGACGCTCGGCCAAGCCGCCGCGGCCACCCCCGGCACCAGCGCGACCGCGACCGCCGCCGTGGTCGTCGCCAGGAGGGATCTCCGGCTGAACGAACGCATGTCGGACTCCGGGATCAGTTGTAGAAGTGGATGTAGCGGAACGACGAAGCGTTCACGTCGTGCACGAGGTAGTGGCCGTCGCCGGTCCAGTTGTAGTCCTCGACGGTGACCGTCCCGTTGTGGACGCTGTCGACGATGGCAACGTGGCCGTAGGTGCCGTTGTCGGTCTGGGCGATCGAACCCGCCGTCGGGGTGTTGTCGACGCGGTAGCCGTGGTTGCGGGCGTTGTCGTCCCAGTATTTCGCGTCGCCGTAGTTGTTCGCGCTTTCGCCGTGGCGCGCGATGTTGAAGGCCGCCCACGAGACGCACTCGCGGTTGTACATGTTCCAGTCGTCGACGACCGAGTCCTGCGGGACGTCGCGCCACTTCGAGGGGTAGATGTCGCCGATGGTGCCCGCCGTCGACGAGGCCGGGACGGTTCCGAAGTGAGCGGCCATCGACGTCGACGCAGCGGCGGACGCGGTCGCCGCGGAGGCGGAGGCGGAGGCGGAGGCAGTGGCGGTACCGGTTCCGCTGACCGCGAAGGCGGCCGCGGCGGCGAGGGCGAGTACGGCACGGGAGGATCGGCGCATGGGGAGGGCCTTTCTTGCTTCGGGGAGTAAGTGCGCCGTGACGGTAAGTCGCTGATCACCTTCGAACCAGACCTTTGTGGACGACTGGTCCGCCGCTGATCGTCTTCCCTGGTCGGGGCTTCCCGTTCACAGAATTGCTCACCACTGCCATCCGGTGCCGTAGATGCCGGGCCGGACGTCGCGCAGCGCCAGCGTCGTCGTGTGCGTCGCACCGGCGGACAGCGCGCTGCCGGGATGTTCGGGACCGCCGAGCCCGCGCTGCTCGAACGACCGGACCCGACGCGGGACGCGCGGTCCGAAGCTCACCTGGCAGACGTACTCCGCGACGGGCCGGGTGAACCGGCGGTGATAGTGGTCGATCGGCGGACCCGGCGGGAACCGGACCTCGTACTCCACGATCGTCACCTCGCCCAGTGCCAGGGCCCGCTCCAGCCGCAGTTCGCCCGCGATCATGCCGGTTTCCCGGTCGACGCAGACCCGGCCGACCCGCGCCGACCGCGCGCTGCGGTAAACCGGGTCGGCGGTCAGGAACGAGTCGGCCTGGTAGTAGGCCATCAGGCGGTCCACGCCGTCGACGGCGGCCTCGGCGACCATCCGGACCTGCAGCGCGCGCTCGCCGCCGTGCTCGTCGAGCAGCATCCGGTCGTGGATCGACCAGAACGACAGCTGCCCGTCCGGCGGCGGTTTCAGCTCGGCGGAGAATGCCCGCAGCTGCGGCCACAGCCGGCGGCGCTCGATCCGGCAGGCGGGTTCGCCGAGCCAGCGCCCGCGCGGTGCCTTCGGGCCGAGCCTGGACGTGAGCGTCCCGGGTTCGAGGCTCAGCACGGATTCCAGCTGCGCGACGGCGGCGATCGACGTCTCGCGTTCCGGTTGCGACCGGCCGCGGCGCCAGTAGGACAGCGCCGAGCGCGAAAGCCGCACCCCGCGCGCGGCGAGGTGGTGCTGGAGCCGGTCGAGCGACAGTCCGGATTCCTCGATCGCGGTGTCCAGCGTGACCGCGAACGAGCCCGCGGAAGGCCGAGTCACGTTTCCAGGATGATCTCACTGGCGGGCGTTCCGGAACCTCCGAAAGTCCGCAGTTACCCCCCGGTATCCGACGAACGACGCTGGTCCGGCGGATACCGGCGCACCACAGTGGACGTCGTGCCCTCGTTCGCCGACGCCTTGGACGCCGCCATCAGCGGCGCCGGGCTCACCCTGGACCGGCTGCGCGAGCACCTGGCGGCCCGCGGGGTGACGGTGTCGCGCAGCGCACTGGCGTACTGGCGGACCGGCCGGTCGCTGCCGGGCCGCGAGACGTCGCTGCACGCGGTCGTCGAACTCGAGCAGGTGCTCGGCCTCGGCGCGGGCCGCCTCACGTCGCTGCTCGGGCCGCAGGACCGCCAGGGTTCCCGCCCGCAGCGGACGCCCCTGCTCGAACGGCGCCGGCTGTGGCCGTCGGTGCGGCCCTCGTCGCTCGAATTCGACCTGCCGCCGGAGGACCAGGTGCGGCTGCGGTCGGTGCACGACGAACTTCTCGTGGACGACGACCGGCAGGAACGCCTGCTCAGGGTGCGCGTGGTGGCCGAGGCCGCCGTGGACGGCGTCGTCCGGATGGCCGCCTACTACCAGACCGAAGACCGCGCGCGGCAGCCTCCGCGCTTCGCCGCCGGGCACTGCTGCCGCGCGGGCCGGACCCGGGTCGACGCGGTCAGCGGGCTCCTGATCGCGGAGCTGTTCTTCGACCGGGAACTGCGGGCCGGGGAGGTCGCGGCGGTGGAGTACGAATTCGTGTTCCCGCACGGCCGCCCGGTGCAGGGATACCACCGCAGGCTCACCCGGCCCGCTCCCCTGTACACCTGCCGGGTGCAATTCGGCTCGGACATTCCGGAAAGCGTTCGCCGTTTCGAACAACGCGACCTCGCCGCACCCCGCCGAAAAGTGGAAGAACTGCGCGCGGCAGGCAGCGGCGCGGTGACGCTGGCGGCGCGGGACGTCGGCGCCGGGATCATCGGCGTCGAGTGGACCTGGTAGCAATTCTGTGAACACAGCCCGCTGAGCTGGGGATACCCCGGCTGCGCGGCGCGGTTTCCACTTTTCGTGGCAGAGGCCGGAACGCGGTTCTTACCGTGCGCAGTGCTGTATTCCTCCTCACAACTCCGGAGCAGCACATGCGAAGTCCAGCTCTCCTCGTAGCCGCTTTCCTGACGACAGCGGCACTTTCCCCGCCGACAGCCACCGCGGCCCAGCCGTTGGTCCCGCTGAACAACGCCCCCGCTGTCCCCGCGGGCGCTACGGCGGACAGTTCCGCTCTGCCCGGCCAAGTCACCGTGTCCGTCGCGCTCAAGCCTCGCGACGCGGCGGGAGCCGAGCGGTACGTCGCCGACACGGCCGACCCGAAATCCCCGCTGTACCACCACTATTTGAGCGCCGCCGAATACACCGACCGGTTCGGTCCCACCGCCAGCGCGGTCAGCCAGGTGCGGAAGTACTTGACCGGCAAGGGATTGCGCATCGACGACGTCACCGGCAACCGCCAGGTCGTCACCGCGTCCGGCACGCCCGCGGAAGTGGAAAACGCGTTCAGCACCTCGCTTTCCGGCTTCCGGTCCGCCAAGGGCGAGCGGTTTTTCAACGCTACCAAGGCAACCGCGGTCCCCTCGGACATCGCAGCCGTCGTCCGCGGGGTCACCGGCCTGACGAACCGGCCCGCCGCGCACCGGGCAAGCGCACCGGCGGGCCCGTCCGGTCCCGGCGGCGGCTACACCCCGGCGCAGCTGCGCACCGCCTACAGCATGACCGGCGTCTCCGGCAGCTACGACGGTTCCGGCGAAACGGTCGGGCTGATCGAGTTCGACACGTTCAAGCAGCCCGACATCGACGCCTGGACGCAGTACTTCAAGCAACCCGCGGTCACGCCGGAAGTCGTCAAGGTGGACGGCGGGGTCCCGAATCCGGGCGGCGACCAGATGGAAGTCACGCTCGACGTCCAGGCCGTCGCGGCGACCGCGCCGAAGGCCAAGCAGGTCGTCTACTCCGCGCCGAACTCCGACCAGGCGTGGGTGCACGAAATGGCGCAGATCGCGTCGGACAACAAGATCACCGTCCTTTCCGGATCGTGGCTCAACGGCGAACTCTGCGAATCCAGCCCGATCGCGGCCTCGCACGATTCCTACACCCAACTCGCCGCGCAGGGCGTCACGATGTTCTCCGCGTCCGGCGACTGGGGCGGCACCGGCTGCGGCTACCAGGGCGACAACAAGACGATCCAGGCCGACTACCCGGCGAGCGACCCGCTGTTCACCGGCGTCGGCGGCACCCAGCTGCGGACGTCCGACAGCGCGGGCACGTGGCAGTCGGAATCGTGCTGGAACCAGGGCGGCAGCGGCAATACCCGGTCAGGGGGCGGGTATTCGAAGATCTACTCGCGCCCGGACTGGCAGCCCGGCACCAACCAGTACCGCTCGGTTCCGGACGTTTCGATGGTCGCCGACTACGGCGCTGGCGCGTTGTCGGTGTACATGAACGGCGGCTGGCTCGACGTCGGCGGCACCAGCCTCTCGTCCCCGCTTTGGGCGGGCTACGCGGCGATGCTGAACCAGAAATCCCTCAGCGGCGGCAAATCCCGGCTCGGCCAGCTCAACCCGAGCCTGTACCGGATCGCCGGTTCGGCGGACTACGCCTCGACGTTCCACGACGTCACCTCGGGCGGCAACGGCACCTACAACGCGGGCACCGGCTACGACCTGTGCACCGGCTGGGGTTCCCCGAAGGCCGACGCGCTGGCCTCGAAGCTGACCGGCGGCGACACCCCGCCTCCGGCGCAGGACTTCACGCTGTCCGCCTCGCCGTCCTCCGGCAGCGTCGCCGCGGGCAGTTCGGCGAGCACGACCGTCACCGCTAACGCGCCCTCCGCTGCTTCGCCAAGCGTCGTAGGCGGTACTCCGACCACGACGGCGGATCATCCGTTCATTATCTCGATGCGCCGCGAAGGTTCGGCCTTCCCCGGACAGCAGTCCTGCACCGGCACGCTGTTCGGATCGCACACCGTGCTGCTCGCCGCGCATTGCCTGCTGGAGAAGCCCGGTCACAAGTGGTTCGTCTACGGCGACGACGACCTCACGCAGAACACCGGCACCACCGCCGAAATCGCCTCGCAGTGGGTCCATCCGGACTACACGGACTGGAGCATCGGCGCGGACGTCGCGGTCGTGACCCTCGACAAGGACATGCCGGTCCCCGCCGGGATCACGTACCCGAAGCTCAACACCGACCCGAGCCTCGACGCGCCCGGCACCAAGGGCGTTTCGATCGGCTGGGGCGAAACCGGCGCGAACACCTACAGCACCGTCCTGCGCCAGGCCGACGTGCCGGTCGCCGAAGACAGCGCCTGCAAGGGCCGGTTCACCGATCCCCACGGGCAGGAGGAGTACAAGACCCCGGCGATGCTCTGCACCGGATACGCCGACCACCACGCCGGCGCGTGCGTCGGCGACAGCGGCGGACCGTACCTGGTCGGCAACACGGTCGTCGGGGTGTTCTCGTGGATGTCCACCTCGTGCGACTGGTACGCCGTCTACGCCCGGGTCTCCACCTACGCCGCGGACCTCGCCCCGCAGCTGCCGGGCGGCGACAACCCGCCGCCGCCGACCGGGTCGATCAGCCTGACCGCCGCCGGACTGCCCTCGGGCGCGACGGCGACGTTCAGCCCGGCGAGCGTCGACCTCGGCGGCCGCTCCACGCTCACGATCGCCACGAGCGCGAGCACTCCGGCCGGAACGTACGACGTCACGATCTCCGGCAAGAGCCCGAAATCGACGCAGACGACGCACTACCAGCTGACCGTCACCGGCGGGCAGCCCTCGGCCCTGATGCTCGCGGCCCCGGGCAACCAGGACAGCTGGACCGGCAAAGCGGTGAACCTGCAGCTGAAGGCCTCCGGCGGCACCAGCCCGTACCGGTGGTCGTCGACCGCCCTCGCCCCGGGCTTGACGCTCGACCCGGCGACCGGAGTCGTGTCCGGAACGCCGACGCGCGCCGACAGCAGGCAGGTGACCGTCACGGTCACTGACGCCTCCGGGAAGTCCGCCGCGACGACCTTCTTCTGGTTCGTTTTCGGCTGAGTTCCTTGCCCCGCACCGAGATGCCGTCCCCTTCCCGGGGGCGGCATCTCGCGTTTTCCATCCCGGCGCGATCGAGCTGATGCCCGTTATGCCCCGTTATGCACCGGACGGGGCAATTCACCGCGGCCGCCGCGGGCTGTGCGCACTCGGACACCAGATGCTGATCACGACGCTACCCGCACGCAGAGTGCGCGGGGTCGAATGCCGGGGTACCCGCCCCCGGCCCGGAAGGCCCGCGCCATGCCGATTCCCGTATCCGAAGCTCTCGACCTGCAGGCGGACGTCGCCGACGGAAAGATCGAGGACCTGCGCCGCCCCGGCCGCTACCTGGTGAGCTCGATGCTCGCCGGGGCGTTCATCGGCGTGGCGGTCGTGCTGCTGCTGTCCGCGACCGGACCTCTCAACGCGGCGAATTCGCCGTGGACGAAAACGGTGCAGGGCTTGGTGTTCGGGATCGCGCTGACCGCCGTGGTGTTCGCCGGCGCCGAATTGTCCACCGGGAACATGATGACGATGGTGCAGGGCGCGCTCGTCCGGCGACGCGGCGCCGGTGCGGCCGCGGCGGTGATCGTGGTGTCGTTCGTCGGCAACCTGCTCGGTTCGCTCGTCTTCGCCTGGCTCGTGCACGAGGGCGGAGTGCTGTCCGTAGGCGGCTCCGCCGGGCACCCCGGTCCGGGCGCGGCTCTGCTCGCGAGCCTGGTCAAAGCGAAAACCGCGGAATCGGCGAGTGCGCTGTTCTTCCGCGGCGTGCTGTGCAACTTCCTGGTCTGCCTCGCCGTGTGGATGGCCGCGCGCACGAAGTCGGACGGCGCGAAGCTGGCGCTGATCTTCTGGTGCCTGCTCGCGTTCGTCAGCTCCGGATTCGAGCACGTGGTCGCCAACATGACGACCTACACCCTCGGCCTCCTGGACGGCGTGCCCGGCGCGACGATCGGCGCGTTCGGCCGCAACCTGCTGTTCGTCGGACTGGGAAACCTGGTCGGCGGCGGGCTTCTCGTCGGAGCCGCGTACGTCTTGCTGGGCTCCCGGTCCCGCGTGACCGCTCCCCCGGCCCCGGCTGCGGAAGAACTCGCGACCACCGGCAGCTGACCCGGGCGCGGTCGGCGCCGGGCTGCGGCACCGGTCTCGGAAGAGGCCGGTGCCGCAGCCCGGACGGGTCACCCGGTGACGAGCGACAGGCCGTAGGTCTGCAGGATCTCGTTCACCGGCTGGAACCAGGTCTCGCCGCCGGTGCTGCAGTTGCCGAAGCCGCCCGAGGTGACGCCCTGGGCTTGGTCGCCGGTGATGAACGAGCCGCCGGAGTCGCCCGGTTCCGCGCACGCGTTGGTGTGCGTCGCCTGGTAAACCGCGCCCTGGGCGTAGTTGATGGTCTCGTTCAATCCCAGCACGGTGCCGCAGTGCCAATGCGAGGTCGAGCCGGAGCGGCAGATCGACGAACCGGCAGGCGCGACCGCCGACCCGCGGACGATCACGTCGCTGACCGTGCCCCAGCCGAGCACGACGGGGGCGGTCCACCAGCCGTTGCCGATGGTGATGTAGGAGTAGTCGTTGCCGGGGAAGGAAGATCCGGCGAACGTGCCCATCGCCGAGTTGTCCCAGCCGACGACGGAGCTGCCCTTGCTGCCGCAGTGCCCGGCGCTGACAAATCCGCCGTGCACCGAGAAACCGATGGAGCAGCGGGTGTTTCCGTTGATGTAGTAGGGATCCCCGCCGACGGTGCCTGCCGAGAAGGTCTGCGGCCGGGCGCCGGACGCCACGGTCACCGGGCCTGCTGCACGGGCTCGCGCGAGGAAGGCGTCGACGTCCGGACCGTGCGCGCCTGGCTGGAGGGTGACGACCACACTGCCGCTGCGGGGATCCGCGTGCCAGCCGCTGACCGAGGCCGGGGCTCGTTTCGCTTTCGCGGCGGTGTCGATGGCCGTCTTCGCCGCGTCCAGCGCCGCGGCGGTGACCTTTGCCGGAACAGTTTCCGCGCCAGTCCGGTGAACGGCGTCGGCCACGGCCGGGTCCGTCACGCCGACGACCAGCTTGCCGCGCGCCGGGTCGAACCAGGCCCCGCCGAAGGCCGTTCCAGCCGCCTTCTGGGCCGCGGACATCTGCTTCGACGCGGTCAACTCCTGCCGGAGCCGGGTCTGCGCTTGTGCGGCGCTAAGGCCGAGATCCCGTTGCATGGCCGAGATCAGTCCGGGCGACGCCTGGGCGGCGGGCGCGACCACGGCGGTGAGACTCGCCGCGAGAACGGCCGCACCGGTGAGGCTGAGGGTGATTCTTCGACGCATCGGAACTCCTCGAAGGCCGGGGGAAAGAAACCCACTGTCGGCCGAGTGTGCGGAGGCTGCGCGAAGCCGGTCCAGCGGCGGCCCACGTTTTGTCCGAAACCTGTCGCCGCGACTGCTCCGTTCGTTCACTCCGGAACGGACTTCCGGGCAACTGGCGCGCGGGTGCCGCTCAGATGGGCGGGGCGGGTGAACCGGATCTGAATCGACAGGACTAGGGCAACAATGTCCCCATGTCTTCGATTGCGGCTTTCTCGGCCCTGTCCGTCCTCCTGGTCCTCATTCCCGGACCCGCGGTCATGCTGATCCTCAAGAGCGCGATCGCTCGCGGCCGGGGTCCGGCCCTGCTGACCGCGCTGGGAGTGCTGACAGCCGACCTGGTCTGGGCAGGCGCGTCCGTCGCCGGACTGACCGCACTGCTGGTGTCCTCGCAGGTGGCGTTCGACGTGGTCCGGTACCTGGGCGCCGCCTACCTGATCTTCCTGGGCGGCAAACTCCTGCTGACCCGCTCCGGGCCGGACTTGGCGGCGCTGACCACCGGCAGGCCGCGCAGCGGATGGCGCGCGTTCCGGGAAGGACTTCTCAGCGACTTGTCCAATCCCAAGACCGTCATCGTCTTCACCAGCGTCATCCCCCAATTCCTCCACCACGGCGCGCGACCCGTCGACACGCTGGTCCTCGGAGCGGCGTTCGCGGTGATCGGCTTCCTCTCCCTCACCAGCTACGCCCTCGTTTTCAGCGCCGCTGCCAGGATGCTGCGCAACGCACGAGTGGTCCGCGCAATTCTCCGGACGGGCGGCGCGATCCTCGCGGCGTTCGGCATCGGCCTAGCCGTCGAACGCCCCGCTGCGTAGATGGTCTGCTGACCGCTTCCGGCGCTCCACTCAAGCGAGCGGAGTGTCGTCCAGAGCCTTCGCGAGATCCCCCGGCGTGTCATAGAGGGCGACGGCACCGGCCTCCCGGAGTTCGTCGTCGCCGAAGCCACCGGAGCGGACGACGATCGCGGGCATCCCGGCTCGTTTCGCCGCTTCGACATCCCACACCGAGTCGCCGACCATCACTGCGGACGCGTCGGACGGGGCGCCCAGCTTCTTCAACGCCGCCTGCAGCAGATCCGGGGCCGGTTTGGAGGCCTCGACGTCGGCACTGGTGGTCCAGTCGTCGACGAGGTCGCGCGCGTCGAGCTTGTCGAGAAAGACATCCGCGTGACGCTGCTGAGCCGAACTGGCGAGCACCACCCGGTGGCCGCGCTCCTTGAGGGCCACGAGCAGATCGCGCGCGCCCGGCAACGGCGCCATCTCCTCGAGCAGCGCGTCGACCTCCTTGCCCTGCTGCTCCCGGGCCCGATCGCCCGCCCGGCGCTCCAGCCCCTCCCCGCCGACCGCGGCGACGAGCTGGTCCCCGCCCATCCCGATCAGCCGGTGCAGCCGCCACACCGGATACACCTCGCCCACCGACCGCAACGCCCGGTACCAGGCGAGAGCGTGGTGGTAGTTCGAATCGACGAGCGTCCCGTCGATGTCGAGGACGGCGATGGGGGAAGCAGTCACGATCACTGATTACCCACCGCCGCGCGAGTCAATCACCGGCGGCATCTCTCCGGACGACTCAAGCGCCGCCTTGGCCTGCCGCATCTCGTCCTCGACGTCCGGCCGCAGTGTCCGGCGCAAAACCGGCTCCGCGAACCACTTCAACGGCCCCTTGAACCCGCATCGCACAGTCCGGGTAACCGCAGTGCGCTCGCCCGAGGCCGCGCACACCCAGCTGGCGCTGAACTCGGAAACGAGATTGGCCAGCCGATTCGCCGGGATCGGCGGCAATCGCACGTCCACCCGCTCGCCCGGGGTGCGGGTCATCCGCGAAACCACCTTGGCAGCAGGGCCGGGAATGCCCGGAAGCCTGCTGCCGAAACGAAATTCGGTGACGTCCCCGGCGCGCCGCACCCATTCGATCGCACCGATCTTGCGGTCGACCGCCGCATAGGCACGGGGATCCATCACGAACTCGAGCACGCGCTCCGCCGGGCAGTTGATCGTCTCAGTCACCTGAACCTCGATCATTGGAAAGAGAGTACTCTCTCACTATGGCGCGTTCAACTCCCGGCGTGACGAGGCAGCACCTGGTCGAAGCGGCCACCCGGCTGTTCGCGGAAAGGGGTTTCGACAAAACCTCGACCGCCGACGTCCAGCGAGCTTGCGGCCTCAACCCCGGCTCCGGGGCGCTGTACAAACACTTCCCCTCCAAGCGGGCGCTGCTGGAGGAGATCGTGCAGCAACACCTCGCGGGGATCAGCGACCGAAGCAGGCAAGCAATAGCGCTGCCCGAAGCACCGGAGAAGGCACTTCCAGTGATCGCGCGGCTGGTTTGGGACAGCATGCGCCAGGACCGCGCAGCTCTGCGCATCATGTTCCGCGAACTGGAACCGTTCCCCGACCTGCGGGAACAAATGTGGCACGGCGTGCTCGGCTCGGTCTACACAGCCGCGACGGAATGGATCGCCTCCGGCGTGCGACGCGGCGACTTCCAGGTCGAGGACCCCGAAGCCACCGCATCGGTCTTGCTGGCTGCGCTGACCTACTACCCGATCCTGGACGCCCTCGTCGGGCACACGCCGGGCGACGTGGGCGAGGAAGCCTTCCTGGCCGCGTGGACGGCGCAGGCCCGGCTTTCGCTCGGGCTCAAGGACGGGTGAATCCGTGCCCCGCAAAGGGCGGTCCTTCGTCGCCTTGGCCCGCTTCATCGGCGGCTTCGCGTTCCTCGGCTCTGTGGCGCACGAGCACAAAACCGCCTGGCTGGACCAGGACGCGGTGTACCCAGTCGGCGGCTTGTGGGACTCGGCGTGGTCTTCCTCCTCCGGTCCGCGCTGACCGGACGCCATCACGGCCCGGCCGAACCGCCGGAGTCCTGACCGGGCCAGTTCACTGAGCGAGCGCTAAGTCGAGTTTTCCGGGGATACATCCCCTAGCGCCCAACCTGACCGAGACCACTCTCCGACGGGCAGCGAACCGCCCCCCGCGGCGGCAGGTCCGCCCGTCCCGCCAGCCTGCCCAGGCAGCGGTGTCGACCGGGAGGTGGTCGGATGTCTGAGCCACTGGCCGCCGCGCTCATCCCTCCGGACTCGCCCCGCATCGTCTCCGGGCATGCCGCTCCACCGCCGATGGCTCCGCTGTCGCCGACCTACAGCGCTGCGGCCTGGACGTACTCCGTAGCCAGTATGGACGCTTCCGGCCGACTTGCTACCCGAGCGGCGCTGAAAGCCCTCGGCTGGGCTCCAGGCACTCCGCTGACACTCACCGTCTGGCGCGGAGCCGCGGTGCTCTTCCGCCGGGACCCCAACGGAGCGGTCACGGTGGGCCACAGCCTTCGCGTTCAGGTCCCCGCCGGACTGCGCTCCCGATGCGCGCTCCGCACCGGCGACCAAGTCCTGCTGGCACACAGCCAAAAGGAAGACGCACTCCTGGTCTACACCCTCCCGCTCCTGGAACAGGTGCTGTCCGAAACCCACGAGTGCATCATCTCCGGAGGAGAATGATGGCGACAGAAAACATCTCCACCGACACTATCGCTGCCGCTAAAGCGCTTCTCGCCACGATGGGCATCTCATCGACCGATCTCGCGGACGCGGACTCAACTGGCCGCGTCATGCCGACGTTCGCCGAATACGTGCCTGTCGCGCTGAAAGCAGCGTCGCCCAGCTCCGCCGCGACCTGGAAGATCTATCTGAAAAAGCTGGCCGACGAATGGCCCGCGCGCCCCATCGACGAGCCCACAGCAACCGAGATAGTGAACCTGTCAATCAAAATCCAGCAACGTTCAGCCGCGGGCCGCGGGTATCGCGGCGGAATAGGCGCGCGCTCCAACTTCATCGACGCCATCAGATTCTTCTACCGGTGCGCAATGGCAGACAACCTCGTCTCCGCACACGAAAATCCCGTCCGCAACGTCAAAAAACCTGCTAGACCGCCACGCAATCGGCGCGCACTCACTCCCCCGCAACTCGCGGAGATCAACGATGCGGTCTCCACCGAAGGTCGTGACCCAGCACTCGACAGCCTGGTGCTGCGCCTGCACACCGAAACCGCGTGCCGTCGCGGCGGAGCAATCGCGCTGCGGCCCCGCGACCTCGAAACGACCCAATTGACCGTCCGGCTACGCGAAAAGGGAAACAGCGTCCGCGACCAGCCCGTCTCCCCCACCCTGATGGCCAGCCTGCTGGCCCATATCAAGCATCGAGCACCCGACGCGGATCCGGACTCCCCGCTGCTGCGCCGCGCGAACCGCAGGCCGATCGACGATAACTATTACCATCTCCTGTGGGAGAGAACCGGCAAAAGCGTGCCATGGGTCAAAAACCTCGGAGTCACCGCGCATTGGCTGCGATACACCACACTGACGTGGGTCGAACGCAACTTCGGATACGCGGTAGCGGCCGGGTACGCAGGACACGTCCCGGTCGGCAACCGGGCCGGCAACACATTGACATATGTCGCCGCGACGATCGAAGAGATCGCCACAGCGCTAGCCGCGCTGACCGGAGAACCCCATCCCCTCGCATTGACCTGAGCAGCGCAAGACAACCTTCCTCTCGCCCGCTGCGTGCAGCAAACCTTCACAGTGAAAGACCCGCGCCCCTCCGGCAGCGCACCGGAGGAGCGCAGGTTCAAATCCTGACTTTCGGCCACAGGCACCAGGCCTGCGAGCTTGGCCCTTTGCGTGCCTCCGGAGCCCGACACAGGCACCAGCAAAGCGCTTGACAACAGTCTTGCGACAGCGAAGCGATGTCGAGTCCTCGTTGACCGAACGGTGTGCCGACCAGCGAAAAACACAGGTCAGCTGCGAGCATGAGCGGCAGAATCCCTTGGTTTTGGCAAGGCCCCCAAATCTGGGCCCACAGCGAGCGTCCACGGTATCCTGAGGTTCACCCCGGGTCGTGGACACCGAGTTAGCAGGAT
>NZ_SDLT01000059.1 GCF_004522235.1 Amycolatopsis nivea
TTCTACCTGGACTACAAGAACGTGAAGCCGGACTACGTCAACGCCCTGTGGAACATCTTCAACTGGGCCGAGATCAGCAAGCGCTTCGACAACGCCGTCGCCGGCGGCAACGGCCTCCTGCTCAGCTGAGGCCAGCGGCACCCGGGGTCCGGCCTGGCGACAGGCCGGACCCCGTTTTTTCGCTTGACCTGGAGTGCACTGGAGGTGTGAGAGTGGAACCCATGGACGTCGACGCTTACCTCGCTCGCCTGGACCTGCCGGTGCCTCCGGCGGCTGACCTGGCCGCGCTGCGCCTGCTGCAGGAGCGGCACCTGATGCACGTCCCGTTCGAGAACCTCAGCGTGCACCTCGGGGAACCCATCGAACTCACCGAAGAAGCGCTCTTCGACAAGCTCGTGCGCCACCATCGCGGCGGATTCTGCTACGAGCTGAACGGTCTTTTCGCCGCCCTGCTGCGAGAGCTGGGCTTCGCCGCGACGCTGCACGCGGCTCGCGTTTTCAACGACGCCGGGGTGCCCGGACCGCCGCTCGACCACGCCGCCATCCTCGTCCAGTTCGGCGAGGAGCAGTACCTGGTGGACGTCGGCTTCGGCAAGTTCAGCCGGCAGCCGCTCGCGCTGTCCGCGGTCGAGCCGCAGAGCGATCCAGAGGGCGAGTACCTTCTCCTGGACGCTCCGTACGGCGACGTGGACGTCCTGCGCGACGGCAAGCCCGAGTACCGCCTCGAGCGCCGCCCACGGCAACTGTCGGACTTCGCGCCGATGGCGTGGTGGCAGTCGACATCGCCGCAGTCGCACTTCACGCAGACCCTCACGTGCTCGCGCCCGACCGCCCAGGGCCGCGTGACGCTGTCCGGCGACCGGCTGATCGAGACGGTCGACGGCGTGCGCCACGAGGTGCTGCTGCCGAACGACGATGCCGTGCGGGTGGCCTACCACGTGTACTTCGGCCTGCGGCTGCGCCGGCTCCCGATGCGGCCCGGCGAGCATCCGCTGGAGACCCCGACCCCGCACCCGTCCTGACGCTCACCCCGTGAACGGCCTTGCCCTCGCGGGGAAGAGCCCCGACCATGAACAGAGCCCCGCGTCCCGGGGTTCCCAGGTCGCGGGGCTCTGTCCGTTCCCGAACTGACTGCCGCTCCCACCACGAAGCGGACATGTATGAGGTTAGCCTAACCTCACCAACAGAGGCAAGCCCGTCCCAGCGGAGACCTCAGTCTCACCCTCCCGAGTGACGACTTTCGGCGGCCTCCGCTGCCTTCGGGCAGCCATTTCCGCAGGTCAGACCCGTTCCCGCGACAGGATCCGCAGGCCGTTGCCGAGCCGCCGGGGCATCCGGACGCCGCCGCGCCGGATCAGCACCACCGCGCACACCACCGCCGCGATCGCCGAAATCGCGCCGCCGATGTAGAACGGCGACCGGCCGCCGAACGCGTCGGCCATCCAGCCGGTCATCGGCCCGCCGATCGGGTTGCCGCCGATCAGCACCAGCACGTAGATGCCCATCACGCGGCCGCGCATCTCCGGCGACACCGACGTCTGCACCAGCGCGTTCGCCGTGTTCAGGAAGGTGATCGTGGCGAACCCGAGCGGGATCAGCCCGATCCCGAACGCCAGGTACGTCGGCATGAACGCGGTGACGAACTCGAACACCCCGAGCAGCGCCGCCGACACCAGCATCAGCCGCACCCGGGGACGGCTCTTCACCCCGCGCCGAGCCGACGCCAGCGCACCGGTGAAGGTGCCGACCGCGACGAGCGTCGACAGCAGGCCGTAGCCGTCAGCCTGGGTGTGGAAGACGTTCGCGGCGACGATCGGCAGCGACGTGAAGTAGGTGATGCCGAACGTGCTGACGAAGAACATCAGCACCATGACCGTCACCAGGTCCGGCCGTCCGCGCACGTAGCGCAGGCCCTCCACGAGCTGGCCCTTGGCGCGCGGGATCGCCGGGCCGCGGAACAGCTTCGCCGGGTTCATCAGCGCGACCCCGGTGATCACCGCGAGCGTGCTCGCCGCGTTCGCGATGAACAGCCAGCCGGTGCCGACCCAGGTGATCGCGAACCCGGCGATAGCCGGTCCGACGATGCGGGCCATGTTGAAGATCGACGAGTTGAGCGCGACCGCGTTCGCCACCTGGTCCCGGCCGACCATCTCGGCGACGAACGACTGGCGCGTCGGCACCTCGATCGCCGAGGTCGTCCCGAGCATCACGCACAGCAGGTAGACGTGCCAGAGCTGGGCGACGCCGGTCAGGTCGAGCACGCCGAGCAGCACGGCCTGCAGGCAGTTCGCCGCCTGGATGAGCATCAGCAGCTTGCGCTTGTCGACCCGGTCGGCGAGCACGCCCGCCCACAGCGACAGCAGCACGGTCGGGATGAACTGCAGCGCGACCGCGACGCCGAGCGCCACCGGGTCGTTGCCCGACAGCGTGAACACCAGCCAGTCCTGGGCGATGCGCTGCATCCAGGTGCCGATGTTCGAGATGACCTGGCCGCTGAAGAAGAGCCGGTAGTTCCGCACGCGCAGCGACGAGAACATCGTGCGGCGGGTCTTGGATTCCGGGGATTCCGCGGCGGAAGACGATTTCCCGGCCGGGACGGAAGACGGGCCGGGTGGAGCGGAACTGGACGGCGGCGGTGCCGTGTCCCGGGTAGCAGTGGATTGGGCCGGACATCCTGTTTCGCTACCCGTGGTGGTCACCTGTGCTAGTTCCCCGCCATCCTGTCGATGATCTCCGCGGCGCGGGAGAGCACTTCGAGCTCTTCCTCGCCGAGTTCGGCCAGTTGCCGGTCCAGCCACGCCTCCCGCACCGAGATGGCCTTGCGCACGAACGTGAGCCCGTCGTCGGACAGCTCGACGATGGCCTGGCGGCCGTCAGTCGGGTGCGGCCTGCGCTCGACGAACCCCATCTCCTCGAGCGCGGCGATGACCCTCGTCATCGAGGGCGGCTGGACGCCTTCCTTCGCGGCGAGCTGACCGGGGGTCAGCGGGCCGCACTTGTGCAGGGTGGACAACGCCGCGATCTGCGTGAGCGACACGTCGTCAGCCACCCGCTGTGCCCGGAGACGGCGGTTGAGCCGCACCACCGCGAGACGCAAGCGGCTCGCCAGGGAACGCTCGTGCGGGTCGCCGGACATATAGTTAGCATACCTCACGACCTGCGCACGGTGTTTACGCCGGTCAGCTGAGTGCGGCCTGGATCGGCCCGACGGCGAAGTAGGCTACGAACGCCACCGCGATCACCCACATCAGCGGATGCACCTTGCGGGCCTTGCCGGTGACCGCCTGGATCACGACGTAGCTGACGAATCCGGCACCGATGCCGTTGGCGATCGAGTACGTGAACGGCATGACGACGATGGTCAGGAACGCGGGCAGCGCGATCTTGAAATCGGTGAAGTCGATGTCGCGAACCTGCGCCATCATCAGCGCCCCGACCACGACCAGCGCCGGAGCCGCCGCCTCGACCGGCACGACCTGGTACAGCGGGGTCAGGAACATCGCGGCGATGAACAGCAGACCGGTCACGACGTTCGCCAGACCGGTCCGCGCGCCCTCCGCGATACCGGACGCGGATTCCACGAACACCGTGTTCGAACTGGCCGAACCGAACCCGCCGGCCGCGCCCGCGAGGCCCTCGACGAACAGCGCCTTGCCGACATTCGGCAGCTGCCCGTCCTTGCCGACCAGCCCGGCTTCCTTGCCGAGGCCGGTCATCGTGCCCATGGCGTCGAAGAAGTCCGCGAGCACGAGGGTGAAGACGAGCAGCACCACGGTGATGATCGGCAGCCGGGTCCACGCGCCGAACGACACGTCGCCGACCAGCGACAGGTCCGGGAGGCCGATGACCTTGCTCGGCAGCGCCGGGTAGCCGAGGTTCCAGCCCTTCGGGTCGGTGCCGTTCGACGGTCCGGCCTTCACGATCGCCTCGACCACGATCGCGAGCACCGTCGAGCCGAGCACGCCGATCAGGATCGCGCCCTTGACCTTCTTGGCGACGAGCACCGCGGTGAGCAGCAGGCCGACGACGAACACCGCGGTCGGCCACGAGGCGATGGAACCGCCGATGCCGAGCCCGACCGGCACCGTGGTGTGCGCGTCGTCCGGCAGCCTGCGCACGAATCCGGCGTCGACCAGGCCGATCAGGCAGATGAACAACCCGATGCCGACCGCGATCGCGGATTTGAGCGCGGGCGGCACGGCGCGGAACACCGCGGTGCGGAAGCCGGTGAGCACGAGCAGGACGATGATCACGCCCTCGATGACCACCAGGCCCATCGCCTCCGGCCAGCTCATCTGCGGCGCGATGGTGACCGCGAGCAGGCTGTTGATGCCGAGCCCGGTCGCGATGCCGAACGGATAGTTCGCGACGAGCCCCATCAGGATCGTCAGCACGCCCGCGACGAGCGCGGTCACCGCCGCGACCTGCGGCACCGGGAGGATGTGCCCGAGCACGTCCTTGTGCGCGGACGGGGTGTCGGCCGCGAAACTGCCGATGATCAGCGGGTTGAGGACCACGATGTAGGCCATCGTCACGAACGTGACCACGCCGCCGCGGATCTCCCGCCCGGTGCTCGACCCGCGTTCGCTGATCCGGAAGAAGCGGTCCAGTGTGGACCCCGCCCGCTCGCGCTGCTCCGCCATTTCCCCGCCTGTCTCGCTGTTTCCGTCCGGGTAAACTCTGGCCCGTGGAAGAACCGACCAGCGCCCCGGACACTCCGGCCGCCCTGCGGCACACGCCGGACCTGCCGAAGCGGCTCACCGACCTGACGCCGGTGGTGATCGTAGGTACTGCGCTCTGGCTTGTCGCGCTCGTGGTGCTTTTCTTCACCAGCGAGGGCGTGTGGGTGCAGACGTGCCTCGCCGGGATCGCGCTCGGGTTCATCGGGTTCGGGATTATTTTCTGGCAACGCGCTGCCGCTCGGCGCGGGTCCAAGTCGGCGCAGCGGCTTTAGGGGCTCGTCAGTTCAGCAACGTCCGCGGCGCCGGATCTTCCAGCAGCGCCGTGATGCGATAACGCTCGCCCCACCGATCACTCGCCCACGCGAACGCGCGCGCCAACCCCTCGGACGTGTCCGCCGCGTGCAGTCGACCGCCACCGTGAGCGGACCCCGTGCCACAGCATCCTCCGTCCGGCGACGCGAAGCTGGTCCGCGGCGCAGCGGCTTTAGGGCTCGTCAGTTCAGCATGGTGCGCGGCGCCGGGTCTTCCAGCAACGCCGTGATGCGATAACGCTCGCCCCACCGATCACTCGCCCACGCGAACGCGCGCGCCAACCCCTCGGACGTGTCCGCCGCGTGCAGTCGACCGCCACCGTGAGCGGACCCCGTGCCACAGCATCCTCCGTCCGGCGACGCGAAGCTGGTCCGCGGCGCAGCGGCTTTAGGGCTCGTCAGTTCAGCATGGTGCGCGGCGCCGGGTCTTCCAGCAACGCCGTGATGCGATAACGCTCGCCCCACCGATCACTCGCCCACGCGAACGCGCGCGCCAACCCCTCGGACGTGTCCGCCGCGTGCAGTCGGTCGTCTGACCACCACGGCACCTCCGCCGAAGCACCCTCGATCGTCACCGTGAGCGGGTCGTGCAGCAGCACCCCGCCGTCCGGCAGCGTGATGCCGNGTCGTCTGACCACCACGGCACCTCCGCCGAAGCACCCTCGATCGTCACCGTGAGCGGGTCGTGCAGCAGCACCCCGCCGTCCGGCAGCGTGATGCCGAGTTGGTCCGCGGCGAGCGCGAGGGCGGGCAGGTCGGCCCACGCGACGTACTCGCCGGTGCTCTCGACCTCGGCTTTCAGGCTGCTCGCGACGGGGACGTCGAGGAGTTCCGCCAGTCGCTCCGGGTCGGCGGGCGCGACGAGGATCTTCGCCGGGTCCAGGGCAGCCGCGACCCACGGCACGTCCAGCACCACGGCTTCCTCGACGACGCTCCCGTCCGCGGCGCGGACTCGTGCGGGGGCGTCGACGTCGGAGATGTCGATCGGTGCGGCCACCAACGCCGCGTGTGCGCGGGCGACCAGGCCCGGGGTCGGCGTCCGTTGCGGGTCGCCGAGTCGGTCGAGCAGGTCGGTGACGTCCTCCGCGGTCTCCAGGTCCAGTCCGGTCCGGACGCCGACGGCGCGGAGCAGATCGTCGCTCAGCTCGAGGTCGGGGACCGGGTCGTACAGGCCCGCCAGTGCGGTCACCGAAGCGAGCCGCCACGCGCCGGGGGCTTCGCCGGCCAGCAGGGCGTACCGCGCGAGCCACCAGCCCGCGTGGCCGTCCGGGCTGTGCAGTGCCTGCCACGTTTCCGGACGGGACGCGATCAAGCGGAGCGCGTCCGGCCAGGCGTCGTCCGCGACGAGGTCGAGGTCGCGAATGGACACGACCGTCGTCGGCGGCTGCTCGAACGAATCCCACCACTGCTCTTCGTCCGGCAGGTGGTGGTCGGGTTCGTGCGGATCCTCGTCCAGCACGACCGCGAACGAGTCGAGCACCTTCGCCGCGACGAGGGTTCCCGTCGGCCAATCTTCGGCGAATTCCTCGTCCAGCACGGAAAGCGCGCCGCCGGGCTCGAACACCTCGGGGTCGATGACGTCCAGCAACGGCGACGTCGGCAGCACCAGTTCGTCCGCGCGCCGCCAGCCGTCCTCCGCGGGCAGTGCCAGCGCGCCGATCCACTCCGGCGCCTGATCGCCGCAATCGGTGACCAGCCGGAGCACCGCGCCCGCGAGGTTCATTCCGTCCAAACCGGACTGAACGTCGGCGACACTGTGCTCGACCGCGTACTGCAGCTGTTCCGCTTCGAGCAGCTGCCGCGCGTCCGCGTGCTTGGCTCCCAACAGTTCCAGCAACTGGTGCGCCGCGCCCGGGTGTACCAGCCGGAGGCCGGGAACGTCCACATCGGACAGAAGTTCGCGGAGTTCACTGCTGCCGTCGACGAGCAACGCGCCCTTCACGCCCGGCAACGTCCGCCCGTCCGACAGCGGGACCGGCAGTCCGTCGAGCTGATTCGCGCTGAGCGCGTGACTCTCGACCGCGACCGCCAGCTCCGCGTACAGCTTCTGCCACCAGCCGGGTTCGCGCTCGATGCCAGTCAGGACTTCGAGGACGTCGCCGATGCCGAGGATGTGCGCGGAGACCGGCTTGAGCAGCCGGGGATTCGCTTGCACCAAGCCCGGGATGACGTCGGCCAGCAGCGGAGCCAGCCCGTCGACGTCGAGCACCCGCGCCTGCTGTCCGGAGACTTCCTGACCGTCCACAGTGGCCAGCCAGGGTTCCTGCGCGAGCGAGGTGTAAACCAGGTCTTTCAGCTGTGAGTCCACAGTGGACAGCGGGAATCCCGCGGCGGGGACCAAGGTTGGCCGGTGTTCCGCGGTGACCGCCCGGACCAGTTCGACGTATTCACTCGCCGCCTTCTCCAGCGCGCGAGTGAGCTCCGCACCGGGAAGCACCCGGCGGCGAGACGGCTCCAGCGGCACTTCGGCAATCAACCGGGCCGGGAGCGAAAGGCCTTCGTCGGTCGGCGTCGGCGCGTGCAGCACATCGTCTTCGAGCGGTTGCGGGACGCCGTCGGCGTCGACCGGAACGGCCCAGACTCCGTGCTTCAGCCACCGCCGTTGCCCGGTCGGCGAAGTGATCTCGACGGTCTCGTCACCGCTTCGAGTCCACTTGCGACCGTCCACTTCGGCCTCGGCGAGCCACGGCAGGGCCAGCAGGAGGTCTTCGATCTCGTTCGCCAGACCGTCGAGCAGGCCTTGCCCGGATTCCTTCAGCGGCAACCGCACTTCGGTGGCGAACCCGGGAGGCGGCTGCTCCGTGACGGGAAACGGCAGCCGCAGCACCGGAACGTCGCCGTCCCGGCCGGATTCCTCCCGGGTGCGCTGCGCGGAAAACGCGACCCCGCCCGAGGTCGAAACGACCCGGGGCTCGTCGGTGACGGTCAGCACGGCCGCGAATCCGACTCCGAACCGGCCGACGGTTCCTTCCTTGGCCGACGCCCGCAACGACGCCAGCGATTCGACCCCTCGGGTGTCCAGCGGCGCGCCGGTGTTGGCGAACCGCAGTTCACCGTCCACAACGGACACCCGGATCCGCCCCGGTTCGCCCGCGATCTGCGCGGCGTCGGCGGCGTTCTGCGCGAGTTCGACGAACAACCGGTCGCGGTAAGCGCCGACGCGCAGGTCGCGTTCCGAGTTGGTGTCCTCGGTGAAGCGGGTGGGCGAATCGCGCCAGGCGCTCAGCGCCGCTTCCCGCAGCCGGACTGTCCCGAAAGGATCAGCCGCTCCCCCAGCGACTTCGTTCACCGGAGGACATCGCTCCCGTCGGAGTCGTCCTCGTCCGAAGTCGCATCAGAAGCATCCGGAGCAACGGCCTCGACGACCACTTCGGCAGCAGTGCCCGCCGCCGAAGCCTCGACGACGTCCGGCTGCTCCGGCGCAGACTCCTCGGCCGCCTCCGAAGCCGGCTCGGCAGCCACCTCGACGGCAGCTTCCTCGACCGCCACCTCCGCGGCCGCCTCCGGCTCCACCGCCGCGACCTCAGCGGTCTCCTCGGCCGCCGCGGCCGCCGCCTCTTCCACCACCGTCGGGTCCGCGGCGACGCTCGGTTCCGGAGCCGGCTCCGGAGCGGGCGTGAAGTCGATCAGCGAATCGTCGTAAACCAGCTCCGCGACCGGGACCGAGGACGTCACCTCGACCCGCACCTCGGAGTGCGCGCCGCATCCGTAAGCCACGTCCACGACGTGCCCGTCCGCGGGCGCGATGTCGTTCGTGCACGCCCCGAAGGCACCGCGCAGCGACCCGGCCAGCGGCACGAAGAACCCACAGGTCCCGCAGGTCGCGGGCGCGCTACGGGCCATGTCCGAACGCGGGCCGAACTCGCCGCCGTGCCAGCGGGCGGCCGCGTCGAGCCTGCCGTAGCGCGACAGCACGTGCACCCGGCCGAGGCCGACCTCGTGCGCCGCTTCCTCGACGGCCGGGTCGTCCGACTGGAGGTACGCGGGCGAGAGGCGCGGGTCGTCCTTGTCCGCGGGGAACAGGTCGCCGACGCCGAGGTCCCCGGCGCGCACCCGCTGCTCCCACGGCACCCACGCGGGCGCGACCAGGGCCTCCGGGCCCGGCTGCAGCACCAGTTCGCTCACCGTGACCGGCTCGTCCGGCCCGGCCACCGCGACGGTGACCGACCAGCGCCAGCCGCGGTATCCGGGCACCGAGGCTTCGAAGAGGTGGCTCGCGGAAACCGCGTCCTCGCGTTCCACTCCGACGTGCTCGCCGACCTGGTCAGCGGGTGCTTCCGCCAGCACGGCCTCCCGCGCGGCCTCGACAGCGTCCGCGAGCTTCCGGTGGAGAGAGCCGTCGTCCAGGGTCAACAGCAGCGTCATACCCCCAATTGTGCCGCACGCATCCGCGCCGCCCGTGCCAGGCTGTTCCTCGTGCGAACCCGGATCGTCTGGCCCCTGGTGGCCGCCGCCCTGCTCGGCGGATGCGCGGGCACCCAAGCCACGCCCGCCCAGCCCGAACAGCTCACCGTCCAGGTGCTCGGAACGCTGCCGCACGACTCGACCGCCTTCACCGAAGGACTCGAGTACTCCGGCACGACGCTGTACGAGAGCCGCGGGCTCGAAGGCAAGTCCGCGCTCACCGCGGGACCGGCAGGCGGAACACCAGCCAAACAGGTGACGGTGCCGTCGCCGTTGTTCGCCGAGGGCATCACCGTGCTCGGGCCGAAGCTGTGGCAGCTGACCTGGCGCGACGGGATCGCGATCGAACGCGACTCCCAGACGCTCGCCGAACTGCGGCGCGTGCACTACGACGGCGAGGGCTGGGGACTGTGCCATCAGCCCAGTGGACGGCTGGTGATGAGCAACGGGTCGTCGATGCTCACCTTCCGCGACCCGCAAACGTTTGCGGTCACCGGTTCCGTCGACGTCGGCCAGGACCAGCTGAACGAACTGGAGTGCGTCGGCGACACCGTTTACGCGAACGTCTGGCAGACCGGGACCATTCTGCGCATCGACGCGAATACCGGACGGATCACCGCGAAGATCGACGCCGGCAAGCTCCGCACGCCGTCCCGGCCCGGCGAGGACGTGCTGAACGGCATCGCCGCGATCCCGGGCACGGACGAATTCCTGCTGACCGGAAAGCTGTGGCCGACGTCGTTCCGCGTGAAGTTCGTCCCGGAAAATCAGCGAACCGGCACGTGAGCGGGCGGTACGTGACCTCGATGAGGCAGGATTGAACCGTGGCCCTCTTCAGCTCGCGCTCCGGTTCCGACAGCCCCCTCGGCGGGCAGTCGGGCAAAGGCCGTGGGAAGAAGAAGCGCCGCTGGACTCCCGAGCCCGGCGCGGCGCAGGCCCGCTCGTGGCGCGACACCCCGCCGACCCGGGTCGATCAGGCCGTTGACCAGCGCGTTCGCCAGGCTCCGCCGGAGTACGCGCCGGAGCCGCCGCGGGCGCGTCCGGAGCGCATCCAGCCCGAACCTCCGCGCGCGCGTCCAGCCGAACCGCGGCCCGAGCACGTCGATCAGCGCCCTCCCCGCGGTTATCCCGGACGGCCGGAGCCGCGCAGCGCGTTCTACGACGACGCGCCGCCGTTCCCGCCGAACGCCGAGGAAGCGCCCACCGGCGCCGTCCCGATGGGACACCGTCCGCCGCCGCCCCCGCGCGGCGCCCGGCCGTACCCGCCGCGCGACCACCGCACCGAGCCCGTCCACCCGCGGCCGTACGACGACCGTCCCGGCAGCGCCGGCTACGAGCACTACGACACCGGCGGCTACGCGGGCGAGCCACGCGTCGAAGACGAGCAGGACGAGGCCTTCAACACCACCGCCGTCCCCGGCGCCGGGTCGGTCCCGAAGCTGCCGAAGAAGCTCACCGTCACGCGGGTCGCCGCGCTGCGCAGCCGTCAGCTGAGCGGTCAGGCGATCGGCGCGTTCCAGCGCGCCACCAAGGCAGACGGCGCGGACAAGTCCGGTCTCACCTCGTTGATGTACGCGGTGATGCTGAACTACGCGAGCGACGCGGCGATGGCGATCGCGCTGGCCAACACGCTGTTCTTCGCCGCGACCAGCGGCGAGAGCAAGGGCAAGGTCGCGCTGTACCTGCTGATCACGATCGCGCCGTTCGCGCTCGTCGCGCCGGTGATCGGCCCGGCGCTGGACCGGATCCAGCGCGGCCGCCGGCTCGCGATGTGCGTCTCGTCGATCGGCCAGGGCCTGATGGCCGTGGTGATGGCGCTGCACTTCGACGACTGGCTGCTGTACCCGGCGGCGCTCGGGATGATGGTGCTGTCGAAGTCGTTCACCGTGCTGAAGGCGGCGGTCACGCCGCGCGTGGTGCCGCCGGAGATCACGCTGTCGAAGACCAACGCGCGGATCACCGTCTTCGGCCTGATCGCGGGCGGCGTGTTCGGCGCGCTGGCCAGCGGGGTGAGCAGCCTCTCCAACTCCTCGGGCGCACTGTGGTTCACCGCGGTGATCTGCGTGGCCGCGGCCGTGCAGTCGATGCGGATCCCGTCGTGGGTCGAGGTGACCGAGGGCGAGGTCCCGACGTCGCTGTCCGCGCGGCCGGAGCCGAAGCAGAAGCGGCAGCGCCAGCCGATGGGACGGCACATCGTCGTTGCCTTGTGGGGCAACGGTTCCGTCCGCGTGCTGACCGGCTTCCTGATGATGTTCGCCGCCTTCGCGGTGAAGGCGCAGACCGAACACGCCGGGCACAGCCCGTTCGTCCAGTTGCTGTTGCTGGGCATCATCGGCGCGGCGGCGGGCGTCGGCGGATTCGTCGGCAACGCACTGGGTTCGCGGCTGCACTTCGGTTCGGCGGACCAGGTGATCGTTGCCTGCGTGGCGGCGTGTGTCGTGACGACGCTGATCGCGACGCTGCTGCCCGGCCTCGCCACGGCGGCGATCGTCGGCCTCATCGGCGCGACCGCCAGCGCGCTGGCGAAGATCAGCCTCGACGCGGTGATCCAGGAGGACCTGCCGGAGCAGTCGCGCGCCTCGGCGTTCGGGCGTTCCGAGACGGTGCTGCAGCTGTCGTGGTGCATGGGCGGCGCGGTCGGACTGCTGCTGCCGCCGACGTACTGGATCGGCTTCCTGGTCGTCACGCTCCTGCTGGCGGTCGGCCTGACGCAGACGTTCCTGGTGCAGCGCGGCGGTTCGCTGCTGCCCGGCCTCGGCGGAAATCGCCCATTGCGCCCGGAGCCGACCGGCAGCTTCCCCGCCCAGGGGCCCGCGCGAGGCCGCCGGTAATCTCGGGCCATGCGACGTTCCCGGGTGGTGGCCGTGCTCGCGGCCGGTGGTTTCGCGGTGGCCGGCTGTTCCGCGCCGGGCCCGGCCGAGGTGACTTTCTACGCCGACGGGCACACGATCAACGTCGCCCCGATCGGCAACTGCGACATCAAGTCCGGCGTCTGCGCGGCCAACCCCGGCGCGACCGGCAAGCTCAAGGTGCGGCCGGGCCGCTCGGTGCAGATCTCGGTGCCGAAGGAGATCGCCGAGACGCCGTGGAAGGTCACCGTGCAGTACGTGAACGGCAAGGGCGAGCCCCAGCCGCTCAAGGAGGACATCATCACCTCCCGCGACCGCTACGCCTACACCGCGACGCCGCCCGCGAAGGACGACCAGATCGTGGTGGTCGAGATCGCGCAGGCGTCGGTGATCAGCCGCACCGGCGACCCGAACGACGCGGAAGCCGTCACGACGGCGCTGTGGTCGCTGCAGGTCCAGCCTGCCTGAATCGCCTTAAAGCCGTGAAGGGCTCCGCGCGGGGAGATTCCCGCACGGAGCCCTTCACTGTTTTCAAGCGGTGGCGTGACTGATCACGGGTCGAGGTCGCGCGCGACCGCCCGCATGATCTCCGCGATCTGCTTGGTGTTCTTGCGATCCGGGTACCGGTTGCGCCGCAGGTCCGGCTGGACCTTCAGCTCCAGCAGCTTGATCATGTCCTCGACGAGGCCGTGCAGCTCCTCCGCGGGTCGGCGGCGCGCCTCGGCGACCGACGGCGGCGGGTCCAGCAACCGGACGGAGAGCGCCTGCGGTCCGCGCCTGCCGTCGGCCACGCCGAACTCGAGCCGCTGCCCGGCTTTCAGGCCCTCCACGCCGTGGGGCAGCGCGGCCTTGCGGATGTAGACGTCCGCACCGCCGTCTTGCGTGACGAAGCCGAACCCCTTCTCCGCGTCGTACCACTTGACCTTGCCGGTCGGCACTTCCCTCACCAGTCCTTCTGCTGTGCAGGTCACGACGAACGCGCCCCGAGCGATCTCGAGGCGCGCGTCCGATAAGCGTATCTCGCCACAGGCGCTGGGGAGAAGCGGATAGTCCCGTTACTCTCACCCCATGGAGAACGCAGCGAAACAGACCGGCAAACCGATCCTCATGCGGCTCGGCATCGGCCTGTTCGCCATCGGCATGCTCGCCGTGGCGACAGTGTTCGTGCTGTTCGCCGCCGGACTCGAGAACCTGCCGGTGTGGCTCAGCGCGGCCGCCGGCGTGATCACCCCGCTCGGCCTCCTGCTCGGGCTGATCGCGCTGATCCAGGAAGCCCGCGCCGGAAAGCACGGCTGACCAGCGGTTACACCGCGGTCTCCACGAACGTCCCGGCGAACCACCCGGGGAACTCGACCAGCGAGTCGAGCACCACGTCCGCGCCCTCGGCGGCCAATTCCTCGCGGCTGCACGGCCCGGTCGCCACGGCCACGGACATCGCGTTGGCCGCTCGCGCGCCCCGCACGTCGCCGAGGTGATCGCCGACGTACGCCCGTGCCTCGTGTTCCAGCAGGGCCGCCGCCTTCTGCGTGGACCACAGCTCGCCCACCAGCGCGTCGACCTTCATGCCCAGCGCGTCGAGGTGCATCTGCGCGTTGGGGCCGTACTTCCCGGTGACCACGACGGTCCGCCCGCCTGCCGCCCGGACCGCCTCCAGCGCCTCGGCCGCGCCGGGCAGCGCGACCGTGCTCGGCACGACCGTCTCCGGGTACAGGTCGCGGAACTGCCAGATCAGCTCGGGAATCCGGTCCTCGGGCGCGCCGAAATCGCGCAGCGCCTGATCGAGCGGCGGCCCGAGGTTCGAGGCGAACGCCTCCCCGTCGAACGCCAGCCCGGACTTCTTGCCCAGCGCGTTCATCGCCGCGACCATGCCCGGCCGCGGGTCGATCAATGTCATGTCGAGGTCGAACCCCACCGTGATGCCCACGTCCCACACGGTAGCTGTCCGGACCGACAGTTCCGGACAGTCCGCTGTACACGTGCACCATCCAGGTAAAGGTTCTTGACACAGATTCAGTCTGTGTCAAGCTGGCGGTGTGACCAGCTTCACCGAGCGGACCAAGGCGACGCTTCGCGAAACGCTGCTCGACGCGGCCGCGGACCTGCTCCCCGATCGCGGCCACCAGGGCCTCCGGATGGCCGACGTGGCCGCGAAAGCCGGGGTCAGCAGGCAGACGGTCTACAACGAGTTCGGCAGCAAGGCGGCGCTCACGCAGGCCGTCGCGCTGCGCGTCGCGGCGGAGTTCCTCGACGGCATCCGCTGCCGGTTCGAGGACGCCGAGAGTTTGCTCACGGGCATCCGCGGCGCGGTCGTCTACACGATCGAACACGCCAGGGAGAACCGGCTGATCGCGGCGGCGCTCGGCACCGAGGCGGGCGAGGATCTGCTCCCCCTGCTGACCTCGCGCGGCGAACCGATCCTCACCGCGTCGGCCGAACTCGCGGCGCAGCAGTACCTCGCGCTCGAACCCCGGCTCACCCAGGAAGCCGCCGCGCTGCTCGCCGAAACGGTGGTCCGGCTGTCGCTCAGCCACCTGGTGCTGCCGACGCATTCCGCGTCCGAGGCCGCCGAGTCGGTCCTCGCGGTGATCGCCCCCGCCATCGACCAATTCGTCCACAATGGAGTGAAACGAGAGGGCCAGTCATGACCGAGACGCTTCCGGAGCTGCGCAGCGGATTCTCGTCCCTGCGCAAGGGCGGGCTGAACTGGGACTCGTTCCCGTTGCGGCTGTTCGTCAAGGGCAACAAGAAGTTCTGGAACCCGGCGGACCTCGATTTCAGCAGGGAACGCGAGGGCTGGGAAAGCCTGACGCCCGAGCAGCAGCGCTCGACCACCTACCTCGTCGCGCAGTTCATCGCGGGCGAGGAGGCGGTGACCGAGGACATCCAGCCGTTCATGCGCGCGATGTCGTCGACCGGCCGGTTCGGCGACGAGATGTACCTGACGCAGTTCTGTTTCGAGGAGGCCAAGCACGTCGAGGTTTTCCGGCGCTGGATGGACGCCGTCGGGCTGGACGACGACCTGCATTCCTACGTCGCGGAAAACCCGCACTACCGCAAGCTTTTCTACGAGGAACTGCCGCAGTCGCTGCGCGCGCTGGAGGACGATCCCAGTCCGCTCAACCAGATCCGCGCGAGCGTGACGTACAACCACGTGATCGAAGGCAGCCTCGCGCTCACCGGGTACTACTCGTGGCAGCTGATCTGCACGCAGAACCAGATCCTGCCGGGAATGCAGGAACTGGTGCGCCGCATCGGCGACGACGAACGCCGCCACATGGCGTGGGGCACGTTCACCTGCCGCAGGCACGTCGCCGCGGACGACACGATGTGGGACGCCGTGCAGGAACGCATGGGCGAACTGCTGCCGCACGCGCTCGGCATGATCCAGTGGGTACAGGACCAATTCGAGGAAGTCCCGTTCGACAACGACCCCGAGGAATTGATCCAGTACGCCGCCGACCGCGCCCAGCGCCGCCTCGGCGCGATCGAATCCGCGCGGGGCACGCCGGTCGAGCAAATCGACCTCGACTACTCGCCCGAGCAGCTCGAGGAGACCTTCGGCGAGGAAGACGAAAAGGCCCTCGCCGAAGCCGCCGCGGCCGCTTCCGCCTGACGCGAACCGGCGGCCGTCCACATCGGACGGCCGCCGGTTTCAGCTCACGCGTGCTTCTGCGACGCCGCCTGCTCCAACCCCAGCAAAGTCACCGACTGCTGGCGCATTTCGACCTTGCGCACCTTCCCGGTCACCGTCATCGGGAATTCCTCGACCACGTGGATGTAGCGCGGGATCTTGTAATGCGCCAGCTTGCCCTGGCAGAACTCGCGCACCGCTTCCGTGGTCAGCGGCTGCGCACCCTCGCGCATCCGGATCCAGGCCATCAATTCCTCGCCGTACTTGACGTCCGGCACGCCGATCACCTGCGCGTCCAGCACGTCCGGATGCGTGTAGAGGAATTCCTCGATCTCGCGCGGATAGATGTTCTCGCCGCCGCGGATCACCATGTCCTTGATCCGGCCGGTGATGTTGATGTACCCCTCGTCGTCCATGATCGCGAGGTCGCCGGTGTGCATCCAGCGCGCGGCGTCGATCGCCTCGGCGGTCTTTTCCGGTTCCTCCCAATAGCCGAGCATCACCGAATAGCCGCGGGTGCACAATTCGCCGGGAGTGCCGCGCGGCACGGTCAGCCCGGTTTCCGGATCGACCACTTTGGACTCCAGATGCGGGCCGACCCGGCCGACCGTCGACACCCGGCGCTCCACCGAATCGTCCGCGCGGGTCTGCGTGGACACCGGCGACGTCTCGGTCATGCCGTAGCAAATGGACACCTCGGTCATCCCCATCCGGTCGATGACCTGCTTCATCACCTCGACCGGGCACGGCGATCCGGCCATGATGCCGGTGCGCAGCGAGCCGAGGTCGAACGTCTCGAACTCGGGGTGGTTGAGCTCGGCGATGAACATCGTCGGCACGCCGTACAGCGACGTGCAGCGTTCGGCGGCGACCGCGGCGAGCGTGGCCTTCGGGTCGAACGCCGGGGCCGGGATGACCATGCACGAACCGTGGCTGGTGCACGCGAGGTTGCCCATCACCATGCCGAAGCAGTGGTAGAAGGGCACCGGGATGCAGACCCGGTCCTCCTCGGTGTAATTGCACAGCTCGCCGACGAAATAGCCGTTGTTGAGGATGTTGTGGTGGCTGAGGGTCGCGCCCTTGGGGAAACCGGTGGTGCCGCTCGTGTACTGGATGTTGATCGGGTCGTCCGCGGACAGCCCGGCCTGCAGCTGCGCGAGCCGCTCCGCGTCGCCGCCGCGGCCCGACTCCATCAGGTCGGTCCACGACGAGGTGCCGAGCAGCACGACCGCTTCCAGTCCGGGACAGTTCGGCCGGACCTCCTCGATCATCGCCCCGTAGTCGGACGTCTTGAACTTGTCCGCGGCCACGAGCATCCGGATGCCCGCCTGGTTGAGCACGTACTGCAGTTCGTGCGAGCGGTAGGCCGGGTTGATGTTGACCAGGATCGCGCCGATCTTCGCCGTCGCGTACTGGAGGAACGTCCATTCCGCCCGGTTCGGCGACCAGATGCCGACGCGGTCGCCCTTGCCGATGCCCGACGCCAGCAGCCCGTGCGCGAGGGTGTCGACCTCGGCGGCGAGTTCGCGGTAGGTCCAGCGGGCGCCTGCCTCGCGGTCGACGAGCGCGTCCCGGTCGCCGAACGCGGCCACCGTGCGGTCGAAATTGTCCCCGATCGTGTCGCCGAGCAGGGGGACGCTGGAGGTCCCGGAGGCGTAACTCGGCAGTGCAGGCGCGTCAGGCATCGGTGCCTCCCGTGGCGGTCTTCGTCGACGAGCCCGAGTCTAAGCTCGATTTCGGACCTTTCCGCCACCCTAGTTATGGGGTGCGCTCGCACGAGCGGCTGACGGTCGTGCGCGTTCCGCTACCCTCGGTGCGGGTTGTTTCGTGCACGAGGGGACTGGGACGTTGCCAGAGGAATTCTCCCTGGGCTGGACCGAGACCGACGTGGCGGTGCGGCGCACCGGGCTGCCCGCGTCGTGGCATCCGTTCGAGATCCGCAGCGCGGGCGCGACGATGACCGAGCACAACCGGCTGGCCGAGGAGGCGTGGACCGCGCTGCGCGGCCGGGGGCTGGCTGACGCGGAGAAGCTCGACCGGGATGTCGAAGCGACCCTGCGCGCGTGGACGAGGCCGGACGTGCTGATCATCGTGCGCGCGGCCGAACTGCCGTCCGGGACCGTGCTGTACCGGGCGTGCATCGGCGAGGGCCTCGGCGTGTTCTCGGAGCAGGTCGACGACGGGCTTCGCTTCCAGCAGGTCCGGCCGGAGCGGCTGGTGGATCTGGTGCTGAGCATGTTCCCGCCCTATCCGGCGCTGCCCGTCTCCCCGGTCGCGATCACCCAGGGCCCGCCGCCGAAACGCAACGCCGCGGCGCCCGCGCCGTCGCGCCAGGATCGCGACGCGCTGGCCGGGTACTCGCAGTGGCCGCTGCACCGGCACGGAACCGTGGAACTTTCGCTGCGGCCAGGACAAGGCACGCTCCGCCCGGTCTCGACGGCGACGTTCGTGGACACCGACGGCGGGCGGTACCTGACGTTCTCGGAACCGTTGCCCGACGGCGGGTTCCGGCTGCATTTCACCCCGTCGACGGGCGCGCACCTGCGGACGTGGCTGCTGGAGACGATCGAAGAGGGCGTGCGCTGAGAATTCAGGGCTAATCCCCGATGCCCTGCCGCCGTGCGACAGGGCAAGATCGGCTCCATGCAATTCCACCTAGTCGACGCCTTCACCGACCAGGCGTTCGCCGGCAATCCGGCGGGCGTCGTCGTGCTCGAGCAACCCGCGGACGCCGAGTGGATGCAACAGGTCGCGGCGGAGATGAAGCACTCCGAGACCGCGTTCGTGGTCGCCGCCGGCGAGGGCGCGAAATCCCTGCGCTGGTTCACCCCGACCGACGAGGTCTCGCTCTGCGGGCACGCCACCATCGCGGTCACGCATGTCCTTGGCGGGCACCAGGTTTACGACACCCTCAGCGGCAGGCTCACCTGCACCAAGGCCGACGGCTGGATCGAGATGGACTTCCCCGCCGACCCGCCCGTCGAGACCGGCGAAGACCTCTCCCGCATCCTCGACCTGCCGGCGAAGTTCACCGGACGGGCGCGCGAGAACCTCTTCGCGGAGCTCGAAAGCGTCGAAGCGGTCCGCCAGGCACAGCCAGACCTCGACGCCCTGCGCGCCACCTGGACCGGACGGCTGATCATCACCGCGGCAGGCGACGACTTCGTCAGCCGGTTCTTCGGCCCCGGGGTAGGCGTCGACGAGGACCCGGTCACCGGTTCCGCGCACTGCTCGCTGGCCCCGTACTGGACGCGGAAACTGGGCAAGAACGCCCTCGTCGGTCACCAGATCTCCGCCCGCGGCGGAACCGTGCGCACCGAAGTCCGCGACGACCGCGTGCTGCTGCGCGGCCAGGCCGTCACCGTAGTGAGCGGGGAGTTGTACGTCTGATGCGACTGATCCTCAACGTGATCTGGCTCGTCCTCGCCGGTTTCTGGATGGCGCTGGGCTACCTGTTCGCCGGAGTCATCTGCTGCGTCCTGATCGTCACGATCCCGTTCGGCATCGCGTCGTTCCGGATCGCGAACTACGCACTGTGGCCCTTCGGCCGCACAGTCGTCGACCGCCGCGAAGCCGGGGTCGGCTCGTTCGTCGGCAACGTGATCTGGTTCCTGGTCGCCGGACTGTGGCTCAGCATCGGCCACCTGATCACCGGGGCCCTGCAGTGCCTCACGATCATCGGCATCCCGCTGGGCCTGGCGAACTTCAAGATGATCCCCATCTCGCTGATGCCGCTGGGCAAGGAGATCGTCGACTCCTGAGGTCCGTCCTCGGTTGACCTGCCGCGAGGCGAACCGGCCAGTTCGGTTCGCCTCGCGGCCTCTTCGCGAGTCCTACCGAAAAATAATTTTGTCTTGACAACTCAAACCATCGGCAGCAAGCTGTGCCGCATGACAAATGCACGCAAGCTGATCCTCGGTTTCTACGTCTCGCTCGACGGCAAGAGCGCCGACGCCGACAACGGCATCCGGGACGTCATGATGTCCATCGACGACCCCGAGCAGGAGAAATACTTCGTCGACCAGCTGTGGGAGGCCGGAGCCTTCCTGATGGGCCGCAACACTTACGAAGCCATGGCGGGCTTCTGGCCCACCTCGGACCATCCCTCGGCCAAGGCGATGAACGCGATCCCCAAGGTCGTGTTCTCCAGAACTCTCGCCACCGCGGACTGGGCCGAGACCCGGATCGCCAGCGGAGACCTCGCAGAGGAGATCGCCCAGCTCAAGGCCGAACCCGGCAAGGACCTCGTCGCCGCGGGCGGCACCGAATTCCTGCACTCGCTGATCAAGCTCGGCGTCGTGGACGAGTACCGGCTCTGGGTGCTCCCCGCCGTCACCGGCAAGGGCGCGGCGCTGTTCCCGGAACTCGGCGAAGCCCGGCGGTTGCGGCTAGTGAAGAGCACCGCCTTCCCGTCCGGAATCCTCGAACTGCGGTACGCGGCCAGCTAGTCCTCAGGCTCGAAGGGCAGCTTCACCACGAGGCACGGACCGCCGACGAACAGGCCGCCGTCGATGCCCAGCGCTTTCCCTCCGGCGTAGAGGTACGGGCCTTCGATCTGCGTCGGGTGGATGCCGAGCTGGTCGGCGATCACGCTGTGCCCGTGCACGATCCGCGAGCCGCCCAGCGCGTTGAGCAGCCGGTCGGCGTTCTCCTCGCCGTCCGGGCCGCGGAAGGCGTACCGGGTGGTCATCCGCCGCCAGACGTCCCACCAGGCCTCGATGTTGCTGCCGGAGAGGATGTCGTGCGCGGTGGCGTTGATCGAGTCGAGGTCCTCGCCCCAGTCGAGGTACTCGAGGGTGTCCGAGTGCAGCAGCAGGTGGTCCTCGTCGACCGCGACGAGCGGGCGTTCGGTGAGCCACTCGATGTGCTCGGGGGTGAGCCGGTCCTGGTCCGACAGCAGGCCGCCGTTGATCTCCCAGCTGCGCGCGAAACTGCGCGGCCCGAAGTCGGACGGCACCGGGCGGTCGCCGAAGTGGTACATCCCGAGCAGCAGGATCTCGTGGTTGCCGAGCAGCATCTGCACCGAGCCGCCCGCCTCCGCCGCCTGCTCCTGCAGCTCGCGCACGAGGTCGATCACCCCGACGCCGTCCGGGCCGCGGTCGGTGAAGTCGCCGAGGAACCACAAGCGGTCGTCGACGCCGGCCCACTTGCCGTCGCTGTCGACCAGGCCCTCGGCGCGCAGTGCGTCAACCAGGGCGTCCCGGTGCCCGTGGACGTCGCCCACCACATAGACGCTCATCGTTCGACGATATGCCCTGATCCCGGGCGGTGGGCGGTCAGCCTTCGCCGAACGGGTCGAGCGTTCGCCCGATCAGGTCGGCGACCGAGCCGATCACCTTCGTCGGCCGGTACGGGTAGTTCTCCACCGATTCCTCGTTCGAGATGCCGGTGAGCACCAGAATGGTCTGCAGTCCGGCCTCGATCCCGGAGTGCACGTCGGTGTCCATCCGGTCGCCGATCATGAGCGTCGACTCCGAATGCGCGCCCAGCCGGCGCAGCGCGGACCGCATCATCAGCGGGTTCGGCTTGCCGACGTAGTACGGCGAGCGCCCGGTGGCCCGCTCGATCAGCGCGGCGACGGACCCGGTGGCCGGCATCGAGCCCTCGACGCTCGGGCCGGTCGCGTCCGGGTTGGTCGCGATGAACTTCGCGCCGCCCTCGATCAGCCGGATCGCGCGGGTGATCGCGCTGAAGCTGTACGTGCGGGTCTCGCCGAGCACGACGTAGTCCGGGTCGCGCTCGGTCAGCACGTAGCCGACCTCGTGCAGCGCCGTGGTGAGCCCGGCCTCGCCGATCACGAACGCCGAGCCGTTCGGCCGCTGCGACGCGAGAAACTTCGCGGTCGCCAGCGCCGAGGTCCAGATCGACTCCTCGGGGATGTCCAGACCGGTACGCAGCAGCCGCGCCCGCAAGTCGCGCGGGGTGTAGATCGAGTTATTGGTGAGCACCAAAAAGTCGATACCGTTGTTCCGCAGTTCGTCGAGGAACTCGTCCGCCCCCGGGACGAGGTGTTCCTCCCTGACCAGCACACCGTCCATGTCGGAGAGATACGTCCACCGGCCTTCGCTCATGCGCGAAAACCTATCACGCGCGCGAGACGCCTGCGGCATACGACGAAAACGGCTACAGTGGAAATTGCCGGTAACGCGAGGGGAGTCGCGGGACCGGTTACCGAGGGGGTTCGGGGGAATCTTTTCCGTAAGCTCCGGCGTATTCGCCGTGGCGCAATTCTTCCTGCCCCTTGATTTGAAGGGGGAACAACCTGATGACAGAAATTGTCGACCGGCCCGCCGCCGCGGCCCCGATCACCGGGCCGAACTGGGGGCTCACCAAGTTCCTTGACCCGCTGCCGGTTCCGCCGGTGCTGCGGCCGCCGTGGTGGGGGCAGGACATGATCACCATTCCGATGGTGGCGAAGCGGCAACGGCTGCACTCGCAATTGCCGCCGAGTACATTGTGGACTTATGCCGGACATTTCCCGGGACCGACAATCGAAGTGCGCAGCGGCAAACAACTGCGGATTTCGTGGTCGAACGAAATAGAGGGCGAGTTCCCGTTGGTCGCCGTGCAAGGACCGGTGGGCGACGCACCGACCACCCGCCCCGGCCGCGAGCTCGACCGGCCCGGCTACTCGATCGTCGACGGCGTCGCGGACCTGCCCGCCTGGACCGTGGTTCACCTGCACGGCGCGCGCACCAACGCGAGCAACGACGGTTGGGCGCACAACGCCGGTCTCCGGGGCACTTCGCAGCTCGCCGAGTACCAGAACCGGCAGCAGGCCATGCCGCTCTGGTACCACGACCACGCCATGGCGATCACCCGGTTCAACGTCCACACCGGTCTGGCGGGCCTGTACCTGATCCGCGACGACGAGGAGGACGAGCTCGACCTGCCCGGCGGCGATCGCGAACTGCCGCTGATCCTGACCGACCGCAACCTCGACACCGACCCGGCGACCGGAGCGCTCACCGGGCAATTGCTGTACAAGTTCCCGTACGTGCCGAACGGGCCGATGATCCCGTTCTCCGGTCCGTTCACGCTGGTCAACGGCGTGATCTGGCCGCACCTCGACGTCAGCGCGCGGTGGTACCGCTTCCGGCTGCTCAACGCGGCCAACGAACGGTTCTTCACGCTGAACCTGGTCGACGAGAACAACGTGCCGCGCAACGACGCCGTCCGCCTGATCGGCACCGACGGCGGGTTGCTGCCCGCTCCCGCGCCGCTGCCGTCCGGCGGGCTGACCGTCGCGCCCGCCGAACGGTTCGACGTGCTGATCGACTTCAGCCGGTTCCAGGGGCAGAAAGTCAAGCTGCGCAACGCCGATCCCAACCTCGGCGGGGTCGAACCGGACGTCATGGAGTTCCGGGTGGAAAGCCGCGCGCGGCACGATTCGTTCGAGCTGCCCGAAAAGCTCTCGTCGTCGTACGTCCGGATCAAGCACGGTTCGACGCTGCCGGAGGACCACGACCACGTCTGGGTCGCGCTGCTGCTCAACGCCAGCGGCCATCCGGAGATGTGGGACCTCGAACAGGTCGACGCCGATCCGGGCGGCAAGGGCATCATCCAGATCAACGACCCGGCGGGCGGGCTGAAGACGTTCCGGATGATCGGGCGGCTCTTCGACGACACCACCGGCATCTTCATCGACCACGGCAAATGGGCGGTGTGGAACATCGTGCACGTCGCGAACGGCGGGCCCGCGCATCCGTTCCACATCCACCTGACCGAGTTCCAGGCGCTCTTCCGCCGCAGCTTCACCACGACCTTCGACCCGGCCGCCGAGCGCACTTCCCGGCCGATCGACGGGTTCGCGGAAGTCCCGCTGGAGAAGTACGAGGAGGGGTGGAAGGACACGATCATCGTGAACCCCGGGCAGTGGGTGAGCGTCGCGGGCCAGTTCAGCGGCGGCACCGGCGAGTTCATGTACCACTGCCACATCCTCGACCACGAGGACGAGGGCATGATGCGGCCGTTCGTCGTCCACCCGCCCGAGGTGGCGAAGTTCCACGTCCACCCCGGCGGCGGCCACCACCACGGCGGCTGAGCGGGATCGCTTGCACCCCAATGCCGCATTGGGTGCATCTGACGCACCCAATGTGGCATTCGGTGCATCCCACGCACCCAATGAGGTTTTCTCAGTAGGGCTTGGTGGGGGTGTGTCGCCGAGGGGCGAGGCGTGGGGCCGCTGGTAGGACTGGATTTGCTGAAGATCAAGTCCGAGAGATTCCAGAGGCCCCACGTGATTGCCTATGGTGCCACGCTCGACGTGGCGCGCGAGCTGGCCCTGTTCGTCGCGCGTGTCCTGCACGCCGAACGCCGTCGCCGCGGCACCCGCCGCGGCCGGCGCGCGTTGACGCCGTTCGGGCAGGCGATGCTGGAGCTGGCCTGGTTCCGCGACGCCGTCCCGGTGCACCGCCTCGCCGCCGGCCACGCCGTCAGCGTCGCGACCGCCTACCGGTACCTGCACGAAGCCATCACCGCCCTCGCCGCCCACGCCCCCGACCTGCACCAGGTCCTGGAACAACGCCGCAGCGCCGGGGACGCGCACGTCATCTTGGACGGCACCCTCATCGCCTGCGACCGGGTCGCCGCGACCACCATCAAAACCAAAGGCCGCAACCGCGGCGCGACCGTCCACCTCTGGTACTCGGGCAAACACCGCTGTTTCGGCGGGAACATCCAATTCCTCGCCACCGCCGACGGCTACCCGCTCTGGGTCTCCCCGGTCCTGCCCGGCTCCCGCAACGACCTCGCCTCGGCCAGGCACCACGGCATCACCGGCGCCCTCACCGCCGCCGCGGCCCACGGCCTGAAAACCCTCGCCGACAAGGCCTACCACGCAGCCGGCATCGGCATCCTCACCCCGGTCAAGAAAACCACCGGCCGACCGCCGCTCACCCTCGACGAGCACGCCTTCAACCTGCTCCACACCCGGCTGCGCTGCCTCGGCGAACGCGCCGCCGCAATGTTGAAAACCCGCTGGCGAGCACTCCGACACATCACCCTCTGCCCCCAACGCATCGGCCACATCACCCAAGCAGTCCTCATCCTCACCCACCACGAACACCGCGGACGCTACTGAGAAAACCTCAATGTGGCATTGGGGTTTTCTCGGTAGCGCGGTGTGCGGCGGGGTCGCGAGAGCGGTGCTTGCAGAACTCTGCGGGCACCTGCCGGGGGCGGCTCGTCCGGATGAGGTCCGTGAAGGACCTTGCCACCGCGCGCCAGCCCGCTGCGGGAGGGGCGGAACCCTCCGCGAGCGCGGTGAGTGAAGCTGTCCGGTCGCGACGGACGCGGTCCGCCGAGGCGAACGTCCGTGAGGGGAACCCTCACGGAATCAGATTCCGTCAGGGTTCCCCTCACGGACATCCAGCGGCAGCGAAGAACCGAACCCACGCGGGGGAAGCGAGGCTCAGGAAGCCGCGGCCGGGTGCACCGCCACAGTCGCCGCCTTCACCGACAGCGCCACCGCCGAACCGGGCTCCAGCGCCAGTTCGGCCACCGCCGCCGGGGTGAGGTCCGCGGTCAGGCCGTGTGCCCAGCCGCTGCCCTCGGTCCGGATTCGGATCACCGGTCCGTGCGGTTCCAGGGCCGCCACGACGGCGTCGGTCGTGTTGCGCGGACTGCCGTGGTGGTCGCCGTCGTGCGGGTAGACCGCGACCGCGTTCGGTGCGAACACCGCGACCGCCGCCTCGCCCACTACGGTGTCCGGCGTCAGCAAACCCGTCACCACTTCGCCGGACGGCGTGCGCAATCCGTCGTCCACCGCCATTCCAGACACCAGATTCAGCCCGGCGATCCGCGCGGTGAACGGCGTCCGCGGCGCGGCCAGCACCTCGCGCGTCGGGCCGCGTTCGACGATCCGGCCGCCGTTCATCACCGCCACGTGGTCGGCAAGAGCCAACGCGTCCAGCGGGTCGTGCGTGACCAGCACGGTCGTCGGGCCGTCGCGCAGCACCCGGCGCAGCAAGCCGCGGATCGCCGGGGCCGAGTCCACGTCGAGCGCGGCGAACGGTTCGTCCAGCAACAGCAGGTCCGGCGCGGAAGCCAGCGCCCGCGCGATCGCCACCCGCTGCTGCTGTCCGCCGGACAGCTGGCTCGGCCGCCGGTTCGCGAACTCCGCCGCGTCCACTTCGGCCAGCCATCGCGAGGCGATCGCCCGTGCCTCCGCCCGGCTGGCACCGGTCGAGCGCGGCGAGAACGCGACGTTGTCCATTGCGGACAGATGAGGGAACAGCAGCGCGTCTTGGGACAGCAGGCCGATCCGCCGTTCGTGCGGCGGCAAGTCGACACCGTTCCCGGCCAGCCGCCGGTCGGCGAGCGTGACGTCGGCCGACGTCACCGGCAGCAGACCGGCGAGGCTGCCGAGCACAGTGGACTTCCCGGAACCGTTGGGCCCGAGCAGCGCGAGCACGGAGCCGCCGGGCACGGTGAACTCGACGTCGAGCGAGAACTCGCCGCGGCTCAACGCCAGCTTCGCCGACAGGGTCACCGCAGCCCGCCTTCCCACGACCGCGGCCGCGCGAGCGCGATGACCAGGATCGCGACCACGATGAGCAGCAACGCGAGCGCGACCGCGCTGTCGATGTCCACTTCGGCCTGCGTGTAGACCTCGAGCGGCAGCGTCCGGGTCACGCCTTCCAAACTGCCCGCGAACGTGATGGTCGCGCCGAACTCCCCCAGCGCGCGAGCGAAGCTCAGCACGACGCCGGAGCCCAGCGCGGGCAGCAGCAACGGCAGCGTCACCCGGCGGAACACCGTCCACGGGCGCGCGCCGAGCGTCGAGGCGACCTGTTCATAGCGGTCGCCGGAGCCGCGCAGCGCGCCTTCCAGGCTGACGACGAGGAACGGCATCGCCACGAACGTCTGCGCGATGACGACCGCGGCCGTCGTGAACGGCACCTGCTCGCCGGTCAGCCAGTTGATCAGGATGCCGAGGAAACCCTTGCGCCCCAGCAGGTACAGCAGGGCAAGGCCGCCGACCACCGGCGGCAGCACGAGCGGAAGCAGCACCACCGAACGCAGCATCCGCACGCCCGGCACCCGGGAGCGGGCCAGCACGATCGCCAGCGGAACGCCGAGCACCACACAGGCCACTGTGGACAGTGCGGCGGTCGTCAGCGACAGCCGGAGCGCGTTCAGCGACGACGACGTGACCAGCAGCGACGGCAGCCGGGTCAGATCGGACCGCACGAGCAGGCCGACGACCGGCAGCACCACGAGCGCGAGCGCGACGACGGCGGGGAACCAGAGGATCAGTGGAACCCGGGCGTGCGGCGGCCGCGTCTCGGCCGCCGCGCCCGCCTTACTTGCCAGGGCCAAAGCCGATCTTGGCCAGTTCGGCCTTGCCCTGCTCCCCGAGGACGAAGTCGGTGAACTGCTTCGCCAGCGCCGCCTGCGGAGCGTTCTTGACGGCCGCGATCGGGTACTGGTTCACCGCGCCCGAGGACTCCGGGAAGTCGACCTTGTCCACTTTGCCCGCCGCCGACGTCGCGTCGGTGACGTACACCAGCCCGGCGTCGGCGTCGCCCGACTGGACCTTGGCCAGCACCTGCTTGACGTTCGTCTCCTCGCTCACCGGCTTGAGCGCGGTCTTGGTGCTCTGTTCGACCTTCTGCGTGGCCGAACCGCACGGCACCTGCTGCGCGCACACGACGACGTTCAGGCCCGGCTTGGTCAGGTCGGCGAAGGTCTTGATGCCCTTCGGGTTGCCCTTGGCCACGGCGATCGCGAGCTTGTTGGTGGCGAAGACCGTCGGCTGGCCGTCGATCACGCCGTCCTGCACGGCCTTGTCCATGTTCTTCTGGTCGGCCGAGGCGAACACGTCGGCCTTGGCCCCGTTGTCCAGCTTCTGCACGAGCGCGGACGAACCCTCGTAGTCGAAGACGACCTTGACGCCCGGGTGCGCGGCCTCGAACTGCTTGCCGAGCACGTTGAAGGACTCGGTGAGCGAGGCCGCGGCGAACACCGTCAGCGTGCCGCCTCCCGGAGCGGGCGCGGACGCGGAGCCCGCACCCGGGTTCGAGCTGGGCTGGTCGCCGGAGCTGCAGGCACTGGCGAACAACGCGGTCGCCGCCGCGGCGACGAGGGCGAGCTTCTTCATCGGGATCCTTCCGGGGTTTCCACCACGACGGTGGTCGCCTTGACCACGGCGACCGCGAGCACGCCCGGGCGCAGCCCGAGTTCGCGGACCGCCTCGGTGCTCATCAGTGACACGACTCGGTGCGCCCCGCACTGCAGTTCGACCTGTGCCATCACCTTGTCGGCGACGACCTCGGTGACGAGTCCGACGAAGCGATTGCGGGCGGAGCGGCCGACCGCCGACGGGTCGTCCGGTTCGCTGGCTTGGGCCCGGGCGAACCCGGCGAGCTGAGCGCCGTCGACGACCTTGCGGCCGGCGGCGTCGTCCGTCGCGGTCAACTGACCCGCGCGAACCCACCGGCGGACGGTGTCGTCGCTTACGCCGAGCAGCCGAGCGGCCTCGGACAACCGAAATTGCGGCATGGCCGGAACATTATCCCCGCAGATGCGGAAAAGCTATGCGGGATGCGCATTTTCGCGTAACGCTTCGAGCATTGCGAACTGATAACGCCCGAGGACTTTCCGTTCTGCGGAAGTGAACTCCGCGAGCACCCCGGCAAGACGCCGCGCGACCCGCGCGGAGATCGCGTCGAGGCGTTCGCGGCCGGCCTCGGTGATCGTCACGAGCACCCTCCGGCGGTCGGCCCGGTCGCGTTCGCGGAGCACCAGACCGGACTTCTCCAGCCGGTCGAGCACGCCGGTCACCGCACCCGTCGACAGGCCGGTGAGCTGCCCGATTCGGCCCGGGGTAAGGGAATCGGCGGTCTGCCCGGCGAGTTCGAGCGCCTGCAGTTCGGTCGCCGAGAGCCCCTCGAGGGCGGCGTCGCGGGCGTGCCGGAGGACGACGTGCGTGCGCAGCTGAGCCGCCAGCGCGGCGAAGTGAGTCAGCTCACTATTCGTCTCAGCGGTGCTCACCGAGTGCCTCCACATCGGAACCGAGGGTGGTTTTCCAGCTTTTCGCAAGCCTGCCTTTTCAGGCCGCGCAAGCTATCCTGAGCGTAATGACAGCAGTACATCTCGGGTTTCCTCGCGTCCCCGGCAACCGAGGCCCGTCCGGCACGCCCCGGCCCGAGCACCCCGGTCTCGTCGATTCCTTCGGCCGCGTCGCGACCGACCTGCGGGTCTCCCTCACCGACCGGTGCAATCTGCGCTGCACGTACTGCATGCCGGCCGAGGGCCTCGACTGGATGCCGAGCGAGCAGGTGCTCTCCGACGACGAACTGGTCCGGCTCATGCGGATCGCGGTCGAGATGCTCGGCGTCACCGACATCCGGCTGACCGGCGGCGAACCGCTGCTGCGCCCGGGACTGGAAGGCATCATCGAGCGGATCACCGCGCTCGAGCCCCGTCCCCGGGTGTCCATGACCACCAACGGGATCGGGCTGGCCAAACGCGCCCCCGGCCTCGTCGCGGCCGGGCTCGACCGGATCAACGTGTCGCTGGACACCATCGACCGCGAGCGCTTCGCCGAACTGACCCGCCGCGACCGGCTGCCGCACGTGCTGGCCGGCCTCGCCGCCGCCCGCGACGCCGGGCTGTCGCCGGTCAAGATCAACTCCGTGCTGATGCGCGGGTACAACGAGCACGAGGCGGTGCCGCTGCTGCGGTTCGCCCTCGAAGAGGGCTACCACCTGCGGTTCATCGAGCAGATGCCGCTGGACGCGCAGCACGGCTGGAACCGCCGCGACATGATCACCGCCGAGGAGATCCTCGCGATGCTCGGCGAGGCCTTCACCCTGTCCCCGTTCCCGGCCCCGCGCGGCGGCGCGCCCGCCGAGCGCTGGCTGGTCGACGGCGGACCGGGCGACGTGGGCGTGATCGCGTCCGTGACCAGGCCGTTCTGCTCCGCCTGCGAGCGCACCCGGCTGACCGCCGACGGCGCCGTCCGCTCCTGCCTCTTCTCGAACGACGAGACGGACCTGCGCGCCCTCGTGCGCGCGGGCGCGCGCGATGAGGAGGTGGCGGACGCGTGGCGCGACACGATGTGGCGCAAGCTCGCGGGCCACGAGATCAACGAGGCCGGCTTCGCGCAGCCGATCCGGCCGATGAGCGCGATCGGCGGTTGAGCCCATGACCTCTCCCACGGCGCCTTCTTCCCCGGTGACGGTTGTCGTCCGGTACTTCGCCTCGGCGCGGGCCGCGGCGGGCACCGAGGAGGAGAAGGTGGAGCTGGCGGCGGGCGCGACGGTGGCGGACGCCGTCCAGGCGCTGCGCGAGCTGCACCCCGGGCAACTTTCCCGCGTTCTCGACGCGGCGAGCTTCCTGGTCAACGAGGTGGCGGTCCGCGATCGCGGCCGCGCGCTCGGTGACGGCTCCTACCTGGACGTCCTCCCGCCGTTCGCCGGCGGATGACCGACCGGAAAGCCCCCGTTCACGCGGCTGAGCGCCGCGCGTACGGCCGGAGCGGCGGTTTCCGGCCGATTGGTCCGGACCACGGCGAATGGCGGCACTGGCGCGCTGAGCGGTCGGCACGCTTTATCCCTACTCTCCGAAGCGTTTCGCTCACGGCGTATTTCCGCAGCTCAAAGAACCACTCGGCGGGCAGTGGCCGACCGTTGACGAGTGGTTTAGAGTGCCCTCCCTTATCTGCCGCGAATGGCCCCTTGACGCGTTATCGACGTGACCCAAGCCTCACGATCCGTGAAATATCTCGGCAAGAAAACGGGCAGATAACGACGCTCTGACCAGCGGAAACAGGCGGATCGAGACAGGTTGCGTGCCGTTACTGTGACGTAGGTCACACCCCGAATGATTTCCGATCACGCCGCGAATTACGTACCGTCGCTTTTCGGTTGGCCCCGACCGACCAAGCAACACCGGGAATCCGTAGCGCCCAGCTCTGTCCAACGGATCCCCGGACCCATACCCCGAGCGAAAGCATTTCCGGACAGAGACGAGGGGACGAAGACGGCGCGTCGTGCGACGTCCGCGTCAGCCGCCCGGCAACGGACGGACGGGCTCCCAACCCGACCCGCAGCATCGAGCTCGTAGGCGCAGGAATCGAGAAGTTTTCAGATGTCTTACCGAGGCAAGCACCGCAAGATGTCCGCCGCCACCCGCACCATTGCCCGTGTCGCAGTCGCGGGTATCGCGGTCGGCGCCCCCCTCGCGATCGCCGCGACCCCCGCGTCGGCGACCAACTGGGACGCCATCGCGCAGTGCGAGAGCGGCGGCAACTGGAGCACCAACACCGGAAACGGCTACTACGGTGGCCTCCAGTTCACCCAGAGCACCTGGAAGGCCTACGGCGGCACCGGCAGCCCGCAGGGCGCGTCGCGTGAGCAGCAGATCGCCGTCGCCGAGCGCGTCATGCAGGGCCAGGGCCCGGGCGCGTGGCCGGTGTGCAGCAAGAAGGCCGGCAGCTCGGCCTCCGCGCACAAGGCGACCCCGAAGAAGAGCACCGCCAAGAAGGCGACCCCGAAGAGCGTTGCCCCGAAGAAGCAGGTCAGCAAGGCCGTCGCGGCCGTGGCCAGCTCGAACCCGAACGGCGACTACACCGTCAAGGCTGGCGACACGCTCTCGAAGATCGCCAAGGAGCACAACGTCCAGGGCGGCTACCAGAAGCTGCAGGACCTGAACAAGCAGTACGTGCCGAACGCGAACTTCATCGTCGTCGGCCAGAAGCTCGCCACCAAGTGAACCCTGGCCTCCTCGTGAGGCTGGTTCCGGCGCAGCATCTGCTGTGACAGAACGCCCGAAGGGCCCCACCGCGTCAATCCCCTGGCGGTGGGGCCCTTCGTCGTGTGCAGGGTCGTGAGTGGCGATCCCGGTTAGAACCGGCATCGCCGCGCACGAGGTGGTCAGGGAGAGTTGACCCATTCGTCGGTGCCGTCGGTGAAGTGCTGGTGCTTCCACACCGGAAGCCGCGACTTGACCTCGTCCACCAGCTCCGCGCACGCCGTGAACGCCTGACCGCGGTGCTCGGCGGCGACCGCGCAGGCAAGCGCGACGTCGCCGATCGCCAACGCGCCGACCCGATGGCTCACCGCCACCGCCCGCACGCCCTTCCAGCGCGCCGCCAGGTCGTTGACCACCTCGGCGAGCACGTCTCGGGCCGTCGGGTGGCCTTCGTAGGTCAGATCGCGCACGCCCTTGCCGCCGTCGTGGTCGCGGACCACGCCGGAGAACGTCACCACGGCGCCCGCCGCATCGTCCTCCACCAGTTGCGCGTGTTCCTCGACCGACAGCGGCTGGTCGCTCACGTCCGCGCGCAGAATCCGGACCGCCGGACCGGACGGCGCCGCCTCGCGCGGGTGGTCGCCACCGGCGAGCTGGTCCACCGCGTGGTCGAGAATGTCCGTCAGGACCCGCAGACCGTCCTTCACGCCGCCGCTCGACCCCGGAAGGTTCACCACGAGGGTCCGGCCCGCGACTCCGGCCACGCCGCGCGAGAGCACCGCGGTGGGCACCTTCGGCAGCCCGGCCGCGCGGATCGCGTCCGCGACGCCGGGCAGCTCGTAATCCAGCACCGCGCGGGTGACGTCCGGGGTCCGGTCGGTCGGCGAGATGCCGGTGCCGCCGGTCGTGAGGATCACCTGGACGCCGTCGGACACCGCGGCCCGCAGCGCGCCGCCCACCGGGTCGCCGTCCTCGACGACGACCGGCGGCGGCACGTCGTAGCCCCGCTCGGCCAGCCAGGCGACGAGCACCGGGCCGGTCTTGTCCTCGTAGACGCCTCGCGCGGCGCGGTTCGACGCGACGATGACGCGCGCGGTCTTGGTCATGGCCGCTCCCAGGTCCCGGTCTTGCCGCCGTCCTTGCGGATCAGCCGCACGTTGTCGAGCGTCGCGGCCGGGTCGACAGCCTTGATCATGTCGTGCAGGGTCAGCCCGGCGACCGCGACGGCGGTGAGCGCCTCCATCTCGACCCCGGTGACGTCCTTGGTCTTGGCCGTCGCGCTGATGTGCACGGCGGTCTCGGCCAGTTCGAACTCCACCTTGACCCCGGACAGCGCGATCTGATGGCACAACGGGATCAGCTCGGGCACCCGCTTGGCGCCCATGATCCCGGCGATCCGCGCGGTCGCCAGCGCGTCGCCCTTGGGAAGGCCGTTGGCCGAAAGCAGGCCGACGACCTCCGCCGTGGTGTGGACGGTCCCGCCGGCCAGCGCGGTGCGCGCGGACGCGGTCTTGCCGGAAACGTCGACCATCCGGGCGGCCCCGGACTCGTCGACGTGGCTGAGTTCACTCACGCCCGCGAGGCTACTGCCCGCGTTCCGCCCGCACCGCGTTGCGCACCGCTTCCGCGACCGCGGGAGCCACCGCGCTGTCGAACACGCTCGGCACGATGAACGACGCGTTGAGCTTGCCGTTGTCCACCACGTCGGCGATCGCGTCGGAGGCGGCCAGCAGCATGTTGTCGTCGATGTTGTGCGCGGCGGCGTCGAGCAGGCCGCGGAAGACGCCAGGGAACGCCAGGACGTTGTTGATCTGGTTCGGGAAGTCGCTGCGGCCGGTGGCGACGACCGCGGCGTGCTTCTGCGCCTCCAGCGGGTCGATCTCCGGGTCCGGGTTGGCCAGCGCGAAGACGACGGCGTCGTCGTTCATCGTGGCGACCTGCTCCGCGCCGAAGAGGTTCGGGGCCGAGACGCCGATGAAGACGTCCGCGCCGACCAGCGCGTCGTGCAGGGTGCCGGACTTGCCGTCCTTGTTGGTATGCTCGGCGATCCAGGTCAGGTTGTCGTCGAGGTTGCCGCGGTCGGGGTAGACGATGCCGTCGATGTCGGCGGCCACGATGTCGCCCGGGTTCTTGCGCAGCAGCAGGCGGATGATCGCGGAACCGGCCGCGCCGACGCCGCTGACCACGATCTTGCAGTCCTCGATGTTCTTCCCGACCACGCGCAGCGCGTTGCGCAGCGCGGCGACCACGACGATCGCGGTGCCGTGCTGGTCGTCGTGGAAGACCGGGATGTCCAGCTGCTCGCGCAGCCGCTTCTCGATCTCGAAGCAGCGCGGCGCGGCGATGTCCTCGAGGTTGATGCCCGCGTACACCGGCGCGAGCGCCTTCGCGATCATGATGATCTCTTCGGTGTCCTGGGTGTCCAGGCAGACCGGCCACGCGTCGACGCCGGCGAACTTCTTGAACAGCGCCGCCTTGCCCTCCATCACCGGCAGCGCGGCGGCCGGGCCGATGTTGCCGAGGCCGAGCACGGCGGAACCGTCGGTGAGCACCGCGACGGTGTTGCGCTTGATGGTCAGCCGGCGCGCGTCCTCGGGGTTCGCGGCGATCGCCTGGCACACGCGGGCGACGCCCGGGGTGTAGGCGCGGGAGAGGTCGTCACGGTTGCGGAGCGCGACCTTGGGGCTGACCTCGATCTTGCCGCCGAGGTGGATCAGGAACGTCCGGTCCGAGACCTTGCGCACCTGGACGCCGGGCAGCGAGTCGAGCGCCTGCGTGATGTCCTGCGCGTGGTTTTCCGACAGCGCGTTGGCGCTGATGTCGACGACGATCGAGTCCGCGTGCGATTCGACGACGTCGAACGCCGTCAGCACGCCGCCGACGCGGCCGACCGCGGTGGTGAGATCACCCGCGGCCGTTGACGAGGCCGGGGCCTCGACCCGGACGGTGATCGAATACCCGGGACCGGGAACCGGCATGACACGTACTCCCCGCAGGTGGTGTGGGTTCGGACGGCTCGAATCTAGTCCGGTGACCCGCGCCACCACACCCCAACCGGGTGACTGACCAGTAACTTCAGGTTCGGGGGCGCCACCAGCGCGGCGCTCCCGAACGCGGTCCGCAGGTCAGCGGTTGATCTCGGTCTCCGGGTGCACGTACGGCACCTGCTCGAGCGGGAAGGCCAGGTCGCCGAACGGCGAAAGCGCTCCCTGCCGGTCCGAGGACAGCTCGGTGACCGGGTGCTCGCCCGGTTCGCCCGGCCACGTCGGGTCGATGCCCTTGCTCTGCTTGTCGCCCTTCGCCACTGCTTCCTCCGAGGCCCTCGTCCGGCAAACTCGCACACAGTCTGCCCGAACACCGGTCGTGCGCGCGCACCCGCCCGGTATCCTGGGTGTCTATGCCCGCGACCTCTCTGGCGGACTGGCTGCGTGCGGAGTCCGACGACGCACTCGCCGAACTGCTGCGCACGCGTCGCGATCTGTCCACCCCTCCTCCGTCCGACACCACCGTGCTCGCCACCCGCGCGGGCACCCCGGGGTCGGTCGCCCGCGCCTGCGAAGACCTCGACACGTTCACCCTCGCGGTGATCGACGCGCTGCTGGTCGCCGGTGCCGACGTCGAGCCGGCGCCGGTGTCCTCGGTGACGGCGCTGGTCGGCCGCGACGTGAGCGAACCACTCGCCCGGCTGCGCGCCCGGGCGCTCGTCTGGGGCGCTGACGACGAACTGCGAGTGCCACCCGCGGCCCGCGACGCTCTCGGGCCGTTCCCAGCCGGGCTCGGCGCGCCGTCGCCCGCGCTGGCCGCCACCGACATCGACGCGCGACTCGCGGAGGTCGGCGACGACGAGCGGGCCGTGCTCACCGCGCTGGCCGCCGGGCCGCCGATCGGCCGCACCCGCGACGCGAGCTTCGACGTCGGGCTGTCCGACGCGGCCACGCCGGTGCAGAAGCTCCTCGCGCGCGGCCTGCTGCTGCGCCGGGACGACCAGACCGTCGAACTGCCCCGCGAACTCGGCCTGCTGCTGCGCGGCGGGCACGCGTTCGAACCGGACACGCTCGTCGAGCCGGAGCTGCCCGTCCATCCACATCGGACGGACACAGTGGACGAAACCGCGGCCGGTGAAGCGATGGAGTTGCTGCGGCAGACGGAGTCCTTGCTACGGATGTGGTCGGATTCGCCACCGCCGGTGCTCAAGGTGGGCGGGCTCGGCGTACGCGAGCTGAAGAAGATCGCTAAAGATCTCGAGGTCGATGAGACTCGCGCGACGCTGCTCGTGGAGCTGGTCGTCGGCGCGGGACTCGTTGCGGACAGCGAAAACACCGCTCCCGAATACGTGCCCACCATGCTCACCGACAGCTGGCTCGCGTCGCCTTCGGTACAGCGGTGGATGACGCTCGCGCAGGCGTGGCTGGAACTTCCCCGGTTGCCTGGGCTCGCCGGTGGCCGCGACGCGAAGGACAAGCCGATCGCGCCGCTGTCCGAAGAGCTGCGACGGCCGCTCGCGCCCGTTTCCAGGCACCGCGTGCTTACCGCGCTGGCTGAGCTGAATCCGGGCGCAGGCGTGAAAAGTGTCGATGAGCTAGTCGCGGTGCTGGCTTGGCGCGCGCCTCGGCGAGGTGGTCGGCTGCGCGACGAAACCGTCCGCTGGACGATGGCCGAAGCGACCGCGCTGGGCCTTGTCGGTCTCGGCGCCCTCACCACCGCTACCCGGCTGCTGCTGGAGGACGACCGCTCCGGCGCTGTCGAGGCGATGCACGACGCGCTGCCCGCACCAGTCGACCACGTCTTGGTGCAGGCCGACTTGACGGTTGTCGCGCCGGGCCCGCTGGAACCGGAACTGGCGGCGGACATGGCCGCGGTCGCGGACGTCGAATCCGCTGGCCACGCAACGGTTTACCGCGTCACCGAGCCGTCGGTGCGGCGCGCGCTCGACACCGGACGGACCGCCGACGAACTGCACGCGATGTTCCGCAACAAGTCGGCGACGCCGGTGCCGCAAGGCCTCACGTACCTGATCGACGACGTGGCCCGCCGCCACGGCCGCTTGCGCGGCGGCACCGCAGGGTCGTTCCTGCGCTGCGACGACGAAGCGCTGCTCGCCGAGGTCCTCGCGAACCCGGTGGCCGCGGAGTACGACCTGCGACTGATCGCGCCGACGGTGCTGATCAGCTCCGCCCCGCTGGCCGAAGTACTGGAAGCCTTGCGCGGCGCGGGTTTCGCCCCCGCGGCGGAGGGCCCGGACGGCCGGGTGGTCGACCTGCGCCCCACCGGACGCCGCCTGCCCGCCCGCGCCCGCGCGGCCCGCGCCCGGCCGGGCGAACAGGCGGTGCTGACCGACGAACAGGCGACGCGGATCGTGTCGAATCTCCGTGCAGGAGACCAAGCTTCGGCCCGCCGCCGCGGTTCGACGGTGCGCGCACCTGGCGGCGGCGGTGCGGACACGACGGCGACGCTCGACCTGCTTTCCCGCGCGACGCTCGAACAACGCGAAGTGTGGATCGGCTTCGTCGACTCCCGCGGCACGGCTAGCCAGCGCGTGGTGCGCCCGCTGCGGGTCGGTGGTGGGGTGTTGGAGGGTGCGAACCATGAGCGGTATCCGTTGCACCGCATCACTTCCGCTGCGCTGGTCGAGGACTGAGATCGCACGACCGAAAGGTACGTGAGGGTTCCCCTCACGTACATCTCCATCTCGAGGCCCGGCAGCGCCGCACCCGCGGCGATGGCATTGGGTGCGTTGCGAGCCAGCGGGTTCCGTTGAGCGCGATGGTAGGGGCATGGCCGGAGCAGCCAAAGCGGCGTTCGGTGCGTCTTGCGCACCCAATGAGGTTTTCTCAGTAGGGCTGGGTGGGGTGTGTCG
>NZ_SDLT01000006.1 GCF_004522235.1 Amycolatopsis nivea
CAACTAACCACCCAGGTTCCGCAACACCCTCTGAGGGAATCAGATTCCCTCAGGGTTCCCCTCACGCACCGCTCACTCCGCCGTCGGCCGCTGGTGTTGGGTTATCGGGTGGCAGTCAGATCGTCCGCTGTGGACAGCGGGACCGGCTCGAACATCGCTGGTTCGTCCTCGGGGAACAGGGCTGTCGGCCCGTAGAGCCAGTCAGTGAACGCGTAATCGTCCGCCGCGCGGGCCCGCAGCAAAGTGTTGCGCCGCTCCCGCGCGACACCGTCCAGATGCCACAGGTTTCCCCAGGCCCGGGCGGTCAGCACGACCCGGCGGCAATGTTCCGTCCGGACCGCCTCGTACGCGGCTAGTGCACTGTCCCAATCTCCCAGCCGCTTCATGTGCTCGGCCAGGACCCAGCCGTCCTCGATGGCCATGATCGCGCCTTGGGCCAGGTACTGCAGGGGCGGGTGCGCGGCGTCGCCGAGCAGGGCGAGGCGGCCGTCGACCCAGGTGGAGATCGGGTTGCGGTCGTACATCCGCCACCATTTGTCCCGCCACATCCGCGGGATCCCGGCCTGCACCTCGTCGCAGGTGGCGGCGAAGGCGGCGTCCAGCTCGTCCGGCGTGCCCCAGTCGTCGAGGCCCGCCACGGCCTTCGGAGACTCGAAAACGGCTACCTGATTGAGCAAATCACCACCGCGAAGTCCATAGTGGACAAAGTGGCACCGTGGCCCGACGTACACCACGACCTCGGACAGATCGACTGGACGGCCGACCTCGGCGATCGGCACGGTGCCGCGATAAGCGACGTACGCGGACGAGACCGGCTGGTCGTCCGCGAAATGCTTCCGGGCGACGGAGTGCAGGCCGTCAGCGGCGATCACGACCGGCGCGGTGTGCACGGTGCCGTCGTCGGTCACCGCGGTCGCGGGGTCCGGCGTGTACGAGACGATCCGTTGCTCGGTGAGGAGTTCGACGCCCGCGTCGCGGCAGGCGTCGAGGAACAGCCGGTGCAGGTCGCTGCGGTGGATGACCAGGTACGGGAAGCCGTAGCGGCGTTCGAGGTCGCGCAGGTCGAGTGCGGTCAGGTCGCGGCCGTCGACGGCGTCGCGCATGGCCATCCGGTCCGGGACGACGCCGCGCGCCTTCGCGGTGTCGAGCAGGCCGTAGGCGTCGAGGATCCGGGTGCAATTGGGGGCGAGCTGGATGCCGGCCCCGACCTCGCCGAATTCCTTCGCCTGCTCCAGGACCCGGACCCGCAGCCCGAGCCGGGACAGCGCGAACGCGGTGCTCAGCCCGCCGATCCCGCCGCCGACGACGAGCACGTCAGGGGTGTCCATGGGATCTCCTCACAACCAGGGGCCGAGGTCGGGGACCCCGGTCAGCGAATGCGGCCGCCCGGCCAGGTACGCCGCGACGTCGGGCAGCGGACCGTCCGGCAGCGCGTCGAGGCCGCGTTTGGCCTGGATTTCGGCGGCGAGCGCGGACAGGAACGCCTCCGGCAGGTCGGCGAACGCCAGTCCGGTGCCGAGGTCGACCGCGTGCACGCACACCTCGCGGGCCCGCAGCCACGGGATTTCGGTGGCGGGAACCGTCCGGCCCTGCGCGGTGACGACCTCGGCCTGCCACTGCTCCGGAGTCAGCGCGGCCATCGCGGATTCCAGCGAGCGCGCCGAATCCCGCAGCCACGACGTGAGCTGGGCTTCGGACCGCTGTGAGCCCGCTTCGATATCGGCGTTCCGCTGGTCCGGCGAGGCGTACATCGGGATGCGCTCGCCGGTCCGCGCCCAGTGCACGAGGTTGCCGAGGGCGTCCGCGTTGGCCGCGACGTGCGCGGCGAGGTGCTTGCGGGACCAGCGGGGGAGCGCGCTCGATCCGGACAGGTCTTTCGCGTGGGTGAGGAAAAGCTCGGTCCCGAACGAGACCCAGTTCCGCGCGTCGCCGGGTGCCATCAGGATTCCTTCACGATCTGGTTCACGCACGCGCCGATCCCGGCGACCTCGGTGACGACGGTTTCGCCGCCGGTCAGGTAGATCTTCGGATCGCGGGCGTGGCCGACCCCGGCGGGCGTGCCGGTCGCGATCAGGTCGCCGGGGTTGAGCTGGACGATCGTGGAGATGTACTGCACCAGGTGCACCGGGTCGAACAGCAGCGTGCCGGTGTCGTCCTGCTGCATGACGCGACCGTCCACTGTGGTCTTCACCTCGAGCGCGGGCCGGACGCCGCCGACCTCGTCCGGCGTGACGACGTACGGGCCGACCGGCGTCGAGGACTGCCAGATCTTGCCCTGCGTCCACTCGATGGTGCGGAACTGCCAGTCGCGGACCGAGACGTCGTTCATGACGGTGAACCCGGCGATCGCCGCCGCGGCCTCGTCCTCGCTCGCGCGCCGCACGGTCCTGCCGACCACGACGACGAGTTCGACCTCCCAGTCGAGCGCGTCGGTCTCGGGCGGCTTGACGATCGGGTCGGCCGGGCCGGTCAGGGTGTCGGCGAACTTGGGGAACAGCGTCGGGTACGCGGGCAGCTCACGGCCCATTTCCTTGATGTGGTTGGTGTAGTTGTGCCCGACGCAGACCACTTTGGACGGACGCGGCACGACCGGGGCGAGGTCCGCGCCCTCGGCGGGCCAGGTCCGGCCGGTCGCCTGGGCGGCGTGCGCTTCCCAGCCGTCCTGGGCGAAAAGCGCGCCGAGATCGGGGGAGCCGAGGTCGACCAGGACGTCTCCGTCGAGGCGGACGGCGCGCGTGCCGCCGTCGACGCGGAGGGTGGCGAGTTTCATCGGAGGGTCTCCTGACGGTCGAGGTGGAGCGCCTCGAAGACGGGCGCGTCCGAGAAACGGAACAGATCAAGGGCGCCGGAGTCGGAATCGGTGGTACCGGCCTCCGACTTCACCGAGAACGGCTGCCACGACGGGACGACGAACAGGTCCCCGCGCGAAACCGCCCACGATGTGTCGCCGACGGTCACCGTGCCGGAGCCGTCGAACACCTGGCAGACCGACGAGCCGGTCTCGCGCACGGGTGCGGTCCCGGTGCCTCGGGCCACGCGGTGGAACTCGGCGCGGATGGTCGGCAGGACGTCGGAACCGTTGTGCGGGTTGGAAAACCGCACCGCCGCGTGACCCGGCTCGACCGTTCCGCCGTAGCCCTCTTTCTCCAGTTGCAGCTGGTCCCGCAGGGCGGCGTCGGTGTGCTCCCACTTGTACGCCAGCAACGGCGAACCCGGCGCGACAGAGCCGACGGACAGCGGCCGCAGGCCCGGGTGCGCCCACAGCCGTTCGGAACGGGACCGCTCGGGGGTGATCCGCTCGTCGTCGCTGATCGCTTCGCGGCCGAACTCGAAGAACTGCGCGTCGATGCCGTACTGGAACGGGATGTCGAGGCCGTCGAGCCAGGCCATCGGCTCGCGGGTGGCGTTGTGGTGCGCGTGCCAGTTCCAGCCCGCCTGCGGAAGGAAATCGCCTCGGCGCATCGGAACCGCGTCGCCGCCGACGACGGTCCACACGCCCGAGCCCTCGACGACGAACCGGAACGCGTTCTGCGTGTGCCGGTGCTCGGGCGCGTCCTCGCCGGGCATCAGGTACTGGATGGCCGCCCACAGCGTCGGAGTCGCGAACGGACGGCCGCCGAGGCCGGGGTTGGCGAGCGCGATCGCGCGCCGTTCGCCGCCGCGCCCGACCGGCACCATCTCGCCCGCCTGCTCGGCGAGCCGGAGCAGGTTCGCCCACTGCCACCGGTGCGGCACGGCCCGCGAGCGCGGGTGCGCGGGCATCAGGTCGCCGATCTCCGTCCACAACGGAACGAGCAGCTCCTGTTCGAAGCCGCGGTAGAGGTCCCGCAGCGCGGGCGTGACCGCGGGCTGGTCCGGTGCGTCGACCGCGGCGAGCTGAACGGGAGTTCGCGCTGGAGTGCTGGTCATGGGGTTATGGTGGGCGCGTCCCGGTCTGCGGAAAACGGGATTCTGGTGTGCGGAAAGGCAGCCCCGATGGACAAACGGTTCAAAGCACCGCCGCCGTACGCGGTGGCGAGCGTCGACAACGCCCTGCGGATCGCGGCGATGCTGCAGCTCGAAGGCCCGTTGACGGTGTCCGAAGTGGCCGAGCGGATCGGCGTCGCGCCCTCGACCGCGCACCGGCTGCTGGCGATGCTGGTCTACCGCGATTTCGCCGTTCAGGACGCCAACCGCGCCTACCGGGTCGGCCCGGTCCTGGAGCTGGCCGCGCACTCGCAGTCGGCCGCGTCGAAGCTGCGCGCGGCGGCGCTTCCGCACCTGCGGCGGCTGGTGGACCTGCTGGACGAGTCGGTGAACCTGACCGTCCGGACCGGGGACACGGCCCGGTTCATCGCGAGCGTCGAATGCTCGCAGGCACTGCGGGTAGGTTCACGCGAAGGGATGGTTTTCCCGGTGCATCAGACGACGGCCGGTCTGCTGCTGCTCGCCGAGCTGCCGCCGGACCAGGTGGAGGAGCTCTACGCGGTCGACAAGCCTGGCGAGCGGCCGGACCCGGCGGAATTGCGGGCTGACCTGGCGCGTGTGCGGCGCAGCGGGTTCGCGCTGAACCAGGGCCGGTCGGAACGGGGAGTGGTCGCGGTCGGCGTGCCGGTGCACGGAGCGGACGGGGTGGTCGCCGCCGGGCTGTCGGTGTCGATGCCGAGCGTGCGGTACCGGAAGGACCAGCTGCCGACGCTGGTGGCGGCACTGCGCACGACCGCAGCGGCGCTGGAGGCGGACCTGCGCGGTTAACGCGCGTCTTCTCCGGCGAGTGCCGCCGCGAAAGCCGCGTGCACGTTGAGGAATTGCTGCACCGGCAGCTCTGCCGCGACCCCGGGACGCTGCGGGGCCAGCTGTTTCGCCGCCCAATCGCCCCACCGCACGTGTGCTTCCTCGACGCTCAAGTGCGCTGCTTCGGCGGCATGGCGAGCGTTCACGCCGTCCAGGATCGCCTGGTGCATCAGGGCGGGCGTCGAGCGTTGTTCCCACGCGCGCAAGGACGCCATCGAGGAAAGCCGGTGCAGCGTCGAGGAAACCGTCGGCGGTGCGGACCGGGGTAGCGGAAACCCGCGTTCGAGAGGTCCTCGCCGCGGTGCCGTGCCGTCTGCGCTGTCAGTGATCAAGCTCGTCATCAGAGTCCCTCCGACGTGCGGTTACCCGCCTCCGCACGGCCGAAACCCTTGATCGTCCGGTCGTGCGCGCGTTGGCCGGCTGCAGCGGGTCGATGCCGACCGGGTCCAGATGCGGGTCGCGCAGCAGGGACCCGAACGCGGCCTTGGCGACGGCGAGGATCGGCACCGCGAGCAGGGCCCCGACGATCCCGGCGACCTCGAGGCCGAGCGCGATGCCCAGCACCACGGCCAGCGGGTGCAGCCGGACCGCGCGGCCGAGCAGGAAGGGCTGCAGGACATGGCTTTCGAGCTGCATCACCGCGACGACGATCGCGAGCACGATGCCCGCCGCGACGAATCCGTTGGCGACCAGGGCGATCAGCACGGCGACCGCGCCGGTCACCACCGCCCCGATGATCGGCACGAACGCGCCGATGAAGATCAGCGCCGCCAGCGGCACCGCGAGCGGGACGCCGACCAGCCAGATGCCGACGCCGATGCAGACCGCGTCCACGCAGGCCACCGCGACGGTCGCGCGCACGTAGCTGACCAGCGAGGCGAACCCGCGGCGGCCGGCGACGTCGATTTCGTCGCGAAGGGAGACCGGCACGATCCGCAGCAGGAAGCGCCACACCTGATTGCCGCTGTACAGGAAGAAAACGAGCACGAACAGCGTCAGCAGCATCTCGGTCAGCACGCCGCCGACGGTCGCCGCGGTGGAGAGCACCCGGCCGGTGAGTTCGGCGGTGTTGCCCTGGATCGCGCTGACCGCCTTGTCGAGCAGTTGCTGCACCTGCGGCAGGTGCAACGGACCGTGCTGGAGCCAGTTGTTGATGCGCGCCAGACTGGCTCCGACCTGGTCGCCCAGCTGCGGAAGGCTCGCGGTGACCGTGGTGATCACCAGCGCGAGAACCCCGCCGAGGACGGCGAGCCCGACGACGATCGCGACGAGCGTCGCCAGCGCGCGCGGCACGTGCCAGCGCACCAGCCGCTCCACCAGCGGCGCGAACAATGCCGACAGGAGCAGCGCGATCCCGATCGGGACGGTGACCTGCGCGAGGTAGCCGAGCGTCCACGCGATGACCCCGAGCATGGTCAGGACGACCAGGAACCGCCAGCTGGCCGCCGCCGCGACCCGGAGCGACCACGGCACCGCGTCGGCGGCGTCCCGGCGTCGATGGCGGTTCGCGCCCGCGATCTTGCGCGCCGGGGCGTTCATCCCGTCGCCGCCTTGGCCGACAACGGCTGGGCGATCGATTCGAGCGAGCGCCGTTCAGCCCGGATCCCCAGCGCCGCCTCGGCAAGGCCGCCCGCGATCATCATGCCCGCGCCCAGGTAGTAGCCGAAAGCGACGTTTCCCACGACGCCGGTTTCGACCAGGCTGCCGAACAACACCGGCCCGATGATCCCGCCGAGGCCGGTGCCGACGGAGTAGAAGATCGCGATCGCCAGCGCACGCACTTCGAGCGGGAAGATCTCCGACACCGTGAGGTACGCGGAGCTGGCTCCGGCCGAAGCCAGGAAGAACACCGCGCACCAGGCGATCGTCAGGGTGACCGCGGAGAGCACTCCGGCTTGGAACAGCAGCCCGGTCCCGACCAGCAGCACGCCGGAGCCGAGGTAGCTGGTGACGATCATCGGACGGCGGCCGATCGAGTCGAAGAACCGGGCGAGCACCAGCGGGCCGACGAAACTGCCCGCCGCGAGCGGCACCAGGTAGAGCCCGACGGATCCGCTGGAAACGCCGAAGAACCGGCTCAGTACCAGGCCTTGGGTGAAGTAGACGGCGTTGTACAGGAACGCCTGCCCGACGAAGAGGGCGAGCCCGAGCAACGTCCGTCTCGGGTAGCTGCGCACGAGTGTCACCGCGACCTCGGTCAGGCTGGTTCGGGTGCGTTTCTCGACCTCGATGGTGTCGTCGACCGGTTCGAGCCGTTCGCCGGTCGTTTTCTGGACGCGGTCTTCAATGCCGGTGACAACGTGGTCGGCCTCCTCGGCACGGCCGTGCGTGAACAACCAGCGCGGACTTTCCGGGACGGTGCGACGGACAATCAGGATGAACAGGCCGAGCACCGCACCCAGCCCGAACGCCAGCCGCCAGCCGAGCCACGCCGGGATCAGGCCGACGTCGAGCAGCACCAGGCTGAGCGCCGCACCGCCGGCCGCGCCGAACCAGTAGGAGCCGTTGACCGCGAGGCTCACCGTGGCGCGCCAGCGGGCGGGCACGAGTTCGTCGATCGCGGAGTTGATCGCCGCGTACTCGCCGCCGATGCCCGCGCCGGTCAGGAACCGCATGAGGAAGAACCACCATGGGGCGAAGGAAAACGCGGTCAGGACGGTGGCGAGGAGGTAGAGGCCGAGGGTCAGCAGGAACAGGCGTTTCCGGCCCCAGCGGTCGGTGAGATACCCGAAAACCAGCGAACCGCAGACCGCGCCGGTGACGTAGCACGAGGTCGCGAGCCCGACCTGGGTCTCGGACAGCACGAGCCCGCTGCCGGGTTCGGTCAGCCGGTCGGACAGCGCGCTGACGATGGTCACCTCGAGCCCGTCGAGGATCCACACCGTGCCCAGCCCGACGAGCATCAGCCAATGCCACGACGACCAAGGCAGCCGGTCCATCCTCGCCGGCACATCGGTTCGCACCACGTCGATCACCTCGCGGCGCGAATTCCCGGCGGAGATCACTCGCAAACCGCTCGGCGGAGACGGGCCGATCAGCCGACCTGCGCGGCGATCGTCCGAGCGCACTCCAGCGACTCGGTACGCGTGGTGTCCACCTCCAGGTCATAGACCATGCCCCGGTGGACTACCTCAGCCTGGGCGGCCGCCATGCCGATGACCCGATCGCCTCGGGCGACTTCACGACCCGCGGCGACCGCGCTGTCGCAGCGGACGCCGACCCACAGCACCCGCAAGCCGCCCAACGCCTTCTGCCACCGGTTTCGCGACTCCGTTCCGCCGAGGAACACCTCGTCGACGATGACCCTGGCACCCGCGCGAGCCATCGCGGCGACCCCCTCGATCCATGCTGCTTCGAGCGCGCGGAACTCCGGCCCGACGAGCACCTGGCCGTCCGGAGCGAACTCGATCCCGGCGTTCGAAGCCCGCATGGCCGCGGGCATCGCCTGAACTAGTGTGTCCGTCCCCAAGGCCAGCCACGGATCCGGCAGAACCGCCTGCAGGCACCGAGCGATCCCGGACTTCCCCGAGCTGGAACCGCCGTTGAGCATGATCACGTTAGTCGTCACCACGGCACAGTAGAGACACCGCAGCAACGCTAGAAACGAATTTCCCCGAACGCCGCACTACAACCAATCGACAGCGCGCAGCACGAAGAACGCGGCCACCACCAGCACGAGAATCGCCACGATGGCAAGCCACCGGGCGGGCAGCTTGCGCGACGGCATCGGCTGCGGATGCGAAAGCCCCGAAGTCTGCCCGGCGTCGGGCGGGGTGTCGCCGGGCGGTACGGAACCGCCCGGTTCGAGACCCGGCACGTCGTCCGGTTCGGGCCCGGGTGCGGTCATGTCCGGTCTCCTCGTCGTCGGTGCGGTCACCGGAGGGTTTGCCGCATAGGACGGGGATAAACGTGCGTTTGTCCCCGCCCGAACGGGAGGGCGCCGACGGCAGGCGACAGCTATGCCTGAGTCGGAGGCAGCACCGCAGCATTGTGCTGGCCGACCTCCGGAGCAGGCTGAGGATCGAGCCGCGCCCCGTCCACCTGCACAGGAGACTTCGGTGCCCAATGCGTCCCCGCCCCAGGCTGGTCCACCCTCCCGAACAGAGCCAGCTCCCGCAGCGCCGCCCCGCCGTCCCGGCCGAGTTCGGCGAAGCTGCGGTAGCGCTCCCACAGAATCCGGTGCCGCGTAAGCACTTCCGCCACCTCCGCGTAGGAGGTCTGCCCGAACCACCGGGCCAGCAGGGGCGTGATCACGTCCCGGTGCCGGTACCGGTCGGACTCGGTGGCGAACGAGATCTCCAGTGCCTCGCTCAACCCGGCGAAGGCGTCGGACAGCCCGGTCGCGGCGAGCATTTTCTGCCAGTGCCGTTCGGTGAGCAGCACGATCATCACGCGGACACCGTCGGCGGTCTCGAAATCGTCGCCGTAGGTGCCGTAGATCTCGTTGCCGGACTTGGTCCGCGAATGGTCGGTCAGCTGCGCTTCGGCGAGATAGCCGAGATTCCCGGCGGTGGCGAGGGCGACGTCCTCCAGCGCGACCCGGATCGATCGGCCGCGGCCGGTGACTTGCCGGTGCCGTTCGGCAGCGAGCAGGCCCACCGCGAGGTACAGCCCGGCGCAGACGTCCCAGGCGGGCAGCACGTGGTTGACCGGCTCGGATCCGGTGCCGGTGAGCAGCGGGAAGCCGGTCGCGGCCTGCACGGTGTAGTCGACCGCAGCGCCGCCGTCGGCTCGGCCGTCCAAGAGGACGTGGATGAGGTCCGGCCGTTGCGCGCTCAGCGCTTCGTACCCGAGATCGGCGTGCCGCGAAGTGTTCGTCACGACCACGCACGGGCCGCCGTCGAGGATCAGCGAGGCGACCCGGCGGCGGTCCACTTCGGACTCCAGATCGACGGCGACCGCGCGCTTTCCCTTGTTCAGCCCGGACCAGTACAGGCTGGTCCCGGAGTCGGACAACGGCCAGCGCGTGCGGTCGGCGGCTCCGCCGAGCGGTTCGACTCGTACGACGTCCGCGCCGAGCTGGGCGAGCGTGAGCCCGCACAGCGGCGTGGCGACGTAGGCGGACAGCTCGACGACCCGCAATCCCGCCAGCAGTGCGGGGTTCATGCGTCGTGCACCCGGGAGAAGTCCGGCTTGCGGCGTTCGCGGTGCGAGGCCAGGCCCTCGTGCACCTCGGGACCGCCGAAGCCGTAGAACTCCAGTGCCAGCGAGGAGTCGAAGATCGCGCCCGCGAGCTGCCGGTACCAGAGGTTGAGGCTCTGCTTGGTCCACCGGATCGCAGTGGGCGCGCCGCATGCCAGCTCGTGGGCGATCTCCCGCGCGGTCGGCAGCAGCTCGGCTTCGTCCTCGACGCACAGCGACACCAAGCCGATCCGCTCGGCTTCGGCGCCGTTGAGCGGGCGGCAGGTCATCAGGTAGTACTTGGCTTTCGCCATCCCGCACAGCAGCGGCCAGCACACCGCCGCGTGGTCGCCCGCCGCGACGCCGAGCCGGGTGTGGCCGTCGATGATCTTCGCGTTGGCGGTGACGACGGAGACGTCCGCGAGCACTCCGGCGACGAGTCCGGCACCGACGGCGGGGCCGTGGATCGCCGAGACGATCGGCTTCGAGCAGTCGATCACGTTGTAGACCAGATCGCGGGCCTCGCGCATGGTGCGGGAGCGCGCTTCGAAGTCGGTGGCGAGTTTTTCGACCAGATCGAAGGACCCGCCGGCGGAGAAGCCCTTGCCTTCGCCGCGCAGCAGGACGGCTTTCACCGCCGGGTCGCGGTCGAACTCGCGCCAGACGTCGGCGAGATCGGCGTGCGCGGCTTCGCTCACCGCGTTGAGATTCGGGGCGTCGAGGACGAGTTCGACGACGCCGTCCTCGTCCGGGCCGTCGACCCGCAGGTTCTCGAACTGTGCGTAGCGACTCATGCCGCTCCTTTCCTGCCGTCGCCGAGGAACAAGCCCTCGCGGTCGTATTTCCGCAACTGCTCGACGTCGTCCGCGGTCACCTCGGGCAGTTCGCTCAGGTCGTCCGCCACCGCGAGGTCCCAGCCGCAGCGCGACCGGACGTGCGCGATGCGGTCGGCCAGCGGCTCCGGTCCGGGCGCGATCGCGGTGAGCACGAGTTCGCCGTCGCGCGGGGTCAGGATCCCGAGGTCGGTGACCACCGCCCGGACCCGCGCGCCGGGGCTGGTGACGTAGCTGCAGCTTTCGATGAACCGCCGCGGGCTCATCGTCCCGACGACGTACGTCTCGTCGGCGCCGGTCACGACGTCGTTGCCGCCGCCCGAACCGACGAGGTACGGGCCGCCGTCGATGCGGGTGGTGTTGATGTTGCCGCGGCGGTCGATTTCCGCCGCTCCGACGCAGGCGATCGACTTCGTGGCCGGGCCGTTCATGAGCGTCCCGAGCGCTTGCTCGGTGTCGAGCAGCATCGAGGACGACGGGAAGTTGGCGAAGCTGAAGATGAACGGGTCGCCGGGCGTCGGGGAGTAGTCCCACAGGCCGAGTTCGGCCGCGAGCGCGACCTCGTGCCCGTCCGCCTTCGCCTGTTCGACGGCCACCCAGGCGGCGAGGTTCGCCAGCCCGGCGCCGGCCAGTACGCCGTCGGCTCGGGTTTCGGCGATCCGCGACCGGACGAGTGCGGCGAGCCAGGTCGCCGCGCGTTCCGGCCGGGTCACCGGTCCGGTGTGGTCGCCGCGGCCGGTGGGCGGGGTCGGCTGCCCGAGCGTGCGGGTCAGCCGATCCAGCCGCGCTTGACCGAGTTTCGCCAGGTAGGCGTCGTGGTCGAGGAGGATCCATTCGCGGATCCAGGCGTCGAAGTCCGCCGAACGGCTGGCTTCCCGGGCGGCGATCCAGAACTCGACGTCCTCGGCGTAACCGTCGACGGGCAACCGAGCGTTCTCGCTGCCGGGGAAGACCCCGCCGGGATGAGCGCCGAACGGAGCCTCGACCACGGCCAGCACGCGGTGCGCCGGAACACGGACGAACGAAGCCCACGGCCGCAGGTCGTCGACGACCTTCTCCACCGTCGCGAGGACTCCGCGTCGCGCGGCGAACGCGCCGATCGAGCCCTCGAACATCGGCGGCGCGATGGCCAGATTGCCTTGCCGGTCGGCGACCGCGGCGTGCACGATCGCGACGTCCGGGGTGAGCGGCGTGACCAGCCCGACGCGGCCGAACGGCGTGTCGACCTCCGCGTAACCGGGGTTCTCAGCCATCGAAGAATCGCGCACCGAGCCGGTGACCACGGCCGGCACGCCGGTGGCCGCGGCGCGCAACCCCTGGATGTAGCTCAGGAACGACCAGTTCTCGACCTCGACCGAACCGTCCGCGTACGCCTGCTGGAACACCGGATTCGGCGTGAAGACGGGAAACGAGTCTCCCGAGTAGACAGTCACGACCTTCTCCACACACCCGGAGCGGAACAGCACCGCGCCGAGCGACGACAGGCTCGCCATGATCAGCGTGAACCGCGACGGCCGGTGCCAGTGCTGTCGCGCGATCTCCCGGACAAGCGCGCTCCAGCGGCTGTGCCCGAGGATGACGTGCAGCGCGTCGCCCTCGCGCACATGGCGTGCGACCGCTTCGTTCAGCTGGCAGAACTCGGTCATCAGGCCACAACCACCAAAGTTTCGGCGACACACGCCGGTTTCGCCGCGCCTTCGAGTTCCACCGTGTACCGCGTGGTCACGGTGACCCCGGCGGCGCCGTCTTTCACCTCGGCGAACGACGCGCTCGCGCGCAGCCGTGACCCGACGGGAACCGGCGCCGGGAAGCGGACCTTGCCCAGCCCGTAGTTGATCCGCGCGGATCCGAAATCGAGCCGGACCAGCTGCGCGCTGAAGTACGGGATGAGCGAAAGCGTGAGGAACCCGTGCGCGATCGTCGCCCCGAACGGCCCGTTCGCGGCCCGCTCGGGATCGGTGTGGATCCACTGGCGGTCGCCGGTGGCCTCGGCGAAGGCGTCGATCCGCGCCTGGTCGACGGCGAACCATCCGGTCGGCCCGATCTCCTCGCCGATCGCGGCCCGCACCTCGTCCGCCAAGCCGAAAACGCGGGTCATGCCGTGACCCGCTCGAACACCGCGGCCAGGCCCTGCCCGCCGCCGATGCACATGGTCTCCAGCCCGTACCGGGCCTCGCGGCGCTGCATTTCCCGCGCCATGGTGGCGAGAATCCGGGTGCCGGTCGCGCCGACCGGGTGGCCCAGCGAGATCCCGGAACCGTGCACGTTGAGCCGGTCGAAGTCGGACTCGCCGAAGCCCCATTCGCGGGTGCACGCCAGCGCCTGTGCGGCGAACGCCTCGTTGAGTTCGATCAGGTCGATGTCGGAGATCTTCAGCCCGGCGCGTTCCAGCGCGAGCGCCGAAGCGGGCACCGGCCCGATGCCCATCACCTTCGGCTCGACCCCGGCGACGCCGTGCGAGACCAGCCGCACGAGCGGGCGCAGGCCCAGTTCGGCGGCGCGTTCGCGGGTCGTCACGACGCACACCGCGGCGGCGTCGTTCTGGCCGCTGGCGTTGCCCGCGGTGACCGTCGCCTCCGGATCCTGCTTGCCCAGCACCGGCCGCAGCTTGGCGAGCGTTTCGACGGTCGTGTCCGGCCGCGGGTGCTCGTCGGTGTCCACGACGACGGTGCCCTTCCGCGTCTCGACCGGCACCGGGACGATCTCCTCGGCGAACACCCCGGACTGCTGCGCGGCGACGGCCCGCTGATGCGAGGCGGCGGCGAGCCGGTCCTGTTCCTCGCGGGTGATGCCGTACTGCCGCCGCAGGTTCTCCGCGGTCTCCAGCATCCCGCCGGGCACCGGGTAGTGCTTGCCGCCCGGCGTCTGGCGGCCGCGGGTGAGCGAATCGTGCAGGTGGACGCCCGCGCCGCCCGCGCCCCAGCGCAGGTCGTTGGCGTAGAAGACGGTGTTGGACATGCTTTCCGCGCCGCCCGCGACGATCAGGTCGCTCGCGCCCGCCTGCACCTGGAGCGCGGCGAGCAGCACCGACTGCAGTCCGGAACCGCAGCGGCGGTCGACCTGCATGCCCGGCACGGTGACCGGCAGCCCGGCGTCGAGCGCGACGACGCGGCCGATCGCGGGGGCTTCGGCGCTAGGGTAGCAGTGGCCGAGGATGACGTCGTCGATCGCGTCGGCGGGCAGGCCGGTGCGCTCCAGCAGGCCTTTCAGCGCGATCGTGCCGAGGTCGGCGGCGGGCACGCTCTTGAGCGAACCGCCGAAGCGGCCGATCGGGGTGCGGACAGGTTCGCAGATGACGGCGTCACGCATGGGGAGTGCCTTCCTCGTGGTAATCGGCTTCGAGGCTGGTGCGCGGTCCGGCGTCCCCGACGAGGGTCAGGGTCGCGCCGCCGGGACGCGGTTCGGTGCGCAGGTGCGCGGGCTGGCCGCAGAACAGCGGGGCCAGGTTGCGGTGCGCCAGCCGGGTCACGCGGGCGCCGGGGGAGTCCAGGCGCAGCACCTCGGCCAGCGCGAGCGACATCAGCGGCCCGTGCACGACCAGGCCGGGATAGCCCTCGACCCGGGTCGCGTACGGCCAGTCGTAGTGGATGCGGTGCGCGTTCGCGGTGGCGGCGGAGAAGCGCATCAGCAGGGTGGGGTCAGTGGCGAAGTCCCAGCCGTCTTCGGTGCGGAGGAACGGGGCTCCCGCGAGCACCGCAGGTTCCACGGGCGCTGCCTCGGAGGTGGTCGCGCCCGCTTCGCGGTAGATCAGGTCTTGCCGTTCCTCGACGAGCGGCGAACCGTCCACCCCGGACAGCACGGTCCGCACCACGACGATCACCAGCTTCCCGGAACGGCCGGACTTCTCGGTCACCGAGTCCACAATGGACCGCCGGGTCACCGTCTCGCCGATCTTCGGGGTCCGGTGCACGCTCACCTCGCCGCCGGCGAACATCCGCCGCGGCAGGTCGACCGGCGGCAGGAACGTGCCGCGCGCCGGATGCCCGTCGGGGCCGAGCCCGGAGGAGACCGGCCAGCGGGGGAGCGCGACCCAGTGCCACAGCGGCGGCAGGTCGTCGCCCGGGCGCGGCGCGGGGAGCCCGTTGTCGAAGAGCGCGGCCAGCGCCGCGACCGGGGCCGGGTCGACCAGCTCCGCGGTCGCGACCGCGTGCGGTTCCCAGCCGGTCACATGAACCGCCCGCCGGTCACCTCGAGCACCGTGCCGGTCATGTAGGAGGACAGGTCGGAGGCGAGGAACAACGCCACCGAAGCGATTTCGCCGACCTCGCCCGCGCGCCGCATCGGGATCTCGGCCATCTTCTGGTCCCACGCCTTCTGCGGCATGGCCTCGGTCATCGCGGTGCGGATCAGGCCGGGCTGGATCGCGTTGACCCGGACGCCGTGGTGCGCCATCTCCTTCGCCGCGGCCTTGGTCAGCCCGACGATCCCGGCTTTCGCGGCGGAGTAGTTGGTCTGCCCGACCATGCCGACCTTGCCCGACAGCGACGACAGGTTCACGATCGCGCCGCTCTTGCGCTCGCGCATGATCGCGGCGGCCTTGCGGGTGCCGTTCCAGGTTCCCTTGAGGTGCACGGAAATGACCTGGTCGAACTCGTCCTCGGTCATGGTCCGCATCGTCGCGTCGCGGGTGATGCCTGCGTTGTTGACGAACACGTCGACCGGCGAGAACGACTCGGCGGCAGCCGCCAGCAGGGCGTCCACATCGGAGGACTTGGTCACGTCGCAGGCGACGCCGACCGCTTCCCCGTCCAGGCTGTCCGCGGCTTTCGCGGCCGCGTCGCCGTCGATGTCGCCGAGCACCACGCGGGCGCCCTGGGCGACGAACAACTGGGCGATGGCGAGTCCGATGCCTTGCGCGCCGCCGGTGACGACAGCGGTCCGGCCGTTGAGCAGAGTCATGGGATTCCCTCAGATCTTGTTGCGCGCCACGAGCTGCGCGGCGATGACGTTGCGCTGGATTTCGTTGGTGCCCTCGCCGACGATCATCAGCGGCGCGTCGCGGAAGTAGCGTTCGACGTCGTACTCCCGGGAGTAGCCGTAGCCGCCGTGGACGCGGATGGCGTCGAGCGCGACCTGCATCGCGGTTTCCGACGCGAACAGTTTCGCCATCCCGGCTTCCATGTCCGCGCGTTCGCCCGCGTCGAGCTTCTCCGCGGCGTCCAAGGTAAGCAGCCGGGCGGCGCGCATCTTCGTGGCCATGTCGGCGAGCAGGTTCCCGACCGACTGGTGTTTCCAGATCGGCTTGCCGAAGGACTCGCGTTCCTGGGCGTAGCGGACGGCGTCGTTCAACGCGGCCTGCCCGACGCCCAGCGCGCGCGAGGCGACCTGGATCCGGCCGACTTCCAGTCCGCGCATCATGTGCGACCAGCCCTGGTTCGGCGTGCCGCCGAGAACCGCGTCCGCGGGCACCTGCTGGCCGTCGAAGACGAGTTCGCAGGCTTCGACGCCGCGGTAGCCGAGTTTGGGCAGTTTCTTGGAGATGGTGAGGCCGTCGCCGGGTTCGACGAGCAGGACGCTCATGCCGCGGTGCGCGGGTTTCGCGTCGCGGTCGGTGACGCACAGCAGGCCGATCAGGCCGGAGTGCGCGGCGTTGGAGATCCAGGTTTTCGAGCCGGTGATCGTGTAGCCCTCGTCGCCGGGCACGGCCTGGGTGCGCATCGCCTGGAGGTCGCTGCCGCCGCCGGGTTCGGTCAGCGCCATCGTCGCCCGGATCCGCCCCTCGGCCATGGCGGGCAGGTACTTCTCGCGCTGCTCCGGCGTGCCGAAGGTCTTGATCAGATAAGTGATGACCGAGTGCCCGCCGATCGCGCCCGCCAGGCTCATCCAGCCGCGCGCGAGTTCTTCGGTGACGCGGGCGAAACAGGCGGTGCTGACGTCGACGCCGCCGTATTCGGCCGGGACGAGCAGCCCGAAGAAGCCGAGTTTCTTCATCTCGTCGATGAACTCGGCGGGGTAGATGTCGTCGGCTTCGAATTCGCGGACCCGGGGCCGGACCCGTTCGTCCACGAACTCCGCGACCAGAGCGACCATCTGCTGTTCGTCGTCGGTGAGCGTCATCGCCCGTTCCCTTCTCGTGCCTGCCGGAGGACGCGCTGGGCGCGCTCCAGCACCGGCTTGTCGACCATCTGCCCGTTCACCGCGACCGCGCCGTCCGCGCCGGCGTCGAGGATCGACTGCGCCCAGCGGACTTCCTCGCGCGTCGGACGCAGCGCCGCGGCGGCGACGGGCACCTGTTTCGGGTGCACGCACAGCTTTCCGGCGAAGCCGAGCCGCCGTGCGTAATGGACTTCGTCGGTGAGGTGCAGCTCGTTGTCCAGGTCCGCGGTGACACCGTCGATCGGCCCGGGCAGTCCCGCCGCGGCGGAGGCGAGCACGAGCGCGCCCCGCGCGGCGACGAACGCGTCCCGGTCCGCCGGATCGGCCCCCAGCTCCGCAGCGAGGTCGAAGCTGCCGAACGCGAGACGCTGCACGTTCGGCACGGTGGCGGTCTCCCGCGCGTCCAGTACGCCGCGCGCGGTTTCGACGAGCGCGATCACCACCGGCAGGACGCCGAGCTGCTCGGCCGCGGCACGCGTCGTCGCGGGCTCGGCCTTCGGCAGCATCACGGTGCACCGGCGCCGCCTGAGCACGGCGAGGTCTTCGTCGTGCCAGGCGGTGCCGGCGGCGTTTACCCGCACCGCGCACTCGGGGTTCTCCTCGAGCCACGCGACGGCTTGTTCCCGCGCGTACACCTTGCGCTCCGGCGCGACGGCGTCCTCCAGATCGAGCACGACCAGGCTCGGCCCGGCCGCCATCGCCTTGCCGAACCGCTCCGGCCGGTCGCCCGGGACGAACAGGAGGGTCGTCGCTTCCCGCGCCCGCGTGGCCGCGCGGCTGGTCATTTCTGGGCCTTCTTCGCCTGCCGGACCAGGCCGCCGCCGATGATGAGGCGCTGGATTTCGCTGGTGCCCTCGTAAAGCCGCAGCAGCCGGATGTCGCGGTAGATCCGCTCGACCGGCACGTCGCGCATGTAGCCGGTGCCGCCGTGGATCTGCACCGCGAGGTCGGCGACCTTGCCCGCCATCTCCGTGCAGTACAGCTTCGCGGCCGACGGCCCGATCCGCCGGTCCTCACCGGACACGTAGCGCGCCGCGGTCTCCCGCACCAGCGCGCGGCCGGCCATCACCCCGGTCTGCTGATCCGCCAGCATTGCTTGCACCAGCTGGAAATCGCCGATCGGCTGACCGCCCTGCGTCGCCGAAGCGGCGTACGCGACGGACTCGTCCAGCGCCCGCTGCGCGGAACCCACGGCGAGCGCGGCGATGTGCACGCGACCCCGCGCGAGGGAGGTCATCGCGGCGCGGTACCCGTCGTCCTCGTTGCCGCCGACGAGCGCGGAAGCAGGCACTCGGACGTTGGAGAAGGTGACGTCCGCGGTCCAGGCGCCTTCCTGGCCCATCTTCTTGTCCTTGGGCCCGACTTCCAGGCCCGGCGTGTCTGCGGGCACGAGGAACACCGCGATGCCCGGCCCGGAGTCGTCCGCGGGACGGGTGCGCGCGAAGACGACGAACAGGTCCGCGATCGGTGCGTTGGTGATGAACCGCTTCTGCCCGTCGATCACCCAGTCGTCGCCGTCGCGCACCGCTTTGGTGCGCAGCCCGGCGGGATTGGACCCGGCGCCGGGCTCGGTCAGCGCGAACGACGCGACGACCTCGCCCGATGCGATGCGCTCCAGCCACTGGCTCTTCTGCTCGTCGGTGCCGAAGCCGACCAGCACCTGTCCGGCGATGCCGTTGTTGGTGCCGAACATCGACCGGAGCGCGAGCGACGTGTAGCCGAACTCCATCGCCAGCTCGACGTCCTGGGTGAGGTCGAGCCCGAGCCCGCCCCATTCCTGGGGGATCGCGTAGCCGAACAGGCCCATCTCGGCGGCCTGCCCGCGCAGGTCGTCGGGGATGGCGTTGCCGTCCATGATCTCCTGCTCGCGCGGGACGACCTTCGCCCGGACGAAGTCGCGCACCAGCTCCAGGATGGGCCGGAAGTCCTCGGGGGTAACCGCTGCTGCCATGCCTCCCACTATGACCCAGACCGCCTCGCTGGAAAATACTTTATCAGAAATCATCGAATGGCTCACACTCCCGGGCGACGCTCGGCCCGCATGCTGCCCCAGGTCAACGGCGGTTTCTTCGCTTGACGGGCGCTTCGGGCGCGAGTGACAGAGCCGCCCGAGCGTGCCCCGGTCGTGTAATACTTGATCCGATACAGCCGCTCACGAGGAGGGAGAAGGTAGTGGCGATGCCCGAGACCACGAGTGCCGGACCGCGCCGCACCGGCCCGGCGAACCTCAAGGCGATGGCCGCGCAGGAAATCCGGCGGCGGGTCTTCTCCGGGCAGTTGCGCGCCGGCGCGAAGATCGACCAGGAAGCGCTGGCCGACGAACTCGGCATCAGCAAACTCCCGGTCCGCGAAGCGTTGATCACGCTCGACCACGAGGGCGTGGTGGAGCACATCGCCCGCCGGGGCGCGTTCGTCGCCCGGATGACGCGCGACGACATCCGGGACCATTTCCGCGTGTTCGGCGTCGTGTCCGGATTGGCCGCGGAGCGCGCGGCGAAGAACCTCTCCCCGGAAAGCCTCCAGGCGCTGCACGACCTCGCGGACCGGATGGAGTCCGCAGTGGACAGTGGCGAGCAGGAACGGCTGAACTACGAGTTCCACCGGCGAATCAATTACGCCGCCGACTCGCGCCGTCTCCTGTCGCTCTTGGGAATCCTCGTCAAAACCGTGTCGCACGGGTTTTACGAGGCACACGAGGACTGGCCGGTCAAGGCCCGGGACGACCACCGGCTGATCCTGGACGCACTGTCCGCCCGCTCGGCCGGCCGGGCGCGCGCCCTGGTGGAGAAGCACCTCGCCGACGCGGGCGAGCGGGCGGTGGCGTTGCTGGAAAAACAGGGATTCTGGGACCACTGACCCGTTGCGCGAATTAATGTTTTATGGCTCCACCGGGTACCCGTTACGGTCGAATTCATGGAGCGGAACTTTCAGTCGGCCGGAGAACTCGCGGCCGCCATGCGGGCAGGCGAAACAACCTCGGCGGAGCTGACCGACGAGGCGATCGCCCGCATCGAGCGGGAAGACAAGGCACTCAACGCGATCTGCACACCGGACTTCGACCGTGCCCGCATCGCCGCGCAAGAGGCCGACCGGGCGCGCGCCCGCGGCGAAGACCGGCCGCTGCTCGGAATCCCGGTGACTGTCAAGGAGTGCTACAACGTCGCCGGGCTGCCCACGACCTGGGGCATGCCGCAGCACCGGGACTTCATGCCCGCCGAAGACGCGGTCCAGGTGTCGCGGCTCAAGAACGCCGGCGCGGTCATCCTCGGCAAGACCAACGTCCCCTTAGGACTCCAAGGCTTGCAGAGCTCCAACCCGGTCTACGGCACCACCAACAACCCCTGGGACCACGACCGCACTCCGGGCGGCTCCTCCGGCGGATCGTCAGCGGCACTGGCGGCGGGCTTCGGCACCCTGTCCATCGGCTCCGACATCGGTGGCTCGCTGCGCACCCCCGCGCATTTCTGCGGTGTCTACGGGCACAAGCCGTCCCTCGGCCTGGTGGCGAACCGCGGCATGGTCCTGCCGAACGAACTGCCCTTGCCGCTCGACCTGGACCTCGCCGTCGTCGGGCCGATGGCGCGCACCGCCCGCGACCTGGCGATGCTGCTCGACGTCATGGCCGGGCCGGACCCGCTGACCTACGGCGTCGCGCACGACCTGGCCCTGCCGCCCGCCCGCCACGAGCAGTTGAGCGACTTCCGCGTCCTGATCCTCGACGAGCACCCCTTCATCCCGACCGGAACCGCGGTGCGGGCCGGAGTGAACCGGGTAGCCGATGCACTCGCCGACGCCGGCGCCCGGGTCGAACGACACAGCCCGCTGCTGCCCGACCTGGCCGAAGCCGCGACCCTCTACACCCAGCTGCTGTTCTCCGGCTCCGTCGCGCGCTTCCCGGTCGACGCCTACGAGGAGCTGCAGACTCGTGCCGCCGCCTTGAGCGCAACCGACCAAAGCCTGGACGCGGCGCGCCTGCGCGGACTGGTGCTCAGCCACCGCGACTGGCTCGGGGTGAACCACCGCCGCGAGTTGCACCGGCACGGCTGGCGACAGTTCTTCGCCGAGTTCGACGCCGTGGTCTGCCCGGTGACGCCGACGCCCGCGTTCCCGCACGACCACAACCCCGACCTGCTGGCCTGCCGGATCGACATCGACGGCGTCGAGTACCCGTTCTTCGACCAGCTGGTCTGGGCCGGGGTGGCGACCATGCCGGGCCTGCCCGCCACGGCGATGCCCGCGGGCTTCTCGCCGGAGGGCCTGCCGGTAGGGGTGCAGGTCGTCGGCCCGATGTTCGAGGACCGGACCCCGCTGCGGCTGGCTGAGCTGCTGGAGGAGCGGATCGGGGGCTTCCGGGCACCGAACTGATTGAGCGGCAGCGGTTTCTGAGCATCCACAGTGGATAGACGGGCTCCTCAGCCCTGCCCGGTGCCGACGGCGGTGAGCGGGCGGTCATTCTCCTCCTTGACCGCCCGCAGGTGGCTCCAGGACTCGATCGCGCGCACGCCGGGCAGCTCCCGCAGACGTTCGAGCGTGTCCAGCACCTCGTCCGGGGACTGCGCCTGGATGCTGCCGATTCCGTTGCACCATCCCACTCCGGTCGCGAAACAGTCGATGTTCTCGAACTCCGCGATCCGGCGGGCGACCGGTTCGGTGTCGCCGGTCGCGTGCACCGCGAACCCGATGGTGTGGGTGCGCGTCGAGCGGCTGAGCCGCACCAGCGCTCCGATGTGGACGACACCGGACTCAAGCAGCCGGAGCACCCTGGCCCGCGCGGCTCCCGGGGAGAGGCCGGTCGCTTTCGCCAGTTCGGCGAACGACGCGCGCCCGTCGTCGCGCAGCTGCGCGAGCAGCAGGTGGTCGACGTCGTCCAGTTCGAGGTCCGCGAGCGGTCCGGGGCTCTCCAGCGGTCCCGGCGGGAAATAGGGGTCCTTCCAGACCCGCAGGTACGTGATCGCCTGCACCGCCCGGACGCCGGGGACGGCCTGCACCCGGGCCAGCCCCGCCGCGAAGGACTCCAGGTCGGCGGCGCGCAGTTCGGCCGTCACCGCGAACCGGCCCGCGGTCGTGGTGACGAACGAGGTTTCGCCGAGCGCCGCGATCCGCTCGGCGACCGGGCGGGCGGCTCCCTCGGTCTCGACGATCACGTGCCCGAGCTGATGGAGCCCGAACACCGCCGGATGGATCGCGCCGATCAGCCGGAGCCCGCCCTCCTCGATCAGCCGCTGCACCCGCGCCTTCGTGGTGGAGCGGGCGAGCCCGACCAGCCGGGCCAGCGTCTCGAACGACGCGCGCCCGTCCTGTTGCAGCGCGCGGACGAGCAGCTCGTCGACGTCGTCAGGGTTTCCCGGCACGGGGAAGAACCTAGCCGATACCTCCACGGTCGGCGAATCTTCTCCAGGAGAGGCATGTCGGAAGACGAAGCGGCGGCCGAGACGAGCTAAGCTCGCCGAATCGGCTATTGATTGCCGCATTCGGCAGATGTACCGTCTGCTCCCATCGAAGCTGCGGTCGACGCGGAAGGTGCGGTGGGCATGGGGAAAGAACGGGCGTTCTTCGGTCAGCCCCGCGGTCTGGTGGGGCTGTTCTTCGCCGAGGCCTGGGAGCGGTTTTCCTACTACGGCATGCGCGCGCTGCTGCTCTACTACATGACCGACCGGCTGTCCGACGGCGGCCTCGGCCTCCGGCCGGAGAGTGCGAAACCGCTGATCGCGGTCTACGGGTCGGCCATTTACCTGGCGGCGATCCTGGGCGGCTGGATCAGCGACCGGCTGCTCGGCGACCGCCGGACCACCCTTGCCGGCGGGTTTCTGATCATGTGCGGGCACATCTGCCTGGCCGTCCCGGCGGGCGCCGGCGCGCTGTTCGCCTCGATGGTCTTCATCGCCGTCGGAACCGGCTTGCTGAAACCGGCGATTTCCTCGTCTGTCGGCGATCTCTACGCGGCCGGCGATCCGCGGCGCGACTCCGGGTTCAGCATCTACTACATGGGCATCAGCGTCGGCGCGGTGGCCGCTCCGCTCGTCGTCGGCACGGTGGGCCAGGATTACGACTACCACGCCGGTTTCGGGATCGCCGCGGTCGGCATGGCGGCCGGTCTCCTGGTCTATCTCCGGTCGCAGCGGCGCCTCAACCCGGTGAGCAACAGTCCGAAGAACCCATTGCGGCTGGCCGAGGTCCCGCGGTCGCGGCTCGTCGCGGTCGTCGCCGGAATCGCGGTGCTGGCCGTCCTGGCGGCGGTGTCGGTCAGCACCGGAATCCTCGACGCAGACGGCGCCGTCAACCTCATCAGCGTGCTGGCGATCGCGCTTCCGGTCGGCTACTTCACGGTCATGCTGCGCAGTTCGCGCACCACCGCGGCCGAACGCGCCCGGGTCCGCGCCTACATTCCGATGTTCGTCGCGGCGGTCGCGTTCTGGTGCATCCAGGAACAGGGCGCGACGGTGATCGCGCAGTACGCGGGCGAAAGCACCGACCTCGACGCGTTCGGGTTCGCGATCCCGGCGTCGTGGTTCCAGTCGGTCGGCTCGCTGGTGCTGATCGTGCTGACGCCGCTGTTCGCGATGCTGTGGCTGCGGCTGGACCGCTCGCCCCGTTCGCCGTCGACCGCGCACAAATTCGCCGCGGGACTGGCGATCGCCGGCCTGTCGTACCTACTGATGGTGATGCCCGCGGCGCATCCGGGGCAGACCAACCCGCTGTGGCTGGCCGGGAGCCTCGCCGTGGTCACCATCGGCGAAATGTGCCTCTCGCCGATCGGGCTGTCCGCGACGACGAGGCTGGCGCCCGCGGCGTTCGCGACGCAGACGATGGGGTTGTGGCTGTCGTCGAACGCGGCCGGGCAGGGCATCGGCGCCCAGTTGGTGAAGTTCTACGACGCCCGTTCGGCGGCAGGCTACTTCGGCGCACTCGGCGCCGGCGCGGTCGTGCTGGCTTTGCTGCTGTTCGCGTTGGCTCCGCTCATCCGAAAGCAAGCAGCGAGAAGGGGGACCACGATGGACCACGACCAGGCGGCCGTGAACGGGGCGGGCCGGTGAAGCGCACTGTCTTCCGCGGCGGAACTCTCTTCGACGCGACGTCCCGGTGCGCGGATTCGGCGGACGTGGCGGTCGAAAACGGCCGGATCGTCGACGTCGGAACCGGCCTCGACGGCGACGAGGAAGTCGACTGCACCGGCCGGGGAGTGCTGCCCGGCCTGATCGACTGCCACGTGCACCTCACGATGACGAGTTCGGACCTCTTCGAGAGCGTGCAACAGCCGTTTTCGCTCCAGTTCTACGAAGGCGCGCGGAACATGGCGCGGACGCTGGCCGCGGGCGTCACCACCGTCCGGGACGCCGCGGGCGCCGACCTCGGGATGCGCGTGGCGCAGGAACGGGGCCTGATCGCCGGGCCCCGCATGCAGATCTCGCTGAACATGCTGAGCCAGACGGGCGGGCACGGCGACCCGTGGTGGCCCTCGACCTGCGTGGTCGACCTGCTGCCGCCGCACCCGGGCCGCCCGCCCGTGGTGGTGGACGGCCCGGAGGAGATCCGGCGCAAGGTCCGGGAGCTGGTCCGCGCGGGCGCCGACGTCATCAAAGCCGCAACGAGCGGAGGCGTCGTGTCCGGCGGCGCCGGGCCGAAGATCGCGCATTTCCGGGACGACGAGATCGCCATGATGGTCACCGAGGCCGCGGCGGCGGGACTGCACGTCATGGCCCATGCCCACGGCGACGGGGCGAGGGCGGCCGTCCGCAACGGGGTCCGTTCCATCGAACACGGCCATTTCCTGGACGACGAGACGCTCGAGATGATGGCTGAGCGCGGCACTTGGCTGGTCCCGACCCTGAGCGCCGGCGTCGGTCTACGGCAGGCGGTCGAAGCCGGGGCAGCGGGCTATCCCGACCACATCGTCGAGAAGATCAAGGAACGCACCGAAAGCAGCGTTCGGCGCGCGGTCGAGGCGGGCGTCCCGATCGCGATGGGCACCGACGCGCCGCTGTACCCGCACGGGGAGAACCTGCTGGAGCTGGAACTCCTTGTCGAACAGGGCATGCGCCCGGCCGACGCCCTGCACGCCGCGACACTGTCGGCGGCGAACCTGATGGGCCTCGGTTCCTCGCTGGGCTCGCTGACTCCCGGCAAGCGCGCGGATCTCGTCGTCGTCGACGGCGATCCGCTCGACGTGCGGGATCTGGGCAAACGGATCCTCGCGGTGTACCAGGACGGACGGCTGGTGCACGCGGCCGACCGCGGGTAGCCGGGGCTGCTCGCTGACCGGGCCGATTGACACACCGGTTCATCATTCATACATTATCTCGAAAGTTGTATGAATGACGAGCGGAGCTGGTTCGGATGAAGCTCGGCAAGACCGCTGTCGTCCTCGGCGGAAGCGTCGCGGGCCTGTGCGCCGCCGGGGCGCTGTCCCCGTATTTCGATCAGGTCCTCGTGCTGGAGCGGGACGAGCTGCCGGAGGGGGCCGAGCACCGGCGCGGGGTGCCGCAGAGCAAGCACCCGCATTTCCTGCTGAACTCGGGCCGCCGGGCGATCACCGCGCTCTTCCCCGGTTTCGAGGACGACCTCGTCGCGGCGGGCGGGCTGCACCTGATGCCGTCGATGGACGCCGCCTACCTGGACCGGGAGGGCTGGTCGGCGCGCAAACGCAGTGCGATGACGATGGTCTACAGCTCGCGCGTCCTCATCGAGCGCGTGCTGCGGGACAAGGTGCGCCAACTGTCCAATGTGGACATCTGGGAACACGTGGCGGTGCGCGGCCTTGGCACCGCGCCCGGGGCGGTCACCGGTGTCGACATCGCCCGGCCCGGGGGAGAGGAGCATCTCGACGCCGACTTCGTCGTGGACGCGATGGGCCGCGGCTCGCCCGTCGCGAACTGGCTGGCGGCGGCGGGCTGGCCGGAGCCCGAGGTGCGGACCCTCGACGCCAAGGTCACCTACACGTCGCGCTGGTACGAGCTGCCGCCGCCGGAGAGCCGTCCGGAGTCCTGGTGGTGGCGGCACCTGGTGCTGATGCCGACCCAGGACCGCGGCGGGCATCCCGCGGAGCACGAGTTCCTGGTGAACTTCTTCCCGATCGAGGGCGACCGGGTCATCGCCTGCATGGGTTCGTGGGGACTGGAGATGCCGCGGACGGCCGACGCCTTCGTCGAATCGGCGCGCAGGACGCGGACGCCGTTGTTCGCCGCGGCGATGGACCGGTGCACGCCGTCCTCGGAGGTGCATCTGACGCGGTCCACCGGCAACCGGTGGCGGCGCTACGACCGCTGGACGAGCCCGCCGCGAGGCCTGGCGTTCGTCGGCGACTCGATCTGCGCGTTCAATCCGTTCTACGCACAGGGCATCAGTTCCGCGTCGGGTTCGGCGCTGCTGCTGCGCGAGCATCTGGCCCGCGCGACCAACCTCGACGCGAGCTTCTGCGCGCGATTCCTTGCGGCGCAATGCGACCTGCTCAAGGTGCCCTGGACTCTGGCGATGGCCCGCGACCGCGGCTACGAGTGCGCGGAGGGCACCGAATGCCTGCCTGGGTGGCAACGTCGCCTCCTCGCGGCCGTCTCCGCCCCAGCGTTCAGCCTTGTCGTCGGCGCCGCCCGGGAGGACGACGTCGTCGACGAGCATTTCGCGAAAGTCTTCAACCTCGACGAGTCGCTGGGCGAGATGATGCGCACCCCGCGCGTGCTCGCCGGGCTGGCCCGCTACTGCGTCCGCTCCATGCTGGGCAGGCACCGGGTGCCCTTCGGCTTCGATCCCCAGGCCGAGCCGCCCGCCACCGACTACTCGCCGGCCGCGGTCGCGGGATGAGCGCCGGGTGCGGGCCGGAGGCGGAGGAAGTCGCCCGGCGGCTCGGTTTCGACTGCCACGACGTCAGCCCGGTGGTCTCGGTCCGGGCGCCGTGGGACCTGGCGCACTGGACGATGCCGCTGCTGGAGGTGCTGATCGTCGGCGGAGCCGTGTTCGCGCTCTGGCACGCCGTGCGCCGCTATCGCGCGGGCGATCCGGTCAACCTGGCGCTGTGGTGGGCTTCGCTGGTGTATCTCGTCGTCACCGAACCGCCGCTGTACTTCCCCGAATGGTTCGGCCTCGACCGGCTGTACGGATTCATCTTCGCGCACAACCGGTTCACCGTGCAGTTCATGGGGGACCGGCTGCCGCTTTATATCGTGGCGTTCTATCCGGTGATCAGCCAGCTCGCCTACGAACTGGTGCGGTCGCTGGGGGTCTTCCGCCGCCGCGGCCCGCTGATCGGCTCCGTCGCCGTCGCGTTCGCCTGCCAGGTCTTCTACGAGGTCTTCGACCAGGTGGGCCCGCAACTGAAGTGGTGGGCCTGGAACCCGGCCGACCGCATCGTCAACCAGCCCGCGCTCACCGCGGTTCCGATGACCAGCATGCTGTTGTTCGCTTCGGTTTCGATGGCAGCGATGACCTACCTCGTGGTGCGCTTCACCGGCAGCCCGGCCGGAGACGGCCGACCGCGCCGCGGCTGGCGGCTGGTTCCGCGCATCCTCGCGGCGGGCGTCCTCACCCCGTTCACCATGGCCGTCGCCGGACTCCCGGCGAGTCTGTTCGGCGGCGATCATCCGAACCAGGTCGCGCAAGCGTGGGTGCTCGGCGCGGAACTGGGCCTCGTCTGGGTGGCCGGCGCGTGGATCGTCGTGGCACAGCTGCGCTCCGGCGAGCGCGGCGCGGGCGAGCCGCAGTCGGCGTTCGCCCGGTACTACCCCGCGATCTACCTGGGCGGGATGGCAGTGTTCTGGATCGGCGCGCTGCCCGCCTATTTCGGAGCCCGCGACGGCATCACCAGTGACGGTTCCCCGATCGGGAGCGGACCGTACGCGCTCGCGTGCTTCCTCGCCGCCGGTTCGCTGCTGGCCGCCGCTCGCCCCGCCCGTCAGTGACCTGCGGTCTCGTCTGGAACGATGGGGTCATGGGGTACCACGGATGGCAGGGCGACCCGCCCGGCGCCGAAGACGAGGCACGCCGCCGGATCGTGCAGGCGGCGATAGCGTGCATCGACCGCGCCGGGCTGGCCAAGACCAACCTCTCCCACATCGCCGCCGAAGCCGGAGTGACCCGGCAGACCGTCTACCGCTACTTCTCCGGCCTGGCCGAAATCCTGCGCGCCGTCGCCCACGCGGGCGCCGAGGAGTTCGCCGAACGGATGCGGCGGCACCTGTCCGCGTTCGACAGCCCGGTCGAGATCGCCGTCGAGTCCGTCGTGTTCGCCGTCCGCAGCCTGCCCGACGAGCCCTACCTCGGTTTGCTGCTCCAGGCCGGGGAAGCCGACTATTTCACCGCCGGGACCGCCACGCCGCCGTCCTTCTCCCTCGGCGCGCGAATCCTGCGAGACACCGAGGCCGACTGGTCCGCCGCGGGCGTGCACACCGACGCCGAACTCCAGCAACTCGCCGAGATCCTGATGCGGCTGTTCATGTCGTTCCTGCAATACCCGTCGACACCACCGGCGACCGACGACGAACTGCGCGACCTGGTGCGCCGCTGGATCGGCCCGGCACTGCGCGGCTGACGCCCGGCGCCATGGTGAACGTGGCGCTCGCTCAGCCCCAGGTGACCGGAAGCTCGTGCACCCCATAGATATTCATGTTGGTCCGCAACGGCACCTCCCCAGCCGGAACCGCGAGCCGCAGGTCCGGGAAACGCCGGAACAGGCCCTCGAACCCCACGCGCATCTCGATGCGAGCCAGCTGCTGTCCCAAGCATTGGTGGACGCCATGGCCGAACGCCACCTGCCCGCGGACCTTGCGGTGCAGGTCGATCGTGTCGGGGTCCTCGAAATGCTTCGGGTCGCGGTTGGCGGCGAGCAGCGAGACGACCACAGTCGAGCCAGCCGGAATAGTCTCGCCGCCGACCTCGATGTCCTCGGTGGCGTAGCGGTAGAAGATGTCAGCCACCGACAGGTAGCGCATCAGCTCTTCCACCGCGTTGCCGAACAGCGTCGGGTCGGCGCGCAGTTCCGCCAGCTGCGTCGGGTGCTCGAGCAGCGCGAAGGCGCCGAGGGACAGCATGTTCGCGGTGGTCTCGTGCCCGGCCAGCAACAGCAGGAACGCCATGCCGGTCAGTTCTTCGATGCTGAGGTCCTCGTCACGGGCGAGGTCGGACAGGATGTCCTCGCCCGGTTCGGCGCGCTTGTCCGTGCACAGCTGGCCGAGGTAGCCCATCATCGCGCCGAAGGCGGCCATCTTGTCTTCGAGGTTGACGTCGCGCTCCATGAACTTCGACGAGTTCGCCTGGAAGGTTTCGCGGTCGGCGTAAGGAACGCCGAGCAGTTCGCAGATCACCAGCGACGGCACGGGAAGCGCGAACTCCCGCACGAGGTCGATCGGCGGCGCGAGCTGGGCGACCGCGTCCAGCTGCTGTTCGGTGATCGCGATGATGCCGTCTTCGAGCTGCTTCATCCGCTTGACCGTGAAGGCGCCGGTGAGCTTGCGCCGCAACCGGGTGTGGTCGGGGGCGTCCATGCTGATGAACAGTCCGGGGATCTGCGGCGACGGTTCGGTGGCGACCGGCATGCCCGGCGTCTCGTACGGCACGTGGACCACGCCGAGGTCGAGGCGGTTGCTGAACCGGGCGTCGGACATGACCTGGCGGACCGCCTCGTACCCGGTGATCAGCCAGCCCTCGTGGCCGTCGGGGAAGAGCATCGGGCTGACCGGGCGGGTTTCGCGCAGCGCGGTGATCGCCGACGGCGGGTCGAACGGGCCTGCGTCGCGGTCCATCGGCAGGCCGTTGACCGGGGAAACCTGCTGGTTCATCGGGAAATCCTCTCGTGGTGGCTTGATGTCACCACGATCTCCGAGCGCCCAGACACCGAGCCGTCACGGCGCTGACACGGGATCAGGCCCGCGTCAGCGGCTCCGTGACCAGGTCGGTCCACACACCCGCGGCGCCTTCCCGGGCGGCTTGGTCGAACGCGGCGTCGCCGAGGTGGTTGCGCGCCTCCTGCTCGATCCGCGGCACGTCCGGGTTCGACAGGTCTTTCCGGCCGAGCACCTGCGCGCTCGCGGCCAGCAGCCGTGCGGCGTGCTCGTACTGCCCGCGCCGCAGCGCCAGGTCGGCGACCCCGACGACCGCCTGCGCGATCTCCGGCGCGCGTCCGGTTTCCGCTGCCGCGTCGCAAGCAGCGGCACGGTGTTCGCGCGCCTCCTCGAGATCGGTCGCGAACCACGCGTGCAAGTCGTGGGCCGCGGCGCGCAGATGCGGTTGCTGCGCTTCGTCGCCGAGCAGGCTCATCGCGTGGCCGAACTGGTCGAAAGCGTCCTGCGCGTTGCCGTTCCACCGCGCCAGTTCCGCCCGGACGAGGGCGAGCGATGCCAGCGTCCCGGGCCACGTGACGCCTTCCGCGAGTCTTTCCGCCTCGGCGACCGCGGCGGCGCAAGCGTCCTTGTCTCCCGCGAGCCAGTGCAGCCGCGCCTGCCGCATGCGCAGCTGGACGATGTCGTCGAGGGCGTCCAGCTCGGCGACGACCGCGATCGCCTGGTCGAAATGCTCGCTCGCCTCGCCGAATTCGCCGCGCATGGCGAGGCAGCCGGCCAGTTCGGTCTGCGCGAACGAGATCCCGAACCGTTCGCCGAGCACCCGGAACTCGACCAGCGATTCGTCGAACCAGGATTCGCAGTCCTGGCCGAGCATCATCCGCAGTTTGCCGATGTGCAGCCGGGACAACGCGCGCACCCACGGGTCCTCGTCGTCCAGCAGCGACTCCCACGCGGGCAGGAGCGCGTCCGTGTCGCGCAGCATCATCTCCAGCGGCACCACCAGCCGGAGCGCCGCGTGCAGGTGCCGGCCGTGTTTGCCGAACTCGTACGCCTTGTGGATCCACTGCGCGGCTTCCGGCATGTCGCCGGGGCCGGACGTGGCGAACATCGAGGTCAGCGCGTACACGATGGCTCTGGTCCCGTCGGGGACCTCGCCGGGAATCGCGATCGCGGCGGCGATCAGTTCCATGCCCTCGGCCTTGCGGCCCACAAGCCACCAGTACCAGCCGCAGGCTGCGGCGAGCCGCATCGCGGCATGCGCGTCACCCGCGGCAAGCGCGCCGCGCATGGCCGAGACGAGATTGTCGTGCTCTGCCTTGAGAACAGTGAGCCATTCCAGCTGCTCGCCGCGGCGCAAGCGGGGTTCCGCAGTTTCGGCCAGTTCGGTGAAGTACGCGAGATGCGCTTGCCGGGCGAGCTCGGTCTCCCCGGCCTCGGCGAGGCGTGCGGCGCTGTACTCCTTGATGGTGCCGAGCATCCGGTACCGCGGCGCGCCTTCGCCGAACGCGACGAGCAGGGACTTGTCGCTGAGCGCGGCGAGCAGGTCCAGCACCTCGTACTCGTCGACGAGTTCTCCCGCGCAGACCCGTTCCGCCGCCTCGAGGCTCGCGCCGCCGGCGAACACCGACAGCCTGCTCAGCACGAGCCGTTCGCCGTCGCTGAGCAGTTCCCAGCTCCAGTCGACCATCGCGCGCAGCGTCCGGTGCCGGGGAAGAGCGGTGCGGCTGCCGCCGGTCAGCAGCCGGAACCGGTCGTCGAGGCGGTCCGCGAGCTGCTCGGCGGACATCGTGCGGAGCCGGACCGCGGCCAGTTCGATCGCGAGCGGCATCCCGTCGAGCGCGGTGCAGATGCGGACCAGCGTCCGGTCGTCGGCGAGGTCCTGGTTCCGCGTCGTCGCCCGATCGCGCAGCAGCTGGACGGCCTCGGCGCGGGCGAGCGGTTCGACCGGCCACAATGCCTCGCCGGTGATCCCCAGCGGTTCCCGGCTCGTCGCGAGGATCCGCAGTCCGCGGCATTCGCCGAGCAGCCGGTGTGCGAGCGCGGCGGCGGACTCGATGACGTGTTCGCAGTTGTCCAGCACCAGCAACGTTTCGCGGTCCCGGATCGCGGAGACCAGCCGGTCCACCGGGTCCGCGGCGGACGCTTCCCCGAGCAGCGCGTCGCGGAGGCCGAGCCCGGACAGCGTGGCCTGCGCGACGTCGTCCCCGCTCCCGACCGCGGCCAGTTCGACCAGCCACGCGCCGTGGTGCAGGCCGGAGACCAGCGTGCGGGCGGTTTCCGTGGCCAGCCGGGTCTTCCCCGAGCCGCCGGGCCCGGTCAAGGTGGTGAGCCGATGCCGCGAAACCAGGTCGCGGACCGCGGCTACATCGGCTTCTTTCCCGATGTAGCTGGTGAATTCGGCGCGCAGGTTGGTCTTGCGGGTCTCCTCGCGCCGTCCCACCTCGCCGCGCAGCAACGCGACGTGCAGCGCGGACAGTTCGGGCGACGGGTCGGCGCCCAGTTCGTCGGCCAGCGTTTCCCTGATCCGCTGGAACGCTTGCAACGCCTCGGTGTTGCGGCCCGCGGCGGCGAGCGCGCGCATCAGCGCGGCGACGAGCCTTTCCCGCACCGGGTGCGCGGCGACCAGGTCGGTCAGCTCCGGGACGAGATCCGCGCCGCCGCCGAGATCGAGCTCGGCTTCGAACCGGTCCTCCATGGCCGTCAGCCGCAGTGATTCCAGCCGCGTGGCCGCCGCGTCGAACGCGTCGCTGTCCTGCAATCCGACGTCCTGCATCGCCGGACCGCGCCACAACTCCAGCGCCTCGCGCAGCCGCCCAGGCCCGTGGTCGCGGGCCTGGGCGACGAGCCGCTCGAAGCGCACCGCGTCGACCGCGTCGGCGTCGATCGCCAGCCGGTACCCGTCGGTCAGTCCTTCGACCACGGCGCCCGGGAGCGCCTTGCGCAGCCGGGAAACCAGGCGTTGCAAGGCGTTCGCGGCGTCGGCCGGCGGCTGCTCGCCCCAGATCCAGTCGATCAGCGACGCCTTCGGCACGACCTGGCCCGGCCGGAGCGCGAGGGCGACGAGCAGCCCGCGCAACCGGGCGCCCGGCACCTCGGCCGTCGTGCCGTCGCGGACCTCGAACGGACCCAGGATCTTGATCTGCACCCGTCCGATCCTGCCATCCGATCGGGTGGTCAGGCAGCGGAATAGACGACGATGTCGTCGAGCCGGGTGCGGGCGTGGACCTTGAGCGCGCCGCGCGGGCTCTCCGGCGTGCCGAGGGTGTTGCGCACGGCGCCCTTCGTGCTCTTCGCGTCCACGTCGGCGGCGGTGCCCGCGCTGACGCCGACCTCGATCCCGCCGGCCGCGTTCGACAGCTCCACCTGACCGCGCGTGACCCGCCCGATCCGGATCGGGCAGTCGGCCGCCTTGGCGACGACGCTCCCGTCCGCGGTGCCGATGTCGAAGCTGCCGTTCGACCCGCCGAGGTCCACGTCGGACCGCGCGTGGCCGATCCAGACCTTGCCGCTGGTGCCCTGGTACCGGATCTCGCCGTCGACCTCGCCCAGCCGCAGGCCCGCCGCGCTGCCCTCGATGACCACGTCGCCGCCGACGTGCCCGACCGCGAGCCCGCCCGCGCCGAGGTTCCCGCGCAACGCGGCGACCCGGTCGAGCTGCACCTGGCCCGAGCCGATGTTGACCTCGCAGTCGCCGAGGGCGCCGTCCGCCTGCACCTCGGTCCAAGCCGTGTTGAGCACGATCTTGGACCCGGCGGGCAGTTCGATCGCGATATCGACGGAACCGGTCTGGCGTCCGGACTTGGTGGTCTTCACAGTGAGGACCCCGTCGGCGAACTCGACCTTGGTCTTCTCGGCGACCTTCACGTCGGTCGAGTTCGCCGCGTCGACCGGCTGCACTCGCACGACGGTCTCGGCGCGCTCGCCCGCGGTGATCCGGACGCGAGCACCCGCGGTGGTCAGCGCGGCGGTGATGGGGTTGGGGGTGGTGAACGTGGACATTTCCGGTCTCCCTGGCTGGTTCAGCGGTTCGTTGTGACCACATTCGCCCGCTGGGCGGACACGCTGCTGTCACGGCTCAGACGCCGGGGAAGCGGCCGTGTCAGGCACGGTGTCAGCGCGGACCGGATCGGTGCTCGGGCAACATCGGGACTTCGTTCGGGCAGGGACTCGCGGTGCCGCGGGCGGACGGTTGCCGCGTGCCGCTAGGTTTCCGGGGGAGTTCGCCGGGATCGGGCCCGGCCGCAAGGGGGTTGTACGTCGCATGAGTAATCCGTTGGTCGCACCGGTGAAGGAGACTTCGGCGATGGCCGGGGTCCCGTTGCTGGAGGACGCGACGGGGCTGAAAGAGGCGATCGAGAGCAAGAACTGGGCCGCGGTCGCGATCGGCGCGGTGGGGACCGCGCTGGACGTGCTCACCGCGGTGATGGACCCGTTCGGCGCGATCTTCGCCGCCGGGGTCGGCTGGCTGATGGAGCACGTCGGTCCGCTCAAGGAAGCTCTCGACGCGCTCACCGGCAACGCGGACGAGATCAAGTCCCAGGCCGCGACGTGGACCAACGTCGCGAAGGAGCTCGAGAGCGTCTCGGCGGAGCTGACCGAGCTGGTCAAGAAGGATCTGCAGGACTGGCACGGCGAAGCGGCCGACAGCTACCGCAAGAAGGCCGAGGACACCTCCGCCCTGATCGCGAGCGCGCAGAAGGGCAGCGAGGGCGCCGCGAGCGGGGTGAAGACCGCGGGCGAGATCGTCGCGGCGGTCCGGTCTCTCGTCCGCGACACCATCGCCGACCTCGTCGGGCACCTGATCTCGTGGGCGCTGCAGGTCGTGTTCACGCTCGGGATCGGGATGACCTGGGTCGTGCCGCAGGTGATCTCCGCGGTCGCCAAGACGGCGTCGAAGATCGGCCAGGTCACCACGAAGCTGGTGAAGGCGCTCAAGGCGCTGATGCCGCTGCTGAAGAAGGCCGGGACGCTGTTCGCCGACGCCGGGAAGGCGTTGAAGGGGATCAAGGGCGGCAAGCCGAAGCCGAGTCCCAAGCCGAAGGACATCGAAACCCCGAAGGGTTCGCCGGGCAAGGGCGGCGGCAAGAACGAGAGCACGACGACCTCCAGCGCGGATTCGCCGCCGGCGAACTCCGGCGGGCACGAAGGCGGTTCCGGCGGCCGGGGACCGGAGACCGACGGCACGCGCGGCGGCGGCAACGACGGTCCGGTGCACTCTCCCGGCGGCGGGCAGTCCGGGGGCGGCTCGCACGGCGGCGGTTCCGGGTCGCGCGGCGGCTCCGGGCCGAACATCCGGGACAACAGCCGCGGGCCGCAGCAGGACCGCGTGCCGGACAAGAACATGAACACCTGCGGCGATCCGATCGACGTGGCCAGCGGCGACGTGGTGCTGCCGCAAACGGACGTCGAACTGGCGGGCGTGCTCCCGCTGGTGCTGCGCCGGGTGCACCTCTCGTCGTATCGGGCGGGGCAGTCCTTCGGCCCGAACTGGGCGTCCACTGTGGACCAGCGGATCGAGGTGGACGACGAGGGCGTGTCGTTCGCGTCCGACGACGGCACGCTGCTGTTCTACCCGCACCCGGCGCCGGAGGCCATGCCGCTGGCCGGACCGCGGCGGCGGCTCGCGCTGACCGGCGACGGGTACACGATCACTCTCCCCGACGAGGGCCGGACGCTGCACTTCGGCCGCGGCGGCCCGGTGCTGCCGCTGCGGGCGATCACCGATCGCAACGGGCACCGCGTCGAGTTCGTCCGTGACGACGCCGGCACGCTCGCCGAGGTCCGGCACAGCGGCGGGTACCGCGTGCGGGTCGAGTCCGCGGACGGGCTGATCAGCGCGTTTCACCTGTGCGGTGCCGACGGCGGCGCCGATCTGCCGCTGCTGCGGTACGGCTACCGGCACGGCCTGCTGACCGAGGTGGTCAACGCTTCCGGGGCGCCGCTGCGGTTCGCCTACGACGGCGAAGGCCGGATGACGAGCTGGACCGACCGCAACGGAGCCTGGTACCGCTACAGCTACGACGGCGAGGGCCGCGTCGTGCGAGCTGAAGGCTCCGGCGGATTCTTCAGCGGCTCGCTGTCCTACGCGGACGGCGTGACGCGGTGGACGAACTCCCTGGGCGAGCAGACCGCGTACCACCTCAACGAACGCGGGCAAACCCTGCGCGAGGTCGATCCGGCGGGCAACGAGACCCGCTCGGAGTGGGACGAGTTCGACCGGCTGCTCGCGCGCGCCGATCCGCTGGGCCGGGTGACCCGGTACGAGTACGACGAGGCCGGGAACACGGTGGCGGTGACGCGGCCGGACGGTACGCAGACCCGGTCCGAGTACAACGACCTCGGCCTTCCGGTGACGGTGATCGAGCCGGACGGCGCGGTCACCCGACGGGAGTACGACGCGCGCGGCAACCTCACGCGCCTGATCGACCCGGCGGGACAGGCCACCAGCTACAGCTACGACGAACACGGACACCTGTCGTCGATCACGGACGCGCTCGGCGGGGTTCGCGCCGTGACCACCGACGCGGCCGGATTGCCGATCTCGGTCACCGATGCGACCGGCGCCGCCACCCGGTTCGAGCGCGACGGTTTCGGGCGCATTTCGGCTGTGGTGGATCCCCTCGGCAACGCCACGCGACTCGGGTGGACGGTCAGCGGCGAACCGGCGTGGCAGACGCTGCCGGACGGAACTGCCGAACGGTGGATTTACGACGGCGAGGGCAACCTGCGCACCCACGTCGACGCCCTCGGCCAGACCACGGTCACCGAAGTGACCCACTTCGACCTGCCTGCGGCGGAAGTGCGCCCTGACGGCACCCGGCTGGAATTCGGCTACGACACCGAATTGCGCCTCGTCTCCGTGCGCGACGAGCGCGGGAACTACTGGCGCTGCCGGTACGACGCGGCCGGGAACCTGGTCGAGGAAACCGATTTCGACGGCCGGGTGCTGCGCTACGCCTACGACGCGGCGGGCCAGCTCGTCAGCCGCGTGAACGGGGCGGGCGAGATCACCCGGTTCGGCTGGGACGCGCTGGGCAGCCTGGTCGAAGAGCAGGCCGGCGACAGCACGAGCCGCTACGACTACGACCGGGCGGGCCGGGTCGTCCGCGCGGTCAACGCCGACACGGAGCTGACCTGGACCTACGACGCTTGCGGGCGCGTCCTCGCCGAAAGCTGCAACGGCCGGGTGCTGCGCTCGGAGTACGACGCGCTCGGCAGGCGGGTCAAGCGGATCCTGCCCTCGGGCACCGCCAGCGAGTGGAGTTTCGACGCCGCGGGAAGCCTCGTCGGCGTGCGGGTCGACGGGCACGCCATGACGCTGGGGCGCGACCTGCTCGGCCGCGAATCCGATCGCTCGTGGGGCACGACGGTCATCCGGCACCACTGGAACGCGGTCGGCACGCTGGCCGCGCAAACCTTGTCGGGCGGTTACGCCGCGCAGCAACGACGTTCGTACGACTACCGGGCGGACGGCACGCTCAGGGCGGTCGACGACGCGTTGGCGGGCACCCGCCGGTTCGACGTCGACGCGCTCGGCCGGATCACCGGCGTCACCGGAACGGCCGGGACCGAGCATTACCGCTACGACGCCACCGGCAACGTCGTCGCGGCGAACTCGTCCGCGGTCAGCGGTCCGCACTCCGGTGCGCGCGAGTTCGCCGGAAACCGGATCGTCCGCGCCGGGGCGAACCAGTACGAGCACGACGCCCAAGGACGGCTGATCCGCCTGATCAGCCCGGGCGCGCGTACCACGCAGTACGAATGGAACGCCGACGACCGGCTCGTCGCAGTGACCACAGTGGACGGACACCGCTGGCGCTACCGCTACGACGCGATGCGGCGGCGCACCGCCAAGCAGCGGCTGTCGGCCACCGGCGAGGTCGTCGAACAGGTCGACTTCACCTGGGACGGGTCCCGGCTGGCGGAGGAGCACCACCGCGGTCCGGGCGGGCTGCGCCGGCTGCGGAACTGGGAGTTCGAACCGGAGACGGACCTGCCGCTGATCCAGGGCGAGAAGGTGCTGGACGCGAACACCCCGCAGCAGGTGGTGGACCGCCGCTACCACGCGATCGTGACCGACCTCGTGGGAACGCCGACCGAACTGGTGGGCCTGGACGGCTCCGTCGCCCGAAGCGGACCGCGCACCATCTGGGGCGCGGAATCCGGCCGCGGCGACGACGTCACGCCGCTGCGGTTCCCCGGCCAGTACTTCGACGCCGAGACCGGCCTGCACTACAACTACCACCGCTACTTCGACCCGGCCCTCGCCCGCTACCTCAGCGCCGACCCGGTCGGGCTGACCGGCGGCACGAACGCCCAGATGTACGTCAGCAACCCGACGCTGCTGGTCGACCCGCTCGGCCTCAACGACTGCAAGTGGACGTTCAGCAAACAGGACATGCGGTTCGGGAACCAGCCGCTGACCGCGGCCGAGCAGGCGAAATTCGATACGTTCCAGAACTACATCCACAACAACAAGTGGCATCCGAAGAAGGCCGCCGAGGAAGCGGGCGACATGAACTACAAGCAGCTGAGCGGAAACCAGTTCCAGATCCGCCTCGGCGGGAAGCAGCGCGCGACCTTCCGGGTGCTGGACGACGAGAAGCGGGTCGAGATGATCCAGCTCGGCGGGCACACCTGAGCCGCTGCTGAAAGGCTCGGCGGGCCGCGCGCACGCGAGGTCTGCCGAGCCCTTCAGCCCCGTGGCGGGCCACTCGGTTGGAGCAGGCCCTGCTCCAATTCGGGGAGCCCGCCGGAATATGCATTTCGAACCCGAGCGAATTACGCGTGTGCGCCCGGGGTGCCCGTCGTGCGCGATCGAGGAGTTTTTCGCGAAGCGATATCTCGCGATGTCGCCGGGGAACGGCCCGCGAGGGGCTCGATCTGATGAATTCCGGCCAGGGAAAGGGAAGCCGGGCGACGCGATGCCCGGTAGTCGGCGAGCACTCGGACGGATGTTTTTCCTGGCATTCGTGGCAATGGCCTTTCGCCGGCCTCTCCCGGAGGCGGAGCATGTTTCCTCGCGGCGCTGAGGCGCGGGCGGATCGAAAATCGCGGAGAGGTGCTGTCATGGAATAGACCACTGCGCCCGCGTTCGCGGTGGCACATCCGCCCGCTCCGACTGTTGGCAGCACGTTTATTGCACTGGATTCTCGCCGGTTCGCACCTGCCGTTCCAGTGGAATATTCCTCCCTGCGTTTTCCGCGATTCCGCGCCGCGAACATTTCATCCGTCACCCGTGGACAAGGAGCAGTCATGACCGAGATCAGCCAGTCGCACCTGGGCCGGGAGGCCCTGGAGATCGCGCTGTGGCAGACGTCGTATCCCGAACTGGAGGCCGCCGCGAGGTCCGCGCTGCAGGATTTCGACGCGGACAGCAACGCCCAGGGCGTGGGCAACAAGGCGGCGGGGGACAACAGCCTGCTGCCCGACCTGGGTCCGCTGTCGAAGTTCGGTTCGTGGGAGTCGGTCGGCAGCACCATCGTGCACCGGGCGGTGACGCTCAGCGGCTTCAACCCGGGGAGCGAGAAATTCGACCCGGTCGCGTGGAGCGTTTTCCTGCAGAAATTCTCCACGATTCCGTTCTTCCTCACCTACACCTTCGACAACCGTGACGCGTCCATCAGCAAGACGTCGCTGAAAAAGGCCGTCGAAGCGGTGTCGGACCTGGTCGAGAACATCATGACGCCGGAGAACTTCCAAGGCATCGTGACCACCATCCAGAAGATCGGCCAGCTCGCGCTCGAGAACGAGGGGAGAAAACAGAAGAACTCCAACCAGCAGGTCGGGGTCCTGTCACGGCATCAAAGCTCGCTGTACCTCGGAGCCGTCCGGACCGCGGTGGAGATGGAGTACAAATCGGGCAAGGGGTACGAGCAGCTGAATCAGACTATTTACGTCTACCGCGGCTACGGCGTCCTCGATTTCGAGAAGTGCAAGCGCCACGCCGACACGCTGCTCAAGTGGGACGGCCAGGACGTGGACGACTGGGAGAAGGACACCGCCAGCTCCTCGAAACCGCCCAACGAGAGCCCCGCCTGGAAGCACTGAGCCGGTTCGTCCCGTGTTCCGCGGGCTCCCGGGGTCGCGGCCCCGGGAGCCCCTGACCCCAGGCAGGTCCCATGGTGTTCCCGCAACCGCGGCCTCCCGAGCGCCGAACGGTCTCGACCTTCGCCCAAGTCCTCGCCGACAATCTCGGCCATCCGGACGGGGGCTTCACCTTCGCCCACGAGCGCTTCGCGAGCTGGGCAGAGCTGTCGCGGGAAGCTCTGCGCCGCGGGCGGCAGCTGCTCCGGAGCGGCCTGCGCAAGGGAGACCGCGTCGCGCTCATCGTTCCCGAGCAGCAGGAATTCGTCCTCGCTTTCCTGGGCGCGGTCTCGGTCGGCGTCGTCCCGGTCCCGATGAGCCCGCCGATGGGCCTCGGCAAGTTCGAGGCGTACTGCGAGGACTCCGCGCACATCCTCCGCGCCGCGGGAGCACGCGCCCTCCTGATTCCCCGCAGCCTGGCAGACCTGCTGAACCCGCTCGTGCACGCTGTGGCCGGCATGCAGGTCCTCGATCCGGAGGACCTCTTCGCCGAACCCTTGCCGCGCAACGCGCCCCAGTCCGAGGACATCCTTCCCGAGGACGTGATGTTCCTGCAGTTCACCTCGGGAAGCACGGCGGCCCCCAAGGGCGTACGGGTCACGCACGCCAGCGCGCTCGCCAACTGCGCGGCCATCATCGGCGCCCTTCGCCTCGACCGCGGCCGCGACCGGGGCGTGAGCTGGCTGCCGATGTACCACGACATGGGGCTGGTCGGTTTCGTGCTGGCACCGCTGCTGGCGCGCTGCCCGGTGACCTTCCTGCCGACGCTGCGCTTCGCGCTCTCGCCGAGGCTCTGGCTGGAAACGGTGAGCCGTCACCGCGCGACCGTGACCTTCGCGCCGAACTTCGGCCTGGCGTTGGCGATCAAGCACACCCCGGCCGACGAGTTGCGGCAACTGGATCTGTCCTGTCTGAGAGTCGTGGGCTGCGGCGCAGAACCCAACCACCCCGAGACACTACGGTCCTTCGCGACGCACTTCGCGACGGCCGGACTGCGTCCGGGGGCGGTCGTCCCGTGTTACGGCATGGCAGAGGCGACGCTCGCGATCTCGTTCGGCGAGCTCGGAGTCCCGCTCGCCCCAGACGTCATCCAAACGGAGCCCTACCACGCACACAGCCTGGCGCGACCGGCCTCAGCCTCCGAAGAGCACGTGGCGTTCGTGCCGTGCGGACGTCCCGTCGCGGGCCATCGCGTCCTCATCGTGGACGACGACGGGAATCCGCTGCCGGAACGGCACATCGGCGAGGTGGTCTTCCAGGGACCGAGCGTGGCGGCGGGATATCACGAGGACCCGGAAGCGACCCGGCGAAGCTTCACACCGCGCGGCCTGCGCACGGGGGATTGCGGCTACCTGGCAGACGGCATCCTCTACGTGACGAGCCGGAAGAAGGACCTGCTCATCGTCAACGGGCGCAACCACGACCCCCAGACCGTGGAATGGACCGCGGCCGAGGTGCCCGGCCTGCGCAAGGGCAACGTCGTCGCCTTCACCCGGCCCGGCCGGGCGACCGAGGAGGTCGTGATCGTCGCCGAACTCCGCGACGGCGACGCCGCCGCAGTGGCGAGGCGGGTCCGCGGCCGCGTCCAGACGACGCTGTCCCTGCCCGTGGCCGACGTCCTCCTGGTGCCGCCAGGGGAACTGCCCAAGACGTCCAGCGGCAAGGTCCGGCGAAACACGACACGACAGCAGTATCTGCAGGGATTTCTCCACCGCGGCGCGCTTTCCGAAGCGCATTGAGCACCCCTTTGGGAGGAGCAACCATGGACACCCGTCTACCCCCTCGAGAGCGAGAACAGCTGTACACCCTGATCCGCGAAAAGCTGGAACTCGGCGGCGCGGAGCTCGACGACACCACGACGGTGGCAGAGCTGCCCGGGGTCGACTCGGTGAAGGTCCTCAGCCTGGTGGGCGCGGTCGAGCTCGGCTTCCGGGTCAACCTGGGCTTCGAGGCGATCCCGCAGGTACGGACGGTGCACGACATTGAGCGCCTGATCTGCGATTCGCGCGAGCAGTACGCCGCGCGAGCGTCGTGAGCCGGCCGTGGGCACTTCAAGCGACGAGCAGTCGCGGCGGGAAGCGTTCGAGATCGCCGTGTGGGCGGAGGGCAGGCCGGACGTGCTGGGCTGCGACAGCCGCGACCTCAACCAGGAAGCAGGAGTCGGCAACGCCTGCGGCGGAGACAACACCGGCTTGCCCAGCCTGGGACCGCTGGCCCCCTTCGGTTCGTGGCAGTCGGTGGCCGCCACGATCATGCGCAAGACCGCGGATTCTGCTCGTTTCGACCAGTCGTCGACGATATTCGATCTCTTCCGGTGGATCGTCTTCGGAAACCAGTTCACCACCATGCCGTTCCTCACCGGCATCACCGGAGACAGCCGCAGCGTGTCCATCTCGTCGCTTTCCCTGTCGCCGGTCATTTCGGCGGTGACCCAGCTGGTAGGCGGACTGGTCACCCCGGACACGCTCACCGGCATCGTCAATTCCATCAAGAAGATCGGCCAGCTGGCGGTGGAGAACAAGGGGTTGCAGGAGAAGAACAGCAACGTGCACCAGGGAGTCCTGACGGTGGTGAACGGAAACCTCCGCCTCGGGCGGCTGCAGACGACGGTGCAGATGGAATACCAGACAGGCAAGGGTTACCAGCAGCTCAACCAGCACCTGACGGTCAGCCGCCTGTTCGGGAATCTCGACTACGGCCTCTGCATCCGCAACGCCGAGATCCTGCTCGCTTGGGACCGGCAGGACGTGGACGAATGGGTGAAGGGCGCTTCGAGTTCTCCCTACCCGCCTAACGACAGCCCCGCGTGGAGCAATTGAACCTGGCCCACCCGCGCCCGGCTCGCGGGTCTGTCGAGAACGCCGTCAGCGCGCCCGAGACCGAGCCGGGCACCTGGCCGAGGGCGTCGCACCGCGTGGCTCGACACGAGTCCATGCGGGACATCCTCTGCAGTTCGTGCTCCCGTTTCCGGCCCGGCCAACGCTCCACGGCTCGCCGCAGTGATCAAGCCAGGCTCCGCCGAAATCAGAGATCGAGCACCGTCACGGTCACCTGAGCGACGTCGCCAGGATCGAGCTTCTCCGCCTTGCGTACCGCGCGTTTGACCGGCAGCACGCGCCGAAGGTCCAGGTCTCGGTCCGCCGACGTTTCGATGCGGACTGCTGGCCTCCGGCACTCGGGGGGCGGTACTGGGCGCGGGGACTACGGCCGGGCGAGGAAGGCCACAGGATCGGCTCGCTGCACGGAACGTTCGCCCGCGCCGCGTGTTGGTGGACCGGATGTGGCCCGGCGATGCTCCGGACGGGTGTGGCACGGGTGATCCCCGTCGCCACGCAGCCGGCCGAAGACCGCCTTTGGCGCCTGCACCAGTCGGCGCGAAATTTTAAGGCAACACCACAGTTGCACGACCGTGTCCCGCAGCGCGGTCGAGGCGTGGCTGGTGCATCTGCGACAACGCGGCTCGAACGTGACCTGGCGGGCGCGGACACTGAACGCCGTTCGAGACCGCGGTGCTTTTCCGGCATCCGCCGAACATCGGAGCAGAGTACGTGCACAGATGCGGTTATCGCCCGAGCGGCAACGCTGTTCTGGTCACCGCGGCCCGATCGGGTTCGGGGTGGTTCGCACCCGGCGACGGTTCGCCGAAGCGGGCCGGATTAATCGGGTCATAATCATTGCGCCGTTTGCCGGATGGTCAAGCAATGACCATTTCGAACGATCGGCGTAAAACGGGACCAGTGCGTTGTTGGGGCATCCCGTATCGCCGGTCCGGTTGACTGATTGGTCCGGGCTTATTGATCGCGCTCGGCGCATCGCGCGTGTCTTTCTCCGGTGTTTCCGGCGGTGTCGTCCAGTGTTCACCGGAGGAGATCAACGCTCGGCGGGCAGTGCCGAGTGCTGCCGAGGGCGCGAGGGCAGCGTGCGGCAAAACGACCGTACGAAAGGGATTTCACCGACGAAGCGGGCAATTCCTGGTGCTCAAGTTCTCCGTGTTCCGATCGTCTTATGTCCGATCTGGTCGGTATCACCGAGTGTAGTTTACCGTCTTCTTGCTTTTGTTCTGCATTTCGCGAACGATGCGGCCGAATTCCGTTGGCGCGGACTCGCCGGGGGATCTGCGCGAATGCGGTGGCAGGCGCGCTTTCTCGGCTCCGCGCTCGGCCGCTTCGCGTATTCCAGGCGGAGCAGACTGCGTTTGCGGGGTTGACGGCCGTTTATATTCGCGGCGTAGGATCGTATGCGATCAGGGGGTCTGGGGGTGCAGGCGCCTGCTCCGGCGGAATCTGGGCGGTCCGCCGGATGTGGTGGCGTGCAGCCAATCGATGGTCGGCGACCGGGCGCGGGGACGCGCGGCGCCCTTCGATCGACCTCGCGACGCGAGCGACGAGGAGCTGGGGACAATGAGCATCGATCCGGGCATCGATCCGCCGAACGGCATATCGGCGATCACCGTGGATCGCGTCATCGACGTGGCGCGCAGCGCGCCCGACGGCGAGGTGTCGGCCGCGGACATCGCGGATTCGACCGGGATGAGCGTGGTCACGGCTCGGCGTTACGTGCGCTACCTGGCGCAGATCGGCTCGTTGCAGGTGTCGTGCCGCTACGGGAAAGTCGGCGCGCCGGAACGGGTGTACCGGCTGGCTGCCGGATTCGGCGAGGACCCGGCGGGCTCGCCCAGGTCGGCATGAGCGCCCGGACGCGGCGGCCGCTCCGGCAGCGGCCGCCGCGTCCGGTCAGCCGAGTTCGTCCAGCAGGCCGGCGATGGCGTCGAGCGCGCCCTGGTCCAGCCGGGCCAGCGGGAAATCGGCGGGCGTCCAGCCTGCGCCGCCGTGCGAGACCTCCTCGCGCACGCGGCTCAGAAACGCCTCGGCCAGTGTCCGCACAGTGTCCGGCGCGTGCACGGCCGGGCAATACGTCCAGTCCACTCGGAGGCGGCCTCCGGCGACCGCGGCGGTGAGGTCCAGCAGGTACGGCCGGACGCCGGCCGGGTCCGCGGACGGGCCAGGGTTCTCCGGGGCGGTGTCGAACAGGGCGTCGGCGGCCGGGTCGGCGACGAGTTGGCCGTGGTAGTTGAGCCGGACCCACGGTTCGGGCATGGCCCGCAGCGCCGCGGCCGCAGGGTCGGTTCCGTACCGCAGCAGGCCGTATCCGACGCCGTTGGCGGGTATTTCGGCGAGAGACTGCTTGACCGATCGTGCGGTGGCTCCAGCGTCGAGCGCCACCGGGTGGATGGCGGTGAACCATCCGACGGTCCGGGACACGTCGAGGTCGTCGGCCAGTGCGTCCCGGCCGTGGCTTTCGACGTCGACGACGATCCGCGGCGCGCCGGACCACTCGGTGAGCGTCTGGCCCAGCGCGGCCAGGAGCAGCGCGGGGACCGAGGTAGCGCCAGCCGAACGCACGAGATCGCGAGTGGTGTCCTCGTCCGCAGTCACGGTGACGGTCTCGGAAACGCCATAGGTGTTCTCACCGGAGCGCGGCGGCGCGGACTGGCCGGAGAGGAGGTCCGTCCAGAAGGGGATTTCCGCGGTGTGGCGGTCTTCCTCTTCGGCGAGCCGCTCCGCCCAGGCACGGTAGGAGACGGTCTTCGGCGGCAGTTGCACCGCAGTCCCGGCCGCTGCTTGCTGATACGCGGCGACCAGGTCCGCGATCAGGACGCGCCACGACACTCCGTCGACGCCGAGATGGTGCGCGACCAGCAGCAGCCGGTGCCCGTCGTCGCCGAGATCGCCCAGAAGGGCCCGGAACACGCAGCCGGAGGCGAGATCGAGCGAGCGTTGGGTGTGCTCGGCGGCCTTCTCGAACGCACTGCGCCGATCGGCCGCGGGCAGGTCGGCCAGTCGGACGGTGACGAGCGGATCGGCGGAGGCGGGCAGCGGTCCGGCGAGGTCGAGTTCGTCGCCTCGGACCCGGACGCGCAGAGCGTCGTGGTGGTCGATCAGGGCACGCAGCGCGATCCGCAGCGGTTCCGGATCGAGCGGCTGTTTCAGCGCCACCAGGACTTCCTGGTTGTAGTGGTGGCGGGCGGGCAGCCGCTGCGCGAGGAAGCGGCGCTGGATCGGCGTGGGCTTCACCGCCCCGGTGACCGGGCCCTGCTCCGCGCCGGTCGCGCTGCCGTCCGCCGCGGTGGCCACGCCGGCCAGTTCGCCGACAGTCGGATGCTGGAACAGCAGTTTCGGGGTGACCGCGAGGCCCGCCTTGGCTGCGCGCGACATGACCTGGATGCCCAGGATCGAATCGCCGCCCAACGCGAAGAAGTTGTCGTCGCGGCCGACCCGCTGGATGCGGAGCACCTGCTGCCAGATCTCGGCCAACGTCGCCTCGGCCGGGGTGCGCGGCGGCTGGTAGGCGACCGCGCCGGGCCCGGCGGCGGGCAATGCGCTGTGGTCGATTTTCCCGTTGGCGGTCAACGGGATCGCCTCGATCGCCAGGATCGCGCCAGGCACCATGTAGTCGGGCAGGTGCTCGGCGCAGTGCTCGCGCAGCTGCCCGGGTTCGGCGCCGGGGGCGACCACGTACGCGGCCAGCGTCGAACTTTCCTCCCGGAGCGTCACGACGGCCTGGCGGACCGCGGGATGGGTGCACAGCACGGCTTGGATCTCCGCGGGTTCCACCCGGTACCCGCGGAGTTTCAGCTGCTCGTCGGCGCGGCCGAGGAATTCGGTGATTCCGCCGCCAAGCATGCGGCCGCGGTCGCCCGTGCGGTACATGCGCGCGCCAGGCGGCCCGAACGGGTCCGGCACGAAGCGGTCCGCGGTCAGACCCGGACGGCCCAGGTAGCCGCGGGCCACGCCGGCGCCGCCGAGATGGATCTCGCCCGCGACCCAGGAAGGGACCTGCTCGAGCCGTTCGTCCAGGATCTCGGCCCGGCTGTGCGGCAGCGCGGTGCCCAGCGGGACGGTGCGGAACGCCCGCGAATCGTCCGGGTGCAGCTCGTGCGTGAGCACGCCGACCGTAGTCTCGGTCGGACCGTAGTGGTTGAGGATGCGGCAGTCCGGCGCGAGACGGCGTACGTCGGCAATGAGCTGCCAGTCGGCCGCCTCGCCCCCGAGCACCAGACACCGCGTGGGCAGCACCGCGGCCGCGTCGGGTGCGTCGAGGAGCGCGCGCAGATGCGACGGCACGATCTTCGCGCAGTCGACCGGATGCTTGCGCAGATGCGTGACGAGGCGCGCGGGGTCAGCTGTGTGCTCGGCCGGCAGCAGGTCCAGCGTGCCGCCGGTGCTGAGGGCGGCGAAGAGCATGGTGTTGCCCAGGTCGGCGGCCGGCGTGGACAGCATGGCGTAGCTCGCGCTGCCGGACAGGCCGAGGCGAGCGGTCACGTCGTCGACGTAGGCGGCGAGGTTGGCGTGGCTCACCGCGACGCCTTTGGGGGCACCGGTGGAGCCGGAGGTGAAGATCACGTATGCGAGCCGGGCATCGGCATTCCCGGCGGCGGGCAGTGCGACGGCCGGTGCTTCAGCACCGTTCGGGGTGACGAGTGCCCGGTCCGGACCGGCGAGACCGGTCTGCCCGGCGGAGGCGACGACCACCCGGGCACCGGCCTGGTCCAGCATGGCGCGCCGGCGGGCCAGCGGTACGGCCGGGTCGAGCGGCAGGTACGCCGCACCGCTCTTCAGGATGCCCAGCACCGCGACGACCAGGTCGACGGTACGGTCCAGGCACAGCCCGACCGGCGTATCGGGCCGGGCTCCCGCGGCCAGCAGCCTGCGCGCCAGCCGGTCGGCGCGCGCGTCGAGTTCCGCCCGGGTGACCGATTCGTCCAGGCAGCGCACCGCGATGCCGCCGGGATCGCGCTGGGCGTGCGTTTCGAACCGGCGGTGGACCGGCGGTGCCGGGTCAGCCTGCCGGGCCGGCGCCGGCCCGGCGGCTGGCACGCGCACGGCGAGTGCGGCTTGTGCGCCGTCGCTGCGGACCGAGCGCAGGACCGCGACGTACTGCTCGGCGAGGACCGGCATGTCGGCGGCGTCGACGATGGAAGAGTCGAACCAGACGGACAGCCGGGTCCGGTCGTCGTATTCGCGACCGGACAGCCGGACGGTGAACCGTTCGGTGATCGCTTCGGCCTCTTCGAGCACGCCGGATTCGCCGCGGCGCCAGTCGAAGCCCGCCGCGATCGCGCCGGTCCGGTCGAGTCCGGCGGCCCACCGGGTCTGGTCGAAATAGCTTTGCCAATCCGCCATTTCGGCCAGTTCGCCCGCGACCTTCGCGACGAATCCGGCGACGGTTTCGCCGGCCTGCGGCCGGGCGAGCGACGGCGCGTACTTCTCGTACGGGCCGATCGCACCGGCCATCTCGTCCGCCACCCGGTTCGGCAGCCGCACGCCGATCGCCAGCTCGTCCTGCCCCGTCAGCGTGCGCAGCAGCAAATGCCAGCTGGCCAGCGCGACGGCGGGGCCCGCCTCGCCCAGCGACGAGCCGAGGTCGACGGAGAACGCGGCCGGGGCGAAGCCCGCGCTGGACGTGCGGGCGAAGGGCAGATCCGCCGCGACGAGCCGCTGCTGCCAATACTCCCGTTCGAGGTCGAACTCCGATGCGGTGAGCAGTTCGTCCTGCCACGGGGCAAAATCCGCGTACTGCAACGGTTCTGTCCCCGCACCGGCGCCGATGAGCCGGTCGCTGATTTCCTGTGCGAGCACTCGCACCGATGCCTCGTCCGCGCAGAGGGCGGGCAGCCGCAGCAGCAGGCGGGCGTCGTCGGTCAGCAGGACCAGGGCAGCATTGAGTGCGCCGGTGCCGAGTGTCCCGGTGAACGCGGCTTTCACTGCGGCGTATGCCTCGTCCCGCGTGTTGGCGGGCACCGAGCGCAGATCGTGCACGGGCACCTCCGGGCGGTCCGCGGTGTCGGCGATGACCTGCAGCGGGATGGACGCCTCCGCCGGGCGCCGGAACTCGGTGCGGAGAATCTCGTGCCGCGCCGCCGCTTCGGCCAGCGCCGCGGCGACCTGTTCGGCGGTCGTGCCCGCCGCCAGCCGGAGCGCACACCAGCTGCGGTAGGGCGACGGGCCGCTGCGCTGAAGTTCCCACAGGCGGCGTTGTTGAGGGGAGAGCGGGTAGCCCTCGGTGGCGGTCACTAGTGCACCCTCTTCTGTACGGGCCCCTGGGCAGGGCTGGGGGCGGGACGGCGGCGAACGCGGCTTTCACCGGGCACGGGGCCGAGGTTCGGGCGCGGTACCGGACCGGTTGTCGCGCTCATGCGCGGCCCCTGCGCTCCGGGGCGTCCGCGCGCCGGGTGTTCTTGAGCCGGTGCAGCCCGGCGAGGCTCATCCCGTTCTTGCGTTCGCGGCGCAGCCGGTCTTCGGACTCGGCCAGCCGGCGGGTCACCGCCGACAACCGGATCTCCGGGTCGGTGGTGACCAGTTCGAGCACGCTGACGAACCGGCGGGCCAGCCGCGCGATCGCCGCCGGTTCGAACAGGGCGGCCTTGTACTCGAACACCGCGCGCGTTTCGCCGCCGGACCGCTGCACGTCGAGCCGCAGGTCGTAACGCGCGAGCCGGTCCGGGTCGCCTGCCGGCGACACCTCGATGCCGGGGAACGCCTCGGCCGCGGCCGGCGCGTCCTGCACGACGAACCAGGTCTGGAACAGCGGCAGGCGGCCGGCGGCGCGGTCCGGGGCCAGTTCGGTCACGAGGCGCTCGAACGGGACCGCCTGGTGCGCGTAGGCGCCGAGGCAGGTTTCCCGGGTGCGTCCGAGCAGGTCCCGGAACGCCGGGTCGCCGCCGAGGTCCAGCCGCAGCACCAGGGTGTTCACGAAGAACCCGATCAGTCCCTCCAGCTCCTGGTGGTCGCGGTTGGCGGTCGGGGTGCCGACCACGACCTCGGAGAGGTCGCGAGTCTGGGCCAGCGCGGCGGCGAAGACCGCGTACAGCGCCATGAACCGGGTCACGCCCGCCTGCCGGCAGAGCGCGCCGAGCCTTCCGTCCACTTCGGACGGAAGCGCGACGGCGCAGCGGGCGGCCTCGGCACCGGCGTCGGCCGAGCGCGGCCGGTCCGTGGGAAGGGTGACGGACGGGAGCCCGCTGAGCGTCTTGCGCCAGTAGGAGAGGTCCGCGGCGAGCCGGTCGTCGGTAAGGGTGCGGTGCTGCCATGCCGCGTAATCGCCGTACTGCACGGGCAGCGCGGGCAGATCCGCGCGGCCGCGCGCCCGGTACTGCGCGCCGAGTTCGTGCAGGAGCAAGCCGATGGACTCGCCGTCGGCGATCAGATGGTGCAGACAGAGCGCGAAGATGTGCTCCTCCGGGCTCGTGCGGACCAGCATCAGCCGCCACAACGGGCCCTCGGTGAGTCGGAACGGCGTTTCGAGCACGGCTCGCACGACTTCCCGCGCTTCTGCGGCGGTCAGGTCGACCACGGGGATAGCGGCGGGCATCCGCGAGGCCACGGTCTGCCGGGGGTCGTCCGCTGACGTCGCGGACACGTGGGTGCGCAGTACTTCGTGCCGGTCGACGACGGCCTGCCAGGCAGCGCGCAGCGCGGGCACGTCGAGTCTCCCGCGCAGCCGAAGCGCGCCGGAAATGTGGTAGAGCGCGGTGCCCGGTTCCCACTGTTCGAGGAACCACAGCCGCCGCTGGGGGAATGACAGCGGCAACGGCGTGGTTCGGTCGACCGGGCGCGGAGGCTCCGACGCGACGGCCTGGTCGCGGCGCAGCGCGTCGATTTCAGCGGAGAGACCGGCGAGGTCGGCGGCCGTGAAGATGGCGCGGAGCGGCACGTCCGCGGCAAACGCGCGGCGCAGCCGGGTCTGCAACTGAGTCGCGGTCAGCGAATGTCCGCCGAGATCGAAGAAATTGGCGTCCCGGCTCACCCGGTCGACGTGCAGTACGTGCGCCCACAGTTCGGCGACCAGTTCCTCGGTGCCCGGACGCGGCGCGACATAGCCGGGGTCGGGGTCGTCGGCGCGGCACTCGGGTGCGGGGAGGGCCTTGCGGTCCAGCTTTCCGTTGTCCGTCAAGGGAAGGCTCGGCATCGGCACGAACACGGCGGGGATCATGTGGTCGGGCATCGTGCGGGCGCAGTGGGCGCGCAGTTCGGCCAGCGGCGGGGCTCCGGTCACATACGCGACGAGCTGCGGATTGCCGGGGACGTCCTCGCGGAGCAGGACTGCTGCGTCGGCGACCGAGTCGGCTGCGCGCAGGGCGGCGGCCACCTCGTCCAGTTCGATCCGGAAGCCGCGCAGCTTGACCTGGTGATCGGTGCGGCCGAGGAAGACGATCGCGCCGTCGGCGTGGGTGCGGACCAAGTCGCCGGTGCGGTAGAGCCGGCTTCCCGGCGGCCCGAACGGATCCGGCAGGAAACGGTCCGCGGTCTGTGCAGGGTGACCGCGGTAGCCGTGCGCCAGGCCGTCTCCGCCGAGGCACAGTTCGCCGGCCGCGCCTGCCGGCACCGGCCGAGCCGCACGGTCGAGCACGTACGCGGTGGTGTTGGCGATCGCAGTGCCGATCGGCACTGTGCGGTCCTGATCGCCCACGGCGTCGACCACGTGCCAGGTCGCGAAGGTGGTGCTCTCGGTCGGGCCGTAGACGTGCAGGAGGCGCCGCGGCGCGCCAGCGGCGAGCACCGTGCGGACGGCGGCCGGATCTACGGCCTCACCGCCGAAAAGCACCTGGCGCATCGGCGCGAACGCGTCCGGCGCGCCTGCGGCGAACTGGTTGAACAACGCGGTGGTCATGAACAGCGTCGTGATCGCCTGCTCGCGGATCAGCGCCGCGTAGCCGACCGGGTCCAGTGCCTGCTGTTTCGCCACGACCACCGCTGCGGCACCGGACAGCAAGGCTCCCCACAGCTCGAAGGTCGCCGCGTCGAAGGCGGTGGTAGCCGCGAAGGCGATCCGGTCGTCGGCTCGCAGCGAAACGTAATCGGTGTCGCGGACGAGCCGGACGATCGCCCGGTGGGGGACTGTGACGCCCTTGGGAGTTCCGGTGGAACCGGACGTGTACATCACGTACGCGGGCGCATTCGCGGTTGCCGTGACCGCCGCTTCGTCGCCGGTCGGCCAGGTTCGGGGATCGTCCAGGAGCAGGGTGCGCACTCCGTCTGGAACGTTGTGCTGCAACGCTTTTACGGTGAGAACGACGGAGGTTCCGCTGTCCTCAGCCATGAACGCCAGGCGCTGTGCCGGGTAGGAAGGAGCGAGCGGGACGTACGCCGCACCGGCACGGAGAGTGCCGAGCAATGCGGTGATCAGTTCGGGGGAGCGCTCGAGAAAGACGCCCACGCAGGAACCCGGCGTGACGCCCAGCGCGCGCAACGCGCCAGTCAGGCGGGCGACGCGGGCGGCCAGCGCGCGGTAGGTGAGGTGCTGTTCGCCGTGCACGACCGCTACGGCGTCGGGGGTGCGTGCAGTTTGTTCCGCGACCAGAGCGGGCACGCTGTGGTCGCGCGGGTAGTCGTCGCGGGTTGCGTTCCACTTCCGGACCAGTGCCGCTGCTGCGTCGTCGGACATGATCGGCACGTCGTTCACGCATCGGTCCAGGTTTTCGAGGAGGCCCGTCACCGCGGCGCGCAGCGCGCCGACGACCGCGCGGGCGGTCTCTTCGGTGTACCAGCGCCGGTCGCACAGCAGCCGCAACCGCAACGAACGCCCCGGCAGCGCAACGACCGTCAGCGGGTAGCTGGTCTGTTCGGTGGCCTGGACCGAGGTGACCGCGACGCCGTCGAAAGCGTTGTCCGCCGCGGCGGTGATCGGGAAGTTCTCGACCACGACGAGGCTGTCGAACAGCGGCTCGCCGCGCGGCACATCGCTGCAGCCTTGCGCACGCACCAGGGAGATGTGCTCGTGCCCGCGTGCGGCGGCGAAGTCCGCCTGTGTTTCGCGCAGCCATTCCAGGACCGGCCGCCGGCCCTCGACCCGGGTGCGTACGGGAAGCGTGTTGATGAACATGCCCACGATGTCTTCCACGCCCGGCAGTTCCGGCGGACGACCGGAAGTCGTGGCGCCGTGCACGACGTCCGAGACGCCGCTGAACCGGGCGAGCACCAAGGACCACGCTGCTTGTACGACGGTGCCGATGGTGAGCCCGCCGGCCTGTGCGGTTGCGATCCGCTTCGCCGTCGACTCCTCGGAAAACACTTCTTCGACGGAGAGAAATCCTTGAGCCGGCACCGCTTCCGCGGCGCGCAGCGGCAACGGGGTGGCGGTGGCGAACCCGCTGAGGCGAGTGCGCCAGAACTCCTCGGTTTTCGCCTGATTCTGCTCGGCCAGCCAGGTCAGGTAGTCCTGATAGGGCCGCACCGGCGGGAGGTCGGCGTCCTCGCCGCGGCGCAGCGCCGCGTACCTCGCGGCCAATTCGCTCAGCACCAGCGGCATGGACCAGCCGTCCAGGAGCAGGTGGTGGTGCGTCCACACGAACACGTACGCCTCGTCGGCCACCCGCAGCAGCGAGAACCGGTGGAGCGGCGGCGCGGCCGGGTCGATGCCCGCCGCCCGGTCCGCGGCGAGGAACTCAGGCAGGCGGTCCGGAGCGAGTTCGACGGTCCGCCAGTCGTGTTCGGTCCACGGCAGCTCGAAGGCGCGGTGCACCGCCTGCACCGGCTGCTCGCCTTCGAGGGAGTGGAACGACGTGCGCAACGCTGGATGCCGAGCCACGACGCCCGTCCAGGCGGCGCGGAACGCCGGCACGTCCAGCGGCCCGTCGAAGCGGCAGCTGAACTGCTCGACGTAGACGTCGTCGTGCGGGGAGTAGAGGGCGTGGAACAACATGCCCTGCTGCAGCGGGGACAGCGGGTGAATGCTCTCGACGGTCGTCTGCTCGGGCATCGCTGGCGGCGCTCCTGGGGAGATCGTCATGGCGTCCGGAAACCGGCGAGCAGGTCGTCCAGCTCGCCGGGGGCTAAAGCGACCCCGGTCACGTCGGGGGCCGGCCAGCCCGCCGCCTCCGCGTCGCGGCGGCGCTCGACCAGGGTCCGCAGCAGGGCGGCGCAGCGGTCGGCGAGCCCGGCGGCGGTCGCCTCGGTGTGCAGGCGGTCGCTGTAGGACCAGGTGAACCGCAACCGCCCGGAAAGCACCATGGCGTCGACCTCCAGCAGGTACGGCCGGGGCGCGCGGGCGTCCTGGCCCGGACCTTCCGGTTCGGCGGCCGGCTCCCACGGCCCGGCCCCGCCGAATCCGGCGTCCAGCCGTCCGAGGTAGTTGAAGCAGACCGCCGCGGACGGCAGGTCCGCCAGTTGCGCCGCGGCGGGGTCCCCGGTGCGCGAATGGCGGATCAGGCCGTAGCCGAGGCCGCGTTGCGGCACCTCACGCATCCGCTGCCCGACGTGCCGCAGCGCGGCCGCCGGGTCGTGCGGATCGGGCGTCAGCAGGACCGGGTAGACGCTCGTGAACCACCCGACGGTGCGGGAGACGTCCAGCGCGGCCCCGAAATCCTCGCGCCCGTGGCCTTCCAGGTCCACCAGCACCGAGGGCTCGCCCGCCCAGCTCGCGATCGCGGAGCTGACCGCGGTCACCAGCACCTCGTCGATCCGGGCCCGGTATGCCGGGGGCACCTCGTGCAGCAGGAGCCGGGTCGTTTCCTCGTCCAGTTCGCGGGTCACCGCGGCCAGCTGGGCCCGGGTGTTGACGTCCTCCAGACCCTCGTCCGCCTCGGGCAGCAGGTCCAGCGGGAGACCGGATTCGGCCCCTGCTCGCGCGACGGAGAGCCAGTGGCCGGTCTGCGCGCCGACCTCGTCGCTGTGCGCGTGTTCGGCGAGCGCCTGCGCCCAGTCCCGGAACGCCGTGGTCTTGGGCGGCAGCTCGACCGGGGCCCCGTCGCGTTCCCGGATGTACGCGTGGGCCAAGTCCTCCAGCAGGATTCGCCACGAGACGCCGTCGATCGCGAGGTGGTGCACCGCGAGCAGCAACCGGCCGGGACGGTCGGTGCCGAGGTCGAACCACACCGCGCGCAGAAGCAGCCCGGCGTCGAGGTCGAGGGTGCGCTGCGCGGCGGCGGCGCGGGCCTCGACCGCCGCGGCGGGATCGTCGGCCGCGGCGAGGTCTTCCACGGTGAGCAGTCGCGCCGGCAGTCCGGACAGCCCGGCCTGCTCTGGCGCCCAGCCGTCTTCGGTGCGCCGGAATCGCATCCGCAACGCGTCGTGGTGCCGGACCACCAGGCGCAACGCCCGTTCGAGGGCTTCGGTGTCGATCGGACCGCGCGCACGGAGCAGCACCGCTTGGTTGTAGTGGTGCGGGGCCGGGTGCTGTTCGGCGAAGAACGTCGCCTGGACCGGAGTGAGCGGTAGCGAGCCGGTCACCACGCCTTGCTCGGCGTGCGACGCGGGCGAGGCCGGGACCGCGACCGCCGCCAGCGCCCGGACAGTCTGGTGGTCGAACACCTGCTTCGGGCTGACGGCCCAGCCTGCGGCGCGGGTCCGGGCCACGACCTGAAGGCTGACGATCGAATCGCCGCCGAGGGCGAAGAAGCTGTCGGTCGCTGACACTCGCGGCACGCCGAGCACTTTCGCCCAGACCTCGGCGATCGCGCGTTCGGCGGTTGTTTCCGGGGGGTCGTAATCCTCGGTGGCTTCGGGCGCCTCCGGGGCAGGCAACGCGGACCGGTCGAGCTTTCCGTTCGCGGTCAGGGGCAAGGCGTCCAGAACCACGAGAACGGAGGGCATCATCGACGCGGGCAGCAGTCGCGCAGCCGTCGCCCGGACTTCCGCCAGCAGAGCGTCGTCGCGGTCCGCGACGACGTAACCGGCCAACCGGGGTTCCCCGCGAGCATCGGCCCGGACCGCGACGGCCGCGGCGCGCACGGCCGGATGCGCGGCGAGCGCCGCCTCCACCTCGCCTGGTTCGATCCGCACGCCGCGCAGCTTCACCTGCTCGTCGAGACGGCCGAGGAACTCCAGTTCGCCGTCAGGGCGCCAGCGGGCCCGGTCGCCGGTGCGGTAGAGCCGGTCGCCCGGACCGCCCCACGGATCGGGCACGAACCGCTCAGCGGTCAGGCCGGGCAGACCCGCGTACCCGCGGGCCACCTGCGGTCCGCCGAGGTGGAGTTCGCCGGGCGCGCCGAGCGGCGCCGGCGCGCCGGACCGGTCCAGTACGTACACCCTGGTAGCGCCGAGCGGACGGCCGACCGGGACGAGCGCGTCGCCGGCCTCGGTGAGCTCGCCGTCGAAACACGTGCTGTCGACAGTGGCTTCGGTGACGCCGTAGGAGTTGATGACACGGGTGTGCTCGCCGCCGATCCGCGCGGCGGCCGCGCGGTCGCGCGCCGGCCAAGCGTCCGCGCCGGACACCAGCAACCGCAGTGCGGGCAACCGGCCGCCGGACGACTGCACGGCCTCCACTGCGTACCGGAGCACCACTGGCACGAACTCGGCCGCGGTGATCTGCTGCTCGTCCAGGAGCCGGGCCAGCGTGGCCGGGTCGAGCAGCAACTCGCGCGGGCACAACACGAGAGCCGCGCCTGAACTCAGCGCGCGCGTGACGTCGCCGGTGAACACGTCGAACGTCACGCCCGCCATCTGCAGGTGCCGATCCTCTTCGGACAGCGCGTACGCAGTGCGCCAGGCGGCCGCGGCGGCGCTCAGGTTGCGGTGGCTGACCTGCACGCCCTTCGGACGTCCGGTCGAACCGGAGGTGTGCACGACGTAGGCCAGGCTGTCCGGCAAGGTCGTGCCGGGAAGGTTCTCCGCGGACTCGGAACCGCCGGAGCTGACCGAGATCGCCGGCACGGGCGCATCGCTCAGGTCCTGGTCGGACACCAGCAGCCGGATTCCGGCGTCGGCGATCAGCCGGTGATTCCGGTCCGCAGGCGCGTCCGGGTCGAGCGGCACGTACGCGCCGCCGGCTTTGAGCACCGCCAGCAACCCGACCAGCAGGCCGGGGGAGCGGTCGAGCAGCAGCCCGACCCGCGTCTCCGGACCGACGCCGTGCCGCCGCAGCACCCGGGCCAGCTGATTCGCGCGTGCGTTCAGCGCACGATAGGTGAGCTGCCGGTCGTCGGCGACCACCGCGACCGCATCCGGCGTGCGCTCGGCGTGCTCCTCGGCCAGCCGGTGCAGCGGACGCTCCTCGGACGCCGGGGAGACCGGGGAAATTCCTTGGGACAGCACGGCCCAGTGCGCGTTGTCGTCCAAAATGGACACTTGGCCGACCGGTCGACCGGGGTGTTTCGCGAACTCGGCCAGCAGGTGCCGCAGCTGGGCGAGCAGCTCTTCGGCCGCATCCGCGCTGTAGCGGCCGTTGTCGTAGAGCAGCGACAGCAGCAGCCGCGGGCCGGGAGCGGAGCTGAAGGTCAGCGGATAGTCGGTCTGCTCGACGGCGTGCACCTGGCGTGCTTCGACCCCGGTGAGGGCTTGGCCCGCGGCTTCGTCCACCGGGTAGTTCTCGAACACGACGATGCTTTCGAACAGGCTGCTGCCGCGCGGCACCGCGCTGCAGGCCTGCATCCGCACCAACGGGCTGTAGGCGTTGCTCTGCATTTCCAGCAGGTCTTGGTGCAGCTCTCGCAGCCACTCGCCGACCGGCTGCCGCCGGGGCAGGCGGACGCGCGCGGGCAGCGTGTTGATGAACAGGCCGACGATCGACTCGACGCCGGGCAGTTCCGGCGGGCGGCCGGCGACCGTCACGCCGAACACGACGTCTTCCTCCCCGCTGTGCCGGCCGAGCAGCACCGCCCAGACGGCGTTCACCAGTGTGCTGGTCGTGATGCCCAGGTCGCGGGTGAACTGCCGCAGTCGTTCGGTCGCGTCCTCGGGAAGGCGGATCTCCGCGGTGCGGTACCCGTCCCCGGTCCTGCCGGGTGTGCGCGCCGGAAGCGGAGTGGCGGCGGCGAAGCCGCCGAGCCGTGCGCGCCAGAACTCCTCCGCCGGGTCCTGGTCCCGCAGCCACGCGATGTAGTCCCGGTACGGGCGGGCGGGAGCGGCCGGAATCGCCGGGGCGCCGTCGTCGTCGAGCGCTTCGTACCAGCCGAACAGCTCGCGCACGACCAGCGGCATCGACCAGCCGTCCAGCAACAGGTGGTGATGGGTCCAGACCAGTTCCCACTCCTCGTCGGCCAGCCGGAGCAGGGTGAGGCGGATGAGCGGCGGGCGGGTGAGGGAGAACCCGCGTTCCCGGTCGGCGGCCAGGAATTCCGCGCTGCGCACGACCTGTTCCGCGCGGTCCAGCGCCCGCCAGTCCACCGTGTCGACGGCGACGGGCACAGTGTGGTGCACGACCTGGAGCGGACGGTGCAGCCGGTCCCAGTGGAACGACGTGCGCAGCGCCGCGTGCCGGTTCAGCACCCGCTGCCAGGCGGCGCGGAACCGGCGGGGGTCGACCTTCCCGGTCAGCCGGGCGGCCATCTGCACCACGTACGAGCCGGGCCCGTCCTCGCGGACGGTATGGAACAGCATCCCTTCCTGCATCGGCGAAAGCGGGTAGACGTCTTCCACCGCGCCGTCGGTCGCGGCGGCGAGGCGGTCGAGCGCTGCCGGGTCCAGGTCGGCCAAGGGGAAGTCCGCCGGCACGAGCGCGTCGCCGGATCCGGACCGGACGGCGGCCAGCAACGTGCGCAGGTGCGCGCGGAGCGCGTCGAGCAAGCCGGCCACCGTCTCGCGCCGGTGCAGCGCGCCGTGCGTCACGGTGATCCGGAGGCGGCCGTCGGCGACCAGCGCAACCACGTCGATCAGGTACCGCCTCGGGACGTCCGGCGACTGGCCGGGCCCGGTGTCTTCTTCCGCGGGCAGCCACGGCGAGTCGCCCGCGAAGGACTGGTCCACCTGGCCGAGATAGTTGAAACACACCTCCGGTCCGGGCAGCGCGCGCAGCCGCTCGGTCGCGGCGTCGGAGCGTCCGTGCCGCAGCAGCCCGTAGCCCAGACCGCCGTCCGGCAGCGCGCGGATCGCTTCGCGGACGTTGCGCACCGAAGTCCGCGGCGGTCCGGTGACCGGAAGGACGAGCGGGTAGATCGCGGTGAACCAGCCGACCGTGCGGGTCAGGTCGGCGGTCCCGGCCATGCCGGACAAGGCCTCCCGGCCGTGGCTTTCCACGTCAACCACCGCCCGGTCGCTTCCGGTCCAGTCGCAGAGTGCGCGGCCGAGCGCGGTCAGCAGCAGTTCGTGCGCGCTGGCCGGGCCGGAGGAGCGGAGCAGGTCTTCGGTGGCGGTGGCGTCGAGCTCGGCGGTCGCCGAACCGGCAGCGGCATAGGTGTCGCCCGCCGGGTCGAGGTCCGCGTCGGTCGGCAGGGCTGGGGTCCGCGCGTCGACCAGCACGTCTGTCCAATAGGGAATCTGGACGCTGATCTCGGGGTGGTTCGCGTGCTCGGCCAGACCGGCGGCCCAGTCCCGGAAGGCGGTGGTCTTGGCCGGGAGCGCGAGCGGCGCGCCGCGCAGCGCTTGATGATAAGCGGTGGCCAAGTCCTCCAGAAGAATCCGCCAGGAAACGCCGTCCACGGCGAGGTGGTGAGCCACCAGCAGCAGCCGTTCGCTGTCCGCGAGTCTGATGTGGACAGCGCGAAGCAGGCAGCCCGCGGACAGGTCGATGCCCGCGTGCGCCTCGGCGGCCGTTTCGGCGATGGTTTCCGCGTCCGCCGGCCCGGCGACGGTCAGTTGGACCGGCGCCGCGTCCGACAGGGCGGCGATGTCCAGCGTGGTGCCGGACGTCACGCGCAACCGCAGGACGTCATGGTGGGCAACCACTTCGCGCAGCGCCGCACGGAGCGCTTCGGTGTGCAGCGGACGGCGCGGACGCACCAGCAGCGCTTGGTTGTAGTGCTCCGGTGTCGGCAGGTGCTGGTCCAGGAACCACTGCTGGATCGGAGTCGGCCGGACCGGGCCGGACACCGCGTCCTGAGCGCCGGAGCCGGCCGCCGCCGGGGCCGCTTCTTCGACGGCGGACGCGAGGGCGCGCACGGTCCGGTTCTGGAAGAGCATTTTGTGGCTGATCCGCAGACCCGTCTTGGCTGCTTGGGTGATCACCTGGATGCTCAGGATCGAGTCGCCGCCGAGGGCGAAGAAGTCGTCGTCGCGGCCCACTCGATCCAGCCCGAGCGCCTTCGCCCAGATGTCGGCGATCGTGCGCTCCGTCCGGGTGGAGGGCGCGGCGTACGACACCGCCAGTTCCGGACGGTCCGCGCCGGGCGCGGGCAGCGCGCCGCGGTCGAGCTTGCCGCTCGGCAACGACGGGAACTCGTCGAGAACCACGAACGCGGCCGGGACCATGTACTCCGGCAGATCGCGGGCGCACGCCGCGCGCAGCTCGTCGGTCGCGACTCCGGTGTTCGCCACCGCGTACCCGACCAACCGGGGCGCGCCCGGCTGGTCCTCGCGCAGGACCACCGCCGCGTCCGCCACGTCCGGGACGCTCCGCAACGCGGCTTCGATCTCGCCCGGCTCGATGCGGAAGCCGCGCAGTTTGACTTGGGCGTCCAGCCTGCCCAGGAACGCGAGCGTCCCGTCGGCACGGAACTGCACCCGGTCACCGGTGCGGTAAAGCCGCGCACCGGGCGGCCCGAACGGGTCCGGCACGAAACGGTCCGCGGTCAGGCCAGGCCGGCCGAGATACCCGTGGGCGAGGCCGTCCCCGCCGAGGCACAGCTCGCCGGGGACGCCGATCGGCACCGGACGCAGTTCGGCGTCGAGCACGTACGCGGTGCTGCCCGGGATCGGCCTGCCGATCGCCACCGGCGCACCCGGCAGGCATTCGGCCATGACGGTGCAGATGGTCGCCTCGGTGGGCCCGTACAGGTTGTGGAACCGGCGGCCGGGGGCCCATCGGCGCACCAGGTCGGCCGAGCACGCCTCGCCGCCGACTGTCACGGTGGTCAGGGCCGGCAGCGCCGCGTCCGGGGTGACCGCCAGCGCGGACGGCGGCAGCATCACCGTGGTGACCGCTTGCTCGTCCAGGAGCTGGACGAGATCCGGGCCGGGGAGCGGCCGCTCGCGCGGTGCGAGGCACAACGTCGCGCCGGACGGCAGCGCCATGACGAGTTCCAGCAGGGACGCGTCGAAGCTCAGCGACGCGTACTGCAACACGCGACTCCCGTTGCCGACCTCCAGCGCGCCCGCCTGCGCGTCGGCGAGCGCGGCGATGCCGCGTTGCGGCACCATCGTCCCTTTTGGACGGCCGGTGGAGCCGGAGGTGTAGATGACGTACGCGACGGCGTCGAGCGGCACCGGCGGCAGCGGGGTGTCGTCGCGCTCCGCGCGGATGGCAGGCCACTGCTCGTCGAGGAGCAGGACGTTCTCGTGCCGAGGCAACCGGTCCAGCAGGTCCCGTTGCGACAGCAGCAGTTGCGCGCGGCTGTCCTGGACCAGGTATGCCAGCCGGTCGGCTGGATACGTCGGGTCCAGCGGCACGTAGGCGGCGCCCGCCTTCATGATGCCCAGCACGCTGATCACCAGTTCGGGACAACGCTCCAGGCAAACCGCGACCCGGACGTCCGGTCCGGCTCCGGCGGCCCGCAGGTGCTGGGCCAGCCGGGTGGCGCGCGCGTCGAGCGCGGCGTAGGTGAGCTGATGCCCGCCCATCGCGACCGCGACCGCGTCCGGGCTGCGCTTGGCCTGTGCGGCAACGAGATCCGCGAATCCGAGGGCTGGCGCCGCGGGGGCCGGGGTGTGGTTCCACCGGCGGGTCAGCAGGTCGTGGTCGGCAGGGGACAGCAGCGGCGCGTCGCGCAGCCGCCGGTTCGGCTCCGTCGTCAGGGCGGCGAGCGCGTCGAGCAGCACGACGGCAATCCGTTCGACGGTAGCCGGCTCGAACAACGCGGTGTTGTAGATCAGCGTGCCGGTCAGCGAATCCGGGCTTTCGACCAAGGCGAGCGCCAGGTCGAACTTCGCCGTTCCGTTGCCGGGCGGCGGGTCAAGCGGCCGGACGCGCACGCCCGGCCAGCCGAGTTCGGGCGAGGACACCCGCTGGTAGTCGCACCCCACCTGGGCCAGCGGCGCGTAGCTGGCGTCCCGTGCGGGACGCAGTTCCTCCACCAGTTGCTCGAACGGCACGTCCTGGTTGGCGTAGGCGTCCAGGCACCCTTCGCGGACCCGGGCGACCAGTTGCGCGAAGGTCGGGTTGCCGCTGAGATCGGTGCGCAGGGCCAAGGTGTTGGTGAAGAACCCGATCAGCCGTTCGGCTTCCTCGGTGGGGCGCTGTCCGATCGGCGTGCCGACCACGATGTCGTCCTGGCCGCTGTAGCGGGACAGCACCAGCGAGAACGCGGCCAGCAGAGTCATGAACGGCGTCGCGCCGATCTCCCGGCTCACCTGGTGCAGCATCTGCCGGACCGGTTCGGGCACGGTGAACGCGTGGCTCGCGCCGTCGAATCCCAGCTCCGCAGGGCGCGGACGGTCGGTGGGAAGTTCGAGCAGCGCGGGCGCGCCGGCGAGGTTCTCGCGCCAGTGCGCGAGCTGCCGCTCCAGCGTCGCACTGTCCAACCAGGACCGTTGCCACAGGGTGTAATCCGCGTACTGGAAGGGAAGTTCCGGGAGCACCGGTTCGCGGTGTTCCCGGAGCGCGGTGTACAGCTCGGTCAATTCGGCCAGCAGGACCTCGAGCGAACGGCCGTCGGCGATGGTGTGGTGCAGGCCGAGCAACAGCACGTGGTCGTCTTCGGCCAGGCGCAGCAGCCGAGCGCGGGCGAGCGGCCCGGTCTGAAGGTCGAAGCGCAGCCGGGCCTCGGACGCGGCGAGCTCGCGGACGACCGCGGCGGTCCGGGCCGGGTCGAGGCGGCGGAGGTCCACCGCCGGCAACGGCACCGGCGCGGGCGGCGAGATCACCTGCGACGGGGCCCCGGTGCCGAAAGCGGTGCGCAGGGGTTCATGGCGCGCGGCGATGACGGTCAGCCCCGCGGCAACGGCTGCCACGTCGAGGACGCCGGTGAGCCGCAGGCCGGCGATGATCGTGTTGAGCGGGCTGTCCGGAGCCCACTGCTCGAAGAACCAGGCGCGCTGCTGTGCGAACGACAACGGAACGTCCGCCGGGCGGTCTTGCGCGCGCAGCGGCGGCCGCTGGTCCGCGGTCGTGCCGCGGCGAGCTTCGACGTGCTCGGCGAGTTCCGCGACGGTGGGATGCGCGAACAGCACCCGCAGCGGCACGTCGACGCCGAACACCGCCCGGAGCCGGGCATGGACCTGGGCGGCGATCAGGGAGTGGCCCCCGAGCGCGAAGAAGTCGTCGTGGATGCCGACGTTCTCGACGCCGAGAAGCTGTTGCCAGACCCCGGCGACGACCTCCTGCACCGGCGTTCTCGGTGCGGCCGTCTCGACTCCCGGCCGCTCGCGGCCGGGCTCCGGCAGCGCCGCCGGGTCGATCTTGCCGTGCACGGTGAGCGGGAACTCGTCCACCACGACGCAATGCGCCGGGAAGAGGTGGCGGGGGAGGCGCCGCGCGAGGTGCTCACGCAGGTCGCCGACCTCGCCGCCGGCGGTGAGATACGCGACGAGCTGATCGTCGCGGAGCCGCACGTGCGCGCCGGTCACGTGCGGATGGGCGCGCAGTGCGGCCTCGATCTCGGCCGGTTCGACGCGGTGGCCGCGGACCTGGATCTGGTCGTCGGCACGGCCGAGGTAGACGAACCTGCCATCAGGCAGCGCCCGCGCCAGGTCGCCGGTGCGGTACATGCGCGTCCCGGCCGGGCCGTACGGATCGGGCAGGAAGCGTTGCGCGGTCAGCCCAGGGCGGCGAAGGTAGCCGCGGGCCGGTCCGGCGCCGCCGACGTGAAGCTCGCCGGTCCGGCCCGCCGGCACCGGACGCAGGTTCTCGTCAAGCAGGTAGACGCGCAGGTCCGGGATCGGACGGCCGATGACGCTGCCCGCGGCCGGGTCGAGGTCCGCCGCGCCGACCGGGTGCCCGGTGACGTGCACGGTGGTTTCGGTGATGCCGTACATGTTCACCAGCCGGGGCCGGTCCAGGTCGTGCAGCCCGGCCCAGTGCGACAACCGGTCGGCGGCCAGGGCTTCGCCGCCGAAGACCACCGTGCGCAGGCTGGGCAGGTCGCCGGCGACCTCGGTCAGCGGCAGGAACGCCGAGGGAGTCTGGTTGAGCACGGTGACCGCTTGCCGGTCGGCGAGGCAGGCGAACTCGGCGGGCGTGCGCCGGGTCAGGTCGTCCACGAGCACCAGGCGGCCGCCGTGCGCCAGCGCGCCCCACAGCTCCCAGACCGAGAAGTCGAACGCGACCGAGTGGAACAGGCTCCACACGTCGCGGGCCTCGAAGCCGAACCACGAGCGGGTGGCGTCGAACAAGCGCGCCGCGTTGCGATGCGGGACCAGCACGCCCTTGGGCTCTCCGGTCGATCCGGACGTGTAGATCACGTACGCGAGGTCGGCCGGGTCGATCCGCGGCGGCGCCGGGTCGGCTTCGGTGCCGGCGAGGAAGACCACCGCCGGCCCGTCCGGGATCCGGTCGGCGAGGTCGACGGTGCTGATCAGCGTCGGGATCTGACTGTCGGACACCAGATAGTCCAGCCGCTCCCGCGGATACTCCGGGTCCAGCGGCACGTAGGCTCCGCCGGCGAGGTGACACGCCAGCACGGCGATCACCTGCTGCGGGCCGCGGTCCACGAGCACCCCGGTCAGCACCTCGCGGCCGACTCCGGCCGAGCGGAGCTGCTCTGCCAGCCCCGCGGCCCGGCGTGCGACCGCGCGGTAGGTGAACTGTTCCCCGCCCCAGACCACCGCGATGGCGTCCGGCCGCTCGCGCGCCTGCCTGAGGAAGCGTTCCACCAGCGTTCCTTCGTCCGCGGAAACCGCTGCCGGGGCGGGGTTCCAGCTCGCGAGGAGGGCCGCTTCCCGCTCCGGCGCGAGCGCGGCGAGCGCTGCGACGGGTGCGTCGAGATTCGCGACGAGCGCGGCCAGCAGGTCCTTCAGTTCGGCGAGCAATCCGCTCGCACCGGCTTCGTCGTACTGATTCCGCGCGTACGCCAGCCGCAGCGTCAGCCGATCGGCGAGCGCCGAGACGAGGGTGAGCGGGTAGTGCGTCTGCTCGCGGAAGCTGACGCCGGCCACTCGAGGACTGCCTGCGGTGTGCTCGTCCAGCGGGTAGTTCTCGAAGACCACCAGGCTTTCGAAGAGGGGGCTGTTCCCGGGCAGTTCGGCCCACCGTCGCGTCTCCGCCAACGGCGTGTGCTCGTACTGGCGGAGTTCGACGAATGCCCGCTGAAGATCCCCGAGCCATTCGGCGACGGACTCGCCGGTCGCCCGGACGCGCACCGGGACGGTGTTGATGAACAACCCCACCATGTCCTCGACGCGCGCGAGGCCGGGAGGCCGGCCGGCGACGGTCGCCCCGAACAGGACGTCGGACTGCCCGCTGTGCCGCGCCAGCAGCAACGTCCACGCGGCCTGGACGACAGTGTTGGCGGTGAACCCGTGGCTGGGGCCGAGCGCGCGCAGCGCGGCCGTGCCGGATTCGGACAGGTCGAGCCGCACCGAGCCGGTGCCCTCGCGCGCCTCGGCGGTTCCGAACGGCAGCGGGGTGGCCGCGGCGAATCCGGAAAGCGTGTCGCGCCAGAACTTCTCCGCCTGCGCGAGGTCGAGCCCTTGGTACCACGCGATGTAGTCGCCGAAAGCGGGCGCCGGCGCGAGCTCGGCGTCCCGTCCGGCGACCGCGGCGCCGTAGAGCGTCATCACTTCGCCGAACACCCGGGAACGCGACCAGCCGTCCAGCACCGCGTGGTGGTTCGTCCACACCAGACGGTGCTCCCGCTCGCCGAGCCGGGCCAAGGCCAGCCGGAACAGCGGGGCGCGGGCGAGGTCGAAGCCGCGGGCCCAGTCCCGCTCGGCCAGTTCCGCGACGGCCGCGGCCTGTTCGTGCGCGCCGAGCCCGGCGAGGTCGGATTCGGTCCACGGCAACGCGACCTGCCGGTGCACGACCTGCCGTGCCTGCGCCTGCCCAGTCCAGCGGAACGCGGTGCGCAGCGCGGCGTGCCGGTCCATGACCTGGGCCCAGGCGTCCCGGAACGCCGCCGTGTCGAGTTCGCCCGTCAGCGTGCAGCACACCTGCTCCACGTACGGGTCCTTGCCCGGTTCGTACAGGGCGTGGAACACCATGCCCTGCTGCAGAGGCGAGAGCGGGTAGATGCGCTCGATGCGGGCGTGCTGTCCGGTCATGCGTCCCCCTCGGCGGGCAGCGTGTCGAGTTCGTCCATGAGCTCGGCCAGGTCCGCTTCGGCGAGGCCGGACTCGGCGAAGCGAGGCCCCTGCTCCGCGCGGGTGCCGGGGCCGGGGCCCGCGGCCAGTTCGCGCAGGCAGTCCCCGGCGAGTGTCGCGACGGTCTGCTCGCGGTGAACTGCTGGGCGGTACTCCCAGGTCATCTTCAGCCGGCCGGACAGTTCGACGGCGGTGATGTCGAGCAGGTACGGCCGCCGAGCCGTCGGGTCCGCCGTGCGGCCGAGACGGTCGGGCATCAGCTCGAGCAATCCGCCGGCGGCGGAGCCGGTTCCGCGGCCGAGGTAGTTGACCCGGATCGCCGGGCTGGGCAGCGCGCGCAGACGGGCGGTGGCGGTGTCCGAGCGGAGGTGGCGCAGGATGCCGTAGCCAATCCCGCCGGACGGTGCGGGCGCGGCCCCGTCGGAGGTCAGCCGCACGGGGTGGATGGTGGTGAACCAGCCGGCGGTGCGGCTCAGGTCGGAGTCCGCCCCGTGGACGTCCCGGCCGTGGCCCTCGACGTCCACGACCGCTTGCTGCCCAGTCCATTTGTGCAGGACTCGGCCGAGCGCACCGAGCACCGCGGCGTGCACCGAGGTCTGCGCGGACCGGCCGAGCAGGGCTTCGGTGGCGGAAGCGTCCAGTTCCACGGCGACCGTCCGGCTCTCGCCGTAGGTGCCTGGCCCGCCGGCGCGGTACTCGTCCTGCGGTATCCGGGCGTTGCGCGCCGCGGTCAGCAGGTCCGTCCAGTACGGGATTTCCGCGTCGTGGGCATGCGCCCGCTCCGCGGTCCGCACGGCCCACTCCTGATACGAGGTGGTTTTCGCGGGCAGCCGGACCGGGTGCCCTGCCGCGGCCTGCTGGTACGCGGTCGCGAGGTCTTCGAGCAGGATGCGCCAGGACACCCCGTCGACGCCGAGGTGGTGTGCGACCAGAACCAGCCGCTGAGCGGCGCCGTTGCCGGCTAGGACGGCGCGAAGCAGGCAGCCGGACGCGGTGTCGATGTCTTGTTGTGCGTGCACCACGGCCGGTTCGAGGTCGTCGGCGGTGCGCAGCAGTTCGTGCTCGGCGATCGGTGCGTTGTCCAGCGTCCAATCGCCGTCGGGGGTCCGGGTCAGGCGCAGCCGCAGCGCGTCGTGGTGGACGACCAGCGCATGCAGTGCGGACCGCAGCGGCCCGGCACGCAGGCTTTGCCGCGGGCGCAAGCAGATCGTCTGGTTGTACCGCGACGGGTCGGGCAGGCCCAAGCCGAGGAACCAGCGCTGGATCGGCGTCGCCGGCACAGGTCCGGTCACCGGTCCCTGTTCCGCCCGGACGGGCGCGGCGCCGGTCGCGCAGGCAGCGGCGAGAGCGGCGATCGTCGGGTGCTGGAACAGCAGCGGGGGCGTCACCGCGAGGCCGGCTTGGTTCGCGCGCGAGACCACCTGGATGCCCAGGATCGAGTCGCCGCCCAGTGCGAAGAAGCCGTCGTGGCGGCCGACTCGGTCGACGCGGAGAAGTTCGGCCCAGATGGCGGCGAGAGTCTCCTCCGCAGGGGATTCCGGCGGCGCGTACGCGGTGGTGCCTTCCGGTTCGGGAAGCGCCGCGCGGTCGAGCTTTCCGTTGGCGGTCAACGGGATCGCGCCGATCGGCACGATCGCTGACGGGACCAGGTAGGGCGGCAGGTGCGCGGCGCAGTGCGCTTGCAGAACTTCCGGGGTGGCGCCGGAGACGACATACCCGACGAGCTGCGGCGCGCCGTTGCCGCTGCGGACCACGACGGCCGCGTCCTGGACGTCCGGATGCCGGCGGAGCACCGCGGCGGCCTCGGCTGGTTCGACCCGGTACCCGCGCAGCTTCACCTGTTCGTCGTCGCGGCCGAGGAAGACCAGCGTGCCGTCGGCGCGCCGGCGCGCCAGGTCCCCGGTGCGGTAAAGCCGTTCGCCGGGCAGGCGGGGGTCGGGCACGAACCGCTCGGCGGTGGCCGCGGGGTCGCCGAGGTAGCCGCGGGCCGTCGCGGGACCGCCGACGCACACCTCGCCTGCTGTCCACAAGGGAGCGAGGTCGAGCCGGTCGTCCAGCACATGCACCCTGGCGTGCGGGAGCGGCCGCCCGAGCGGCACCGGGTCGTCCGCCGCGGCGACTTCGTGGCTGAGCACGCCGACGGTCGTTTCGGTGGGGCCGTAGTGATTGAGCAGCCGGCAGTCCGGCGCCAGTTCCTGTACCGACCGGACCAGATCGGCGGTCAGCGCCTCGCCGCCGAGGACCAGCCGTCGCTTCGGCAGGACCGCCGCCGGTCGCGGGCCGTCCAGCAGCGCCCGCAGGTGGGACGGCACGATCTTCAGGCAGTCGATCAAGTTCCGGTCCGCGTAGCCTGCCATCCGCGCCGGGCTGTTGGCGACCTCGCGGGACAGGACGTGCAGCGTGCCGCCGGTGCACAGCGACGGGTAGACGACGGTGTGCCCGAGGTCGGCGGCGAAGGTGGAGACAATGCCGTACCCGCTGCCCGCGGGCAGATCCAGCACGCCCGCGATGCCGCTCGTATAGCGGGCGAGGCTGTCGTGCGTGACCGCGACGCCCTTCGGCGTGCCGGTGGATCCGGAGGTGAAGACGACGTACGCGAGGTTGGCGAGTCCCGCTCCGCCGACCGGGTCGGTCGCCGGTTCGCCGGCCAGGCTCGGGTCGGCCGGGTCGATCGTGCCCGCACCGCCTTCGGCCAGGACTAGCCGCACGCCGGCCTGCTCGAACAGGGCGTCGCGGCGGGCCGGTGGCAGGTCGGCGTCGACCGGCAGATACGCCGCGCCGGATTTCAGCACGCCCAGCAGTCCGGCGAGCAAGCCGGTTCCCCGCCCGGCCACCAGGCCTACCCGGTCTTCCGGCCGTACGCCGGCCCGGCGCAGGCGGTGCGCGATCCGGTTCGCCCGCTCGTTCAGTTGCCGGTAGGTGAGCCGGTCCTCTCCCGCGACGACCGCCGTCTGCTCCGGCCGGAGCGCCGCTTGCTCCTCGAACATCGTGTGCACGCAGCGATCCGGAACCGCGGCCGGGGACGCGGGCAGCCCGGCGGCCAGCGCGCGGCGCGATTCTTCGCTCGGGGACATCGGCAGCGACTCGATCCGCGCCTCCGGTTCCCGCACCGCGGCGGCGAGCAAGCACTCGTACATCGCTGCCAACCGGCGCGCGTCGCCGGTGGTCAGCCGGGCGGTGTCGTGGTGCAGCGTCAGCCGGATCGTTGTGCCGCAGCGCATCCCGTCGAGCAGGACCGGGAACGGTTCGCGGTGTGCGACCGCGAAAACGACCGGCCAGTCCGACCGCGCCGGCAGCGCTGTCCAGGTGAATCCGGCACGCGCTGCCGGGGTCTCGCCGAACGCGGCCGCATCGAAGAATTCCTGGTTTTCCGCGAGCTTCCGGGTTTGATCCGCCACCGCGGCGACGGACTCGGCGAACGTCTGTGCCGGGTCGGCCGCCGCGGCGTGCGGCAGCCACTGGACGTACGAGCCGACCGCGTGCCGCATCTCCGCGTGCGGCCGGTTCTCCGCCGCCGAGGCGATCCGGACGACGCTGCCGGCCATCCGGGTGAGCAATGCCTGCCATGCCGCGGCGAACACGGCGTCGAGCGGCCACTCCCGCTGCTGCGCGAGCGCGACGACTTCGGCGGGCAGTTCGACCGGTACGGTCGCCGGGCGAAAGCCTTCCGCCGCACCGGTTCGCTCGCAGGGGAGCGCTTCGGCAGGCGGGAGCGCTGCGAGGTGCGTCTGCCAGAACTCCCGGCCACCGGCGGTCTCGGGAGCGGTCAGGACATCGTGCTGCCACTCGGCGGCGTCGGCGTACTGCAACGGTTCCTCGGGCTGCGAGCGTCCCTCGTAGCTCTCGCGGATCTCGGACAGCAGGACGTGCAGGGACACCGCGTCGACCAGCCAGCCGGGCATCGTCAGCAGCAGTTCGGCCCGGGAATCGGACAGCAGCACCAGATCGGCCAGCACGAGCGGACCGTCCGGGAGATCGAAATCCGTGCCCGCGCGCGCTCGCGCCAGATCAGCCGGGTCGGTGCCGCCGTGCACCGCATACGCCACGCGCGGCGTCGGCTGGATGACCTGAATCGGCAAGTCCATGCCCGCGGGCCGGTGGAGCACCGTCCGCAGCGCTTCGTGGCGCAGGCACCCGCTTTCGACGGCGCGGCGCAACCGCTCGCGGTCCAGGTTCCCGTCGACTTCGGCGCGCGCCTGCGCCGGGTAGACACCGCTCGGGTCGGCCTGGTGCACCAGACAGGCACGCTTTTGCTGAGGGGAGAGCCGGTAGCCTTCCATCGTCGCTCTACTGGCCCTGTCCGCCCGCGCCGGCCATCGCGACGACGAGCTTGCGCGGTCCGGCGTACGGCATGCGCCCATGCGAGACGAGCATGTTCTCGAGAATGGCGATGTCGCCGTCCTGCCACCGGAACATGACGGTTTCTTCCCGGTAGGCGCGGCGGATCTCGTCGAGGTCGGCTTCGTCGATCGGGCTGCCGTCGCCGTAGTAGGTGTTGCGAGGCAGGCCCTGCTCGCCGAAGGCGGCCAGCAGCGTTTCGCGGATTTCGGGCGCCTGCGCGGAAATGTGGAACAGGTGCGCCTGGTTGAACCAGGCCGTTTCACCGGTTTCCGGGTGCGTCACCACCGCTTGGCAGACCTGACGGGTGCGCAGGCTGTCGTCGGCGAGCCATTCGTACTCGATCCCGGCGCGGTCGCAGAACGCCTCCACCTCGGTGCGCTCCGGCGTCTGGAACACGTCCTGCCACGGCAAATCCAGGCCCTGCCCGTAATTGCGCACGTACATCACGCCGTGCTCGGCGAACCGGTCGCGGATCGCGGCGGGGATGCGCGCCAGGACGCGGGTGCTGTCCGCGAGCGGCGTCTGGCCGCCTTCGGGAGCGGCCCGTACCGAGTAGAAGCCCAGTTTCAGCGGCCACGACCGGCTGTAGGCCATCTCGTTGTGCTGCGGGATTTCCTGCGTGGCCGGGTATTCGGTCGACGTGTAGACGTTGCCCGCGACGTGGCTGCGCGGCGTCGATCCGTAGGAGTACTCCAGCATGTCGCCGCCGACCAGCCGCACCACCTGCTCGAATTCGGCGACGTCGCCGACGGTGAACCCGCGCAGCAGCACGGCTTTGTGCCGGACGGTCTGCTCGCGGACCTGCTCGCGGTTGGCCTCGACCCAGGACAGCGCGTTGACGCCGTCGACGGCCGGGGCGAACAGCAGCGGCGCCGGGCTTTCGGCCAGCAGCGGGCGGGCCGAGACCAGCGTCTCCGGCGCGAGGCTCACCGCGGTTCGCCGCCGGGGCCGGAACTGGGCTGATCCGCTTTCCCGATTGCTCATCTTCCCGCTTCCTGTCGTGCGTTGGGTTCGACCTGGTCGGGCGCCGCGGCGACAGCACGGCGGCGCCGTCGCAGGGCTCCTTGGCTGTAGGCGGCGGCTCCGGCCGCGCCTGCGACCCGTTCCTCCTCGTCGGCGGCGGCGAGTTCGTCCGCGAGGTCCGCGATCGCGGCGCCCGGGTCGGCGGTCACGGCGCGCAGCACCCGCCGGATGTGCTCGGCCAGCCGGACGATCCCGGCGGGCCGGAACAGGCTGGTCTTGTACTCGCACACCAGGCTCAAGCCGGTGCCCGTGCGGCGGAACTCCAGCCGGAGGTCGTAGCGAGCCATGCCCGGCGGCGCCCCGACCGGCTGCGCGTCCAGGCTGCCGAAGCCGCCGGCGGCCGGTTCGTCCTGCACGACGAACCACGTCTGGAACAACGGCAGGTGACTGGCCGAGCGCTCCGGTTGTACCTCCTGCACGACGCGTTCGAACGGCGCTTCGGAGTGCGCATAAGCGTCCAGGCAGGTGGCCCGGACTTGTTCCAGCAGGCTCGCGAAGGTGGACTCGCCGCCCGGGTCCGCGCGCAGCACGACGGTGTTGACCAGACAGCCGATCAGCTCCTCGGTTTCCGGCCGGGACCGGTTCGCGACCGGCGTGCCGACCACCACCTCGGGCAGTTCCCTTGCCTGCTGAAAAGCGACCGCGGTGGCCGCGAACAAGACCATGAACGCCGTCGTGCCGGTCCGGTCCGCCACTTCGGCCGCTCCGGCCGCGACCGCGGCGGGCAGTTCGGCCTGGTGCATGGCGCTGGCGTGCGTCTGCACCTCCGGCCGGGGGAAATCGGTCGGCAGCGGGGCGGGGGAGATTCCGGTCAGCTTCGCGCGCCAGTACGCGAGATCGTCGGCGATCTGCCTGCCTGCCAAGCGGTCCTGCTGCCAGTCGGCGTAGTCGGCGAACTGGATCGGCAGCGGCGCGCGCGCGATCGGCTCGCCGGCGAGCGCGGTGCGGTAGTTCTCCGCCAGCTCGCGCAGCAGGAGATCAAGCGAGTGACCGTCGGCGACGAGGTGGTGCAGGCACAGCGCGAGCTGGTGCTCTCGCGGGGAGGTGCGCACCAGCACGGTCCGCCACAGCGGGCCCTCGGCGAGGTCGAACGGGGTTTGCGCGACCGCCGCTGCCAGCCGGTCGGCATGGTGCGGCTGGCCGGACAGATCCACCACCGGCAGCTCGGCGGCGAGCTGGTCCCGCACGAGCTGACCCGCTTCGGAACCGGCGATCGTCAGGTGCGTGCGGAGGCTTTCGTGCCGGTCGACCACCGCCTGCAGCGCCGTGCGCAAGGCCCGCGGGTCCAGTTCTCCGGTCAACCGCAGGACGCCGGCGATGTGGTAGAGCGGGGTGCCCGGCCGCCATCGCTCCAGGAACCAGAGCCGCAGTTGCGCCGACGAGAGCGGAGCCGGTCCGGTCCGTTTCCGCGGGACGATCGATGCTTCGTCGGCCCGGGCGCCGGCGATCTCCTTGGCCATCGCGGCGAGATCGGGTGCTTCGAAAACGGCGCGCAGCGGCAGTTCCACACCGAACTCGGCACGAATGCGGCCCTGCAGCCGCGTAGCGATCAGCGAATGCCCGCCGAGCGCGAAGAAACTGTCGTGCAGTCCGGCTTCGGGCACGTGCAGCACGCTGCACCACAGCTCGGCCAGCGCCTGTTCGGTCGGCGTGCGCGGTGCGACGTACCCGGCGGCCGGTTCTTCGCCCCCTCCCGGCGCGGGAAGCGCGGCGACGTCGATCTTCCCGTGCGCGGTCAGCGGGAAGGCTTCCAGCGTGACGTAATGCGCCGGACGCAGATGCGCCGGAAGGGCCTCTCCGACGCGGGAGCGCAGGTCGCTGGTGTCGCCGTCCGCGGTGAGATAAGCGACCAGACGCTGGTCCCCGGGTTCGTCTTCGCGCAGGACCACGCGGGCGCCGGTGACCTGGGGGTGGCGGCGCAGCACCGCTTCGATTTCGTTCGGTTCGATGCGGTGGCCGCGCAACTGCACTTGGTCGTCGGAACGGCCGAGATAGACGAAGGCTCCGTCGGGCAGCGCGTGCGCGCGGTCGCCGGTGCGGTACATCCGCGAACCGGGTTCCCCGAACGGGTCCGGCACGAATCGCTCGGCAGTCAGCCCTGGCCTGCCGAGGTAGCCCCGCGCCGGACCGGCTCCGCCGACGTGGAGGTGCCCGGCGATCCCGGCGGGCACCGGCCGGAGATCGTCGTCAAGCAGGTAGACGCGCAGGTCCGGGATCGGGCGGCCGACGACGCTTCCGGATGCGCGGTCCAGGTCCGGACGGCCGACCGGGTGCCGGGTGACGTGGACGGTGGTCTCGGTGATTCCGTACATGTTCACCAGCTGCGGGCGCTCCAGCCCGAACCGTTCGGCCCAGCCGGCGAGCCGGTCGGCGGACAGCGCCTCGCCGCCGAAGACCACCGTGCGCAGTGCGGGCAGTTCGGAGACCGTCTCGGCCAGTGGCAGGAAGGCCGAGGGCGTCTGGTTCAGCACGGTGACCGCCTGGTCGGCCAGGACCCGGGCGAAGTCGGCGGGGGCCCGCCGGGTGGTGTCGTCGACGAGGACCAGCCGTCCGCCGTGCGCGAGCGCACCCCACAGTTCCCAGACCGAGAAGTCGAACGACACGGAGTGGAACAGGCTCCACACGTCCTCGCGGCCGAATCCGAACCAGTGCCGGGTCGCGTCGAACAGCCGGGCCGCGTTGCCGTGCGGGACCAGGACGCCCTTCGGCCGTCCGGTCGATCCGGACGTGTAGATCACGTATGCGAGGTGCGCGGAATCGATCGGAGCCGGCGCGGGCTCGGCGGGCGCGGCCTCGGGCGTGAGGACGCGTGGCCCTGCGGGTACCCGGGCGGCCAGATCCGGCGAGGCGACCACGACCGGGGCGCCGCTGTCGGAGAGCAGATAGTCGAGCCGCTCCTGCGGATAAGCCGGGTCGAGCGGCAAGTACGCGCCGCCGGCGAGATGGCAGGCGAGTATCGCGATCACCTGGAGCGGCCCGCGGTCCAGCAGGATGCCGACCAGCACGTCCGGCCCGACCTCGGCGGCACGCAGCCGGCTCGCCAGGCCGCCCGCGCGGTGCAGCACGGCGTGGTACGTGAGCTGTTCGCCGCCCCACACCAGCGCCACCGCGTCGGGTTGCGTTCGTGCCGCCTCGACGAACCGCTCGATCAGCGCCGGGCCGCGGACCTCTTCCGGCTCGGGGTTCCAAGCGCGCAGCAACCGGTCGTCCTCCTGGGCCAGCGAGACGCTGCCGACCAGGCGGCCTGGACCGTCCGCAAAGGACTCAAGCGCGCGGATCACCTGCTCGGCCAACGCGGCAGCACTGTCGTCGGGGCAGCGATCGGTGGCGTACATGAGACGGAGCGCCAGCCGCTCGCCCGGGGCGGCGACGAGGGTCAGCGCCGCGTCGGTCTGTTCAGTGGCGCGCACATCGTGCGCCCGCAACCCGCCGCGCGGCCGTACGGCGTGTTCGCCGAGCGGGTAGTTCTCGAAGACCACCAGGCTGTCGAACAGGCGGCTGCCGCGGGGCACGCCGCTGCAGCCCTGTATCCGCACCAACGGCGTGTGTTCGTACTGCCGGACTTCGGCGAACGACGACTGCACGGCACGCAGCCACGGCGCCACCTCGGCGTCCGGGTCGACGCGCAGGCGCATCGGCAGGGTGTTGATGAACAGTCCGACCATGCTCTCGACCCCGGGCAGCTCCGGCGGCCGCCCGGCCACGGTCACGCCGAACACGACGTCGTCGGACTCGGCGTGTCGGGCGAGGACCAGGCCCCATGCCGCCTGCACCGCGGTGCTCAACGTCAACCCGTTGCCCCGGCACAGGTCCCGCAGCGCGCGGGTGCGCTCCGCGGACAGTTCGACCTCTGCCGTCGCGGTGCCGATCGGACCGCAGCCGGGCTGCTCCAGCGGAAGCGGGGTCGGCGCGGCGAACCCGGCGAGCGCCTCGCGCCATCCGGCGTCGGATTCGGTGGCGTCCTGCTCGCACAGCCAGCCGACGTACTTCTCGTACGGCGGCACGGCGGGCAGGTTCGGCCGCTGTCCGGCGACCTGCGCTTCGTATGCGGTGAACAAATCGGCGAGGACGATCGGCAGCGACCAGCCGTCCATCAGCAGGTGGTGATGCGTCCAGACGAACCGGTGGGTCCGCTCGGCGACCCGGGCGAGGGCGAAGCGGAACAGAGGCGGCTCGGCCAGGTCGAATCCGGCGGCGCGCTCTCTCTCCAGCAGGTCCGAGACCAGCGCGGCCACGTCGTCGCGACCGCGCCAGTCGGTCAGCCGCCACGGCTCCGGCACCTCGCGGTGGACGACCTGCACGGGATCTTCGCCGTCCGCCTGATGGAAGGTCGTGCGCAGGGCAGGGTGCCGGGAGACCACCTGATGCCAGGCGCTGCGGAACGCGCCGACGTCCAGATCGCCTTCCAGCGCAAAGGAAAGCTGGACGACGTACACCCCGCTGTCCGGCGACAGCAGTGCGTGAAAGCGCATGCCCTGCTGCAATGGGGACAGCGGATACGTCGCTTCGGCGCCGGATTCGTCAGCCGGTTCGGCGAGGTCGCGGACGTGCTGGAGAAACTGCTCGGCGAGCCGCGTGACGGTGCGCTCCGCGTGCATCGCGGGCACGTGGGTCCAGCGGACGTGCAACCGCCCGGCCGCCACGAAGGCGGTTACCTCGAGGGGATACGGCCGCGGCTGCCGGGGATCCTGAGTGCCGGAAGGCAGTTCGGGGACGAGTTCCCACGGGGCGTCGCCGAGTCCGCCGTCGAGCTGGCCGAGGTAGTTGAAGCACACTTCCGGCACCGGAAGGGAACGCAGCGGCGCGTCCGAGCCGTGCCGCAGCGCCAGGCATCCGGTACCGACCGCTTCCGTGCCGTCCTTGCCGAGCACCACCGGCTCGACGACCGTGAACCACCCGACGGTGCGGGTGAGGTCGGCATCGGGACCGGTGTCGCGGCCGTGGCCCTCGACGTCGACCAGCACGCGGTCGCGGCCGGTCCAGCCGGTCAGCACCCGGCCGAGCGCGGTGTGCAGGATGTCCTTCGCCGACCGGCTGCCGGCCGGCCGCAGCAACACCGAGGTCTGGTCTTCGTCGAGAGCGACGGTCACGGTGTGAGCGTCGCCGACGGCGCCGGCTCCGGCGTGTGCGAAGTCGGCGGGCGCGAAGTCCACCGGAACACTGCCGTCGTGCTGTTCCAGCAATGCCCGGCACCGGTCCTGGTCGCCCGAGCGGCCGCCGGCCGACTCGGCCCACTGACGGAACGACGTGGTTTTCGGCGGAAGCACGACCGGCTCGCGCCGGAGCGCTTGGCGGTACGCGGTGGCGAGGTCGTCGAGCAGGATTCGCCAGGAAACGCCGTCCACGCCGAGATGGTGCGCGACGAGCAGGACGCGGTGGTCGTCCTCCGAGACGATGGCGTACAGCGCGCTCAGCAGTACACCGCTGGCGAGATCGAGCAAGCGCTGTGTTTCCGCGACGCGGGACTCGAGCGCGGAGAACCGTTGCGCTGCAGGCAATGCGGTCAGATCGGCGATGTGAAGCAGCGCGGGCGGTTCCGCCGGGAGCGGGGCGTTGTCCAGCGCCCAGCCGTCTTCGGCGCGCAACCGCAGGCGCAGCGCGTCGTGATGCGCGAGCAGCGCGTGCAGCGCGATTTCCAACGCCGCCGGGTCGAGCGGCTGGGCGGAGCGCAGGGCGAGCGCCTGGTTGAAATGGTGCGGTGCGGGGAGCTTCTGATCGAGAAACCACTGCTGGATCGGCGTCGGGGACACGGGCCCGGCGACCGGGCCTTGCTCGGCGGAGACTGCGGGCGCCGATCCGGCGACGGCGGCCAGTTCCGCGACGGTCTGGTGCTGGAACAGCTGCTTGGCGGTGACGGCAAGCCCGGCTTGCGCGGCACGGGAGACCACCTGGATGCTCAGGATCGAGTCGCCGCCGAGCGCGAAGAAGTTGTCGTCCCGTCCCACTCGGGCGATGCCGAGCACCTGCTCCCAGACCGCGGCGAGCGCGCGTTCGGCCGCGGTGCGCGGCGGCCGGTATTCCGCGCTCGCGGTGAAATCGGGCTCCGGCAGCGCGTCGCGGTCGACTTTTCCGTTGCTGGTCAACGGCATCCGGTCGAGCAGCACGATCGCCGCCGGCACCATGAACTCCGGCAGGCGGCGCGCGCAGTGCTCGCGCAGCTCGGCCGTGCCGGGGCGGGGTTCGGCCACCACGTAGGCGGCGAGCCGGGCCGTGCCGCGGCGGACCAGCACCGCGGCTTCGCGCACCGCGGGGTGGTCGAGCAGCACGGTCTCGATCTCGCCGGGCTCGACCCGGAATCCGCGCAGCTGCACCTGATCGTCGGCCCGGCCGAGGAAGACCAGGCCGCCGTCGGGGCCGAACCGCGCGCGGTCGCCGGTGCGGTAGAGCCGGCCGCCCGGCGCACCGAACGGGTCCGGCAGAAACCGTTGCGCGGTAAGCCCGGGACGGCCGAGATAGCCGCGCGACAAACCGGGCCCGCTCACGTACACCTCGCCCGCGACACCCGGCGGCACCGGCCGGAGACGCGCGTCGAGCAAGTGGACCTGAGTGTTGGCGAAGGGACGGCCCAGCGTGGGTTCCGCGTCCTCGGCGCGGCACTGGCCGATGGTCGCGCCGACGGTGCACTCGGTCGGGCCGTAGCCGTTGAGGAACTGGCGGCCCGGCGCCCAGCGACGCACGACTTCCGCGGTGACGGCTTCTCCGGTCGAGGTCAGCACGGCGAGGTCCGGCGGGGTCGCGGGCAGCGACGCCAGGGCGGACGGAGCCAAGGTCGCGTGCGTGATCGCCTGCCGGCCCATCAGCCCGGCCAGTTCCGGACCCGGCAGGCGCTCCTCACCGGTCGCGATGCAGAGCGTGCCGCCGAAACACAGCGCCATCACGACATCCCACAACGAGGCGTCGAAACCGAATGACGCGACGGCCAGCACCCGGTCCGCGGCGGACGGGGCGATCGCGGACGCCTCGGCGGCGACCAGATTCGTCAGGCCGCGGTGCGTCATCAGCGCGCCTTTGGGCCGTCCGGAGGATCCGGAGGTGTAGATGACGTATGCGAGGTGGTCCGGGCCGACGGTGACCGCGGGTGCGGATGCGCTCGCGGCGGCGATCTCGTCCCGGTGGCCGTCGAGACGCACGACAGTGCCGACGCCGGACGGAACGGACTCGGCGAGATCGCTGGTGGTCACGACGACGCGAAGACCGCTGTCGGCGGCCATGAACGAGAGCCGGTCCGCCGGATAGGCCGGATCGAGGGGCAGGTACGCCCCGCCCGCGGCGAGCACCGCCAGCAGGCTGACGATCGACTCGGCGGACCGTTCGAGGAACACGCCGACCGGCGTCTCGGCGCACACTCCCCGCGCACGCAGCACATGGGCGAGCCGGTGCGCGGACCGCTGCAGCGCGGCGTAGGTGAGCTGCCGGTCGCCGCAGACGACCGCGATCGCGTCCGGCGTCCGAGCGGCCTGGCGCGCGATGAGCTGGTGCAGGCGTTGGCCCTCTTTGACCGGTGCCGCGGTGTCGTTCCACTCGGCGAGCTGCCGGGTTTCGGCGGGAGTGAGCAGCGGCACCGAACTCGCCCGCCCGCCGGGATCGGCGGCCATCGCGGCCAGCAGCAGGCAGTAGTGGTCGGCGAGCCGTTCGACAGTGCGCGCGGCGAACAGGTCCGTGCTGTACTCGACCACACCGTGCAGCCCGCCGTCGGTCTCGGTCACCGCGAAAGCGAGGTCGAACCGGGCAGTGCCGGGATCAAGATCGAGCTGCCGGGCGGTCACCCCTGGCAGGTCGACGTCGAAGGCGGAAGCGTTCTGCAGCGCGAACAACACCTGGTAGACCGGGTTGTGGCTGAGGTCCCGTCCGGGCCGCAGCGCGTCGGTGACCAGCTCGAACGGCACGTCCTGGGCGTAGGCCGCGAGGCAGGTGCGCCGGACCTGGCGCAGCAGGGCGCGGAAGCTGGGGTCGCCGTCGATCCGGACGCGCAGTGCGACGGTGTTGGCGAAGAATCCGACGACCTCCTCGAATTCCGGCCGCACCCGGTTCGCGACCGGCGTCCCCACCACCAGATCGTCTTGCCCGCTGTGCCGGGCGAGCAGGACCGCGTACGCGGTGAACAAGGTCATGAAAAGGGTGACTTCTTCTTCCCGGCTCAACGCGGTCAGGCGCCGGTGCAGGTCGGCCGGGACGGTGAAGGTGTGCACGGCTCCGGCGAAGGTCTGCACGGCCGGGCGCGGCCGGTCCAGCGGCAATTCGTGCAACGCCGGTGCGTCGGAGAGCTGTTCTCGCCAGTAGGTCAGTCGCGTGCCCAGCTCCGGGCGGTCCCGCTGCCAGCGGGCGAACTGCGCGTACCGCGCGCTCGGCGGAGGCAGCGGGGCGCCTCGGTAGGCGGTGGCGAAATCGCGCAGCAGCAAGGAAAACGACCAGCCGTCGACCACCGCGTGGTGCCCGGCCAGCACCAGCACGTGGTCGTCGTCGGCGACGCGCACCAGCGCGGCCCGCAGCAACGGGGCGCGGCCGAGGTCGAACGGGCGACGCGCGACCCGCGCCGCCAATTCCCGCCCCGCGTCCGGCGTCGCCTCGGCGTTGATCAGCTCGATGCCGAGGCACAGCTCATCGGAGACCACCTGCACCGGCTGGCCGTCGTCCGAAACTATGGCCGTGCGCAGCGCGGAATGCCGGGCGACGACCGCGTTGAGCGCGCGTTCGGCCTCCGGGACCGACACCGGCCCGGACAGCCGCACCGCCACGTGCGACACGTAGGCCGCGGTACCGGGCAGAAGCTCTTCCAGGAACCACAGCTGGCGCTGCCCGGAGGAGAGCGGAGCGGGGGAGTCGCCGGACGGGAGTGCGGCGTCGGTGTGCGTGCGGTCCTGCTCGGCGATCTCGCGGGCGAGCGCCGCGAGATCGGTCGCCTCGAACACCGCGCGCACGGGCAGGTCGACACCGAACGCCGCGCGGACCCGGCTTTGCACCATGGTGGCGAGCAGCGAATGGCCGCCGAGGGCGAGGAACCGGTCGTGCCTGCCTGCCTTAGGCACGGCGAGGACGTCGGCCCAGATCTCGGCGAGCCGCTTTTCGGCATCAGTGACCGGTTCTTCGTACGGTCGGCCGGAATCCCGTCGCACGGGAGGCAGCGCGGCTCGGTCGACCTTGCCGTTCGGCGTGGTGGGCAGCGCGTCGAGGAGCGGGAACGCGTCCGGCACCAGGTGGGCCGGCAACCGCTCGGCGCAGTGCGACCGCAGGTCTTCGGCAGTCGTCTCGGCGGCGACCGCGTAAGCCGTCAGCGTGTCGGGCGCGGCGATGACGACGCAATCGCGCACCGCCGGGTGCTCGCGCAGCACAGCCTCGACTTCGCCCGGTTCGACGCGGTGGCCGCGGACCTTCGCCTGCCGGTCGAGCCTGTCCACGAAGTCCAGTTCGCCGTCCAGGCGGCGCAACACGCGGTCGCCGGTCCGGTAAAGCCGCGCGCCGGGCTCGCCGAACGGATCCGGCACGAAACGGTCCGCGGTGGTTCCCGGACGCCGCCAATAGCCGCGCGCCAAGCCGGGCCCGCCGAGGTACAGCTCGCCGGAAGCGCCGGGCGGCACCGTCCGGAGATCGGCGTCGAGGACGTGCGCCCGGGCGTCCGCGACCGGGACGCCGATGGTGACCGGCCCGTCCGGCACGCACGTCGCCGCCGTCGACCAGACCGTCGCCTCGGTGGGGCCGTACAGGTTGTGGAAGCGGCGGCCGGGCGCCCACCGGCGGACGACTTCCGGCGGGCAAACCTCGCCGGCCACCGAGACGGTGACGAGTGCGGGCAGCTTCGCGGCGGGGGTGACCACCAACGCGGACGGCGGCAGGGTGACCGTCGTGACCGCCTGCCGGTCCAGCGTCGCGATCAGGTCCGCGCCGGGCATCAGCCGCTCGCCGGGAAGGACCAGCGTCGCGCCGGAACACAACGCCATGACGATCTCGAACACCGAGGCGTCGAAGCTGGCGGATGCGAACTGCAGCACCCGGCGGCCGGGTCCGGTGCCGAGAATCCGTTGCTGCGCGAGGGAGAGTCCGGCGATGCCGCGGTGGGTGAGCAGGGCTCCCTTCGGCCGTCCGGTCGATCCGGAGGTGTAGATGACGTACGCCAGAGCGTCGACGCGCGGCGCCGGCAGCCCGGCGGTTTCGGCGGGCCACGGCTGGTCGAGCGGCAGCACCCGCGCGCTGTGCCGGGGCAGCGAGATCGCGGAATGGGTGAGCAAAAGCGGTACGTCGCCGTCCGCGAGCAGGAACTCCAGCCGCCGGGCGGGATACGCGGGGTCGATCGGGAGATAGGCTCCGCCCGCCTTGAGCACTGCCAGCAGCGCGGTCACCAGGTCCGCGGCCGGCGGAAGACAGACACCTACGCGCACGTCCGGTCCGACGCCCAGCGCGCGCAGGCGGCGCGCCAAGGCGGTGGCGCGCGCGTCGAGCGCCCGGTAGGTGAGCTGCCGGTCGCCGCAGACGACCGCGATCGCGTCCGGCGTCGCACCCGCGTGCGCGGCGAACAGTTCGTGCAGCGCGGCCTGGCCGGACGGAGCGCCGGCGAGCGCGACTGCGCCGTCCGGCGTATTCGATGCCGTCATGCAGCTGCTTCGGCGGTGCGCCGGAAACCGGCGGCGGCAGTCGTCCGTGACTCGCTGGATAACACGCTGAAACGCCCCCAGAATGGCGTGGCTGCGGATCAATTCTCCCGCACGCTAGCACGGAGCGGGGACCTCGCCAACCCGCTTTGCGCGGGACAAAAAATGCGCTGTGGCAGGTAATGGAGCATTGCATCGAATTACGATCATTGCGCATTGTCCGGACCGCTGAAAGCATTGCCGGGAAGGTCTTGCACGCATTCCGCCGAAGCCTCTACTGTCGGGCTCGCCGACCGGACAGCATGTGGAGCAGTCCGGTTCCGGCGCAGGGGACGACCGCCCGGGGCGGCGGAAGACGGAGGGCGGCTTCGTGAGTGCCGAAACGGCGGTTGCGGCGGAAAACCCGGCGGTGTTCGATTTGGCCGACCCGGCCACCCATGCCGATTCCGACCTGTCCGGGATGTGGCGTTATCTGCGCGACCGCGAACCGGTTTACCGGCATTCCGAAACGGCGCACGGCCCGGAATTCTGGGTGATCACCCGGCATGCCGATGTGCAGGCGGTGTACAAGGACAACATCCGGTTCACGTCCGAACGCGGCAATCTGCTCACCACTTTGCTGCGCGGCGGCGACACCGCGGCCGGGAAAATGCTCGCGGTCACCGACGGGCCGCGGCAGCGGGAACTGCGCGCGGTGCTGCTGAAGGCGTTCTCGCCGCGGGTGCTCGAACGGGTCTCCGGGCAGGTGCGCCGGTCCACCCGGCGGGCAGTGCGGGCCGCGGTGCGGCGCGGCACGTTCGATTTCGCCGGCGAGGTGGCCGACCGGATCCCGATGACCACCATCTGCGATCTGCTCGGCGTGCCCGAGGCCGACCGGCCGCATCTGCTCCGCCTGAACAAATCCGCGCTCAGTTCCGACGACGCGGACGAAACGTTCAGCGACGCGTGGGCGGCGCGGAACGAGATCCTGATGTATTTCGCCGAGCTGGCCGAGCTGCGCCGCGAAAACCCGGAGGACGACGTGATCAGCGCGCTCGCCACCGGCAGCATCGGCAATCGCGCGCTCACCGTGCACGAGATCATCTTCAACTGCTACAGCCTGGTCATCGGCGGCGACGAAACCGCGCGGCTGTCCATGTGCACCGCGGTGCAGGCACTCAGCGAGCACAAAGACCAGTGGCGCGCGCTGCGCGAGGGCACGGTGGCGAAGGAAACCGCGGTCGAGGAGGTGCTCCGCTGGGCGACGCCGGCCATGCACTTCGGCCGGGTCGCCCTCGAAGACGTGGTGCTGCACGACCGCACCATCGCCGCGGGCGACATCGTGACGGTGTGGAACTGCTCGGCGAACCGGGACGAGCGGGTGTTCGACCGGCCCGAGGTGTTCGATCTGGCCCGCCAGCCCAACAAACACGTCACGTTCGGGTTCGGCCCGCACTTCTGCCTCGGGTCCTATCTGGCCCGGGTGGAGATGTCCGCCCTGCTCGGTGCGCTGGCCGAGTTCGCCGCGGACATCGACGTGGCCGGGCCGGTGACGCGAGTGCGCTCCAACTTCCTCAGCGGTCCGAGCAGGCTGCCGGTCGCGGCCGTCCCGGCCGCGGCCGCCGACGAGCTGGACTCGGCGCTGTGAGCGACGTCGCGGACCTTTACCCGCTTTCCCCGCTGCAGCAAGGATTGCTGTTCCACACCGTCTCCGACGACCGCGGCGGGATGTACGTGGAACAGGTCGCGTTCCGCGTCGAAGGCCCCTTCGACCCGGATGCTTTCGCCCGCGCGTGGCAGCGTGTGGTCGACCGGCACCCGGCGCTGCGCACCTCGTTCCTGTGGCAGAAGCTGGACGAGCCGGTTCAGGTCGTGCACCGCGAGGCGCGGCTCGACGTCGTGGTGGAGGATTGGCGCGGCGCGAGCGACGCCGAGCGCGAGCAGCGGCTGGAGGAGTTCCTGCGCGCCGACCACACCCGCGGGTTCGACGTGGCGCGGGCTCCGCTGCTGCGCATCGCACTGATCCGGCTCGCCGAGAGCGCGTGGGAAATCGTCTGCAGCAACCACCACCTGATCTTCGACGGATGGTCCCGGGCAAGGCTGCTGCGCGAAGTGATGGCGTACTACTCGGCGGCGCCCGGTGCCGAGGTCCGCCTTCCGCCGGTCCGGCCGTTCCGCGATTACGTCGGCTGGCTGCAGGCCCGGGACGACCAGGCGGCCGAGCAGACCTGGCGCGACGCGCTCCGCGGGTTCGCCGCCCCGACCCCGCTGCCGGCCGGGCCCGCGAACCCCGGCTCGGCGGGATCGGCGAGCGCGGTCGTCGAGCTGGACGAGGAAGCGACAGCGGCGCTGCAGCGGATGTGCCGGGAGCACGGGCTCACTGCGAGCACGGTCGTGCAGGCCGCCTGGGGGCTGCTGCTGGGCAAGCACAGCGGTTCCGACGACGTGGTGTTCGGCGTGACGGTGGCCGGGCGTCCGCCGCAACTGCCCGGCTCCGAGGACATGATCGGGCTGTTCATCAACACCGTGCCGGTGCGCGTGCGCTGGTCGCACGGTCAGCCAGTCGGCGAGTGGCTTCCGCAGCTGCAGCGCTCGGTCGCCGAGCTGCGGCAGCACGAACACACGCCGCTGGCGCGGATCCGGGCGTGGAGCGAAGTGCCCGGCGGGGTCGCGCTGTTCGACAGCCTGGTGGTCTTCGAAAACTACCCGCTCGGCGACGACTCCGTGCGCGGCGAATCGGACCCGGTGGTGCGCGACGTGCGGGTCGCCGAGCAGACCGACGTGCCATTGACCCTGGTCGCGGCCCCGGGCGACCGGTTCAGCCTCCGCCTGCTGTACGCCACCGACCGGTACGACGCGCCGACCGCCGCCGACCTGCTCGGCCAGCTCGCCCGGCTGCTGGCCGGCATGGCCGCCGATCCGGCCCGCCCGGTGGCCCGGCTGCCCTTGGTGTCCACAGTGGACGAGGCGGAGCTGGTCCGGCGGTGGAACCCGGAGACCGGCGAACTGGCCGCACCGACGCCGCTGGTGACCCGCTTCCAGGAGCAGGCCCGGACGCGGCCGGACGCGATCGCCGTCGTGTGGGGCGAGGAACAGCTGAGCTATCGCGCGGTGCTGCGACGCGCGTCCGGTCTCGCGGAACGTCTGCGGTCCGCGGGCGTCGGCCCGGAGAAGCTGGTCGGCGTGCTGTCGGAGCGCGGGCCGCAGCAGGTGATCGCGGTACTGGCCTGCCAGCTCGCCGGCGGCGCGTACCTGCCGCTGGACCCGGCCTACCCGGCCGACCGGATCGCGTACCTGGTGGCCGACAGCCGGACGCCGATCGTCGTGACCACCGCGGACCTGGCCGCGCGGGTGCCTGCCGGACCCGCGGTCGTCGTCCTGGACGAGTGTGCGGCCGAACCGGCTGACGTGCCGGTGGACCCGGCGCAGCTGGCGTACGTGATCTACACGTCGGGTTCCACCGGACAGCCCAAGGGCGTGCTGGTGCCGCACGGCAACGCGGCCCGGCTGTTCGACGCGACCCAATGCTGGACCGGGTTCGGCGCGGACGACATCTGGAGCCTGTTCCACTCGATCGCCTTCGACTTCTCCGTGTGGGAGCTGTGGGGCGCGCTGGCACACGGCGGCCGGCTGGTGCTGGTGGACGAACCGACCCGGCGCTCGCCGGACGACTTCGCGGAACTCCTTGCCGAGCAAGCGGTCACCGTGCTGAACCAGACTCCTTCGGCATTCCTGCCGCTGGCCTCCCGCGCCGGCGAACTGCCCGCCCTGCACACGGTGATCTTCGGCGGCGAGGCGCTGTCCGCCGGACAACTCGCCGGCTGGGCCGGCCGCACCGGGTTGCGCCGGCCGCGGCTGGTGAACATGTACGGCATCACCGAGACGACCGTGCACGTGACCCAGCACCGGGTCGCCGAGGCCGATCTGCGGCCCGGGGCGGGCTCGGCGATCGGCAGGCCGATTGCGGACCTGCGCGTGTACCTCCTGGACGACGATCTGCGCCCGGTGCCCGCCGGCGTGGCCGGCGAGCTTTACGTCGGCGGCGCCGGGCCCGCCCGCGGATACCTCGGCCGGTCCGGGCTCACCGCGGAGCGCTTCCTGCCGGACCCGCACGCGCACGGCGCGCCGGGCGCCCGGATGTACCGCACCGGCGACCTGGCGCGGGCGCTGCCCGACGGCACGTTCGTCTACCTCGGGCGCAGCGACAGCCAGGTGCAGGTCCGCGGGCACCGCGTCGAGCCGGGCGAGATCGAATCCGCGCTGCGCACCCACCCGGACGTGACCGCCGCACACGTGCTGCTGCGCGACGAGAGGCTGGCCGCGTACCTGGTCACCACCGGCGAGATCGCCGACATCCGCGAACACGTGGCCGGGTCCCTGCCGAGCTACCTGCACCCCGCGCACTACGTGGTTGTCGGCGCGTTCCCGTTGACCGCGCACGGCAAGATCGACGATGCCGCTTTGCCGGCGCCGTCCGGCGACCGCGTTCAGTCCGGTGCCGAGTACGCCGCGCCGGACACCCCCGCCGAACGGGCGCTCGCCGAGATCTGGCAGGACATCCTGGGGCTGGACGCGGTCGGCGTGCACGACAATTTCTTCGCACTGGGCGGAGATTCGATCCTGAGCATGCGGATCGCGGCCCGGGCGATGCAGGCCGGGCTGCGGATCAATCCGCGGCAGTTGTTCGAGCACCAGACCGTGGCCGAACTGGCGACGGCGGCCGGCTCCGAAACAGCCGAACCCGCGGTGGCAGAGCCCGATCCGACCGGCCCGATCCCGCTGACGCCGATCCAGTCCTGGTTCTTCGCCGCGGAACGGCCCGCTCCGCATCACTTCAACCAAGCGTTCGTCATGCGGCTGGATCAGCCCGCGGACCCCGACGCGCTGCGAGCCGCGCTCGTGCACCTGACCTCGAAGCACGCAGCGCTGCGGCTCCGTTTCGAGCGACGCCCCGACGGCCGGTGGCAGCAGCGGATCGCTGAGCCCGCCGAGCATCCCGAGCTTCTGCGCTGCGTCGACCTCTCCGCGAGCGCCGAGCCGGTCCGCGCGTTCGAGGAGATCGCGACTGAGACGCAGACTTCGCTCGCCCTGGACGACGGCTTCCTGTTGCGCGCGGTGCATGTCAGCCTCGGCGACGACGGCGAGCGGCTGCTGCTGGTCGTCCACCACCTGGGAGTGGACGGCGTTTCGTGGCGCGTCCTGCTGGCTGACCTCGCGACGGCCTACGCCGAGATCTCCCGCGGCCGAAAGGCGCCAGCCGGCGCGTCCGGCACTTCCTTCGCTGCCTGGGCGACTCGGCTGGCCGAGTACGCGGAGTCGGACGAACTCGCCGCGGAAATCCCGTTCTGGCAGGACATGCTTCGCGCCGCGAACGCGTCGCTGCCCGTCGATTTTCCCAGCGCCGGACCGCACACGGCCGGCACGGCGGCAACTGTGACCCGGTCGCTGAACCGGCGGCAGACCCGCTCCCTCCTGCACGCCGGGTCTGCCCGGGTGCGGCCCGTCGAGGTCCTGCTCGCCGCCCTGGGCCAGACCCTGGGGGAGTGGTCCGGCCGCGACCGCGTGGTAGTGGACACCGAGGGACACGGCCGCGAGACGTGCTGGGCCGGTGTCGACCTGACCGGCACTGTCGGGTGGTTCACCAGCCTTTACCCGCTCGAACTGTCCGCGGGCGACGCGGTTTCGGCGCTGCGGCACGCGAAAGCCCGGCTCCGGTCGGTGCCGGACGGCGGCATCGGGCACCAGTTGCTCGCCTACGGCCGGGGCGTCCGTTTCCGGGCGGCCGAGCGCGACGTCCTGTTCAACTACCTCGGCCAGTTCGACGAGAACCCGGAGAACGGCGCCGGCTGGCGGCTGTCCGGCGAACCGGCCGGAGTGCCGCAGGACGACCGCGCGCCGCGCCGGTATGCGCTGGAAGTGACCGCCGCCGTCGCGAACGGCAAGCTCCAGGTCCGCTGGACCTACAGCCCCGGCCGGCACCGCGAAGCCACCGTGGCCCGGCTGGCGGGCCGCTTTCTCGATTGCGTCGCGCAGTTCGCGGGCGTCGCGGAGGACGCCGCGCTGGCGACCCCGCAGGATTTCCCGCTCGCGACGGTAACCCAGGACGCGGTGGACCGGTTCGCCGCGTTGCCCGGCGGTCTCGAAGACCTGTACCCGTTGTCGCCCATGCAGCAAGGGATGTTGTTCCACCTGCTGTACGCGCCGGAGGGCGGCGTGAACGTCGAGCAGGTGACCTGCCGGCTCACCGGCGACCTCGACGTGCCGTCGCTGCGTTCGGCGTGGGCGGCGGTGGTGGCGAGCCACCCGGTGCTGCGCACTTCGTTCCACTGGCGCGACGGCGATTCCCCGCTGCAAGCGGTGCACCGCACGGCGGAAGTGCCGTGGCGGGAGCTGGACTGGCGAGGCCGGACGGCCGCGGAACAACGCGACGCGCTGGCGGATCTGCTGCGCGCGGACCGGGCCGAGCGGTTCCGCCCGGAAACCGCGCCGCTGATGCGGCTGACGCTGGTCCGCACCGGCGAGGACACCCGCGAGCTGATCTGGACCCACCACCATCTCCTGCTGGACGGATGGTCGCTGGCCCGGGTGTTCCAGGAAGTCCTCGCGTTCCACCGGGCCGCGCTGACCGGCACTGAGTTCGTCCCGGCGCCGGCCCGGCCGTACCGCGACTACCTCGGCTGGCTCGCCGAGCGCGATTCGGCGCAAGCGGAAGCCTTCTGGCGCAAGGAATTCGGCGACATCAGCGCGCCGACGCCGTTGCCGGTCGAACCGGGCGAGCCGGTGCCGGGCACCGGGTCCGCCACCGAGATCGCGCATTTGACCGCCGAGCAGACTGCCGCCGTGCAGGACTTCGGCCGGTCCAACCAGGTCACGCTCGGCACCCTGGTGCACGCCGCCTGGGCGCTGGTGCTGCACCGGCACAGCATGGAACCCGAAGTGGTGTTCGGCACCGTCGTGGCCGGCAGGCCCGCGGACTTGTCCGGAGCCGAGGGCATGGTCGGGCAGTTCATCAACACCCAGCCGGTGCGGCTCCCGGTCGAGCCGGACCGGGAAGCGCTGGACTGGCTGCACGACGTGCAGCGCGCGCTCGCCGACGCCCGCCAGTTCGAGTTCACCCCCCTGGTGGAGATCCACGGCGTCAGCGCGGCTCCCCGGGACCAGCCGTTGTTCGAGTCGGTGCTGGTGTTCGAGAACTACCTGGTCGAGCAACTGCCGGAAGCCGCGGCGGCGCGTCCCGCCGGGATGCCTGCGGTGGACCGGTTGCAGGGGCACGAGCAGACCAACTACCCGCTGACGCTGATCTCGGCGCCCGGCGAGCAGGTCCGGCTCCAGTTGCTTTACGACGGCGACCGCTACCGTCCGCAGACCGCACGGCGGGTGCTCGACCAGGTCCGCACCGCGCTGGCGGCGCTGGCGGACAATCCGCGGCGCACTCTCGCGGACCTGCCGGTGCTGGCCGAGGAGGAGGTCCGGCAGGTGCTGGTCGACTGGAACGACACCGCGGTGCCGTTCCCGCTGGACCAGACTTTCCCGCAGCTGTTCCAGGCACAAGCGGCGCGCACTCCGGACGCGCTCGCTGTGGCCGACGACGACCGTGAGCTGACCTACGCCGAACTGGCCGCGGCCGCCGCAGGCCTCGCGCACCGCTTGCGGGGCCTCGGTGTCGAGCCGGAGACCAGGGTCGCCCTGTGCCTGGACCGCTCGGTCGACCTGATCGTCGCGATCCTCGCGGTGTGGCAGGCCGGCGGCGCGTATCTCCCGGTGGACGCCGCGCTTTCCGCGCAGCGCATCGCCTTCATGCTCGACGACGCCCGCGCGGCGGTCGTGGTCACCACCAGCGCGGCTCGTGCCGCCCTTCCGCCGACGGACGCACAGGTCGTCTGCGTAGACGACGCTGACCAGCCCAGCGCGGTACAGCCGCCGGATCCGCGGACCGGGCCGGACCATCTCGCGTACGTCATCTATACCTCCGGCTCCACCGGCAGGCCCAAGGGGGCGATGGTCGAGCAGCGCGGGATGGTCAACCACTTGCTCGCGAAGGTCCGCGCCCTCGGCCTTTCCTCGGACGACACGGTGGCTGCCACCGCGTCGCCGTCCTTCGACATTTCGGTGTGGCAGTTCTTCTCGGCGCTGCTGGTCGGCGGCAGCGTGCGGGTGTTCGCCGATCCGGTAGCCCACGATCCGGTGCGGCTGATGGCCGAGACCGCCCGCCGGGACGTGACGATTCTCGAAGTGGTGCCCTCGATGCTCCGCGCGATCGAGGCGTCCGAGACACCCGGGGAGCTGCCTGCGCTGCGGTGGCTGCTGCTGACCGGCGAGGCGCTGCCCGCCGACCTCTGCCGGACCTGGCTCGCCCGGCATCCGCGGATTCCGCTGCTCAACGCCTACGGTCCGACGGAATGCTCCGATGACGTCACGCACCACGTCATCGCGGCCCCGCCCGCCGCGGACGCTTCCGGAGTGCCGATCGGGACGCCGTTGCCGAACACGCGGCTGTACGTCCTGGACAACCGGCAGCGTCCGGTGCCGCTCGGCGCGCCCGGCGAATTGTGCGTGGGCGGCAGCGGAGTGGGCCGCGGGTATGCCGGACGGCCCGGCCGCACCGCGTCGTCGTTCGTGCCGGACCCGTTCGGGCCGCCGGGCACGCGGCTTTACCGCACCGGCGACCTGGTGCGCGCAGCGGTGGACGGCACGCTGGAATTCCTCGGCCGCATCGACCATCAGGTGAAGCTGCGCGGCTTCCGGATCGAACTCGGCGAAATCGAGGCGGTCCTGCACCGGCACCCGGCCGTGCGCGACGCGGTCGTCCTGCTCCGCGAGGACGTGCCGGGCAACCAGCAGCTCGTCGCGTACGCGGTGACCGGCTCCGCCGACCGGGACCTCCTGGCGCACTGCGCGGAGGACCTGCCCGGGTACATGGTTCCGTCGGCGTTCGTCCGGCTGGACGCGCTTCCGTTGACCCCCAACGGGAAACTGGACCGCCGCGCGCTCCCGCCTGCCGCCGGGGCCGCCGCGACCGCCGAGGCGGACCGGCCGCGACCCGGCATGGAGGAGCTGGTCGCCACCGTCTGGTCGGGCGTCCTCGGCCGCACGGACGTGAGCCGCCAGTCGGCGTTCTTCGCGCTGGGCGGGCATTCGCTCTCGGCGATGCGGGTGATCGCCCGCCTGTCTGCCTTGGTGCACGCGGAGCTCCCGCTCCGCGCCTTGTTCGACAACCCGACGCTCGCCGACTTCGCTCGGTTCGTCGAGCGTGCGCGGCTGGCGGACGACTCGGCGCCGGTGCTCGCCCCGGTCCCGCGCAATGGCGTCCTTCCGCTTTCCTTCGCACAGCAGCGTCTTTGGTTCCTCGACCGATGGGCGCCCGGAAGCTCGGCGTACAACCTGCCGATGGCAGTGCGCCTCGCCGGCGACCTCGACGTCACTGCACTGGCCGACGCCGTGCGGAACGTCGTGCGCCGCCACGAATCCTTGCGCACCACGTTCTCCAGCGACGACGGCACGCCATACCAGGTCATCGCCAAGATGCCGGAGGTCCGGCTGCCAGTGGTCGACCTGCGCGAACTCGACCGGGCGGACGCGCTCTCGCAGGCCCGGGCGCTGGCGAGGCGGGACGCCCGCGCGCCGTTCGACCTCGAAACCGGCCCGCTGCTGCGGACGGCGCTGGTGCGGCTGGCCGAAGACGACCACGTCCTCCTGCTGAACCTGCACCACATCGTCAGCGACGGCTGGTCGTCCGGCGTGCTGGTCGCGGAGCTGAGCGAGAGCTACACCGCGGCGGTCGAACACCGGCCCGCGGTGCTGCCGGAGCTGCCGGTGCAGTACCCGGATTTCGCGGTGTGGCAACGCGAACTGCTCAGCGGCGAGCGGCTGGAACGCGAGCTCGCGCAATGGCGGGAGAAGCTGGCCGGCGCGCCCGGACTGCTTGCGCTGCCCACTGACCGGCCGCGGCCGGCGGTGCAGACCCACCGGGGCGCGAACCTCGCGGTCGACCTGCCCGCGCGGGTGGCCGCGGCCGCCCGGGAACTGGGCAGTGCGGAAGGCGCGACCGTCTTCATGGTCCTGTTCGCCGCCTTCGCGACCGTGCTGTCGGGCTACAGCGGCCAGCACGACTTGCTGATCGGCACCCCGATCGCCAACCGCTCGCGGCCCGAACTGGAGCCGCTGATCGGATTCTTCGCCAACACCCTGGTGCTGCGCGCCGACCTGACGGGCGCGCCCACCGGCCGGGAACTGCTCGCCAGGGTGCGCGAGACCACTGTGGACGCCTACACCCGGCAGGACGTGCCGTTCGAGCTGCTGGTCGACGCGGTGCGGCCGGAGCGCTCGCCGAGCCACAGCCCCTTGGTTCAGGTGTTGTTCGTGCTGCAGAACGCGCCGGCGGGTGGCGCGCCGTGGCCAGGATTGGAAATCAGCGCGCTGCACGACCAACCGGCCGGTGACACCGCGCGCTTCGACCTGACCCTCTCGGTGCGCGAATCCGCCGAAGGGCTGCACGCCAACGTCGAATACAACACCGACCTCTTCGACCAGGCGACGATCCGCCGCCTGATGCGCTCGTACGAAAGCGTGCTGGGGGCGCTGGCCGAGGACCCCGACCGGCGGGTGCCGGACCTGCCGTTGCTGCCCGCACCGGAACTCGCCGCGCAGGCCGTGCTCGCCGGTCCCGCCGCCGAACTGCCGGAGACCACCCTGGCCGCGCTGGTGCGCGCGCAAGCGGAGCGAACACCTGACGCGATCGCGGTGTCCTCGGCCGGGCGCGAGCTGACCTACCGGGCCTTGCGCACCAAGGCCGAGCGGCTGGCGCAGCGGTTGCGCGCGTCCGGGATCGGCCCGGAGGACCGGGTCGGCGTCTGCCTGGACCGGTCGCCGGAGCTCGTCGTCGCCGTGCTCGGCGTTCTGTTCGCCGCTGCCGCCTACCTGCCGCTCGATCCGGAGCACCCGGCGGAACGGCTCGCGTCGCTGCTGGCCGACAGTGCGGTCGCGGCGCTGGTCACCGACCAGGCGGTCGTGCCGGACATCGAAACGGTGCATCCGGGCGAGGGAGCCGATCCGCGAGGCGGACCGGAGGCGGTGCCGGACAATCTCGCTTACGTCATCTACACCTCGGGCTCGACGGGGCGGCCCAAGGCGGCGATGAACACTCACCGCGCGATCGTCAACCGGTTGCAGTGGATGCAGGACACCTACCGCCTCGACGGCGACGACCGGGTGCTGCAGAAAACGCCGGCGACTTTCGACGTGTCGGTGTGGGAGTTCTTCTGGCCGCTGCTGACCGGTGCGCGGCTGGTGCTCGCCGCGCCCGGAGGACACCGAGACCCGCGTTATCTGGCGGAGCTGACCGACGAACAAGCCGTCACCACGGCGCATTTCGTGCCGGCCATGCTCTCGGCGTTCGTCGAAACGCCCGAATCCGCCCGCGCGAGTTCCCTGCGCCGGCTGATCGCCAGCGGAGAGGCGCTGCCCGCGGAGGTCGTCCGGGCGGTCGCGGCGAGGTTGCCCGGCGTGCCCTTGCACAACCTGTACGGGCCGACCGAAGCCGCGGTCGACGTGACGCACTGGCCGTGCCCGCCGGACCCGATCGGCGCCGTGCCGCTCGGCGCGCCGGTGGCCAACACGCGGATCCACGTGCTGGACCGTTTCCTGCGGCCGGTGCCTGCCGGGGTTCCCGGCGAGCTGTGCATCGGCGGCGTGCAAGTCGGCCGCGGTTACCACGGCCGGCCGGGCCTGACCGCCGAGCGCTTCGTGCCCGACCCGGCCGGGACGTCCGGCTCCCGGCTGTACCGCACCGGCGACCAGGTGCGACTGCGCTCCGACGGGGTGCTCGAATTCCTCGGCAGGCTCGACCACCAGGTCAAGATCCGCGGCCTGCGCATCGAGCCCGGCGAAGTGGACGCGGTGCTCGAGGCGCATCCGGACGTCCGGGCAGCGGTCACCGTCGTGCACGGAACCGGCGACCAGGCGCGCCTGGTCGGATACGTCGTCACGGAGTCCGAAGTGGACGATGCGGGGCTGCGGTCGCACTGCGCTCGCACGCTGCCCGCCTACCTGGTGCCTGCCGTGTTCGTGCGGCTCACGGAATTCCCGTTGTCGCCCAACGGGAAGATCGACCGGAAAGCGCTTCGGCCGGTGGACGGCGACGAACTCGGCGGAGTTCCTTACCGGGTGCCCGCGACGCCCTCCGAGGAGAGGGTCGCGAAGGTGTGGCAGGTCGTGCTCGGCGTGCCCGAGGTCGGCGCGGACGACAATTTCTTCGCGCTCGGCGGCCATTCGTTGCTGGCGACCCGCGTGCACGCCCGGCTCCGCGCCGAATTCCAGTCCGACCTGCCACTGCGGGCGCTGTTCGAGCTGCCGACCGTGGCCGCGCTGGCCGCCGAGCTCGACCGCCGGTCCGCGGCCGGGCCCGCGGCGGACGCGGGCGCGATCCGGGCGGTGGGCCGCGACGGCTACCGCCGCCGGAAATCCGAACTCCGAATGCCGCGCGCGACCGCCCCGGCAGCGCAGCCCAGAGGGGGAGATGCGGGATGACCGACCTGCCCGGCACCGCCGAGCTGACTTACGGGAGCTACCTCGAACTGGACGCCCTGCTGCGGCTCCAGCGCCCGGTGAGCGAACCCGAGCACCCGGACGAACTGCACTTCATCGTCACCCACCAGGCGATGGAGCTGTGGTTCAAGGTGATGATCCACGAGCTGTACCGGGTTCTGCCCTGCCTGGCCGACCGGCAGTGGGCGCGTGCGGTCACCAGGATGCGCCGGGTCAACGAGATCTTCGCCGCCCAGACCGCGCAGATGCAGACGTTGAACACGCTGGAGCCGAGCGCCTTCCTGCAGTTCCGGCACGCGCTCGGCACCGCGAGCGGATTCCAGTCGGTGCAGTTCCGGGTGCTCGAGGTGCTGGTCGGTTTGCGCGAGCCGGGTTACCTGGCCCAGCTCGCCTCGGCCAGCAGCGGCGTGCTGCCGTCCGACGTGAGCGCCGCGCTCGCCGTGCCGAGCCTCGCCGAAGTGGCCGTCGGGGTGCCGCGCGCGGCTGGCGCCGAGGACTGGCAGGCGGTGTACGCGGAACCGGAGCGGCATGCCGCGCTGGTGCTGCTCGGCGAGGAACTGCTTGACCACGACCGGATGTGGCTGCGCTGGCGGCACGAGCACCTGTGCCTGGTCGAACGGATCATCGGCAGGCTGGTGCGCGGCACCGGCGGCGGATCGTCCGGCTATCTCGAAGGCCGGGCCGCGCAGCGGGTTTTCCCGTTCCTGTGGGACCTGCGGCGGCAGCTGACCTTGGCCACCGAAAAGAACACCGTGAAAGAACCGCGCCGCTGAGCGCGCCGAAGGAGGAACTGTGTTCGAGGACGACGACGAGACCACCATTTACCACGTGGTGGTCAACCACGAGGAGCAGTACTCGATCTGGCCCGCGGACCGGGAGATCCCGGCCGGCTGGCGCGACGAGGGCACCTCGGGCACCAAGAAGGAATGCTTGGCCCACGTGGACGAGGTGTGGACCGACATGCGGCCGTTGAGCCTGCGCAAGCAGATGGCCGCCGAGGCCGCGGCACAGTGAGCGCGGCCGCACTGCCCGGGTACTGCAAAGCCTTTGCGCTGGCCGACTTCCGCCGGTTCCCCGGCTGGGCCGCGGCGGCCGCGCCGGCGCAGGCCGATCTCGGGGACGACGACCTCGGCTATCTCGGCGACGACTACGCGGTGCGCGCCGATCCGGTGACCGGCGAACCGCTGCTGTTCGGCGGCGACGCCCCCGGATGGCACGAATTCTGCACCGCCGAGCTGGGTTTCGCGGTGCCCGCCGACCTCGCGGCCGCGGCTGATTCGGAAAACCAAGGAGGACAGCGCAATGGATGAACTGGTGCAGCGCCTTTCGGAGGGCACGCACCCGGTGGCCGTCGGCGGGCCGGTGGCGACGCTGGCCGAACTGCACCGCCGGGTCGACGAGCTGGGCTTCGTGTTCGTGAAGTTCACCGGGACCTCCGGCGGCACCGACCTCGGCGTCCGGCTCGACCGCGAACGCTGCGCGCTCGACGGCGCGGACTTCGCGCAGGGCACCGGCGCCGTGCACTTGGAGGGCAGCTTGGTGCTCAACGACGAACCGGTGCGCTGCGTCGCGGACATCGACCTGGCCACACTGAGCGGGACCGGCCGGCTGCTGGCGACGACCGGCGCGGACGCGTGACCGACCACGCGCTGCTCGCGCGGCTGGAGGGGATCGGCGCCGGCTTCGCGCGCACTCCGGTGGCGCGGCTCTCGCACGAGCGGCTGCGGTTGTACGCGAAGCTCGAATTCCAGAACCCGACCGGCAGCGTGAAGGACCGCTCGGCGTACCTGATCCTGCGCCGCGCGGCCGAACGGGGCGAGCTGACGTCGGCCAGCGTGGTGGTGGAGTCCTCGTCCGGGAACTTCGCGATCTCGCTGGCGTCGTTCTGCCGAGCGGCCGGCCTGTCCTTCGTGCCGGTGATCGACCCGAACACCAACCAGTCCACCGAACGGTTCCTGCGCGCGGCGTGCGAGCGGGTGGAGAAGGTGACCGAACGGGATGAAAGCGGCGGATTCCTGCTCAGCCGGCTGGCCGCGGTGCGCCGGCTGAGGGCGGGCTTGCCGGACGGGTACTGGCCCAACCAGTACGAGAACGCCGACGCCGCGGACGCGCACGAGCTGATGACCGGAGCCGAGCTGTGCGCGGCGCTGGAGCGGATCGACTACGTGTTCGTCGGGGTCGGCACCGGCGCGACGATCGCAGGCGTCGCCCGCTGCGTCAAACGACTGCGGTCGCGGGCGAAGGTGATCGCGGTGGACGCCGAGGGATCGGCGATCTTCGGCAGTCCGCCGCGCGCCCGGCACATCCCGGGGCTCGGCTCGGCGATCCGGCCGCCGATGGTGGACCGGGCCGAGATCGACGACGTGGTGCTCGTCCCGGAGACCGAAACCGTCGCCGCCTGCCACGCCCTGGTGCGCGAACACGGCATCTACGCGGGCGGGTCCACCGGCAGCGTCTACGCCGCGATCGAACGGTACTTCGCCGGGTATCGCGGTCCGGCCCCGGTGGTCGCCATGTTGTGCGCGGACCGGGGCACCGCGTACGCGGACACCGTCTACCGGCCTGGCTGGCTCGCCGAGCGCCTGCCCGAGCCGGTGCTGAGCATCTGAAAGGGATTCCCATGCCCGAGCTGGCGCCGCCCGAATTCACCGTCATCACCGGAAGCGACGCGCGCGAGCACCTCGACGCCGCGCGCCCGCAGTGCGCCGACGTGGTCCGCCGTGCCTACCTCGTCCACGCCGCGGGGGACTCGTCGCTGCCGCACAGCAGTTTCCTGCGGTTCCCGGGGCGCGCGTCCGACCGGATCATCGCGCTGCCCGGATATCTCGGCGGGGAGTTCGACGTCGCGGGGATCAAGTGGATCGCCAGCGTCCCCGGCAACAAGAACCACGGCCTGCCGCGCGCGTCGGCGGTGCTGCTGCTCAACGACCCGGCGACCGGATTCGCCTACGCCTGCATGGAATCCTCGCTGATCTCGGCGACCCGCACGGCCGGATCGGCCGTGCTCGCGGCCGAGGCGCTGACCGGCGGGCGGACCGCCCGCCGGATCGGATTCGTCGGCACCGGCCTGATCGCCGACCACGTGCGCCGGTTCGTCGCCGATCTGTCCTGGGACGTCGGCGGCTACCGGTTGTTCGACACCGACCCGGCGGCCGCGCACCGGTTCGCGGAGCGGCTGCCCGGCTCCGACGTCGTCGTCGCGGACAAGGTGTCCGGAGCCTTCGAAGACTGCGATCTCGTGGTGCTCGCCACCGTCGCGGGCAGCCCGCACCTGCACGATCCGGAGCTGCTCGCGCACCGGCCGACGGTGTTGCACCTGTCGTTGCGCGATCTGAGCGAAGACCTGGTGCTGGGCGTGCAGAATTTCACCGACGACATCGACCACGTGATGCGCGAGCGCACTTCGCTGCACCTGGCGCAGCAGCGGGTCGGGCACCGCGATTTCGTCGCAGGAACCCTCGCCGACGTGCTGAACGGCACGGTCTCCCGCGATCCGGAGCGGGCCGCGGTGTTCTCGCCATTCGGGCTGGGCGTGCTGGACCTCGCGGTCGGCTCCTGGCTCGCCGAGAGGGTGCGCGCGGCAGGCGCCGGGCAGTCCGTCGCGGGCTTCTGCCCGGAGGTCGGCTGGTGACCGGCATCGATCCGGGCGTGGAGCAGGACGTCTTCGTCCTGCCCTCGTCTTACGCGCAGCAGCGGCTGTGGTTCCTCGACCAGCTCGAACCGGGCAGCCCCGCCTACACCGTCCCGATGGCCGTGCGGCTGGCCGGCGAGCTCGACGCCCCGGCACTGCGCCAAGCGCTGCGCACCGTGGCCGGCCGGCACGAAACGCTGCGGACGACGCTGGCCGACATCGACCAGTCCGGCGTGCCGAGCCAGCTCGTGGCCCCGGCCGCCGACGTCGCGCTGCCGGCGATCGACCTGTCCGGCCTGCCCGAGGCGGACCGCGCCGAGGTCGCGGCGCGGCTGGCCGCAGCGGAAGCCACCGCACCGTTCGACCTGGCGACCGGACCGCTGCTGCGGGTCCGCCTGCTCCGTCTCGGCCGTGCCGACCACGTGCTGCTCACCACCATGCACCACGTCATCACCGACGGATGGTCGCTCGGAAACTTCGCCCGGGAGCTCGGCATCTGCTACCAGGCCGCCGTGGCGGGCAGCGAGCCGGAGCTGCCCGAGCTGCCCATCCAGTACGCGGATTACGCGGTGTGGCAACGGGAACAGCTCTCCGGCGCCGCGCTGGAACGCGAACTGGACTACTGGCGCGACCGGCTGGCCGGCGCTCCCGCGCTCCTCGACCTCCCGCTGGACCGCCCGCGCCCGCCGGTGCCTGCGTCGCGGTCCGCGCAGGTCGCCGTGCGCTGGCCGGCCGATCTGCGCGACGGCCTCGCAGCGCTCGGCCACGAGCGCGGGGCCACGCTGTTCATGGTGCTGCTGGCCGGTTTCAGCGCGGTGCTGGCCCGGCACACTGGTTCGCCGGACGTGGTCGTCGGCACCCCGGTCGCCGGTCGCGGCCGTCCGGAGCTCGACGGCATGATCGGCCTGCTGGTCAACACTCTGGCGCTGCGCACGGACGTCTCCGGCGACCCGGGTTTCGCCAGCCTGCTCGATCAGGTGCGGGAGAGCTGCCTCGACGCCTACAGCCACCAGGACCTGCCGTTCGAGCGACTGGTCGAGGCGTTGCGGCCGGAGCGGGACTCTCGGCACAACCCGGTGGTACAGGTGCTTTTCGCGCTGCAGAACACTCCGGCGGCGGACCGGGACTGGCCCGGGCTGCGGTCGGTGCTGTTCCGGCGGGAGCACCGCGGAGGCACGTCGAAGTTCGACCTCAGCCTGTTCGTCACCGAGATCGGTGCGGACGGCCTCGACGTCGTGATCGAATACGACGGAATGTTGTTCGAGCACGCGACGGTCGAACGCCTCACCGGACATCTCCGCACGCTGCTGGAGGCGGCCGTCGCGGATCCCGTCGCGCCGGTGAGCACGCTTCCGATGCTGAGCGCGGCCGAGTTGGACGAAGCGGCGCGGTTGGCCGACGGCGGCCCGGCGGGCAGCCGGACGCCCGTACCCGAGCGGTTCCGCGCCCAGGCGGCCCGCACTCCGGACGCGATCGCCGTGCGGTGCGGGGAAACCGCCGTGACCTACCGGGAATTGGACGAGCGCGCCAACCAGCTGGCCGGGCATTTGCGCGGCCTGGGCGTGCGAGCCGAAACCCCGGTGGCGGTCTGTCTCGACCGCACGCCGGAGCTGGTGATCGCGCTGCTGGCGGTGCTCAAAGCAGGCGGCGGCTACCTGCCGCTGGATCCGGCGTATCCGGCGGAGCGGCTGAACGCGATGCTCTCCGACAGCGGCGCCGAGATCGTCGTGACCCGTGATGCGCTGGCGGGTCGGTGGACCGGCAACGGAATGCGCACGGTCTCAGTCGACGGCGACGCGACGGCTATCGCGGCACAGCCGGCGGACCGTCCGGACGACGCGGTCTCGGGCGCGCAAACCGCATACGTCCTCTATACGTCCGGATCGACCGGCAAGCCGAAGGGCGTGCAGATCAGCCATGCCAACGTAGCGGCGCTGGTGGACTGGGCGAGTTCCGCGTTCCCGCTCGACGGATCGGACGGAATGCTGGCCGCCACGTCGGTGTGTTTCGACCTGTCGGTGTTCGAGATCTTCTTGCCGCTGACCCTCGGCGCGCGCGTCGTGCTCGTCGACAGTGCGCTGGCCATGCTGGACACGCCGCTGCCGGACATCACGCTGGTGAACACCGTGCCGTCTGTGCTCGCGGAAGTGTTGCGGGACGGGGGACTGCCGCGCGGCGCGCGCACGGTCTGCCTTGCCGGAGAACCGCTGCCGGGGTCGCTCGTCGACGCCGCGCACCAGCAGGCGGCCGTCGCAGCGGTGCACAACCTCTACGGGCCCAGCGAGGCCACCACGTACTCGACCGCGGCGCTCGTGCCGGCCGATGCCGAACTGCCGCCGCCGGTCGGGACACCGATCGCCGGAACCCGCGCGTATGTGCTGGACCAGTGGTTGCGGCCGGTGCCGCGGGGCGTCGCCGGGGAGCTGTACCTCGGCGGTGCCGGGGTAGCCCGCGGCTACTTCCGCCGGCCCGGGCTGACCGCGGACCGGTTCGTGCCCGATCCCTTCTCCGCCGAGCCAGGGGATCGGCTGTACCGGACCGGCGATCTCGCCCGGTGGCGCGGCGACGGCGAGCTTTCCTTCCTCGGCCGGCGCGACCACCAGGTCAAGCTGCGCGGGTTTCGGATCGAGCCCGGCGAGGTCGAGGCGGTGCTGCGCGCCCATCCCGCGGTGGCCGAAGCTGCCGTGCTGGTCCGCGAGGACGCTCCCGGCGACCGCCGGCTGGTCGCGTATGCGGTGCCCGGCGGCCCGGTGGCCGAAACCGAGCTGCGGGCGCACTGCGCCGACCGGCTGCCCGCCTTCATGGTGCCTGCCGCGGTCCAGCTGCTCGACCGGTTTCCCTTGAACCCCAACGGGAAACTCGATCGCGGTGCCCTGCCGGCTCCGGCGGGGCGGGACGAAGCGGCAGCCGAAGCGCAGCCGCCCGCCGACGCCGTCGAGGCGGCGGTTGTCCGGGTGTGGGAGGACGTGCTCGGCGTCGCGCCGATCGGGGCGCAGGACAACTTCTTCGCGCTCGGCGGCCATTCGCTGCTCGCGACGCAGGTCGCGGCCCGGCTGCGCGCGGACTTCGCGGTGGACCTGCCGTTGCGTGCTCTGTTCGACGCGCCGACTCCTGCCCGTCTGGCGCGCGCTCTCGCAGCGGCCGAGCCCGCGGCGGGACACGTCGCCGCGGTCGCCGAACTCCGCGGCCAGATCGACGCGCTGTCGCTCGAGGAGATCCTCGCGCAGCTGGAAGACGGCGAGTAGCCGATGACCGACCAGCACGTTCCCGACGCCCGGGCCGCGGAGGCCAAGCAGCGGCTGCTGGCGCGGCTGCTGCGCGAGCGGGGCATCGCGCTGCCCGACCCGGACCGGATCGTCCCGGCCGGCCGCACCGACGATCTGCCGCTCTCGTTCGCGCAGCAGCGGATGTGGTTCCTGGACCAGGTCGAGCCCGGACAGTCCACTTACCACATCGCGATGAGCGCCCGGATCGACGGACCGCTGCGGGCCGGCTCGCTGCGAGCGGGCCTGGAGTCCGTCCTCGCCCGGCACGACGCCCTGCGGTCGGCGTTCCACAGCAGAGAAGGCCTGGTGCGCCAGTCGGTCCGGCCTGCCGTGCCGACACCGATGTCGGCGGTGGACCTCTCCGGGCTGCCTTCGGCGGAGGCCGAGCGGGTGCTGCCCGGCCTGGCTGCCCGGGCCGCGCAGGCGCCGTTCGACCTGACCCGTCCGCCGCTGCTGCGGCTGACCCTTTTCCGGGTCTCCGCCCGCGACCATGTGATGGTGCTGGCGACCCACCACATCGTCAGCGACGGCTGGTCTCTCGGCGTGCTGGTGCGCGAACTGGGCGAGGTGTACCTGGCGCGCGCCGAGGGCCGTCCGCCCGCGCTCGCGGCGCTGCCGGTGCAATACCAGGATTACGCGGCCTGGCAACGGGACCGGCTGGCAGGCGACTGGATCGAAGGCGAGGTCGCCTGGTGGCGCGAAGAACTCGCCGGCGCGCCGGATCTCGCCGATCTGCCCGCGGACTTCCCTCGGCCCCCGGTGCAGAGCTTCCGCGGCGCGACAGTCGCGTTCACCTGGCCCGGCGAGCTGGTCGAGCGGCTGCACGCACTTGCCCGCAGCCAGGACGCGACGCTCTTCATGGTGCTGCTGGCCGGTTTCTCGGCGGCGCTGGCGCGCTACACGCGGCAAGACGACGTGGTGGTCGGCACCCCGGTGGCAGGCCGCACGCGGTCCGAACTGGCCGGGTTGATCGGATTGTTCGTCAACACGCTCGCACTGCGCACCCGGTGCGACGACTCCGCGGATTTCCGATCGCTGCTCGCTCGGGTGCGGCGTACGTGCCTCGACGCGTTTTCCCACCAGGACCTGCCTTTTGAACGCCTGGTCGAGGCGTTGCGTCCGGACCGTTCGCTCAGCTACAGCCCGCTGGTGCAGGTGTTCTTCGACGTGCAGAACACGCCCGGAGGAGAGGTCGAGTGGCCGGGGCTGCGGCTTCGTCCCTTCGCCGGCGGGGAGGCGTTGCTCGGCACCACCGCGAAATTCGACCTCAGCATGTCGTTGCGCGAGACGCCGGACGGCCTCGAAGGCACGCTGGAGTACAACACCGATCTGTTCGCCGCCGGCACCGTGCAGCGGATGGCCGAGCATTGCCGGAACTTGCTGTCCGAGGCAGTCGCCCGCCCCGCGGAGCCGATGCGGAGCCTGTCGATGCTGGCCCCGGGCGAGCGGACGCGCGCCCTCGCCGCGGCGCGTCCGGACCGGCCCGTCCGACCTGGACGGTCGCTGCACGAACTCGTCGAGCAGCACGCCGCACTTCGCCCGGACGCCGTCGCGGTGACCGGCGACGGCCGGACTCTGACCTACGCCGCGCTCAACGCCGCGGCGAACCGGCTGGCGCGTGCGTTGCGCGAGCGTGGGGCCGGGCCGGAAACCCGGGTCGGCGTGCTGCTGCGCCGGTCCCCGGACCTGATCGTCGCGGTGCTCGCCGTGCTCAAGGCCGGCGCCGCGTACGTCCCGGTGGATCCGGACCACCCGCGGGAACGGCAGGCGATGCTGCTCTCCGACGCGGGCGCGGACTTGCTGATCGCCGAGGAAGCGCTGAGTGACTTCCCGCTGGTCCGGCCGCGAGCACCCGAGCACTCCGCCGGTAACCTGCCGGGCCGCGCGAAGCCGGGCAATCTTGCGTACGTGGTTTATACCTCCGGCTCGACCGGGCGCCCGAAGGGCGTGCAGGTGACCCATCGAAATCTCGCTTCCGCCATCGAGGCTTGGCACGCTGCCTATGACCTCGTCCCGGACGACCGTCACCTGCAAATGGCCAGCGCCGCCTTCGACGTCTTCACCGGCGATGTGGCCCGCGCGCTCGGCTCGGGTGCGACCCTCGTGCTCTGCCCGCGGGATCTGCTGCTGGAGCCGGCTTCGCTCGCCGAGTCGACGGACGCGCACGGCATCACCTGCGCGGAATTCGTCCCCGTCGTGCTCCGGCACGTCGCCGCCGCCCTGCGCGGCCGACGGCTCGGCGCCCTGCGGTTGCTGATCTCCGGCGCGGACGCGTGGCCTGCGCAGGAGTACGCGCGTGCGCGGGAGATCGTCGGACCGGGCGGCCGGGTGGTGAATTCCTACGGGGTCACCGAAGCGACCATCGACAACACCTGGTTCGAGTCGGACTCCGGGCCGGAAGGCGCGCTCACCCCGATCGGCGGTCCGCTCGGGCACAGCCGGACGCACGTGCTGGACCGCCACGGCAACCCGGTTCCGCCGGGGGTGCCGGGGGAACTGTTCCTCGGCGGCGACGCAGTGGCTCGCGGCTACCTCGGCCGGCCAGGCCTCACCGCCGCCCGGTTCGTCCCGGACCCGTTCGGCGAGCCCGGCACCCGGTTCTACCGCACTGGCGATCTCGTGCGCCGGAACGCCCGCGGCGACCTCGAATTCCTCGGCCGGGCCGACCATCAGGTCAAGATCCGCGGGCACCGGGTCGAACCCGGCGAGGTCGAGGCGGTGCTCGATGCCCACCCAGCGGTTTCCGGCTCCGTCGTCGTCGCGCGCGCCGAGTCAGGGGCCGACGCCCGGCTGGTCGGCTACGTCGTGGCCGCACCCGGTGCCGAACGCGGCGGTCTCGCGGAGACACTGAGGGCACACGCGGCGCAGAGCCTGCCGCCCTATCTCGTGCCTTCGGCAATTGTGCTGCTGGACCGGATGCCGTTGAGCGCCAACGGAAAGGTGGATCGCCAGGCGTTGCCCGCACCGCCCGCTCCCGAGTCCGCCCCGGTGCGCACCGCTCCGGCGACGCCTGCCGAGCAGGCGGTCGCGCAGGCGTGGGCCGAGGTGCTCGGCCTCGACACGGTCGGCGCGGAGGACAACTTCTTCTCCCTCGGCGGCGACTCGATCGTGAGCCTGCAGGTGGTCGCCCGGATCCGCGCCGCGGGCTGGGCCGTGACACCGAAGCAGGTGTTCGAACATCAGACGGTGCGGGCGCTCGCCTCCGCCGCACGGGAGATCGCGGAGACCGATGTCCAGCAGGCAGAACAGGGTGTGGTGACCGGCCCGGTGCCGCTGACGCCGATCCAGCTCGCCATGCTGACCGAGCAGCGCCCGCCGGTGCCGGACCACTACAACCAGGCCGTTCTGCTGCGGGCGCGCCGCCCGGCGCCGCCGTCGGCCGTGGAAGCGGCGCTGCGCGAACTGTTGCGGCACCACGACGCCCTGCGGCTGCGCGTCGAGCGGGCCGGCTCGGGCTGGCGGCAGGAACAGGCCGGGCTCTCCGGGATCCCGGAGCGGATTCTGACTGTGGAGGACCTTCGCGCGGTTCCGGAAGCCGACCGGCCTGCCCGGATCGCGGCATCGGCGGAACGCGCGCAAACCAGCCTCGACCTCGCGGCCGGCCGGCTGGTCGCCGCGGTCTATTTCGACCTCGGACCGGACGACTGCCGCCTGCTGGTGGTGGTGCACCACGTCGCGGTGGACGGTGTGTCCTGGCGCATCCTGCTCGAAGACCTCGAAGCGGTGATGGCGCGGGGTGCGTCCGCGCTGCCGCCGAAAACGACCTCGTTCCGCGAGTGGGCACACCACCTGCGCCGCCGCGCGCGGAGCTCGGAGATACGCGGGGAAGCGGACTACTGGGCCGGACTCGCCGGCACCGCGGCGATTCCGCTCGACCTGCCGTCCGCCGAACCGCCCACTGTGTCCACAGTGGACGTTGTGCGCACGAGGTTCGGCGCCGACGAGACGGCCGCCCTGCTGCGCGAGGTGCCGCAGGCGTATCGGACCCGGGTCAATGACGTCCTGCTCGCCGCGCTGGGACAGGCGCTCGGCGAGTGGCTCGACTCGTCGCGGGTGCTCGTCGAGCTGGAAAGCCACGGCCGCGACGCCGCGCCCGACGACCTCGACCTGTCGCGCACGGTGGGCTGGTTCACCAGCTTCCACCCGGTGCTGCTCGAGCTGGGTTCGGACGACGATCCGGGCGCGCTCCTGAAGCGGGTCAAAGAAGCGCAGCGCGCGGTGCCGCGCGGCGGCATCGGCTACGGGCTGCTGCGCTACCTCGGCGGCGCGCCGGAGCTCCGCGCCGCGCACCGCCCGCAGGTCGCGTTCAACTACCTGGGCCAGTTCGACAGCTCCTTCCAGCCCGGCTCATGGTGGGAGCCCGCGCCGGAACCGGCCGGGCGGATGCACGACCCGAACGAGCCGAGGGAGAACCTGCTCGACGTCACGGCCGCGGTCAGCGGCGGACAGCTCGAAGTCGCCTGGGGCTACAGCACCACCGTGCACCGCCCGGAAACGATCGAAGCGCTCGCCGCCTCCTTCGCCGACCGCCTGCGCGCCCTCGTCGCACACTGCTGTGCGCCGGGGACCGGCGGCTGGACGCCGTCCGATTTCCCGCTGTCCGCTTTGGACCAGGAAGCACTCGACCGGGTGCTGGCCGGCATGGACGGCGTCGCGGACGTCTACCCGCTGACCCCGATGCAGGAAGGCATGGTCTTCCACAGCGAACAGGGCGGCGGGCTTTACGTCGAACAGTTCACCTGCCGCCTCGAAGGCCCGTTGGACCCGGCAGCGCTGCGTGCGGCGTGGGAAGCGGTCGTGCAGCGGCACCCGGTGCTGCGCACTTCCGTGCACTGGCCGGGTCTGCCCGCTCCGGTGCAAGTGGTGCACGACTCGGTCTGTCCGGAATGGACGGAGCTGGACTGGCGCGACACGCTCTCCTCCGAGCACCAACGCCGGCTCGACCAGTTCCTGGCGGACGACCGCGCACGCGGGTTCGCGCTGGACCGCCCGCCGTTGTTGCGCTTCGTGCTGATCCGTCTCGCTGCCGACGACCACCGGTTCGTCTTCAGCCATCATCACCTGTTGCTGGACGGCTGGTCCTTCCCGAGAGTCACCGGCGAGGCATTCCAGAGGTACGAGGCCGCGGTCCGCGGCGTGCCGGCGGAACTCGCGCCCGCGCGGCCGTTCCGCGATTATCTGAGCTGGCTCGGCGAGCAGGATCCGGCGCGAGCGGAGTCGTACTGGCGCGAGCTGATGGCCGGCTACCGGCCGCCGGTCGAGACCGGCCGCGAGAACGGCGGGGAACCGGGTTGCCAGGAAGCCGAGCTCCCGGCGAGTTCGACCAGCAAGCTCGCCGAACTCGCGAAGCGTTGCCACGTCACGCTCAACACCGTGGTGCAAGCGGCGTGGGCAGTGCTCACCGCGCTTCGGCTCGGCTCCGACGACGTGGTGTTCGGCATGACGGTCTCCGGGCGTCCGCCGGAATTGCCCGGCGCGGACGACATCGTGGGCCTGCTGATCAACACCGTGCCGGTCCGGGCGGTCCTCCGGAGCGGGCAGCCGGTCGGCGAGTGGCTTTCCGAGGTCCAGCGGCAGCTCACCGAATCGCGCCAGCACGAGCACACGCCGCTGGCCCGCATCCACGCTCTCAGCGAGGCGCCGCGGGACCGTGCGTTGTTCGACAGCGCGGTCGTGTTCGAGAACTATCCCGCGTCTCGCACCGGCAGCGATGACGAGACCGGTCTGCGCGTCCGTGACGTGCGGACCGACGCGCAGACCAACTATCCGCTGACTCTCGCCGCAGCACCGGGCGAGGAACTGCGACTGCAGCTGTGGCACGAGCGAGGGCGCTTCGACGGCGACGCGGCACGAACGCTGCTGGACCGGCTTGTCCGGATTCTCGACGGCATGGCCGAGGCGCCCGATGCGCCGGTGGAGAACCTGATGGCGCTCCCGGCCGACCAGCGCCGGATCCTCCTGGAACAGTGGGGCCGGACGCCGGGCAGGCCGCCTGCCGGCCAGTGCGTGCACGAGCTGTTCGCCGGCCAAGCGGCCCGCACCCCGGACGCGCCCGCCCTGCGGCACCGGGGCGGAACGGTCACCTACCGGGAGCTGGACGAACGGGCGAACCGCCTGGCGCACTGGCTGCGGGCGGCCGGGGTCGGCCCCGAAGACCGGGTCGCCCTGCTCCAGCAACGCGGAGTGGAGCTGATCGTTTCGACGCTGGCGGTGCTCAAGGCCGGCGGCGCGTACGTTCCGCTGGACGCCCGCAGTCCCGACGACCGGCTGGCCGCGATGGTCCGGCGCTGTGCGGTGAAAGCCGTCCTCACCGACCGGGCCTCGGCGGCCCGGAACGTCGCCGGATCCGCCGCGGTGCGCGTGGTCGACACGGCAGCGGAGCGGACCGATTTCCCCGTGGCCGCACCGGATCTTCCGGTGCACCCGGCCGGCCTCGCCTATGTGATGCACACGTCCGGTTCCACGGGCGCGCCGAAGGGCGTCGCCGTCACGCACGCGGACGTCGTGGCTCTGGCCGCCGACTCGTCCTGGGCCGATGGCCATCGGCGGGTCCTTTTCCACTCGCCGCACGCATTCGACGCGGTCACCTACGAGGTCTGGGCGCCGCTGCTGTCCGGCGGCGAAGTAGTCGTCGCACCGGCCGGCGACCTCACCATCGACGACCTGGGCGAACTCGTCGCCGAGCACCAGATGACCGCGGCTTTCCTGACCTCCGGGCTGTTCCGCGTGCTTGCCGACGCCGCACCGTCCGCGCTGGCCGGTCTTCGCGAACTGTGGACCGGCGGCGACGCGGTGCCCGCCGACGCCGTGCGCCGCGTGCTGGCCGCATGCCCCGGCCTCGCGGTGACGGACGTCTACGGGCCGACCGAAACCACGACCTTCGCCACTCGGTTCCGGATGACCGACAGCGAGACCGTGCCGTCGCCGGTCCCGATCGGCCGTCCGCTGGACGGCATGGCCGTGCGAGTTCTCGACGCGCGGCTGCGCCTGGCGCCGCCCGGCTCGGTCGGCGAATTGTTCGTCGCCGGCGCGGGGGTGGCCCGCGGCTACCTCGGCCAGTCCGGCATGACCGCCGACCGGTTCCTGCCGGACCCGTTCGGCGAACCGGGCTCTCGCATGTACCGGACCGGCGACCTGGTGCGTTGGACCGCAGGCGGCGTGCTGGACTTCGTCGGCCGGACGGACGACCAGGTCAAGATCCGCGGCTTCCGGGTCGAGGTCGGCGAAATCGAAGCGGTGCTGCGCGCGCACCCCTCGGTCCGGGAGGCGATCGTCGTCGCGCACCGGGACGAAGGGGCAGGCTGGCGCCTCGTCGCGTACGTCGTGGGCGACAGCGATGCGGGCGACTTGGGCGCGCACTGCCGCTCGGCGCTGCCGGACTACCTGGTCCCCTCGGCAGTGCTGACCCTGGGCGAACTTCCGTTGACTCGCAACGGAAAAATCGACCGGGACGCGCTGCCCGCGCCGGTCGGTCCGACGCTCGCGGCGGAGTACGTCCCGCCGCAAACCCCTGTGCAGGCAGTGATCGCCGCGGTCTGGCAGGACGTGCTGGGAGTCCCGCGCATCGGCGCGCACGACAACTTCTTCGACGCGGGCGGGCATTCCATGGTCGCGCTGCGGCTGGTGGGGGAGTTGCGCCGGATTCTCGGCCGCGCAGTGTCGCTGGCCGACCTGTACGGCAACCCGACGCCCGCGGAACTCGCCGAGGCACTGGAGCAGCCGCGCGAGGGCTGGCCGCGCTCGATTATCACGTTGCGCGCCGGAACCGCCGAGCCACCGCTGTTCTGCATGCACCCGAAGAACGGCACCGTCTTCTGCTTCACCTCGCTGGCCCGCGTACTGCCCGGGGAAGGCCCGGTCTACGGCGTGCAAGCGCACTCCCTCGAACTGGCGCGCGCACCGCACGAATCGATCGAGGAGATGGCTGCCGCGTATGTGGCGGACATCCGGAAGGTGCAGCCGGAGGGCGCGTATCACCTGTGCGGATACTCGCTCGGCGGCCTGATCGCGTACGAGATGGCCCGGCAATTGCGCGCGGCCGGGCACGAGGTGGCACGTCTGGTTCTGCTCGACAGCAGTCCCGACCTCGGGCCGGACTTCCCGTCGCTCGCCGAATTCGAGGCGATGGACGACGTGCGATTCCTCGCAAGCGAGTTCGCCGAACACCTGCCAGTGACCGAAGCGCGGTTGCGCGCGCTGCCCGAGGACGAACGGCTGCCGCACGTGGTCGCGCTGGCCGACGAAGCGGGTTTGCTGGCCGAGCACATGGACCTGCGCACGATGCGCCAGTACGTGGACATCGCCCGCGCGCACACGCGAGCTGCGCTGGCCTACCGTCCGCGACCCCACGCCGGAGCGGCGTTGCTGCTGCGCTGCGCCGACCCGGACGAACCGCCGGACAGCGATCCGGCGTGGGGCTGGGGCGAGCTGGCCCGCGGCGGCCTCGAGGTCCGGCTGGTGCCGGGCAGCCATCTGACCATGCTCGACCCGCCGCACGTCGCGGCACTGGCCGAGCACCTGCGCACTCCGCCGGCCGGCGGACGGCCCCCCAGCGAGAACGGACAGGCGATGCGGACATGACTTCCGAGAGCGGCAAGGCCGTCGAGGTGACCGGGCTGACCAAGGTCTACCGCGCCGGATCGGGAACGCGCCGGGTGGTCGACGGTCTGCACCTGGCCATCGAGCACGGCCAGGTGCTCGGCCTGCTCGGCGTGAACGGGGCGGGCAAGACGACCACCATCAAGATGATCTGCGGACTGGTCACCCCCACCTCGGGCGAATTGCGCGTCAACGGCTGCGACGTGCGCCGCTCGCGGCGGCGCGCGATGGCGCAGATCGGTGCGGTGCTGGAAGGCACCCGCAACATCTACTGGCAGCTCTCGGCATGGGAGAACCTTCGGTACTTCGCCCGGCTCAAGGGTTCCCGGGGCACCGCCTGGCGGGAGCGAGCCGAGCAGCTGCTGCGCGACCTGGAGCTGTGGGAGCGCAGGCACGAGCCGGTCACCCGGTTTTCCCGCGGCATGCAGCAAAAAGTGGCGATCGCCTGCGCGCTGATCGGCGACCCGCCGGTGATCCTGCTCGACGAGCCGACGCTCGGACTGGACGCGCAGGCCTCGCGCACCGTGCGGCTCTGGGTGGACCGGCTGGCCCGCGAGGAGGGCCGCACCGTGCTGCTCACCTCGCACCAGCTGGAGGTCGTCCAGGACCTGTGCGACCGGGTGGCGGTGATCCACCAGGGCCGGATGCTGATCGACAAGCCGGTGAAGGAACTGCTGGCGCTGTTCGGCAAGGACAGCTACGAAATCCGGCTGGGCGGGCATCTCGACGCCCGCGAACCGGCCTGGCGGGACCTGGAGGTCACCGCGCGGGACGGCGAGATCACCCTCTCCGGCGAGATCAACGACCAGGAGGAACTACACGAACTCCTGGCGCACGCGCGCAGCCGGTCGCTGACCGTGCTCGGGATCAATCGCCTCGAGCCGACACTGGAGGAAGTCTTCTTGCGAGTGGTCCAGGACGAGCAGGAGCTGCGACGATGAGCGCGGCGGTGCACGTGGTGCTGGCCGAGGCGCGCAAAGGCCTGCGCGTCAACTGGTACTACAAGTTCAACATGGTGATGCAACTCGTCACGCTCACTGCGATCTTCCTTTTCCTGGTGTTCTTCCTCGGCCACGGTTCCATGGACCCCGGGCAGCTCACCTCGGCACTGCTGGGCTACGTGGTGTGGTTCTACGCCGTCAACATGGTCAGCTGGGTGGGCATCGATCTGGTCAGCGAGGCGCAGACCGGCACGCTGGAACAGATGTGCATGTCGGTGAGCCAGCCCGAACTGCTGCTGGTCGGCAGGGCGGTCGCGGCGCTGGTCACCACCACCGGACTGGTCGCCGTGCTCGACCTGGTGCTGCTCGCGAGTTTCGGCGTGTCCGTCCCGGTGTCCGGCGGCGGCTTGCTGATGCTCGCCCTGACCTTGACCGGCCTGTTCGGCTTCGGCCTGATGATCGGCGGTGCGATGCTGGTCTTCAAGCACGTCGGGGCGCTCGCGAACCTGATGATCAACATGATCATCTTCACCAACGGCACGCTGCTGCCGGTGGACGAGTTCCCGCGCTGGCTCACCACGATCGCCAACAGCCTGCCCAGCACGCAAGGGGTCACCATGCTCCGCGAATCGGTGCTGCAGGGCCGGTCGCTGGCCGCGATGTGGTCCGACGGCGGGCTGCCCGGGCTGCTCCTGAACACCGGGATCTACCTCGGGCTCGGCGTGCTGGTGTTCGAGGTGGGCATCCGCAGGGCACGGGTGCGCGGGTCGCTCGGCCAGTACTGAGCGGAGCTGCCGAACGGCGCCGCAGGGGCCGGAGCGGAACCGTTCGCCGCCCCGCCCTGCGCGGCTCCGCATCCCGTCTCGGTGCGCAGTGATCCGGCAAGGTCCCTTGCGGCAACACGGTTCCCGCGAGGGACCTTGCCGGTTTCCCAGTCCTGCCAGAGCATTTCGCGGATCTCATGCCGGAGCAGGAGCCGCGAAAAGTGCGCCGCACCCACCGGTGCGGCGCACGTGCGGTTTCGCCGGTTCAGCTCGCCAGCGCGGGCTGCTCCCGGACCGCCTCGATCACCTGGTTGCCGCGCCGGTAGCGGAACACGATCCGCGGCGCTGGGCCGGCCGGGTCCAGCACCATGCTCTGTTCGTGCGTCCAGCACAGCGGGCGGAACTCGCGGTCCCCGATGTGGGCGAGCGCGGTCTCGTGCTCGCCCAGCCGCAGGACGAGCCGGTCGTCCTGTACTCGCAGTTCTGCTTCGGCGTCCTCGCCGGAATCCCATTCTTCCGCGGTGGGCAGTTCCGGATGCGGTTTCAGGAAAGCCGCCGGCATCCGGATCGTTCCGTGCACGCTGCGCAGCTGACCCGGCAGCGCGCGTTCCTCCCGGAAGAACAGCACCTCGTCCTCGGCGATCTGCGCGCGTACGTCCGGCGGGAAGAGGTCGAAAAGCCCGGGCGCGACATAACAGTCGATGATCAGGTGGACACGCGCCGCGGAACCGCGATTGTAGAGCGAATGCGGAAGCCCGAAATTCGCGTACCAGAATTCGCTCGGCTTCCACCGCTGGTCAGCGCCGTTGATCGTCAGCACCGCGTCGTCGCTGGTTTCCACCGGAATGTGCAGTCGCACCCATCCGACCGGCAGGCCGTACGGGCTGTCAGTGTGTTCTTGCACTTCCGCGCCTGCCGCCAGCGAACTGAACCGCACGCCGCGGATCGGCACGTCCATGCTGTCGAGGATTTCCCGCACGTACGGGGTCAGTTCCAGGTAGGAGGTGTCGGCGAAGTCCTCCAGTCCGCCCGCGTTGCGGCCGATTTTCTCCAGGTCGCCGCCAGGGCAGCGCAGCACCAGGACATCCCAGCCGGTCTGCTCGCCCTCCGCCGGCTCCGCGTCCGCGGCGGCCGGGTTGGCATGGATGAGGAAGTGCTTCTCCACCGCGGCCAAGTCCGCGCGCAGCCGCTCCGGCTCGATGACGGGCAGCAGCTTGACCGCATCCGGCGGGCCTGCTGGCCGGGTTGCCGTGGACGTTCCCATGTGCTCGCCTTTCACCGGTGCGCAGCCGGATATCGGGGATTCGGCGGAAGCGCGGCGGCGCGGGCATTCACGCCGTGCGCATTATGCCGGTCATCGTACTACGGAAAAATGGCTCGCGGGACAGTTTTCCGATTGCGGCGAATTACGATTATTGCGCTCGCCGGCCGCGCCGGAGACGAACTCGGCGTATGCTGGCGGGCGATGGCAAATCCCGAACCGCTCGGCGCGGGAAGCGTGATGTGGGACGTCGCGGGGGAGCTGCGCGCGTTCCTCGTCATTCCCTCCACTCTGCTGCTGCAGGTGATGCATCCGGTGGTCGGGGCGGCGGTGAGCGCGCATTCGGCGTTCCGCACCGACCAGTGGGGCCGGGCGAGCCGCACGTCGGATTCGATGCTGCGCTACATCTACGGCGGCGAGCTGGCCTTCGCCGAGGCGCGCCGGCTGCGCGAGCTGCACAAGCCCTTCCATGGCGTGGACGAGCACGGCCGCCGCTACCACGCGCTGAACGGCGCGGCCTACGCCTGGGTTAACGCGACGCTGGCAGAGCGGTACCTGACCTCGTGCGCGCTGTTCGGGCCGGAGCTGTCGGTGCGGCAACAAGAACGGCTGTACGCCGATTCCGTCCAATTAGGACATGTACTGGGCGTTCCCGGCCGCGAGATGCCGCCCACGCTGAACGAGTTCCGCGAATATTTCGCGACCATGATCAGCGGGTGCCTCGAACGCTCGGCCGCGGCGCTGGCTGTGCTGTCCGACTTGCGCGATCCGCCGCCGCCACCGGCTGTGCCGCCCGCGCTGTGGCGGCGGCCCGGCCGGATTCTCGGCCGTGCCGCCGGTTTCGTCACCGCCGGCACGTTGCCACCCGAAGTGCGTGATGTGCTGAAGTTGCGCTGGACACCCGCGGACCAGCGCCGGTTCGAGCGGTTCGCGGCCGGTGTCCGCACCTGTGCGCCCTGGTTGCCGGAGAGGCTGCGTTACGTCCCGGCAGTACGGAAAATTCGGACGCGGGCGGCCCGGGCAGGGGAGCCCCGGACCGCCCGCGCGGCGGATGAATCAGGTGCGGAGTGAGGCGGCCCGTCGACGGCCTCCGCGGGGCATGCCGGCCGCCGCGGCGAACGCCAGCAGACCGATCAGCAGTGCGGTGATCAGCGTGATGCTCGCGTATGTTCCGACAGAATCGACTTGCGCTCGGTGGCCAAGCAACTGCCATATCCGGTCGCGCAGCACCGCCGCGGCCGGAAGCGTCAGCGCGCCCGCGATCACCGCGACGCGGGCGGCCCGCCGGATGCGGCCGGGGCGGGCCGATTCCGCGCCCCGGGGCACCGCGATGTGCAAGACGGCGTTCGAAATCAGGCAGAACGCGAGGAATCCGCCGAACGCGACGAGCACGCTCATGCCGTACAGCAGTGGGGTTTCGCCGCCCTCGCCGAGCGCCTGCATCGAGGCGACCCCGATGCCGGCGAGTGCGCTGAGCAGCACCGCGGACGCGACGATGTGGTCGCGCACGAATCCGAGCGGCCGGTCGATACGCACGCGGGCGATGCGGTGGACCAGTTCGGCCAGGTCGTCGAGCCAGTCGCCGTCGGGACGGCCGGATTCGGTCTGCGGCAACTGCCGCAGCGCCGTCCGGTGCAGCGCGAACGACGCCGCGGCCAGCAGTGCCAGCGGGACCAGGCTCGCGATGAGCCCCGGCGTTTTCTCATCCCACCGGTCGCGGTCGGCCGCCAGCACGGTCGCGACGACGTCGGTCAGGACGGTCAGCGCGACCAGTGCCGAGCTGACCAGGCAGCCGCGCGCGAGCTGGTTGATCCGGAACACCGGCTGCGGCTGCCCGCGCCGCCACAGCGAGGCTCGCACGACGAGCAGCGCGGTCATCGCGGGCACCAGGAACTCGGTGAACGAGATCATCCCGTGGTACGGGTCGTCCTGCCACGGCGTGCTGGCGCTGATGCTGGGGAACTGGGTGGTCGCGTACGCCCAAGCGGTGAACACGACCCCGGTGAGGACGCTGCACCACAGCGCCCACGCGGCGGGACGGCGGGCCGGGTGCCCGGCCGGGATTTCCAGTGCGTCTGTCGTCACGGCGAACACCTCGTCAGCTGTTGATGTCGCGTCGGGCGAACAGGACCAGCGCCACGACGTCCAGCAGGATGAACGGCACGGTCGCGTGCAGGACCGCGGCGGCCGGGCCGGTGTGGTAGCCGATCACGCCGAGAGTGAAGTCCTGCAGCAGGTTTCCCGGCAGCCACTGGTCCAGTGTCTCCGACCGGCCCTGAAGCACCTTCTCCGCGGGAAGCACCCAGGCGATGGTGATGGCCAGCGCCGCGGGCACCGACCGGGTCAGCACGCCGACGGCGTGCCCGAAAATGGTGAGCGCCACGCAGGCGAGCGCGAACTGCCCGGTCGCCACGGCCATGTCCCGCGCGGTCGCGGCTTCGCCGAAAAGCCCGCTGGCCGCGTACGAAACCAGGCCGATCAGCACCGCGGCGCCGAGTGCCACAGTCACCGAGGCGGCGAGCTTGCCGGCGAACACCGAGAGCCTGGACGGCCGCGAGATCAGCCACGGCCGGATCGTGCCGGTAGAGAAGTCGTTGGCGGCCACGACCGCGCCGCGGCCCATCAGCAGCGTCGCGGTCAGGATCGCCACCTCGCGGAAACCCCACAGCGGCGGATGGCCCTGCGGGCCGGCATTGCTCATCGAAAACAGCGTGAAAACGATGCACAGCAGCAAGAACACCAGGGTGGTGCGGCTGCGCGCGCGCAGGAGTTCGGCGCGGTAGGTGGTCATGAGCGGGCTCCGGCGATCGCGATGTGGAAGGCTTCTTCGAGGGTCGGTGCGAGGTGGGTCAGTTCGATCAGTTCGATGTCGGCTTTGACCGCGGTGCTGAAGATCTGCTGGGCGATGGAGTCGGCCGCGCCGTCGGCGACCGCCCGGATGCCGTCGTCGGTCTGCGCGGCGTCGATGTGTTTCTCCCGCAGCAGAGCGGTCAGCCGCGCGGTGTCCGCGCCGTCGGAGCCGGCGACCCGCACCCGCAGCGTCGGCGGGCCGACGAACGAATCGAACGGGCCGTCGTAGAGGATCCGCCCGCCGTGCAGCAGGGCCAGCGCATCCGCGGTGCCTTCGAGTTCGCGCAGCTGGTGGCTGGAAACCACCACCGCGGTGCCCTCGTCGGCGACCGTCCGGATCATCGCGCGCAGCTGCACGATGGCTTCCGGGTCGAGGGCGTTCGTCGGCTCGTCCAGCAGGAGCAGATCCGGCGATCCCAGCAGCGACTGCGCCATCGCGACCCGCTGCCGGTAACCCTGCGAGAGCGTGCCGGCGCGACGCTTGAGCACGTCGCCGATCTGCGCGAGCTCCACCGCGCGGGCCACCTCGGCAGCGTCCGCTCCGGTCAGTATCCGGTGCATCTCCAGGTTGCGCCGGACGGTCAGCCCGTTGAACAACGCGGGGGCTTCGATCATCGCCGAGAGCGCGCGGCCGCCGTCGCGGGACGGCCGCACCGTCACGGTGCCCTCGGTCGGCCGGATGAGCCCGGTGACGATGCGCATGAGCGTGGACTTGCCGGCTCCGTTGAGCCCGACCAACGCGGTGACCTGGCCGCGCAGCGGCGCCCAGGACACCGATTGCACCGCGGCAGTGGATCCGAACCTCTTGGAGACGTTGTCCAGGACCACTGGTGTGTCGTTTTCCACCATGACCCGGATAGTACACGGCGCGTACGACGCGGCGCGTACTAGTATGCTGAGAGGCGAGCAAGGGAGAACGGATGCAAGCCAACGACGCGCAAACCCTGGTGCTGTGTGCACTGGCCGACGGCCAGTTGCACGGTTACGCCATCAACAGCGCGATCGAGCAGCTGACCGGCGAACGTCTCGGCGCGGGCAGCCTTTACGGCGCATTGGCCCGGCTGGAGGCGAAGGGGCTGGTCGAATCGCTGGAGGAGCAGGGAAGGCAACGCCCGGTGCAGCTGACCGACCGCGGGCGGGAGGTCCTCGAACGCGAACTGCGGGCGATGGCCCGGGTCGCCGACGCCGGCCTGCGGCGGCTGGGGGTGAACCCGGCATGAGCTGGGCGGCGCGGCTGGTCCGGCTTTATCCGGCGTCGCTGCGCAGCCGCTGGGGCGCGGGGCTGGAAGACGAGGCCCGCGCCGCCGGCTGGCGGCGGCTGCCGAACCTGGTCGTCGGCGCTCTGGACATGTGGGTGCATCCGGTGGTGTGGCCTGCCGATTCGGCCGCGCAGCGGCGCAGCCGGGCTTCCGCACTGGTTTTCGCGGCCGGGCTGAGCGGTTGGCTGCTCGGGCACGTCGCCGTCGAAGACTCGCTGCTGCCGGAGAACGTGGTGCATTCGTGGGCGGCGAACATCAGCGATGTGCTCGTGCTGGCGGGCCTGGTGCTGGTCGTCCCGTTGCCGCGGCTTTCCGTGCGGGCGATGCTCCGCCTGGTCGCGCAAGCCCTGCGCCGGCTCGCGGTGCCGGTCGTCATCGGCGGCGCGGTGTACGTCGCCGCGAACCTGTCCGCCTCGCTTTCGCCGGGCCTGCGCATCACGCTGCTGGTCGGGTGGTGGCTGGCGCTGGTGCTGGGCTCGGTGCAAGTGTGCACCGTCGTCGCGGGCCTCGACCCGGAGGACGTGGTGGCGCCCGAGCCAGGGCGGCTGTGGTGGGGGATCGGCATGGTGGCCGCGGCGCTGGCGGTCGGCGGCGGTGTGGTGCTGTGGTCCACTGTGGTGGACGGCGTGACCGGCCTGCTGCCCCTGGTTCTCGGAGGTGCGCTGCTCGTGCTGACCGCCCTGTGCGGCTGGACCCTGCGCGACCTCTACACCCTTTCCGCCGGCTGACGCCGTGCTCCGGGACTTCGCGAGGCAGGCCGTCGTACGCCCGTTCGCGCTCCTCCTGCGCAACCCGAGCGTTCTCGCCGTCGCGGTGGTCGTGCTGGCTTTTTCTCTGCTGGTCCCGGATCAAGGCATCGCCACCGACGTCTTCCGCCGCGGCTGGCTCTTCGACGACGCTCCCGCGGAAGCATGGTCCCTGATCCGGTCGCCCGCGTTCCTGGCGGTGGCCGCGGGCGGGTTTGCGGGCAAGATCTTGGTCAGCGCGGCCGCTTCGCAGCAGTTGATGCTGGTTTTCCGGGACCGGCGCACGACGTTGTTCGCCACGCTGCGGTCGATCCGCGTGGGCTCCGTCTGCTGGCTTTTCGGTGCGGAACTCGCGCTTTACGTCCTGTGCGCACTGGCCGGCTTGCTCGGGTACCTACCCGCCCTGCTGGTGTGGCGCACTGCCGGGGCGGACCTGACGATTCCGTTGCTGGCCGTCGCCGTGCTGGCCTTCCCGGCCGCCTATGCCGCGGTCTCGGCCGCGATCGTCGCCGCCCCGCTCCCGGTTTCCGTGCGGGAGCGGAGCTCGGTGGTCGCTTCGATGCGGGAACGCCGGATATTCCTGCCCCTCTACGGATTGTTCGCGGTCCGGGTGATTCTGGAAACGATGCTGCTGGGCGTGGCGCCGCTGGTGTTGCTCGATGTCGTCCACAACAAGCCGCTTGCGACGCTCGCGGTCGGTGCGGGTGTGCTGGCGCCGTCGTTGTTGCTGCGGGGGAGTTGCTACGCGTTGATGCTGTACGCCTTGCGCCCGGTTCCGGTGATAGAGCGGGTTTTCGGGCCTTACTTCGCCGATTCCGAGCCGGTCGGGGCGAGATAGCCGGGCGCGGAGAAGGCGGTGCGGACCGCGTCGAGCACCGCGTCGAAGGCCGCCGAGGTCGGGTCGATCAACTCGAAATGCCCGGTGCCCGGAAGGATCGTCAGCCGTGCGTCGCCGCCTTGGGCCAGTGCGGCGGCGTGGAACCGGACGCTCTGGCTCACCGGCACCCGGTCGTCCTGGTCGCCGTGGACCAGGACGCACCGCGCGGCCGACGGCACGAGCCGGATCGGATCGGCCAGGCGGTAGCGGGCGGAAAGACCGTCCGGCGGACCGCCGAGGAGGCGGTGCACCGCGCCGTCGTCGAGGTTGCGCCGGTGACCGTCGACCAGATCGCAGACGCCCGCCAGGGACACCACTCCGTTGACTTCCGTCCGGTTCCCCGGCGCGCCCGGCCCGCCGTCGGGCAACCGGTCCCGTAAAGCCGTCCAGAGCGCGAGATGCCCGCCCGCGGAATGCCCGACCAGCACCGTTGTCTCGCGTCGTGCCCCGACGAGCCGCGGAAGCGCATCGACCGCAGCCGCGACATCGGTGAACGTGCCCGGCCAGCCGCCCGCGTGCTGCCCGACGCGGTGGTATTCGACCGCGACCGTCGTGTAGCCCTGATCCGCGAGCGCCGCGCAGAACGGACGGATATGCGACCGGTCGTATTCCGCGGCCCAAAACCCTCCGTGCACCACTACGGCGATCTGTTCGCCGCCGTGCCACATTTCGAGCACGTGCTCGGATCCGGTGCCGTAATTCTCTATCCGGTCCGCCGGACGCGCACGCAGGGACAGTACATTGGCAAGGCTCATCGGACCGGTCTCCTTGTCCCCGCGGGAATCCGGTTGCGACCTTAGCAAGCGCAGCGGAGCCGGACAACAGCTTCCGACGGCCGCGAGCGTAATCGGAGGAAATGTTATTTATTGTTCCGTAAATAGCGCGTCGAGTCCGCGAAAAAGGCCGTTGGCCGGGTCATCCCTGGGGGGAAGAAGACCCGGTCAACGGCCGCGCGCCCGATATCAGTGAGAGTTCTTCAGGTGATCGATGATCTCCTGTGCGGTACCGCTCTCACCGAGCATCGGGAAGATCCGCTCGATGCTGTTCCGGTGCGTTTCGGCGTTCAGGTCGGTCATCGCGTCCACCGCGAGCGTGACGTGATAGCCGCGTTCGTGCGCCGCGCGGGCGGTGGACTCGACGCCGATACTGGTGGCGATGCCGGCCAGCACGACCTGGGTGACGCCGAGCCGGCGCAGCCGAAGGTCGAGCGACGTCCCGTAGAACGCGCCCCAGTTCGGCTTCGTCACGACGTGGTCGCCGGGCTGCCGGTCCAGTTCGGGCACGAACTCGGCGAAGTCGGCAGGCAACTCGCCGCCGCCGGCGGGAGCGTCGGTGCGGCCAGGAGCGCCGCCGTCGACGTTGACCAGCACCACCGGCAGGTCGTGCCGGTGGAAGGCGGCGAGCAGCTGGTTGCTGCGCTCGACGATGTCCGCGGCCGGGTGGACGGTGGGCAGTGCCACGATGCCTTTCTGGAGGTCGATCACGATCAGTGCGGTGGTGCGGTCCAGCGTGGTGATGGCCACGGGTTCTCTTCTCCTTGTTGTCGTACTGCTGAAAAGGTCAGGAAGTCTTGTCCGGCGCGGGTTTCCGCAGTTCCCGGTCGAACACCACGGTCAGGATGGTCGCCGCGGAGCCGAAGGTGAGGATCAACGCCAGTTCGTGCAGCCCGGCATCGGTGGCCTGTTCGCCGAAGGTCAGGCTGATCAGGCTGGCCGACGCGATCGCCCCGAGGTAGGAGAACGTGCGCAGCAGCCCGGCGGCCGAGCCGGTGTGCGAAGCCGGTGCCTGCCGGTACATCGCGGCCTGGTTGCTCACCGCGTTGAGCCCGTTCTGCAGCCCGAACACGAGGCTCGTCACGATCAGCAGCCACAGCGGCGAATCCGCGTGCAGCAGCAACAGGCACGCGCTGGCCGCGGTCAGCGCGATCGTGCCTGCCAGCAGCGGGCCCCACGCCCCGCACCGGGCGATCAGCGCCGAACCGGCGGCGGCCACGACGAAGCACGGCACCATCAGCAGACCGGTCGTGGAGCTCGAGAAGTGCGCGCTCTGCTCCAGCCACATCGTCCAGCCGTAGAGGAAGCAGTACGTCACCAGCATGGTCACCGCGTACCGCAGATAAGTCGTGGTCAACGCCCGGTTCGTGGCCAGCATCCGCACGTCGAGGAACGGCGTGGGATTCCGCAGTTCCCACCAGACCAGCACGCCAAGCAGCACCGCGGCGCCGCCGAGCAGCCACCAGCGAGGCGCGCTCAGGTCCATCAGGAATACCAGCAGGCCGATCAGCACGACCGCGAACAGCGCCATTCCGGCCGGGTCGAAACTGCGCAGCCGCGAAGTGCCGCGCTCGTTCGGTTCGTCGGCGGGCAGCCAGCGCAGAGCGCACAGCACGCTGATCGCCGCCAGGGGAAGGTTGACGACGAAGGTGGCCCGCCAGCCGCCGATCGCGATCAGCAGACCGCCCAGTGGCGGACCGACCGCCATGCTGGTCCAGCCTGCGATCGCCAGCGCGCTCAGCACTCCGCCCGGGGCCGGAGTGCGCAGCCGCTCGGATTGCCGCCGCACCATGGCCATCGCCGCCGGATACGCGGCTGAGGTGCCGATCCCGATGATCACCCGCGCAACCACCAGCAGGGACAGCGTCGGCGCGAGGAACCCGAGCAGTCCGCCGAGTCCGACCAGCGCCGAGCCGATCAGGTAGACCCGGCGCGGTCCGAACAGGTCGGCGAGCCGTCCCGCGGTCGGCTGGCCCACCGCGGTCGCCACGTACAGCGCGGAAACCAGCCACGTGGTGGCGTCGGCTCCGACCCCGAACGCCTGGCCGATGGAAACCAGCGCGATCGCGATGATCGACGAGTTGACCGGGTTGAGCACGGAGCCGATCGAGGTCGCGGCAGTGAACCGGCCGCCGAACCCCGCCTGTTCCGGCGGCGGACCCGCCCAGCGGCCGCGCGGCGGCGAAACCGTGCCCGGCATTCGTGTCACGGATCTCCCTTCGGGTCTGCCCGGGTTTCCGGGATGACTTCGACCCTGGCAGCAAGTACCGTCAGGAAGAAGACCGCAGTGTGCATGGCACCACCGTGCCTGCCAGTGAAAGGGACAGGCAGCGTCCGGCAACCACCACACCGGCGAGCCCTGGAAGAGGAGAATCCGTGCCCACGAGCACGCCCGCCCTGCTCGGCGAATTCCTGCTCGCCCGGCGCGCCCGGCTGCGCCCTGCCGACGTCGGGCTCCCCGAGGGCACCGGACTCCGCCGCACGCAGGGGTTGCGCCGGGAGGAACTCGCCACTCTCGCCGGGCTCAGCGTCCAGTACTACATCCGGCTGGAGCAAGGCCGCGAAACCAATCCGAGCGGCGTGGTCCTCGACGGGATCGCGAATGCGCTGCGGCTCAACCGGGAGGAGCACGCGCACCTCTACGCGCTTGCCAACCACACCGCGCAACGCGTGCTGTCACCGGGAAATCCGTCCGAACGCGAGGTGCGGCCGGGCATTCTCCGGCTCCTCGAGACGGTGCGCCCGTGGCCTGCGCATCTGCTGAGCCGAACCAGCGACATCCTCGCCGCGAATCCGGAAGCGCTCGCGCTGTTCCCGGGATTGACGGATTGGCCTGCCGAACGCCGCAATACGATCCGGTACCTGTTCCGGCATCCGGCCGCGCGGGAGCTTTACGTCGATTGGGAGGAAGCCGCGGTCAGCACCGCCGCGCAGCTGCGCTCGCTGCTCGCCGACGCGCCCGAGGCTCCGGACCTGGCCGCGCTGGTCGAGGAACTTTCCCGGGACAGCACGGAATTCTGCCGGCTGTGGCAGCGCTACGATGTCCGCAGCCGGCGCAGCGCCCAAGCCCGGCTGCGGCATCCGGACCTCGGCGAGGTCACGTTCGACTACGAGGTGCTGCGGCTGGGCCCGGGCGGCCAGCGGATGACGATCTACCAGGCCGAACCGGGCAGCGCGGACCACGAGGCGCTGCGGAGGCTCGCGGAGATGGCCTCCCGTGCGGGTGCCGGCGGCGGCTGAGACCGCCGGCACCCGCACGGGAGGCGCTACGGCTCTCGCGGAGATCGTCCGCTAGACCCCGGCGACCGCGGCGACGTCGAACGGGGTCACGGGCGTCGGGCTGCCGAACTGGCCGCGGGTCACGACCGTCTGCCCGCCGTAGCGGATCACCGAACTGGGAATCCGGAGGTCGTCGCTGGTGAACGAGACCTCCGGGGAGGCGACACCGGCGTCGCCGCTGAGTCCGGCCCGCACCACCGTGTTGCGGTAGTTCTGGGCGATCCACATCTTGTCGCCGGCGATGGTCAGGCCGTCGCCGTCGACAAACTTCGCGCTGCTCTGCACGACGCTGACCGAACGCGTCGCCAGGCAGATCCGGAACAATTGCCCGGTGGTGGAGTTGACTGTCACCAGATTTCCGCGGTACACGCCGATGCCGTTGAGGTTCAGCTGTTTCGCCGTGCCGTAGTCCGCGGGCGTGCCGCGCAGGGAGAGCCACTGCGGCAGGGTCGCGCCGTTCGCCGCGCCGGCGAGATCGGCCGGGGCGACCCGGTACACCACCGGCAGATACGAATCGGTGATGTACGCGCTGCCGTCCGGGCCGAAGGCGACATCGTTGAGCAGGCCGTCGGTGCTGCCGCTGGTGAATGCCGCGATCCGCGCTCCGGTTTTGACGTCGTAGACGTCGACGATGCCGGTGGGGCCGCCCAGCACCCACAGCCGGCCGGCGCTGTCGACTTTGACCCCGGTCGCGTTCGCCCTGCCGTCGGCGCCGCCGGGAATGAACACCTGCGCCTGCCCGGAACCGGCGGCGCGGCGGTCGACTTCGCCGTTGGTGTAGCTGGAAACGTAGATGTCGCCGGTGGCCGGGTCCGCGGTCAGCGACTCGGGAGCGACATTGCCTGCCGGAAGGGTGAACAGCGGCGTCACCGGACCGGCTGCGTCCGCCGTCCCCGCGGTCAGCGCCAACGCCGCGCAGGCGGCCAGCAACGCGATGCCGCGGCGGCCGGCCCTGCCCGGCGTCCGCGATTCGGAAAAGAACATGGTCGTCCATTCTTTCGTCCATCCGCGCGCGATTTTTCGCGCGCGGAACCCCAGTGCTGAGAAAAATGCTTCCCCAGGAAAAACAGCCGAAATCGGTTCCGTCGGTCAGACGACGGTCCAGCCGCCGTCGACGACGAAGCTCGTGCCGTAGACGAACCTGGCCTCGTCGCTGGCCAGGAACAGCACCGTGTCGGCGATCTCGTCCGGCTGGGCGTGCCTGCCGGCCGGCACGCGGCGGACGGTTTCCAGAATCGGCAGATCAGCCTGTGCCAGCAGCGGTTTGGTCATTTCGGTTTCGACCGCGCCGGGCAGCACCGCATTGGCCCGCACGCCGTGTTTGCCGTATTCGAGGGCCAGTTGCCGGGTGAATCCGATGACGCCGTGCTTCGACGCGGTGTAGGCGACCCCGCCGCCGCCGGCCACCAAGCCGGAGATCGAGGACGTGTTCACCACCGCCCCGCCGCCGTCGACGAGCGCGTCGAGCAGCGCCTGGGTGACGAGGAACATCCCCTTCAGGTTCACGTTCAGGACGCGGTCCCAGGCTTCCTCGGTCGTGTCGCGCAGGGTGGCGTAGTAATCGAAGATCCCCGCGTTGTTGACCAGGACGTCCACTGTGCCGAACTGCGCGGCGACCTCGCCGGCGGCCGTCCGCACCGACTCCGCCGAGGACACGTCGACCGCGAACGCGGCGGCCCGGAATCCACGGTCTGCCAACGTTTTCGCCGTCAGACCCGCGCCGTCGGCATTGACGTCCCATGCGGCGACGACGGCGCCTTCGGCGGCGAATCGTTCCGCGGTCGCCCGCCCGATTCCCGATCCCGCCCCGGTGATCACCGCGACCTTTCCGTCGAGGCGGCCTCCCATCGCCTTCTCCTTTCCCGCGCCGGCCGGCGGCGTCACTGGATGGTGAATCCGCCGTCGACCGGCATCGCGACGCCGGTGACGTAGGAGGCACGGTCGCTGCACAGCCACGCGACCACCTCGGCGGTTTCCTCCGGCTGCGCGGTCCGGGGCAGCGGGGTCAGCTGGTGCAGCGTCTCCTCCATGCCAGGGTTCTTCGTGAACCAGTCGGCCACCTGCTCGCTGTGCGTCGCGCCCGGTGCGATGGCGTTCACCCGGATCCGCTCGCGCCCGTACTCCGCGGCAGCCGCCCGGGTCAGGCCGACGACGGCGTGTTTCGCAGCGATGTACGGCGCGGACACGGGTGACGCGACGAGCCCGCCGACGCTGCTGGTGTTGACGATCGCACCGCCGTTCTCGTTCGTCAGCATCGTGGTGATCTCCGGACGGAGGCAGTTGAAGACACCGCGCAGGTTGGTGTCGACGAGGTAGTCGTAAACATTGTCGTCCATCAGGTGCAACGGGTCGCGCCCGATGCCGTGGCCCGCGTTGTTGAAGGCCACGTCGAGCCGGCCGAACCGCTCGACGGCAAGGTCCACCGCAGCCGCGCATTCTTCGGCGACGCGCACGTCCGCGACCGCGAACTCCGCTTCCGCGCCGCGGTCCCGCAGTTCCTCGGTCAACGCCTCCAGCCGCTCCTTGCGCCGCGCCACCAGGACGACCTTGGCGCCCTCCCGCGCGAAAACCTTTGCCGCCGCGGCGCCGATCCCGCTGCTCGCGCCGGTGATCAGCGCGACCTTGCCTGCCAGCAGTCCCGGATGGTTCATGGTGTTTCCCTTTCGGTTGGTTCTCCGCTTGCGCCGGGTCCCGCTTTCCACGAAATGACCCCGGCGCCCCAGGTCAGGCCCGCGCCGAAGGTGGCGAGGCCGAGGATTCCGCCCGCGGGCGCCAGCTGCTGCCCTGCGGCCTGTGCGAGCGCGAGCGGGATCGACGCGGACGACGTGTTCGCTACCCGGTCGACATTGAGAAAGACCTTGCGCTCGGGCACTTCCAGCCGTCGGGCAACCGCCTGCACGATTCGCGCGTTGGCCTGATGCGCGACGAAGAGCGCGAGGTCGCCTGCGCTCAGCCCGGAGGTTTTCAGCACCAGCCGGGTGTGCCCGGTCATCGCCTCGACGGCGTGTTCGTAAATGTCCCGGCCGCGCATCCGCAGCAGCCCGTCGTGCCGGCCGACGTACAGCAGGTCGATCTTCGTCCCGTCCGAGCCCAACGCGAAGACCGGCCGCATCGCGCCCGGTGCGCGCGACACCACCACCGCGCCCGCGCCGTCGCCCAGCAACACGGCCGTGCTCCGGTCGGAGAAGTCGGTGATGCGCGAAAGCGCTTCGGCTCCGCACACCAGGACGTGCTCGGCGCGCCCGGACTCGATGAGCGCGATCCCTTGGTCCAGCGCGTAGAGAAAGCCGGAGCAGCCGGCGCTGACGTCGAACGCCGCCGGACAGTCGAGGCCGAGCCGGGTGGCCGCCTCGACCGCGACACCCGGGCTGATCCGGTCCGCGGTGGACGTGGCCACGATGACGTGCCGGATCGCCCGCGGCGCGACCGCCGCGTCGGCGAGCGCGGCGCGGCAGGCCCGCTCCGCGAGGTCCGCGAGGGTTTCGTCGTCCTCCAGCCAATACCGCTGCCGGATGCCGGTGCGCTGCACGATCCACTCGTCGGACGTGTCCAGGTGCGTGAAGTCGTCGTTGCCGACGACGCGGCGCGGCAGCGCCGATCCGGCCCCGGAGAGCGTGACCGTCATCCGAGCCCGGCCTTCCGGTAGATCACCGCGAGCGCCGCGCGGAGATTCTCGGCGTCTTCGAGGTCGCCGGGGTGCACGTCGATGCCGAACTCGTTCTTGACCGACAGGCCCATGTCGGTCACGTTCAGCGAATCCAGCCCCAGCTCGTCGAAGGACACGTCCGGGCCGATCCGCTCCCGGGCCGCGCCCTGCTCCGCCAGCGCGTCGATCACGAAGGTCTCCAGCGCCTCGCGGGTCACCGCGGAACTGCTCACCACACCACTCTCCTTGGGTTCGTTTTTCCGTGCGGACAACTGATTCAGACCGTGAACACGACCTTGCCGAACACGTTCCCCTCCGCCATCGCCCGGAATCCGACCGCCGCACGCGACAGCGGCAGCACCCGGTCGACTTCGGGCGCGAGCCGGTGCTCCGCGCAGAACCGCAGGAGCCGCGCCAGGTGCTCGCGGGTGCCGAGCGTGCAGCCGGTGAGGGTGAGCTGCCGGTAGAACACGTGCGTCAGGTCGATGCGCGGAGTCGCCCCGGTGGTCGCACCGGAGACGACGATGTGGCCGCCGGACCGGACGCTCCGGAGCGAATGCGCCAGCGTCGCCTCGCCGACGGTCTCCATCACCGCGTCGACCCGGCGCGGCAGGCGGGTTCCGGGCGGGAAGGACGCGTCCGCACCGAGCCGCTCGGCCCGCCGCCGCCGTTCTTCGGTACTGCCGGTCACCCAGACCCGGAACCCGCCTGCGGCGGCGAGCGCGACGAGCGCGGTCGACACCCCGCCGCCCGCGCCCTGCACCAGCACCGTGTCGCCGGGTTTCAGCGGCGCCTGTTCGAACAGCATCCGATACGCCGTCAACCACGAACCCGGCAGGCACGCGGCCTCCTCGAACGAAAGCCACGACGGTTTGGGCAGCAGGTTCCGGACCGGGACGGCGACTCGTTCGGCGAACGTGCCGTCATATTTCTCGCTCAGCACGGTGCGGTCCGGATCCAGCGTCTCGTCGCCCCGGTACTCCGGGTTCCCGATGACCGAATGCACGAGGACCGGTTCGCCGTTCTCGTCGACGCCGGCGGCGTCCGAACCGAGTACCACCGGCAGCCGCTGGTGCGGCGGCACCACGCCGCGCAACGTCCACAGGTCGTGGCGGTTCAGCGAAGCCGCGCGAACGGTCACCGTCGTCCAGCCTTCGCCAGGGGAGGGGTCCGGCCACTCTCCGGCGCGCAGCTGGCCGAGCGGGTCGGCGGCGTCGGTGCCCGCCGCTGAGATCGCGAACACCGCTAGCCCCCGGCCGCGCAGTGGCGCAGGCACATCGAACCCCACAGGAACCCGGCGCCGATGCCCGCCATGATCAGCACGTCGCCGTGTTCCGCGGGGCCGTTCAGCGTCTCGTGCAGAACGGTGAACATGCTGGCCGCGGCGGTGTTCCCGAAGCGCCGGACGGTGGTGGGAGCTCGCTCGGCGGGCACGCCGAGGCTCGCCATCGCCTCGGTGATGATGTTGAGATTGGCCTGGTGCAGCAGGTAATAGCCGACCTCGTCGAGACCGATCCCGGCTCGTGCCGCGGTTTCGCGGATGCTGCGCGGCAGCCGGTCGGTCGCCATGGTCCAGACTGCCTTGCCGTTCATCTTCAGGTACTGGTCGCGCCGCTGCAGGGTTTCCGGGCTGGTCGGCGTCCGCGAGCCGCCTGCCGGGATCTCGACCTCGTAGGACAGTTCGGAATCGGTGTGCCAGGACAGGATTCCGAAGCCGTCCGCGGTCGGCGCAAGCAGCGCGGCGCCCGCGGCATCCCCGAGGAACACCCGGGTGCCGCGGTCCTGCGGGTCGGTCGCCCGCGAACCCGCGTCGGCCCCGATCACCAGCACGTGCCGGTACGAGGTGTTCTGCAGCAAGTGCGCCGCCACCACCAGGGCGTAGATCCCGCCGGCGCAGGCCGCCTGGGTGAGGTCGAGCGGGACGGCGCGGTGCGCGCCCAGCCGTTCCTTGACCATCAACGCGGTGGAGGGCAGCGGCTGGTCCGGAGTGAACGTGGTGACGATGATCGCGTCCAGCTCGGCCGCGGCGACACCGCCCCGGCGCAGCGCCTCGCGCGCCGCTGCGATGCTCATGTCCGATGTGGACAGTCCAGTCGCGAGGTACCGCCGTTCTTCGATCCCGGTGCGGGACCGGATCCACGCGTCGGAGGTGTCGAGCGTGCGGGTGAGTTCGGTGTTGGTCACCACCCGCGGCGGCACGCACAGCCCGGTCGACACGACGCCGACCGGCCGGCGCAAGCCCGCCGCCGCGTTGCGCCCGCGGGCGGCCTCGTCGGCCGGATCGCTGACCGGGGACACGATTCCTGACGTCATTTGCCATCTCCGTTGCGGGGCCGGGTGGTGAACTCGGCGAAGCCGGGCGCGTCGAGGCGCAGCTGCGCGTGGATGTCGGCGCCGAGACCGTGGTGCCCCACCGCGCCGCCGTAGTTCTGCTGGTAGCTCATCCACAGCACGACGAAATTGACCAGCCGGTCCGCGCTGTTCGGCGCGTCCGCGGCCGGGAACGGGTCGGGCAGCACGGCGCGGTAGCGCCCGTTGCCCTCCTCGTCGGCGACGAACACATTCGGCACTCCCAGCGGGCTGGGGTGGGCCGGGCCGTCCGGGTCCATGTCCCGGCGGCGGATCGCCATCACGGTGTACAGGCTTTCCGGGATCAGCCCGGAGAATTCGCCGCGGAACTCCGCCGCCGTGCTGTCCTCGGCCAGCGTGACGGTCAGCGTGCCGCGGGCCTTGACCCACTGCCCGAGCGTGACCGGCGCGGTCACCTTCGGGCCGTCTTCCGGCTGCAGATCCGGAATCGGGGCCTGGTGGAACGGATAGCTCGGGCGCGTCACCGAGAACGGCTCCGGCTGCTGTTGCGGCGCCATCACCGCGGTGTAGTTGGAGCAGGGCAGCGGCAGCGGCAGCGTGGCGAGCACCATCGCCTCGTCCTCGGCGGAAAGCTCCTCGGGCAGTTCGCGGACGATCCGGTAGGGGAGGGTGCTCCCGAACTCCGGGAGCGGGCTGTCCGCCGCGACGATCGCGCGTCCGGGCGCCGCCGCGACGCTCCCGTCCGGCTGCGCGCGGGTGATCGTGCCGATGACGACGAAGTCCCCGTCGGTGTTCATCACCTCGCTCGGCGGGTACAGCGGGCCCTGGGTGGTCATGCTCAGCCGGTAGACCGCGGACCGGCACGGCTCGGTCATCGGGACTGCTCGCCTTCAGCGGGAACCCGCCGGTAGATCCGGGTGTAGAGGCCTTCGTCGGTGACGAAACGGGGATGCGCCTGCCGGGCGATCTCGGCGTACCGCGCCGAGGCGAACGTCGGCAGGTACTCCTCCGGCGGGCAGGAGAACCCCGCGACGAACAGCACGCCCGGCTCGGTGCTCACCAGCGAGTGATAAGCCAGGAAGGCTTCGATCTTGGCCGACTCGCGGACCTCGGCGAAGATCGTCCCCTCGCGCCAGGCCAGGTATTCCTCGTGCACCGGCGGTTTCACCTCGACGTGCCGCAGTTGCACGTACGGGGTGTCCGGGAGGTCTCCGTCGACCGGCTTCGGCGCGGCGACGAATTCCAGCACCTGGGTGCGGAAGTCGCCGGTCTGCAGCGGCGCGAGCGGTTTGCGCAGTTCGCGCAGCCGGGCCAGCGGCGCGGCGAGCGCGGCCGCGTCGGCGACCGGCGTCAGCTCGAGGATCGCCGGGTGTTCGAGGCCCTCGTAGAGCGTGCCGGAACCGGTGTCCCGCAGCGCTTTGACCGCGTCGGCCGCCGACTGCCCGGCCACCGGGATCTCGGTGGCCAGGAGCAACGATGAAGTCATGAAGATTCCCTTTCCGGGTATCGGGGTTCGCGCCGCGGTCACCAGGCGACCGGCAGCTCGTGCACGCCGTAGATGAGCATTTCGTGCTGGTAGCGGACTTCTTCCGGAGCGACGGCGAGCCGCAGGGCGGGGATCCGCCGGTAGAGCGTGCCGTAGACGACCTGCAACTCGACCCGGGCCAGCGACTGGCCGAGGCATTGGTGCGGCCCGTAGCCGAACGCGAGGTGGTGGCGCGCCTTCTGGTGCGGGTCGAGGTCGTCCGGGGCCGCGAAGTGCCGGGGATCTCGGTTGGCGGCGGCGTTCGCGACGATCACGCCTTCGCCGGCGCGGATCAGCTGCCCGCCCACCTCGATGTCGGCGACCGCCACCCGCCGCCTGCCGGACTGGGTGATGGTGAGATACCGCAGCATTTCTTCGGCCGCGTTGGCGAGAAACGCCGGGTCGTCGCTGTCGCGGATCTCGGCCAGCCGGTCCGGACGGGCCAGCAGCGCCGCGGTGCCGAGACCGATCATGTCCGCGGTGGTCTCGTGGCCGGCGATGAGCAACAGCATGCTGGTGTCCACGACCTGCACCGAAGTCATCCGCCCGGCCCGGACCTGGTCGTGCACGAGCCGGCTGATCAGGTCGTCGCCCGGCGTCGCCTCCTTGGCGGCCACCAGGTCGCGCAGGAAACCGCGCAGCTCCTCCCTGGCGTTGTTGATGCCTTCCCGGCTCAGCGTCTTGTCCAGCATCGCGGCCGAGCGGTCCTGGAAGAACGCGGAGTCTGCGAACGGCACGCCGAGCAGTTCGCAGATCACCAGCGAGGAGACCGGCAGCGCGAAACGGCTCACCAGGTCGGCGGGCGGGCCTTGGGCGAGCAGAGCGTCGACGGCGTCGTCCACGATCTGCTGCACGCGCGGCCGCAGCTGCTCCGCCCGGCGCCGGGTGAACTCGCGCATGAGCACCCTGCGCTGGTCCAGATGCTCGGGGCCGTCCATGTTGATGAAGCTGCGCCAGGTCGAGGCGAGCTGCGCCGGCCCGGTGGTCGGGTAGCCGGGCAGCCGGAAGTTCGAGCTGAACCGCGCGTCGCCGAGCACCGTGCGGCAGTCCGAGTACCGGGTGATCAGCCAGTGCCGGGAGCCGTCCCAGTTGCGCACCTGCTGGACGGGCCGGGTCTCGCGGATCTCGGCGAGTTCCTCCGGCGGGTCGAACGGGCAGCCGGGGCGGCGGGGCATCGGGAATTTCGGCGGTCCCGCGCCTTCCGTCGTCGTCATGGTTCTCCTCTTCGCAGCGGGGTCAGCGGGCCGGGTCGGGCGCCGGGGCATTCTTGAGGGTGTGCCGCAGGGCGCGTTCGGCTCCGCGTTGCTCCTTGCGCTCCAGCGACTGTGCGGACAAGGCGGTGCCGACCGTCCGCACCTCCGCGATGTGCAGCCCGGCCTGCCGGAATTCGGTCCGCACGTCGAAGACCGGCCGGCCGAGGTCGCTGGTCCCGGCGGTCACCGCGGAGCGCAGCCGGGTTTCCAGGGGATAAAGGAAGTTGCGGAAAGTTGTCTCCATCTTGTCGAACAGATGAATTTCGCCTTCGCTCGGGTAATAGCGCTCGCACACCGCGAGATACATCTGCCGCGCGGCCTCCAGCACGATCATTCCCTGGACGTGCACGCCCATGTGGTCGAGTTGGAACTCCTGGTCGTTGTGCAACCGCAGCGCTGCCTCGAACTCGTGGTCGCCCACCAGTTCCAGTCCGGCGACCAGAACGTTGTGCGGATTGTGCTTGTGGGTTTCCGACCGGTCGCTGAGCGGGCCGTGCGTCAGCGGGTGGATCTCGACTTCGCCGGACGTTCCCCGGTGCGCGATTTCGTCTCGGATCCGGTCCCAGTCGCATTCTTCCAAGCCTTGCCCGCCGACCAGCTTCGTCGCACCTGGCATGCCGTCGCCCCGTATCTTTTGGATCACTTGTGAAACCGTCAGAGCTCCGGTACGCGCGGCGAATTTCGAAAATCGATCGCCGACCACGACGAACGCAGTCATCCCCACCTCCACGGGGCTGGTGTCCTTGCTGAATAATGTGCTGCGGGAGTCAGTGCGCGGCGTTTTCCGGCGCGCCCGAATGCCGCGGCGCGGGTTCCGCTGGCAGGACGGGCCAGCCACGGGCGGTCAGCACCGGATCGTTCCCGACCACGACCGGATTGCCCACCGCGGCCAGCATGTCGAGGTCGCTGGCATGGTCGCCGTACGCGAAGCAATCACGCGGATCCAGATTCGCCGCGGCGATCTCCGCCGTCACCGCGTCCCGCTTGGCCTCGCCGATCATCGAACGGCGGACTTCGCCGGTATACCGCCCGTCTTCCGAGGTCAACGGCTCAGAGCAGAGTACGAGGTCAGCCCCGAGATCCTCCGCGAGCGGCGTCAGGCAGGCCGTGAAGGAGCCGGACACCAGCACGATCCGGTGCCCGGCGCGGCGATGTCTCTCCAGCGCCGCCAGGGCGGCCCCGACGAACGCTTCGGGACCCGCCCGGTACGTCGCGTACCAGGCCCGGCCCACGGCCTGCACCTCGGCCGCAACGGTCCCGGCGAAATACCGGTAGTAAAGTCGATTCCCTTCCTCCCGCGGCCTGCCGGAGGCAGCGATCTGCCGCAATTCGCCGGCGCGGCGGGCATACCCGCTCCCGTCGTCGCCATGGCGTTCCATCCAGTAGCGCAGGAAAGCGAACATGCTTTTTGCGGTGATGACTGTTTCGTCGACATCGAAAAAAGCCGCACGCCGGACCGCGGCCCGGCTTTTTAATTCTTCCACCGTACCCCCAGTGCGGTACGGGCGCAGTTGCCGGATGCGCCCGTACCGCGTTGTCATGATGCCGCTGATGCACAGCTGTTTCCGATAAATGCGTCACCCGCGCGGTTCCCGCGCCGCGACGCCCGGGAACGATCCGCTGTCGCGCGCAAACCCCCGCCCGGAGATCGGATCCGACACTGAAGCTCTGTTCCCCAGATGGCGCGAGAATGCCCACCCGGTCTCCTTCTCACATGCTACAGGCGCAGCCGGTGAATTCGCTGCGCCATTTCGGTGATCCGAATCACGAGCCCGGCAGAACCTGAGGAAAATCTCGAAACGGACAAAATGACGACCGCAATGATCGCAATTCTATGAGAATTGTTTTTCTCGAATTGAGCGGACGGAAAGCCCCGCCCAGTGCGATAGCCGCACTGGGCGCGCGGTCCGGCTCCGAGATCCGCAAACGGGAAGCGGGGCAACCGCGGCCAAGGTGGGGACAGTTGCGTTCCCGGTCGCCGTGAGCACGCAGCGGGCGCCTGCGGCCCAGTAGACCGCGTCAAGTCCACGGCGGGCCGCAAGACGACGGGACGCGGGCGCGTGTGCTCCTGGCGATCCGATGCTGGCTGCGGTGACCGTGGCAGCCTCGGCGAGGAGCCTTCCCGCACCGGGAAACCCGTGCGGATCTTGTCGGCGAGAGGTCGGTGCCCTGCGCGCGTCGCGATGCGGCAACAGGTTCGGGGAATGAACAGGAACAACCGCGAGTACCGGCCGGATTTCACGCCGTGCTGGGTCCCGCGAGAGGCGGGTCCGGGTGGCCCATCGCGAGCCGCTGGTTCTCTGGCGAGAAGACTCCGACCTGGCTGTCGATGAACCAGGTCTCTCGGACGCCGGCGACAAGTACCTTGACCGGGCGGCTGTCGCTCGCCCGCACGCCACGGCCATGGAGATTTTCCGACATTGCCCGGCGGGCCGCCATCCGGCCGGTCGGCGACGTCGAGGGGGAACCGATCCGGCCGGAGTCCTGCATCGCAGTGACCAGACTCTCGGGGCTGGTCACTGTCCGGGCCGAAGGGTAGAACCGGTGCTGCGGCACGTCAGTGGCTATAGCTCTCCACTTCCGACCCTGCCCGCAAAATCTGCACTGGCTGCCCGCGGCGGTCGGGCGTCCGGCGAGAATCTCCGGTTTCGCAACCGCCCATGACTCCATTGCTCAACGGCCTAGGCATCGGCGTTGTACTGCGCGGTTCGGCGGCGAGCACGTCGAAACCTCGTCCGGGGACGCGCCGTGGGACAAATGTCAGACTCGCGGTCACCGCCGACGGAGCATTGATCCATCCGAAAGGCTCGTCCGCGGTTCCGGCGGCGCGGAGGCCCCTTGGCCGTCCGCTGCCGCGGGCGGATCGCGCCGCCTTAGGGTCAGCTGATCTTCTTCTGGCTGGGGCTGCGGCTAACCTGGTCGGGCGGCGGGGGCGCGAGGGTTGCACTGCTTGTCCTCGCGTGCGTGGCGAGCGCGGGTTTTCGTCGGTGACTCGCATCGTTCCGTTCGATTCGTTCCGTACCCCGGAAAACGAGCGCTTAGTTACGATCAATTTCGTTCAGGGGCACAGTTCCTGGTGCGGCGGTCCGGCCCGGGATGCGGTCTCGCGGACGTCGCCGCAACTTCGGCGGAACGGTGATGGCACGGCCTGCCAAGGACAGCCGGGAGCGGCTGCGTCGTCGAGTCTTGTGGAACACAGTGGTGCCGCGGCCGGGCAACCGGGTCGAGGACGATCTCCCGCCGCGTCAACGCGAGTAGTCCGCCCCGGCCACCTCGAGCAAGCGAATCGCTCCGCCCATGCTGTTGCCGGGCCCGGTCGACCCGCCGTCGCGCGGGCAGTAAGGCGCGAGAACGCAGCGGATTACTTGACCTATTAGCCGGTTCTGCGCTGTTTGCGCTCTTTGGTCACGATCATTTTCCTGAATAATGTGCAAGTGGAACACGAACTGGTCGGCCGGCCGATCGGCAACTCCGGGGCGGGGCGGAGCCGTGCAGCGATGTTGTTTGCCGCTGCTTAGCTTTTGCGGAATCTGAAGTTCGATGCGCTCAATGCTGGGAAGTTCGCACTGTCGTCCGCGGTGTTACGCCCGGAATGTCATCCTGTGACCGTTGGTGCCGCTGATCTTTCCCGCATCGAGCGGTGGGTCTGCCCGGCAGTCTGTTCGTTAATGATGTTCCGTCCTTTGGGGCAGCGAGCGCATCCGCTTGCTGTACGCGCCGCGCGCGGAAAAGCGAAACGGGCGCAAAAATTGTCAAAAAACGCAGGAGGCAGTGGCCCGAAAGGAGCAGTACGGTGCCCGGCGGACGCGGATGCCGCCTTGACACTCGGACAAGATGACACCTAGACTACATTTTCGTTAATTGCGCACTACTGGGGCGATAAAATCTGGGGAGCACCTTGCCGTGATTCGGCGTTCTGCCGGAGCTTGGCAGTTTTCTGGCGGCAGGTGCACAAAACGGACAGAGGGGGATCCGTTGGTCGAGTTTTTGGCAACGCCTCGCGATGCCGCGGGCGCCAGAGCGGAGGTCGACAGCTTCGGCGCCTCGCGCGTCCCGCTCGCCGGAGGGCTTCGCGCATTTCTCGTCGCCGACGACGAGGACCCGGCCCCGCACGAGGCGCGCGACGAACTCGCCGCCTTGGTCAGGGAGCACGTCGAGCTCGGCCAGGGAGTGCTGGTCCTGACCGGTTTCCCGCTCGACGACGAGAGGAACAAGGAGGCGCTGGTCCGGTTCACGAGCCTGCTCGGCGAACCGCTCCCGCAGGACGGGGAGGGCAACCTGGTTCGCGAGGTCCGGGACCGCGGAACGGCGATCGGCGAAGGCGCGCGGGCGCGGTATTCGGACTCCCGCTTCGGCGGCAGCCTGCACACGGACGGCGCGGAGGCTCCGCTTCCGGCGCCCGAGTTCTTCACGCTCCTGTGCGTCCGGCAATCCGCGCGGGGCGGAGCACTGGAGTTCGTGCACATTCGCGACCTGGAAGCCGCTCTCGTCTCCCGCGCAGGGGTGACCGCGGCGCTGCGCGAGCCTTTCCATTTCGATCGCAGAGGCGACCAGGCTCCGGGCGAACCGCCGACCACGCGGAAGCCGGTGTTGTTCACTCAGAACGGAAAGTCCGCGATCAGCTATCTCCGCGGTTACATCGAGCGAGGGCACGAGCATCCCGGAATCCCGCCGTTGACCGATCGGCAGCGCGCCGCGCTGGACGAGCTGGACCGGATTGTCGCCTCTGGCGGCCTCGCGAGGACAGGCAAGCTGCGCGAGGGCGAACTCGCCCTGTTCGACAATCTCTCCCTGTTGCACGGGCGCACTGAATTCCAGGACGAACGCGATCACACGCGGCTGCTGCTACGCACGTGGGTCCGCGGGCGCTCCGCCGTGCGCAGATGAGTCCCGATATCCGGGCGGCCGCGCGACGCATCGGCAGCGTGGTCGTCGCTCCGAACTGCCTGCGTGGCTACGCCACGTCCGTCGAGGTCGCCGACGCGCTCGCGGTCGGCGTCCGGCGCGCGCTTCCGCACGCCTCCGTCACCGTGCTGCCGCTCGCCGACGGAGGCGACGGGACGCTGTCCGTGCTGCACGAGGTCCTCGGCGGTCGGTTGATGCCCGTCACCGCCCAGGACGCCGCTGGTCGCGCGCAACGGATTTCCTGGTTGGCACTGGACTCCCGCACCGCGGTGGTGGAGACCGCGTCGATCTGCGGGCTCGGCGGAACGAGCCCGCGGAATCTCCGCCCGCTCGCGGCGAGTTCGGCGGGGGTCGGCACGGTGATCGCACACGCGATCGCCAACGGAGCGAAGACTGTTTTGCTCGCCCTTGGCGGCACGGCCGTCGTCGACGGCGGAGCGGGCGCGCTGCACGCGCTCGGTGCACGGTTTCTCGACTCGGCGGGCAAGCGCGTCGTTCCCGTTCCCTCGACGCTGCGCGAGGCAGCGTTGATCGACCTGGCCCCAGCCCGGCGTCTCCTCGACGGAGTGACTCTGCGCCTGCTGCCGGACGTCCGCCCGTCGCTGGCGGAGAACCTGGCTTTTTTCGGTGCGCAGAAAGGCATGACCGAGCAGGACCAGCCGATCGCGGCGGGCGCGCTGAGCCAGCTCGTCGGCCTGCTCGCGGCAGCAGGCGACGAAGCCGCCCCCGCCCGGTTCCGCAGCGGCTGGTTCGGGGCGGGCGGCGGGATCGGATTCGGACTGGCCGCGGCGGCGACAGCGGAGGCGAAACCCGGGGCGGAGGCACTTCTCGACATGGTGGACAGAACAGGCGCGGTGCGGTCGGCGGATCTCGCCGTCACCGCGGAAGGAAAGGTGGACGAGAGCACCTGGCGGGGCAAACTCCCGGGCACCATAGCCTCCCGGCGCGCCGCGGACGGGCTCCGCACGGGCGTAGTGGCGATCCGGTTCTCCGGCCGCTCTCCGGATCCGCTCATTGCTCACCACCCGGTCGCCGATCCGCCGCCGGCGTCGCCGTTGACCGGTGCCGCGCTGTGGAGCGGGCTGGCCGACGCGGCGGCACGCTCGTGCACGCCGTTCGCGGCGGTGATGCCGTCGTGATCGTGGGAGCCGCCGAACTGCGCGCGTTCGCCGCGACCGCGCTGCGAGCGACGGGAGCGTCCGGTCACGATGCCGACCTGACCGCGGAGGTGCTGGTCGCCGCCGATCTGTCCGGTGTGGACAGTCACGGTGTCGCTCGGCTGCGCCGCTACGTCGAGGGATTGCGGGAAGGCACGATCGACGGACTCGCCTCGCCGGAGGTCGTGCGTGACCATGGCGCGGTCGCCGTGGTCGACGCGCACAACGGGCTCGGACAGCCTGCGTTGTGTTTCGCGATGGACCTGGCCGTCGAACGTGCGAGGGCGCAGGGAGTCGCGGCGGTGGCGGTGCGCCGCTCGAACCACATCGGCATCGCGGGCTGGTACACCGAACGCGCCGCGCGCGCGGGCATGTTCGCGATCGCCACCACCAACGCCACGCCGCAGGTCGCGCCGTCGGGAGCGGGCGAGCCGATGTTCGGCACCGACCCGATCAGCTACGCCGTGCCCAGTACGGACGGCCCGCTGTGTTTCGACGCGGCGACGAGCATCGTGCCGCGCGGCAAGCTCGAACGTCTTCGCCGCGAAGGCAGGCCGATGCGCCCCGGTTGGGCGGTCGGCCCGGACGGCGAATCAGCCACGGACATCCCCGCGGTCGTCGCCGGGCTGAAGGCACGGGCGGGATTCGCGCTCCTCCCGCTCGGCGGCCTCGGCGAGGAATACGGCGGGCACAAAGGATCCGGGCTCGGGTTGCTCGCCGAACTGCTGTGCGGCCCGTTGGCGGGCGCGCGGTGGAGCAAACACACCTACGACGAGAGCGGGGCCGGTCTCGGGCAGTTCGTGCTGTGCCTGGATCTCGGCGCCCTCGGCGAACCGGACGTCGTCGCCGGCGAGGTGCACCGCCTGGCCGCCGAGGTGCGCTCGGCCAGGCCTGCGAATCCGGAGGTCCCGGTGCGCATGCCGGGCGACCGGCGCCGCAGATCGGCGCGACAGCGCGCCGCCGACGGCATCCCGCTGTTGCCTGCGGTGGCGACCGACCTGGCGAAGATCGCGGCCCTCACCGGCATCCGCCCGCTCCAGGCCAAGGACGGCGACGGATGAGCGGGGTGATCGACCTGTCCTCGGGCCAGGTGATCGAGCCGCTGGCCGAACCGGCGTTGAAGGCGCTCGCCGAGACCGTGTCCGGCCGCGAGGTCACCGCTTATGCGGCATCCGGCGGAGAATCGGGTCTGCGCTCCGCCGTCGCCGCGCACTACACCCGCCGGGTCGGATCCGACGTCGACCCCGAGCAGATCACCGTCACCGCGGGAGCGCGGCACGGGCTCTTCAGCGTCGTCGCGGCTTCGGCGGCAGACGGCGAGATCCTCGTCCCGGAACCCCGGTGGAGCCACTATCCCGAGATGCTGCGGATCGCCGGCGCCCGGCCGGTGCCCGTGCCGGGAGATCCGGCCAACGGCTGGCTGCCGGATCCCGATCGGCTCGAAGCCGCGCGCACCGGGCGGACCAAAGCGGTCGTGGTCAACAGCCCGGTCAACCCGACGGGAGCCGTCTACGACACGGAAACCCTGGCTGCGATCCGCGCGTGGTGCGCACAGCACGGGCTGCTTCTGGTCGTCGACGACATCTACTGGGCCTACGGCGGCGAAGACGCCGGCGGGGTACGGGCCGGTGCGTGCGAGGTCGTGGTCGGCGGAGCTTCGAAAGTGCATGCGCTGGCCGGTCTCCGGGTCGGCTGGGTGTGGGCGGACGCGGCGCTGACGGCGGCGGTGCGGACCATCGTGGAGCACACCACCGGGCCGGTCAGCACCCTGGCGCAGCCCGCGGTCGCCGCGGTTCTCGACCGGCAGCAGGACGCCGTGCCGGATCGGGTGCGCCGGCTGGACGCGTTGCGGGAGCACGCCGTACGGACGATGTCGGCCGTTCCGGCGGTGCGCGTGATCGTCCCGCGCGGCGGTATTTATCTGTGCCTCGACACTTCGGGGCTCGCGAAGGCGCGGCCCGAGTGGCGTGACGACCGGGTGCTGTGCGCGGCGTTGGCCGAGCACGCCGGAGTCCGTCTGCGGCCCGGGTCCACCTTCGGGTTGCCGGGCCATGTCCGGCTCTGTGTCGCGGCGGCGCCTGGCCTCCTGTCGGAGGCCGCTGGCCGCCTGTCGGAATTCCTGGGGACGGCTGCAATCGGAGCAGCCGGAAAGAGCGAAGGACTGCGATGACAACAGAAACTGCGAACCTGATCGAGGCGCCCGGTGCGCGGGCGGCCATGCTGCGGCGCGCGTTCGCCGAGAAAAAGCTTCTCCGGGTGGCAGGCGCGCACGACGGCCTCAGCGCCCGGTTGGCCGCCGAAGCCGGGTTCGACGCCATCTGGGCGTCCGGGCTGGAGATCTCGGCGGCGCACGGGCTTCCGGACGTCAGCCTTCTCGGCATGGCCGAATTCCTCGCCGGCGCGGCCACGATGCAACGGTCGGTGGCCGTCCCGGTGGTGGCGGACTGCGACACCGGATTCGGCGGAAACCTCAACGCCGCGTACACAATGATGTGCTACGAGGACACCGGGGTCGCCGCGGTCTGCATAGAGGACAAGGTGTTCCCGAAGCGAAACAGCTTCGTCGACGCCGGACAGCAGCTTCTCGGGGCCGAAGAGTTCGGGCAGAAGCTGACGACCGCGAAGCAGGCCCAGCGGCACCCGGACACGGTCCTCATCGCCAGGACAGAGGCGTTCATCTGCGGCCTCGGGGTCGATGAGGCGCTCCGCCGCTGCCACCACTACGTCGATGTCGGCGCCGACGCGGTGCTGGTGCACTCGAAGGCCGTCGATTCGGCGGAAGTCATCGCCTTCATGGACCGGTGGCGGCATCGGGCGCCGGTGGTCGTCGTGCCCACCACCTACGCGCGGTTCTCGGTCCAAGAGGCGAACGACGCCGGCATCGCCATGGTGATCTACGCGAACCAGGGAATGCGGGCGACAGTACGGGCGGTACGCGACGCTTGGGCGACCGTGCTCGCCGAGGGGTCCACCACCGGCATCGAACCGCATATCGCTTCGGTGAAAGAGATCTTCGACCTGTCCGGCATGAACCAGTGGCTGGGCAGGGACCGTTGAGCGGGGTACTCGCGGCCGAGGCGTTCGTCCGCGAACTGCGCGCCTACGGCACCCGCCGGGTGACGGGCGTCCCGTGCGGTCATCTCGCCGGGCCCTGGACGCTCTTCGACCGTGCGGGCGAACTGACCCCGGCCGCGTCCGAGGGCGCCGCGCTGGCGCTGGCCGCGGGCTGGGAACTCGCCGGGGAGCAGGCCGCGGTGCTGTGCCAGAACTCGGGATTCGGCAACCTGGTCAACCCGCTGACCTCGCTCGTGCTGCCCTACCGCGTCCCGGTGCTGGTGGTGATGACCTTGCGCGGCTGGCCGGACCCCGGCGAGGACGAGGCTCAGCACGCGGTGATGGGCTCGGCCACCCTTCCGATGCTCGCCGGCTTCGGCATTCCGCACGCGGTGCTCCGGCCGGACGGGCTCGGCGAAGCGCTCGACGACGCGGCTCGAGCGCGTGCCAAGAACGACCCGTTCTTCCTTTTGGTGCCGAGGAAATCGATCGGGAAGGCGGCGGAGAAGGAACCGGTGCGGGGGTCCGGGCTGACCCGGGCGGCCGCGGTCGCCGCCTTGTTCGATCAGTTGACCGACGAACTGCTGGTCACCACGACCGGCTATCTGTCGCGGCAGGCTCATCACGAGCGGGACCGGCCGGAGACGTTCTACATGCAGGGTTCGATGGGGCACGCCGCGGCCATCGGGCTGGGCCTGGCGACCGCGCGCCCAGGACGCCGCGTGGTGGTGCTCGACGGCGACGGCGCTTTCCTCATGCACCTCGGCACCGGGAGCACCGTCGCCGCTTCCGGTGCCGCGCAACTGGTGCATGTGGTGGTGGACAACGGATGTTACGAATCCACCGGCTGCCAGCGCAGTACCTCGGCGGGGCTCGATTGGGACTCCCTTGGCCGGGGGCTCGGGTACTGCACGGTCCTGACGTGCGACGACGAAAGGACGCTCACCCCCAAGGTGCGCGCCGCCCTGTCCGCGCCGGGTCCGGTGCTGTGCGTCCTCAGGGCCATGCCGACGCCGGACGAGGTGCACCCGAGGGCGTCCGCGGCCATGAGCCTCGACGCGGTCGCAGAACGGTTCCGCGGCGCGGCTGCCGGGCAGGCGTCGTGACAGCGGCTGCCGAGCCGAGCGTCCCGGTGATCGCCGGGAGGGGTGTGTCCGGCAGGCTCGCCGAGCTCGCGGGGCTTGGCTGGGCAGGCACGCTCGTGGTCGCCAGCAGGGGCACCGTGCGACGGCTCGGGCTGGCACGCCGGCTGCCGCCCGGCACCCGCGTCTTCTCCGGCTTCCGGCCGAATCCCACGTTCGACGAGGCGGTGGCTGCGGCCGGGGCGAGGGCGGACTGCGGCGCCACCTTGGTGGTCGGCGTGGGCGGCGGCTCTTCGCTCGACATCGCCAAGGCGGCCCGGGCGTTGCCCCCGGAACCCTCGGCGGCCGCGGAGGTGCTCGAGGGACGCCGCGCTCCGCTCGACGGAGCCAGGCTGGTGCTGGTCCCGACGACCGCGGGCTCGGGCAGCGAGGTCACCCGGTTCGCGACTCTGTACCGGGGGAACCGCAAGGTTTCGCTCGACGACGCGGCGGTACGGGCCGACGTCGCGCTGGTCGATCCCGCGCTGACCGACAGTTGTGCGCCCGCGCTCACCTGGAGCTGTGCTTTCGACACGCTCGCGCACGCCGTCGAATCGCTGTGGTCGATCCGTGCGACAGAGCAATCCCGGGACCATGCCGAGGCCGCGCTCGGCAAGGTCATCCCGATCCTGCGCGAGGCGGGCGAGGTTCCCACGGCGGCGGAGCGGGATCTGCTCTGCGAGGCCGCCACCCTGGCTGGACGGGCCATCGACATCACCCGCACCACCGCGGCGCACGCGCTGGCCTATCCGCTCACCGTCCATCTCGGCGTGCCGCACGGCCTCGCTTGTGCGATGCACCTGACCTGGCTGGCCCCGATGGTCGAGCGGGCGGGGCCGGCCGAGATTCCGGACCACCACGATCCGGCGGCGGTCGCCGCAGCGGCCGCGACGCTGCGGCGGCTGCTTCGAGCCGGCGAGCGCGACGTCGGCGCGACGATCCGGTCGCTCATCACCGCCCGCGGCCTGCCGGCGGAGTGCCGCGCCGAAGGCGCACCCGGACTCGCCGGAGTCGTGGTGGAAGAGGGATTGGCTTCGAACCGGGTCAGCGGTACCCCGGTCGTCCTCGACCGGGCGCGCGTCCGTGCCGCGGTCGAGGGCTTGTTGCCTGCCGGATCGAGCGCCGCGGACCGGCGAAGGAAGGGCGATGTCCCATGCGCAACTACCGAATGACCGGCCCTGCGGAAGTGAGCGGGGCGACGCTGGAGGCGATGGCCGCCGAACGGATGATCAGCCATCGCTCGCGGGAGTTTCGCGACCGGCTGGCAGACCTGACGCCGCGGCTGGCGAAGGTGTTCGGCACGACCGCGCCGGTGCTGGTGCTGACCTGCTCCGGCACAGGCGGGCTTGAGGCGGCGGCCGCGTCGGTGCTGCGGCGGGGCGATCGCGTGCTGTCGGTGCGGCAGGGCTACTTCGGCGCGCGTTTCGGCGAGATCGCCGCGTTCCACGGCGCCGAGGTCGACGTCCTGGAATCCGCGTGGGGCGACGTGCCGTCGACCGAGGAGATCCGCGCGAAGGCCGCCGAGGGCTACCAGGCTGTCCTGCTGACGCACAACGAAACCTCGACCGGGGTACTGGCCCCGCTGGAGGAGTGGGCCGCGGCGATCCGTTCGGTCAGCGACTGCCTGATCCTGGTCGACGTCGTGAGCAGTCTGGGCGCTGCCGAGATCGCGTTCGACCGGCTGGGCCTGGACGTCGCCGTCGGGGTGCCCCAGAAGGCACTCGCCTGTCCGCCCGGCCTCGCGCTGGTGGCCGCGTCGGAGCGGGCGCTCGCCCGGGCCGCCGCTCCCGGAGCGGGCAGCTACTACCTCGACCTCGCTCGCGCCGCCGCGCACGCCCGCGAGTCCACCACCACGTACACCCCCAACCTGTCCGTGCTCTTCGCGCTGGAAGCGGCGGTCGGCGAGATCGAGAAAGAGGGCCTGGAAAACGTCTGGTCGCGGCACGCCGAGACGGCGCGCCTCTGCCGGGAGACCTTGCGTGCGCGAGGACTCCTCGTAGTGCCTCCGGAGCCGCTGTGCTCGCCGACGGTCACTGCGGTCCGCCTGCCGGCGCCCACCGCCGAACGGGTTCGCGACACCCTCGCCGCCCGGCACGACGTGTGGGTGTCCTCGGGACGCGGCGCGTGGAAACGCGATGTCCTCCGGATCGGTCACATGGGCCCGGTCGCGCCCGCCGACGTGGCGGCCTGCGCCGAGGCGATCGCCGCCGTCACCACGCCCCGTCGGAGCGCGCCGGGCGGCGGGCGGCGGGAGGTCAGGGTGCTCCGCACCGCCGACGAGCTCGGCCCGGAGTGGGACGAGCTGGCGAAGGATCTCGCCGCGCCGGTGTTCCACACCAGGGCGTTCCTGCGTGCCTACGAACACCATCCGGTGCAGAAGATCGCCCTCCCGCGCTATCTGGAAGTGCGCGACGCCAGCGGCGCGTTGCTGGCCGCCGCCCCCGCCTACCTCCAGGGCGACCCGCTCGGACTGCTCGGCCTGCGCGAAAACGAGCAGGCGTTTCTCTCCCCGATGTGGCACTGCCCCGGTGCGAGAGTGCTCGCGCGCGACGACGAATCCCTGCGGGCGCTGGGCGAAGCGTTCGGCGCGCAGGCAGCGGAGACCGGATGCGCACGATGGGGCTTCATCAATCTCGAGGACGGCACTGACACCGTCCGCGCGCTTGGCGAGCACGGGTTCCAGCGCGAGGAACTCGTGCCGCGGTGGGTGCTGCCGCGCACGCTCGCGCCCGACGGCCCCTCCTACCTGGCCTCGCTCCGCGGCTCGGCCCGGCGCGAACTCGGCAGGCAGCTGCGCCGGGCCGAAGACCAGGGCGCCCGGTGCGAGATCCGTCGAGCCGACCACCCGGACCTTCCCCGATTGATGGAGTTCGTGGCCGCCACCGCCACCCGGGCCGGGTCGCCGCGGTACTACGACCCGGTCAAGCTCGCGGCGTTCCTGCGCGAACTGGGGGAGCCTGTGCGGGTGCTGGAGGTCTGCGACGCCGCCGGTGCGACGCTGGCCGTCGGAGTGAGCTTTCTCGAAGCGGCCCGGCTGCAGTACTGGGCCGCCGGGTACCTGCGCGACCGGCCGGACGTCGCGTTCAGCCCCTATTACCGGATGTGGTGGCAGATGCTGGAACTGATGTGGTCGTCCGGGGTCGAGATCGCGGAATGCGGACGACTCAACGAACCGTTCAAACGCAAGATGGGCCTGACCCCCCGTCCTCTGGTGGCGCTGACGGGGCCCGCGGCATGACCGCGCGCACGCGGGCAACCGGCCGCAGCGCTTTCGAGATCGAGGAGTGCCCGCTTCCCGCCGCGCCGGCGGAATGGGACGATCTGGCGGCCCCGACCGGGATCGGGTTCTACTCGGCCAGGACCTGGAACCTCGCCATGCTCGGGCAGAACGGCGCGGAGGAGCGGGTACTGGTCGTACGGGACGCCGGCGGTACCCTGCGTGCGATCGTCCCGCTGTTCCGGTACCGCGACGGTCCCGCCAACGCCCACCTCCATCCCGGCACGCTCTTCGGCGGCGCGGACCGGGTGACCGACGAGGCCGCCCGCCGCTGGGAACCGGTGACCGTGGTGGGGAACGCCTCGGGCTACGGAACCGCACCCGTGGTGAACGGCGGGCTGGAGGCATGGGCCGCGGCGGCGGAGTCCGAGGCGGCGGCGGCGGGGGCTGGGACCGCGTTCGCCGCGCACCTGACCGGACCGGACATGACTCGGCTGCGGGAACTGCTGCCCGGCCGGCCGGTATTGCTGACAGCGATGCGGATCTCGGTGCCGGTGCACGCCGATTCGGAGCGGGAGTACGAAGCGGGTCTGCGCAAACGGGACCGCGACCGGGTGCGCTGGGAGCGACGGCTGCTGGCGAGAGGCGGTCGGTCGGTGACCGTCGAGGACATCACCGACGACAACCTCCGCGAGATCGGCGAGCTGCAGGAAAGCACCCAGCGCCGGCACGGCAGCTACGGCGACGCCGACTATTTCGTCGGGCGCTACCGAAAGCTGAAATCGGTCCTCGGCGACGCGCTGTTCGCCTTCGTCTGCCGCCACGAAGGCCGCGCCCTCGGCTATTTCTCCTGCATCCGGCACGGTCGTACGCTGGTCGGCCGCTCCGCGGGGCTCGACTACGACCGGATCGGCGACCACGCCGAGTACTTCAACCTGATGATCCACGAACCGGTCCGGTACTGCCTGCGGAACGGACTGCGCGAACTCGACCTCGGCGTGGCGGGGTACCGGCAGAAACTGCTGCGGGGCGGCGAGCCCGTGCCCGTGTGGTCGATGCTGCTGCGCCCTCCGTCCGGCTGGTCGGACGAGGACGCCGCCCGGCACAACCGGGCCAAGGCGCGGGAACTGCGGGATGAGCTCGGTCCGATGTGCCCTGAGGGGCTGCGGGAACGGCTCGACCGGATCGCCGACGCCGGAAGGGCCGAGCTCTGATGCTGGGCACCCCCGCTTTCCGGTTGCTGCTGGGCGCGCGTGCACTCTCCACCCTGTGCACCGGCTTGGACGTCGTCGTGCTGGCTTGGCTCGTCCTCGCCCTCGGAGGCACCCCGCTGCACCTCGCGGTCATGGCCGCGCTCAACGCGGGCGCGGGAGTGCCCGCCGCGTTCTTCGGGGGACCGCTGATCGACCGATTCTCCCGGCGCGCGGTCACCGTGGCCACCGAACTCGGGCGTGTCCTGCCGCTCGGCGCGATCCCGCTCCTCGCCGGCCTGGGGGAGTTGCGGCCCTGGCACGTGCTGGTAGCGGGCGCGGTGGTCAGCGGCCTGTATTCGCTGTCGTCGGCCAGCTACAGCGCCCTGCTGCCGGAACTGTTCGACCGGACGGGACTCCTGCGGGCGAATGGGGTCTGGCAGGCCGTGTCGCAGGTCGGGGTGTTCATCGGGGCGGGGTTGGGCGGGGCCGCCATTCCGGCTCTCGGCGACACCGCTCCGCTGCTCGTCGGCCTGGCCGGGCGCATACTCACCAGCGGCATGCTCCTGGCGATGCCGTCGCGGCGCACCACCAAACCCGCGACGAAGCGCACGAGCGGGCTGCTGTTCCGCGACATGACCGACGCCTGGCGCGTGCTGGCGTCGCACCGGAGACTGCTGTTGGCGGCCCTCTTCGCCGCGATACCAGGCAGTCTGATCTCCGGCATCAACGCGGTGCTGCCCGCTTTCGTCAAGAACGACAACGGGATGGGCGCCGCCGAGTACGGGCTGATCGACGCGGCTTGGGGCGTCGGCGCGTTCCTCGCGGGGCTGGTGTGCGTGAAGCTTTCCCACGCGCACGACGACCCGCGCTACCACACCGGTTCGCTGCTGCTCACCGGCTGCGCGATGACGCTGCTGGCCACGGCGACGAACCTGCCGTGGTCGATCGCGCTGGCCGCCTTCGTGGGCGGGGCGGCGCTCGGCTCGCTCGTGCTGTTCCGCGCTTATGTCCAGGCCGAAGCACCGCCGGACTACACCGGCCGGATCCTCGCGGTGTCGCAGCTGGTGTTGTCGGCGTTGTGGCTTGCCGTCGCGCTAGGTCTGGGCACGCTGACCCTCGTCCTGTCGGTGCGCATGGTGATCGTCTGCTGGGGCGCCGCGATCATCTGCGGCGGGCTGACGATCCATCTGCTCCTCCGCCGTCACGGCACCAAGGAGGTTTCGCACGCCGAAGGCTCCGACTGAACCGAAAACCACCCTCTTCCGCACAAGGAGCATCACATGAAAGGCTCGCTCAGCGTCGACCAGCCGGGCGTCCGGAACGCGATCAACAGCTACTTCCTGCGCACCAGCGGTGGCGAGAAACGTTTCCGGATCATGTCCCCGTACAAGCTCTTTCCTGAGGCACGACAGCTCGAAGCGCAGTTCGACCAGGTCAGAAGCGAAGTGCTGGCCCTGGTCGGCAGGCGCGACCTGCCCCAGTACCGAGACATCGACCCCGTCCGCGCGGCGGAGGTGTCCGACAACTGGCGGCTCTACTACGCCTACATGCTCGGCGTCGCGAACCCCAAAGCACGGGAAGACTGCCCGACCATCCTGTCTTTCGCCGAGCGGACGCCCACGGTGGTGAACGCGATGATCTCGGTCCTCGAACCCGGGGTGAAGCTCAACGCGCACAACGGTCCGTACGCGGGAATTCTCCGGTATCACCTCGGGATCAAGGTGCCGCGGGAGAATCCGCCGCGGCTGCGGGTCGACACCGAGCACTACACCTGGCGGGAGGGCGAAAGCGTGCTCATCGACGACACCTTCGAGCACGAGGTCAGCAACGAGAGCGAAGAGGACCGGATCGTGGTGATCATCGACATCCGCCGCCCGATGGGAATTCTCCGGGACCGGGTGAACCTGGCGAGCCTCCGGCTCAAACGCAAGTGGTCGGGTCAATTCATCAACGGCACCAACGGAGACATCTAGTCCGCGGTCGGCCGCAAGGCATGCCTGGAGCAGCTTCGACGACCTGCTTCGTGTTGGGCACTACGGAATGCACCGGGGTATCCGCGCAGCGGCGGCCCGGGAACCGGACAAGGCCGGGGAAATCGTCGTGGTCGAAGGTTCCCGCTTGGCCGACGTCGAAGGCCAGTGAGCGATCGTGGGCGAACTCGCAAGGCATGTCGCTGATCAGGACCGCGGCGCTGTGCACGGCGACCAGTCGCGGCTGGCTCCGAGCGGTGCGAACTCAGTCTCCGACGAGGTGTGCGAAGGCGATCGCGACTGCGCCGCGGCCCCGGGCGGTCCGCAGCGTCTGCGATCAGTTCTCGTCCCACACTGCCCGCGCCCAAACCTGCGACATGGTCGACCGGGTACTCCGCGCAGCGGGAAACCGCGCTGTGCGAACTCTTCGTCGACGTGCTGGGGCTTGCCGAGGTGCCCGCCGACGACGACTTCTTCGCCCTCGGCGGGCATTCCCTCACCGGCGCCGCCGCGCCCGCCTCTAGGGGCCAGTGCCCGACGTCTGCGCGGTCCGGCACACCGCGTGCCGAAGCCGTCGGAAGCTCTGCCAGCAATCCCGCGGCCCGTCGCGTCCGCACATTGCCCGGCAATAGGACGACAACGAAAACACAGTCGGCTTCCGGCAGTTTGCGTTTCCATCTTCGGGAACGGTATTCCCCGTTTGGTGACTGTTCCGCGACCGCAGGTCGCTGCCCTTTTCGACGGGAAGAACTTCGCGCATTGTGCGCAGTATCGATGTCTGTCCCTGTTTCCGGGGTCAGCCGATCTCTTCCGCCAAACCGGCCGGCTCATGCCGCTGATCCCTTCGCCCCAGGGAAATCCTGCGCACTCCCTCGACGAGGTGCGGTGAGGCGAGCACCAGGCGGCGGTACGGCGGACTTGACCGTCGGCCCTGCGGCTCCGATATCCTGGCTCCGGGGAATGCGGTGCACCGGAGCCACAGCTGCCGGCACCGAGCGGAATATCCGAGGGGGAAGAGGAAATGACCGCGAACGTCCATCGGCAGGCCACCGTCGTCGGAAAAGCAGCGCGAACGAGGTTGAACGGACACGAACCGCTGGTGATCTGGCTGACCGGCCTTTCCGGCGCGGGCAAGTCGACGATTGCCAATCTGATCGAGGAACGGCTGCACGAATGGGGGACGCACACCTACCTGTTGGACGGGGACAACGTGCGCTCGGGGTTGAACGGCGATCTCGGGTTCGGGGACGCCGATCGACGGGAAAACGTGCGGCGCGTCGCGCACGCCGCGGCGTTGATGGTGGACGCGGGTCTCGTCGTGGTCGTTTCGCTCATTTCGCCGTTTGCCGCGGATCGGGAACTGGCTCGTGGACTGGTCGGCGACGGCGAGTTCTGCGAGGTGTTCGTCGACGCCCCGCTGACGGTCGCGGAGGCGCGTGATCCCAAGGGCTTGTACCGGAAAGCCCGGCGCGGCGAGCTGAAGAATTTCACCGGCATCGATTCGCCTTACGAACGACCGCGGAGTCCCGACGTGCACGTCGACACGAGCGTGCTGTCGGCTGGGGAAGCCGCCGACGCGATCCTGGCCTGGCTGCCGGCGACGGCGGGAAAACCAGGCTGACCGGATACGGGCCGCTCCCCGGGCGGAGTCTGGCTCGCTCCGCGGTTCGCCGCCTCGGCGAAGCGGTCGAACGACTGTCTCAGCGCCGCGATGACGGCTTGGGCGACGAACAGCAAGTGCCGACGACGGTCACACAGCTGCGTTTCGTCGCGAGTCCTTTCGACAGCAACGGTTTCACGCGGCGGGAAGACCGGGCTCCAGGTACGGGGATGCGTTGCCACGGACTCGGCCCGAAGCCGGCACGGCGGTGAGCCGCCGGAGCGACGGAGCCAGATCTGTCCGATCGCGACGAGTTTCCGAGCCAGGCGGAAAGCGCCTTCGGCAATGAAACATGATTTCTTCTCCGGGCGAGAAACCTTTCAACCAGCCGTCCGGGGATTTTTGTCCCGGCGGTTCCCGGCTCAATTCAGGGTCCATCTGTGAGCGTGCCGGGCGCGGTTCTTCCAGATATGCGTCCAGCTGCCGGCCCGCCGTCATCGACGCCCGGGCCGCCTTCACCGTCGGGGTGGCACCGCGCCGAGGCATGATCCAGTACGGCACAGGCTCCGATGCCAGTCCCGGGCGTGCGGAGCCGCGATATCCGGCAGCGGCGGGTTTCCGGCGGGCGGGGGAATAACAAGGGCAACGGAGGTGCTGGTTCTTAACGAAGCCTGCCTTCCGGAGAACCATCTCTACCCGGTCAGGGGTTCTGCGGCCGCGGCGTGGGAAGTGTAATGGTCGTACGGTCGCCGTCGTCCGCATTGCGGACGGTTCGGCCGGTGAACTGGGTGGCTCGTGGGGAATGGTTGCAGTATCGGGGGTCAGGGCAGCGCGCGAAAGCGGAAACGGCTCTTTTTGCTGTGAAATCCGCGAGATCAGAAGCGGTTCCGTTCGCTGCCGCGCATGGCTCCACCGCGTCGGGACGTGAGCACGGCTGCGGGCGGTACCGGTTCCCGGGACGGCGGACGCACTGCGATGGGGAGGGGATGGCATGACGGGACAGGATTGCGCGCCGGGGAGCGGGACGTCCGGGTTTCCGTCCGAGCGGGCGCTGTCTGCGAAACCGGACGTGGTCATGGTCGCGGTGGCCGACCTCCTCGACGCCGATTCGCCGCGGACCGGCGGCGTCGACGCAGCGCACGTCCAGAACCTGGCGGAATCGGCGACTGAGCTGCCGCCGATCATCGTGCACCGGGCCACGATGCGGGTCATCGACGGGGTGCACCGGGTCCGGGCCGCGATCGCGCGAGGCGATGACCGGATCGCGGCCCAGTTCTTCGACGGTTCCGAGGAAGAAGCATTCGTCGTGGCGGTCCACCGGAACTCGGCGCACGGCCTGCCGTTGTCGAACGCCGACCGCACGGCTGCCGCCGGGCGCATCCTCCGGTCGCACCCGCAGTGGTCCGACCGGAGGATCGCGAAGATCGCGGGGCTGTCCGACAAAACGGTCGGAACGATTCGCCGCCGGCTGCCCGTGGCCGTGCCCGTCCAGCGGATCGGCCGGGACGGCCGGAGGCGGCCGGTCAGCGCGCGGGCCGGCCGCCTCCGGGCCGGGGAACTGCTGGACCGCCGTCCGGACGCGCCGTTGAGCGAGGTGGCGGCCGAGGCGGGGATCGCGCTGAGCACGGCGCGGGATGTTCGCCGGCGGCTGAAGGCGGGCGAAGGGCCGATCCCGCCGAAACAACAGCTGGCCTCGAAGCCGAGCAGACCCGCCGGCCACGAGGCCGCACCGGTTTCCGTGCCTGCGCAGGCAGGCCCCGGCCAGGTTCTCCCGGACCTCCGCGACCTGGCGCGAGACCCGGCGCTGCGCGCGACCGCCGACGGCCGGGCGGTCCTCCGGCTGCTGAGCCTGCACACGCAGACCGCGGCACACTGGGAGCGGCTGATCGTCCGGCTTCCGCCCTATTCGCGGACGACGGTGGCGCGGCTGGCCCGGCACTGCGCCCGCACCTGGGACGCCGTGGCCCGCCGGCTCGAAGGCGATCGCGCCGTGGACCGGTTTTGAGGACGGGACGGTCGATTCGTGCTAGAAACAAAGAAGGTGGATTATCTGCGCGTTTAGTCGATTGCGGGCGTGAGGATCCGGATCGGAAACCGTCAGGAAAACGCGTCTTGGGGGAATTTCGCGTGAGACAGATCGTGTCCAGTCAGGTGTCCGTGTGTGACCATTCGGAAGGCGAGACGCTATTCCGGATTTCGGGAAGAGTGGCGCTGTCCCGGGGCGGCCGGACCACGCCGGTCGACTCGGCGATGGTGCGAGGGCTGTTCGCCGCGCTCCTGCTGGAGCGGGGCCAGTACGTGACGAAGCAGCGGCTGGTCGAGTCGTTGTGGGACGACCCGCCCCGCTCGGCGCTCGACAATCTGCGGGGATGCGTGTGGCGGCTCCGCCGGATGCTGGCGTCCGTCGACCCCGCCGCGGCGCGCAAGTTGACCACCATCGCCGGGACCCGCGGCGGCTACGCGCTGGCGGTCTGTCCAGGCCAGGTCGACGTGCTGCGGTTCACCGAACTGGCCGAAGAGGCGAGCGTTCGGCTCAGGGCCGGTGACGTCGCCGAAGCGGGAGCGGGGTTCGCCCGCGCGCTCGAGCTCTGGCGGGGACCCGCCGGGCAGGGCTGTGCCGCCTCCCGAGTGCTGCAAGCCCGGTTCCGCGCCCTCGAACAGTTCCAGTTGACCGTCCGCGAGCGGCTGGTGCACGTGAAGCTGCTGCAGGGTGCGTCCGCCGAGGTGATTCCCGAACTTCGCAGCCTGGTCGGCACGGCGCCCAACCGGGAAACGTCGTGGGCCCTGTTGATGCGGGCGTGTTACCTCGCCGGCGACCTCGCGGGAGCGCTGACGACCTGGCGGCACGCCACCGAGGCGCTCGCGGAGGAGTTCGGCTTGGATCCGTCGGACAGTTTCCGCGAGCTGCACGCGTCGATCCTGAACCGGGACGAGGCCGGGGTGCGCAACAGCGTCCTGCAGGCCTAGCGGGTCGGGACGAGAGGGCTTCCGGAGGCGACGCGGCTGCCCGACGCGCCGCCGGAGGCCTTCGTCTGTCCGCACGACAGACTGGCACAGCGCACCGCGACTCGGGAGAACCGCCGTGGGCGCAACACCCGGGCGCCATTCACTCGGGAACGGGCTCGCCGAGCAGCCGCATCCCTGGTGCGCAGGCGGAGGCCAGTGCGACTCGCCGGGCCGGGGGAAGGCGGCCGGCGGCGCCCGTGCGAGCCCCGTCGAGAACGTCGCCGGCGGCGCCGAGCCAGCCAGGATCCGCCTCGATCCCGAGGAAACCGCTCAGCCGGGCGAGTTCGTCGCGCGGCCGGGCGATCAAGTCCTCGTAGCGCAGGGTCGCGAGCCGGTCCGGCGGGAGATCGGCCAGCGCGGGCAGCCCCGCCGAAACCATGGCCGACCACATCCGCCCGAACACCTCGACCGGAATGTCCCGGTCGAGCCCGAACGCGTTTTCGAAGCCGCCGGTGCACAATAGCGCCAGATCCGGGGGCAGTCGTTTGACGTGTTCCGGGGTGAGTTCGCGAAAATGCGAGACGCCGGCGAGATCGAGGATTTCCGTGGCGAACGCCGCGGTGCGATATCCGCCGTGTCTGCTCATCGAAAGCGCGCAATCCGGCCCGTATCGGTACATGTGGATGAATTTCGCTTCCGGAAACGCCGCGCGCAGGGCGCTCGTCCACTCGAGCGAGTGCCCCGATCGCTCGACGACGACCCGTCGCCCGAGGCGCGTGGCGAGCAGATCGAACAGCGCCGTGTGGTGGCCGGCGGCCGTCCGTGCGGGCCAGCCGGGGACGATCTCCGAGAGTTCGTCGAACAGGCCGTCGGCGTCCTCGGCCAGGTGCGGCAGGGCCATCAGCGCGATCGCGGGGATGCCGCCGTCCTGCGAGGAGAACCGGCCGGGCCGGCGGGGGTAGAGGAACTCCGGCAGCGGCGCGTCTCGCCGGATCATCTCGTCGAACACGGGATGGGGATCCGCGAGCAACCGCCAGTACTCCGCACCGGACATCTCTCCGGCGGGCAGGGCAGCGAGCCCGCCGAGGGAGACGAACAGCTCGTTGAGGCTGAGGACGTCGGGGTGCTGGTTGAGGATGCGGGACAGCACCGTGGATCCGGTCCGGCCGGTGCCCACCACGAACGCGACGGGCCGGTTCATCGCACCTCCTGCACCGGGCGGGAGTCGCCGGCCGGCGCGGCGGCGGGCTCCCGCAGCAGCTCGTCGAGCCGGCTGAGCGCGTCCGCGAACGGCGCGGGCGCGCCGACGTTCCGCTCGCCGGTCGTCATGCTGTAGCCCGCCACGGGCGGGAGGACGGCGACGTTCGGCCGGTCGTGAAGCGCCTCGACGTGCTTCCGGTAGGCGCGCCCGCCGGCTCCGCCGGGCGGCAGCGAGGGGACGAGCACGATCGGCGCCGTCGTGCACTGCAGCGAGAGCAGCAGCGGGGAGTCGGACAGCCCGAGCGCCAGCCGCCCGGTGAAGTGCAGGGTCGCCGGGTAGACGATCACCGCTTCGGCCCACCGGCCCAGCTCGACGTGCGGAGCGGCGGTGTACGGCTCGTCGGACCACTCGTCGATCCCGGATTTCGCGCCGGTGACCAGGTTGACCGCGGTCTGGGTGACGAACCGCAGCGCTTGCCGGGTCAGCAGGACCCGAGTCCGGGCGTTCGGGCAGTGGTGCCGCAAGCGCAGCACTGCTTCGGGCAGCGCGGTGACAGCGGGTGCGCCAGTGCCGGCCAGCAGCACCCGCTTGCCGTCCACGCCGGGATAGCCGGTCATGCCGCACGCTCCGGTGCGCCGGCGGGCTCGAGCACCAGCACCGACGGGGCGTTCGCGGTATCGAGCAGCCGCATCAGGGTGAGGCAGACGCCGGCCCGGCCCAGCAGCAGCCCGGGAATGTTGCCGCCGGTGATGCGCCCGAACCGAGGGCCGCCCGAGGCGAGCGCCTTCACCAGCGCCTCGGCTCGCTGCTTCCGCTGCGGCCGCCAGTTCTCGGCGGCGGGACCGAGCTCGGACAGCACCGGCTCAGCGAGGGTGAACAGCTCGAGGCTGCCCGAGTCGCCATGGCATAGGCAGTGGTTGCCGAGCAGGCCCGCCTCGGCAGTCGCGGCGAGCGCGGCCTCCGCCTCGGCCAGGTAGCGCGGGTCCGGCACCCGCCGATGGGCCAGCAGGCGCGCCATGCCGATCCCCGTCGAGCCGTGGCACCACAGCGTCGGGTGCTCCTGCACGATGCCCGTGAGGTCGGTGAAACCCCGCAGGTCCTGCCATGCGTTCTTGCCGGGGATGCGCAGGCTCATGTCGTGTTCGAGAGCCTCGACGCCGAGCCGGCGCACGCGGTCGTCGTCCAGCACTCGGGCCGCTTCGAGCAGGGCCCAGCCGATTCCGGCCGAGCCGTGGGACATCCCGCCGAGCGGCGGCCCGTCGTCCCGGCTCCAGCCGCGTCCGGTTCCGGTGTCCACCGCGGTCGCGGCCAGCCGTTCCGCGCAGATCGCGACGATGTCGGCGAGAATCGGCATGCGGTAGCGGTCGTGCAGACCGGCGGCGACGACGGCGCAGCCGGCGAGGCCCGCGACGAGGTCGGCCGCGTCCTCCTGCCGGGCGCAGTCCCGCAGGTGGGGCAACGACGACTCGAGCAGTTCGAGGTATTCCGGGTCGCCGGTCAAGTGGTGCTGGTGGGACACCGCGTAGATCGTCCCGGACAGGCCGGCGTAGGCGCCGACTCGGAAGACGTCTCTCCCCGCTGTGCGGCGGCGGAGTTCTTCGACCACCGGACGCATGCTCCGGCGGCTCAGATCCGCGAACCGCTCGTCCTGGTAGAGCTCGGCCGCGTACCCGAAGGTCAGCGCGAGCCCGGCCAGGCCGTCGTAGAAGCTGGTGTTGAGCGGCTGGAAGCTCAACGAGCCGTCGCGGATCCCGTCCGTGCCGATCCCGACCCAGGCGCAGTCGTCGTCGCCGAGGATCGCCTCGTCCGCGAGCCGGTTCAGGGTGCGCCGGGTCAGCTCGTCCAGGCTGGGTTCGGGGACGCGGTCCGGCGCTCCGGACGAGGGCGTCGTCGTCCGGACGGCGCCGCCCAGAGTGTCGAGCGCGTCCCGCAGGATCGCCAGCTGCGTCGCCCGGTGGTCCGGGCCCAGCATCGCCAGTTTCCGCTGCAGCGTCTGGCCGCTCGGCTCGGCGAAGAAGTCTTCGGCAACGACCTCGCGGCCCTGGAACAGCGCGGTCGACCCGGGCTTGGTGTGGAACGCGGGGATGTCGGCCCGCAGCAGCTGACGGCGCTCGGCCTCGATCACCGGGACCAGGTCGTCGCGCGTGGTCGCGGCGGTCCACAGTTTCTCCAGCAACTGCTCGGTGGCCAGGCCGTCGCGCAGGTAGTCGGGGTGGAACCGCTCCATGCGGAACAGGTCGTAGCGCCGGGTCGCCCTGGCCAGGAAGCGGACCTCGATGTCGTCGGCCGATCGCAAGAGCGCGGCGAACCGCTCGCGGGACGAAGCGATGGCGTCGTAGCCGTCGAGGAAGCCGCGGACGACCTCGCCGGTGTACCGGGCCGGATCCGCGGCCCGTCCGTCGACCACCGGCCGGTTCCGGGCGGGCTTGGTCTCCTTGCGCACGCCGACGATGTGCATCTGGTCGGTGAAGGGCGCCGCGATGGCAGGCATGGGCCGCGGGGTCAGCTGGGGAGTGCCGCCGCCTATCGCGCTGACGTCGATGCCTGGCGTGACGCCGTCTCCGAAGGTGCGCAGCGGCACGACAAGGGTCGCGAGCACGCTCTGGGCGAGAAAGTCGAGGGCCCTCTCGTTCGCTTTCGCGGACGAGAGGTGCCGGACGGAGGTGTGCTGCAGGATCGTCTCGAGGTCGACGGGCACGGGGGAGTCGCCGACGGCGATGACGTTGGTCATGTGGATGTCGACCGCGCCCAGGACGTGCAGGACGGCCAGCATCGCGCCGATGTGGACGTAGAAGCGGGGCAGGTCCGCTTCGCGGTCGCACGGCTCGTGCTCGAGGAACTCGCACCAGCCGTAGCCGGGCCGGGCGAGGACCCGCATGCTCTTGACGTTCAGGCCGGTCAGTTCGTTGAGCAGGTCGAGCGCCTCGGCGTAGGTCCGCTCCGGGTCGACCGGCCGGGGCTTGTGGACCAGCGCCGAGCCGTCCTCGAATCCGAAGCAGGACACGGAGCGCCCGTGGTTGTGCGGGTCTCCGAGACCGCTGCGGACACCGGTCACCACGACGTGGTCCGACAGCAGCAGCCCCTGGCGCCGGAGCTCGGGAAGGTCGGCGGCCAGCCGGGTCAGCGTCTCGACGGTGTTCGCCAGCCAGTCGGTGCCGTGCTGGACCATCGCACGCGCGAGAACCGGGTATTCGGTGAAGAGCTGCGTGCGGTAGCCGTCCCGCCGAAGCACGACCTCGTTGTAGTACGCGTAGCGCTCCTCGGGCGTTTCCCCCGTCAGCAGGCCGCCGTCCCGGGCGACGTTGAGTTCGAGGATCAATGTCCGGTGGGCGATCTCGAGAAGTCCGGTCGCCAGGCCGTCGACAAGGGTTTCGTGGGCGTGTTCGGTGAGCGCTATCTGATCGAGCGCGGCCTGACTCTCCCATTGTCGTAGTCGATCGGCGTAATGACAGATGAAAGCGTCGAGAAGCCCGGAGAAAAGGAGCTTTTCGTAGGTCTCGCCGTAAAGTGCCGTGACAGGCTCGCGACTGTCCGCGGGTTTCCGTTCACCCGACAGAATGGTGTCGAGTTCCGGGACCCACGCGGTGGCCGCGCCCGCGGCCGAAAACGGTTTGCCGGCGACAAGCGCGGCGAAGGTTTCACGGGAAATCCCGGCGACGGCGAGCCGGCGGGCCATCGTCGACTCGTCGAGGTACGCGGATTCACGCCATTCGTCGACGGCTGCCAGATCCGCGGCGGTCGGTGCGCCCGTCCCGGCGACGTGCCGTTCTCGCAGAAATGCCGCGTGGTCCGCGCGGTAGCGGGTCGTGCCCATTGCCTCCGGGTCCTTTCGGCCGTGGCGTGCGGGCGGGCCGTCGTCCGGCCCGCCCGCACGCGTCGAACACCCTCACGGGTCGCCCTGCGGCTACGTCAGCAGTTGCACTCAAAGGTAAAGGTGCAGATGTAGCCGCTGCTGGGCAGCGCCGCGGTGCGCGCCTCGGCCAGGTCCTCCTGGCCCAGTTCGCCGAAGCCGAGGCCGGCCGGGTGCGAACCGCTTTCGTGGGCGGCGGACTTCCAGTCGTTGATGCTCTGCGTCGGCATGCCGACTCCCTCCATGTGGAATGGATTTTTCCGATTCCGTGCGGCGGGTAGGTTCCGTCGCACGGATCGAAACTAACAACGAAGCCGTGTCCGGCCGGTGTGGCCGGCGTTGGCGGTTCGTATAGGGACCGTATATCTGCAGGTTAATTGGCCGGACGCGACGATGATGATCACGCTGAGGGAATTCTCAGGTACGGCTCGGTACGTTTCCGCGCATGGAGGAGTCTTTCTCGCGGAATCGGGCGCTGCACCGGGAAACGGTGCGCACCGCCGGAGTGACCAAGGTCTACGGCCAGGGAGGAGCAGAGGTACATGCGCTGAGGGGGGTCGACGTCGGATTCGGCGCCGGCGAATTCACCGCGATCATGGGGCCGTCGGGTTCCGGCAAATCCACGTTGCTGCACTGCCTTGCCGGTCTGGACACGGTGACTTCGGGGTCGGTCTGGCTGGGGGACACCGAGATCACCGCGCTGACCGACCGGGAGCTGACCAAGCTCCGGCGCGAGCGCATCGGGTTCATCTTCCAGAGCTTCAATCTGCTGCCGACGCTGACCGCGCGCGAGAACATCCTCCTGCCGCTGGAGATCGCGGGCCGTCGCCCCGACCCGCAACTCGTCGAACGGGTCGTGGAGCGCGTGCGGCTCGCCGACCGGCTGGGGCACCGGCCGAGCGAACTGTCCGGAGGGCAGCAGCAGCGCGTCGCCGTGGCCCGCGCACTGGTGAGCCGGCCCGAGGTGATCTTCGCCGACGAACCGACCGGCAACCTCGATTCGAACTCCGGAACCGACCTGCTGGAGTTCCTGCGGGTCTCGGTCGACGAATTCGGCCAGACGATCATCATGGTCACCCACGACCCGCACGCGGCCTCGTACTCGGACCGGGTCGTGTTCGTGCGGGACGGGCAGTTCGTCCACGAGCTGGGCCGGCCGACCGCGGACACCGTCCTCGACACGATGAAGAAGCTGGAGGGCTGAGCCGGATGCTGAAGCTCACCCTCGCCGGACTGCGCGCGCACCGGCGAAGGCTGCTGCTGGCCGCGCTCGCGACGCTGCTCGGGACCGCCTTCGTCGCGGGCACGCTGGTGCTCAGCGACACCCTGCGCACCAATACCGACCGCACTGTCGCCGGCAACGCGGACAAGGCCGACGTGGCCGTAGTGGCGGACAACCAGCTGCGGAAGCTGGACCAGGCCGCCGTCGACCGGGTCGCCGCGATCGCGGGCGTCCGGCAGGTGCAGGGGCTGGTCATCGGCGACATCTCCGTGCTCGACCGCGCCGGCCGCCCGGTCCGGGATCAGCCGATGGGCTTCTCGGTCACCATGCGGACCACGGCGGTGCAGGGCCGGCTGCCCGCAGGGGACGGCGAGGCCGTGCTGGCCGAGCAGACCGCGAAGGCCCTCGGGTACCGCGTCGGGGACACGATCACCCTGGTCGACCATGCCACCGGCGAGCCCCGTCCGTTGCGGGTCAGCGGGTTCAGCAGCGTTGCCGGGCAGGGAATTCTCGCCCTGCGCGGCGGGATCGGTTTCACCGAGCCCGTCGCGCGGCAGCTGACCGGCCAGACCGGATTCTCCGAGCTGTACGTCAAGGGCGGCGACCCGCAGGGCCTGAAGGCGAAGGTGGCCGCAGCCGTCGGCAGCGGCCCGTACGAGGTGTTCTCCGGAGCGGAGTTCGCCGAGCGGCAGGCCGCGGGCAGCGGCATCGACCCGGTGGTTCTGCGCAGCGGGCTGGTGATGTTCGCTTTGATCGCTTTGTTCGTGGCGATGTTCGTCATCTACAACACCTTCAGCATCCTGGTCGCCCAGCGCACCCGGGAGCTGGCGCTGGCACGGTGTGTCGGCGCTTCGCGCGGTCAGGTGTTCGGCGGGGTGCTGGCGGAATCCGCTGTCGTCGGGCTCGGCGCGGCGGTGGTCGGGCTGCTGGCCGGGATCGGCACGGGCTATCTGGCGTTGCCCGTGATGAGTGCGTTCGGGACGCCGATTTCGCCTGGATCGTTCACCGTGACGCCGACGACGGTGGTGCTCAGCGTGCTGGCCGGGCTGCTCGCGACCGTAGCGGCGGCGCTGCTTCCGGCGGCCGCGGCGACGCGCGTCGCACCGGTCGCCGCGTTGCGGATCCAGGCGGAGCCGCGTACCGAGCGGCTCAACCGGGCCCGCGCGGTAGTGGCGGCGCTCTTCTGCGCCGCCGGCGTCGCCAGCACCGCGGGCGGGCTGGCGAGCAACGGCAAGACTTACCCGCTCGTGCTCGTCGCGTTCGGCGGGCTGTTGTTCTTCGCGGGCGTGATTTTGCTCGGCCCGGTGATCGTCCGCGTTTTCGGGGGTGCGGTCGGCTTTCCGATCCGCCGCACGCTGGGCGTGCCGGGCAGGCTCGCCGTCGCGAACGCGATGCGGAACCCGAAACGTGCGGCCACGACAGTGCTCGCGCTCATCATCGGGATCACCTTGACCACCGGGGTATCGGTGATCACCAGCTCGCTCGAGTCGTCAGTCGGAGTGGGAGTCGGCGAGGCCCTGCCTGCCGACTACATCATCACGCCGCCGGGCACCGACTCCTCGGTGACGTTGCCGCGGTCGGTCGGCGACGACCTCCGCGGGCACAACGGGGTCACCGAATTCACCCGGGTCCGCGAAGCCCCGGTAGTCGTCAAGGGCGCGACGTCGATGCTGAGCACGATGGAGGGCGCCATCGCCCCGGGCGTGGTGCGGGGTTCGCTGGACGGCTTCGGCCCCGGGCAGCTGGCGTTGCGTCCCGAACGGGCCAGCGAACTCGGCGTCGGGGTCGGCGGAACGGTGTCGATGACCGTGGCGGGCCACCCGGTGGAGGCGAAGGTGGTCGCGATCGTGACCGGCAATGTCGTGCCGCGGACCCTGGTCGCGCCGGGCTGGTTCGACCGGTTGTTCCCCGGGCGGGGCGACACGAGCCTGCTTGTCAGGTTCGCTCCGGGTACCGCGCCGGACGTGTCCAGGGCGGTCGTCGACGAGGCGACGACCGCAGTGCCGACCGCGAAGATCGTGGCGACCGCCGATGCGAAAGACCGGCTCGAAGCTTCGCTGAACCAGGTGACCGCGCTGATCACGGCCCTGCTGGCGCTGGCTGTGCTGATCTCGCTGATCGGCATCGCGAACACCATGACCCTGTCGGTGCTGGAACGCTCCCGCGAGTCGGCCATGCTGCGGGCGTTCGGTCTCACCAAGCGGCACCTGCGGTTGATGCTGACGACCGAGGCGGTCATCTTCGGAATCGTCGGCGGGATCGTCGGCGTGCTGCTCGGGTGCGGCTTCGGGTTGGCCGCGGCCAGGGTCATCAACGACGACGTCGTGCTGAGCCTGCCCTACGGCCGGATCGCGCTGATCTTGGCCGGTGCGGCGGTCGCGGGGGTCGTGGCCGCCCTCCTGCCGCTGCGGCAGGCCGCGAAGACCTCGGTGGTCGAGGCGCTCGCCGTCCAGTGAAGGTGACCGCCGAGGTCGCCCCGGCGGTCACCTTGCCCCTCCGGCTGACCGTCGAGTGCGGAACTTCCGCACTCGACGGTCAGCGGCCGTAACGACGGTTCCGCCGCGCGTAACTGCGGAGGGCCCGGAGGAAGTCGACCTCGCGGAAGGCGGGCCAGAAGGTGTCGCAGAAGTACAGTTCGGAGTAGGCGCTCTGCCAGACCAGGAAGTTGGACAGCCGTTGTTCCCCGCTGGTGCGGATGACCAGGTCGGGGTCGGGTTGCCCGGCGGTGTAGAGATGCCGGGACACGTCTTCCATGGTGATGGTGTCGGCGAGTTCGTTCAGGGTCCCGGCAGCGGCGTGTTCGGTCAGCAGGGCACGCAGCGCGTCGACGACCTCCTGGCGGCCGCCGTAGCCGATGGCCAGCGTGATGTGGTGGCCGGTGTCGCAGTCGCGGGTGACCTCGACAGCGTTCTTCAGCGCATGCGCGGTGGTGTCCGGCAGGGCGTCGAGAAGACCCGCGACGTGCACCTGCCACCCCGCGTCGGGCTGGGCGAGCTTGTCGGTGATGACCTGCTCGATCAGGTGCATCAGGTACGACACCTCGGCGTCGTCGCGGCGGGCGAGGTTCTCGGTCGAGCAGAGGTAGATCGTCACGTGTTTGACGCCCGCGCGCTCGCACCAGGACAGCACGGTCTCGACGTGTTCGGCCCCGCGCTTGTGCCCCATGCTGAGGTCGGCCATGCCCATCTGCCGAGCCCAGCGCCGGTTGCCGTCCATGATGATCCCGATGTGCCCCGGCAATTCGGCGCCCACGAGCTGTTTCCGCAGCCGGTGCGTGTAAATCCCGTAGATGATTCGCTGGACCGGACCAGGCAGCACGATGCGCACTCCGTTCGCCGTTGTTTCGCGCGGGTTTGCGCCCATCGTAGCCAACCCCGTTTCCCTTCCGCGGACACGGTTCCCCGCAGCGGAAACGATGTCAGAATTGTCGGCGTAGGTCGGTTTTCGACTGTCTGGCAGGCCCGTTCTCCACAAAATTCTCAGGAAATGTTCGAACGACATCCAGAGGCTTCGGGGAAATGTCGCTGTCACCGCCCATCGCGATCGGCAGCGTCCGGGAGTCGCGTTACTGCCTGGCGCGCAACGACCGCGAGCGCGTAGGTTCTCGGCTGGAAGGCATGCGTCGCCGGGCTAGGAGGAGGAAGTCGTTGGACCTCACGGAGCGGCTGGCAGTAGTCACAACGCTTTTCGAGGCCCACAGAAAGGCGCCATTCCCGGCAGGCTTCGACCTGGCGATGCTTGACGCGGACCTAGCCGGTTGTGTCTCCACATGGTTAGTGCAACAAGGTCGCCTGGACGACCGGAGATGGAACATCCTCGCCGAATGCGAACAGGACCTCATTCGGGCCATCCCCGAATCGGCCGCCGACAGTCGCGTGTACTGCCAAAGACTTCTGGACATGGCGATATTGGTACTCGAGGCGGATTCCCCGTAGCGGCAGCGCTAGCCGACCTGCTGTCCGGCCCCGACTCGGGCGGCCACATCGCGGCATTCCCACTGGTGCCTGGCAGCGGCGGTGTCTTGGCCGGCGGTAGTTCAGTCCTCGGTGAGGTCTTCGGAGGGCCAGCGGGTGAGGAACGCGCCGAGAGCGTCGTCGATGAGCTTGCCTTGTTCCGTTCCGCGCTGGGCGGCAAATAGGCACTCGGACGCACTGACGGCAACTTTGGCAGGTGCCTGGCCAGCGGATATACCGCTGGCCAGGCACCTCTTCGGGGTCTTCATCCCCGGTGCCGTCCGCCTATGGCAGGGCGCGGGTCCCGTGACGGCAAGCGCCCAGGATCAGCGACCCTTCTCGTCAGCCCACCACTTCTGCCCAGCCTCAGGCAGCGTCTGGATCGGGTCGTAATACGGGTACTTCCGCTGCAACGCCTCCGGGTCCTCGTGCTCGATCCCGGTCCGGTAGTTCTTCGTCCAGTACGAAATCCCGAGATCCCGGTCGTACTCCGCCAGCTGGTGCACCCACCGCTTCCCAACATAGGGCACATCGCACACAATCCGCGGCGTGGCATACCCCGGCAGATACCCCATGATCGAATGCTGCAATTCCTGCGCTTCCCAAACGGCAACCCGCCAGTGCTCAGCATTCGGAATCATGTCGCACATATAAAAATAGTAAGGCAGGATATTAGCCTCACCCTGCAAAGCGAAGCAAAGATCCAAAAGCGCAGCCGGAGTCGCATTGACCCCGCGCATCAACACGCCCTGGTTCCGCACATCCCGCACCCCGACCTGCAGCGCCGTCCGCGCGGCCTCCGCCACCAGCGGCGTCACCGACTGCGCGTGGTTCACGTGCGTGTGGATAGCCAGGTTCACCCCGCGTGCCTGCGCCGTCAGGGCGACCCGCTGCAGGCCCTCGGTTACCTTGGGCTGCAGCCAGTGCTGCGGGAGCGCCGCGAGGGCCTTCGTCGCCAGGCGGATGTCACGCACCGTCTCGATGTCCATCAGGCGCATCAGGAACGACTCCAACTGCGGCCACGGCACGTTCGCCACGTCGCCGCCCGACACCACCACGTCCCGGACGCCGGGGGTGCGCTTGAGGTAGTCGATCATGGCGTCCTGGCGGTCCACCGGCTTGAGCGCGAGCTTGTGCTTCTCCACCTGCTCGGTCGAGTTGCCGACGAGGTCCATCCGGGTGCAGTGGCCGCAGTACTGCGGGCAGGTCGAGATCATCTCGGCCAGCACCTTCGTCGGGTAGCGGTGGGTGAGCCCCTCGACCACCCACATCTCGGCCTCGTGCAGGGAGTCCCGTTCGGCGTGCGGGTGGCTGGGCCACGCCGGGTGCCGGTCGCTGCGCACGGGAAGCATGTAACGGCGGATCGGGTCGGCGTAGAACGCCTCGGTGACCTTCGCCGGGTCGGTGCCCGCGTGCGGGGCCATCGTGTTGATCATCTGCGGCGGCAGCAGCATCGACATCGTGGCCATCTCGCGCTGGTCGGCGACCAGGTCCTCGTAGAACCGGTCCTCCAGCAGATCGCCCATGAGGGCCCGCAGCTGCTTGACGTTGCGCACGCAGTGCACGCGCTGCCACTGGGCGTCCCGCCACTCTGCTTCGGTCACGTCGTGCCAGCCGGGGAAGCGGCGCCAGTCGGGTTCGGCCAACTCGGCGCGGACGTACTCGTACGGCTGGTCGAAGGCGGCGGCAGTCGGCACAGGTTCCTGGATCGCAGTCATCTGTACTCCTAGTCGTCGGGAACGCGTGAAAATATCCTGCCATAACGTTAGTCGACCGTAAATCTTTCTGCACGCTGACCCGGTCTGCCCTGCTCGGGGGACCAGGCGGGAGACTCGGGGAGTGAACGACAGCACCACGCTCCTGCTCGGCGGCCGCGTCTACACCCCGTCCTCGCCCGACGCGACCGCGATGGCGGTTTCCGGCGGCACCGTGGTGTGGGTCGGCCAGGACGCGCCTGCCCGCGCGCTGCACCCGGACGCCGAGGTCGTCGACCTGGGCGGGGCGTTCGTCGCGCCGGCGTTCGTGGACGCGCACGTACACGCCACCTCGACGGGCCTGCACTTGACCGGTCTCGACCTGACCGCCGTCCGCAGCTCCGCCGAACTCCTCGCCGCGGTGCGCGACGCCGTCGTTCCCGGGCAGGTCCTGCTCGCGCACGGCTGGGACGAATCGACCTGGACCGAGCAGCGGCTGCCGAGCCGCGCCGAACTGGACGACGCCGCCGGGGACACGCCCGTCTACCTGAGCCGGGTCGACGTCCACTCCGCGCTGGTCTCGAGCGCGCTCGCGAAACTCGCGCCGGGCGTCGAGTCCAAGGCGGGATGGTCCGCCGACGGCCCGCTCACCCGCGACGCCCACCACCTCGTCCGCGGAGCCGCCCGAGACGCGATCACCCGAGCACAGCGGCAGGCGGCCCAGCGCGCGTTCCTGACGACGGCCGCCGCGCGCGGGATCGTCTCGGTGCACGAATGCGCGGGCCCGGACATCTCCGGCGAGGAGGACTTCGCCGACCTCCTCGCGCTGGCCGGCCCGACACTGCCCGAGGTCGTCGGGTACTGGGGCCAGCTGAACGGCCTCGACACCGCCCGCCGCCTCGGCGCGCACGGCGTCGCCGGAGACCTTTTCGTGGACGGCGCGCTCGGCTCCCGCACCGCGGCCCTCACCGCGCCCTACTCCGACGAGCCCGGCACCTCCGGCTCCCTCTACGCCGACGCCGCGGTCATCGCCGACCATCTCGTGGCCTGCACCGAAGCCGGGCTGCAGGCGGGCTTCCACGTCATCGGCGACGCCGCCGTCGGCGAGGTGGTCGAGGGATTCCGACTCGCCGAGAAGCAGGTCGGCCAGCGTCCCCTCGCCGCGCGGCACCACCGGGTCGAGCACCTGGAGATGGTCACCGCGGAGCAGGCGCGCGCGCTCGCCGGCTGGGGCGTCGTCGCGTCCGTGCAGCCGCTGTTCGACGAAGCCTGGGGCGGCACGTCCGGCATGTACTCCGAACGGCTCGGCGACCGGGCCGCAGCGCTGAACCCGTTCGCCCAGCTCGCCGCCGAGGGAGTCGTGCTCGCCTTCGGCAGCGACGCCCCGGTGTGCGCGGTCGACCCGTGGGCTTCCGTACGCGCGGCCGTGCACCACCACACGCCCGAAGCGCGCCTGTCCGCCCGCGCCGCGTTCACCGCCCACACGCGCGCCGGACACCGCGCGGCGGGCGTCAACGACGGCGTGACCGGCAGCCTCGTCCCGGGCGCGCCCGCGCACTACGCGATCTGGGACGCGGCCGACCTCGTCGTCGCCACCGCCGACAGCCGCGTGCAGCGCTGGTCCACCGATCCGCGTTCGGGCGTGCCGCCGCTGCCGAGACTGGAGCCGGGCACTGCGCTGCCGCGCTGCCTGCGCACGGTCCGCGGCGGCACAGTCATCTACGACGAGTTCACACCGGCCGCTTAGAGTTCCGGGTGTGGCAGTGAGCGTGGCGGACGCCGATTCGGGCGTTCCGCACAAGACCAAGCGAAAGCGGGCGTGGAAGCCCTGGCTGGCGCGCGTCGCGGCGACGGCGGCGACGGGCTACGGCTACTACCTCAGCTTCGCGCCGCGCCCGCTGTGGTGGCTGGCCCCGATCGCGTTCGCCGCGTTCGCGCTGCTCCTTCGCGGACGGTCGTTCCGCGGCGCGTTCGGGTACGGCTTCGTGTTCGGCATGGCGTTCTTCGTGCCGCTGCTGGTGTGGCTGCAGGACTTCCTCGGCCGCGACTTCGGGCCGCTGCCGTGGCTGGCGCTGTCGTTCGCGCTGTCGCTCTACTTCGGACTCGCCGGATGGCTGATCCGGGTCGTGGCGCGGCTGCCGCTGGCGCCGCTGTGGGGCGCGCTGGTGTTCGTCGCGCTGGAGACGCCGCGCACGTGGTTCCCGTTCGGCGGGTTCCCGTGGGGCCGCGTCGCGTTCAGCCAGCCCGAGGGCGCGTTCCTGTCGCTCGCGTCGGTCGGCGGCGCGCCGCTGGTCGGTTTCGCCGTCGTGCTCACCGGTTTCGGTCTCGCCGCGGTGCTCGGCAGGCTCTGGCGCACGCGCAAAGCCTGGGACCGCGCACTGGTCTGGCCCGCCGTGTTCACCGTGCTTCCCGCCGCGGCCGGGCTCGCGGTGTGGCCGACGATCGGCACCGAGGCGCAGGACGGTTCGCTCACCGTCGGCTCCGTGCAGGGCAACGCGCCGGACATCGGCCTGGCTCTGCAGGGCCAGCGCGGGGTGCTGCGCGCCAACGCCCTCGCCGAGAGTGCCCGGCTGCTGCAGAAAGTCCAATCAGGACAGGCGCCGAAGCCGGATCTGCTGCTGTGGCCGGAAACCTCGACCCCGCTCGACGGCGACGACCCGGGCGTCGACCAGGTGGTGTCGGCGTTCGGAGCCCCGGCGATCATCGGCGCGCTCGTGCGCACCCCGGACGGGGCGGCGGAGAACTCCGCGGTCGTCTGGGACCCGAACACCGGGCCGGGCCAGCGGTACGTCAAGCAGGATCTGGTGCCCTTCGGCGAGTACGTGCCCGCGCGCGCCGTCGCGCGGCTGGTGACGCCGTTCATCGACGACACCCGCGACATGCGTCCCGGCGACGGCTCCAACGCCGCCCTGTCGGTCGCGGGCACCAAGATCGGCGTGTTCATCTGCTACGAATCGGCCTTCGACGGCCCCGCCCGCGACGCGACCGACGCGGGCGGCGAACTGCTCGTCGTGCCGACCAACAACGCGTGGTACGGGCCGGGGGAGATGAGCTACCAGCAGCTGGCGATGGCGCGGCTGCGCGCAGTCGAGCACGGGCGCGCGGTGGTGGTGTCGGCCGTGTCCGGGGTGAGCGCGCTGGTCGCCCCGGACGGGACGATCACCAGCTCGACCGGGCTTTTCACGGCGGATGCCCTGGTCGGGCGCGTGCCGCTGCGCACGCAGACTACGCTGTCGGATCGAATCGGTGCGTGGACGGAGTACGGACTGCTGGCGTTGGCGATCGCGGGTGTCGCCGGCGGGTTCGTGCTCCGTTTTCGCACCCGGCGCGGCGAAGCAGCGACGGCCGCGAAGACGGGGACCACAGCAGGGGAAGCGGCGGGCTGACTCGCCGGATGCGGAGGAGACGGATGGCGCAGGCGCCGCGGGGGGCCGAAACGATCGAACCGGTGCTGGTGGTGATCCCGACCTACAACGAGCGGGACAACCTCGGCCCGGTGCTGGACCGGCTCCACAAGGCACTCCCGGACGTCGACGTGCTCGTCGTCGACGACGGCAGCCCGGACGGCACCGGCGAGCTGGCCGACGAGCGCGCGGCCGCGGACAAGCGGGTGCACGTGCTGCACCGCACCGCGAAGGAAGGCCTCGGCAAGGCCTACATCGCCGGGTTCCATTGGGGGATGGAGCGCGGCTACGCGACGTTCGTGGAGATGGACGCCGACGGCTCGCACGCGCCGGAGGACCTGCCGCGGCTTCTGGACGCGGTCGGCGACGCGGACCTGTCGATCGGGTCGCGGTACGTGCCCGGCGGCAGCACGGTGAACTGGCCGCTGCGCCGGACGCTGCTCTCGCGCGGGGCGAACCTGTACTCGCGGATCGCGCTGGGGATCAAGGTCGCGGACATGACCGCCGGGTTCCGCGCGTACCGGCGCCCGGTGCTGGAGAAGCTGGCGCTGAACGAGGTCGCCTCGCACGGCTACTGCTTCCAGATCGACCTCACGCGCCGCACCGCGGACGCCGGGTTCGACATCGTCGAGGTGCCGATCACCTTCACCGACCGGGAGATCGGCGTATCGAAGATGAGCGGCGGCATCATGTCCGAGGCGTTCTTCCGGGTCGCCGAGTGGGGCGTGCAGCGCCGCCTGGCCCAGCTGAAGAAGCTGCTGGGCCGGGGCTGAGCGGCGGCTACTTCAGGACGCGGTAGGTGAGGTGCTCGGCGCCCGGCGTCGACACCGCACCGAGCGGCTCCAGCCGCACCGGGCCGGGATTTCCCTGGGGGAACAACGGGGTTCCGCCGCCGAGGACGATCGGCGCGAGGTGGATCCGCAGCACGTCCGCCAGCCCGGCGTACAGGACCTGCGACGCGATCGACCCGCCGCCCATCACGACGACGTCCTTGTCGCCCGAGGCCGCGCGCGCCTGCTCGACCGCCTGCTCGACGCCGTCGGTGACGAACCGGAACCGCTCGCCGAGGCGCACCTCGCGGGGCCGTGCGTGGGTCACGACGAAGACCGGCGGGGCGACGGTCTGGTCTTCGTCGTAGCCGTAGCCGATCTCGTCGTTCCAGCCCTGCGGCCCGTCGACGACGTCGAAGGTGCTGCGGCCCATCACCACGGCTCCGGTTTCGGTGAACGACCGGTGCAGGATCTCCGAATCGCGCGGCGTCGGCTCGGACACCCAGGCGTGCAGCGGTTCGCCGCCGACGCCGAGCCCGTGTTCGGGATCGGCTCCTGGCCCGGTGACGTAGCCGTCCAGCGACATCGAGATGTCCACGACCACCCGGCTCGTGCCTGGCTGCTCCGCGTCGCGCGCGAGTTCGCCGAGCCGGTCCATCGAATCGCGGATCCCGCGTTCCATCCCGCTCGCGACCATGGCGTCGCGGGCCTCGACGCTCGGGAACACCGACCGGGCTCGCAGCCGCGTCCGGCCGTCGAGTTCCTCGAAGATCAGGGTCTCCAGGCTGACCTGGCCGGGCGCGCCCTCGTACTCGAAAGTCTGCACTATCCGCTCGGCTCTCTCCACGGAATGGAAGACGCCGCGGAAGAGGTGCTCGCTGCCGTCGGTATCGACATGCGCGTAGCGGTACGCCCCGCCGGAATGCGGGTCGAACTCGAGGAGCCGCATCTCGACGTCGCGCGGACCGAGCCAGCGGGTGATCAGGTCGGGGTCGGTGTAGGCGCGGAAGAGCTGCGCGGGCGTCGCGTCGAACTCGCGGACGACCTCGACGAACGGGCTGCCGGGCTGGGCGGTGATGGTGGTCGGGTTCATCGGTCCTGCTCCTTGGTCTCTTCGAGAAGGCTGTCGAGGCGGCGGAACTCGCGTTCGCGGGTGAGCCGGTAGGTGTCGATCCAGCTGGTCAGCTCTTCGAGAGCGGCGGCGTTGAGGTGGCACGGGCGGCGCTGGCCGTCGCGGCTGCGCGTGATGAGCCCGGCCGCCTCCAGCACCTGGACGTGCCGCGACACGGCTTGCTTCGTCACCGGGAACGGCTCGGCCAGCTCGTTCACCGTCGCTTCGCCGCGAGACAGCCGGGCGATCAACGCGCGCCGGATGGGGTCGCCCAGCGCGGTGAAGGCCCGGTCCAGCCGGTCCTCGACGTTGTCAACGGACATCTTTATCAACCGACCTCTTTATCAAGCAGTACGTTGACAATAGTCCGTTGCGGCACCGGGTCAAGGGGTCTGGCGGTCCGTGCGGGACCTCTGTGGGAATCTGGTTCCGATGCCAAGGGGCTTAAGGCGACATTGCCGGGGGCAGCCGAGGCGCGGTGCCCGCATCGACGGGTTGGTCGGGGTCGGCGGTCGCCGGGAGCGGCAGCAGGACGCTCCCGAAAGTCCTTGACCGGACGCCAAGTCCCCATGCCGGGCAACGTCAGCCGCGTCGATTCGGCTGGCCGACCGTCCACAAGAGACACAACAGCCGTCGAAACGCCCGCTTTCCGGCTACATATCGGTTTCTCAAGGTACGTGAGGGCCTCCCTGAGGGAATCAGATTCCCTCAGGGAGGCCCTCACGTACCGCCAGACGCCCGCCAACACCCGCTGAGCACCTCCGAACTGGGCAGACCCGCCTCGGCTGCCCCGACGCAACGCAGCCTGAAGTTCCTGACAGGGGATTCAGCTCTTGCGCACCGAGGTCGTCTCGACATCGACCGCTTCGCCGTTCGCGGCGACCGGCGCGAGCAGCGGGATCGGCTGCCCGGCGTCGTCGACCAGCACGGAGTGGTCTTCGCCGGGGGAGAAGGCGTGCCGCTCGCCCCACTGCCGGAGCGCGACGACGACGGTGAACAGGTCGCGGCCGGCCGACGTGAGCGAGTAGACCTGCCGTTTGCCGGATTCCGCGGTCTGCCGGTCGAGGACGCCGCGTTCGACCAGGCGGCGCAGCCGGTCGGTGAGGATGTTGCGGGCGATGCCGGTGCGCTGCTGGAAGTCGGTGAACGCCCGCGCGCCGTCCATCGCGTCGCGGACGATCAGCAGGCTCCACCGGTCGCCGACGAGGTCGAGGGTGCGGGCCACCGGACACGACGGGTCGGTCCAGGCCGGGGTGCCGTCCACGCTCGCGCCTCCTTGATGAGTTGCTCTTTGAAACCATTCTGCCGTACGGTGCGATTAGTTGCAATTCGCTACTGATTGGGGGACTCATGGGCCTGACCACGGGCCGCCGGACGGTGTTCGCCGCGGTGTGCGCGGTCGCCGTCGCGAGCATTTACGCCGCTCAGCCGGTGCTGGCCGAGATCGGCGCGGACCTGGGCGTGCCGGACGCCGGCCTGGGCTGGATCGTCGCCGCCGGACAGCTCGGCTACCTCGCCGGTCTCGCCGCGCTCGTCCCGCTGGGCGACCTCGTCGACCGGCGCACACTCATCGCCGCGCACCTGCTGCTGACCGCCGTCGGAGCCGGATTGGCCGCCGCAGCAAGCCAAACCTGGCTGCTGCTGGCCGGCTTGGTGCTCGCGGGACTGTTCGCGGTGGTCGTGCAGACGACGGTCGCCTACGCCGCCGCACTGTCCACTCCGGACGAACGCGGCCGCACCCTCGGCGTCGTGACGTCCGGGGTCGTCATCGGCATCCTCGGCGCCCGCGTCGCCGCCGGAGCGCTCGCCGAACTGTGGGGGTGGCGCAGCGTCTACGTCGCTCTCGCGGTGCTGCTGGTGGCGCTCGCCGGTCTCGTGCTGAAGACGATGCCGCCGGATCCGCGCCGCGCCGGCACGACGTACCGGCAGGTGCTGGGCTCGCTCGGCGGGCTGTTCCGGGAACCGCTGTTCCTCTCGCGGGGCTTGATCGCGTTCTTCCTGTTCGCGTCGTTCGGCGCGCTGTGGAGCGGTCTGTCGCTGCCGCTCGCCGCGGACCCGTGGAACCTGAGCACCGCGCAGATCGGCCTGTTCGGACTCGTCGGCTTGGCAGGCGCGCTCGGGGCCGCCCGTGCCGGACGCTGGGCCGATCGGGGACGCGCGAGCCTGGTCACCGGCGGAGCGCTGGTCCTGCTGGCGGTGTCCTGGCTCGCGGTCGGGCAGCCGTCGCTGTGGTTGCTGGGGCTGGGCGTGCTGGTGCTCGATTTCGCTGTGCAGGCAGTGCATGTCAGCAATCAGCACCTGCTCACCGCGGCGCATCCGGACCGCACCAGCAGCGTCATCGGCGGGTACATGATCTTCTACTCGCTCGGCTCCGCACTGGGCGCGACGGCGACGACCACCGCGTTCGCCGCGGCGGGCTGGACCGGCTCCGCCGTGCTGGGCGCGGCGTTCGCCGGCTGCGCGTTCGCGGTGTGGGCCTGGGCTAGGGCCGGTGCTCGGCGGCTGTCGTCGCGAACGCCTTGACAAGCGCGGTTTCCCCGGCGCTGCGCCACATCAGCCCCCACCGGGCAGGCGGGGTGTCGCGGAAGGGCACGAACGCGATGCCCGGCCGGGCGAAGTACTCCGCGGCGTGCGCAGCGAGCGGGCAGATCCCTTCGCCCGCGCCGATGACCAGCAGAAGTTCCTGAAACGTGCGGTAGGCGCGCCCGCGGGCGATCGGAACGCCCGCGGGCGTCGTCCACGGCTCGGGCGGCTCCCGCCAGTAGGCGGGCGGCGGGTGCGCGGCGCGCAGGACCGTGTCGCGGCCGAGGTCCTCGAGCGTGACGAACTCCCGGCGCGCGAACGGATGCCCGGACGCGACGGCGAGCACCATCGGCTCGGTGTGCACGACCGGTCCCGTCGTGATCGCCGGCTCGGCGACCGGCAACAGCACCACGGCCAGGTCGGCTTCGCCGGAACGAAGCGTGGCGAGCGGGTCCTCGAACGGAGCCTCGCTGATGTCGACCTCGCAGCCCGGATACCGGGCCCGGAAAGCGGCCGTGACGCCGGAGATCAGGTTCGCCACCGCCGGAGCCTCGAAGGCGAGCCGCAGGACGCCTTCGACACCGCGTCCCGCCGCGACCGCGCGCTCGATCCCGGCCAGCAGCTGCTGATAGGCGGGCCGGATGTCGGCCTCCAGCGTGCGGCCGATCGGGGTCAGCGAGACCCGCCTGCTGGTGCGGTCGAACAACCGGGCTCCGATCCGGCGCTCCATCGTCTTGACCGACTGGCTGACCCGCGCCTGCGACACCCGCAGCCGTTCCGCGGTCCGGCCGAAGTGCAGTTCCTCGGCGAGCGCGAGGAAAACCTCGATGTCCCGGTGTTCCACCCGCGCCTCCGATCGATAACCCAGAGCTTATCAACCGATCCGGACTTCTCCGTTGTTCGCCCAGCTCAGCGGCGGAAAAGTAGACCTCGTCCAGCCCGCTCCACCCCGGAGGAACCGATGTCGCACCCCACCCTGATCCGCGCCGCCGAGGCCGAAGTCCTGTCGGATGCTCCCGGCAGCCTGATCGCCCTGCTGGCCGACTCCGGCGCCACCGGCAACCAGTTCACCGCCAACCGCGCCACCCTGGACGAGGGCGTCTTCGGCACTCCCGCGCACTTCCATACCCGCGCGACCGAGTTCTTCTACGTCCTCGGCGGCGCCCTGCAGGTCCTGGCCGGCGACGAACTGCACACCCTGGAAACCGGCGACTTCCTCGCGGTGCCGCCGACCGTCCCGCACGCCTTCGGCCCGGCCGCGGGCTCCGCCGCCGACGTCCTGGTGGTCTTCACCCCCGGGATGGACCGCTTCGGCTACTACCGGCTGCTCGATCGCGTCGCCCGCGGCGAGGCGGACCCGAAGGAGATCGCCGCTTCCGCCGAGCAGTACGACAACCACTACGTCGACAGCCCCCGGTGGCGGCAAGCCCGCGCCGACGCGGCGGCCTGATCCGCGCAGTGCGGACCGTCGGCGAGACGCGAGCACCGCCGGAGAGGTGCCGCGGACGCGGAACGGCCCCCGCGGGGGGAGGTCGCGGGGGCCGTTCCTGTTCGGTGGTGGGAGCCAGCTACTGGCCGAGGCTCAAGCGGACCGGCTGGTCCGGCGTCCCTTGAGCTCGGCGAGACGTTCGTTCAGCAGGTCCTCGAGCTCGGGGATGGAGCGGCGCTCCAGCAGCATGTCCCAGTGGGTCCTGGGGGGCTTGACCTTTTTTTGCTCGGGCTGCCCGCCGTCGACGATCTCGGATTCGCTGCCGTGCAGGCGGCACTCCCACACCGTCGGGATCTCGGCGTCGTCGGAGAACGGCACCTCGAACTCGTGGTTCTTGGGGCAGGAGTAGCGCACGGTACGGCGCGGAGCGAGGTCGTGATTGCGGTCGGTCTCGTAGCTGACCGCTCCCAGCCGGCTTCCACGGAGAACACGGTCGGCCATAGTGGGATTCCTTTCAGTCAGCTCCGGGTGGAGCCAGGGTGATGCTCACCCTATGCAACGAACGAGGCGTCCGGGGGATTCCCGGCACGCCATGTCGCTGCTCACGATGAGCTGCGTCACCCGTGGTCTTCAGCTTCCTCCAGAGGGAGTCTTTTCGCCCTCTGACGTGACGCGGATACCGCCTTCTTAGTGCGGATATCCCCCAGTCGGGCTAGTTAGGTTAGCTCTAGGACAACCGTAACTGACCGTGCTGGGCGGCGGCGGGTCCCAGATCCCCCGAGCGGAAGTGGCGACGGCACAGTACCTGATAACGGACCGTGACCGTTTCGGCATCAGACCGTGCTGAAGCTGAAGGTTCAACTACGGAGTGTTCGGTATCTGCCACCACAACGGTGTCTCCGTCACGGAGAATCACGTCGTCGCGGACCCGCGCGTTGAACCGGCCGGGCAGCCCGCACCAGCAGAGCACCTCGACCTGGACCGGCTGGAGCTCGTCCGCGATCTCGAACAGCCGGCCGGCCCCGGGGAACAGCCTGCTGCGGAAATCGGTCGCGATGCCGAAGCAGTAGACGTCGATGCCCGCCTCGTCGGCGAGTTCGGCGAGCTGGTCGACCTGCGCGGGGGAGAGGAACTGCGCCTCGTCCACGATCACGTAGTCCACGTGCTGCCCGCTCGCCCACTGCTCGCGCACCAGATCCCGCAGGTCGGTGCCGGTCGCGACCTCGGTCGCGCGCCGCGCGATGCCGATCCGGCTGGTGATCTGCGGCGCGCCGGACCGGTCGTGGCGGACCAGGACGAGACCGCGCCTGCCCTGGCGCGCGTGGTTGTGGTCGATCTGCAGCGCGAGCGTCGACTTCCCGCAGTCCATCGGGCCGTAGCAGAACTTCAGCCGTCCCCGGGCCGGACCGTTGCGCCGGGCCCCGGCGGGCGGGGCCGCGGAAAGCGCGTCGGTGGGGTCGTCGAGCACAACGTCGTCTGCAGCGGTCACGACGACCGACCCTATCTGGGCCTCACAGCACCTCCGGCGGACGGTTGCCGGCGGCCGCGATCGCGCGCCGGACCGGCACCAGCGCGACGAACACGAAGCCGAGCACGAAGAACACCACGAGCGCGATGATCGCCAGCCGGAACGACCCGGTCGCCTGCCCGACGCCGGCGAACACCAGCGGCCCGAGCCACGACGTGCCCTTCTCGCCGACGACGTAGAGGGAGTAGTACTGCGCGTCCTTGCCGGCCGGGATCATCTGGCTGAACAGCGACCTGGCCAGCGCGTTCGTCCCGCCGAGCACGAGCCCGATGCCGATCGCGACGGCGAAGAACTGCAACGGCTGCCTCGGCTGCACGAAGTACGCCCCGCCCAGCACCACGACCCACAGCACGAGACTGACCAGGATCGTCCGCTTCGCGCCGAGGCGGCGCGCGAGCAGGCCGTGCAGGACACCGCCCGCGTAGGCGAGGAACTGGATCACCAGCACCGTGACGATCAACACCTCGTCGGAGAACCGCAGCTCGTCCTTTCCGTACTGCGCCGAGACCGTGACGACGGTGTTGATCCCGTCCGCGAAGAGCAGGTAGCTGCCGAGGAAGGCGAGCGTGAGCGGATACGCCTTCGCCTCGCCGAGCGTCTGGCGCAGTTCGCGGAAACCGGCGCGCAGCACCGAGACGCCGCGCGCGGTCGCGGTCGGGACGTGGACGCGGGGGAGCCGGCGCAGGGTCGGGATGGTGAACAGGGCCCACCAGATCCCCGAGGTCAGGAAGCAGATCCGCACCGCGAGGCCGGTGTCGATGCCGAGGGACTCGCGGCTGAGGTAGAAGGCGAGCTGCAGCGCGAGCGCGAGCCCGCCGCCGAGATAGCCGAACGCCCAGCCCTTGGCCGAAACGTCGTCGCGCTCGTCCGGCGTCGCGATGTCCACCAGGAACGAGTAGTAGACGACCAGCGAACCGCCGTACCCGATGTTGGCGAGGATGAACAGCGCCGCGCCCAGCTGCCAGTCCGAACCGGCCATGAAGAACATCAGCGCCGACGCCGCCGCGCCGAGCACCGCGAACCCGCCGAGGATCTTGCGCTTGTTGCGGCTGCGGTCGGCCACCGCGCCCGCGATCGGCAGCACCAGAACCTGCACGATCGTCGCGACCGACAGCAGGTAGCCCCACAGCGAACCGGCGGGGAAGTGGAGGCCGAACAGCGACACGTCGCAGTGGTTGAGCTTGTCGTCCGCCCCGGACGCGTTGAGACAAGCCCTGTCCCCGTTAAGGGTGATGTTCTGCTTCGCGTCCGCGGCCGCGACGGTGCTCATGTACAGCGCCCCGAACACCGTCGTGACCGACGAATAGAACGGCGAGTTGGCCCAGTCGTAGAAGTACCAGCCCCACCGTTCCCGCTTGCTGTCCCGGGTCTCGGCCAGCGTCATCCACGACTCCTCGAATCGGTGCGAATCTCCAGGTCGCGCCGGACATTACTGCCGCGAGGGCGACCGGTACCGCCGAAGGGGGCAAACCGTGTCCGGTTCGTCGCTTCCGGTTTGCGCCACGCCGCGCGGCGGAACGCGCGACACGCCGGGCCGGGCGTGTCGCTGCCGGGATTTCCGGGCGTGTCATGTGAGACTGCTGAGTGTGGTGTGACTCTTGTGGTCGATGGGTCACGTGCTTAGTGTGCGTGGCATGACCAACCGCGTTCGCACTGCCAGACGGGCCGCCGCCAGAGCCTTGCTGCTCGTCGTCGCCGTCCTCGGCATGGAACTCGTCGTCACCGGCGCCGCCTCCGCGGACCCCGCCTCGGGCACCTGGGCCAAGCTCCGCATGTGCGAGTCGAGCGGCCGCTACTCGATCAACACCGGCAACGGCTACTACGGCGCCTACCAGTTCGACCTCCCCACCTGGCGCAGCGTCGGCGGCCAGGGCCGCCCCGACCAGGCCAGCCCCCGCGAGCAGGACTACCGCGCGCTCTACCTGTACCGGATGCGCGGCTGGCAGCCCTGGGAATGCGGCGGCATGCTCGGCCTGTCCAACGACGGCGACGCCCGCAGCAAGCGCGTCCCCTCCTGGGAAGAAGCCGCGTACATCGGCGGCGGCGGACTGCCGGCCCCGCCCGCGCCCAAGCCGCAGCCCGCCCCGCCGCCGGGACCGCCCGGCGCGACGCCCGCGTGGCCCGGCCTCGTCTACGCCTACGGCGACTGCGCGCCCGCGCTGCGCACGTTCCAGCTGCGGATGAACGCCTTCGGCTACGGCTTCACCGGCACCGGCTGCTACTACGACAAGACCCGCACCGCGGTGCTGGACCTGCAGCGCGCCAACGGCATCAACGACTCGGGCCGGCTGGGTCCGAAGACGTGGAAGGCAGCGTGGGAAGGCAAGGCTCCGCGCTGACCCGCCCCGCCTCCGCGTAGCGCGCGGCGAGCTGCCGGAACGCTTCCTTCAGTTCGGCCGGGCCGACGACCTCGACGTCGGCGTCGACCCGGCCGAACGAGGCGGCCAGCCCGCGCCACGACCAGGCGCCGAGGCTCACCCGGCACCGGTCCGGCCCGAGCGCCTCGATGACGCCGTCGGCCAGGTAGCTCGCCGCTTCCGTCGCCGGGAGCCGCAGGATCACCTCGCCGCGGCAGGGCCATTCGCCGGACAGATCCGTCCCGCGGAACCGCGCGGCCACGAACGCGGCGACATCGGACAGCCCGCGCTCGGCGAATTTCGGCCCGGTGGGCGTGCGCGGCGTGATCCGGTCCGCCCGGAAGATCCGCCAGTCCTCGCGATCGAGATCCCACGCGACCAGATACCAGCGCTGACCCCACGTGACGAGATGATGCGGCTCGACGCGCCGGGGCGGCGTATCCGTTGGCGCGTAATCGAACCGCAGCACCTCCCGGGCGCGCACAGCGGCGCTCAACGCGACGAGGGTGTGCGGATCCGCGCTGGGCGCCGGACGTTCGACGGCGGTGAAGCTCAAGGCGTCCACCCGGTGCCGAAGCCGCGTGGGCATCACTTGCCGCACGGTCTGCAACGCCCGCTTGGCCGCTTCCTCGATCCCCGCTCCGGTCGCCGCCTGCAACGCGATCGCCAGCGCGACCGCCTGGTCGTCGTCGAACAGCAACGGCGGAAGCCGCGCGCCGGCGTCCAGCCGGTAACCGCCGTCCGGCCCCTTCGTCGTGACTATCGGATAACCGAGCTCCCGCAACCGATCCACGTCCCGGCGCACCGTGCGCGGACTGACCTCCAGCCGCTCGGCCAACAGCGCACCCGGCCAGTCCCGCCGAGCCTGAAGCAACGAGAGCAGCGACAACAGCCGCGCGGAGGTCTTCGGCACGTCCTCGATCCTGCCTGAAGTAGCGGTCAGCTTCTGTCCGCTACTTCCACGCACCCCGCTCCCGCAGCACCTCGCGCAGCAGATCCGGCCGATCGGTGACGATCCCGTGCACGCCGAGGTCCAGCAGCGTCCGCATCTCGTCCACGTCGTCGATCGTCCACGTGTGCACCTCGAACCCGCGCCGCACCGCCGACTTCACGAACGCTTCGTCGACCACCTTCAACGGCCCCTGCCGCACCGGGACCTGCGCGAGCCAGCCCGCCGAGAACCGGCTGATCTGCAGCAGCGGCACCCAGCCGTTCGCCCACAGCAGGAACGCCGACCGCGGCCCCATCGCGGTCAGCAGCTCCGGCCCGGCCAGCCGCCGCAGCCGAGCCAGCCGGGAGTCCGAAAAGGACGCCGCCGCGACCCGCCCGACCGCACCGGTCCGCTGCAGCGTCCGCACGAACGGGACCACCGCGCTGTCGGCCTTCACGTCGATGTTGAAAAACGCCTCCGGCAGCTCTTCGAGGAGATCCTCCAGCCGCGACAACGGCGCCCGGCCGTCGATCTTGACGTCCTTGAGCTGCGCCCACGTCTGGGTCGCGATCGCCCCGCGCCCGTCGGTCGTGCGGTCGAGCGTCGCGTCGTGATGGACGACCACCACCCCGTCCGACGTGGCGTGCACGTCGGTCTCGAGATAGCGGTACCCCTCGGCGGCCGCGCGCTGGAACGCCGGCAGCGAGTTCTCCAGCCCCTCGAGGTCGCCGATGTGCCAGCCGCGGTGGGCGAAGGCGCGGGGGAGCGAGTCGGCGAGGTACGGAAACGGTGGGCGCATGGTTCCAGTCTGCGCCATCGGTGTGGCCCCGTCGTGAGAACGTGATGGACAGCTAGAGTCCGGCGGGTGAGGGAACTGGCCGAACACGCCCTGACCGGCGACGAACGCGTCGTGCCGCGCCGCACGAACGCCCCGAAACACTGCGGCTGGTGCGGACGCCGCCTGCCCGAAGCAGGCAACGTCGGACGCCGCAGGCGCTACTGCGGGCAGTCCTGCCGCCAGCGCGCCTACGAACGCCGTACCGCCCTGCAGCGCAGCGGCCTGCCCGAGGACGCCGTCGTGCTGTCGGACACCGAGATCGCCGCCCTGCAGGACCGCCTCTTCCAGCTGCGCTGCGCCGCGGAGGACATCGTGACGGCTGCTCAAGACGGCGCGTCAGCGGGCGAGCTGCGGCAGCTCGCGGAGGACATCGCCGCGGCGGCGAAGGATCTCGAACAGCTCCGCTGATCTTGTTCTTGCGCTGAAAAGTGCCTCCTGACCTGCTGCCTATTTTCTGTTATGCCAATTGACACAAGTTCCGCCGGTGCTCTAGCGTTCCCGCCATGGACGAACCCCGAGGGCGAGGCAGGCCCCGCAAAAACCCCGCGGCCCCGGCCCGCTGGACGCCCCCGGAAGGCTGGTCGCGCCTCGTCGCCTGGATCTCCCCGGAGGAGAAGAAGGCACTGAAACACGTCGCCGTCGAAGCGGACGTGTCAGTGGCAGACCTCGTCCGGTCGCTGGCGAGCGGACTGGCCGAGGGCGTCATCAGCCATGAGGAACTACTGGGGCACATCAGGAGAGGCAACCAAGTCATGGAGAAAATCCCCACGCTCTTCGAACGCGACGAGCGTTTCCAGGTGGTCGACCGGCCCCGCGCCGAATGCGCGTGGGTCTTCGACGGAGCCGGAGTGGGGACCGAGAAACTCGACGGCACCAACGTCCGCCTGACCGTCCGCTCCGGCCTCCTCGTCCGCGTCGAAAAGCGCCGCAACCCCACCAAAGCCCAAAAACAGCAAGGAATCGTCGACGGCTGGTACGTCGACACCGACGAAACGTCCGCCGACGACAAGTGGATCCTCGCCGCGGCCGGGAACACCGACGTCTCGCAATGGCCGGACGGCGAGCACCCGTGCGAGGCGCTCGGACCGCGCATCCAGGGCAACCCGCTGGCGCTGCCGGACCACCTGTGCGTGCCGTTCGACTTCCAAGCGCCCACGGTGCTCGACGTCCCGCGCAGCTACCAGGGACTGCGCGAGTTCCTGACCACTTTGGACAGCAAATTCTCGCCGGGACACCTCGCGGAGGGGATCGTGTTCCACCACCCGGACGGGCGGAGGGCGAAGATCAAGCGCAAGGACTTTCCGCGGGGTGCGGCCGCGGCCGGACGCGCTCGATCAGCCCAGAACGCAGCCATCACCGACGCGTGTCAGGCCATCCTTCGGACGTAAACCCGCTTCCGAGCGTGTTTGTCTCCGCTCCGTCCGGTGCGCTGGTTTCCGGCGCACCGGACGGACCTGCCGTTCCTCGACTCCCGGCCGGACAGTCGAGCCGTGTGAGCGGAGCCGTGGTTCAGGCGTGCCAGACACAGGGGAGCGGCAGCCAATTCCCCCGCACCGCGGGCGCAAGCCAGCGCGCGGGTCCACCTCGGCGCATCACCGCATCCTTCGCGCCGCTACCTCCGAGGGGACCCCGCGCCTGCCCGAGGCCCGAGCTACGACTGCGGAAGTTCTGCTGCTTTCGCCAGGTTCTCCAGCGACGCCGCCAGCTTCTCCGCCGTAATGGTGCGGGCGCGGGCGTTCCGCATCGCGTCGTCCGGGTCGAGGTTCGACCAGTCGTAGGTGTGCGTCACCTCCGTACGCGTCTCGCCGAGCGGGTTCAGTTCCCAGCGCCACAGATGCCCTGGGGGCTGCTTGCCCGGTTCCGACGGACGCCACGCCACCCGGCGCGCCTCCTCGAACTCCACGACGTGGTTCTCCCGGACCCAGCCGTTCGTGAGCGTCGTGGCGAACACGTCGCCGACCGCGTGGACGCGCTGGCCCGGCTTCGACTCGGCCAGGTTGTCGTTGCCGTCCCAGCTCGGCTGCTGCGAGGGGTCGGCGATCAGCTCGAAAATCCGCTCGGCGGGGGCCTCGATCTCACGGCTGGCGCGCACGACGCGCGAGGGTTCGTCAGTCACGCGCTCATGCAATCACATCGGCCTCCCGCACAGTGCCTTCTTGCGGAGCATCGTCCCGAGCCAATCCGTTGAGCGCCCGATAGGTCCGGTTGCTCGCGGCGGCCGCTCGCTGTTCGCGTCCGGTCGCTTCGATGTAGTTCTGGCTCGTCGCCAAGCTCGCGTGCCCCAGCAACGACATGATCTCCGACGCGGTGGCACCGTCTTCGGCCAGCCGCGTGGCGAAGGTGTGCCGCAGAGCGTGCAGATTCGCGCCCGTCGGCACCCTGTCATGCAGGCCCGCCCATCGGTAGCACGACTTCACCAGGTACTCGAGCGCACCGCGGCCGATCGGTTCGCCCGCCCGGTCCCGCAGCAGCGGCTCGCTCGCCGGGAATCGTTGCCGGGTGAACCGCCGGCGGCACGAAGCCTGATAGTCCTCGATCAGTTTCGCCATCGCCGGTTGCACCGGGATCGACCGGTCCCGGCTGCCCTTGCCGTGGACGTGCAACCGCAGTTCGCCATCTCGCCCGACCACCGACCGCGGCGTGAGCGCACGCATTTCCGCTGCTCGCAGGCCCGCGACCAGCCCCAACGCCAGGACCAGCACGTCCCTCTCCGGCCAAGGATCCCGCGCGCGCCGGGCACCGTCGGCCGCCGCGGTGAGCAGCTGCTCGGGAGTTTCCTCGCCCCGCAACGGTTTCGGCGTGAGCGGGGGAGTCTTGGGCCGCGCGACCGCTCCCATGGGATTGCCGGGGAGCAGTCCGTCCGAGACGCAGAAGGTGAGGAACTGATTCCACGTCGACCACGCCCGCAGCACCGAGCTTTTCGCGTGATTATCGGCAAACGCGCCGAAAGCAGCACGCAGCACCGGCGCTGTCAGCTCTTCGACGTCCACCTCGTCGCGCCCCAGCTCCGCCAGCAGGAGAGCGGTGATCCCGGCGAGGTCCCGCCGATAGGCGGCAGTGGTGTGCGGCGAGTCCTTGCGCGGCCGCCGTGCCGCGAAGAACGCTTGCTGTGCCTCGGAAACGAGCATAGTGATCTTGTACCGCACAGCACCGACAATTTCGACGCTACCCGTTGTCTGATATATGATGCATAATAGCGATTATGCATGAAACATGGCTGCGGGAGGGGTTCTGCCGGGCTTGAGAAGGGGCTGAATCCCCTTGGGGGACAGCACTTTCCGATCGTCCCGTTCGACTCCTGGAGCGCCCTGTGTGCTCCAGAATCTCGCTGTTGAGGCTGACTTCAGCGGCTTGGCTGAGTCTGACGTCGGACTGGATCCACGATGCGTTCATCTGGTCGAGTGGATCTTCCGGCTGCCTGAGCCAGCGTCAGCGGGTTCGGAAAAGTTGTTGTGCTCCAACCTCAATGTCCTGCCAGTCGTGCTTAATTCGTCACGGTGACGAATTAAGCACGACTGGGACGGCTGTTCCCGTCGGGGATCTCGGGTTGCCCTCCGGCGGACTCGCCTCAGGTCTGGCCAGAGAGCTCCGTCAACGACGTGCGCCGAGGAGGTCGCTGAGCCAACGAGCTCCCGAGCGCCGCGTCGGTGCGTGCAGGGACAAGTCGTACGAGCGCATCAGAGCCCTCAGGAAACCTCTCCTCAACCTGCTCATCTGCAGGTCAGCGAAACGCCGATAATGTACATTATGTCAAGTAAGCGGTGAGACGGCACTCGCCCGCCCGTACGCGCTCACCACACCAGCGGGCCGTTGATGTCCGTGTAGGTGCCGGTCGGTCCGCTGGTGCCGATCTGCGCCATCCGGACGATGATCTCCGCACCTTGCTCGACCGACTGTCCTCCGCGGCGTCCGTTGATGTCCGTCTGCGTGTAGCCAGGCTCGACGGCGTTGATGCGGATCCCGGGAAACGCCTTGGCGTACTGGACGGTCACCATGTTCACCGCGGCCTTCGATGCCGGGTATGCGACGCCGGGGTACGCGTACTGGTGCGTTGCCTCGTCCGTCATCCTGCCCAGCGATCCGAGCGCGCTGCTGACGTTCACCACCACCGGCGCGGACGATAGTTGCAGAAGCGGCAGAAACGCGTGCAACACCCGCACGACGCCGAAGACGTTGGTCTCGAACGTTTCCCGCATCAGGTCGGCCGTGGTTTCCGCTGCTCCGACCGATTCCCCATCGCTCTTCAGTTCGACGGCGATGCCTGCGTTGTTGACGAGAACGTCCAGTCCCCCGTCTGCCTCGATGGTTTTCGCTGCGGCGAGGACCGATGCTTCGTCGGTGACGTCGAGCTGGACGGTTCGTGCGCCGAGTTCTTCCGCGGCTCGTTCGCCGCGGGCAGCGTCGCGGGCGCCGAGGTAGACGGTGTGTCCGGCAGCGACCAAGCGGCGGGCGGTTTCGTAGCCGAGTCCTTTGGTGGCACCGGTGATGAGTGTTGTGGTCATGGCGGCGAACGTATGTGCTGGAGCGCGGACCAGGTCAAGCGTCCGGTGGCAGGATGGGAGGATGCCGCTGCCTGAGCCGACGACGCACGACTGGTCCCGTGATCACGATCCTGACCACTTGCGGTTGATCCGGGACAATCCAGTGCGGTACGCGCCGACCGGAATGTGTCATCTGATCCTGGAGGTGCTCGCTTACGCCGCGGACGAGGCGGAAGATCGCGGTGCGGGCCGGGCGGTCGTCGAATTTCACCCGGACGGTTCGGTTTCCGTTTCGGACGACGGGCGCGGGACGCAGATGGCGGCGGGCGATGACGGGCGGCCGGTGCGGAAGCCGGTGATGGCGACGAAAGACTTCCGGTACTTCGATTCTCCGCCCGCCACTCCCCTCCCGGACGGGCATCCGCGGTACGGGATGTCGGTGGTCGCGGCGTTGAGCGCGTGGTTGGTGCACACGAACCGGCGGGCCGAGGGCGCGTGGACGCAGCGGTATCGCGACGGCGTTCCGGCGGACGAGCTGGTTGCGGTGCCGTCGGACGGGACGACCGGGACGACCGGGACGACCGTGCGTTTCCTTCCGGCGGATGGGCTGGGCGGCGAGGTGTCGGCGGAGTCGGTGCGGCCGTTGGCGGAGCGGTTGAGCCGGGTGCTGGTGGTTGAGGTCTAGCCCACGCCCCTTGGCGGGCCCTGGCTGATGCGGCGCAGGGTGGGTTCGAGGCGGTCGAGGTCGCTGGTGGTGATCAGCTGCCGTTCGTCCCACCAGGTCGCGCCGGCTTCGGCCAGCGGGGCGATCAGGTCGCGGGCGCGGGCCGGGTCGCCCGGGGAGGCGCCGCCGACGACGAACTCGAACGTCTCCCCCGCGCCGTGTTTTCGGGCGTAGGCCACGACGTCGCGGACGTCTTCCGCGGCCGGGGCGACGCCGTGGGTGGCGTTTTTGAACAGCGGGGCGACGCCGTCCCAGCGCGCGGCGCGGCGGACGGGCTTGCGGTTGGGCCACACGGCGGCCAGCCAGACCGGCGGGCGCGGTTGCTGGACGGTGGCGGGCCGGAGGGTGACGTCGCGGACCTGGTAGTGCTTGCCGTCGTGGTCGACGGGGTTGCCGGACCAGTAGCGGTCGAGGATGCCGAGGCTTTCGTCGAGATGTTCGGCAAGGACGACCGGGTCGGTGGGTTCGCCGAAGCTGCCGAACTCGTCCTGGATCGGTCCGCCGAGGCCGGCGCCGAAGATGACGCGCCCGCCGCTGAGGGCGTCGAGAGTGGCGACCTGGCGAGCGAGGTGCTCGGGACGGCGGCGGGGCACCGCGGTGACGAGCGTGCCGATCTTGAGCGTGGAGGTCGCGAGCGCGGCCGCGGTCAGCAGCATCCAGGGATCGCCGAACGGCTGGCCGCGGCGGATTTCCTTGTCGTGGACCACGTGGTCCCAGAGGAACAGCGCGTCCCAGCCTTCTTGTTCGGCCGCTGCCGCCACTCTCGCCACGGTCCGGGCATCGGCGAAGTCGCCGAAGTTCGGGATGTTGATCGAGAACCGCATGCCGGGCATGGTCCCGGCGAAAGTGCTGGCGGGGCAAGCGAATTAAGCCCGGTCCGGCGGGTGTTCGGGGGTGGCAGGATCGTCGCTGTGCCGGGTGGCCTCGTGGTTCGAGCCTGACGGTCGGCTCGGGGTCCCCGGCGAGGTCGTGCTCCCTGCAGACCTCTCCCCTCTCCCGCGCAGCCGACCGCGACGCTCGACCCGAGACCGTTGACGCAAGTTGTGAATCGATGGTTCACTTCTTCCCGTGGCCTACCGCAGAACGCCCAAAGTCCAGGAGCGCCTCGACGCGCTCCGGGAGACCATCCTGGACGCGACAGTGCAGCAGCTCGCCGAGCACGGGTACTCCGGTTGTTCGGTAGCCGCCGTCGCTGAGCGGGCCGGGGTCGCGGTCGGCACGGTGTACCGCCACTTCCCCACCAAGGCCGATCTGGTCGTGCGGGTCTTCCGGCAGGTCGTCTCGCGCGAGGTCGAGGCCGTGCGGTCCGCGGCGACGGGCCCGGTCGATCCGGTGGCTCGGGTCGTGGCGGTGTTCGAGACGTTCGCGTTGCGGGCGTTGAAGGCGCCGCGGCTGGCGTATGCCTTGCTGGCCGAGCCGGTGGACGCGGTGATCGACGCGGAGCGGCTCGAGTTCCGGCGGGTGTTCCGGGACGTCGTCGCCGAGCATGTCGCCGAAGGCGTCCGGACCGGGGTGTTGCCCGCGCAGGACGCGGCGGTCAGTGCGGCGGCGTTGGTCGGCGCCGCGGCGGAGGTGTTGATCGGTCCGCTGACCAGCGGCGGGTCGGCGGAGGTCAGCGAGTTGAGCACGTTTGTCGTGCGGTCACTGGGAGGTTCGGATGCCCGCAACGCATGAGGTCGTCAATCAGGTTCCGCCGCTGGAGCACGACACCGCCGCGGATCCGGCGCTGGCGGAGGCGGTCGGGCGCACCGAGGCGGCGTGGGTCGTCGACGAGCTGCACGAGCTCGGGCGGCTCGCCGGCAGTGAGCAGGTGCAGGAGTGGAGCCGGCTGGTCAACGAGAACGAGCCGGTGCTGCGCACGCACGACCGGTTCGGGCACCGGATCGACGAGGTCGAGTTCCATCCGCATTGGCACGACCTGATGAGCGTCGCGGTGTCGCACGGGCTGCAGGCCGCGCCGTGGCGGGACGAGCGGCCGGGGGCGCACGCGGCGCGGGCGGCGAAGTTCTATGTCTGGAGCCAGTCCGAGGCCGGGCACACCTGCCCGATTTCGATGACGTACGCGGCGGTTCCGGCGTTGCGCGCCAATCCTGAGCTGACCGAGAAGTACGAGCCGTTGCTGGCGTCGACCGAGTACGACTTCGGGTTGCGCGAGCCGGGCACGAAGCGCGGGCTGATCGCGGGCATGTCGATGACCGAGAAGCAGGGCGGTTCGGACGTCCGTGCCAACACCACCGCGGCGCGGCCCGCGGGCGACGGCAGCTATCGGCTGGTCGGGCACAAGTGGTTCACCAGCGCGCCGATGTCGGACATGTTCCTCACGCTCGCGCAGGCGCCCGGCGGGCTGTCCTGCTTCCTGCTCCCCCGGGTGCTCCCGGACGGCAGCCGGAACCCGATCCGGTTGCAGCGCTTGAAGGACAAGCTCGGCAACCGGTCGAACGCGTCGTCGGAGATCGAGTACGACGACGCGGTGGGCTGGCTCGTCGGCGAGGAGGGGCGCGGGGTCCGCACGATCATCGAGATGGTCAACAACACGCGGCTCGACTGCGCGCTCGGCAGTTCGTCGGGGATGCGGCTGGGCGCGGTCCGCGCGGTGCACCACGCGACGCACCGGTACGCGTTCGGCAAGGCGCTCGTGGACCAGCCGTTGATGGCGAACGTGCTGGCGGACCTGGTGATCGAGGCGGAAGCGGCGGTGGCGGCGTCGATGCGGCTCGCGGCCGCGGGCGACCGGCGCGACGACGAGCAGGAGCAGGCGTTCCGGCGGCTCGGGCTCGCGGTGACCAAGTACTGGGTGTGCAAGCGGGCGCCGATGCACGCGGCCGAGGCGCTGGAATGCTTTGGCGGCAACGGGTATGTCGAGGAGTCGGGCATGCCGCGGCTGTACCGGGAGGCCCCGCTGATGTCGATCTGGGAGGGGTCGGGCAACGTCGCGGCACTGGACGCGTTGCGCGCGATGGGACGGCAGCCGGAGTCGGTGGCCGCGTTCTTCGCCGAGGTCGAGCAGGCCGCGGGCGGGGACGCGCGGCTCGACGACGCGGTCGACCGGCTCAAGAAGGATCTGTCCGATGTGGACGATCTGGAGTTCAGGGCGCGGCGGGTCGTCGAGTCGATGGCGTTGGTGCTGCAGGGTTCGCTGCTCGTGCGGCACGCGCCGCGCGCGGTGGCGGACGCGTTCTGCGGCACGCGGTTCGGCGGCGACTGGGGGCTGGCTTTCGGTACTTTGCCCGCTGGAACCGACACTTCCGCGATCATCGCCCGCGCTCGCGTCTAGTCCGCGTGTTTCGCCGGACGGGGTGCGGCGGCGGGGGCTACTGTCGCTGCCCGTGACCGAACCTGTTTACGTAACCGAGACGCGGACCGCGTACGACACCGTCGCCGAGTCGTACGCCGAACTGCTGAAGGATTTCCTCGAGTCGAGCACGTGGGACCGGACGATGCTGGGCGCGTTCGCGGAGCTGACCGGCGAGGGGCCGGTGGGCGATCTGGGCTGCGGGCCCGGCCGTCTCACCGGGTACCTCGCGTCGCTGGGCTTGGACGTCTTCGGCGTCGACCTGTCCCCCACGATGGTCGAGGTCGCCCGCCGGACGCATCCGAGCCTGCGCTTCGAGGTCGGCTCGCTCGCCGCTTTGGATCTCGCCGACGGCTCGCTCGCCGGGGCGCTCGCGTGGTATTCGCTGATCCACACGCCGCCCGAGGAGCTTCCGGTGCTGGCCAAGGAACTCGCGCGGGTGCTGCGGCCCGGCGGCTGGCTGCTGACCGCGTTCCAGGTGGGCGACAACCAGCGTCGCCGCATCGAAAACGCCTACGGCCACGACATCGCGGCGGACGCGTACCGGCTGGATCCGGATTTCGTCGCGCAGCTGCTCGCTGACGCCGGTTTCGTGGTGGACGCGCGGCTGGTGCGCAAGCCGGGCCCGAGCTACGAGGCGACGGATCAGGCGTACGTGATGGCCCGCAAGGAGGGCTGAGGAACGTCCACTGGGGACAGAAGGGGGCAGGGACTTCTCCCTGTCCCCTTCAACATATAGCGCACCCCGGGGCTTGCGGCAAGGCCCGGGTGGTGCTCCACAATCGTCCGCCGGAGCCACTGCCTGCGGAAATACCGCGGGCGGGAAGCGGCTCCGGTACAGGGGACGCAAAGTTCATGGTGGACGTGATCGTGGTGGGGGCCGGGCCGGCGGGCGTCATGCTGGCCGCGGAGCTGCGGCTGCACGGGGTGCGCGTGGTCGTGCTGGAAAAGGACGCGGAACCGCCGAAGTACGTGCGCGCGCTGGGGATGCACTCGCGCAGCATGGAGGTCCTGGACCAGCGCGGGATGCTGGAGCCGTTCCTCGCCGAGGGGTCGACGCATCCGGCCGGGGGTTTCTTCGCGGGGATCGCGCGGCCCGCGCCGGAGCGGCTGGACACGTCGCATCCGTACGTGCTGGGGCTTCCGCAGCCCATCACCGACCGGTTGCTGGCCGAGCACGCGGTCGAGGCGGGCGCGGAGATCCGGCGCGGGTGCGAAGTCGTCGGGCTGAGCCAGGACGACGACGGGGTGAGCGTTTCGCTGGCCGACGGCAGCGAACTTCGGGCGCGCTATCTGGTCGGCTGCGACGGCGGGCGGAGCACGGTGCGCAAGGCGCTCGGCGTCGCGTTCCCGGGCGAGCCCGCGCGTCGCCAAGTGCTGCTGGGCGAGATGGAGGCGACCGCGGATCCCGCCGAAATCACCGCGCGGGTGATGGAGATCCGCAAGACGCAGCTGTGGTTCGGGGTCGGGCCGCTGCGCGACGGGATGTTCCGCGTGGTCGTGCCCGCGGCCGGGGTGGTCGAGGACCGGGAGGAGCGGACGCCGACGCTGGACGAAGTCAAACAGCAGCTGCGCGAGTACGCCGGAACGGATTTCGGCGTCCACTCCCCTCGTTGGCTCTCGCGGTTCGGGGACGCGACCCGGCAGGCCGAGCACTACCGCGTCGGCCGGGTGCTGCTCGCCGGGGACGCCGCGCACGTGCACCCGCCGCTGGGCGGGCAGGGGCTCAACCTCGGCCTCCAGGACGCGTTCAACCTCGGCTGGAAACTCGCCGCCGAGGTCAACGGCTGGGCTCCGGAAGGACTGCTCGACACCTACGAGGCCGAACGGCATCCGGTCGCGAACGCGGTGCTGGACAACGTCCGCGCGCAGGGCGTGGTGATGTCGCCGGATCCGGACGGACGCGCGATGCGCCGGCTGCTGACCGAGCTGATGGCCTTCGAGGAGGTCAACCGGCTGCTGCTGGAGAAGGTGCTCGCGCTCGACATCCGCTACGACTTCGGCGAAGGGCATCCGCTGCTCGGGCGGCGGATGCCGGACCTTGCGCTCAAGCGGGGACGGCTGTACGAGCTGATGCACCAGGGCCGGGGGCTGCTGCTGGACCAGAACGGGCAGCTGTCGGCGGAAGGCTGGGCGGACCGGGTCGACCGCGTCGTGGACGTGAGCGAGGACCTCGACGTGCCCGCCGCGCTGCTGCGTCCGGACGGTCATGTGGTCTGGACCGGCGAGGATCAGCGCGAGTTGGAGAAGCACCTGTTGCAATGGTTCGGCGCGAAGCGATGAGGACGTAGCGGGGCGGGTTTCCCGGCTTCCCTGGGGGTGCCGGGAAACCCGCCGCGGTCACGGATGGACCGGACCGCCCCAGCAGTCCTGTTTGCCCAGCCGCACCGACGTGTTGGTGTAGACGCCGTCGGCGATGCTGTCCTGCATGATCGACCGCTGGTCGGCCGGGCGCGGCCACTGATAGCACCAGTGCTGGGCGAAGTAGCCGCCCGCCGCCTGGATCGGGTCGAAATCGCAGATGCCGTCGGTCTGGATGCAGTAGCGGATGGAGCGGACGCCGGCGAAGTCCGGGCGGCCCGCGCCGAACGACACGTATCCGCCGAACGGCGAGGGCAGGCCGGTGCCCGGCGGGAGCGTCGCGCTGATCCCGGTTCCGGCCGGGCCGGGCGGCTGCATCGGGTCGGCGAAGAGCTTGGCGCTGAACTTCGCCTTGTCGACGCCGAGCTGGTCGTCGGCGATGTCGTTGAGGACCAGGTTCGCCACTATCGCGCCCTGGGAGTAGCCGACGACGGTGAACTCGGCGTTCGGGTTCTCGTGGTAGGCGTCCTGGACGACCTGGCGGCCGCGGTCATGCCCGATCGCGACGCTCTGGTCCATCGGGGTCTGGTCGCAGTTGGGCGCGCCGGCGGCCCCGGCGGGATAGTCCACGACCCGCGCGATGCCGCCCTGCAGCCACTCCGGACGGTAGACCGACGCCTTCCCGTCGCAGGTGCCGCCGATCAGGATGTAGTAGTGCGCGTCGTCGGCGTACGCCGGTGTGGCGCTGGCGAATCCCGCGCCGAGCGTGGCGACGACCGCGCCGATCAGCGCGATCCTCCTGGTTTTCTTCCCCATCGGGTCCCCTCCGCGTCGAATGGTCAGCATGTTGCTGAACGTGTTCGGAAAGCTACGGAGGAGCAATGAAATCCTGCTGACATCATGATCGCCCGCGAGCCGGGGCGTTCGCCGATTCCGCTGGTCAGGCGGCACCGGCGCCGGATCCGAGTCCACCGGATCGAGTGACCCGCCTCAGGCCGGGTTTCCGCGCCGGGCGGCGGGCACGTCGTGCAGGGGCGGACCGGCGACCACGGTGTTGTGGACGGTGCCGATCCCTTCCACGGTCATGCGGACGGTGTCGCCGATGCGCAGCGGCGGCGGTTGCCGGTCGCCGCGCCATCCCCACAGTTCGGCGAGGCAGCCGCTGCCGCAGGTTCCGGAGCCGAGCACGTCCCCGGGCCGGACCCAGGTGCCCCGGCTGGCATAGGAGATCAGCTCGGCGAACGTCCAGGCCATGGTGGCAAGCGTGTCGCCGCCGATGCGGGTGTCGTTGACGAAAACCTCCATCGCGAGGTCGTACCGGCCATCGCGGTCGGCCAGTTCGTCCGGGGTGACCAGCACCGGGCCGAGGGTCGTGGCGGTGTCCTTGCCCTTGGCCGGTCCGAGCCCGACGCGCATTTCGCGGCTCTGCAGGTCGCGCGCCGACCAGTCGTTGAGGATGGTGAACCCGGCGATGTGGTCCGCGGCCTCGGCGACGGACAGGTTGAAACCCGCCGTGCCGATCACGGCCGCGACTTCGAGTTCGAAGTCCAGCACTTCGCACCCGGGCGGCATCGGGACCGGGGCGCCGGAGCCGATCGCGGCGTGCGGGTTGGTGAAGTAGAAGGCGGGCGCTTCGTACCAGGCGTCCGGGACCTCGCTGGTTCCGGTGATCGCGCGGAGCGAGCCGGCCGTGTGCTGTTCGAAGGTGATGAAGTCGCGGATGCTGGCGACCGGCACCGGGACGGCGATCGACGCGGTTTCGTCCCAGGCCGACCGCTCGCCTGCCGCTCCGGTCTCCCCGGCGGCGAGCACCTCGAAGACGTCCGCGGTCTCGGGCAGCAGATCGATGCGGTCGCCGTCGACGACGCCATAGCGCTGGACGCCGTCGACGAACAAGGAACCGATTCTCATTCCGTCTCCTCGTCGAAGATCGCCACCGCGCGGGTCCAGCCTGCCGACGCCGCGTGGATCTTGACCGGGAAGCAGGCGATCTGGAACCCGGTGACCGGGAGGCTCTCCAGGTTGTGCAGCTTCTCGAGGTGGCAGTAGCCGATCTCGCGGCCGGCCCGGTGGCCCTCCCAGATGACCGAGGCGTCGTGGTCGCGGGCGTAGCGCTCGGCGGTGAACCGGAACGGGGCGTCCCAGCTCCAGGCGTCGGTTCCGGTCACCCGCACCCCCTGTTCGAGCAGGTGCAGGGTGGCGGCGCGGCCGACTCCGCAGCCGGAATCGACGTAGTCGTCCTCGCCGTAGCGGGTGCCGGCCCGGGTGTTGACCACCACGATGTCGAGCGGGCGCAGCCGGTGGCCGATCCGGTCGAGTTCCGCGTCGATGTCGGCGGGCGTGACGACGTGGCCGTCGGGCAGGCTCCGGAAGTCCAGCTTCACTCCCTGCTGGAAGCACCAGTGCAGCGGCACCTCGTCGATCGTCATGGCCCGGCGGCCTCCGTCCATTGTGGACGCGTAGTGGTACGGGGCGTCGAGGTGGGTGCCGGTGTGCGTGGTGGCCTCGATCCGCTCGATCGCCCAGCCTTCGCCGTCGGGCAGATCGGCGGCCGTCGCGCCCGGGAAGAAGCGGAGCAGGTCCGGGACCGACTGCTGGTGGTCGACGTAGGTGATCGAGGGCCGGTGCCCGGGCGGGTCGGACGCGATCCCGCTCCGCAGCGGAACCGAAATGTCCACGAGCTGTCGCATGGCGACTCCTTCCGGCCGCTCAGCGCGGGATGACGGGGACGAGCAGATGGGAGGCGTGGTCGCCGCCGAGGTGGATGACGGCGCCGGTCGCCGGGCGGGCGAGATCGGGCCGGTCGTGGGTCATGAAGCCGAGGTCGCTGTCGCCGGCGACCAGTTCGAGGCGCAGCCGCTCGCCCGGCGCGAGGGTGATGCTGGTGGGCCAGATCTCGACCTCGAGCAAGGTCGGCTCGCCGGGCACGAGGGGAATCTCGCGGGAGTGGGTGTGCCACGGCCGGTGCGGCAGCGACCGCTCCGGATCGGTCTCGCGGTGGGAAGCCTTGAGCCAGCCCATCGTCATCGGGACCGGACCGCCCTGGGGGCCGACGCCCGGGATCGGCTCGCCGTCGGTGCCGATGTGCTGCACCCGGGCGAAGACGTCGAGGTCGTCCTGCTCGGAGCTGAGCCACAGGCGCAGCGCGACCGGACCGGTCAGTTCGAGCGGCTCGGACACCGGGGCGGTGTCGAAGCTGGCGGGGTAGGCCACCGTCGCGGCGTCCGCGGGCGGGTCCCAGTCGAGGGTTCCCTCGCCGAGGTGGAGCTCGCGCCACTGAGTCTGCGGGAGCGGGAAGTCCGTGGCGTCTCGCCATTCGACCTCGCGCCCGTGCCGGATCGCGAGCCGTACCGGGGGCACGCCGTCCATCCGGTCGGGCTGGTCTCTGAGGAACCGGTCGAGGAAGCGCAGCTGCAGATCCAGCGCCCAGTCGGCGTAGTAGGGATCGATGTGGGTGCCGGTGTGCACGACGAGCCACTTGTCCCGCGACGCCGCGCGGGCCCAGCCTTCGATGTTGCCGCGCAGGTGGACATGCAGGGCGCCCCAGTTGCCCGCCGACAGCACCGGCACCGTGACCCGGTCGAGGTCGACGATGCGCGCTTGGTGGTAGTCGTCGAGCACGGGACGCTGCGGGAGCACCTCGCGCCAGTCGTCGCCGTCCTCGCCGTTGCGCTGGGGAGTGATCTGGCGGTCCCACCAGAACTCGACGAACCCGTTGGCGTACAGGCCGCCCTGGTAGATGAAGTCGCGGTAGAAGTCGGTCGCGCCTTCCCAGGCCACGACCGCGGCGAGGTGCGGCGGCTGGAGTTCCGCGACCCGCCAGCCCATCATCGCGAGCCACGAGATGCCGCTGGACGCCACCTTGCCGGTGGACCACGGCTGTCCGGCCGCCCATTCGACGACGTCGTAGAAGTCCTCGGAATCGCCCGGGCTCATCAGATCCATCCGCCCGGGCGACTTGCCGGTGCCACGGGTGTCGGCGCGCAGCACCGCGTAACCGCGGGCGGTCCACCACTCGGGGTCCGGGGTCTCCCAGACCATGTGCTCGCTCTGCGGCACGCGGTCGTAGAGCGGATAGCGGTCCGGCCAGTGCACGTCCTTGCCGTACGGGCTGATCGACGCCAGCACGGGAAACGCGCCCTCGTCGTCGGGCAGGAACAGGTCGGCCAGGATCGGCGAGCCGGTGCGGGCGGGGACCTCGATGTCCCGTTCGATGCGCATCTCAGTACTCCAAGGGGTGACCATTAAAGCAAGTCAGCTTGCATCAAGGAGTATGGCCACTGGCGCGCACTAAAGCAAGCAGACTTGTATTAGAGTGCTGCCCGTGAACGATTCGGACGTCCGGCGACGACCCGGTGGACGCGCGGCCCGGGTGCGCGCCGCCGTCATCGACGCGACCAACGAGCTCCTGCAGGACCACGGCCTGACCGGTCTGAAGGTGTCCGAGGTGGCCCGGCGCGCGCAGGTCAACGAGACGTCGATCTTCCGGCGATGGGGCACCCGCGAGAACCTCGTCATCGACGCCCTGCTCGCCGACGCCGCCGAGCAGCTTCCCGTGCCCGACAACGGGAATGTGCGCGACGACCTGATCGCCTACGCCACCTCGCTCGCGAAATACCTGACCTCGCCCGCCGGCAACGCCCTCGGCCGGACCCTGGCCTCGGCCGGCGACGACCCGGCCACCCAGCAGCTGCGCGACCAGTACTGGGACGCCCGCTACGCCCAGTCCGGCCAGATCGCCGCGCGGGCGGTCGAACGCGGAGAACTGCCCGAGGGCACCAGCCCGCGGTTCGTGCTGGAGATGCTCGTCGCGCCGCTGCACTTCAGGATCGTGCTCACCCGCGAGCCGCTCGAACCGGACTTGCCCGCACGCATCGTCGACGCGCTCCTCCGCGGACTCCTCTCGCCTGCCTGAGTCAGCGTTGTGGCCCGTGCGGTCCAGAACCAGTAGGGTCGGCGCATGGCCCGGCCCCGCGAGTTCGACGAGCAACGCGTGTTGCTCGCTGTCCGCGACGAGTTCTGGGACAAGGGCTACGCGGCGACGTCGCTGGATGACCTGCTGCGCGCGAGCGGGCTCGGCAAGGGCAGCCTGTACGGGGCGTTCGGAGACAAGCGAAGCCTGTTCCTGCGAGTGCTGCGCGACTACGACGACGCGAATCTGCTGAAGCTGCGCGAAAATCTGGCGTCCGCGGCGCGCGGGATCGACATGGTGCGCGCGTTTCTGCTCAGCCCGACCGTCGACCCGACCGGAGCGGTCGCGCGTCGAGGTTGCTTGCTGGCCAACAGCAACGCCGAACTGGCCGTGAGCACTCCGGACGTGGCAGCTGAGGCGCGTCGCAGCTACGACGCGATCACGGACATTCTCGCCGAGGCGCTGGAACGCGCCCAGCGCGAAGGCGACCTCTCCCCTGACGCCGATCCTGCCGAGACCGCCCGCGCGGTGCTGGTCGCCCAGCTCGGCCTGACCGCGCTCGGGCGTACCGGCATGGACGTCGACGCGCTCACCAAGGCGGCCCAGTCCACTATCGAGCGGCTGCTGCCCGTCCCGGCGGAGTAAGCCGCACCGCCGCTCTCGCCGCGGATGCCTGCCTGGCACGTCCAGGTCCATGCATGCTCTTCCCGCCTTCGTTATTGACCGCTCGGTCCAGATCTGCGACATTTATGGACCTTACGGTCAATAATCTTGAAGGAGGGCAGCATGGCCGTCTTGGCAGACAAAATCGCCGTGGTCACCGGAGGCAGCACCGGCATCGGATTCGCGACCGCGCGCGCGTTCCGCGACGAGGGCGCCAAGGTCTTCATCACCGGCCGCCGCAAGGACGCGCTCGACGCCGCGGTCGCCGAACTCGGGCCTGCCGTGACGGGCGTGGTCTGTGACGTTTCGGTGCTCGAGGACCTCGACGCGTTGTACCGAACCGTGCGCGAGCAGGCCGGTCGCATCGACGTGCTGGTCGCCAACGCAGGCATCGGCATCTCGGCTCCCCTCGGCGAGGTGACGGAGGAGCTGATCGACTCGGTGTTCGCCACCAACGTCAAGGGAACGATCTTCACCCTGCAGCAAGCGCTGCCGCTGCTGAGCCCGAACGCCTCGGTGATCCTCACCGGTTCGACCGCCACCACCCGGCCCGGCCAGGGACTCGAGGTCTACGCGGCATCGAAGGCCGCGATCCGCAACCTCGCCCGGGGCTGGGCGCTCAGCTCGCGCACGCACGGGTTCCGGGTCAACGTCGTGTCCCCCGGCGGCACGCGCACGCCCGGTCTTCTCGAACTGGTCCCGTCCGAGGCGCTCAAGCAGTCCGAAGGCGCGATACCGCTGGGTCGCCTCGCCGAACCCGCGGAGATCGCCGCCGTGACGACGTTCCTTGCCTCGGATGCGTCCAGCTATGTCAATGGCGCCGAGTTCTTTGCCGACGGGGGTTACGCGCAGGTGTGAGCACCCGCGAGAACATCACGGGGACAGAGCGAGAACTCGGTGCCTGGCAAGGAAAGCAGCGGGCGTCGACCGCTGCCGGAGCCGAACCGCCCGGTCTTGCCGAGTGCGGCAGGAAAGCAGGCTCCGTGCGAGCGCGGGTTTGGTGGGAACTCTGCAAGGCTCGGCGATGAAAGCCAAACCACCGAGCGTTCGAGTGCTGCACGCACGTGGCCGTGCGCGAGCGTTTGTCAGCGGACGCGCGGCGAGAATTCCGCGAAATCGGGCAGCACAAGGCCAAGCCGCCGGTCTTAATGGGTGCTGCGGGTGCCCTCGGCTGTGCGCGTGCGCAGGTCGACGGAAAGACGGCGAGAACTCCGGCAGCGAAAGCCACCGGTCTTGCCGAGCGATGCGAGCACCCCGGCTGCACACGCTCGGCAGAACGGCGGTGTGAACTCGGCGGGATCCGGCGGCGAAAGCCAATCCGCCCGATCCCGCCGAGCGCTGCACGCACCCGGCCGCACACGAGCGCGGTCACCGCACGACCGGGATGAGCTCCGCAACGTCCGGCAGCAGCGACACCCCGCCGCGCACGAGCGCGGATCACCGCACGCGCAGCGTGAACTCTGCAAGGCCTGGCGGCGGCACCCCGGGGCGCGCGAGCGCGGATCACCGCACGCGCGACGTGAACTCCCCAAGGCCCAGCAGCGGAGGTGCCCTGCCGCGCACGAGCGCCGATCACCGCACGCGCGACGTGAACTCCCCAAGGCCCAGCAGCGGAGGTGCCCTGCCGCGCACGAGCGCCGATCACCGCACGCGCGACGTGAACTCCCCAAGGCCCAGCAGCGGAGGTGCCCTGCCGCGCACGAGCGCCGATCACCGCACGCGCAACGTGAACTCCGCAAGGCCCGGCGGCGGCACCCCGGGGTGCGCGAGCGCGGATCACCGCACGCGCGGCGTGAACTCCGCGAGATCCGGCAGCGGCGGCACCTCCCGGGCATACATGTCCGCCGCCAGCACGCCGGTGGTGACCCGGGTGGCGGTGCGGCGGCCGAGTTCGTCGAGGATTTCCTGTTCGGTCCGGCCGCGGGCGAGCAGGAGCAGGAACGGGTCCGCGTCGAGCAGCCACGCGACCTGGAACGACAGGGCGGCGGCGTGCCGGCACGGGAGTTCCCAGCCGGGGCAGTCGCAGTCCGGGTCGAGGTCGCCGATGCCGGGCAGCAGCGGGACGACCTCGGCCAGTTCCGGCGGCAGGTGCCGGTCGAGCAGTGCGGCTAGGTGGCCGGAGTGGTCGGCGGCGCGGTCGAGCAGCAGTTCCCAGTCCGTTGTGGACAGTTCGGCCAGGTGCACGCCGGTGCGGTACGGGCCGTCGTCGGCGTCCTCGGTGGTCGCGGTGATCAGGCCGGGGCTGACCGTGATCGGGCCGACCAGGCCCGCGGCGGCGTAGCTTCGGCCTTTCTTCAGCTGCCGCAGGTCGAGCGCGGTGTCCTCCATCGCCTGCAGCCACGCGCGGCCCCACCAGGTGCGGGCGAACGGGCCGCGGCCGGGGCGGGCGGGGAACGCGGGGAATCCGCGGACCCGGTCGGTCATCGCTGCCTCCGGAGGGTGACGAGCTCGGCCAGTTCGGCGTCGGTGAGTTCGGTGAGCGCGGCCTCGCCCGAGGCGAGCACCGCGTCGGCGAGCGCGCGTTTCTCCCGCAGCATCACCGCGATCCGGTCCTCGACGGTGCCTTCCGCGACCAAACGGTGGACCTGCACCGGCCGCGTCTGCCCGATCCGGTACGCGCGGTCGGTCGCCTGGTCCTCGACCGCCGGGTTCCACCATCGGTCGTAGTGCACGACGTGGTCGGCCCGCGTGAGGGTGAGCCCGGTGCCCGCGGCCTTGAGCGACAACAGGAACACCGGCACGTCGCCGTTCTGGAAACCGCGGACCAGCTCCTCGCGCCGCGCGACCGGGGTGCCGCCGTGCAGCAGCTGCGAGGGGACGCCCCGTGCGGCGAGGTGCCGTTCGAGCAGCCGCGCCATCACGACGTACTGGGTGAACACCAGCACCGCGCCGTCCTCGGCGAGGATCGTGTCGAGCAGTTCGTCGAGCAGCTCGAGCTTGCCGGACCGCCCGGCGAGCGGGCTGTTCTCGGGCTCGCCGAGGAACTGCGCGGGATGGTTGCAGATCTGCTTGAGCGCGGTGAGCAGCTTGACCACGCGGCCGCGGCGGGCCATGCCGTCGCTCGCGGAGATGTCCGCCATCAGCTCGCGCACGGTCGCCTCGTACAGCGCGGCCTGCTCGGCGGTGAGCGACACCGGCCGATCGGTCTCGGTCTTGGCGGGCAGCTCGGGCGCGATGCCCGGGTCGGATTTGCGGCGGCGCAACAGGAACGGCCGCAGCAGCCGCGACAACTGCTCGGCGACCGCCGGATCGGCCCCGGATTCGACCGGCTTCCCCCAGCGCCTGCGGAAATCGGCGAGCGGGCCGAGCAGGCCGGGAGTGGTCCAGTCGAGGATCGCCCACAGTTCGGTGAGAGTGTTCTCCACCGGCGTGCCGGTGAGCGCGACCTTCGCCGCGGAAGGCAGCAGCCGCAGCGCTTTCGCCGTGTCGGAACGGTGGTTCTTCACGTGCTGGGCCTCGTCGGCGACCAGCAGATCCCAGCTCACCCCGGCCAGCGGCGCGGGATCGGTGCGCAGCGTGCCGTAGGTGGTGAGGACGAACCCGCCGCCGAGATCGTCCAGCGACCGCGCTGTGCCGTGGAACCGCCGCACCGGCGTCCCGGGCGCGAACCGGCGGATCTCGGTTTCCCACGTGCCCAGCAGCGAAGCCGGGCACACGACCAGCGTCGGACCGGCGCCGCGGTGCAGGTGCAGGGCGATGAGCGTGACGGTTTTGCCGAGCCCCATGTCGTCGGCGAGACAGCAGCCGAGGCCGAGGCCGGTGACGGTGTCGAGCCACTGCAGGCCGCGCAGCTGGTAGTCGCGCAGGGTCGCGGCCAGCCCGGCCGGCTGCGGCACGGGCACGGGGTCGGCCGACAGCCGCTCGCGCAGCTCCTCCAGCCACCCGTCGGTGCGGACCTCCACCTGCTCGCCGTCGACCTCGGTGCGCCCGGTGAGCGCGACGCCCAGCGCCTCGATCGCGGTGAGCGGCTTGAGCGTGCGGTCCCGGGCGCGGTCCGCGGTCGTGCGGTCCAGCAGCACCCACCGGTCCCGCAGCCGGACGACCGGACGCTGGGCCTCGGCGAGCGCGTCGAGTTCCGCGACGCTCAGCTCGCTGTCGCCGAGCGCGAGCTGCCAGTCGAACTGCAGCACCCGGTCGCCGCCGAAGAACGACCGCGCGTCCGACGGCGCGTCGCCCGGCCGGACGACCGCTCGCGCGGCCAGCCCGGTGAGCTCCGCGGGCCAGTGGACCGCCAGCTCCGCGGCGTCGAGCGCGCCGGCGAGCAGTTCGGCGATCTCGCGGTCTCCCAGCGCGACCGACGACGGCACCGCCGCCGACAGCAGCGGAGCCAGCGCGGGCCACACCTCGGCTCCGTGCCGCAAGGCCAGCAGGACCTCGTGCCGCGCCTCCTGGCTGCCCGTGCGCCACAGTTCTTCCGCGTCCACCAGCGGTTCGGTCCCGCCGTGCACCTGGACGACCGCGCGGAACCGGCCGCCCGCCAGGTCGTCGGACTCGATCCGCAGCGACACCCGCAGCGCGGGCTCCACTCCGGCGACGTCGCCGAGGAACCGCATCAGCAGCGGATACGGCTCCGGCAACCGCGCCGGGTCGCCTGGGATCGGCGTCGCGTGCGCGTGCGGCGGCATCGCATCGGCGAGCCGGCGCAGCCAAGCTTCCTCGTCGGGGTCGAGCGCCCCGGTCCACCCGGCCGACGCGAGCCGTTCCGCGGCCTCGGCGGCCAGCGCCCAGAACCTCGCCGACGGACCGGCCAGCGTCCGCAGCACGGGCACCGCGTCCGCGGTCGGCAACCGCAGCGCGGGCACCGTGCGCACCCCGTCCGGCAGCACGACCTCGACGGTCCCGGGCGCCCCGGGACCGTCCGGCTCCGCGCCGTCCGGTCTCCAGAACACGACCCGGCCCGGCTCCACCACTACTGAATTCAGCGCTCCGCCCTCCCCTGGCTGGCCTCTCCGGGATAGTCTACCGGAAAACTCTGTACTGCGTACAAGGAGCGAAATGGACACCGAGGAACCGGGCGATCCGCGGCGGGCCATCGAACTGCTGTGGGGCGTGCCCGGCCCCCCGCGCCGCGGCCCGAAGCCGAAGCTGTCGGTCGAGCACGTGGTGTCCGCCGGGATCCGGGTCGCGGACGCGGAAGGACTGGACGCGGTCACCATGCGCCGGATCGCCGACGAACTCGGCGTCGCCACGATGTCGCTCTACACCTACGTGCCCGGCCGCGACGAGCTGCTGGAGCTGATGCTCGACCACGCGCACGGCGAGCTCCCGGGCGAACTGCCGGAGGGCTGGCGGGCCGGGCTCGCCGCGGTCGCCGAGGACCTGTGGCGGCTCTACCACCGGCATCCGTGGCTGCTGGAGATCCGCGTCGGCCGCCCGACGCTGGGCCCGCACACCTTCGCCAAATACGAGCGCGAACTCGCCGCGATGGACGAACTCGACCTCGACGACGTCCAGCTCGACGCGATCGTCAGCCTGCTCAACGGACTGGTCGCCGGCGCGGCGCGCGGTTCGGTGGACGCGACCCGCGCCGCCCGGCGCAGCGGGTTGAGCGACGTCGACTGGTGGAATCGTTCCGCGCCGGTGCTGGCGGAAATCCCGGCGGCCGATCCGGTGCACTTCCCGCGCGCGAGCCGGGTCGGCACCACCGCGGGACTGACCTACGGCGGATCTTCGGATCCCGAGCACCATTTCCGGTTCGGGCTCGAGCGCATCCTCGACGGGATCGGCCAGCTCGCCGGAGCCTGACCGCGCGAAATTGTCGGTGCCCCGGTTTACCGTTCGGAGAGTGCCGGCGGAACCCGTTCGCCGGCCCGCATAGGGAGGGGCACGCAGTGACCGGGCAGCACGACGCGGCCGAAGCCGCGGTCGCGCAGGCGTTCCGCGACGAGTGGAGCTCCGTCGTGGCCACGCTCATCCGCGTCACTGGCGACTGGGACCTGGCCGAGGAATGCGCCCAGGACGCGTTCGCGCTCGCCGTGCGCACCTGGCCGCGCGACGGCGTGCCGGACCGCCCCGGAGCGTGGCTCACCACCGCCGCCCGCAACCGTGCCGTCGACCGGCTCCGCCGCGCGTCGGCGGGAGCGGACAAACTCCGGGAGGCCGCGCTGCTGACCGTCCCGGACGAACCGGCAGCCGTCCACAGTGGACAGAACATGGTGGAAGACGACCGGCTCCGGCTCATCTTCACCTGCTGCCATCCCGCGCTCGCGTTCGAAGCGCAGGTGGCGCTCGCGCTGCGCACGCTCGTCGGGCTCAGCACCGCCGAGATCGCCCGCGCGTTCCTCGTGTCCGAGTCGACGATGTCGCAGCGCCTCGTCCGGGTGAAACGCAAGATCCGCGCCGCCGGGATCCCGTACCGGGTGCCGCCCGCGCACCTGCTGCCCGAGCGCACCGCCGCGGTGCTCGGCGTGCTGTACCTGCTGTTCAACGAGGGGTACTCGGCCAGCGAAGGCGACGACCTCCAGCGTCCCGATCTGGCGGTCGAAGCGATCCGGCTGGCCCGGCTGCTGCATTCCCTGATGCCGGACGAATCCGAGGCCACCGGCCTGCTCGCGCTGCTCCTGCTCCAACACGCCCGCCGCGGCACGCGGAACAGCCCCGACGGCGAATTGATCCCGCTCGAGGAACAAGACCGCAGCCAGTGGGACACCGCTGCGATCGCCGAAGGCACCGCGCTGCTGGAAAGTGCGTTGCGACGGCGCAGCCCTGGGCCGTACCAAGTGCAGGCCGCGATCGCCGCGTGCCACGCCAGTGCCGCGCGCGCCGAAGACACCGACTGGGCGCAGATCGCCGGGCTGTATCTCCAACTGCGGCGTTACCGGCCGGGTCCGGTGGTCGAACTGAACCGTGCGGTCGCGGTCGGCATGGCCGTCGGACCGGAAGCCGGGCTCGCCCTCGCCGACCGGCTGGCCGAGGACTTGGCGGGCTACCACCTGCTGCCCGCCACCCGCGCGGACTTCCTCCGCAGGCTCGGCCGCACCGAAGAAGCCCAGGTCGCGTACGCCGAAGCGCTCGCCTTGGCCCCCACCGGAGCCGAACGCGGCTACCTCCGGAGAAGACTTTCGGAAATTTCTTCGCCGGAGGTGTCTGTCTCCGCCTCGTCCGTTCGTCGGGAGGGCAGAACCGACTCCGGAAGGACAGTCATGATCACCAAGACCCTCAGCGCACCCGGCGCGCAGATCCACTACGACGTCGCCGGATCCGGGCCGCTGCTGCTCCTGGTGCCCGGCGGGCCCGCGGACGCCACCGGGTTCGCCGCGCTGCGCCCGTGCCTCTCCGACCGCTACACCGTCGTCACCTTCGACCCGCGCGGGATCTCCCGCAGCCGCACCACCGATCTCGACGACGACCTGGTCGGCCAGCACGCCGAGGACGTCCAGCGGTTGCTCGCCGAACTCGACGCCGGGCCGGTCTCGGTGCTGGCCAACAGCGGCGGCGCGATCACCATGCTCGAACACGCCACGCGCTACCCGGGCGCGGTCCGGACGCTCGTCGCGCACGAACCGCCGGTCAGCCGCTACCTCGGCGACCTGCTGGCCGATTTCCCGGACATCCCGGGGATCTACCGGGAGCAGGGCGTCGACGCGGCGATCGGAGCGTTCATGGCCGCCAGCGGCTTCGAGATCCCGCCGCCGCCCGAGCACCCCACCGCCGAGGAAATCGAGCAGGGCAAGCAGATGCGCGGCAACTTCGAGGTGTTCTTCGGCAAGCTGATGGGCGCCATCGGCGCGTGGGAACCCGATCTCGAAGCGCTCGCCGCCGCGGACACCCGGATCGTCGTCGCGGTCGGCGAGGCGGTCGGGACCCCGGCGTACGAGGCGGGTGTCGGCCTGGCCCGGGCGCTGGGCAGCGAGCCGGTCCAGTTCCCGGGCGACCACGGCGGTTTCGCCGCCGAACCCGAGGCGTTCGCCGCCCGCCTCGCCGAAACCCTCAACGAGGAGAACTGATGCGCTACCTGCTGATGATCGCCGGCTCCGAAGAGCCGACCCCTGAACAGCTCGCGATCGGCTGCGGCGGCTGGTCCGAGGACCTGCTGCAGCGCGGCATCCTCGTCGGCGGCGGCGGACTGCACCCGCCCGCGACAGCCACCACGGTCCGCGTGCGCGACGGCGAGGTCCTGCTCACCGACGGGCCGTTCGCCGAGACCAAAGACCAGATCGGCGGCTACGCCGTGCTCGAATGCGCCGACCTCGACGAGGCCGTCGACCACGCGTCCCGGCACCCGGCCGCGACCTACGGCACCATCGAAGTACGCCCGCTGCTCGGCTGACTCCCGCACCCGCTCCCGGAAAGGAACCCCTCTTGCCCTCCATTGTGGACAGAAACGAACAGCGCTACGTCGGCTACCGCGCGACCGTCGGCCCCGACGGCATGGCCGAGGTCGCGCACCGGATCGCCGCGGTCATCGGCGCCCTCGCCGAACGCGGCCTCGAACCCGCCTGCGCGCCGTTCTTCCGGTACCTGGTGCTCGGCGCGGACATGGAGACCGTCACCGTCGAGGTCGGCGTGCCGGTCACCGAACCGCTCGACCTCGGCGAGGAGTACTTCAACGACGTCCTGCCCGCCGGGAAATACGCACAGGCCACCCACCACGGAGCGCCCAGCGGTCTGTTCGCCGCCACCGCCGACCTGCTCGCCTGGGGCGAAAAGGAGGACGTGCGCTGGGACCGCACCGTCGAGGCCGACGGCGAGCACTGGGTCGCGCGGCTCGAGATCTACCGCACCAACCCGCAGATCGAGCCGGACGCGAACAACTGGGACACCGACCTCTGCTTCCGGCTCGCCGACTGACCTCCCCGGTGTCCCGGGGTCACGCGCCCCGGGACACCACCGCACCGACCAGGCACCCGAATCCGGCCGCGGACAGCACCGTCCGCACCAGGTTCCAGCGCACCCACGGGTCCTCGAACTGGGCCCGCAGCGCGGCGAAATCGACCGTGTCCGCGGCGAGGGCGTTGTTCATCGGCACGTTGATCGCGCCGGTCACCACCACCATCGCCACCAGCAGCGCGGCGCCCGCGATGAGCCAGGGCAACCCGCCTCGCGCGCCGCTGGTGAAGTGCAGCACCACGGCCGCGACGGCGAGCAGCGGCGCGCCCAGGAACGACAGCATGAACCAGCCGTTGAGGATCGCCTCGTTGATCCGGCGCATCGCGGTCACGAACGTGTGGTCGTCGGCATGGGCGAGGCCCGGCATCACCGACACCGTGTACGCGTAGAACAACCCCGCGATCAAGCCAGCCGCGACCACCGCCGCCACGAGCGCCGCCTTGGAAACGATCACCATCGCCTTGCCTTTCGTCTTGTCCCCCAACGCACCCCAGTCAACCCGCAGACCGCGAGACGATCCATCGGTTATCCGCTCGGAGCCATGCGTCATCGTCTCGCTAGGAGACCTCCATGCAGCACTCGCTCCCCAACGGCGTCACGCTCGGAGCCGAGCACTTCGGCGACCCCGCCGCGCCACTGGTCCTGCTCGCCGGCGGCACCACGATGCTGTCCTGGCCCGACGCCGTGTGCGAAGCCCTTGCCCGCGGCGGACGGCACGTCGTGCGCTACGACCTCCGCGACGCAGGCGCCTCGACCACGATCGACCCGAACGCCCCCGCCTACACCCTGCGCGACCTCGCCGCCGACGCCGCCGCGCTCGCCCGCGAACTCGACGACCGGCCCGCCCACCTGGCCGGCATCGGCGTCGGCGGGATGGTCGCCCAAGTCGCCGCCCTCGACCACCCCGAGGCCTTCTCCGCCCTCACGCTCTGCGGAACGCGCCCCGTCGCCCCCGGTCCCGTCGACGCGGACCTGCCCGATCACGACAAGAAAGCCATGCGCGAACTGTTCTCGCTGCCGATGCCGGACTGGTCGGACCGCGCCGCCGTCGCCGACCGGGCCGCCGCCAGCGCCAAAGTCCTCGGCAACGACCCCGACACGGCCCGAACCGTGGCGGCCCGCATCTTCGACCGTGCGGCCAGCGCGGAGCCCGCCGTGCAGATGGCCAACCACCTCGGCATGGTGTTTTCCAAACTGGACTGCACGCCGCGCTGGCGCGAACGCCTGCCGGAAATCACGCTCCCGACGGTGGTCCTGCACGGCCGCCGGGACGTGTTCTTCCCGGTGGGCAACGGCGAAGCGCTCGCCCGCGAGATCCCCGGCGCACGGCTGGTCGTCCTGGAAGACGCCGCGAGCGCGATTCCGGACGCGGCCGCCGAAGAGGTCGCCGCAGCGATGCTCGCCGCCTGACGCCGAGCGCCGGACTGATTCCCAGCCACATCCGCGCCAGCTTGACGGTTGCCCGGCACTGCGATCGCGGAGCATCGCGGGATTTCCTTGACAGCGCGGAAATAGCGGACTTGCTCGACACCTGGCCAGCGCTCGGGATGGCGGTGGGTGCGGCCGGGGATGAGGAAACAATCGACCTCGTCGACACTCGGGCAGCGCTTGGTACGGCTGTCTGCGCCGTCGGGAGGCGGAAACAGCCCGACTGCGACGGCCGTCTGCGCGGCCGGAGGGGGAATAGCGGACTTCCTCGACACTGGGCTGCGCTCACTACGGCGGTCTGTGCAGCCGGGGGACGCAACCGACACTGGGCCAGCGCCCGCAGCGGCTGTCGGCGCGGCTGGGAACCGGAAACTAGCGGGCTTCCTCGCCCCTGTCCCACCGCCCGCAACGCCGCGGCCGGTGAGCCGGAATAGCGGACTTGCTCGACACCGGGCCAGCGCTCGGACGGCGATCTGCCCGGCCGGGCAGAAGAAAGCGCGCCGCGGCAAGGGAACCCCCGAAAACACGAAGCTTTCCCTTGCCGCGGCGCTAGTCTCGGCCAGGTGGACCCGCTCACCGCGTTGCTCGAAGGACCCCGTGCGCACGGCGCGTTCCTGCTCCGATCTGTGCTGCGCCCGCCGTGGTCGTTGCGGATCGAGGACGAAGCGCCGCTGACCGTGCTCGCCGTGGTCCGCGGCGACGCCTGGCTCGTGCCCGACAACGCCGAAGCCGTCCGGCTGGGCACCGGTGACGTGGCCGTCGTCCGGGGGCCCGATCCGTACCTCGTGGCCGACGATCCGGGGACGCCGCCGCAGGCCGTGATCCGTCCGGGGCAGGAGTGCGTCACGCCCGACGGCGGGCATCTCACCGATCTGACCGAGTTCGGCGTCCGCACCTGGGGCGGCGACCCCGACTGTCCGACCGTGCTGCTCACCGGCACCTACCCGACGGTCGGCGAGGTCTCGCGCCGTCTGCTCGCGGCCGTGCCGAGCGTCGTCACCGCCCGCGCCGGGACCAGTCCGGATCCGCTCGTCGCGATGCTCGCCGACGAAATCGAACGCGACGTCCCTGGGCAGGAAGCCGTCCTGGACCGGGTCCTGGACCTCCTGCTCGTCCGCGTCCTGCGGGAATGGCTCGACCGTCCGGCCGCGCCCGCCTGGTACCGCGCGCACGGCGACCCGGTGGCCGGGCAGGCCCTGCGGCTGCTGCAGGACCAGCCCGAGCATCCGTGGACCGTCGCCGGTCTCGCGAGCGCGACCGGCGTTTCCCGCGCCGCGCTCGCCAGGCGGTTCACCGACGCGGTCGGCGAACCGCCGATGACCTACCTCGCCACCTGGCGGCTCGCCCTCGCCGCCGACCTCCTGCGCCAGCACCCGGACGCGACGCTCACCTCCATCGCCCGGCAAGTCGGCTACCGCAGCCCCTTCACGCTGAGCGCCGCGTTCAAACGGGAGTACGGGCGCAGCCCGCAGCACTACCGGCTGCGCGAACCTGCCTGAAGCGTCAGTCCTCCTCCCCGAACATCTTCGCGAACAGGTGCCGCACCTTCTCCGCCGCGCCGTCGGACAGGAACAGCTCCAGGTTGTCCGCCGACATCCGCGCCGCCGGCTCCGCGCGTTCGAGCATGACCTGCTCGAACTTCCGCACATCGCCGCCTTCAGCGAGAACCAGCGCGAGCTCGGCGCCGTCGCGCATCGCGAGGTTCGCGCCCTGTCCGGCGAACGGCGACATCAGGTGCGCAGCGTCTCCGATCAGCGTCACGCCAGGCGTGTTCTCCCATCGCACCCCGACCGGCAGCGCGGTCAACGGATACGCGAGCAGCGGCCCGGACGTGGCATCCACCAGCGCCAGGAACTCCGCCGGCCACCCGGCGTAGAGCTCCTTCAGCGCGGCGCGAGCGCGATCCGGGTCGTCGAACGGGATCCCCGACGACTCCATCCAGTCCTCGCTGCACCGCAGCGTCAGATGGACCCGGATGGTGCCGTCTCCGTTGCGCTGCGCGGAAAGCGTCTGCTGATCCCCAATCGCGGAGAAGCTGCCGCGCCCGACGAGCGCCGAAGCAGCCGGGTGCGCCCGGTCCGCGTCGTGGATGACCAGCTCCATCCCGTGCGCGCCGCAGTACGCCGGTTCCGCGTCGGTGAGCAGCGGCCGGATCCTCGACCGGGCGCCGTCCGCGCCGATCAGGAAATCGCAGTCCAGGGTTTCGCCGCCGGACACGTGGACGCGGTGGCGTCCGTCGCCGAGCGGCTCCGCGTGCGTCACCGCGTGTCCCCAGTGGACAGTCTCTTCCGGAAGCGCGTCGAGCAGCAGTTTCCGCAGCGCGGGCCGGTCCGCCTCGGGACGGCCCCAGCGTTCTTCCCCCTCGTCCGGGGTGACCTCCCGCCGCAGCAAGGTTCCCGCGGAGTCGTACAGGACCATGTCCTGGCCCTCCGGACGGGCGATCGCGCGGTAACCGGCCTCCAGTCCGGCCTCGCGCAGCGCCCACTGACCCTCGGCGACGGTCAGGTCGAGCGTGCCGCCTTGGACTCGCGCTTCCCTGCTGGCATCGCGTTCGCAGACCACGGCGTCGATCCCGTGCGCGTGCAGCACCCGCGCACACGTCAGCCCGCCGAGCCCGCCCCCGGCGATCACGATTCGCATGATGACATCCCCTCGATACACTGTATTGACCAAATACACCGTATCGGAACCGCCCCGGTACTGTCACCCGAAAAGGAGCGAGCATGGACGAACTGGTGTGGGAACGGCCCGAACCGCCGGCGCGCGCGGCGCCGGCGCCGTTGAGCCGCGCCCGCATCGTCGAGACCGCCTGCGCGCTCGCCGACGAAGGCGGACTGGAAGCGGTGTCGCTGCGCAAAGTCGCCGCCGCGCTCGGCGCCGGGCCGATGCGGCTCTACGGCTACCTCGACACCAAAGAAGAACTGCTCGACCTGATGACCGACGCCGTCTACGGCGAGATCCCGCTGCCCGACCCGGACACCGAAGGCGTGGCCGCGCTGCGCGCGCTCGCCCACGGCTGCCGCGCCGCCGTCCAGCGGCACGAATGGTTCGCGGACCTGATCGGCGGACGCCCCGGCCTCGGCCCGAACGCGCTCGCGTACCTGGAGGCATCGCTCGCCGCCGCGGCCGGTCCGGGCCCGATCGAGGACGCCATGATCACGGTCTTCACCGTGCACTCCTACGTCACCGGTGCGGTCCGCAGCGAGATCCGCGAACGGCGGCTCATCAGCGACACCGGCCTCGACGAGGAAGGCTGGCACCGTGCCGCCGCGCCGTATCTGAAGCGGATGTTCGACACCGGCCGCTACCCCACCCTCTTCCGCACCGCCCGCGACGCCGTGCACCCGGACGGCGACGCCGTCTTCGCCGCCGGCCTCGAGCGCGTGCTTGCCGGACTCGCCCTCGGCTAGTTACCGCTTAAGCGGCAAGATGGGCGCATGGACACCGCCGCGCTGGGGCCCACGACCCGTGTCATGCACGCGATGGAACAGCTCTGGGCCGAGATCCGGCGGCGGCACGCGGACGTTCCCGAAGCGATCCTGGTGCTGGCGTCGGGAACGATGGGCACCACCACCGAAATCCACGGCCACTTCGCCCGGTCCCGCTGGCACGTCGGCGACGGCGTCGAACCGCGCGCCGAGTTCTTCCTCGGCGCCGAAGGCCTGCGGCGCAGCGCGGCGGAAATCCTCTCCACCACGCTCCACGAAGCCGCGCACGGACTCGCCGCCACCCGCGACATCGTCGACGTCAGCGACGGCCGCTACCACAACAAACGCTTCGCCGCGCTCGCCGCCGAACTCGGCCTGCGCGCCGAACAGGCGGACCGGATCGGCTGGTCCGCCACCACCGCGCTCCCCGCGACTCTCGAGGCGTACCAAGGAGAACTGTCCCGGCTCGAAGCCGCGCTGACCGTGTGGCGGCACACCGAACAGGAGGTCGCCCGACGCGCCGTCGCGACCCCGCCGGACGACCCGGAAACGCCGGACGAGATCGCCGAACCGCTCGCGCCGCCGGTGGTGATCGCCCCGGTCGACGGCCGCGGCGCGCACCGCGGCGGACCGAACTACGTCGCGGCGATCTGCCGGTGCGAACCCCCGCGCCGGATCCGCGCGGCCCGGTCGATCCTGGAACTGGGGCCGATCACCTGCACCTTGTGCACCGAGCCGTTCATCGAGGCCTGACCGCTGCCGCGGTACCGATGTAGTGCTTGCACTTTGCTATCACTTCGGGCTACTGTCGCGCTCCACGAGCGAAGGGGGCGCCATGCTGAGCCAGGCAGCGGAAGGCGTGCTGGTACATCAGAGCGAGGTGCTCGAGAACAACGCGGTCGTCGTGCAAGGCCGGGACGGCGTGCTGCTCGTCGACCCCGGGCTCACCCAGGAGGAGCTGGGCTGCCTCGCCCAGGATCTCCGCGAACTCGGCCAGCCGGTCGCAGCGGGCTTCGCGACGCATCCGGACTGGGATCACGTGCTCTGGCACGCCGAATTCGGCGACGTCCCCCGCTACGGCACCGCCCGGTGCGCCGATTCCCTGCGGGACCTGCTGGCAAAGCCGGACTGGAAAACCCTTGTCGCCGAAGGATTGCCGCCGGAGATCGCCGACGACGTGCCGATGGACCTGTTCGGCCGCATCACCGGCCTGCCCGCCGGAACCGCGTACCTCCCCTGGGACGGCCCGCGCGCCCGGATCATCGAACATCCCGCGCACGCCCCCGGTCACGCCGCGCTGCTGATCGAGGAACGCGGGGTTCTTGTCGCGGGAGACATGCTTTCCGATGTGCTCGTTCCGATGTTCGGCCGCACCGCCGACCCGATCGGGGACTACCTGACCGGGCTGCAGCTGCTGGAAGCCGTGGCGGATGAGGTCGAAATCGTCGTCCCGGGTCACGGATCCGTCGCCGCCAGTCAGGTACGTGCGCGCATCGAGTTGGACCGCGCGTACGTGCAGGCCTTGCGCGACGGCCGCGAGCCCGACGATCCCAGGATCGGCCCGTCGGCCAAACCCGGCTGGGAATGGGTCAGCGACCTCCACCGGGGACAGGCCGCCAGGTTCGGCTGATCAGCCGAGCCAGCCGCGATGCAGCGCCGGAGCCAGTTCGTGCGCGGCCGAATCCCGGATGGCGTTCTCGTCGTGAAGATAGCCCTCGGTGGTCGACAACGCGGCGTGTCCGAGGTCGCGCTGCACCTGCCGCGGCGGGACCCCTCGCTCGATCGCGTGCGTCGCGTAGGAATGGCGCGCCGAATGCGGATGAATGGTGTCGCACAACGGCTGCAGGTGCGTCGCGACGAACCTAGCCTCGGCGGTGTCGAGCACCTCCCGCAACCGCGCGGTCTTGGGCGGCTGGCAGAACGTCGCGCACAACCGGCGCAGCAACGCCGTCACATGCGACACATGCACGCGCCCGCCGGTGCTCGTGACGAACAACGGCTCCGCCCGCTTCGCACCGACCTGCCCGCGCAGCGCCGGGACCTGCGGCGCGGCCCGGTTGGCCAGGTAGGCGTCGAGCGCGTCGGCCACCGGCGCGGCCAGCGCGACCTCGCGGTCCTTGGATCCCTTGCCGTGCACGCGAAGCACGCCGAAGCCGCCTGCGGTCGGCCGGCGGTAGTCGCCCAGATCGACGCCGACGAGTTCCTCCGCGCGCACGCCGGTGCCGACCAGGATCTCGACCATCGCACGGTCGCGCAGGCCGTTCCGGCTGTGGCCGGCCAGCAGCCACGCCGCGAGCAGCAACGCCCGGCACGCGTCGAACGACCAGCGCGCGGTCTGCGACGGGACGCCGGACGGCCGGTTGAGATGCTGCGCCCGCCGGTCCACGAGCGCGGCCGGATTGTGCCCGGCCAAGCCTTCGCGCAGCAGGTACTTGCGGTAGAACGCGGACACCGCCGACAGCATCCGGCCGCGCGTCGCGTCGCGGTACCCGGCCCTCGCCAGCTCGTCCAGCCACTGCTCGACGTGCTCCACCCGGACGTCGGCAAACGACGTGAACCCGTTGCGCAGGCACCAAGGCAGCCACGCGAGCGCGTCCGGATCGGTTCGCCGGGCCCGGCCGCGGCGGCGTCCCGGATCGGGCGGCTGATAGCCGGGCACCCAGTCGAGCGGGATGCCGAGATCGGTCGCGTACGCGACGCGGGTGTTGAGCGACGCGTACACGCGCAGGAACTCCCCGAACCGCTCCCGCGCGTCCTTGCCCGCTCCCCCGGCATCGGTGAGCGCGAGGGTCATGCGCGCCCGCCCGGATACCGCGCGGCGACCCCGGCGAGCACGAGATCGATCCCGGCGAGGAACTGCTCGCGGTCGTCGTGCTCGCGCATCTGGCTCGCCATCAGCCGGGTCGTCTCGTACTCCCGCGGGTCGAGCTGCTCCCACGCTTCCGCCGTGGCGGCAAGGAATTCGGCCCGGTCCGCGTCCGGCTCGGCGACCTGGCTGTTCGCCGCGTTCTGCCCGGCCGCGCCCAGGACGTAGTGCATCAGCACCGACGTCGCGGTGAACCAGTGCTCCTCGGGCACGCCCAGCGCGCGGACCCGGCGGCCGAGGCTTTCGAGGATCCGCGGCGTCACCGGCCCGCCCGGGCTGCGGGACAGCTGGAGCAGCAGCTGCGCGGCCAGCCACGGATGCGCGTCGATCGCGGAGAACAGGCCGAGCGCGACCGCGTGCACTTCCTCCCGCGGCGATCCGGCCGGCTCCGCCGCCAGCGCGTCGGCCACCACCGCGTCGGTCGCGGCGACGAGCAGCTCGCCCTTGTTCGCCACGTGCCAGTAGATCGCCCCGGGCCCGGTCGCGAGCCGCTCGGTGAGCACGCGGAACGTCAGGCCGCTCTCGCCCGCCGCGTCCAGCAGTTCCACCGCCGCCTCGACGATGCGCTCCCGAGAGAGTGCCTCCGTGCGCCGCTGTGCCCGGCGCGTCCCCGTAGCCATGCGCCCATCTTGACACATCTGGTACGCCGTTCCAATATGGAATGGCGTACCAGAACTCTCGACAGAAGGAGCCCTGTCATGAACACGTCCGTCACGATCGTCGGCGCCGGGCTCGGCGGCCTTACGCTCGCCCGCGTCCTGCACGTCCACGGAATCCCGGCCGCCGTCTACGAGGCCGAGCCCTCGCCGACGTCGCGCGCCCAGGGCGGCTTGCTCGACATCCACGACTACAACGGTCAGCTCGCCGTCGAAGCCGCCGGGCTGACTTCGGAATTCCGCGACCTGATTTTGGAAGGGAGACAAGAGCTGCGGCTGTTGTCCCGGGACGGGACAGTGCTGTTCAAACAACCAGACGACGGCACCGGCGGCCGCCCCGAGGTCCACCGCGGTGAGTTGCGGCAGCTGCTGATCGACTCGCTGCCGGAGGGCACTGTCCACTGGGGACACAAGGTCACCGGCGTGCGCGCCTTGGCTCAGGGCTACGAGGTCGCGTTCGCCGACGGAAGCACGGTCACCACCGACTTGCTGGTCGGCGCGGACGGTGCCTGGTCGAAAGTCCGGCCGCTGCTGTCTTCGGCGAAGCCGGAGTACACCGGCGCGTCGGCCGTCGAGACCTTCGTCTACGACTCCGATCGACGGTTTCCGGCCACGGCCGAGGCGGTCGGCGGCGGGATGCTGCTGGCGCTCTCGCCGGACCAGGGCATCACGGCACACCGCGAGCGCGACGGAATCCTGCACGCCTACATCGGGCTGACCCGGCCGCTGGAATGGTTCGACAGCATCGATTTCGCCGACCCAGCCGCCGCGACCGCCCGGATCGCGGCGGAGTACGAGGGCTGGTCGACGGCGCTGACCACGCTCATCACCGAAAGCGACACCGCACCGGTCCTCCGGCCGCACTACGGGCTGCCGATCGGGCACGAATGGAAGCGGGTGCCGGGCGTAACCCTGGTCGGCGACGCCGCGCACCTCGCCCCGCCGAACGGGGAAGGCGCGAACCTGGCCATGCTCGACGGCGCCGAACTCGGGCTCGCCCTCGCCGCGCATCCGGACGACGTGGAGACCGCGCTCGCCGAGTACGAGCAGGCGATGTTCCCGCGCGGCGCGGAAACCGCAGCCGAGGGCGCGCACCTGCAACGGCAGATGTTCGGCCCCGACGCACCGCACGGCCTGCTCGCCGAATTCGTCGCCGGGACGTAGGACTCCGGGGGTGCGGTCAGGTCACGGACCGCACCCCCGCCGCGGTCAGGCGACCGCCTCCCGCAGCGAAGCGGACAGCGCGCGGGCCTCGTGCTCGGTCATCCGGCCGGTTTCGTACGGCACGCCGTTGACCCACCGTTGCGTCAGCCGGGCGATTTGCTCGCCGTAGCGCTGCGCGGTGACGCGGTCGCCGTGCGATCCCGCGTCCTCCGGGCCGAGGTCGGCGTGGCTCTGGCTCATCAGCCCCAGCCACGAACCGAGCCGGTTGACGTCGTCGCGGGACCCGCCGCTCCAGTTGTTGCCCGGCATGTCGCCCACGCCGATCCACTGCATGCCCAGCTGCGCGGCGAACACCGACAACTGCTGCAGCACGGTCAGCTTGTCCCCGCTCTGCGACGCGGACATGGTGAACCCGCCAGCCAGTTTGTCCTTCCACGCCTGCGTCGTGAACGGCGTGAAGGCGGCTTCCATGAACGCCTTGAACACTGCGGACACGCTGCCCATCAGCGTCGGGCAGCCCATCACGATCGCGTCGGAACGGTCCAGCAGCGCCATGACCTCGCTGTCGTGCCAGCGGCCCGCGGAGACGTCCTCGGCGCGGAGGTCGACGACGTGCACCCGCACGCCCGGCACCTGCCGCGTCCCTTCGGCGAGATGCTCGGCCAGCAGGCGGGTGTGCCCGTGCACCGAATGGCAGACCACGGTCACCGTGGCCTCGGGGATGCCGTCAACGGCAGTGGCTGTCATGCGAAAACTTCTTCCGGTCGTGGGGAAATCCCCTGCTTGCTCCCCATCTCATCCCGATCCCCGGATGTCATCAACGCCGTTCTCCAGCACCCAGCGATCGGTCTCACCGATCGATCGGGCTAGCCTGGTCCGGTGGACAGGATCGAGCTGGAAGCGTTCGTCACGGTCGCGGAGGAACTGCATTTCGGCCGCGCCGCCGAGCGCCTGCACCGCGGGCAGCCGACGGTCAGCGACGCCGTCCGCCGCCTTGAGAAAACCTTGGGCGGCAAGCTGTTCCACCGCACCAGCCGCCGCGTCTCGCTGACCGACCTCGGCGAAGCCCTCCTGCCCGACGCGCACGCCACCCTCGCCCAGCTGAGCCGCTTCCAGCAACGCGGCCGCTCCCTCGCCGGCGGCGACCGGAAACGCACCACGCTCGTCGTCGCCCACGCCGAATACACCGCCTACCAGGTGCTGCTGCGCTGCCTGCCGCGGCTGCGCGAGCAGTTCCCGGACGTCACGATCGTGCCCGAGCCGATGCCGACCACGGCGCAACTCGCCGCGTTGCGCGCGGAAACCGTCGGACTCGGCATCGGCTGGGCGACCGGCGGGATCAACGGCGTGCGGGCGCGGGTGCTGTCCGCCGAACGGTTCGTCGCACTGGTGCCCGCCGCGCATTCCCTTGCCGGACACAAGGAACTGAGCGCGGCCGAACTGTCCTCGACCGCGTTGCTGACCTGGCCGCACCAGATCAACAGCGGGCTCTGCGACCGTCTGCTGTCCGCGTTCCGGATCAGCGGGGCGGATCTGCGGATCATCCGGACCGCCGACAGCGTGCAGGCGATCGCCGGCCACGTCGCGGCCGGGACGGGCATCGGGATCACCGTCGAATCGGCGCTGGACCACCAGCCGCCGGGCCTGCGGATCATCCCGCTGACCGGCCCGTCGACCACGGCCGACCAGGTCGTCCTCCTGCCCGAGAAGCCGTCGGAGGTCGCGCTCGCGCTGCGGGACCTGCTGCTGCGCGCTTCCGTGCCGGCGTAGGGACGTAGGTAGGTTGCCAGGAGGGGCTGATTTCGATCAGGGGGGCGACAGTGCTGGACGTACGGCTTTTCGGCGCGGACCGGGCGAGCGACGCGGACTGGGACGCACTGCACGAGCTGCAGTTTTCCGCCTGCCGGCTGGATTCCCCGGAACGTCCGCCGATGACGCGGCAGGAGACGATCTCCGGAGTGCGCGCGCCGCAGATCCAGGCGGGCGAGCAGCTGGTGTGGACCGCCCACCGGGACGACCGGCTCGTCGCCAGGGCGATCGTGACGCTGCCCGCCGACGGGAACGAACAGCTCGCCCTCGTGCGGCTCCACGTCCATCCGGACGTGCGGCGCCAGGGCATCGGGACAGAGTTCTTCCACGCCTTGGAGCCGATGCTGCGGACGCGCGGCCGAACGCGGGCGGAGGGCTGGAACCTGACCCCCGGCGGTCCTGGCGAAAGCTGGGCCCAGGGTCTGGGATTCCGGATCGTGCACACGGCTGTCCTGCAGATCATGGAGCTGAGCGAAGTCGACCGCAGGCGGTGGGACATCGCGGTGCCTGCCGGATACCGGCTGATGCGGTGGGTCGCCGCTCCGCCGGAGTCACTGGTCTCCGCGTATGCGAAGGCTCGCGCGGCGATCGGCGATGCGCCGTTGGGCGAGTCCGAGTTCGGCGCGCCGGATTGGTCGGTGGACCGGGTGCGGCGGATCGAAGGCTCGTATCGCGAACGGGGCATCGAGCATCGGACGGTGGTGGCGGTTTCTTCCGGGGGCGAGGTGGTCGGCTTGACGGAGCTGGAGGCGCGGCCGCTGCTGCCGGAGCGGTTGCACCAGGGCGACACCGCGGTGCTCGCCGCGCATCGCGGGCACGGGCTGGGATTGGCGATGAAGTCGGAGATGCTGCGGTGGTTCACGACGGACCGACCCGGCGTGGCGCAAATCTGGACGGGTACGGGTGCGGCGAATACGCACATGATCGCGGTGAACCACCGGCTGGGATTCGCGACCGTGCGGACGGGCAGCGTGGTGAGCCGGGAGTTGTGAGGGTTCACCGCCAGGTGAGGAACGGCGGCGCGTCGGCCAGCGGGGAGCGCGCTGTCTCCAGCGAAGTGCTGAACACGGACATCAGCCGGAGGATCATCTCTTCCAGACGGGTGCCGTCGATGACTTCGACAGCGGGATCCGGAGTCCAGGATGTCCTGGACGTGCAGGTGACGTGAATTTGCCCGGCGAGCGGCCGGAAGTGCAGGGTCCGCTCGATGCCCTGGCCGTAGAAGTCGATCTCGCCGTCGTGGCGGGCACGCAGGTCTCGCAGCAGGCCGGGAAGCTGTTCGACCAGCGTCGACAGGTCGTAGGCGACGTCCACCGGCCAGCTTCCGCCGAAGCCGCGGACGGTGAACGCGCAATCCGTCGTCGCGAGCACCTGGCACGCCTCGATGACCAGTGCGTCGTAGTCGAGATCGCCGTTCAGCATTGGCGCGACGCTGCCGGGCGCACGCGTAGCGGGTCGCAGAGAGAAGGAAAACCCCGGCAGCTCGCTCTCGGTCATCAGCGTCCCCCATACCTCCGACGTGGTGGCGGCTGATCCTGGCACGGTGGCTGCGCGTCCACCGGTCCGGAGTCCCCGGGCGGGCCCGGCTCGGTTACGACCGCGCCCGGATCCTGCTCGGCCCCTACGGGGACGGCCTCCGCCTGCACCAGCTCCGGCACCCACCTCGGCGACGCCAACACCTCCGCCAACGTGATCATGGCCAAGACCGGGCAGAAGAGCCTGCGCAGCGTGCAGCGCTACGTCAAACCCGGCCTCGCCGCCGTCCACCAGGCCACCGAAACGCTGTCCAGCCCGCGCCGCCGCGGATAACGCCACATCACTGCAGGTCACGCATATCCGCCCGTTTTTCGGCGAGTACTACGGGACCCCGACACGAAACACCGGCCAGCCGATCTCCGTGCGCCACGCGGCGGGATCGCTTGCGTCACGAGAGCCGACAACATAGACCTCCCGTACCGGCCCGGCCACCGACATCGCGTTCTCCACCACCCAGGTCCCGAGTTCGCCGTACGTGACCTCGACGCCGTCGTGCTCGCCGACGTGGGTGGTGACGGCCAGTTCCGCAGCCGGAAGAACCACGGGATGCACGCGTCCGGTGCGAGGCGGCGCGGCGGTCGGCAGGTAGACCAGCGCGTGACCGCGTTCCTGTTCGAACAGGGCGTTGTCGTAGCAGCCGCCCAGCGGTCCGGTCGCGGCGGCGCCGACGGCCGACGTCAACTCGGCCGTCGCGCCAGCGAACCACGCCTCGACGTCGCCGTGCTCGACCACGGCCTCCACCGCCGCCACCGTCCGGGCGGGCTCGGCACGCAGCTCGACCTCGATCGGCGCGGGGTCGGGCCGCAGCAGGCGCCGCAGCGACACGACCGCGGCCCGGGTGCGGTCGAGTACGTCCTCGAGGCGTTGCAGGTGGTCCGCGACCAGGGCCGCCCGGACGTCGGGGTCGGGGGTCCGCAGGATTCGCTGCACATCGCCGAGGGGGACGTCGAGTTCACGGAGGCGGTGGATGACCTGGGCGGTCGGGATCTGGTCGAGGCTGTAGTGGCGGTACCCGGTGGTCTCGTCGACCACCGCGGGTTCCAGCAGGGCGGCCTCGTGGTATCGGCGCAGGGTCCGCACGCTCAGGTGGGTCAGGCGGGAGAACTCCCCGATGGTCAGCACGTGTTCAGTGTGGACTCTCCCCCTGGGGGAGAGTCCACGGCTTGACCCTCCCGTGCCGCGAGGTCACACGGTGGGCTCATGACGCAGAACACCGATTCCCAGTCCGATCTGCTCCCGACCACCGTGCGTGAGTTCTTCGCCGCCCACGTCGTCCACGACGCCGACACCACCTCGTCGTTCCTCACCGAGGACGCGGTGATCGTCGACCAGGACGAGACCTTCCGCGGCCGAGAGGAGACCTACGCGTTCCTGCGGGACGCCGGGGCCGAGTTCGAGTACACGACCGAGCAGATCGGTGCCCACCGCGCCGACGACACCCATTGGGTGGTGACCGTGCGGCTCGAAGGCACCTTCCCGGGTGGTGTCGCCGAGCTCGACTACCGGTTCACGCTCCGGGACGACCGCATCGCCGAACTCGTCATCGCCAACCACCCGGCCTGACCGAACCCACGTCATCTCAATCTTCGACGGAGAAAAGATCATGAAGACTTGGTTCATCACTGGTGGGACGCCCGGAGGGTTCGGTCTGGCTTACGCCGAGGCCGCACTGGACGAGGGCGATCGAGTCGCGGTGACCGTGCGTCGGCCTGCTGAACTGCGGGAATGGGCTGAGCCTTACGGCGACCGCGTGCTGGTTCTTGAGCTCGACGTCACCAATGCCCAGCAGGTGCGTGCGGCGGTCAAGGCGGCGGAGGAGCGGTTCGGCGGAATCGACGTGCTCGTCAACAACGCGGGCCGCGGCTGGTTCGGCTCGATCGAAGGGGCCCCTGACGAGACGATCCGCCGCACGTTCGACCTCAACCTGTTCGCCGTGGTCGACGTGGTGCGTGCGGTCCTGCCGGGTATGCGGGCACGCGGCGGCGGCTGGATCATGAACATGTCGTCAGTGGCGGGCCTCGTCAGCGCGCAGGGGTTCGGCTACTACTCGGCGGCTAAGTTCGCGGTCGAAGGACTGTCGGAGACGCTGAGGCTCGAGGTCGAGCCGTTCGGCGTGCGGGTGCTCGTCGTAGAGCCGGGAGCAACCCGCACCAAGGCCTTCACCGGCTTCCAGGACCAGCCCGTTAACGAGGTCGTCGACGCTTACGTGCCGATGGTCGAGAGCGTCAAGGCGGCGTTCGTGGACCACAACGGCAAGCAAGAGGGTGATCCCGTGCGGGGAGTGCGGGCCGTGATCAGCGCGATGAACGCACCCGTTCCGCCGCGCCGGATCGTGCTCGGCAACTCCGGCTACGACATCGTCACCGCGATGCACGAGAACGCCCTCATGGAGCTGCGCGCCAACGAGAAGCTCTCACGCAGCACGGACTTCTAGCTAGCGGCTACGGGAATCACAGCTTGAGCGGCGCGGCGGGCGGAGGCGGCCGTCCGCCGCGCACCGCTTGCTGCGGGCGAGCATGTCGAGGCTTCAGCGCGCAAGTTCAGGTTGCTGTGCAAGGACTTCAGCGACGCTGGCGGCGATCATGTCGCCGCAGCTATTAGGGGCCACAGGCGATTCGCCCGCCTCGACTGGGCCCCAGATTCCGGCACCCGGTGCTGGTCAGGCATATCCGCCCCGAGATTTCCTCGATACTACGGCGCCCCTACTACCTCAAGGGCGGAGTGACCGGCGGCGTCGCCACCAAGTGTGGCTGACCACTTTTTCGAGTGCCCCCGCCAAGCTCGAACAGGCGGGGCACCCGCTCTGCGCTTCAACTATATCAATAATCTCAGTTATCCATATAGTTGAACCCGCCTGCCTTCGTCGATAGGTTCTGCTTTGCTAACTGATACCTGGTGTTTGAGTATTGAAACGCGAACTGTAGAGTGGTTCCCACCTGCGGAAAGGGGCACTGATGGAGACGGTGGGGCCGCCGATCCGGCGCGGAAGCCGGGAGGAACGCCGGGAGGCGACCGTGCGGGCGCTGGCCGCCGGGGACGAGGCTGGCTGCGCGTACTGCGGGCAGCCGCTGCCGCCCATCCCCCGGCAAGGGGGGCGGCCGACGCCCTACTGCCCGGCCGATCCGGAGCGGTACGGCCGGTGGGGCGCGAAGGTCGTCACGTGCGCGATGCTCGACGAGCAGCGCGAGATCTGGGTGACCGTCTACGGCCCCGATCAGCCGATGACCCAGCTCGACACCCGGGCGCTCGACGAGCAGCTCGGGTCGGCGCTGTCGGCGTTGGACCCGCTGCACGCGGAACTGTCGGCGCTGCGCACGCACGTCACCGACCAGACCGCGGCCGCCCTCAAAGCGCGGGAAGAGGCCGAAGCTGCCCGCGACGAGGCGTTGGAACAGGCCCGGGTCGCAAACGTCGAGCGCGCACACGCGGTAGCGGCGGAGGAGGAAGCGCGAGCGGCCGAGGAAGCGGCCAGGAAACAGTCCGAAGTGGACCGGCAGGAGCGCGACGCCGCGCTCGCCAACGCCGCCACGGCAAGGAAAGCGCAGGAAGCGGCGCTGGCGGTCCGCGACGAAGCCGAGAACAACCGGCAGCGAGCGCTCGAGCAGGCGGCGGCCGCGCATGACCGGGTCACGGTGTTGCAGCGCGAGATCTCCGCGTTGCGTGCGACGGCGGTCGAGGATCTCGAACAGGCGCGCCGCACGGCCGCGGAGGCGCAGCAGGAACTGCGGGCATCGCTGACCGCCGAGCACGAGAGCCGGACGCGGGAGCAAGAGCAGCGGTTGCGCGAGCAGGCGGCGGAGGCGGACGAGCGGGTGCGCGGCGTGCAGTTGGCGGCTGATCAGCGGGTCGCGGAGTCGGCTGCGCAGTTGAGCCAGGCGACCAAGATCTACGCCGAAACGCTGGCACCGCTGCACGCTGAACTGGGGGAACTGCGTGCTCGCGTGAGTGCGCAACAGGCGGAAATCGACGAATTGCAGCGGCTCCGCGAGGCCGAGAAGGCGGAACAGGCGGAAGAGACCGAGCAGTCGGAGGACGGCGGCGCCTGACCGGGTTGTGGTTGAATACCTCCCGTCGCCGGGGTTGACCGGCTGACAATCATCGCCCGCGGTGCCTTTCCTGGCCCGTGCAGGCGCGCTCCCGCGAGCACTTCAGCAATCCCCGGCCTCGTCAGGTCGTCCCCAGTCATGCCCGAGAAACGGAGCAGAACCATGCCCACCGAACGCATCACCAACGGCACCGAACGAGCACTGCTCGAGAACGCGCTCGACCGCAACCGCGAAGCGCTGGTCGAGACCCTCCGCGGCCTGTCCGAAACCGACGCGCGGCGACGGCTCGTCGCGTCGCTGTCGACGCCGATTTCCGTGGTCAAGCACGCCGCCGCGGCGGAACGGATCTGGTTTCAGCGGTTCTGGGCCGGGCTCGCCGAGTCCGAATGCGACGGGTACTCGAAGCGCGACGTCGGCACCTTCACCGTGACCGACGACGAGACCGTGGCCGACGTGATCGCCGAATACGAACGCGCCAGCCAGCGGTCAAGGGAGATCGCTGCGCGCTTCGAACTCGACGACACCAAGGAGTTTCCCGGCGAGGGCACCGTCAGCATGCGCTGGACGCTGCTCGCGATGATCCAGGAGTTCGCCCGGCACGCGGGACACGGCGACATCCTGCGCGAGCAGATCGACCAGCCGCTCCCCTGACCTCGCCGGCTACCGGTGTTCGGCGAGGAACGGAAGGAGCGCGTCGGCCATCTCGTCGGGCACTTCCTCGGCGAGGTCGTGCCCGGCGTCGAAAACGAGGCCGGTGACGTCGTCCGCCATGATCCGCATCTGGGACTCGGCGCGTTCGCCGATGAACGCCGACCCGCCGAGCGCGAGGACGGGGATGTCCAGTTTCCGTTGCGCCGCTTGCCGATTCTGCTCGGCGTCGACGAGCATCGCCCGGTAGATCGCGAGCATCGCGCGGATGCCGCCGGGCATGGAGTAGCAGCGCACGTACTCCTCGATCGCGTCCGGGGTGGCGCTGTCCGGGCGGCTGCGCTCGAACTTGATCATGTAGGTGATCAGTTCGCGTTCGTGGCCGGCGATGAGCATTTCGGGGACGTCCGGCTGGAAGTAGAAGCCCAGATGCCACAGGTGCATGCCGCCGGCGACGTTCTCGGCGGTGAGCGCGGTGTGGTCCTCGAAGCCGAACCCGGGGAACAACGCCTCGGCGAACACCAGCGACGGCACGCGGTCGCGGTGCCGGGCGGCGAGCTGGTAGCCGATCACCGCTCCCCAATCCTCGCCGACCACGGCGTAGGTCTCGTGGCCGAGGGCGGCCATCAGCTCGGCGACGTCGTCGCTCATCGTCGCGGAGTCGTATCCGCCTGCGGGACGGGCGGAATCGCCGAGGCCGCGCAGATCCGGGACGACGACGGTGTGATGCGGCGTGAGCTTCGGGACGAGGTGCCGCCAGTGGTAACCGGTCTTCGGCACGCCGTGCAGCAGCACGACCGCGGGGCCGGACCCGGCGGTTCGGTAGTGGAGGCTCGTTCCGTTGACCGCGGCGCGGCCGGTGCGGACGGGAGTGCTGTCGTGGTCGAGCATCGTTCTCTTTCTTGATCGAGCGTTCCATATTGAGGACGTAAAACATCAGCCGAGGGCGACGAGGGCTACCTCCACGAGGGGTTCGAGGGCGCGGGCGTCCGGGGTGATCTTCGCGGTGACCAGCAGTCCGTTGAGGAAGGTGACCAGAAAGGCGGCCAGCGTGGCCGGATCGTGCGGTGTCGCGATCTCGCCGCGCTCCGCCGCGACGCGCAGCACCTCGGCGATCGCGTCCTGACTCGCGTCCTGCATGTCCCGCACGGTGCGCCGGGTCGCGGCGTCCCCCGGCAGGCGCTCGCAGACGGCATTGACGGCCAGGCAGCCGCGGCCGTCGTCGGACACGGCGATCCGGATCCGCTCGACCAGGAGCGTCCGGATCGCCGAGCGGGCGTCGGCCCCGTTTTTCAGGCTGTCCAAGGCGGTTGCCGCGAGCGTGGCCCGGTAGTGCTCCAGCGCAGCCCGGTACAGGCCGTCCTTGTCGCCGAACGCGGCGTACAGCGAGCCCTGCCCGATGCCGAGGTGCTGGGTCAGATCGCGCACCGAGGTCGCCTCGTAGCCACGCGACCAGAACAGTTCCATCGCGCGGCTCACCGCGGCCTCGGTGTCGAACTCTCGGGTGCGGACCATGATCCGCACTCTACGCCTTTCTGGAACGTCCGATCAAGAAAGGGGGCCCTGGATTGGCTACGTCCGGAGCGCTACAGCCACCCGCTCGTCTCGGCGACCCGGACCGCCTCCGCGCGCGTGCGGGCCTGCGTCTTGCCGATGGCCGACGACAGGTGATTGCGCACCGTTCCCGCCGACAGGCCCAGCGCCTGCGCCATGTCCGCGACCGTTCCGCCTTCCGCCGCGGCGCGCAGGACGTCCGCCTCGCGGTCGGTGAGCGGGCTCGCGCCGCTGGCCAGCGATTCGGCGGCGAGCGCCGGGTCCACGAACCGCAGTCCGGCGTGGACCCGGCGGATCGCGTTGATCAGTTGTTCCGGGCGCGAATCCTTCACCACGAACCCGGCCGCGCCCGCGGACATCGCGCGCGACAGGTAACCGGGGCGGCTGAAGGTGGTGCAGATCAGCACGCGGCACTCCGGCAGCGCGTGCCGCAGTTCGGCGGTCACGGCGAGGCCGTCGCGGCCGGGCATCTGGACGTCGACGAGCGCGATGTCCGGGGCGGTCCGCTGCGCGGCGGGCAGGACCTCGGGGCCGGAGCCGACCTCGGCGACCACCTCGATGTCGGATTCCATCCGCAGCAGGGAAGCCAGTGCGCCGCGCACGAGCGCCTGGTCGTCGGCCAGCAGGACCCGGATCACGCCGCGCCTCCGGCCGCCGGGCCGCGGGCCAGCACCCGGAAGCCGCCGTGCGGGCCGCGGCCATGTTCGAGGGAGCCGGACACCGCGGCCATCCGCTCGGCGAGACCGGTCAGTCCGTGTCCGGGGACGACCTCCGCCGGGACAGTGCCGTCGTCGGCGACCTCCAGCCAGTCCCGTCCGACGCGGACGACGCAGCGCTGTGCGTCGGAATGGCGGAGTACGTTGGTCACGGCTTCCCTTACTACGTAACCGAAAACGCCCTGCAGTTCAGGAGCCACAGCGTCGGCCGCGGCAGGCAGTTCAGCCTGGACGCCGGCGGCGCGCAACGCCATCCGGGCGCCGGCGACTTCGGTCGCGAACGACACCGTGCGGTAGTCGGACACGGTCGCGCGGACGTCGGAGAGGGCTTCCCGGCAGAGGTCGTCCAGGTCCCGGATCTCGGCGAGCGCCGCGTCGGTGTTGTCCGAAGTCTCCAGGATCCGCCGCGTCAGGCCGAGTTTCAGGGTCATCGTGGAGAGGCTGTGGCCGAGGACGTCGTGCAGGTCGCGGGCGACGCGCTGCCGTTCCTGGTCCACCGCCATCCGCCGGATCTGCTCGCGGGCGAGCCGGAGGTGGCCGATGGTGAACGTCAGCGCGTAGACGATGCCGAGGATCGCGGTGACGGCCACGAGCGTGAGGACCTGGCCCCAGGCGACCCGCCCGTCGCTGACCAGCATCCACGCGATCTGGGCGACGGCCGCTCCGGTGCCGAGGAGCAGGGAAAACCGCAGCGGCAACAGCATGAGCCCGGTGGCGATGGCGTAGGTGAGGCCGGTCAGATACGCCGGGGAACCGAGGATCAGCGCGGGCGCGGTGCCGAGCGCGAACATCGCCGCGACCATCGCGATCCGCTGCCGCCGCAGCGCGAGCGGGCCGAACCACAGCACCAGCAGGTACGCGATGGCGTAGCAGCCGAGGAAGCCGAAGACGAGCCCGGTGCGCACCTGTCCGTACTGCCCGTCCGCGATCGCGATCACCCAGGTGGCCAGGAAGCCCATCATCAGGCCGTTGACCACCACGGACCGGACGCGGCCGCGATGCAGACCGGGCCCTCCGCTGTGCGCGTCCGTCCAGAAACTCCAGTCCGGCCACTGGCGGGCCGAGAACCGGTCCGGATCGGGTTCGCGCATGTCGATCATGGTAAGGCCGCCTCGCCGATGATCACCCATGACAAACGGCACGGGCGGTCCGGACGAGGCGATGCTGGAGTTTGGCTATGTTGCAGATCGCGAAGTCCGGCTTGACCAAGTACGAAATCACCAGCGACGGCCGCCTGCTCACCGTGATCGAGGGCCGGTCCGGAGGGCAGTTCCGGCTGGACGGCGTCAGCTATCGGATCCGCCGCCGGCTGCGCAGCTACCAGTTGCTGGCGGCCGACGGGTCGGTGCTCGCGAGCACTCACCGGCCGGGCACGCGCACCTGGAGCGTCGAGAGCGGCGGTGCGGAGCTGCGTTTCCGGCGGACCGGGCGTCGTGACCACGTGCAGCTCGACGAGGCCGGGAACACCGTCGGCACCCTCACCGCGGGCACCGCTGATCTGTCCGGTATGAAGCCTGAGCTGCAGGTGTTCGTGCTCGCGGCGCTGGCGATGCGATCGCGCCGCCGACGCGTCGTGGTCGTCGCGGGCAGTTGAGCGGCGACTACGCTGGACAGGTTCGCCCGCCTTCGCTGGAGAGACCTTGCCCGACCGCCGCACCCTGACCGCCGACTGCACGAGCTGTTTCGCCCTCTGCTGCGTCGCGCTCACCTTCATCAAATCCGCCGATTTCGCGATCGACAAGCGGGCCGGCGACCCGTGCCCGAACCTGCGGTCCGATTTCCGCTGCGGCATCCACGACCGGTTGCGCCCCAAGGGTTTCGCGGGCTGCACCGGGTACGACTGCTTCGGGGCCGGACAGCAGGTGTCGCAGGTGACCTTCGGCGGCCGGAGCTGGCGGGAGGCCCCGGAAACCCGCGAGCGGATGTTCGCCGCGCTCCCGGTGATGCGGCATCTGCACGAACTGCTCTGGTACCTCACCGAGGCGCGCTCGCTGGCGACGACCCGCGAAATCCACGCGGACCTGGACGCGGAGATCACCGAACTGGAGCAGATCACCTCCGAGGACGCGGACGCGGTGCTGGCCATCGACGTCGACGCCCGGCGCGCTCAGGTGAACCCGCTTCTGGTGCGCACCAGCGAACTGGTCCGCGCCGGTGCCGGGCGCAAGAAGGACCGGCGAGGCGCCGACCTGATCGGCGCGAAACTGGCCGGCGCGGACCTGCGCAGCACGAACCTGCGCGGTGCCTACCTGATCGCGGCCGACCTCCGGGGCGCTGATCTGCGCCGCGCTGACCTGATCGGTGCGGACCTGCGCGACGCCGACGTCCGCGGCGCCGACTTCACCGACAGCATTTTCCTTACGCAGTCCCAGGTCAACGCTGCCCGCGGCGACGCCAAGACCAAGCTGCCGCCGCGGCTGGCCCGCCCCGACCGCTGGTGAGTCAGCGCGGGCGGGTGGACCCGACGACGACCCCGCCGAGCCGCGCGATCCAGCTGCCGCACACACAACGCACGTAGTCGGCCCGGCTGCCCGCCGACGCGGGAACGACAGCGGACGAGGGCAGCTCGGCCAAGGGCCAGCCACAGCGGGGGCAACGGTTTTCTTCCATGCCGCCATCGTGCGGTAATGGTTCAGTGCAGTTCAACCCTTACGGATTTCGCGGAGATCGCGTTCGTCACGGATTAGCCGTGCTGGCACCCGGGTATGCAGCGGCATGGCGCACCCGAACGGACCGGACACGGCGGACCTCGTGCTCACTTTCGGGCACGACGAACTGATCATCCGCCGCCGGTACGAAACCTTGAGCATCGGCAACGACATCCTCATCGCCCTCTGGTTCGTCGCCGGAAGCATCCTGTTCTTCTACGAGTCCCTCGCCACCCTGGCCGCCTGGTTCTTCCTGATCGGCAGCATCGAACTGCTGATCCGCCCGGTGATCCGGCTGACCCGCGCGGTGCACCTCCGCCGCATCCGCCGCGACGGGGCCGTGGATTCCACGCCCGATTTCTGACCGGCTCGCCCCCCTGCTCCGCGGCCAGCGATCTCGGGCGGAGACCTGCTTGAGCAGTTGCTCAAATCTCGTCTATCCTCTGTTTTGAGCAACTGCTCAAAAGCGGGTTGGCGGTCGTGCACACGACCGGAGTGGGGGTAGCAATGACGAGCGTCCGTCCCGATCCTGGCCGGGCACTTCGCCGCGATCGCTGGTACCAGGCGGTCACCCGGATGCTGGCGATAGCGCTGCTGCCGGTGGCATTCGTGATCACGCCGGGTCGGGCCCGGCGTACCGCCTGCCAATGGGCCCTGGCAGTGCGTTTCCCTGCGGAAGACCTCACCGGTCTTACGCCCGCGACCCGTGCCGCGTTTATCGCAGCGCGCACGCAGGCGTTATGGCGAGACGGTGAGCTCATCGGGCTCACCTCGGGATATCGGGATGCCGGGGAGCAGGAGCGCTTGTTCGCCGAGGAAGTCCGTCGGAGCGGGTCGCCGGCGGCGGCTCGGTTGCGGGCGCTGCCGCCGGACGAGTCCCGACACGTCGCGGGGACTGCCCTGGACGTGCGGCCAGTCGAGGGCTCGCGTTGGCTGGAGCGGTATGGCGCGCGCCATCACCTGTATCGGAGGTACGACAACGAGTGGTGGCATTTCGAGTACTGGCCCGGCGGGCGTCCGGAGCGGTTGCCACACCCGGGTGCCGTCGGTCACCGGCTGTCGGGGCCTCTACGGTGAAGCCGTGGCCGACACCCGACAACGCTTGATCGACGGCACGATCGAGACGATCCGCACACACGGCCTCAACGGCACCACGGCGCGGAGCATCGCGGCGACCGCCGGGGTCAACCAGGCGCTGGTCTTCTACCACTTCGGCACCGTCCACGACCTGCTGCAGGCCGCGTGCCTCGCCGCGACGCAGGCCAGGGTCGCACCGTTTGTCGAACGCCTCGACGAGGTCACCGACCTGCGGCAGCTTCTTGCGCTGGGCCGCTCCCTGCAAGCCGACGAACGCGCGCAAGGCAACGTCACGGTGCTCGCCCAGATGCTCGCAGGCGCGCAGGCCGACCCCAAACTCGCCGAAGCGACCGCGACGGCCCTGCAGCTGTGGATCGCCCCGATCGAGAGTGCCTTGACCAGATTGCTGGCCGACTCCCCGGTGGCCGAGGTGATCGACACGCCGGGCCTCGCACGCGCGGTGAGCGCCGGGTTCGTCGGACTGGAGCTCTACGAGGGCGTCGACCCGGAGGGGACCGAGGCGGCCCTGGACGCGCTCGACCGGCTGGCCGTGCTCATCGAGGTGGTCGACGACCTCGGGCCGATCGCCCTCCGCGCGCTGCGCGGCAAACTCCGCAGAACAACCAAGAAGTCGCGGTAGCCGGGTGGTCAACCGGCCTGGTTGACGATGTCCGACAGTGTTTCCGCCATTCGTTCGGCGAGGCGCAGGGTCCGGCGGTCGTCGAACCGTCCTCCTTGGACGGTCAGCCCGACCGGAAGGCCGGTCGCGGGGGTGGCGAGCGGGAAGGTGACCATGGGCGCGCCGAGCATGGCGCCTGGCGTGGTGTTCCGGGTGTAGAGCTCGAAAGCGTCGACGCGGCTGCCCAGATGTTCCACGGTGCCGTCGCAGTCGACGGGCGGCGCCGGTGCGGGGGTGGTGGGAAATGCGAGCGCGTTGAGTGTGTGCTTGTGCAGCAGTTCTGCGTAGCGCGCTCGCGCTTGCTCGGTTTGCCGCTGGGCGATCGCGTATTCGTCGGGCGACACCGGGGACGACGCCTCCGCTTCGAGGATCTGCCGGACGTCCGGACTGCGCACGCCCGCGACCAGCCGGGCGAACGCCTCCTCGGGGTTCATGCCCAGGGCGCGCGCGACGGCGTCTCCGAGCAGCCGACGGGCTTCCCAGCACACGATCGGCATCGCCGCGGCATGGCTCAGCTCCCAGACCTCCTCGAGGTGCACCGGCACCAGCTCGACCACGTCCCCGAGCGCGGCCAAAGCCGCTTCGGTCGCCGCTCGCGTGCTGGGGTGCAGTTCGCGGAACATCTCAGTGGGCACCCCGATCCGGGGCCGCGGAAGGTCTCGGTCCGTTGTTTCGCCGAGCATCGCCCGGTCGATCTCCGCGAGGCGGCGTACCGAGCGCGCGAAGATCCCGGGGGCGTCCCGTGTCCACGACAGGCCGACGATGCCCGCCGTCGGCCAGCGTCCGGTGCTGGGACGGAATCCGGCGACCCCGCACAGGCTGGCGGGAATCGAGATCGAGCCCCCGGTGTCCGTGCCCAATGCGACCTCGGCGTGGCCGCGCGCGACGACCGCGGCGCTGCCGCCCGAGGATCCGCCTGCCAGATAGCCCGGACGATCCGGCAAGCACACCGCGCCGTAGGAGGCGTTCTGCGACGTGATCCCGAAGGCGAGTTCGTGCATGTTCGCCATGCCCACGACCACCGCGCCGGAGCGGCGCAACAGCGCGACGACCGGGGCGTCGGCCTCCTCCGGTCCGAGGTCCAACAGCTCGCATCCGGCGGATCGCCGCAGTCCGCGCACCGCGATGTTCGCTTTCACCGCGAGCGGATACGGCGTCCCGCCCGCCAGCGGCAACTGAGTCGCGATGTCCTCGGCAGTACAGGTTTGCGTCCACTCCCCCGGTTCGGGTCGTCCGACCGGCTCGAGGACAGCGGGGTGGGCGGTGACGCCCGCCGGAGAAAGCGGCATCCGGGGCTCCTTTGCAGCGAATGAGGCTTAACCGGGAGTCTCGGCATGCCGCGCGGTCTCCGCCATCGTCATTTCTGACGATGGCGGAGGTGATGCGCCGCCAGAGCCGCGCGGTTGGCGGCTCCGGTCTTGGCGAACGCGTTGCTCAGGTGGGTCCGCAAAGTCGGCGGCGCGATCCCGAGGGCCGCAGCGATCTGCTTGTCGCTGTACCCGTCCGCGACCAGCTCCGCGACCTGGGCTTCGCGCCGGGACAACGGCTTCTGCCCGGGCGGGGCCTCCCTGGGCCAGGTCCGCGCGACCAGATCCCCGAAAGACCGGAAAACCCGCGCCTCGTCCTCGGTGAACGCGCGGCCGCCGCGTCCCCGCCACAGCCGCAGGTCCACCGAACCGGGACCGGCTCCGGCCGCGAAGTAGTTCATGCCGTGGTACATCCCGCCGCGATGCAGGAAGTCCTGGACGAACTCGGTGGATACCCCGGCGGCCGGAGTGATCCGCGAAGCGCTCCCCCGCGCGAAAAGCTTCGGGGTCAGGTCGTCGACGTGCCGAAAGTGCCTGTCGTAGGCGCGAAGCGCGTCGTCGCCGAGGTCGAGCTGGACCGGGTCGGCGTAGGGGCCGGACGAATCGCCGACATAGGAGGCGAAGATGTCCGCCCGCAGCATGCGACGCAGGACGTCGCCGAGCTGGAGGCGTTTTGCCTTCAGCGGTGAGTCAGAGAGGACGATGTCGATCGCTTCGCACGTCAGTGCGTACTCCTGGGCCATACTGCCTCGCTTCGGTGCGAAGTAGCGAGCGCGACTTCAGCTCCGTCGGCTCCCTGCTCGGACGAGCAGTGTACGAGGCAACCGCTGAAGACAGCAGACTGCAGCGGGTAGGGCCTAAGAAATTTCAGCCCCCAGCAGTCCGGCGGCGACGCGCCGCAGCGGTTTTGACGCGGTCCTGGCAGGCAGTCGAACAGAAGCGGCGGATGCGGTTGCGGGTGGTGTCGACGAACAGCCGTCCGCAGCCAGGTGCCTCACACTCACCGATTCGGCGAGCGTGACCGTCGGCGAGGAACCGGGCGAGGGCTTCCGCGCAGATCGCCGACCACATCGGCACCAGGGACGTTTCAGCTGGGTGATGGTGTAAGCGCCAGCGTCCTTCCTCCAGTGCCAGGTGCGGGTGGGCGGGGTACGCGGAGAGCAGCTTGTTGAGCCTGGTCGCTGCGGCGTCCTCGTCACCGGCGCGCAGGTTGTCGAGTACCGGCCGCAGCGCGTTGGCGAGTGCGGTGAATCCGGGGGCGTCGTCGGCCGTCACCTGGGCCGCTGACGGCGGGTCGACGGCGAGGATCTCGGCCAAGGCGCTGTCCTCCGGGTGCAGGACTAGGCGGTTGACGAGGTCGATCGCGACCAGCAGCCCGGTGTCGGCGTAAGCGTCCAGGCGCACTTGCTTGCCTGCCTCCCTGTTCAGTAGCGTCACTGGCGTAAACATCTTACGGCAGTGACGTCCATCGGCGGAAGGAAGTCCCATGACGCGTACCTCGCCCGCACCGGTCATGCGTGCGGCGGAACCGTCCGACCTGCCGCGGATCGCCGCAATGTGGGAGGCCGCGTGGCTCGACGGGCACCGCGGCCGTGTCCCGGACGAGCTCATGGCGGTGCGCGATTCCCAGCACTTCGCCACCTTCGCGGCCGACCACCTGAGCACGACACTGGTCGCCACCGACGGCGGGCCGGGTCTGCTGGGGCTGGTCATCGTCGGGGTCGGCGACGGCGAGGTGATCCAACTCGGAGTGGACCGGGCCGCGCGGGGTACGGGTGTCGGGTCCGCTCTGCTCGAGGCCGCCGAGCGCCTGATCGCGGAAACCCACTGGGAGGCGTGGCTGGCTGTCGTTCCTGCCAACGACACCGCCCGGCGGCTTTACGAGCGAGCGGGCTGGCGCGACGCCGGGCCGATGGTTCACCAAGCCCCGACCCGGCATGGCACCGTCTGCGTGCCGGTCCACCGCTATGTCAAAACCGTCCGTCCCAGCGCAGCGGACGCTGCCAGCTAACGGAACCAGACGGGCCAGTCGCGATCAATACGGAGTTCCGCCGCCGTCCGCGTTCACCGCCTGGCCGCGGATCGCGAACGCGTTGTCCGACAGGAGGAACGAGATGACCCGGGCGACCTCGGTCAGGTCGAGGTGCCGTCCGGCCTGTTCGGTGATCATGGCGTCGAAGATGTCGCCCGCCGGTTCGTGGATGCGGTCGGAATAGGCGTCGGCCACCTGGCGGAGCATCGCGGTCGGCAGGCCGCCGGGACACACGCAGTTGACGTTGACGTCCGCATGGGCCAGCGCTGCCGACATCATCCTGGTTTCGTTGATCAGCGCGGCTTTGCTCGCGCTGTAGGCGAGCGATTGGGCGTGGCCGACCTTGCCGGCCTCGGATGCGACGTTCACGATCGCGCCGGGACGGTCTTCCTCGATCAGGTGCTGTGCCACGAGCCTGGAGAGTTCGTAGGGGCCAACGACGTTGACTGCGAGCTGGCTTTCCCAGTCTGCTTGCGGAATCTGCAGCGGGTCGGAATGGCGGACGATGCCGGCGACGTTGGCGAGGCCGTCGATGCCCGAGAAGTGCGAGATGGCTTCGGCTGCCGCGTCTGCGATGCTCTCCGGCGAGCCCAGGTCGACGACGAACGGCGCCGCATGCCCGCCGAGTTCGCGGGCCGCGGCGGAGACGGCGTCGCCTCGGACGTCCAGCAGGGCGACGCGCGCGCCTTCCGCGAGCAGCAGTTCCGCGGTCGCTCGGCCCAGGCCGCCGGCCGCGCCGGTGACGATGAAGCGTTTGCCCGCGTGGACGGGGAACACCTCCGGGTGCCGGACCGGCAGGGTCCGGGTCGCCGTGGTCTTGATGTGCATGATGCATTTCTCCTTGCTGGGCAGGCGGATTCGCCTATTCGGCGGGAGCGTGCCGCTGCAGCCCGTTGAAGATCAGGTTGAGGGCCACTGCCACGACTGCGGTCACGACGATTCCGCTTTGCAGCACCATTTGCAGGCCCTGCGGGAAGGCGTTGAAGATCTCCGGGTAGGAAGTCGGGACGAAACCGGCTCCGAGGCTTATCGCGACGACGATGAGGTTGCGGTCGTTGTGCAGGTCGGCCTTTCCCAGGGTCTGGATGCCGACCGTGGCGATGATGCCGAACAGCGTCATGAGTGCGGCGCCGACCGCGGGGGCCGGCAACGCCGCGGCTACGGCGGCCACCTTCGGCAGGCAGCTGAGCACGACCATCAGAACGCCGGCGGCCGCCACGACCCAGCGACTTTTCACGTTGCTGGCCCGCACCAGGCCGATGTTGCCGTTGAACGTGGTCGGCGGGACCGAACCCACGATCCCGCCCAGTACGGCGGCGACGCCTTCGGCGAGGATCCCGCGGCGGACTTCCTTGTCGGTGGGGCCCCGTCCGAGGATCTCGCCGACTGCGAAGTAGCTGGACGTGCATTCCACGCCCACGATCAGGACGGCGACGGTCATCGCCAGGACAGCGCTCAGATTGAACGTCGGCAGTCCGAAGTGGAACGGCACCACGAACGAGAACCAGCTCGCGTCGGCGACCCCGCTGAAGTCGGCGACCCCGACGGCGGCGCCCACGGCTCCCCCGGCGACCAGGCCGACGAGAATGGCGATGCTCTTCAGCAGGCCTCTGCCGAACCGGTAGATGAGGAGAACCGTCACGACGGTCGTCGCGGCGACTGTCAGATTGGCCGCGCTCCCGAACGACTTCGTGCCCGGCTCGCCGCCGCCGATCAGCTTCACCGTGATCGGCAGCAACGAGAGCCCGACCATCGCGATCACCGACCCGGTGACCACCGGCGGAAACACCCGGAGCAGCGCCCCGTACAGCGGCGAGGCGGCGGCGAGCACGAGCCCGGCGACGATGGAGGCGCCGAAGACGGCCAGCAGTCCGCCGATGCCGCCGCCGTTGGCGTTGCCGGGCCGATCACCACGGCCGAACCGCCGAGCACCAGCGGTTTCCTGATCCCGATCCGCCAGACACCGACCGTCTGCACGATCGTGGCGATGCCGCCGGCGAGGACCGTGGCGGCGAGGAACACCACCGTCTCCGCTTGGGGAAGGTGAATGCCGGCCGCGATGATGACCGGCAGCACGAGAACCGTCGCGTAGAAGGTCAGCAGGTGCTGGACGCTGTAGAGCGCGAACCGACCGAACCTCGGCACCTCGTCGACGGCCGCGTCGGCGTCGGCGGGGGCGGTGTTCGGGGCGGTTCTGGGCCGATCGACCATGATCGTCTCCCTCGGAACGGGGCGGGCTGGGCGTGGATCACGCCGTGCGTCCCCCACGCACGAGCGGCGGCCGGGAGGTCAGGCTTGCCCGGCTGAACGGATCATTCGGCGGGGCGCGCTTCCCGGACCCAGGTCGGGGTGATCCCGGCCGGGACCTCCTCGTAGTCGGGCAGGGACCGGAAGTTGCGCTCTTCCCCGCCCGGGCTGTAGGTCACGATCAGCCGCAGGGCCCGCCATCCGGTGTTGAAGGTCGAATGGTCCGCGCCGCGCGGCACGAACACCGCGTCGCCGGTTTTGATCGGGAACGGGTCGCTGTCGCCGACCGTCTGCACTCCCTCGCCCTCGATGACGTAGATGACTTCCTGGGCGTTGGGGTGGTTGTGGATCGCGTGCCCGCGTCCGGGATAGACGATCACTTCGCCGACGGTGGTTTCGGCGCCCTCGATCGTGGACGGGTTCACCAGCCACTTGAGGGTTCCCCAGTCGAGGACCATCGTCGGCGTCTTTTCCGGTTCGACATGCATGCGGTTCTCCTCGGTTCGGTCACGCGCGCAGCGCGGTGAATGCCTTGACCTGGTCGACGATCGCCCGCTCGGTCGGCAGGCGTTCCATGGACGAGGCGCCGAAGAATCCGGCGACCCCGGTGGTGTGCTCGAGGACGTAGCGGACGTCCTCGGGTTCGGCGATCGGGCCGCCGTGGCAGAGCACGATGACGTCGGGGTTCTCCGCCACTGCGGCGTCACGCATCTGCTGGATGCGCTCGACGGCGACCTCGAGCGTGACTGCCGTGCGCGCCCCGACGGAACCGGACGTCGTCAATCCGAGGTGCGGCACGACGATGTCCGCTCCCGCCGCGGTCATGGCTCTGGCCTGCTCGGGGTCGAAGACATAGGGCGACGTGATCAGGTCCCGTTCCCGGGCCGCGGCGACCAGGTCCACTTCGAGCTGGTACCCCATCCCGGTTTCTTCGAGGTTCTGCCGGAAGACGCCGTCGTAGAGCCCGACGGTCGGGAAGTTCTGCACCCCGGCGAATCCCATGCCCTTGAGGTCGTCGAGGAATTTCGGGATGACGCGGAACGGGTCGGTTCCGCACACGCCCGCGAAGACCGGGATCTCCGACACCACCGGCAGCACTTCGCTCGCCATTTCGACCACGATCGCGTTGGCGTCCCCGTAGGGCAGCAGTCCGGCGAGCGACCCGCGGCCGGCCATCCGGTAGCGCCCGGAGTTGTAGATGACCAGCAGATCCGCCCCGCCGGCCTCGGCCAGTTTCGCGGAGAGACCGGTTCCGGCGCCCGCTCCGATGATCGGCGCGCCGGAGCCGATTTTGGCGCGCCAGGCGGAAAGGCGGTCAGTTCTCTGCATTCTTGTTCTCCTCGGACACCGTCAGGTAGCGGAGCAGGGTCTCTGCTGCCGCGCGGGCGAATTCGGGGTCGTTGATGTGCGCGTCGACGTGGAGCACCTCGACTGGGCTGTCGGCGACGGCGGCGACCGCGGCGCTGGTCAAGGCCTCGTCGGCGGCGGGGTCTTCGAACAGGCCGCCGGAAGTGTCCAAAGCAGACACTCCTCGGCCCGGGATGACCAGTGCGGTCGGGCCGGAGGCCGCGGCGAGCTTGCGTCCGAGGATTTCGCCCAGCTGCGCGGACTCCTCGACGGTCGTGCGCATCAGCGTGACGGTCGCGTTGTGCTCGTACAGCAGGCGCGACGCGAACTGCGGGGGAACCGTGTTCCGGGCACCGAAGTTGACCATGTCCAGTGCGCCGAGGCTGACGACTTGCGGGATGCCGTGCGCCCCGGCCGCGGTGAGCCGGTCCGGACCGGCGGTGAGCACCCCGCCGACCAGTTCGTCCGCCAGTTCGGTGGTGGTGAGGTCGAGGACGCCGGCCAGGAAACCGCCTGCTGCCAGCCCTTCCAGCGCGCGGCCGCCGGCACCGGTCGCGTGGAAGACGAGAACCTCGTATCCCGCGTCCTCGAGAATGGCGCGGCACGCTTCGACCACGGGAGTCGTCACCCCGAACATCGACGCGGCCACGAGCGGCCGCTCGTCCGGCCCGGGTTCGCGGGCGGCGTAGCGCTCGGCCATCCCGGCTATCGCCGCCACGGCGTTTCCGAGCACTGCCTTCGAAAGCCGGTTGATTCCGGCGATGTCGACGACGCTGTACATGATGGTCACGTCGGACGCGCCCACGTACGGCGAGACGTCCCCGGAAGCCATGGTGCTCACCAGCAGCTTCGGGAAGCCGACCGGCAGCGCCTCCATGGCAGCGGCGGCGATGGACGAGCCTCCCGAACCGCCCGCCGAAAGGAACCCGTCGATCGAGCCGTTCCGGGCGAGCTCAGCGACGATCCGGGCGGCTCCGGCGCTCATCGCGGCCAGTGCCTTTCCCCGGTCGTCGTCCTCGATCAGCTCGCGAATGCTCGTTCCCACGAGCCTGGCGACCTCTTCGCGCGTGGTCTCGGGCGTGCCCACCGGCTGACCGGCGACACCGGCGTCGATCAGGTGCACGCGGTGGCCCAAGCCTTCGAGCTGGCTGCGCATCCACTGGAACTCCGCGCCCTTGGTATCGAGGGTCCCGAGCATCGCCACGGTAGCCATTGACTCCCCTACGGATCATCGTGCGCCGTCTTCGTTGTCCGGCCGGGCTAGAGTGTGCCCAGACGATAATTGGATCATCTAGGCCAATCGGCCGAAATTGGCTGGAGGACTCGGTGCGGCAGGTATCCGCGACGGAATTCGCGCAGGCCATCGCCGGGTGGCAGCAGCACGCCGGCCGCAAAGCGGAGCAGGTGGCCGCGGCGCTTCTCGACGCGCTGCAAGCGCAAGAGATCCCCTTCGGCTCGGTCCTCCCGGCCGAACGCGCCGCGGCCGCTGCCCTGGGCGTCAGCCGCACCACGATCACCGAGGCGTATTCGCTGCTGCGCGAGGGAGGCTTGCTGGAAAGCCGGCAGGGAAGCGGCTCCCGCCTGCACCGGCCCGACGGCAGCCGGAAGAGCCCGGCGTTGCCCAGCTTCGAGCCGGACAGCCGCCTGAGCAGCTTCTCCGACCGGGCCGGCGACGAATCCCGTCCCGGCCAGTTCGTCGATCTCTCCAGCGGCAGCCTCCCCGGCCTGCCCCTGGTCGGCGACGCCTGGCGGCGGGCCGCCGACCGGGGCATCGACGCGCTGCTGGCCGCTGACGGCTACGAACCGCGCGGCCACCTCCCCCTCCGCGAGTCGATCGCCGCGCTCTGCACGAGCACCGGGGTTCCCACTGATCCCGACCAGATTCTCGTGACTTCGGGGTCCCAGCAGGCTCTGGAGATCATCTCCCGCACCTGGATCGACGACAACGAGCCCATCGTCGTGGAGGACCCTTCCTACCGCGGCGCGCTCGAAGCGTTCCGGGCCCGCGGCGCGCAGATGTACACCATCGCGGTCGAGCGCGACGGCGCCGACGTCCAGGCACTGGAGCGCATCACCCGGCGCACCCATCCGCGTTTCGTCTACCTCCTCCCCACCTCGCACAACCCCACCGGCGTCCACATGTCCGCGGAAAAACGGCAGACGGTCGCCGATCTCGCGAACGAACGCGGCTTCGTGGTGATCGAAGACGCGTCCAGCGCGCACCTCGCCTTCCGCCCGCCGCCGGCCGCGAACCTGTTCGGATTGGTCAACCCCGCGCAGTCGGTCCTCATCGGATCGTTGTCGAAGCTGTTCTGGGGAGGCCTGCGGGTGGGCTGGATCCGCGGGCCGCGTCCGATGATCGAACGGTTCCAGCGAGCGAAGGTCGCGATGGACCTCGGAACGTCGCTGCCGAGCCAGATCCTGGCGCAGGAACTGCTGCCGCACACCGCCGAAGCCATGAAAACACGGGCCACCACGCTGCTCGACGGCCTGGCGGAACTCGAACAGGCTCTGACGCTGCACCTGCCGCATTGGTCGTGGACCCGGCCGGACGGAGGAAGCGGGCTGTGGGTCAGAGCCCCCGGAGTCGACACCGAGAGCCTGGCCGACGCGGCGAGGCTCTCGGGTGTGCGGTTCACGCCGGGACCGGCGTTTTCGTCAGTCGGCGGGCAGGCCGAGATGCTCCGGCTTCCCTTTGGCAGGACTGGCCGCCTGGAGGAAGCAGTCGCACGGTTGGCTGGCATCGCGAGTGTCAGCTGACCTCGCTCAGTCGCAGCGTCACCGCCTCGCCAGGTCCAGGTTCTTGGTCTCCCGGAACGCGAACCCGACCACCAGGGACGACACCACCGCGATCGCCATCAGGTAAAGCCCCGGCGCCAGCGAGTTGCCGGTGAGCGTGACGAGCCCGGTCGCCACGAACGGTGCGGTCCCTCCGAAGAGGACATACGCCGCGGTGTAGCCGATCGCCGAGCCGCTGGCGCGGACCGGGCCCGGGAACATCTCCACCATCGCCGGCACGTTCGACGTGCCGATGACCGCGACCAGCACGGCGAGCACCGCGGTGCCAACGAGCGCCCCGGCGAATCCGGCGTGCATCAGCGCGAACGCGGGCAGCGTGCACACGGCGAACCCCAGGCACGACACCAGCAGCATCCGTTTGCGTCCGTACCGGTCGCTCGCCGACGCCATGAACGGGCAGGCCGCGCTGTAGCACAGCATCGACACCACGCTCGCGATCAACGACTGGGTGCGCGAGTAGTGCAGCTCGTCGGCCATGTACGTGATCATGTAGCTGCTCATCAGGTAGTACGCGATCGCGTTGGTGATGCTGTAGCCGAAGAGCGTGAAGATCTGCCGCTTGTGCGAGCGGAGCGCGTCGCGCAATGGCTTGCGCTGCACGGAGTTCTCGCTTTGCAGCTGCCGGAACACCGGGCTGTCCTCGACCCGGCGGCGCAGGTACAGCCCGATCAGCCCGAGCGGGCCGGCCAGCAGGAACGGCACCCGCCAGCCCCAGGTGTGCAGCGCGCCCGAGGACAAAGTGGAGGTCAGCAGCACCCCGACCGCCGATCCGGCGACGCTGGCCAGACCGACGGTGGCGGGCACGGTGCTGGCGAAACGGGCGCGCCGTCCGTCCGGCGCGTGCTCCATGATGAAGGCCGACGCACCGGTGTACTCGCCGCCGGTGGAAAACCCCTGCAACGTGCGCAGGACGAAGAGCAGGATCGGCGCGGCGACCCCGAGCGCGGAGTACGTGGGCAGCACGCCCATCAGGAACGTGGCCCCGCTCATCAACAGCACGCTCAGCGCGAGCGTCCGGTTGCGGCCGATCCGGTCCCCGTAGTGCCCGAAGAACGCCGCGCCCAGCGGTCGCGCGACGAACCCGCCCGCGAAGATCGCCCACGTGGCCAGCAGTGCCGCCGACGGGTCGTTCTTGGGGAAGAACTCGGCGGCGATGGTGGACGACATCGTCGCGTAAGCGGCGGAGTCGAACCATTCGGTGAAGTTGCCGATGCCCGAGGCGAGTGCGATCTTCCGCCTGCCGCGGGAAAGGGTCGCGGGCTGTTCGGTCCGGACGGTCATTGGCCGGCTCCTCGTCAGTCGGTGCCGGGGCCGCGATCGCGGTCCCGGAGGTCGGCCCGGCGGATCTTGCCGGTGGCGGACCGGGGCAGCACGTTCACGAACTCGATGTGCCGCGGGTAGGCGAAACGCGAATACGTCTCCTTGGCGAAAGCGCGCAGTTCTTCGGCGAGCGCGTCGCCGCCGTCGTAGCCGGGCGCGGGTTGCACCCAGGCCTTGACCGCCTGGCCGCGCACCGGGTCCGGAACGCCGACCACCCCGGCGTCGGCCACCGCCGGATGGGCCCGCAGGGCGTGTTCCACCTCGAACGGACTGACCCGGTACCCGGACGTCTTGATCACGTCGTCGGTGCGGCCGAGGAACCAGAAATAGCCGTCCTCGTCGGCGACAGCCTGGTCGTTGGTGTGGTACCAGCTGCCGCCGAAGACCGCCGCGGAGTCCTCCGGCCGGTTCCAGTACCCCAGCGGGTACTGCGGGTTCGACCGGGCGCGCAGGCAGATCTCGCCGGGCTCGCCCTGGGGCACCGGCTGCTCGCGCGCGTCCAGCAGCGCGACGTCCCAGCCCGGCAGCGGACGGCCCATCGAACCGGGTTTCACCGGCACCCCGGGAAAATTGCCGACCAGCGGGTACGACTCGGTGGAGCCGTAGTAGTCCAGCAGCGGCACGCCGAACTGCCCGGTGAACCAGTCGATCAGGTCGGCGGTCAGCGGTTCGTTCGAGGAGCACACCACCCGCAGCTTGTGCGGGTAGCGCAGGCCCGCGTCCGGGACGTCGGCGGCCATCTTGCGCAGGAACGTCGGGTTCACCAAGGCGGTGGTGACCCCGTTGCGGGACAGGGAATCGAGCAGGCCCTCGGGGTCGAACCCGCCGGCCGGGCGGTAGACCAGCTGCGTCGCGCCGGCGCGCAGCGGCCCCAGCAGCTTCGCCATCGACCACGCCCAGTCCCCGGCTCCGTAGAACACGTCCCCGGGGCGCAGGTCGTGGCAGTAGCGGAACTCATTGTGCCCCAGCAGCGTCCGGTGCGCGTGCACGATGCCCTTGGCCTTGCCGGTGGTGCCCGAGGTGTAGAAGATCAGCGCCGGATCGTCCGCGGCGGTGTCTGCCGTCTCGAATCGCGGCGGCAGTTTTTCGATCGCCGGGTCGTCGATCTCGACGATGTGCCCGGCGAAGCCGCGGACGCGGTCGCGCGCCTCGGGTTCGGTCACCAGCACGGTGGCTCCGGAGTCGGCCAGCCGGTAGCGGATCGGCTCGTCGGCCCACAGCAGGGACATGGTCACCAGGATCGCGCCGGTGCGCAGCACGCCGAGGTAGGCGGCCGGGGTGTCGGGCCGCTGCGGAAGGAGCACCGCCACCCGGTCCCCGGGCCGCACTCCCCGGTTCCACAGGTGCGCGGCCACCTGGCGGGAGCGGTCCTGCACCTCGCCCCACGAGATCTCGCGGTGCGTGCCGAGGTGGTCCTCGAAGATCAGCGCGGTGGCGGCGCGGTCGTGGCGGTCGGCCACGTCGGCGGCCATGTTGTAGCGCGGCGGGACTTCCCAGTCGTGTCCGGCGCGCAGCTCGTCGTAGTTCACCCGATGCCCTTTCAGCGCTTCTTGGCGGCCAGGAACCGCGCCATCTCCCGCTGCGGCTCCCCCGTCGCGTAAGCCTCGGCGTGGATCTTCTTGGCCGCGGTCACCGCCTGCGCCAGCGCATCGTCGTCCAGTTCGCGGAGCCGGGCCTTGGTGAGCGCGACGGCGCCCGGCGGCAGCGCGGCGATCGCGCGGGCCTGTGAGACGGCGGCGTCGAGCACCTCGTCCTCGGCGACGAGCCGGGTGAGCAGGCCCAGGCGGTGCGCTTCGACGCCGTCGACGAGCTGGGCGGTCAGGGCGAATTCGGCGGTCTTGGCGCGGCCGAGGATGTCCCACATCGCCCAGATCCCGGTGATGCTGGGGATCCCGGAGGCCACCTCGGGCTGCCCCATGGTCACCCCGGCGTGCCCGATCCGCAGGTCGGCCACCAGCGCGTACTGGAAGCCGGAACCGGCGACGACGCCGTTGACCGCGGCGACGGTCGGCTTCCGCAGCTCGCGGACCGCGCGGTACAGGCGGTCGAAATCGTCGATCCAGGCCTCCGCGGCGGCGTGGTCGTCCGGGCGGATCGCGGCCGTCTCGGCCAGGTCCTGCCCGGCGCAGAACGCCCGCCCGGCCCCGGTCAGGACCACGCCGCGGCAGGTCGGGTCCTCGTCCAGTTCGCGCAGGTGCCCGATCAGCCGTTCCCGCATCGCGTGGGTCCACGCGTTGAGCTTCTCCGGCCGGTTCAACGTCAGGACCGCGATCTCGTCCCGGCGGTCGAGCAGCACTGTTTCACTCATGGAGGTCGTTTCCTTCGCTCGTCGTCTGCGTCGCGGACAAGAAAAACAGCGCGAGGCAGCCGCTGGCCAACACCAACTGCGACCTGCGGCGATATCAGGTTGGTATGGTCCGGCGGATGGAGCTGCGGCATCTGCGGTACTTCGTCGTCCTGAGCGAGGAGCTGCACTTCGGGCGGGCCGCGAAACGGCTGCACATGGCGCAGCCGCCGCTGTCGCAGCGGATCCGGGACCTCGAGCGCGAGCTGGGCGTCGAACTGTTCCATCGGGGCCGGGGCGGCGTGCGGCTCACCGAGGCGGGCGCGCTGCTGCTCGAACACACGCGTCCGGTGCTCGAAGGCGTGGACAGCGCGCGGGAGGCGATGCGCCGGATCCTGCCCGGCACGTCGGGCACGCTGCGCGCGGGGATTCCCCCGGACACGATGCCCACGGTGCTGCGCACGATCGCCGACGCGTTCGCCGCGAAGGCGCCGGAGGTGCTGCTGGAGCTGCACGAGGTGAGCACGGACGAACAGATCGCCCGGCTGCGGGAGGGCAAGCTCGACGTCGGACTCGTGCGCCACCCTTCCGACACCGTCGGACTGGAGTCGGGACCGGTTCTGTCCCGGCCGCTCGGCGTCGTGCTGCCGGCGACGCACCGGCTCGCGGACGCGGACGTCGTGCGGCTGCGCGACCTCAACGGCGCCCCGCTGGTCATCTTCCAGCGCGAGATGGCGCCGCGGCTCTACGACCACATCCTCGCGATCTGCCGCGACAACGGCTTCCTGCCCGGCGCGATCCGGCACGCGCGCAACCCGAACTTCACGCACGGGCTCGTGCTGGCCGGAATGGGCGTGCACTTCAACGAGGAACACCCGCTGCCCGACGGCCTGACCTGGCGCCCGCTCGACGAGAACCGGCTGCGGTGGTCGAGTTCGGTCGTCTGGGTGCCGACGCGCGCCAACGACGTCATCGCCGGATTCGCCGCGGTGGCCGAGGAAGCCCTGCGGGCCGCCGGGCACGGGATGTCCACTGTGAACTGACCAGCGCCCCGGATTCAGAGCTGGGTGTCAGGCACGTCCACAACGAGGAACACCCGCTGCCCGACGGCCCGACCTGGCGCCCGCTCGACGAGAACCGGCTGCGGTGGTCGAGTTCGGTCGTCTGGGTGCCGACGCGCGCCAACGACGTCATCGCCGGATTCGCCGCGGTGGCCGAGGAAGCCCTGCGGGCCGCCGGGCACGGGATGTCCACTGTGAACTGACCAGCGCCCCGGATTCAGAGCTGGGTGTCAGGCACGTCCACTTCGATTTCTTCCAGCGCACCGCCCAGTTTCAGCTGGCAGCCGAGGCGGCTGCGTCGCTCGTCGCGGGGCGCCGCGGTGCACTCGAGCATTTCGTCCTCGTCCTCGGACAGCGGCGGCACCGCCGACAGGTAGGGCTCGCGGACGTAGACATGGCAGGTCGCGCACATCGCCTGTCCGCCGCATTCGCCGACGATCCCGTCGACGCCGTTCTCCACGGCGGCACGCATGACGGTGCTGTCCGCCGCGACCGCGACAGTGCTGACCGCCCCGTCGCGGTGGAAGGTGACCTTGGGCATTCGGTTCTCCTCGAGGATTCAGTCCCAGTGCACGGGCAGGGAAAGCACGCCGCGGAAGACCCAGCCGCCCACCGTCGCGGGCCGGGCCGGATCGGGGCGCAGCCCGGGGAATTCGGCGAACAGCCGCGGCAGCGCGACGCTCACCACGGACGCGCGGGCGACCCACGCACCTGCGCAGAAATGGTTGCCCCCGCCGAAAGCGAGGTGCGGTTTGCGCGGCCGGTCGATATCGAAGACCGCTGGATCGACGAACACCGCGGGATCCCGGTTGGCCGCACCGAGCACGATGCCAAGCCGCGCGCCCCGGGGCACCGCGAGCCCGGCCAGTTCGGTGTCTCGCGTCGCCTGCCGGGGATACATGCCGATCGGCGCGACCCAGCGGAGGGACTCCTCGAAGGCATCCCGCCACCGTTGCCCGGCGAGCACCGCCGCCCGCTGCGCCGGATGGGTCAGCAACGCCCACGCCGTGGTCGCGAGCGCGTCGCGCGGTTCGTTGACCCCGCCGCCGATGGTCATTTTCACGTTGGCGCGCAACGCATCCACCGGCATCCCGGAGGCGGCGAGCACGGCCAGCAGGCTGCCGTCGGGTTCAGCGCGAAGGAGCGGCAACAGTTCGTCGATCGCCTCGTCGACCTCGCGGGACGAGCGCTCCGCGGCGGCCCACACCTGCGGGTCGTCGGCATAGTTGCCGGTGCCGTCGATGAGCGTCTGCGACCACCGTTGCAGATCCCCCTGACCGGCATTGCGGAACCCGAGGACGGCACGCAAATTGTCGGCGGCATACGGCGCAGCGAACTCGGCGACGAGATCGGCACCCGGGCCCGCGGCACGCAACTTTTCCGCGTACGTGCGGTAATTGCGCTCGAAGACCGCTTCCCACTGCTGTTTGACCGCCTTCGGCCGCAACACCCCGCCGTACGCTTTGCGCTCGGCATCGTGCTCGGGGTCGTCCTTGCGCAGCATGCTGTGGCCCATCGAGCGCTTCATCAACGACTGCGCTTCGTCGGCGGAAAACCGTTCCTGGTCGAGTTCGACGGTGTGGCAGGCTTCGTGGCCCACCACCAGGTAGCGATCCAGCGCCGGAACCCAATGGATCGGCGCTCGCGCCAGGAGCCGTTCGTAGATCGGGTAAGGGTCGGTGTACAGGGCGGGGATTTCCACCCAGTCCGCGGTCGGGATTTCGCGCGCCGCTGTCGTGTCGAGTGTCATCGTCGACCTCCTCGCTCCCAGCGTGAGCCAGGCCACCACGACAGGTAAAGTTCAAATAACCTGCGAACAACCACAGCTGAGGTTTGGTTATGCCTGGCTACACCCTCCGCCAGCTCGAGTACTTCGCGGCGGTAGCGGAGGCGAAGTCGATCTCGGCGGCCGCCGCGGAACTGCACGTGACTCCGACCGCGGTGGCTTCCGCGCTCACCGAACTGGAACGCGTGCTGCGCACCCAACTGGTGGTCCGCCGCAAGGCGCACGGCATCACGCTGACGCCGACCGGCCAGTACCTGCGAGAGCGCATCGCCGGCCTGCTGCGCGACGCCGACGAACTCGAACGGGCGGCCGCGGGCGGAGGCCGCGAACTCGCCGGGCCGCTGGCGCTGGGGTGCTACTCCACGGTGGCGCCGACGGTGGTCCCCATCCTGATGGAGTGGGTGCGCGACCAGCACCCGCGCGTGGATCTGTCCGTGGTCACCGGCAGCCAAGCCGAACTGCCGCAGCGGCTGCTGGCCGGCGGTCTCGATGTCGCTGTCGGCTACGACATGGCGCTGCCGGACGGACTGGACTCCGTCCCGCTGTACAGCGCTCCGCCGTACGCGCTGCTGCCCGCCGCGCACCGATTGGCCGGCCGCGACACGGTACGGCTGGCCGAACTGGCCGACGAGCCCATGATCATGCTGGACTTCCCGCCCGCGGCCCAGCACACCCGCGAACTGTACGAGCGGGCCGGCATCGAACCCCGCGTCGCGCACCGGACCGCCGATTTCGAACTGACCCGCTCGCTGGTCGCCCGCGGGTTCGGTTACTCGGTGCTGATCCAGCGCCCCACGGTGAACCGGTCGTACGAGGACCTGCCGCTCGCGCTGTGCGACCTCGAACCCGCGGAACCGGCCGCGAACGTGGTGATGATGTGGCCCCGCGCGGTCCGCTTGAACGACCGGGCAGCCGCGCTGGTCGAGTTCGCCGCTCGCAACGCTGACCGGCTGGATCCGCGCCGCCGCGCCTGAAGGTCAGGCCCCGGTCCAGGTACCGACGGATCGGTTGGCACCGCACAGCAGCGTGCACACGCTGGACCGGCCACAACGCCCGCGTTCTCTCGGCACCAAACCTGGTTAGGTGTGCGTGAACCGCACGACGGCCTTCGATCCCTCGAGCGCGACCACCTCGAACGACAGCTTGTTGATGCTGGACGCCCCACCCTGGTTCGGGGTCTGGCCCATCGCCGACACCACCATCCCGGACGGCGAAACGGACTGAAAGTCGACCCCTGCGGACGAGACCGCGGTGATGTCCAGCGAACTCATCCCGAGACTCCTGTTGAAGCGGATGGTCACCGGCCCGGTCACGAGGATCTCGCAGTCGCCGTCGGCGCAGGCGCGCAGGTTGGTCCCGTCCGCCGCTGTGGGGAACGGCGCTTTACTGGTCGTGGGCGCGGCGCTGCTCGATGCCGCGGTCGCGCTGGTACTCGCCGGGGCCGGAGACGACGGCGGCGTAGTCGTCGATGCGGTCGGCGAACCGCCGCACGCGGAGACGGCCCCGGCGACCGTGAGTGTCGTGAGGACCGTCCTGGCCATCAGGTATCGCATGCGGGAACGCTAGGCCGGGTGTTCCGGGACCGGTCCCGGAACACCCGGAGCCGCCCCGAAAACCGCCGTGGCGGCGCGTCATCGCCCGTCGGCGGGCCCGTTCATCATGCGCAGCATGCCCAGTCCGCCGGTGCGGACGAACCGCACGACGAGCAGCGCGGCCACCGCGAGGAAGGCGATGTTCAGCCAGGTGGTGTAGTTCCACGAGACGCCCGCGGCCGCCACGATCGCCTGCCGCTGCCCGGGAATCAGCCCGGCGGCCCCGAAAATCAGCTCGACGAGATAACCCGCGCCGACCATCGCGGCGTAGAACGTGGCCAGCAGGACGAGCGTCATCCGGACGCCGTAGTACTTCCGGTAGATGTTCAGGATCGGCAGGATCAGCAGATCGGCGAAGAGGAACGAGACGACCCCGCCGAAGCTGATGCCGCCGTTCCACAGCACCGCCGCCAGCGGGACGTTCCCGATCGAGCACACGAACGACAGGATCGCGACGACCGGCCCGATCAGCGGCCCCCACACCGCCGAGACGACCGGGTCGCCGGAGAAGAAGAACGCCCGCCAGAACGCGTCCGGCACCCACGCGCCGATCGCGCCCGCGATCAGCAAGCCGATCAGCAGGTCGCGCAGGATCGCCGCCCACTCCATCACGAAAACCTGCGCCACCGCGGTGAATCCTTGCGGGGAAAGCAGTCTCGCCGCCGCCGAGCCCTCCGCCTGGACCGACATGTCCATCGCGGCGTGGCCTTCCATCGAACCGGCCAGCCCGCGCTCCGCCTGGTCCCGGGCCCGGTCGATCAGCTTCTTCCGGACGAACAGCCGGAACAGCACCGCGAGCAGCACGATCATGATCGGCCCGCCGACGAACTCCGCAGCGGTGAACTGCCAGCCCATCAGCAACGCCAGGATCACCCCGAGCTCGACCACCAGATTCGTGGAGCCGATCTCGAACGCCATCGCCGCGGTGAAGTCAGCGCCCTTGCGAAACAGCGAACGGGCCAGCGCGACCGCGGCGTAGGAACACGACGAGGACGCCGCGCCGAGCAACGACGACACCGCCAGCGTCCGCGGCCGCCGGTCGCCCATCAACCGCACGATCGTGGATCTGCGCACCACCGCCTGCACCACCGCGGACAGCAGGAAACCCAGGATCAGGGCCCAGAGAATCTCCCAGGCCATCGACCCCGCGAAAGCCAGCGCACGCCAGATCGCGTCCATCGCCCGAGCCTAAGCTCCGCCGGACTGTCCGGCATCGCGTCGGCAAGCACAGGCGAATCCGGCCGAACCCAGCTCCCACGACGATCATGGTGCCGGTGGGCAGTTCCCGCGAAGCGAAATGGGCACAGCCGGTCCGGACTTAGCGCCTGTTTCCGACTCGGCCGCCGCGGCACCGGTCGCATGCACGCCGCCAAACTGTCCACAATGGAGCGACCTGCGCGGCTACCGGACTGGGGAGCCAGCAGCGTCCGGTGCCGACGCGAGGGCGCGAACGACCGCGGTTTGCTTGCCCGACAAAAACTTGACGAGGAACCGGTTCAGTACCGGGAGCCGGAAGAGCCGCAACGCGGCGCGGCGGGCCAGCAGTTCCGCCCGCGATCTCGGCAGGAACCACCGTGCGCTCTTGAGGGCGGCTGCCTGTTTGTCGGCGACGACCGGACGCCACAGCCGCTCGTAGTTTTCCAGCGCATCCGGCACGGTAGCGGCGCGAGCCACTTGCTCGGCGAGCACGTACGCTCCGCCGATTCCCAGCGAGGCGCCCATTCCCGCGAGCAGCGAGACCGCGTAACCCGCGTCGCCGACCAGGACGACACGGCCGCTGCTCCACCGCGGCATCACGATCTGCGCCACCTGGTCGTAGTAGACCTCGTCGTTCGGCGGACAGGCGGCGAGAACGCGCGGCGCGACCCAGCCGAGCCGCCGGTACTCACGGCGAAGCGCGGCGACCCGGTCCTCGGGCAGCGTCGGGTCCGTCGCACGGTGGACGGCGAAAACGGCGACCCGGCCGTCCCGGAGCCCGTAGCAGCCGAGCTCGGCGCCGATGCTGTCGGAGAGGCAGAACCGGTCGCGTACCAGCGCCTGTACCTCCGGGTCCTCGAACGTGTAAGCCGCGGTGTGGAAGCCGAGGTACTTGAGAAAACTAGTCTCCGGGCCGAACACCAGCTCGCGGACGGTCGAATGCACCCCGTCGGCGCCGACCAGCAGATCCGCCTCGGATGAGGCCCCGTCGGCCGTGTCGACGCGGACGCTCCCCGCTCCGTCCGAGACGCCGACGACCTCGGCGCCGAATCGGAGTTCGACGTCTTCGGGCAGGCTTTCCCGCAGGGCCGACTCGAGATCCGGCCGCATGATGCTCAGGAGCCGTCCGCCGACGGGCTTGGCGAACGCGTCGTACCGGATCACGGCGCGCTGCCGGCCGGATTCGTCGTAGTAGCCCGCCTCCTCGACGTCGTAGCCGAGTTCGCGCAGCCGAGGGAGAACGCCCATCGCTTCCACCGCGTCGTACCCGGGTCCCATGAAGTCGATCATGTAGCCCTGCGCGCGCGGGGCCGGTGCGCGTTCCAGCACCACGACCTCCCAGCCGCGCCGCGCCAGGCACTGCGCCGCGGCCAGGCCCGCGATTCCCGCGCCGCACACGACGGCCTTCACGATCCCGCCCCGTCCAGGCGCAGTTCGACCATCGGCAACTCGGTGTCGCGTTCGCTGATCGCCGTGCCGAGAGTGTTCTCCAGAATCGTCTTGAACTTGCGCCACGCCCGCGGATGCTTGCGCACATAGACCGCCAGCGCGGCGTCCGCCTCCTTGGTGGACAGTTTCCGCGCAGTCGCCGGAGACAGGCCGCGCGCACCGCTGGCCACCCGCACCCGCGGCTCGGCGAGAAGGTTGCGATACCACTGCGCCCGGTCGCCGAAACCGGACGCCACCACGTACGTGTCGTGATCCGGGTGCCCGATGACCTCCAGCACGACGTAACGCCGGGCTCCGGACTTGCGGCCGACGTGCTCGAGCAGCAGCATCCGCGAGCCGAAAAGGAAACCGAGCCGGGCGCGGTAGAGCCAGATCGGAGCGCGCATCAACCGCCGGTTGCGCAGCAGCCGGGCGCCCGCGCGGCCAACGGCGCCTGAAGACGGGGTGGCATTGGTCATCTGTCGACCTCGATTCACTGGTGATGGAAAGGGTTCGTCAGACCGAACCCCGCAGGCCGTCGCGGTACACGGCGAACACCTCGGTGCCCCAGCGGCGCATCCCGTCGGCCGACAGCGGGTCGACGCCGAGGACCTCGCGCAGCCGGTCGCGCAGGATCAGCACCGCGAGGTCGTTGACAAGCAGGAACGCCGCGCGCACGTCGGGATCCGAGCCGGTGTCCGCCATTCCGGCGCTCGCCATGGCCGCCAGCGTGTCCTGGCTCAGCGCGTAGAGCTTGCCGAACAACCCCGACGCCGCCGGCCCGCCGCCGAGCAGCAGCCACCCGAGGTACCCGGGGACGGCCGAGCCCGCCGGAAGACCGCCGGACACCGCCTCGGCCAGACTCGGCACCGCCTCCGGATCGAACGGTCCGTCCCCGCGCGGGGCGACAGCCTCGGCGAGCATCGCCCCGAAAACCTGGACCACGTGCTCGTCGACCGCTTCCCGCAGTCCGTCCTTGGACCCGTAGTGCCGGATCACCAGCGCCGGCGAAACGCTGGCCGCCGCCGCGACGTCGCGAACCGTCACCGCGTCCGGACCGCGCTCGCCGAACAGCCGCAGCGCCTCGTCGCGGATCCTCGCCTTCGCCGTGCGATCGTCCGGTAGTGAACTCATGTTCATGATTATAAACAGATGTTCACTCAGCTCACCAGGACGATGCGCCGACCCGGTTGCGGACAAATCCGAGCGGCTGCGGCACAACTGCTCCCGGTTCGTGGCCCGCAACTGCCGCGGGTGACGCTCGCTGTTCCAGCTCGGTTCCGGAATCCGGGCATTCTTCCGGCAGTTGGCCACATATCGGAACGCACGGCGGAGATCCACACCTGTCTCAGAGTGGTACAGAAGCCGGCTGGCGCGGCTCGATAAGTTGGCCGGATCAGGCCAGCACCGCACCGTCCGAAGGCAGCCCGTCACTGTGTTTGCCGAGGTTGGGCGCTAACCTCGGCAGACGAGCACCGCAAGTGCCGAGCCGCGCGGCAGAGGGGAAAACGATGAGTTCAGCGCGTCGGTATGACGCCTCGGAAAGACTGCGCGTCCACTTGAGCCAGTTCGACTGGTCCGGGCAGACCCCAGCCAGGCGCGCCGCTCTCGAAGCGTTTCTCCGGCTCTCGAACGCGCACGGCTTCACGACCGTGACCATGCGGATGCTCGCCACCGAACTGACCATCAAGGCTCCCAGCCTTTACGCCTATTTCCCCGGCGGGCGGGACGAGATCGTCGCGGAGTCGCTTCGCTGGCATTTCTCCAAGTTCGGCTACGCGATCCTGGCGGCCGTCGACCGGACCGAGACGGCGGCCGAATTCTGGGACGCGATGGTGCGGGAGCATCTCACCCGCCAGGTCACACTGCCCGAAAGCGATCTCTGGGACCTTCTGGTTGCCACGGACGCGGTCGTGCCTTCGCTCCCCGCCGGCCTGCACGACCAGGTCGACAGCTGGGTCGCCTATTACGAGGACATGTACCGCGCCGCGGCGATCGACATGGGCATCGATGCCGACGTGGACGAGCAGATCCGGCTCGTGCTCACCGTCGTCGAGGGCGCGCGCAGGTGGTGCTCGGCCGACACGCTGCCGAACGCCGTCGCGCGCGCGATTCAGGTTTCGCACTCGCTCTTGCGCCTGCCGTCCGCGGACTCCAGTCGCGTGGGGGCCTAGTCAGGACGCGGCGAGCCGGGCAGTCGAGCAGGATCCATCAACGATGCCAGGTGGCTGCTTCCGCGCAACGGGTCGATCTGGTTCACCTGCATCGCACAGCTGAAGCCGTCGGTGAGCACCGGGGCGTCGGCCGCGCTGTCCAGGGCCGGTCGGATCGACTGCTCGGCCACCTTCATCGAGACATCGAAATGCTCGGCCTCGAAGCCGAAGTTGCCGGCGACACCGCAGCACGACGACGAGACCGCGACCTCCGAGACGCCCCAGTTGCGCAGCACGCGACGCTGGACGTCCGAGCCGAAGACCGCGTGCTCGTGGCAATGTGTCTGCAGCACGACGCGCTCCGGGGACGGCGCGCTCGGCTTCCAGCCGCGGGTGAGCGCCTCGTCCACCGCCGCGGCGAAGGACCGCACCCGAGCGGCGACCCGCTGAGCCGCCGGTCCGCCGACGAGCTTCGGGGCTTCGTCCCGGATCGTCGCGGCGCAGCTCGGTTCGAGCACGACGATCGGCCGGTCGGTCCCGTCGTCGAAACGGTCGACCAGACGCCGGAGCCGGCGTCGCGCGCCGTCGCGCTGGCCGGTCGAGATCCACGTCAGCCCGCAGCAGGCGTCGGGAGTGCAGCCGACCGTCTCGCCGGTGTCGCGGAGCACCCGGGTCGCGGCGGGAATCACTTCGGGGCGGAACGCGCGGGTGAAGCTGTCGGCGAACACGAGAACGTCCGCGGCGTCCGAGAAACGCGCCTCCTCGATGCGAAGCCGTCGCGACCGCACTGAGACGAACGCAGGCAGGCGTCGTCGTGCGCTCACCCCCAGCCGCTCGCCGAGCCTGCGCACGAACGGATTGCTTGACGCGGCGTTGGCGAGACCCGCAGTTCGGGTGACGAGCGGGAGCCACCTGGGCAGCCACCCGATGGAGTAGTGCGTGAACGGGCGCAGCTTGCCGCGGTAGTGCTCGTTCACGAGCTCCGACTTCGCTTCGGCGATGTCGACGCCGGTCGGGCAGTCGCTCGAGCACGCCTTGCACGACAGGCAAAGATCGAGCGCTTCGCGCACTTCTGGGCTCGACCAGCCGTTCACAGTGCTGCCCTGAGCGCGCGTCAGTTCCTGCAACACGCGCGCACGGCCGCGGGTCGAGTCCTTCTCGTCCTTCGTCGCCCGGTAGCTCGGGCACATGAAGCCGCCGGAGGTCGCGCGGCACCGGCCGACGCCGATGCAGGCGTGCGAGTTCCCGGCGGCCGCGCCCGACGCGGGGACTCCTTCGAGGGCCAAGGAAACCGTGAACGGCTCCGGGTCGACGATGATGCCGAGATTGAGCAGCCCTCGCGGGTCCCAGCTGCGCTTGAACGTCCGGAAGAGCGCGATCATCTCGGGCGAGTACATGACCTCGAGCAGTTCGCTGCGCGCGCGACCGTCGCCGTGCTCCCCGGAAAGCGAGCCGCCGTGGGCGACGACGAGAGCAGCCGCCTCGCGGGTGAAGTCCGCGAAGTCGCGGCGACCCCGTTCAGTGTGCAGGTCGTAGTCGAGTCGCATGTGGACGCACCCGGCGCCGAAGTGCCCGTACATGAACGCGGTGTAGCCGTACTTGCGCACCAGCGGAAAGAGCTCGGAAAGGTAGTCGGCAAGACGCTCGGGCGCGACAGCCGAGTCCTCCCAGCCCGGCCAGGTCTGCACGCCGTCGATGCGCAGAGACGACAAACCCGCGCCGTCTTCGCGCACTTTCCACAGTTTCGCGCGTTCGCCGGGATCGGTCACGACGGCGTGGTCGAGCACTCTCCCCGCGCCGCGGAGGACGTCGAGCAGCCGGGTGCAGTCCGTCGTCGCTTGCTCGATCGTGTCGGCGGAGAACTCCACCATCAGGTAGGCGCTGCCGCGCGGCAGGGAATCCACGCTCGCCGCGCCGCGCCGATGCCGCATTATGTCCACAATAGACAGATCGAGTCCCTCGAGCGCGGCCGGTTCCGCCGCGAGGATGGACGGCACGTCCCGGGCCGACTCGACGGTGTCCGCGTACCCCAGGCACAGCAAGGCGGTCGTCCGCGGCTTCGGAACCAGACCGACGCGTGCGCGCACGATGATCGCGCAGGTGCCTTCGCTGCCAGCGAGCACGCGTGCGACGTCGAAGCCGTTCTCGGGCAGCAGTTCGCCCAGGTGGTATCCCGATACCTGGCGCGGGATCCTCTGCAACTCCGTCCGGATCAGGGCGAGGTGCTGCTGCGCGAGGCCGCTGAGTGCCGCGTCGAGTTCGGCGGCGCGTGCGACGGAAACCTGGTCCCCGGCGTCGACGGCACGGATTCCGTCGCGCCCGGCGCGCAGGTGTCCTCCGTCGGCGGTGACGAGTTCGACCTCCAGCAGGTGATGCGTCATCCGCCCGTAGGCCACGGAGTGATTGCCGCACGCGTCGTTCCCGATGGCGCCGCCGATCGTCGCGCGCGATACGGACGACGGGTCCGGGGCGAAGGTCAGGCTTCCCCCGGACTGCTTCTCCACCCTGCTGCGCAGCTCGCCGAGCACGACTCCCGCGTCGGCCCAGACGGTCCGCGAGCCGAGGTCCGCCTCGTCCGTCCTGGTCATCCTCCGGGAGAGGTCGACCACCAAGCCGGAGCCGACCGCGTTGCCTGCCATGGACGTGCCGCCGCCGCGAGTGGTGACCGGCACGCCGAGCCGAGCGCAGAGCCGAACGATCTCCCGGACCTCCTCGACGGTGCCCGGGAACGCCACTGCCGCGGGTCGCACTCGGTAGTTCGACGCGTCGTAGGAGTACTCCCAGCGGCGGCGGGACGAGTCCTCGACGTCGATCCCCCGTTCCCGGAGCTCGCGAATCAGCTGGCTCGTCCCGGTGGCGACTGTCGACACTCGATGCACTCCATTCGGTCGGACCGGTCCCTAGGCTGAGCAGGCGAGCGGGTCAGAGCCGCTCCCGGCCGAGTTTCGCATAGACCTCGGGGCGTTTCCTGCGCAGATACCCGGCGTACAGCACGCCGCCGAGGAACAGCGCGAAGGTGAACGCCATGAAGATCACCGTCACCAGAGCCGACCCGCCGATGAGCTCGGGGTAGTTCGCGACGGCCAGATAGGTCACCGCGCCCAGGAACACCATGCTGATCGCCGGCGCGATCACGGTGTTCCACAGCGGTTCGGACGCCTGCCGGCGACGGCGGAGGAAATACACCAGCACCGCCAGGCTCACGACGAACATGAGCAGCAGGACGTTGAAAGTGCCGCTGCCGCTGGCGATCGGGTAGATGGCGTCCGGGCTGACGCCGAGCGCGGCCAGCACAACGATTGCCAGCGCCCAGAGGAAGCCTACGGTCAGCGCGGAGACATAGGGCGAGCGGTGCCGTTTGTGCACGCGGCCGAGCACGCGCGGCAACGCCCCGTCCGAGGCGAGCGAGAAGCTGTAGCGGGCGGCGATGTTCTGAATGGACAGCATCGACGCGAGAACGGAGGTGATCAGGAAAAGCGAGACCACGTCGGAGAAAACCACCCCGACCAGTTGCGCCGCCGAGTCGTGGAACAGCCCGACGGTGTTCGTGCGCGCCGCCTCTTGCGCTCGGTCCGCGCCGAGGTACGCGATGTATCCCCACGCCGCGATCACGTAGAACAGGCCGATGCCGGCGACAGCGAGGTACGTCGCGCGCGGAATGGTCCGGTCCGGGTTCTTGACCTCGTCGCGGAAGATCACCGTCGCTTCGAAGCCGAAGAAGTTGCCGATCGCGAACAGGAGAGCCAATCCCAGGCCGGCGTCGGTCAACCACGGCATCGAGAAGCCGATTCCGTGCGCGACGCGCCCGCCGCTGGTCGCGAACGAAACCACGTCGAACGCAATGACGATCACGACCTCGAGGATCATCGCCACCGTGAGCACCTTTGCCGAGAGATCGATGCGGCAATAGGCGAGGAAGGTGGTGGCGGCAGTGATCGCGAGCGCGTACCAGTACCACGGGATGTCGGGGCCGTGAAGGGTTTTCGCGACGAACGCCTGCAGCGTCACCGCGAAGAACGCGGGTGCGAAGAAGCCGATCAGGAGATAGCCGACGTACGCCAGGAACGCGCCGCCGAGGCCGGTCGTTTTGCCGAGGCCGGCGGTGATGAAGGAGTAGAAGCCGCCGGGATTCTCGATCGAGCGGCTCATCTTCACGAAACCCACCGAGAAAATGAGCAGCATCGCCGTCATGATGAGGTAGATGCCCGGCGCTGCCTTGCCGCTGAACATCATCAACACGGGCATGGTGCCCGCGACGGTCGCCAGGGGCGAGGCGAACGCGAGCACGCTCATCACGAGCGCTCCGATACCCATGTTGCCGCGGAGCCGCAGCCCCTCGGTCGCCGCCGCCGGCGTCGCTGCTTCGGTGTTGCCCACCATAGTGACCTCGTCAACCTCGTCGTTGAGTCGCTTGGAATGGCATGACGCTAATCGTGCGTCCGCACACCTTTTTGTGCCAGTGTGAGACACTCGCCGAACGCGCCTGCCGCGTGAAGAGTTCAGCGCGTCGGCGACGCCGTGACTCCGATGGCGCGCAGGTCGACGACGTCGCGCAGCGGTTCGCCTGCCTTCCAGCGCCGCAGATTCTCGACGAAGCAGTCGACTACGCGGCCGCGCCAGCCCACCAGATCTCCCGACGCGTGCGGAGAAACCAGGATCCGGTTCCGGCTCCACAACGGACTGTCGGCGGGCAGCGGCTCCTGCTCGAACACGTCGAGAGCCGCGGCGCCGAGGTGCCCGCTGTCGATCGCGGCGAGCAGATCGTCGGCGACGACCACGGCACCGCGGCCCACGTTGACCAGCCGGGCCCCTCGCCGCATTCCGGACAGGCGGGCCGCGTCGAACATGCCCCGTGTGTCCTCGGTCAGCGGCAGGGTCAGCACGACATCGTCCGCTTCCGGGAGCAATTCGTCGATCTCGCCGATCGCCGCGACGGCGCCGAGTTCGGGGTCCTGCCGGGCGGTCCGTCCCACGACGGTGACGTCCATGCCCGCGGCACGCAGGAGCAGCACGGTTTCCCGCCCTACCGGCCCGGGACCCGCGACGAGCACCTTCCGGCCGAGGATCGGTTCGGTTTCCCGGTGCTGCCACCGGTGCTCGTCCTGCAGTTCGATCGTGCGCCGGAGGTCTTTGGCGAACATCAGCAGCACGCCGAGGACCCATTCCGCGATCGGCCGTTCGCAGACCCCGCGCGAATTGCTGGCCACGATGTCGCTGTGCACGATCGCTTCGGTCAAGAGCGGATCCATGCCGATGCTGGAGGTGTGGATCCAGCGCAGCCGTCCCGGCCCGACCTCGCGCAGCAGGGTGCTGCGAAAGTCGTTCAGGAACAGGATTTCGGCGTCCTCCTGGGCGGCGCGCAACTCGTCGGCGGTGCGCACGAGGACGGTCTCCGCCTCGGGTTCCAGCGCCGCGAGCGGCGGGGCTTGCCGTTCCGGGGAAACGACGACGATGACTTTCGGGCGGTTCATCTGTTTTCTCCACTTCGGACGGTGTCTCGGCGGATCGCCGCGGGGTTGGCGCGGCCGATCACCAGCCGCCCTGCCATCCGCTGGTGAGGCCGTAAGGGAGCCGTTGCGGCTCTTCGTCCGGCAGCTTGTGCAGGAAGTCGAAGTCGCATCCCTCGTCGGCTTGCGTGACGTGGTCGAGGAAGAGCCGTCCGTAGCCGCGGCGGTATTTCGGGGCGGGCAGCTCGACGTTCGCGAGCCGCCGTGCGATCTCCTCGTCCGGGATGTCCAGGTCGAGCCGCTGGTTCTCGACGTCGAGAACGATGGGATCGCCGTCGCGCACGGCGGCCAGCGGTCCCCCGACCGCGGCCTCGGGCGACACGTGGAGGACGGTCGTGCCGAACGCGGTGCCGCTCATCCGGGCATCCGAAATCCGCACGAGGTCGCGGACGCCTCGGCGCAGGAGCCGCTCGGGGATGGGCAGCATCCCCCACTCCGGCATGCCGGGCGCGCCCGTCGGCCCGCTGTTGCGCAGCACCAGCACCGAATCCTCGGTGATGGCGAGACTCGGGTCGTCGATCCGGCGCCCGAGGTCGTAGATGTCCTCGAACACGACCGCCGGGCCCCGGTGCTTCAGCAGCTCGGGCGAAGCGGCGCTCCGCTTGATGACCGCGCCATTGGGGGCGAGCGAACCGCGCACCACCGCGATGCCGCCCGAATCGTCGAACGGCTGGTCGAGCTTGCTGATCACCTGTCCGTCCGGCTCCGCGGCGTCGCGGTAGCCGTCGGCCAGCGTCTCGCCGGTGACGGTGATCGCCTCGCCGTGCAGTAATGGGTCCAGCTGCTTCAGCACCGCGGAGATGCCGCCGGCGTTGAACAGCTGCTTGACGAGATGTTCTCCCGAGGGGCGCACGTTGACGATTCGGGGGGTGCGAATCGAGATGTCGTGGAAGCGGTCGAGCCGCAGGTCGTAGCCGACCCGCCGCGCGAGCGCCAGCAGGTGCACGACGGCGTTGGTCGATCCGCCGACGGCCATGAGCAGGGTGATCGCGTTGTCGAACGCCTGCTCGGTGAGCACCTCGCTCGGTTTGGGGCCTGAGGTGAGCGCCATCTCGACGGCTCGGCGGCCGGTGGCCTCGGCCGCCGCGGCCCGGCGGGAGTCCACGGCGGGAATCGAGGCGGTCTTGGGCAGGCACATGCCGAGGGCCTCGACCAGGGAAGTCATGGTCGACGCCGTGCCCATCTCGCTGCAGTGCCCCGCGGTGGGCTTCGCACTCGCCTCGAGGTCGTTGAAGTCCTCCTGGGTGATCTGTCCCGCGCGCAGTTCGTCGGCGTACTTCCACGTGTCGGTGCCGACGCCGAGCTGACGGCCGCGGAAATACGCGGGTTCCTGGGGGCCGCCGGTGAGCATGATCGCCGGAACGCCCGCGCTCGCCGCGCCCATGAGCTGAGCCGGAACCGTCTTGTCGCACCCGCCGAGCAGCACGATCGCGTCGAGCGGGTAGGCGCGGATGGACTCCTCGACGTCCATGGCCATGAGGTTGCGGAACTGCATCGCCGACGGTTTCATCAGGCTCTCGCCGAGCGAGATGGTCGGGAACTCCAGCGGCAGGCCGCCGGCCATCAGCACGCCGCGCTTGACGGCTTCGGCCAGCAGTTTGAAGTGGATGTTGCAGTTGACCAGCTCCGACCACGAGTTGGCGATCCCGACGACCGGGCGGTCCTTGACCGCGAACTTCGAGAAGCCTTCGGCCTGGATCGCGGTGCGGTGGATGAATCCCGTCAGGTCGTGCGGGCCGAACCACCGCGCGCTGCGGAGGTGACTGGTGTTCGGGTCGGGCATGTTCGCTGCTCCTTGCACGGGGCGTGGTGGTGATCGGCCCGCGCTGACGCGGGACGGTTCGAGCGATGCGGGTCGAACGGCTCCGCACCCGGCGAGCAGTTTCGCCGCGGCCGCAACGGTTCCGGCGGCGGAGCCCGGGATCGGCACGCACCGTTCCCGGCGCGGCGCGCCTGTTCGCCTGTGGCCGCAAGTACAGCAGCGGGGCGAGCGGCGGCGATGTTCCAGATTGACACACCGTCCGCCGCCGCTGCCTTCCTAGGCTGGCCCGCACCACGCGTCAACGAAGGAGTCGCCTTGCCAGAGAAGAACAGCATCGGAGTCGGCCTGATCTCCGTCGGGGTCATGGGGCGCCTCCACGCGCGCTCCTATCTCCAGAGCCGGCAATTCTTCCCGGAACTGCCCCAGCGGGCGGAACTCGTGATCGCCGCCGAACCGGATCCGGCCGGGCGTGCCCACGCGACCGAAGCGCTCGGATTCCGCGAGACCACGACCGACTACCGCGAACTCCTCGCGCATCCGGACGTCGACGTCGTGTCGATCTGCTCTCCGCCCTTCCTGCATCACGAGATCGCGCTGGCCACTGTCGAGGCCGGAAAGCACTTCTGGATCGAAAAGCCCATGGGCCGCAACGCCCGCGAGTCGCGAGAGATCGCCGAAGCCGCCGCCGCGGCGGGGCTGTGCACGGCGGTCGGCTTCAACTACCGGCACGCTCCCGCGGTCGCCGAGGCCCGCCGTCTGATCCGCTCCGGCGCGCTCGGACGCATCACCAACCTGCAGATCCGCATGATCACCAGCTACGCCTCCGATCCCAACCAGGGCTTCACCTGGCGGTACGAGCAGGCGCAAGCCGGTTCCGGGGCGCTCGGCGACGTGCTGAGCCACGCCTTCGACCTGGCGCAGTTCCTCGTAGCTCCGATCACCTCGGTGAACGCGGTGACCGAACGTTTCATCCGGCAGCGCCCGCTTCCCGGCGGCGGAGCCAAGGAGGTCGAGAACGAGGACTACGCCGCGCTTCTCGCCCGCTTCGACGGCGGCGCGATCGGCGTCCTCGAAACGACTCGGGTCGCCGTCGGCCCGCACGCCGAGTACATCATCGAGGTCTACGGCACCGATGGTTCGCTGCGCTGGAACTTCGACCGCATGAACCAGCTCGAGGTCGCCGACGACGGCACCGGCTACCGCACAGTGATGACACCGACGTCGTTCGGGGAGTTCGCGCGTTTCCAGCCCAACGCGGGACCCGGCATCGGGTTCAACGACCTCAAAACGATCGAGGCGGCGCTGTTCCTCCGCTCGGTCGCTGAGGGCGAGCAGCTCGCGCCGTCCGCGGCGGACGGCTGGTCCGCCTCCGAGCTGGTGGATGTGTCGCTTCGCAGCGCCGAGTCCGGCCAATGGATCGACGTTCCCGCCGTGACCGGAGCGACCACCACTCAGCTGTAAAACACAAAGCACGCGGAAGGGGCGGGGCTCCGGGAGCCCCGCCCCTTCCGCGTCTCGCGACCGGAAAGCAGCCGCCAAAACAGAGCTGGCGCCTACTTCGCGAAACGGTAAAGTTTCTTGTTCGCGAACTCGAGCATGCCGACCCTGCCCATCTCACGGCCGTAGCCCGATTTCTTGACTCCGCCGAAGGGCACGTCCGGACCGCCAAGACCGTTGGCGTTGATGAAGACCATGCCGACGTCGAGCTGGTCGCCGACCCGTTCGGCCCGCTCCAGGTCGTCGCACATCACGACCGAGCCGAGTCCGTAGGGCGAGGAGTTGGCGAGCTCGATCGCCTCCTCGTCGCTGGAAACCCGGTAGAGCTGCGCGACCGGGCCGAACAGTTCCTCGCTGTAGACGGCCATGTCCGAGGTGATGTCGCCGATGATGCTCGGCGTGTAGACGTTGCCCCGCGGCTCGTTGTCCCCGACGAGGACCGTCGCGCCCTGCTCGATCGCCTCCCCCACCTGCGCCTTCAGGGTCCTGGTCGCGGAGTCGGACGAGAGCGGCCCGAAATCGCCGTTTTCGTACGACTGGGCTCCGATCGCGGCGGTGAACTTCGCCGTGAACTCGTCGAAGTGCCGGTCGAGGACGACGATGCGCTTGGAGCCCATGCAGCTCTGTCCGGTGTTGTCCATGCGGCCGGCCACCGCGTGCTCGACCGCGTGGTCGAGGTCGGCGACGTCGAGCACCAGGAACACGTCGGAGCCGCCGAGTTCCAGCACGCACTTCTTCAAGGCACGGCCGGCCTGCTCGGCGACGATCGCGCCGGCGCGTTCGGAACCGGTCAGCGAGACGCCCTGCACCCGGTCGTCGGCGATCATGGCGGCGCTCTGCTCGTGGGTCGAGAACACGTTCACATACGCGCCTTCGGGGAACCCGGCGTCGAGAAACAGCTGCTGCAGCGCGAGCGCCGACTCCGGGCACTGGCTGGCGTGCCGCAGGAGGACGGTGTTGCCGAGGATCAGGTTCGGCACCGCGAAGCGCACGACCTGGTAGTACGGGTAGTTCCACGGCATGATCCCGAGGATCGCGCCGAGACCCTGGTACCGGAAGAAGGTCCGCAGTCCGTCAGCCACCTCGAGCTGTTCGTCGGCCAGCCACTCCTCCGCGTTGTCGGCGAAGGCGGCGCAGATCTTCGACGAGAACCGGATCTCGCCGAGCGCCTGCGGAATCGGCTTGCCCATCTCGCGGTTGATGATCTTCGCGAGTTTGTCCTGGCGCTCAAGGAAAAGCTCGGCGAGCCGGCGAGCAGGCACGGCGCGCTCGCGCACCATGGTCCGGCGGAACCACTCGTGGTACGTCCGGTGCGTGGCGGCGAGGGCGGCCTCGATCTCCTCCGCGGTCGCCGAGGGATATTCGGCGACGGTTTCGCCGGTGGACGGATCGGTAACGGCGAAGGTGCCCATGTCTTCTCCTTCGTCTCGGGCTGTCGATGGTGCGCGGGAAAGGAACGGATGCCCCGCAAAGGAATTCGGCGGGGCAGCCGCAGCGGTCCGGGCGATCAGGCTTCGCTGCCGGGAGCGACCGTCGGCGCGTAATAGCGCTGGCGCTCCCGTCCTTCGCGGTGCTTTTCGCCGCCTTCCAGGGTTTCGGGCCGCTGCGAAGTCATCGCGGCGCCGACGTCCCAGAAGGTGCCGTTGCCCGTGAGGTAGCGCCACGGCTCCACGTGAGCCACGACGACAGCCGGGCGTCCCTCGACCGCGCGCGCCTCCTTGAGCGCCGAGGTGAACTCCTCGATCGTCGTGGCCGACCACGAAGCGGCGCCCATGCTGGCCGCGTTCGCGGCGATGTCGACGGGAACGACGGGGCCGTCCAAGCGCCCGGTCTTCGCGTTCCGCTCGCGCAGCTGGGTGCCGAACTCGTGGCCCGGACCGCCCTTCGCGACCTGCAGCGGCCAGATGCACTGGTGCCCGCTGTTGTCGATGACCACGACCACGATCTTCCGGTGCTCCTGGACCGCGGTGATGAGCTCGGTCGGCTGCATGTAATACGTGCCGTCGCCGATCAGGACGAAAACCTCGCCCGGCGCGTCCGGGCGGGCGAGCCGGTAGCCGAGACCGGCGGGAAGCTCGTGGCCCATACAGGAGTTCGCGTACTCGGACAGGACCGTGGCGCCGTTCGAGGTGTCCCAGGCCTTGTGGACGCCGCCGACCACGCCGCCGGAACCGAGCACGAGGGTGTCGTCGGCTTCCGCCTGCTTGTTCAGCGCGTCGATCACCTGCGCCTGGCTCATGTTCTCGCCGGGGATTTCCCGCAGGTCGTTCTCGAGTGCGTCGGCAGTCTTCATGCGCGCGCTCGCGATCTCGTCCCGGTATCCCCCGATGCTCTGGTACCCGGCCGCGGCCAGCCCCTCGTGCAGCGCGGCGAGCGAGAGCTTCGCGTCTCCGACGACGGGATACGAACCCATTTTGTGCGCGTCGAAGGAGCTGACGTTCAAGTGCACCAGCTTCACGTCGGGGTGCTCGAACAGCGAGTGCGACGCGGTGATGAAGTCCTGCAGCCGGGAGCCGACGCTGATCACGCAGTCCGCGCGCCCGGCGATCTCGGTCGCGCCGACGGTTCCGTCGACGCCAAGTCCACCGAGGTTCAGGTCCGAGATCGGCCCCGTCCCCTTGCCCGCATAGGTCTCCGCGACGGGAATGCCGAAGTCGGCGCTGAGCCGCGCGAGCTCCTCGGCCGCGTCCGAATAGCGCACGCCGCCGCCGGCGACGAACATCGGCCGCTGCGCCCGGCGGATGATCTCGATCGCGTCGCGGATCTCCGCCTCCGCGGCCGGACGGCGTCGGATGTGCCAGACGCGCGGGGCGAAGAACTCCTCGGGGAAGTCGTAGGCCTCGCCCTGGACGTCCTGCGGCAGGCAGACGACGACGGCGCCGGTCTCGACCGGATCGGTCAGCACCCGCATCGCCTCCGGCAGGGTGACGAGCAGCTGGGACGGAGTGGTGATCCGGTCGAAGTACCGGCTCACCGGGCGGAAGGCGTCGTTGGCCGACACATCCCGCTCCACCGGGTGCTCGATCTGCTGCAGCACCGGGTCGCCCTTGCGGTTGTTGATGATGTCCGCGGGGAAAAGCAGGACCGGGAGCCGGTTCGTGGTCGCGGTGGCGGCACCGGTGACCATGTTGGTCGAGCCCGGGCCGGCCGAGGCGGTGCAAGCGAGGGTCGCGGCGCGATTGTTCGCCCGGGCGTACCCGATGGCCGCGTGCACCATCGACTGCTCGTTCTTGCCGGCGAAGTGCGGGAAGTCCGCCCCGTACTCGTCGATGCCCTGGGCCAGGCCGACCGAGTTGCCATGGCCGAAGATCCCGTACATCCCGGGGACCAGGCGGCGGCGCTCCCCGTCGAGTTCGCTGTACTGGACCTGCAGGTACTCGACGATCGCCTGCGCGACAGTGCGCCGGCGCACGTTCTTGGTGTTCATGCGTTCTCCTGGGTCGGTGGTTCGAAACGGTGCGGCGTCGCCGGAATCGGGCCGCGGCAACGGATCCGCGAACTCGGTCAGTCGAATCGGTAAGGCTCGTGCGGTCCGGTCGACGGAAGCGGGCGAGGCCGTTCGCAGGTGCTCTCGATCTCGACATGGCGGCCCAGCTCCGACGACTTCTCAAAGGCCACCAGCACTTCGAGCACGTGGTAGGAGAAGGCGGCGCCGGTCCGAGGCTCGAGTCCGTTCCGGATCGCGTGCCCGAACTCGGCCAGGCCGATCCCGCGGTAGGCGTCGTCGCGGTGCGTGATGGGCGTTTCGCGCCAGTCGCCGCCGCCGGGCGGCGTCATGTCCAGGGCGAGGTCGCGGGGCTCGCCGCGGCGGAGGATCGGCGCTCCGGAGAAGTGATCCGGGTTGGGCGCGGCGATCGATCCGCTCGTGCCGTAGATCTCCAGGTGCGGGAGGTTGTGGTTCCACACGTCCCAGCTCACGATCAGCGTCGCGGTCGCGCCGGACTCGAAGTCGATCACGCCGGTGACGTGAGTCGGGGTCTTGATGTCGATGACCCCGTCGTAGCCGCCCTTGCCGTCGGGCCGGGGGCGGGTCTCGGAGGACCGCGGAGCGCTGGCGGACACTCGTTTCGCCGGGCCGAGGAAGTTCACCAGGTTCGTGACGAGGTACGGGCCGATGTCGAGCATAGGGCCGACGCCCGGGCTGTAGAAGGGATCGATGTTCGGATGCCAGTGCTCGTAGCCGCGGTTGGCGAACGAACCGAAGACGGCGACGGGCCTGCCGATCCATCCGTCGTCGATGAGCTTGCGGCTGGTCTGCATCCCCGACCCGAGGAAGGTCGTCGGCGCGGAACCGACGTGCACGCCCGCGGCCTTGGCGGCGTCCAGGATCTGCCGCGCCTCCTCCAGCGACATCGCGAACGGCTTCTCCGACAGCACGTGCTTTCCGGCGGCGATCGCGTTCAGCGTGACCGGCGCGTGCAGCTCGGGCGGAGTCAGGTTGAGCACCAGCTCCACGTCGGGATCGGCGAGCAGCTCGTCAGGCGCGAGGGCTTTCGGCACCGAGTACTCCGCCGCGCGCTTGCGGGCGGCTTCCGCGTTGACGTCGGCGAGCGCGACGATCTCGACGTCGGGGTGGACCCCGATCTTGTCTAGGTACTGGTTGAGCACGTTTCCGACGCCGATGACGCCGACTCGGATGGGATCCATCTGTCTCACTTCGCTTCCGGGTTGCGACGCTCGTTGCGAAGCTTCCGCGTCGCAGCGTCGTCGATGAGGCCGCCGGTGATCACGACGCCGTACACGGCGAGCGCCGCTTCCGGGGTGACGCGGCCTTCGCTGAGGTCGTCGAGCACGGCTGTCGATGCCCGGTCGAGCGGATCGCCGTAACCGCCGCCGCCCGGCGTGATCGACACGACCTTCTCGCCGCGCGCCATGTCGTAGCGGCCGACAACCGGGATCTCCTTGCGATTGCCGTCGAGGGCTTCGACCCAGGCCTTCGGAACGGCTCCGTCTGCCCCGCCGCGGACACCCTTGGGCGGGTTGAACTTGCTTTCGATCCCGTAGGTGAGGGTCACGTCGTCGTCGCGGGCCTCGATCGTCACGCGCGACGCGAGTCCCCCGCGCTGCCGGCCGGCGCCGCCTGAATCCGCGACGAGCACGCGTTCGTGCACCAGGATCGGGTAGCGCTGCTCGTCGACCTCGACGCTGTCGTGGTACAGCAGGGCGCCGCAAACGGGACGCTGGTAGGTCGGCCAGCCGTCGACATACGGGGTCGCCGGACCGCCGACGCCGCCGACCAGGATCTGGTTCACGTAGGCGTTTCCGGTCCGCTCGTCGATGCCCGAGATCACGGACTTCGCCGGCGCCTGGCCGGTCGCGCCCTCGGCGGTGCCGTACCCGTCCTCGATCTGCGAGAACGCCGACTGGACGATGTTGACGACCCGGTCCGCCAGGTTCGTCGTGCCCGACGAGCACGAGTAGGGGTGCTTCGCCACGCCGACCGCGCAGCCCTCGCGCAGGAGCACCTCGAAGCGCCGGAACGTGCCCGCGTTGCTGGGCAAGGACTCCGGGAGTCCAGAAAGGATCCCGGCCAGCGCTGCCCCGGTCGCCGTCGCCCGCGTCAGGTTGAGCCCGTTGGGCAGGTTGTCGGGGTTGTCGCGAAGGTCGATCGTGACGCGGCCTTCGGTGGGCTTGACCGAGATCGTGGCGTTCACCGGAACCCCGTCGGGACCGGTGCCGGGGAACGGGTCGTGGGTTGTCGAGCCGGTGAGGACTCGCTCCGGCAGGGTCTCGACCGCGCTGGTCGCGAGGCGCTCCGAATAGTCGAACCAGGCGTCGACGAACTCGACGAGAGTGTCCGCGCCGAACTTCGCCGCGAGTTCCTGTGTGCGTCGCTCCGCGATCCGCGAGGCGCCGACGGACGCGAGATAGTCGCCGTACCACTGGTCGGGCACACGGATCCGGGAATGGCACATCCGGATGATGTCGTCGACGTCGGCGTAGTCGCGCTGGATCCGCACGCAGGGGAAGATCAGCGCGCCTTCCTCGTAGACGTCGCGAGCGGTCGCGTAGAACGTCGTCGGAAGGGCGTTGCCGCAGTCGGCCTGGTGCGCCTTGGTGACCGCGGTGAACAAGTGCCGTCCCTCGACGAAAATCGGCACGAGAATGCAGTGGTCGGCCGCGTGCGAGTTGCCCAGATACGGGTCGTTGTGCAGGAACGCGTCGCCCTCGCGGATGTCGTCGTGCAGCGCGACCATGTCCTCGCCGAGCGGTCCGGCTCCGAACACGTGCACCGGCACGCCTTCGGCGGCGGCGAGCAGCTGGTTGTCCGCGGTCAGCACGGCGCAGGAGAAATCCCGTGCCGTGTTGATCACCGAGGACCGTGCGGACCGGAGCAGCCCGCTGGTCATCTCGCGGACGATGCCGTCGAAGGCGTTCGCCAGCACCGCGAGCTTGACTGGATCGAATTCGCGTGGCACGTCACGCCTCCTTGCGCGTCAGGTAGATGTTGGAGCGGTCGTCGAGCGTCGCGTCCCACTCCGGCGGCACGACGATGGTCGTCGTGGGCTGGTCGATCACCGCCGGACCGGCGATCTTGTCGCCGGGTCCGAGCGTCACGCCGCGGTAGCGAGTGGTCTCGAAGTTCTCGCCGCCGAAGGTGATCGGATCGACGCGATGCGACTCGGGCGATCCGGTCGCGGCGACGGTGTCTTTGAGCTGTTCCGGCCGCGGCACTTCGACGCGCACGCCCCAGGTGATGATCTCGACGCGGCTTTGTGCGTCGTGGGTGCCGTTGCGGCGGTCATGCTCGGCGTGGAAGGCGCGCTCGATGGTCTCGGCTCCCTCGCCTGCGGCGTCGGGCACTCCGTCGAGGTGCACGCGCAAATCCCACGCCTGCCCGGGATAGCGGGCGTCGACGAAGTAAGTGACCTCGGGCTCGCTGCCGACACGGTCGAAACGCGCTGCGAACTCGGCGGCTTTCGCGCTGATCTCCTTGATGGCCCGCGTCGCCGACTCCGCGTCGAACGCGCGGGTGTCGTTGTGCAGCGGGGAGAGGAACTCGGTGGCGATCGGCGCGCGGTGGGCGCCGTATGCGGCGAGCACCCCGGCGGTCGCCGGGATGAGGACCGTGTCGGCTTCCAGCAGCACTCCGATCGCCGCGGCGACCATCGCGCCGGCACCGCCTCCGGCGACGATGAGCGCGCCTCGCGGGTCGACGCCCTGTTCGAGGGAGGCCTGCCGGATCGCCGTCGCCATGTGGTTGGCCGAGACGTCGAGGATCGCTTGCGCCGCCTGCTGAACGGTCATGGCGAGCGGGCCGGCGATCCGCGACTCGATCGCGCTGACGGCGGCGTCCCGGTTGAGGGTGAATCCGCCCTCGAAGCCGCTGGCGTCGAGGTAGCCGAGGACGACGCACGCGTCGGTGACGGTCGGCTCCTTCCCGCCGCGTCCGTATGCCGCGGGTCCGGGATCGCTGCGCGCGCTTTGCGGGCCGACGCGCAGCAGGCCGCCGCCGTCGATCCAGGCGATGCTGCCGCCGCCTGCTCCGATGCTCGAAACCGCGACCGAGGACAGGCCGGTGAGGTGGCCGACGAAGGGCTCGCCGAGCCACGCTTCCCGGGTGTGGCGCACCACTCCCCGCTCGACGAGCGAGACGTCGAAGGTCGTGCCGCCCATGTCGCAGACGACGACGGTCTCTTGATCGGGCGCCGCCGCCGCGCCGACGAGCGGGGCCATCGACGGACCCGAGTTGAGCAGCAGCACGGGCCGGTCGAGCACGTCGGCGACGTCGAGCACGGCACCCTCGGAGGTGACGACCAGCAGGTCTCCCCCGAACCCGGATTCCACGAGATCGGCGCGCAGCTTGCCCAGATGATCAGCCATCAGGGGCTTGAGCGACGCGTCGATGGAGGCGGCGGACGACCGCCGGTACTCGCGGATCGTCGGGTTGGCCCGGTGCGAAAGCGTGTAGGGAACGCCCGGAAGGATCTCTTCGATCAACTCGGCGAGCCGGGTCTCGTGCGCGTCGTTCACGATCGACCAGAGGAACGACACGGCGACCGCCTCGACGCCCTCGTCGGCCAGGGTCGCCAGAACGCTGCGTACCTGCTCCTCGTCAAGGGGCACCAGCACGTCGCCCTCGGCGGTGACCCGCTCCCGGATCTCATACGTCAGCCGACGAGGGATGTACGGGCCGGGGTAGGCGGCTTTCGAGTCGAAGGCGTCTCGGCGGCCGCCTTCGCGCAGCAGAAGGGTGTCGGCGAAACCGTCGGTGACGAGCAGCGCGGTCTTGGCGACTTTGCCGGTGAGCACGGCGTTGGTGGCATGCGTGGTGCCGTAAACGATCACGTCGGCGTCGCGCAGCACTTCGTCGCCGTCCCAGCCGACGGACCCGGCAGCACGGCGTACCGCGGCCTCGAAGCCGGTGAACACCCGGTCGTAGGTGGTGAGCGCCTTCCCGGCGGCCATTTCGCCGCGGTCGGAGCCGACGACCACGTCGGTGAACGTGCCGCCGGTGTCGACGGCGATGCGGTACCTCGTTCCGTGACCGCTGGAATGCTTCTGAGCGTCGGTCATCTTTCTTCCATGTCTGTCTGGGCTGCGGGTGGATGCGATGTCGCCGCGGCGGAGTCAGGCGACCTGGTTGCTGAGGACGCCGACGCGTTCCACGTCGATCTCGACTGTGTCGCCGGGCTTCAGCCAGATCGGCGGAGTGCGCTTCGCGCCGATTCCTTGCGGAGTGCCGGTCGCGATGACGTCGCCCGGCTCGAGCGTGAGGAAACCGGACAGGTACGAGACGATCCGGGCGATAGGGAAGATCTGGTGCCGGGTGTTGGAGTGCTGCATCTCCACACCGTTGACCCGGGTCACGAGTTCGAGTGCCTGCGGGTCGCCGATCTCGTCGAGCGTGACGAACGCCGGGCCCCACGGGGTGGAGCGGTCGACGGTCTTGCCCGCTGTCCACTGTGTACCGCGGTGCTGCAGGTCGCGGGCCGAGATGTCGTTCAGCGGGGCGAGCCCGGCCACGTAGCCGAGCGCCTCTTCTTCCGGCACGTGCCGCGCCGCGCGCCCGATGACCGCGGCCACCTCGCCTTCGAAGTCAAGGTTCGCGCTGACGTCGGCGCCCTGGATCCCGTCCTCGGGTCCGACGAGAGTCGCCGCGAACTTCACGAACACGTCGGGGTATTCCGGCAGCGCGCGACCGGTCTCGGCGACGTGGTCCCGGTAGTTCAAGCCGACGCAGAGCACCTTCGCCGGATCCGGCACAGGGGTGGTCAACCGCACCTCGGTGCGGGGGCCGACCCGAGTGCTCGGGTTCCGCTCGACCAAGCCCGCCACGCTGATCGAGAACGCCTCGATTTCGTTGCCGTGCAAGGACAAAAAATCCCGGACGGACGACACCGGCAGCGCACCGGCCGCCTTCAGCAAACCCTCCAGGTCGAACACCGCGTCGTCGAGGAGCACCCCGCCTCGCGTGTCGCTCCCGTCGCGATAGGACACCATTCGCATCGCTTCCGCCCTCTCAGTTCCGCTCGCCGGCAGCGACGGCGAGCACGGCGTCCGCGAGGCGGTCCGCGATCTCGTCGGCAACCGTCTTGTCCATCGGGGTCGACAGCGACAGCAGGTTCGCCGGCGAGCCCAGCAGCCCGCGGTCGTAGGACTCCCACCAGAGCCGGTGTTGCGTCTCCGCGTCGACCTTCTCGGTGCCCGCGGGAACGGCACGGAGCAGTGAGCCTTGGCCGCGCACCTCCCAGCCAACGTCCGCGACGCGGGCCTGGACCGATTCGCGCGCGGCGTCTCCGAGGCTGTTCAGCCGCTTCACTTCCGACTCGCTGTAGATGCGCAGCGCCGCGGCGCCGGCCGCCATGCTGACCGGGTTTCCGGAGAAAGTTCCTCCGTGCGGCAGGCTTCCCGGCCGCGTCGGGTCCACTTCGGACATCAGCTCGCCGAGACCGGCGACCGCGCCGACCGCGAATCCCCCGCCGATCGTCTTCCCGGTCGTCAGGAGATCCGGCGGAACGCCGTACTCGCCGCTCAGGCCGTGCGGGCCGAGCCGCAGGCTGATGACCTCGTCGATGATCAGGACGATCCCGTAGCGAGTCGCGAGCTCTCGCGCCGTGGTCACGAAATCTTCGGAGATGCGCAGCAGCCCCGCGCGATTCGGCAACAGGTCGAGGATGATCGCCGCGTAGGCGTCCGGCGCCGATTCGATCGCCTGGCGGAGGAACTCGGTGTCGTTCAGCGGAACTCGCGTGACGTCGTCGGTGACCCCCCGGGGCACACCGCGGGTGCTGGCCGGGCCGCCGGCGGCGAGAGCGACCTCCGACGTGCCGTGATAGCCGCCCTTGGTCACGATCACGCGCTCGCGGCCGGTGCTGCCCCGGGCGATCCGGATGGCCGACATGACGGCCTCGGTGCCGGAGTTCGCGAACCGCACCTGGTCGAGATCGGGCAGCCGGGACAGCAGGAGATCGGCCAGCTCCCACTCGTAGAGGTTCGGAATGCCCCAGCTCGCTCCCGACGACAGCGCTTTGGTCGCCGCTTCCGTGATCTCCGGGTGGGCGTTGCCGTGGATGAGCGAGGTGAAGTTGTTGTTCGCGTCGATCAGCTCGCGGCCGCGGTCGTCCCACACCCGGCAGCCCTGGCCGCGAACGGCGTACGGGCTCGGAGCGCCGGTGTAGTACGTGGAGCGGCCGTAGCCTCCCGGCAGGAGCGGAAAGCCGCGCGGGCCCCGGCGCAGGTGCGGATCCACCGTCGCAGCGCTGCTGGTGACCCGGTTGGTCTGAGTGTTCGTCGACACGTCAGTCTTCCCCCTTCTTCAGTTCACGAGGTCGATGAGAGGGCGCCCGGTGAGCGCGAACCGCGCTCGTTCGACCGCGCCGTCCTGCAGCGCCCCGGTCGAACGGTTGGAACGCCAGGCGATGTGCGGCGTGAGAATCGCGTTGGGCGCGGACCGCAGAGGATTGTCGGCAGCGACCGGTTCCTGCGAAAAGGTGTCGATGCCGGCGCCGGCGAGGTGGCCCGACTCCAGTGCCGCAGCGAGCGCTGCCTCGTCGATCAGCCCGCCACGCGAGACGTTCACGACCACGGCGCCCTTGCGCATCCGCGCGAGCACGTCCGTAGACACCAAGTTCCGCGTGTCGTCGTTCAGCGGGAGATGCAACGAGACGACGTCGGAGTTCTCGAGCAGGTGCTTCAGGTCGCTGAGTTCGACCGGACCGTCGGTGATGAACGGGTCGTAGCCGCGTACGCGCGCGCCGACCGCGGAGTACATCCGCGCCACGTGCTGACCGATCCGGCCGAGGCCCACGACTCCGACGTCGAGCTGCGAGAGCACCGGGGTGTCGTAACCGATGACCCCGGCCCAGCCGGAATCACGGATAGCGGCGTCTCCCGCGGGAAGCCGGCGCGCGAGCGCCAAGCCCATCGCGAAGGCATGCGACGCGACCTCTTCCGACGCCGTGCCCGGGACGATCGAAACCGGGATGCCCGCCGCCGCGGCGGCTTGGACGTCGATGTTGTCGTAGCCCATGCCGTAGCGGATCACCGCGCGGCACTTCTTCATGACCGGGAATTCCTCGGCGGTGAGCCGTGCGTAGGGCGTGACCATGACGACCTCGGCGTCGGGCAGCCCCGCGCGGAACGCGTCTCCGTCAGCCGCCGCCACGAGTTCGTAGCCGAGTTCGCCGGCGAGCGCGTGCTCGCGATCCAGATCCGGGAAATGGTGCGGGGCCACCAGAATGGTTCCCGGCTCGTCGCTGTTCATGTCGTGCCGTCCTGTTCGCTTCGGGACCTCGTCGTCACCCGATTAAAGTCCGGCGCGAGCGCGCTTTTCCGTCCCAGATCGACACACTTCGCCAGGTCGTGTCCGGGCACGGCGAAACGGCCCGGATCCCCGTGGGGCCAGGCCGTTTCGCCGTCCGGTCAGAGTCCGGTCAGAGGTCGAAACCCCGGTTCCGGAAATAGTCCATGCGGCGGTAGAAAGTGGAACGCCCGATTTCGAGTATCTCGGCGGCGAGCCGCCGGTTGCCTTTCGCCTCGCGCAGCGCACTGCGGATCTCGACCAGTTCCGCGTCCTCCAGGCGCGACAACCGCCCCTTGGTCAGCAGGCGGTGGAAGTCCTCGGGCAGATCGTTCTCGCCGACCTCGATCCCCCGGGATCGCCTGACCGCGTCCGAGACCACTTGGCGCAACTGGGCGATGTTGCCCGGCCAATCGGAGTTGGTGAGGGTCGCGACCAACTTTCGCGAAAGCCGGCGATCGCCGTTCTCCCTCGCGATCGCCCGGGCCAGCAAGGGAATGTCTTCCCGACGCCTCCGCAGCGGAGCGAGCACGACCTCGAGCGCCCCGCCGGCGTCGGCGATCACGCGAACAGCGTCCGTGCCGTTCGCGGCAGTGATGATCGCGGTGTCGCGCGCACTGCCTCGCAGCCGCGCGGCGACGTCGCGTGCGTCGGAAAGCTTGAGTTCGTCAGCGTGCGCGATGCAGAAGACAGAGCCGGGCCCGGCGATCGCCTCCCTGATCCGGGCGCTGGCGTTCGCGTCCCGTGCGTCGATGCGGATCACGCCGTCGAGAGCCCCGGCGATCGCCTCGACCAACCGCGCTTTGCCGCTGCCCGGTTCTCCGAGAACAGCCACGGACCGGCGCTGCTCGACCGCGGTCCGCGCCGAGCTGACCGTCCGCCGCAACGACATGCTCTGTCCGTCGATGCCCTGCGGAAACTGGTCAGCGGACGAGGAAATCTCCGGTGCCGAAACCACCGGATCCCCGTGCATCCGTGCCCGGCGCACGAGTTGGGGACGCACGACCGCGACAGCGCCAAAACCCGCGCCGGGCAGCTCCACTGGCGAAACCTCGATGCTCGCCGGTCCGAAACCGGTCAGCATCACCTCCACGTTCGAACCCTGTCCCGACGACATCACGCCCGTGGCATAGCCGGTGAGGACGGAAAGATCAGCACCGTCCAAGGACGACGTCGCCGCGGCGTTCATGAACGAATGCTTGCCGTCGGTCACGAAGACAGCAGCTTTCCCCCGGCGACGCGACACGGTGAGATACTCGCGAAGGAGCGTGCGCTCGCGCGACGACATCCGTGTCTCGAGATCGCGCTCGATCCGCGACGCGATCCCTTCCAGCGTCAGCAACGTCGACGACGGCTCGAGACCCTGCACCTTGGCGGCGGGCAAGGTCAGCCCGACCACCGCGCGGACCCGGTTGTGAAACGGATCCCGCACCAGCGAGGCGAAGCACCAGTTGCCGCGCATGTCCTCGCGGAAGTGCTCCTCGGGCGCGAGCCAGACCCCGCGCCCCTCTTCCAGCGCGACCCCTTCGCCGTTGCTTCCGCAGCTCGCTTCCAGCAGCGAGTAACCGGGCGGGAAATCCGCGTCGCCCCGCAGGAAACCGGGATTGACCAGCACGCCGTTCGGCGAACTCAGGCTCACGTGCCCGCCGATGTCCGCCGCGACGTCGTCAAGCTTCCGCAAGTGCGGCTCGGCAGCGAGGATGGTGCGCTCGTCGACCCGCCCTTCGTCGTGGTAACCGCGGTCGACCTGCGCGTCGACCCCCGCGGCACGGCTGCGCTGCCATGAACGGGCGACCACCGGACGGAGCCGCGAGAGATCATCGGTGGCGTGGCTCAGGAACAACTCGCGAATCTCGGTCACGCGATGCGGTGCCGACGAAACGCTGTGCGTGCGCGAGGTGACTGGCACGGTGCTGACTTCCTTGTCGACGATGCGTCCAGGGCCTGATCCTAACACCCGTTAGGTACAGACTGTCCATACTCGTTTGACCAGCAGTTCAGGCAGCGTTCGCGACCGATCGACTCGACGGTGTCGAGATCTCGATGCTTGAGGGCAAGGTTCGGAGGCCCCGGAGTCTTCGACCGCTCGCCGGACCGGGCCCCGGGGGCGGAAGGCCGAAGGCAGGGCCTCGGAAATCACGAACCGCGCGGGACCACGAGCTCGGCCCCGGGGCTCAGCCGATCATTCGCGATCAGGACCGCTTCGCGTTCACCCAGATCGCGACCTGGGTCCGATTGCCGAGATCGAGCTTGTTCATGATGTGCTGGAGATGAGTCTCGGCGGTGCGCTGCGCGATGACCAGCCGCGCGGCGATTTCGCGGTTGCTCAGCCCGGCCGCGACCAGCCGGGCGATCTCCGATTCGCGGCGGGTCAGCGGTACAAGCGCCGAAGGACGGCCGGATGACGCCGGGCCAGGCCCAGGGTGCGTCGGGTCGGCAGCGGCCAGGATGTGCCGCGGGTTCCGCTGTTTGCCTGCGGCGAACGCGGTGTCGAAGTCGGCGTCGCCGAGCGCGTCGCGCGTTGCTTTGACCATTTCCCGGTGCGGCATGGCCACCGCGACGTCCGGTTCGCTGCCGCACCGCTCCCACAGCGCGGCGGCGGTGCCGAACAAGCCCGCGGCCCGCAGGGCGTCCCCTCGTTTCGCCGCGACCCAGGCGAGCCCGTCGACCCGGTAGGCGGCCGACAGCACGTCGGGACCTTGCAGATCGATGTGCAGCGCCTCCCGCAGCGCGCGCTCTCCGGCGTCGAGGTCTCCGCCCAGCCAGACCTCGACGACGCCCAGCCCGAACAACGCCATCGACCGGTACCGCTTGTCTCCCGCCTCCGCGCACATCCCCTGCATCCGCCCCAGCAGGTCCCTGGCCCCGGCGAGATCTCCCCGGTACGCCATGGCGATTCCCTGGAGGAACATCGGATGCATCTGCCGACGCGGGTCGCCTCGTTCGCCGAACATCCGCACCGCCTCGGCGGCGTGTTCCAAGACGCCCGGTTCGACCACGAGCATCGCCACGAAAGCTTCGGCGTGGGCGACAAAAGGCGCCGCGTCCTCGTCCTCGGCGGCCGCCGCCAAATCGAGCCGCTGACGCGCCCGCGGCACGTCCGCGTGCAGTGCCGCGCACAAGGCCGCGATGGCCTGTCCCCGCGCCCGGCCCGGCGCGTCGGGCGCGACTGCCGACAGCGAGCGGTCGATCCACTCCCGCAGTTCCTGGGCGGCGCCGCGTGCCGCCCAGTATTCGACCAGGCAGGTCGACATTCGCAACGCGACCAGTGCGTCCTCGGATGTTCGCAGGGACCACGACAGGGCGGCACGGATGTCGGCATGCGACTCGGACAGCCGCGCGAGCCAGTCGTCCTGCCCCGGCCCGAACCACTCGTCGCCGGCCTGCTCGAGCAACCGGTCGTGATGGTCGCGGTGCCGGCGCGCGAACAACTCGGACGTTCCGGAAGCGGCCAGTCGCTCCTGCCCGAACTCGCGCAGTACGTGCAGCATCCGGTAGCGCATCCGGGTCTCGCCGTCGACGCGCATCAGGACCGACTTGCCGACCAGGCCGTCGACGGCGTCCAGCACCGCCGCCCGCTCCAGCGCGGGACCCTCGCCGGCATCGCTGGTCTCGGCGAGCTCCTCGGCAGCGGACAAGTCGAACGGGCCCGCGAACACCGAACAGCGTTCCCACACCGCACGTTCGGCGCCGTCGCACAAGGAATAGCTCCACTCGACGGCGGCGCGCAGAGTGCGATGCCGGTCAGGAAGCGTCCTGGCGCCGCCGGTCAGCAGCGTCAGGCTCTCCCCGAGCCGCTCCGCGATCTGCCGCGGCGACAACGTGCGCAGGCGGGCCGCGGCGAGTTCGATGGCCAAGGGAAGGCCGTCCAGCTGCCGGCACACGCTCGCCACGTCCCGGGTGTTGCTCTCGGTGAGCCGGAAGGACGGCACCACCGCCGAGGCCCGGTCCACGAACAACCGGACGGCGTCGGAGGCCAGCGCCTCGTCCGGGCCGGCGACATCATCGCCGGGAACGGCCAGCGGGGCGATCGGCAGCACGCACTCCCCCGCGATGTCGAGCGAGCACCGGCTGGTCGCCAGAATCACCAGATTCGAACAGCGGCGCAACAACATGGCGGCGAACGCGGCGCACCCGTCGACGAGGTGTTCGCAGTTGTCCAGCAAGAGGAGGAGCTGCCGCTCGCGCAAGTAGGCCAGCACCGCGTCCTGTGCGCTGCGGTCGGCCGTGTCGTGCAAGCCGAGGCCGTCGGCGACGGCCTGCGCGAGCAGGCTCGCGTCCTGCAGCTCGCCGAGCGGAACGATCGCGACGCCGTCCGGGAACGCCCGGGTGAACGCACTGGCGGCTCTCCCGGCCAGCCGGGTCTTCCCCACCCCGCCTGGCCCGGTCAGAGTGACCAGCCGGTACTCGCCGAGCAGCCGCCGCACCTCTTCGCCGGCGTCGGCGCGCCCGACGTAACTCGTCAGCTCCGCCGTCCCGGCCGCGCTGTCCGCCATCGCTCCCACTCCCGCAGCTGTCCAGGTCCCGCCCATTTGATCGAAACCCACGGCCGTTGTCCACGCGGGAGGACCGGGTCCGGCAACCGGTTCGCCTGGAGTACGATGAGCACGTCAGCAGTCGTCGCACCGCTACGAGCCTTCGGACGTGTCCTGCCTCGGCGACGGTGCGCGCGACAGAAGGCTCACGGTCTCCCCGGGGCTGGTCTTCTTTCCGGGCGGCTGGTCACCCGGCCGGCCGGAGCTTGCGCGCCCGCAGCGAAATCTCGAGGCCGAACCGCTCCTCCGGATCGTGGAGCCGGTCGCCGAAGAGCGTGGTCAGGGTCCGCAGGCGGTTCCTGACCGTCTGCGGGTGCACGCCCAGGATCCCGGCGATCTCCGGGGCGCTGCCGCTCGTGGTGAGAAAGGCGAGCAAGGTCTCCGCCGCCCGCTCCCGTGCCGTGCGCGTGAGGACTTCGAGCGGCGCGAGGCTGCTCGTTTCCAGCGCGGAGCGCAGGACATCGTCGGCGAGCAGCCAGTGCGTGGTGAGGTGGTCGTCCCAGCGCACGGCGCGCGTGTCCGGGAGCACACCGCGGCGAAGCAGGCTCAGGGTGCGGCGAGCCCAGCGCAACGACCTGGCGGTCTCCTCCGGGACAACCTCAGGTCCGATCGCGGCGCGGACCCCGAAGTCCGGCACCGGAACCGCGGCGGGCAAGACCGCCCACGGTTCCGGGCCGCACAAGTCGCACAGCACGCCGTCCGCGGTTCGCGGCTCACCGACGTCGAGGGCCACCGCGACGACGGTGTCCGGGAGCCGCCAGCCCGCCTGCCGGGCAAGGTCGTCGAGCGCCGCCGGCCGAGGTTTGCCGAGTTCGGCGAGCAGCCGGGCCCGGGCACGCCCGCGATCACCCGCGGCGGCGGCACGCGCGCCTTCGGAGGCCAGCCGCGCGACGGCGTCGACCCCGACCAGCAAGCGTTCGACGGCTCCGGCGAAGTCCGCCGAACGGACAAGCACCGGCAGCGCTCGGCGGGCGCCCGCGGTGAGCGCGCGATGCAGCCGGTCGAGATCGCCCGTTGCCCGCATCTCCGCGGCGCCGAGCGCACGGAAGTTCCCGGCGCCCAACGGGGCTGCGCCGGTCGGCGTGCAGCCCAGGACGAACGCGAGGAACCGCGTCGCACCGCGGTCGAGCAGCCGCGCGGACTCCGGCAGCCGCCAGCGGACCTCGTCCAGCACTGCCTGCGCGGCCGGCTCCTCGGTGAGCATGTCCGGATCGTCGCCGCCGGGATCGTCCGGGTGCGTCGTCGAAACTACGTATTTTTGCGCGCCTGCGCAGAATCGCCGATGCGGGCCGGGCGGCGGCGCCGCCAGACTCCGTGCGTTCGCACCGTCGCGATCTTGAGAAAAGGTGATCCGGATGCGCTTCGCCCGTCCCGCCAGCCTGTTCGCAGCCCTCCTCGCGAGCACCGGCCTCCCGGTCCTCGCCAGTCCCCCGGCCGGAGCCGCCGCCTGCACCGACGTCGACGTCGTCGTCGCGCGGGGCACCGGCGAGCCCGGCACTCTCGGAGTGATCGTCGGCGGCCCGGTCTTCGCCGCCCTGCGAGCCAGCCTGCCCGGGAAATCCGTGAGCTCCTACGCCGTCGCGTATCCGGCCAGCCTGCAGCCCGATTCCGCTTCGCGGGGAAACCAGGACCTCGTCGACCACGTCACCAGCCAGGCCGCCGCGTGCGGGAACCAGCGGTTCGTGCTCGTCGGCTATTCGCAGGGCGCGAACGTCGTGGCGAACTCCGTGGGCATCAGCAGCGACGGGGCACTCGTCGGCGGCCCCATCGTCGCGACCCTCCCGCCGGAGATCGCGCCCCGGGTGGCCGCGCTGCTGACCTTCGGACCGCCGATCGCCAAGCTCGGCAAGCACATCACCGGCGAGTACCAGGACCGGACAAAGGAATTCTGCGCCGCCGGGGACCCGATCTGCCGCCCGGACGGGACGAACATCCTCGCCCACCTCAGCTACTCCCTCAAGGCGGGCGAGGCTGCAGCGTTCGCCGCCGCCAGGATCAACGGCGGCCAGTAAGTCCGGTCGGATCGTGACATGCTGGCACCATGACCAGCCGTGGCGACGACCTTCCCGTGCTAGTCATCGACGGAGCCAACTTCTCCGACTTCGCCGGATTCGCCCGCGAGTTCTCTCGCCTTCTCGACCACTACACCTGGCACGGGAGTCTCGACGCCTTCAACGACGTGCTCCGAGGCGGCTTCGGCACGCCCGAGAGCGGCTGGATCCTGCGATGGCTCAACTCGAATGCGTCTCGTGTCGCACTCGGTCTTGACGCGACGATCGAGCGGCTGAACCAGCTCCTCCTCACCTGCCATCCATCGAACCGTTCGACCATCGCGGCCCGGATCGCCGCGGCAGAGCGTCGCGAGGGCCCGACACTCTTCGACGAGATCGTCGGCATCATCCGCGCGCATGGCCCCGGCGGTGACGAATCCGAGGACGGCATCTTCCTGGAGCTGGCCTGACAGCTAGCCGGATCGCGCCGTGGTCAACTCTGGCCGCACTTTCTGTCCAACGTCGTGCGGATCGTCGGCAACGCGCACCGGCTGGGATCACGCGGGGCGACCGAGACTCGCGTCCGTCGATGCGACCGGCAGTCCGGTGAGCCGGATTCCGGCGTGCGTCTTGTAGCGCCGGTTGACGCCGACCAACAACGCGGTGATCCGTTCGCAAACACCGCTCAGGTCCAAGGGACCGCAGTCGACCGCGCGCAATCCGCGGATGCTTTCGATGAGGCCAGCGGCGACCGCCTTGTCGGCGCTCCGGTCGCCGCAGATCAAGACGTCCTCGTCGAGGCGCTGTCGGAGATCCTGCAGGGTAGCGGCGCTGACCGTCTGCATCGCGGAGACAACCGAAACGCCGGTTGGAAGCAGGTCTTGGGCCTGTTCGGCAGCTGAGCCCGCCCACGGCGTGATGGGCCGAAGGCCTCTGCGCCCTGCCACCATCGGCGCGGTCGTGTCGATCAGCAGCTGCCCCGGTCGGATGACCTTGGCGAGGGACCGCAGTGTCTCGACGTGGGCACTGAATGGGACCGCGATGACGACGACCGGCGCTCCGTCGATCATCACCGCGTTCTCGCCGCCGGATGCTCGTGGCAGCTGCGCGGCAACGGCTTGCGCGGCGTCCGCGCGGCGGGAACCGATGCGGACCTCGACACCGGCGTGCGCCCACCGCGTCGCGAGTCCGAGCCCGAGCGCCCCGGTGCCGCCGACGATCGCGACGCGCTGGGGCGGCCCGTCGAGCCGTGACGCGACCTGAGGGGATGTCATGGGAGCTCCTTCGATCTCGGACTGGTGGTTCATTCGCTGAGCGGGTGGTCCTGGCCGTTCCGCGCGGGTCCGACCCAGACGCTCTTGACGTTGGTGAACTGCCGGATCCCGAAGACACCCAGTTCACGCCCGTAGCCGCTGCGCTTGATGCCGCCGAAGGGCAGGCGCGGGTCGGACGCGACGATGCCGTTGACGAACACCGCGCCTGCGGCGATTTGGGGCACGAGGAGGTCCGCGAGGTCGAGGTCGGACGTCCACAGGGCCGCACCGAGACCGAACTCGGTGGCGTTGGCGACGGCGACAGCGTCGGACGCGTCCTTCGCCCGGACGACCGCGGCGACCGGTCCGAAGGTCTCCTCAGCCGCGACGGCCATCTCGGGGGTGACGTTGTCGAGGACGGCAGGCCGGAAATAGAAGCCCCGTCCCTCCGGCGCGGTGCCGCCGGTGACGAGCCTGGCACCCGCCGAGACGCTGCGGCGCACCTGGTCGAGCAGGTCCGCGCGGATGCTCGCCCTGGCCAGCGGGCCGACCCGCACGTCGCGGTCGAAGGGATTGCCGACGGTCAGCGCTGCGACGCCCGCGGCGAACGCCTCGGTGAACTCCTCGGCGACGGCGTCCTCGACGATGAAGCGCTTGCCCGAGATGCAGCTCTGTCCGGAGTTGAGCGTCCGCGCCGTGACGGCGGCGGCCGCGGCGGCAGGGATGTCGGCGTCCGCCAGGACGATGAACGGGTCGGAGCCGCCGAGTTCGAGCACCTGCGGTTTGAGGTGCGCGGCGGCCATCGCCGCGACCTGCGCGCCGACTTCGGTCGAGCCGGTGAGGGTCAGGGCGTGGACGCGGTCGTCGGCGACCAGGCCCGGCACGGCGTCCGGACCGGCCAGCAGCGTGGTGAAGAGCCCGGCCGGGCAACCGGCTCGCTCCCAGATCTCGGCGATCGCGAGAGCGCAGCGCGGGACGTTCGACGCGTGCTTCAGCACCGCGCCGTTGCCCGCCAGCAGTGCGGGCGGCGCGAACCGGAACACCTGCCACAGCGGGAAGTTCCACGGCATCACAGCGAGCACCAGGCCCAGCGGCTCGTAGGCGATGTGGCTGCGCGCGGCGGCGGTCTCGACCGGCTCGCGGGCGAGCATCGCCGGGCCGTGCTCGGCGTAGTACTCGCAGCACCAAGCGGACTTCTCCACCTCGGCTTCCGCCTCGGCGATGGGCTTGCCCATTTCCTCGGTGATCAGCGTGGCGAGCCGGTCCCGGTCGGCGCGCAGGACGGCCGCGGCTCGGCGCAGGTGCTCGGCGCGGACCTCGATCGGAGCGGACCGCCACCGGGCGGCCGCGCCGGTTGCCCGGGCGAGGGCCGCCTCGATCTGGTCCGGGGTGTGCGGGTCGAAGCGACCCAGGACCTCTTCGGTCGCGGGGTTGACGGAGGTGATCTGGCGAACGGACATCGCGGGTGTCCTTCTCGATTCGGCGCGCGAGCGCGGCGGGATCGGGGTGGCACGGCCTGGACGCCGCGCCACCCCGGGTGGGGGAAGGTCAGGCGACGGCCTGACGGCTGACGAGTTCGGGGTCCGGCCCGCTCCACAGCACGTCGTCGGCGGCGACGCGCTCGTGCGCGGCGGTCGACTCGAGCGCGTCGAGCACCTCGCGGGCCACGCGCAGGTACCAGTCCGCGACCTCGGCGGGGTAGTCGGCGTAGCTGCCGTTCTCCCGCAGGACCGGGCCCTCGACGGTGGGGATGTCGGTACGGCCGTCGTAGTCGACCGCGTACGGCTTGCCGAGCTTGACGGCGGTGGGCGCGTCGATCGTGGCGTCGAGCTTGACCCACCGGCCGTCGACGAACGCCTCGCCGAGCGAGTGCCACGGCAGCGGACGTCCGACCGGCCCGCCCCACAGCACGCGGACCTCGGGCGAGAGGAATTCCATCTCTGGGGCGTCCAGTGCCTGGAAGGCGACGCGCGCCGGGATGCCGGCGGCGCGGGCCAGCGCGACGAACGAACTGGCCTTGCCCATGCAGAACGCGACGCCGTTCTCGAGGACGTCACTTGCTGCCGCCTGCCCCTTTGCGAGGTAACGGAACGAGGCGAGGATGTCGTAGGGCAAGTCGCGGACATGGTGGTAGATGCGGCCGAGACGCTCGACGTCGGTCGTGGCGCCTTCGGTGATCCGGCGCGCGGTCTCGACGACGGTCGGGTGGTCGGAGTCGATGTACTCGGTCGGTCGCAGGTACTCGGTCCCGGTCGTCCGGGCGGTCACGTCGGAGGTCATCGTGCGGCTCGCTTTCAGCGGGTGTGCGCGGAGGTCTGGGCGGTGCCGAGGTGCGGAAGGATCTGCTCGCCCACGACGTCGAGATAGCCGGAGCCGGCCACGTCCGGGACGGTGAACAGGAAGTGGCCGATCCCCGCGGCCTGGTACTCGCGGATCTGCTCGACGCAGGACTCGGCGGAGCCGGTGATGAGGCCGCTCTCCGGGATGGACTTGAACCGCGCGCGCAGCTGCTGCTGGACCGCGGGCGACTCGGTGGGGGCGAGCAGCGTCGTCACCGACAGCTCGAGGGTCGAGGGATCGCGATCGATCGCCTCGCACTCCCGGTCGAGCAATTCCCGGCGCTCAGCGCATTTTTCGGCGGGCCACCACCGGACGTTGACGCCGTTCGCGTGCCGGACGGCGATGCGGCTGACCCGCAGCCCCTCGCCGCCGATCCACAGCGGCGGATGCGGCTTCTGGACGGGCGGCGGGTCGCAGATCGCACCGTCGATCGTGTAGAAGCCGCCGCTGAACCGGGGGTTGGCCTCGGTCCAGACGCTGCGCATCACCTGCAGCGACTCGGCGAGCGCCGAGACGCGGTCACCGGTCGGCGGGAACGGGATCCCGTAGGCCTCGAACTCCTGCTGGAACCAGCCCGCTCCCAGCCCCAGGTCCACGCGCCCGCCCGAGATCACGTCGAGGGTCGCGGCCATCTTGGCGAGGACGGCGGGATGGCGGTACGAGTTGCACAGCACGCTGGTGCCCAGGCGCAGCGAAGTCGTGTCGCGCGACAACGCCGACAGCGCCGTCCAGCACTCCAGGAGCGGGATCGACGACGGACCCTGCGCCGCGGGCGCGGCACCGCTGACGTCGTCGGCGATCCCGGCATCGCGGACGTAGTCGTCGGGGCTGAGGGTCAGGAAGTGGTCGCAGAGCCACACAGAGTCGAACCCGTGGGACTCCGCCGCCCGCGCGACGCGGGTCATGTCCGGGTAGTTGCCCACGGACAGGCCGCGGATGGTGAGGGCGAGGATCAGCCCGACGTGCGGGCCGTCCCCGCCGGCGCGCCCCGGCGTGCCGGGATCGGCTTTCGTCATGGACCCAACCTTTCTGTTCTCTCGGTCATGCCGACCGTCCCGTTCGCGACGACGCGGGGAAGCGTCACCGCGAAGCCGTAGCGGTCCGGCCGGTAGTGGAAGACCACGACCTCCAGCGGGCGGTTGTCGTGGTCGAAGCTGACGCGGTCGAGGACGAGGACCGGTGCGCCCTCGTCGACGCCCAGCGCCGCCGCGACGTCCGCGGACGCGCCAGCGGCGTGGATCTCATGCCGGGCTTCCGCGATGCGCGTGCCCAGCCGCTGCTCCCACATCGTGTAGGTGGTCTCGGTGGCCGGTTCGGCCGAACGCAACGGCTCTGCGGCGTCGAGCACCCGGGTCGGGAGGTGGATCGTCACCAACGCCACGGGTTGCTCGCCGTCGCCGTAGCGGCGGCGGACAGTGAGCACCTCGCGCTCCCCCAGCGTCCGCGCGACATACGGCGGCGCGGGCTCGACTCCGAAGCTCAGCACCTCGATCTGCGGGGTGACACCGCGGTCGAGCAGGACCTCTGTGATCGTGCGAACCCCGGACGACAGCTCCTGGTCCAGCGGTTCGGACACGAACGTGCCCAGCCCTTGCCTGCGCACGACCCAGCCCTCCCGCTCGAGGGCGCCCACCGCGGCGCGGACGGTGATCCGGCTCAGACCGGACTCCGCGATCAGCTCTTTCTCGGTGGGCAGTCGTGCGCCCGGGGGCAATTGCTGCTTGACGATCGAGGCCTTGATCTGTTCGGCCAGTTGCGCCGTGGCCGAGGTGCGACCGCGCTGGATCCGCAGGTCGGCTTCCGTCAGGTCGAGGCGCGGTTCGGAGTTTTCGGAGGATGTCATAAGTCGTATTGAACCCGGCGGCGGCCACCCTCCGCGCCGCGACCTGCCGCCGGGACCAGGCACCGGGCAGGCGACCCGCGTCTCGGCCTTGACTCCTTGCATAAGACGTTTTATAACGTATTACCCATAGGGACGCAAGAGGCGCCCCGACCGACCGACTGGAGAGACGCCATGGCCGACGAGAGCCCCGTGACCGTGATCGCCCGCTTCACCCCGACGTCCGAGGCCGCAGGCCGGCTGCGGGAACTGCTGGAGGGGATGGTGGCTCCGACCCGCGGCGAGGCGGGGTGCCGCTTCTACAACCTGTTCGCTGCCCAGGGGGACAATGCGGAATTGGTGCTCCTCGAGCGCTACGAGGACTCGTCCGCGCTGGAGGCGCATCGCGCGTCAGCGCATTACAAGAACTACCGCGCCCAGCTTCCGGACTTGCTCGCGGCACCGCTCAGCGTCACCGTTCTCGCCCCGATCGACGCGCTCGACTGATCACCCGGACATCGAGTCTTCAGCTCAACGGAGAGCAAAGGAGAGCATTGTGTCCGACCTGGAGAGCGGCATACGCGATCGAGCCGTGACCCTGCGCAGGATCGACAAGGCCAGCCGCCGCGCGCTCGTGGCGTCCTGGCTCGGATGGACATTCGACGGGTTCGAGACGTACGCACTCGTCCTCGCGGGTTCGGCAGCCGTTACCAGCCTGGGGACCAGCGGCCAGCTCGAACGACTGCCCGCCTACGTCGGCGCGCTGGTGGCCGCGACCCTGCTGGGGTGGGCCCTGGGCGGGATCGCCGCCGGCTTCGCGGCCGACTACCTCGGCCGCCGCCGCACCCTGATGATCTCGATCCTCTGGTACGCGCTGTTCACCAGCCTGACCGCCTTCGCGCCCGGCTACTGGTGGCTGCTGGCTTTGCGCTTCGTCACCGGCATGGGCCTTGGTGCCGAGTGGGGCAGCGCGACGGCCCTCATCGGCGAACTGTGGCCCGACCGCTCCCGCGGACGGGCAGCCGCCGTGTTGCAATCCGGGTTCGGCGTCGGTGCCGTACTCGCGGCCCTGGCCTGGTTTCTCCTTCAGCCGGCGGGAAATCAGGCCTGGCGGTACCTGTTCCTCATCGGCGCCCTGCCCGCGCTCATCGTGCTTTACGTGCGCCGGGCCGTCCACGACCCGGAAATGTGGACAGAGATCCGCGAGCGCAGGCGCAACGCCAAGGCCACCGCTGCCGGCGGCGGACAGGTCAGCCCAGCGGACCGCGAGCTCCTGCGGTCTCCGTTCACGGCGGTGTTCAGCCAGCCGCACCTGCGTCGGCGCGCCCTGCGGCTCCTCCTGATCACCGTGGTGTCGGTCATCGGCCTCTACAGCGTGTCGGCCTGGATCCCGCAGTACACCGGCCAGCTCGCGAAGAACGCGGGACTGCCCGCCGGCGAGTGGGCCGCGAACGCGGGCCTGGTGTTCAATGCCGCGTCCGTGCCGGGGTACCTGCTGCTGGGCTACCTGGCCGACAAGTGGGGCCGCAAGCCCACGATGCTGGTCTATTACGCGGGTTCGGCGTTGATCCTCCCGATCTTCTTCTTCGCCGTTTCGACGCCCGGGGTTGCCCTCGCCGCCGCCGGCGTCGCCGGATTCTTCATCCTGGGCCAGTTCGCGTGGATGCCGATCTACCTGCCAGAACTGTTCCCCACGGCGGGACGGGCAACCGCGATCTCGACGGTGTTCAACTCCGCCCGGATCGCGGGCTCGCTCGTCACGCTCACCGCCGGCCTGCTCATCAGCCTGCTCGGCAGCATCTCGGCCGCGGCGACGACGATCGGAGTGACGTCCTACGCGATCGCACTCGGCCTGATCTGGTTCGTCGGACCGGAAACCAAGGGACAGCCTCTCCCCCGCTGAGCCCGCCGCCTTGCGATGCCTCGAGTGTGGGTCGCGAACCCGCGGTTCGCGACCCACACGCTCGAGCGAAAAACCCGCGCCCTCTCAGCAACCAGCCCGGCACTCTCCTCGGCGACGCGATTCACGCTCGTCGGCCAACGGGTGTGCGCAGGTTGAGCCGCGGAGGAACCCGGCGGGATTCTCAGGCCAGTTCGTCGGCCAATGCGCCGCAGCCGAGTTCGAGGCTCTGGCGGAACAAGGCGTGCTGGACGTTCGGGATCGCGTCGAGCATCGCGTCTTCGATCGCTTCGGGCACCTTGTACCCGGCGAACCGCTCGCGGGCGAAGGCACGCAGTTCCTCCACGGTCACCGTCGCGGACCACCACCATCGCACGGAGGACTTCTCCCCACCGCTCCGACCACGCGTAACTCCCGCGAGCTCGCCCAGCACGTCTCCGTTCACGGACCCGGCACCGGAGAGTCGGCTCTCCGCTCGATTTCCCAGCCCGTTCCGGCCAAGGCCCGACGCGCCCGTTCGAGGCAGTCTCGATGCCGGGAGGGCGGCCGAGCTTCGGCACGCGCCCCGGGGTCGTCCGGAACACTGTCCTCGGGCATCAACCCGCCCCCTTTCCGAAGATCCAGGACGTCCACCACACCACATCCGCGACCCGGCGGACATCTCGTTCTGAGACAGGCTCCGGCCGCGGGCCGCCCTACGCTTCGGCGACATCGAATTCCCGGAGGCGGGCCATGCTGGAGCTGGAGTATCGGAACCGGACGGTCGTTCTGCGGTTGCGGAACGGAAAGACCGGGTTCCTCGACGACAGCTTTCCCGACACGCTCGCCGCGGCGCTGGTCTACATCGGACCGCGGCCGGTCGTGCTGACGGGAACCGGCCGCTGGTTCGCGCCCGATCTCGGGGCGGGCCAACGGCCGGACACCGCGCTGGCCGCCGTGCGCCGGCATCCGGCACCGGTCGTCGCCGCGCTGAACGGCGACGCGATCGGCTTCGGCTGCGCGCTTGCTGAAGCCGCTGATCTCCGCATCATGTCCGCGGGCGTCGTGCACCCGGCCGGCTGGCCGCGGCCGGTCGACGCGGCCGCCGCCGCACAGGCCGGGCTCGTCGACCTGCTGTGCTCGCCGGCCCGGCTGCTCGGTCTCGCCGTGCGCTTGGCCAACTGCACCGCTTCCGCCGCGGCGGCGTAATCGACGGTGCCGGGTCCGCCCCGAAGGAGCGGACCCGGCACCGGACCTCCGCGCCCTAGTAGATGTTGGACGGGCGGACCATGCCCTCGGCCAGGTCCCCGAATCCCGGCGCGATGATCGACCCCGGATTGACCACGACCTGCTCGACCACCGCCGTCTCCGTCGTGATCACCAGCGCCGCGATGGACGCCGCGCTCTCCAGGGCCGAACGGGTCACCTTGAGCGGGTCGATCACGCCCGCGGCGAACAGATCGCAGTACTCGCCGGCCAGCGCGTCGAATCCGTTGCCGGTGCCCAGTCCCGCGACGCGTTCCCGGACTTCGGCGCCCTCGTACCCGGCGTTCTCGGCGATCCAGTGCAACGGCTCGCCGAGCGCCCGCAGCACGATGTCGCGGCCGTGCGCCGCGTCGCCGGTCAGGTCCAGGTCCACCTGCTGCGCAGCTTGCGCGAGCGCCGCACCGCCGCCCGCGACCACGCCTTCCTCCAGTGCGGCCCGAGCCGCGGCGAGCGAGTCCTCGACGCGCAGCATCCGCTCCTTGAGTTCGACGCTCGTCGCGGCCCCGACCCGCACCAGGGCGATCCGGCCCGACAACCGCGCGATCCGGAGCCGCAGGCTGTCCTGGTCGTGCTCGATCCGGGCGCGTTCCAGCTGCTTCTCCAGCTGGCTGATCCGGGCGCGCACCACGTCCTCGGCCCCGGCGCCGCCGAGGATGGTCGTCGAGTCCTCGGTGATCGTGATGTGCGCGCAGCGGCCAAGGTCCCGTTCGGTGACCTCGGCCAGCGTCACCCCGGAGTCGTCGCTGACGACCCGGCCGCCGAGCGCCGCGGCCAGGTCTTCCAGTTCCGCGATCCGCCGGTGCCCGAACCCGGGCGCGCGGACGACGGCCGCCGCGAACGTGCCGTGCACGTTGCCGCTGACGATCAGCTGCAGCGCCGGGCCGTCGACGTTCTCCGCCAGCACCACCAGCGGCCGGTCCGCCCGGCGCGCCGCCTCGACCGTCGGCATCAGGTCCTGCACCTGGCTGATTTTCTTGTTGGTCAACAGGATGACCGGCTCGGCGAAACTGACTTCCATCCGGTCCCGGTCGGTGACCATGTACGGCGACGTGTAGCCGTGGTCGAACTCGATCCCGTCGGCGAGCTCCACGCTCAGCCCGGGCTGCTCGGACTCCTCGATCTCCACGACGCCCGTCCGGCCGACCGCGGCGAGCGCCTGGGCGATCACCCGCCCGATGCGCTCGTCGTCGCTGGCCGCCAGCGTCGCGATCCGCTCCAGTTCGGTTTCGCCGGACACCGCGACCGCCGATTTCCGCAGGTGCTCCACGACCGCGTCGACGGTCTCCTCGATCCCCCGCCGCACCCGCATCGGATTCGCGCCGCCGCTCAGCGCGGCCAGGCCCTCGCGCACCATCGCCTGCGCCAGCACGGTGGCGGTCGTCGTCCCGTCGCCCACCGCGCCGTTGGTCTTCATCGCGACTTCCTTGACCAGCTGGGCGCCCATGTTCGCGAACGGCTCGCCCAGCTGGATCTCCCGGGCGATGGTCACCCCGTCGTTGGTGATCGTCGGCGGTCCGGTCAGCTTCTCCAGCACCGCGTTGCGCCCCTTCGGGCCCAGCGTCGCCTTCACCGCGTCGGCCAGGGTGTTGACCCCGAGCTCGAGCTGGCGCCGCGCGTCGACGCCGAACCTCAGCTCCTTCGCCATGATGGTCTCCGTCCTTTCCTTGCGGTTTCAGGGAATGAGGATCGCGCGGCCGCGGACCCGGCCGGCGCTGAGATCGTCGATCGCCTGCTGGAAGTCGTCCAGCCGGTACCGCGCCGTGTGCAGCTTCACGCTGCCCTGCGCGGCCAGCACCATCAGGTCCTGCAGGTCGGTGTACGAGCCGACGAGATTGCCGACGAAGTTGATCTCGGTGGAAATGATGTCGATCGTGGGCACGTCGATGTTCTCGCCGTAGCCGACGACGTAGTAGCTTCCCGCGCGTCGCAGCATCCGCACGCCTTCGGCGGTCGCGCCGCCCTCGCCGACGAAGTCCACCACCGCTTCCGCGCCGTGGCCGCCGGTCAGGTCCAGCACCGCGTCCACTTGGGACCCGTCGGCGACGATCGTGACGTCCGCGCCGATTTCCTTGGCCAGCTCCAGGGCGGCCGGGTTGCGGTCGAGCACGACGAGCGTCGCCGCGCTCATCGCTTTCAGGCACTGGATGCCGATGTGGCCGAGCCCGCCGGCGCCGATGATCACGCAGACGTCGCCGGGTCGCAGCTGTCGCGCCGCCTTCGCGGCCGCGTGCTGGGCGGTGAGCCCGGCGTCGGCGAGCGCGGCCACGTCGGCGGGTTCGAGACTGTCCGCCAGTTTCACGCACGACCGCGCGGACGTGCGGAGGTATTCCGCGTACCCGCCGTTCGTGTCGATCCCGGGGAAAGCCGACTGCTCGCAGTGCACGTCGTCGCCGAGCCGGCAGGCGCGGCACAACCCGCAGGTGATCAGCGGGTGGAGGATCACCTTGTCCCCCACCGCAACATTGGTGACCGCGTCGCCGACGGCGTGCACCCAGCCGGCGTTCTCGTGCCCGATCGTGTAAGGCAGCGCGACGCCGGACTTCTCCGCCCACTGGCCTTCCAGGATGTGCAGGTCGGTCCGGCAGACGCCGGCCGCGCCCACCTTGACCACCACGTCGAGCGGACCGGCGGCTTTCGGCTCCTCGACCTCGCGCAGTTCGAGATTCCGGTGGTATCCGGTGACTTGGACGGCTTTCACGATCGGCTCCTCGAAGTGACGACGACCGGGGCGGTCCCCTCGGGATCCGCGTACCGGGTGGCGAGCAGGCCGCGGCAGAAATGCGCGTTGCCCTCGATGGAAATACGGGTCGCGGCGGCCAGCCGCAGCCACAGCGCGGTGTCCTGCTTCCCTATGGGAGCGGCGGTGTGGTCCACGACCACCCGCGCGTGCGCGTCGGTCGGCAGCCCGATCGCTTCCCGCCGGCGCAGCAGCGCGATTTTCAACCGGTCCTCCGGCAGGTCGAGCAACTCCAGCAGCGGCAGCTCTTCGATCATCCACGCGCCGCCGGCCAGCACGGCGCGGCAGCATCGTTCGACCGCGGCGAGGTGTGCTTTCCGCTGGAACGTGCGGCGGAGTTCGTCGAGGCTCTGCTCCGCCTCGACGCCGAACGTGCCGACGTATCCGGCGCGGGCCGCAACGCCGGCGTTGATCTTCGCCGAGTCGTGGTGGTCGTCCAGCACCACCCGAATCCGGCCCGCGTCGGGCAGCGCCGCCAGCGCGTCGTAGGCGTCCGAGACCATCAGGTACGCGAAATTCGGCGCGCAGAACGAGGTCGGCAGCCGCAGGTGCACTTCAACGCCCGCGTCGTCGATCGTCACTGAGCGGACGAAGCCGAGTTCGGTCACCGGCTGGTCCAGCTCGGGATCGAACACGGTCGCCAGCGCCGACAGGACCATCTCGTCCAGGGAAAGGGCGGCGGTGGTCATCGCGCACCGGCCTCCGCGGGCAGGCGCAGCTGCCGCGGCACCTCCAGGTCGTACAGCGCGGCCGCGTTCAGCCCCAGGATCTTTTTCTTCTGTGCCACGGTGATCTGCGGGTACTCGGGCAAGTCGGCCGGGATCTGGAAGTCTACGAACTTCTCCACCAGCCACTGCGGAGTCCAGAGCGCGTAGTCGCTGCCGAAGAGGATCCGGTCCTCGCCGATCCAGTAGAGCAGTTCCCCGATGATCTGCGCGAAATACTTCGGGCGGGCGTGGATGAACGGCATCGCCACCGCCAGCCCGCCGTACACATTGGACTCCTGGGTGGCGATCCAGCAGAAGTCCTCCAGCCGCGGCAGGCCGACGTGCTCGACGATGAAATTCAGGTCGAGGTAGTCGGTGGCCACGTGGTCGATGTCGGCCACGTCGAACGCGTCCCGGTCCAGCGGCCGGATCGTCGGTCCCTTGTGGACGTGGATGTTCTTGATGCCCAGCTTCAGGCACTCTTCGAGGTAGCGCCGCGACCACGGGTCGTCCAGCCGGTAGCCGCGGGAATCGCCGTGCCACTCGGCGGTGTAGAGCTTCACGCCCTTGAGCCGCATCTCCTCGGCGTCGCGGCGGAGCTGCTCCAGGCCGGCCTCGCCGTCGCGCGGGTCGTAGGCGTGGTTGTAGGTCAGCTTGCCGGGGTGCTGGCGCACCAAGTCGAGGCATTCGCCGGTCTGGCCGAAGTTGTTCCGGTAGAAGTCCCGCAGCAGCGTGGCCTGAAAGATCGCGTGGTCGACGTGGCCGTCTCCGAACACGTCTTTCACGAACCGCTCGGTGCCGTAATAGGTGTAGGTGTCGTAGTCCCAGGTCACCTCTTCCGGGCTGAGGTTGCGGTGGTAGTCGTAGAAGCAGTCGATGAACTGCTTCCCGTGCACGTTCTTGATGTTCGACTCCCGCGCGTCCCAGATGTGGACATGCCCGTCGACGACGTAGTACTGCTCGCCATCCTTTTCGTACATCGGAGATCCTCGCCCTTCGTTCGTGCGTTGCGGTGGGAACGCGGCGGCGGGCGGCTCGGCCCGCCGCCGCGCGGTTCGGGACCGGGCTCAGCTCTGGGCCAGCAGGTCGAAACCGATGTACTCGGCGGCGTCCTCCGGATTGGCGAAGAGCAGGGTGCGGTCGTCCAGGTGCACCATCCGGCCGTAGTGGGTGGAGCTGATCTCCTCGAAGACCGAGCCGTCGAACTCCTGGCCGAGCGCGTCGGTCAGCTCGGCGTAGTCGAACTCGAGCAGCCGGGTCCCGTCCACGCGGATCATCGACGGGTACTCGACGAGCTCGACCCCGTCCTTGCTGCCCATCACGTCCGCCACGACCCGGCCGACTGGGGTGTTCATCAGGGTCACACCGCACATGTTCGAGATTTCGGTCTGCGCACCGAACTGCATGTCGCTCACTTCTCCAGCTCCTTCGGAACGTCGAGCCCGATCTCCTCGAGGAGCTGGGCGAACTTCTCCTTGCTCGCGGCGAGCGAATCGGCGAACGTGCGGGTTTTCTCCGCCGGCTGCGACCAGATCGGCTGCAGTGCCTCGGCCGCGGCCAGGCACCTCGGAACCCAGGTCGAGAGCCACTCGCCGAACAGCTCCTTGTTGGCGGCGCCGTGTTCGCCGTCGCGGGCGAGCAGCTGGAACAGCGCCCGGGTGTAGGCGAGGTCGCGGCTGTAGTCGTATTCGCCGGTGCCGACCAGCGTCGGCGTCACGTAGTCGCCGTTCGCGGCCGAGATCTGCATGACCAGCTCGGACCGGAACAGCTGGCCGACGAGCTGTTCGAACACGACGTTGGTGGCGAACAGCAGTTCCGCCCAGTCGCCGACCGCGGTCAGCTCCTCCACCGCGCGGCGGGTGGGCTGCCATTCCTCCGCCGACTGCCAGACCGCCCGGTGGGTTTCGCCGTCGAAGGTGTCCAGCGAGTCGGACAAGTCGAGGTTGAACAGCGCGAGGTCCTGGGCGAAGCGCATCTTGTGCGCGGCCGTGACCGCCACCGCGGTATTGATCATGTTGGTCGGGCCGGAGCGCTGGATCGAGGTGAACACGTGCAGCGCCATGCCGTTCTCGGCGTGCATCCACGCGCCGAGGTTGCGCGCGACGAAGGTCTGCCAGGCCGGCTTCCAGTGGCTGTAGGCTCCGGCGCGCTTGGCGTTCTCCAGGCTCAGCGCGACCTGGCGCACGACCGCGGAGTTGTTGCGGTAGAGCGTCTGCTCCCACTCCTGGTTCGGGTCGAGGAACGCGTGCCAGTTCGAGGACTTCGCCCGCGTCCACTCGTGCGGGTAACCGCCCGGGCCGTCGCCGAAGCCGTAGATCCAGCCCTGGCTCAGGTGCCGGTCCGGGTCCGGCTGCACGTCGACGGTGACGTCCTCGTACACCGTCGCGCGGAGCTTGGCGGGCGTGAAGTAGTTGTAGCTGCGGCTCTTCGAGCTGGGGAATTCGAGCGCCCCGGCTTCGGAGTCGGTGAACTCCACTTTCGGGAAGCTGCGTGTCGCGGTCGGACTGCTCGCCATCTGCTTTCTCCTCTTACTGGTCGTCACTGACCGAGGTCGTGAACTTGTCGTAGAACACCTGGTCGTCCGGAACGCCTTGCCGGGACGCGAGATCGAGTGCGGCGTCGACCATCGGCGGCGGCCCGCACAGGTACACCTCGCTGCGGTGCAGCTCGGGCTCCGCGGCCTCGACGACGTCGGTGACCAGACCCGGTTCGGCGACCACCCCGAGGTCCGTGCTGCCGTCCGCCGATTCCGACAGCGCCACGACGAACCCGAAGTCCGCCAGCTGGCCGCCCAATGCCCGGATCTCGTCCAAGTAGAACAGATCCGCGACGGTCCGGGCGCCGTAGTAGAACCGGATCCGCCGGGAGTCGTCGGTTTCGGCGAGGTGCCGCAGCAGGCTGAGCACGGGCGCCATTCCCGCACCGCCCGCCAGCAGCACCAGCGGCAGCACGTGGCCCTTCTTCAACGTGAAGTTCCCGTACGGTCCGCGCAGCCGCAGGGCGTCCCCGACCGCGAGGCCGTTCTCCAGCAGCGCGGAGAACCGCCCGCCCGGGTACTTCTTGATGAGGAATTCCAGCTGCCCGGTCGTCGCGGGCGTGGTCGCCATGGAGAACGACCGGCACTCCTCGGTTCCCGGGATGGCCAGCTCGGCGTACTGGCCCGCCTTGAATTCGAGCGGGCTCGCGGTGGCGAGCCGGAGGCCGACGATGTCGTGCGTGTGCGGCACGATCTCGGCGACCTCGGCGGTGATCTCCTGCAGCGGAGCCGAATTCAGCAGCTCGTCCTCGTCGAAGTTGAGCAGTTCGATCGTGCAGTCGCTGTAGGCGTGCGCCCGGCACAGCAGCAGGTAGCCCTCCTCTGCCTCCGCGTCGTTGCACGCGAACGTCGAGTACCGCTCCATCTGCAGGTCGCCTTCGAGCACATAGGACTTGCAGGCCGAGCACTGGCCTTCGCGGCAGCCGTGCATGAGGTGGACGCCCTGGCGGAACGCGGCGTCCAGGATCTTCTCGTCCTCGGTGACCTCGATCTCGACACCGACCGGTTCGAAGGAGATGCGGTGCTTGTCGCCCATGGGTTTCTCGATTCTTCCGGCGGGGTCCCGCGGCCGTGCCGGCCGCGGGACCCGGGCTCGTCAGGCCACGGTGACGTTCGGGTTGGCGCGGTAGGCGGCGGCCCACTGCTCCCGCTCGGCGTCGGTCATCTCGTTGAGCGTCACGTTCGGGCTCGCGAACCGGATGCCCTTGAGGTCGTCGAGGGTCCAGAGCTTCTTGGCGTCGTCGAGGTCCAGGTGCGGCTGCGGGATCAGCGTCTTCCCGTCGTCGCGGACGTAGCCGAGGTCGCGGACGATGTCGGCGAGATCGCGGTCGTGGTGCAGCGTTTCCCACTCGCGGTGCCCGGTCAGCCTGCCCATGTTGGGAGTCGGGCGGCCCTCGTACTCCGGCCGGAACGCGACCTTGTCGGTCCAGGCGCAGGTCTCCGAGCAGTAGGTGCGCCACTGGTCGTCGACCTTGTCCACCACCAGGTCCTCGCGGACCAGGCACGGGACCATGCAGGTCCAGCAGCGGTGCGGGTACTCGTAGCCGACGTCCTCGAACGCGATCGGCTTGTTCCGGCCCGGGTAGCGCAGCCGGTTGTAGGCCTCCCACCACTTGCCGAACTGGTCGTACCAGCCCGGGTACTTGTCCTCGAACCACTCGAAGTCGGCGTCGGTCATGCCGTCGATGCGCCAGTAGTTCACCGGCCAGCCGGTGGCGAAGAACTGCGCGACGCGGTGCACGTAGTGCTTGTTCGTGATCCGGTTCCACGCTTCCTCGACGAGGTCGTGCGGGATCACCAGGCCGTACTTTTCGAGCGGCAGCAGGTAGCTGCGGTAGTAGTCGTCGTAGATCCAGCGCCGCCACATCTCGGCGTAGGACTCGCGGTCCTTGCGGCGGTCCTTGGTGCCGTACTCGATGAACGTGCCGATCGCGGCGTCGACCACGCAGTGGTTGTTCCACCACGCGTACCGCAGGTCCCGCTCGAGCAGCGGCCGGTTGCGCTCGTCGGCCAGCGCCATCAGCAGGATCGAGTAGCCGTTGCTGATGTGCCGCGACTCGTCGGACTGCACCGAGTGGAACACCGTCGGCAGCAGGTAGTCGCCGTTGGCCGCCGCCTCGTCCGGCATCGCGACGAACAGCGTGTTGGTGAACGCGGTTTCGGCGACCACGGTCAGGTAGATGTTCGCCGCGGTGATCGCGTCGCCGGTGATGAAGCCTTCGCCGAACTGGCGGCCGATGGTGCCCGCGTAGTTGTTCGCGAACGCCTTCTCGGTGATGTCGAACCCGGCCGGGTCGATGTAGTTGTTCATGTAGAGCTTTTTGAGGTTCATCTGGATCGTCGAGTGCCGTACCTCGTCGATCATCTGCACCGCGAGCCCGTTGTGGATCTCCGGGTTCGGCACCGCGTCGATCGCCATCGGCATCGCCCGGGCCGCGGAGATCTCCGGGAACGGGATGATGCTCAGGAACAGCTTCTGCCATTCCAGCCAGCGCTGCTGCACCTGCCGGAACATGTTCCCGCGGATGGCGCCGTCCATCGCGCCGAAGACGCGGTTGTCCTTTTCCTCTTCCATCGGGAAGTAAGACCGCATGATCTGCTTCAGCGGGTCCTTCTTCGGTGCCTTTTCGAACGTGTAGTCCGTCCCGAACCGGGTCGCCGGCGTGGCGAACGTCGGTTCCCACGACAACTCGGTGATCTTGCTGTGCGCCTTGGTAAGGCTCTGCCTGCTCACTGGGGCCTCCTGGAACCGGCGGGCGGTCCGCCGCTGTCCGTCTGACCGGCAGAGTGTGTGCCGGGAAACTCCGGTGTTCTATCTCAATCTGAGATCCGGTCCCCGGATACGAAAAACCCACCCTCGCTCACCTTGCGAGGGCGGGTTCGGAAAAGCCCGGAATCAGCGGGCGACAGCCAATTTCGTGTTCACGATTCGCGGCGTTTGGCGCGATTTCCGACCAACGGTTGACGGGGCCTCGATTTGACGCCGACGAAGGTCATCAGGAATTTCTCTTGCCTGCGAACGGCGACCGGGTTCAGCCCGCTTCGTCGACGATGCCGAAGGCGCGGATTTTGCGGTAAATGGTCGCGCGCGACATGCCGAGGTCGCTGGCCGCGCGTTCTTTGCTGCCGCGGTTCGCGGCGAGGCTGCGGACGATCGCGTCGCGTTCGATGGTCTCCAGCTTGGTGAGCCGGCGCCGCGTGAACGTGCGGCATTCGGCGGGCAGATCGGCGACGTCGAGCACGCCGCCGTGCACGCGGTGCGCCGCGGCGGTGAGCACCCGGTCGAGCTGGCGCACGTTGCCGGGCCAGGGCAGTCGCATCAACTGCCGGACGCAGGCGTCCGATGCGGACAGCGACCGGCTGCCCGCCCGCACCGCCAGCAGATGCGGCACCAGCCGTTGCACGTCCTCGATGCGGTGGCGCAGCGGCGGGACCTCGATCTTCCGCGCGAAGAACGCCATCACCGCGCCCTGGATGCCGGGATCGGCAGGTTCGCTGCCGACGGTGGCCACCACCCAGGCGGGCGCGTGCTGTGCCGGGTCGTTCTGCCACGCGGTGAACAGTTCGGCCAGCGCGGGCAACGCGGTGTCGCCGAGTGCGTCCAGATGCTGCAAGACGACGACCGGCGGATCACTGCAGGCCGCTTCTTCGGCGAGCGCGGGCACCCACTCTTCGCTGGCGTCCACTGAAGTGCAGTCGACCATCACCTGCCTGCGTCCGTGGCGCAGCGCAACGGCGCGGGCGATGGCTGTCTTCCCCACCCCAGGTTCCCCGCTCAGCGCCAGCCACTGCCCGCCGCGCAGGCTCGCGTCCGCGGCCGCGCTCGCCTGCCGCCACGCCGGGCTCGAGCCGGCGAGGCCGGGCAACTGCAGCTCGGAGCGGACAAAGGTGCGTCGCGAGGCGGTCTGGTTCTTGACCCGGAAGATGCCGCCGGCAAGCGCGTCGCCGCTGAAGACGGGCCGGTACTCAAGACGCGCGCTGACGCCCGACGGCAGATCGGCCAGCACCGTCGCGGGTTTGGCCGAGCCGGCGAGATCCGTGGCGTGCGTGATCAGCGCTGAACGATCGGTGACGTCGTAGCGTTCCTCGGCGTGGCTGTTGACCATGACGACGTCGGGGTTCACCGCCAGAACCGCGCCCGATCCGCGTCGGCAGGCCGCCAGGTACTCCCGGAACAGAGCCAGTTCGCGCGTGCCGGTGCTGGCGAGCATCGCTTCTTCGATCCGCTTCGCGGTCGTGCGCGCCAGCGTCAGCAGGAGCGGGCCGGACGCTTCGGCCCACGACGTGAGGTCGAGAACCCCGGCCAGATGTCCGCGAACCGGATGCACGATTGGCGCCCCGGCGCACTCGAAGCCGGTCAGCTCGCCGTTGAAGTGCTCGAACCCGGACACCAGGACCGATTTCTGGCATTCGAGCGCGGTGCCGATGCCGTTGGTGCCGACCGACTCCTCGGCGTAGCTGTAGCCCGGGGCGAGCGAGATCTGGTCGAGCCCCGCGGTGAGCGCGCGATCGGTGCTGAGCCGGTCGACGACCAGGCCGTTCGCGTCGGTCAGCAGGATCGCGGTCGGATGGCCGGCGAGTTCTTCGGACAGATTCGCCAGCACCGGCGCTGCACTGTGCGCGAGCAGGCTCTCCTCGTCGCGATCGGACACGTAGAGCGGCTCCGGCCGCTCGAAGTCGACCCGGTTCTCGAGTGCACGCCGCCACGACGCGGTGATCACGTCGCGCACCCCCGACACCTCGGGCGACCCGCGGGAGAGGAACAGTTCCCGCAGGTCGCGCATGGTCTCGTTGCGTCCAGCCGCCACCACCGTCTCCTTTGACGTCCAGTGCCCCGGGCCCCTGCCAGCTCCCGGGGGAACCATCGTGCACTCGTGGCGCGCGTCACTTTGTCTCATAGTGAGACAAGGCGGTACTCGGTCACAAGGCAACCTGCCTGAGGCCGTCGCGGATCATCCCGGCGAAGCGGGGGAACTGCCCACTGCGAGTCCTCCAATGCCGGATGGGAGGTGGCCGTGCCCGACCACGTGTTTCACCTGCCCCGCTGGCAGTCCGGCGCTGCTGGTTGCCAGCTGATCGGTCGTCGCGGGCTCGCCATGGACCTCGCAGGACCGGCTCAGCTCGCTCCGTTCGCGTTCTCCCGTGACGCGAACTGCATGCCGCGGCAGGGCCGACGGAATCCGGACAACCCTTCGCACTCGGCGACCGTGGCTGACGCGTCAGCCACGGCGTCCAAGCGGGCGCACGGCTAGCGCGTCGGTGTCCTGGCCGGGAACGAGCGCGAGGAACCCCGTGTATCCGTCGGTCTCCAGCCGGGTCAGCTGGGCGGCGAACTTGCCGCTGCGCGGCACCGGCGACACCACGCCGCCGCGCTCGGCGCGCAGCCGCCGCGCGACAGCCAACGCGTCGGCGACCGGGACGTCTGTCTCGTACAGCACGGCCACCCGGTCGGCAACGGCCGAGGGAGCGACAAGCCTGATGATCCGTTCGAATCCGATGGAGAACCCGCACGCTGGAACCGCCTTGCCGAGCGACCGGCCGATCAGCTCGTCGTAGCGGCCGCCGCCCGCGATCGAGCCGGACGAGCCCGCGTGCGCGATCTCGAAAATCTGCCCGGTGTAGTAACCCATGCCGCGCACCAAAGTCGGGTCGAACGCCCAGGTCACGCCGTCAAGCGCGGCAAGGCACTCCGCCGTCTCGGCGAGCTCCGCGGCGACCGGCTCGGGCAGACCGGGCACCGTGTCGACGAGCGTGTCGGCGACCTTGTCCGCCGGCAGTCCGGACAGGGTTTCGATCTTGTCCCGCACGGCAGCGGCGACCTCGGCGGGCAGGCCGCGTTCTCCGGTGAGTTCTGCGGTGACGCCCTCCCAGCCGATCTTGTCGAGCTTGTCGATGCTTACGAAGGTCCCGGCGCGCGCGGCATCGGGGACGCCGGCGGCGGAAGCGAGGGCGGCCAGGAACCGACGGTCCGATAGCCGCACGGTCGCCCCGGTCAGTCCGACCGCGTCCAGCGCCGCGGTAGTGGCCTCGATCAGCTCGGCCTCGGCGAGCACGCTCGGCTCGCCGATGAAGTCGATGTCGCATTGCGCGAATTGCCGGAAGCGGTCTTGCTGCGGCCGCTCCGCCCGCCAGACCGGCCCGAACTGGAACGACCGGAACGGCGCGGGAAGCTTGTCGCGCTGCGCAGCGTAGAACCGGGTCAGGGGCACCGTCAGGTCGTAGCGCAAGCCCAAGTCGACCAGGTCTGACACAGCCGTGTCGGCAGCCAACGGGTCTCTCAGGCCACGCTTCAGGACCTGGAAGAGCAGCTTCTCGTTGTCCCCGCCTTGCCCCGCGGTCAGCCGTTCGATCCGCTCCAGCGCCGGGGTTTCGATCCGCTGGTAGCCGAAGCGGCTGTAGACGCCCTGGATCAGCTCGAGCACACGGTCGCGGGTGGCCACCACGGCCGGGAGCAGGTCACGGGTGCCCCGGGCAGGGCTGTTGTCCATCTTCACGAAAAGTCCTCAACAGGGAAAGGAAACGGGTAGCCGGTCGTATGACAGCGGCTTCGGGCACGAATCGACGACGGGGCGGATCCGCCGCTCAATGTCGCGCGCGCACGCCCTCGCGCAGAGTCGCGGCCGCGCAGGCGACCGGGACCTCGATGCAGCCGAAATCGGCCATCGGCGGAGCCAGCACTGGGTGCCCCAGCACGCGAACGCACACCTGTCCCGCGCGGACCGATGCTCCGGCATGAGACTGCCCGGAAGCGCGCAGCATTGATCCCAGCCTGTCGGCCCGCCGAAGCTGCCGAACATAGGGGCTGGTCATCTCGTTCCTTCCGCACAGCACCGGGAACTGCTCAGAGCGAATTTTTCCACAGCGACCGCCGCAGGTGCGGCGGGGTCCGGCCCAGAGCGACACAACCACCCGGCCCCTGCTGACCGCGCACTGCAGTACCAGGGACGAGATGACGTCGTCGAACGTGCCGCCGTGTCCGGCCAGGACTGGTGTCTATACCTTGCTCGCGACCACCATGTAGTTCTCGGCCTCAAGATCGAACGTGCTCATTTCCGTCCGAAGTCCGACCCGGTGCAGTTCGATTTCGAGTTCCTCGTACCGATAGGGCCAGCAGGACAGCATTTCCGAGCGGACAACAACCAACCCAGTCGCATCAACCTGGGCGATCGCGATCTCGATGCGGTGCTCCTCCTCCCACCGCGGCGCGATCTCCCAGCGGTAGATCACGACGGCATCGCGACCGTTCCGGCGGACGAGTCGGTCACTGATGTCCAGGCGGGAACCTCTGGCCCGCACGCGTTCCCACGTGCGGGACGTGAGCACCAAGCGCCCGCCGGGGCGCAGAAGCCGTGACATCGACTCCAGAGCAGCGCCCCTGCCTCGCGCGCCCTCGGCGTGGTGAAGCGAGTTGCCAACGCAGAACAGCATGTCGAACGTGCCGTCCTCGAAATGGTCGGGCAACTCTTCCCAGCTCGCCCGCACGGCCCGGACGGATGCCCCGAACTCCTCAGCCAACTCCGCAGTCCGTCGAACCATCGCTTCGCTGGCATCAGTTGCGACAACCTGCATGCCGCGACCGGCGAGGCCAACCGCCAACTGTCCGGTTCCGCACGAACAGTCGAGGACGTGAGCGTTCGACGGCAGGAAACCGAGGACGTCATCGAACGACGCAGCGAACTCGGCCGGCGGCAACTTCGCATCCGAGATGAGCCATTCGTACACCTCGGCGAGCACGTCATAATCCGTCACAACCGCTACCTCCGTCACGCAGCAGGACGTCAGTCCATCAGCGGAGCAAGCTGAGCGCCAATGGTTTTCGCCTGTATTGGGCGTCGGTAAACCTTGGATCCGTTGTGCTGCCTCGAATATTGCCCAACGCGGGCGAGGCCATCCGGCGACTCTTTCTCGAAAGGACGGGGTTCAGGTCACGGCAGGTCGACGAGTGTCCCGCTACCCTCAGCGACCGGCGCGTCGGCGGCAGACCTGGCCACCGGGGTCGGGGCCCCAGGCCTGCCGAACTTCAGCACGAGATCTCCCAGATCGACCGTGCTGGTCGTTTTCTGGAAGCTCGCGAGGCTTCCGGGCCATTTGGTCACGACCTTGCCCGCCATGCCAAGGCGATACCAGCTGTGGCACGCACCGGCCTCCCAGACGGAGTCCGCCATCGCGCTGTCGACCCAGTTGTTGAAGCTCTGCTGAGCCCTCTGCGACGGCTGGACGGAGACGGCGCCGCTCTCGTCGACGAGCCGGATGTATTCCATGATCATCTTCATCTGCGCCTCGATGACCGCGATGATGGACCCGCTCGCCTGGGTGTGCGGACCGGTCACGAGGAAGAGGTTGGGGAACCCCGCGACGACGGTGCCCTTGTACGCATGCGGCGCTTCGCGCCACGCATCCGCCTTCAGCGACCGCGCGGATTCACCGTGGAACTCTATCCCGGCGTACATGTCGGTCGCGGTGAAGCCGGTCGCGAGAACCACAACGTCGGCGTCCCATTCGCGCCCGTCCTCGGTCACGACGCCGGTCGCGGTCATCGACGAGATCCCGGCCGACCAGACGGTGGTCCTGGGGTCGGCAAGGGCGGGGTAGAACGTGCTGGAGAGGACCGGCCGGCGACAGCCGAACCGGTAGGACGGTGTCAGGAGGTCACGCAGGCCGGCATCGGCGATCTCCGACTCCATATAGTCGCGCCACTGTCCTTCGATCTTGGCGAGCTTGGCCTCGTCCATGACTGCCTGTGTTTCCGCCTCGACGTTGAAGCTGTGTTCGGCGTCGAGGCGGATAGCTTCCATCCGCTCCGGTTCGTCCCGGAACCGTGCCTGCGCCTCGTCGTCGTAGACCTGCTCGTCCTTCGGCATCACATAGGGCGGGGTGCGGATTACCGCCAGCACGCTCTCGGCCACGTCGACGGCATAAGGGAGGACCTGCGCGGCACTGGCGCTCGCACCGACGACCACCACGCGCCGGCCTTCCAGGGAAACTCGTTCGTCCCATTCCGCCGTGTGGATCACCTCGCCGCGGAACGTCTCGCGCCCCGGAAGATCAGGAACGCGAGGGGTGCTGAGCGAACCGCTTGCCATGACCAGGAACCGGCACGACAGCGACGCTCCCTCGGCGGTGCGCAGGTGCCACACACCGGCGGGCTCATCCCAACTCGCCGACACCAGAGTGGTGTTGAACCGGATGCGGTCCCGGACTCCCAGATCGTCGGCCACCTTGTTGATGTAGGCGAGGATTTCGTCCCACGGCGCGTAGCTGCGCGTCCACGTCGGATTCGGCGCGAACGAGAGGCTGTAGAAATGTGCCGGGACGTCGCAGGCCGCATTAGGGTAGCGATCGTCCCGCCATACCCCGCCCAGTTCTCCGGCACGCTCGAGGATGACGAAGTCGCCCCTGCCCTCCTCCAGGAGGCCGTGCGAAGCGCAGATTCCGCCGAAACCTCCACCGACAACGACGGTCTCGTGGTACTCAATGATGATTTTGCTCCACATTACTTCTGACAAAGCGTTTATCGCGCATGCGGGAATCAGTTCATCCCGGTCCCGTCGCCCGGTTCGAAACATTTCGGCGATTATCGCGGTTGCCCGCGGACAGCGTGTTCTTCGCCGCAGATAAGTCGCATGGTGTCCTCCTCGCCTGTACCCACACTCCCCGCTGCCCAGGGGGCGCGTCCAAGGCTTGTTTCGCATCCCGTGATGCGTTCCAGGCATCACGTATGCAAGTGGGCTATCTTGCGATCTTGTGGACGCAGCCAACGCAGTGCCGTCGGCCGACTTCGAACTCCGACTGGTCCGTTACTTCACGGTGGTCGCCGAGCAGCAGCATTTCGCCCGTGCCGCGGCACTGCTGCACATAACCCAGCCGACCCTGAGCCGTCAGATCCGGACCCTTGAGCAGCGTGTCGGAGTTCGGCTGTTCGACCGCGACCGGCAGGGCACCCGCCTGACCCCCGCCGTTCCCGCGTTCCTGCCCCATGCAAGACAATTGCTGGCGATCGCCGCGATGGCTGCGGCGGACGCCCGTGCGGCCGCAGTGCCGAGTCAGCTCACCGTCGGCCATACGCGCGGGCTGATCATTACTCCGGCGGTACGACATCTGCGCCACTACCACCCCGAGGCCGAGGTGCGCACACTGCACATCGAGTTGGCGGAGGTGCGGACGGCCCTGTTCGGCCGCCGTGTGGACGCTGTCGTGACGCGGCTCCCATTCGACACCGACGGACTGCAAGTCACCGTCCTGCATCACGAGACCCGCGTGCTGCTCGTCGCCCGGTCCCACCGGCTGGGCGGCCGGGAATCAGTCACCCTCGACGACATCGCAACTGAGCTGGTGCCGAGGCTGCCCGCCGCTGAGTGGGACTCGTTCTGGCGTGTCGACCCCCGTCCCGATGGCACGCCGGCACCCGACGGGCCGCTGGCCGGCCACATCGAGGACGTACTCGAACTGGTCGCGTCCGGGCAGGCGGTCGCCATGCTTCCCGCCGGATTGCGCGGCGAGGGCACCCGGCCCGACCTGACCTCGATCCCGCTGCACGGGGTCGAGCCAGGTCAGGTGGTGCTCGCCACCCGAGCCGGGGACAGCGCACCCCTGGTGGCCGCGTTTCGCCGGTCCGCTCAGGCCCTGCTGACGGAGGCGAACTACTAGCCCGGATGTTTCACGCGGAATACGCGACAGTGCCGACACTGCAAGGGAAACTACGGAGTGTCTAGGTCTGCAGTGGTCCTCGGGGGAAGCGCAGCAAGTGGTCGGCGCGGGAGTCGTGTCGCATGGACAGTCCAAGCCCGCGAGAAACTCGCCCGGACAGCACAAAGCCCCAGGTCACCGAGCCCGGTGACCTGGGGTTCGAGAGTGGGCCGCCAGGGATTCGAACTCTGAACCCGCCGGGTCACAGTCGTTTTGACCGAGTTTCGAACGGTGCCGAACGGTCCGTGTTGTTTACCTCGCTGTGTACGCGTGCCGGATGTCAGGTGATGCCGTGGTTTGTCGCCGTGTTCGCGCACGCTCGGGCTCGCACCTGCCGGTTCGTGGTGCCCGGCCAGTGCCGCTCCGGACGGCCGTTCCCGCGGCGATTCGATCATGCTGTGGGGGTGGCGTCGTGATGAGAGAGTCACGCGGGCCGCTTGCCCGCCGATCGCGCTGTTGTTCGCGGTCGAGTTGCTGAACCGGGCATTGAAGCAAGCCGCCGTGACCGCGCCCGGGCAGGACCAGTCCGTGCTTCAAATCAGCGAATGCGAGACCGACGCGGCGGACAGTGAAACAGTCTCGTTCCGTCTCGGCGAACCTGCGTTGACGGCGGAGCAACGGATGTGGGCCTACTACGCGAAGCAAGTCGCCGCGGGGCGTTCGCCGAGCGGGGCCGAACTGGACCGGGTGGTGGGGACGCACAATTACGGGCGTCGTGTGCTTCGCAGGTGGCGGCGGTCGGGCCGCTTGACGGAAGCCGGCGTCAGCACGGGTGTAGGAGAAGACGTGCTCCTGGTCGCGGAGGCAAAGCTCGTCACTTAGCTTGTCTCACCTAATGCTGTCGTAATGCCTGGCCCGGCCTGAGCAGCCGGACTTCAGGCGTGGACCGGCGGGCGTTTCGCACCACTGAGACGAGCTTTAAGCGGCACTGAAAGGTTCACCACACAACGTTTCACACATCGCGCAGCGTCGGCGCGGCAGACTCACGGGGGAAGGAAAGGCGGGCATCTCGGGGAGGACAGTCATCGCCACCATCAAGTGCGCCAGCCTCGCGCGGCTCGCCGTCGTCGCGTTGCTCTGGGGTTCCAGCTTCCTGTGGATCAAACTGGCGCTGCGCGGATTTTCGCCCGGGCAGGTCGTGCTGGTCCGGCTGGGCCTGGGCGCGTTGTTCCTGCTCGCGCTGTGCTGGGTGCGCGGGCTCGGCCTGCCCCGGTCGCCGCGGCTCTGGGCGAAGATCGCGGTCGCCGCGGTCTTCGCCAACTTCGTCCCCTACCTGCTGTACGGCATCGCCGAGCAGCAGGTAGGGGACGAAGTTGGCCGGCGTGCTCAACGCCAGCACTCCTTTGTGGACGATGGCGATCGCGCTCGGCGTCCGGCAGGAGACCTCGGTCGGCGCCGGGCGCGGAACCGGGCTGGTACTCGGCTTCGCCGGCACGCTGCTCTGCTTTTCGCCGTGGGAAGCGGGTGGCGCGCTCGGCGGCGCGCTGCTGTGCCTGGCCTCCGCCGTCTGCTACGGGATCGGTTACGTCTACACCAGGCGGTTCCTGACCGGCTCCGGCGTCGAGCCGGTCGCGATGGTCGCCGCGCAACTGCTGGTAGCGACCGGATTGGCCGCGCTGACCATCCCGGTCACCGGCAGCTCGCCGGTCTCGGTGCGCGCGGACGCGTTCCTCGCGCTGGCCGTCCTCGGCGTGCTCTGCACCGGCGTCGCCTACCTGTTCAACTTCCGGCTGACGGTCGAGGACGGCTCGACCGTCGCGTCCACCGTCACCTACCTGCTGCCGATCGTGTCCGTGCTGCTCGGCATGGCGTTTCTCGCCGAGCCGTTCCGCTGGAACGCGATCGCAGGCATGGCCGTCGCGCTGGCGGGCGTGGCACTCGTGCAGCGCTCGCCCGGCCCGACGACGCAACCCCAACGCCGCCCGGAACCGGCTTCCAGCCGGTCTTGACCAGGAAATGAGAAGGATATCCATGGATGACACCTTCGCCATCGGCGGCGACCTCGCCGTGCACCGGAGCGGCTTCGGCGCCATGCGCCTGACCGGTCCGAACGTGTGGGGCGACCCGGCCGACCGCGACGGGGCGATCGAGGTGGCCCGCCGCGCGGTCGAACTGGGCATCACGTTCATCGACACCGCCGACGCGTACGGTCCGGGCAGCAACGAAGAGCTGCTCGCCGACGCGCTGCACCCCTACGCCGACGGTGTCGTCATCGCGACGAAAGCGGGGCAGAGCCGTCCCGGGCCCGGCAAGTGGAAGCCGCTGGGCCGCCCGGAATACCTGCGCCAGCAGGCAGAACTCAGCCTGCGCCGGCTCAAGCTGGACCGGTTCGACCTGTATCAGCTGCACCGCATCGACCCGCAGGTGCCCGCTTCCGAGCAGTTCGGCGTTCTCAAGGAGCTGCAGGACGAGGGCAAGATCCGGCACATCGGCCTTTCCGAGGTGACGGTCGCGCAGATCGAGGAGGCGCGCACGCAGATCGAGGTGGCGAGCGTGCAGAATCTCTACAACGCGGCCGAACGTCAGCACGAAGCGGTGCTCGACTACCGCGAACGCGAGAGCATCGCGTTCATTCCGTGGCGTCCGGTCGCCAAGGGCGACCTGGCCTCGGCCGACGGGCCGCTCGCGTCGATCGCGAAGGAACTCGGCGCGACCCCGTCGCAGGTGGCGCTCGCCTGGCTGTACCGGCGTTCCTCGGTCGTCATCCCGATTCCGGGCACTTCGTCGATCAAGCACCTCGAGGAGAACCACGCCGCGTCCGCCTTGGAGCTCGCCGACGAGCAGTTCGCCGCGCTGTCCGCGATCGCGCCGCCGGCCTAGCCCCGCTCCCCGGGCCGGCCGGCATCGCTCGGTCGGCCCGGTTCCACGGTCTGTTACCTTCCGCCGCGCTCGCCGTCGCGCTCGTCGGCGGTCACTGGCGGGCCGCCGCGGTCACCAGTGCCTCGACGGCCGCGCGGATCGCCGGCCGACGGACCGCCTCGTTGCGCCACAAGGCGAAAACCTGCCGGCTCAGCACCGGTTCGACCCGCACGATCCGGACCCCGGACGGGGTGCTGTCCCGGCCCAGGCGCGGAATCATCGCGACGCCGTTGCCCCCGGCCACCAGCGCCAGCTGTGTCGCGTACTCGGCGGCGGTGTGCGCGATCCGCGGCTGAACGCCGTGCTCGCGGATCGTGTCGAGCAGCCAGTTGTGGCACATCTGCCCGACCGACCAGGTGACCCAAGGGTCGTTCGCCAGCTCGCTGAGGTCGACCGTCTCGCGGTCGGCCAGCGGATGCCCGGCGGGCAGCGCGACATCGGTGACGTCGTCCAGCAGATGCTCTTTCATCAGCACGTCGGGAATCTGCAGCGGCGAAGTGAACCAGTCCTGCACCACCGCGATGTCGACGTCGCCGCGGACGACCCTCGGCAAGGACTCCTCCGGCTCGAGTTCGGTGAACTCGACGCGCAGATTCGGATAATCCTCCCGCAGGCCGCGCAGCGTGCCCGAAACCAAGCCTCGCGCGGCGGTCGGGAATGCGGCGATGGACAGCGTTCCGGTGACCGCGCCTTTCTGTCCTTCCAGCGCTGCCTCGGCCTCGCCCAGCAACAGCAGAATCTGTTCGATGTACCCCACCAGCAACCGCGCGGAATCGGTCAAGCGCACGCTCCGGCCGTGCCGTTCGAGCAGCGGCTGGCCCACCTCGCGCTCGAGTTTCGCCAGCCGCTGCGAAACCGCGGAGATGGTGACGTGCAAGGCATCCGCGGCCCCGCTGATGGATCCGTTGCGGGCGACTGCGTGCAGGGCGCGCAGCTGCGCAAGATCGTGCATGCACACCAGTATAGGGAAATCGCCTTTCCGGCGAGGGTTTCTCGGGACATCGAGGCGATTTCCGTTGGCTGCAGGAAACTATTCCCCCGAATGCACGCGTCCGCCGCCGCGGAACCGCCGGAAGAACACCGTGTTCAGTTGTCCGATTCGACGCCGGAAAGTGCCCGCCGACGGTCCGCGCCGCGGGGTTCGCTGCTGCCTCGACAGCTGCGCATGCCCCGAATACTGCGACCCCGCCGCGGCCTGCCCTGGATACGGACATGAAGGTGATCCAGCACATCCTCCGCCACTCGTCGATCAAGGTCACCATGGACCTCTACACCAACGTCGCCCAGGAAGTCGCCGCCAATGCCGCCCAGAAACTCGCCTCGGCGATCCCCCGGCGGGCCGCTGTGCACTCTCGGGCTCGCACCTGCCGGTTCGTGGTGCCGGGTCCGTGCCGCTCCGGACGGCCGTTCCCACTGCGATTCGATCATGCTGCCGGGGTGGCGACGTGTTGAGAGAGTCGAGCGGGAAGGTTGCTCCGAAGCTGGCTCTGTGGTTGCAATGCGGTTGCACGGGTTTGGTCGCGGTGGGGGCGGCGTATGCGTCGTACCGCCACGGCCGTGAGCTCGCAGTCCGGTTTGGTGCGGATGCTTCGGCTGCGTCGATCTGGCCGTTGCTGGCGGACGGGTTGCTGACGATCGCGACGGTCGAGGTGTGAAAGCGACGCCGGGCCGGGCGGGATCGTGGCAGGTGGGTGGCGTGGTCGGCGTTCGTGTTCGGGATCGAGCTGTCGCTGCTGGCGAACATCGGGTCCGCTTTGGTGCGAAGCCCGTTGCAGGTGGTGGTGGCATGCCCGCCGATCGCGTTGTTGTTCGCGGTGGAGTTGCTGAACGGGGCGTTGAAGACAGTCTCGTCCCGTCTCGGCGAACCGTCTTTGACGGCGGAGCAACGGATGTGGGCCTACTACGCGAAGCAAGTCACCGCGGGACGCCCACCGAGCGGGGCCGAACTGGACAGAGTGGCGGGGACGCACAATTACGGGCGTCGTGTAGCGGCGATCGGGCCGCCTGACGGAAGCCGACGTCGTGCCCGGCGAAGGAGAAGACGTGTTCCTGATCGCTAGCTGATCGGCTAGCGGACTCAGCCCGGCACAAACATACGGTCGTGCCGAGCAGAGCCGACTAGCACATCGCCGTCGGCCTCACCGGATGGGTTCAGCCAGCCTCGACCTGTGTGCGTTCTCCCGTAGCGCAGACGCACGCCGCCGTCCGTGCCTGCAGAGTAATGTCCTTGCGGCCCCAACGGCGCGCCGCAAGCTCGAACTCGGTTCCGCCTGTCGGATCCAGCATTGCGCAACAGCCATCCGTCATCCTGAAGCGCGAACGCCACGCGCCACGGACGCCCAGCAAGCCCCATGGCGCTACGGGCGTCCTAGACGAGAAACCATGCCGACCCCTCAGCCTTCAGAAGACGGAGAACCTCCTCACTGAGGGCGCGTACCTGGTGAGCGAGCGCCACCGGCGTGGTCCGGCCGAGTCGGGTGATGCGGCAGTCCGCAGAAGCCTCGGCGGCCTCGGGTATGCCTCCAGGAGCGATTCCGATCCAAGCGCTCGACCGATCTGCGCACCTCCCCCTGCCAAGCAAAACACCAGCACGACCTGATGCGCCCCAGGCGAAAATCGGAGCCTCCGAGCGATTTCGACGGTCTGTTGTCGCCAGCTTCACCGCGATGTTCCCGGGTTGTTCGCGCGGTGCACTGCCTGCCACCGCCCAAAGAAGGCGATCAGTGGGACGCTGAACACCAGCGGGCCGAGGATCGCGAGCGGGCGTTCAGCCCACCAGATCCAGTCCGGGGCGCGGTCGTCGGCTAACTGCCGGTCGAAGCCGAAGTACACAACCGCTCGGGCCAGGGCCATTCCGGTGGTGTGGAAGAGAAACAACGGCAACGCGTATCTGGTGAACACCGCCGTCGCCCGCTGCCAGCGCGGCTTGGCCAATGCGCGCTCTACGGCCGGACGCAGCACCTCGCACAGCCCGACTTGGAAGGCCAGCAGGGCGACGATGACGAACGTCGGCGGGGACATGTTCGACATCCGCTCCCCCGGCACCCCCACCATCGAACCGGGATACAAGCCCGACAGCACCAGTCCTGCGAGCGCGAACGAGCCCGCCCACAACAGCGCCCCGGCCACGTGCCGCGACGCGGCGACGATGCGGTGATGGAAGAACCCCGCCTGATACGCCAAGCCCCACACCGCGGCCACGTTCACCCAGCTCACCTCCGACCAGCCGAAGCGCAGCCGCAGGACGTCGACCAGCAGGGCGACGCCGCCGAGCCAGACCAGCACGAGGACGTCGAACCGTTCGTGCAGCCATGCCATGACCGGCAGCAGCAGGAGCAGGCCGACGTAGACCGCGAGGAACCACAGCGGGCTGAGGACCAGCAGCACCGCGCCGCCGACCCATCGCGCCCCGAGCGTCTGGGTCAGCACGACGCCGAGGGCGGCCCAGAAAAGGATCAGCACCCCGGCTGGAGTCACCAGTTCCTTGACGTGGTGCCAGACGTACGAACCCCGCGACTGGCCGCCGGCGCGGGCACGCTGCCAGGACGCCAGGTGCACCGACCCGCCGACGTAGAAGAACACCGGCAGCACCTGCAGGAACCAGGTGAGCACCCACAAGCCCCGGAAGTACGCGAGCGGGTTCGTGGGCTGCGGCCCGGTCGGGGTCCAGTGCAGGATCGTGAACGCCCAGTGCCACAGTACGACGACGATCAGGCTGACCGCACGCAGGAAGTCGAGATACGGTTCGCGTTCCTTGGTCGTCATCGCCATTGTCCCTTTCCGAGGGCACACTGGAATCACGATGTCTGTTGCCGCGGTTGTCCCGAAACTGCCGGAAGTCACTGCTTTCCGGCGTCGTGCTCTTGCCGTCGTCGCCGCGGTGCTGCTGCTGGCGGCGGCCACCGTGCTGGCCAACCGGGTGCTGCCCGGCTGGGCCTACCCGGTCTGCGGCGCGGTCGCCGCCGCCGGGCTCCTGGCCCTCGCCCGATTCGCCGGCGTCGGATGGGCCGAGATCGGATTCAGCCGGCGGCACACGCGCCGGATGCTGTGGTTCGGGCTCGGCGGCTTCGCGGTCGTGGCGTTCGGGTTCGGTCTCGCCGCCGCGATCCCGGCGCTGCGCGTGCTGTTCCACGACGGCCGGATCGGTTCGCCGGGATTCGGGCAGCTGATGTGGCTCGCGCTGGTGCGCATCCCGCTCGGCACCGTGCTGATCGAGGAAATCGCCTTCCGCGGCGTGCTCCCGGCGCTGCTCGGCGCGGGCGAGCGGTGGCGCTGGTGGCCGGTGCTCGGCGCGTCCGCGTTGTTCGGGCTGTGGCATCTGCTGCCTTCCCTCGCCCTCACCCAGAACGCGGCCGTCCACCAGACCGTCGGCGGGCTTCCGCTCGCGACGATCTCCGTGCTGGCGATGGTCGCCGCGGCCGGAGCGGGCGTGTTCCTTTGCTGGTGGCGCTACACCGGCCGCGGGCTGCTCGCCCCGATGCTGGTGCACCTGGCCACCAACTCCGGCGGGCTGGTGCTCGCCTGGGCGCTCGTCGGCTGAATCCCGGTCTCACGCGCGGACGATCGTCCCGGCCGTTCCCGCCGCCAGTTCGCCCGCCGCGGTCAGCTTGCCGATCGCGGCGAACTTGCCGCCGTTCTCGACGAACCGGCACGCGGCGTCGACCTTGGGCCCCATGGAACCGGCCGGGAAGCGCCGGGAACGCAATTCGCGGCTGCTGACTTCACGGATCGGCCGGGCCCGCGGCGTGCCGTAATCGTCTTGTACCGATTCGACATCGGTCAGCAGCAACAGCGCGTCGGCACCGATCTCGCGTGCGACGAGTGCCGCGGTCAGGTCCTTGTCCACGACCGCCTCGACGCCCCGCAAGCCTCCTTCGGCGGCAGCCACCGGGACCCCGCCGCCGCCCGCGCAGACCACGATCGCGCCGGCCTCCATCAGGGTCTTCACGAGGGGCAGTTCGATCAGCTCGACGGGTTCGGGCGACGGCACCACCCGCCGCCACACGGTGCCGTCCGGGCGGACGTCCCACCCGCGTTCGGCGGCGAGCCGCTCGGCCGTCGCGCGGTCGTACACCGGGCCGACGAACTTGGCCGGGTCCGCGAAAGCCGGATCGTCGGCGCGCACCAGCGTGCGGCTCATCAGCCCGGCCACCGGCCGCCCGCAGGCGTTCTGCAGGGCCTGCGCGAGCCAGTAGCCGATCATCCCTTGGGTCTGTGCGCCGAGGACGTCGAAGGGATACGGCCTGCGCAGCGCCGGATCGCGCTCGCTCTCGACCGCGAGCAGGCCGACCTGCGGACCGTTGCCGTGGGTCAGGACGAGTTCATGTTCCCGGGCCACCGGCGCGAGTGCTTCGGCGGCGGCGAGGACGTGCTCCTCCTGGATGTCGGATTCGGCCGGTTCCCCGCGTTCGAGCAGCGCGTTCCCGCCGAGCGCCGCGACGATCCTCATGCTCCCACCGTAGCGGCCATGACGGCCTTGATGGTGTGCATGCGATTCTCCGCCTGGTCGAACACGACCGACGCCGCCGATTCGAAGACCTCGTCGGTGACCTCGAGGGCGTCGAGCCCGTACCGTTCGCCGAGCCGCTGCCCGACCGACGTGTCCCGGCCGTGCAGCGCGGGCAGGCAGTGCAGGAACTTCACCGCCGGGTTCCCGGTCGCGGCGACGACCTTGGCGTTGACCTGGTACGGCAGCAGCAGTTCGATCCGCGCGCCCCAGGCTTCCTCCGGTTCGCCCATCGACAGCCAGACGTCGGTGTAGAGGAAGTCGGCGGCGTGCACGGCCTCCGTCACGTCGTCGGACACGAGGATTTTCGCGCCCGATTCACGGGCGAGGCTCGCGGCGATCCGCCGGATCTCTTCCTTCGGCCACAACGGTTCCGGCGCGCAGATGCGCACGTCGAGGCCCAGCAGCGCACCGGCGACGAGCAGCGAGTTCGCGACGTTGTTGCGGCCGTCGCCGAGGTAGCAGCACGACACGTCGTCGAGGGAGCCCGGCGCGTGGTCGCGCATGGTGAGGACGTCGGCCAGCAGCTGTGTCGGATGCCAGGTGTCGGTCAGCCCGTTCCACACCGGGACCCCGGCGTAGGCGCCGAGCGTTTCGACCGCTTCCTGGGACGAGCCGCGGAATTCGATGCCGTCGAACATGCGGCCGAGCACGCGGGCGGTGTCCTTGACGGACTCTTTGTGGCCGAGGTGGGATTCCTCGGGGCCGAGATAGGTGATGTGCGCGCCCTCGTCGTGGGCGGCGACCTCGAATCCGGACCGGGTGCGCGTCGAGCTTTTCTCGAAGACCAGCGCGATGTTGCGCCCGGCGAGCCGCTGCGTCCGCGCCCCGGCCCGCTTTTCCTGGCGGAGCCGGGCCGCGAATTCCACGACGGAACGGAATTCGCTCGCGGTGAGGTCGGCGTCCTTGAGCAGGTTGCGGCCGTGCAGATTCATCAAGTGCTCCTGAGTGTCGGGGGTGATCACGCGGGGTCGCGTTCGATCGGGCAGTTCATGCAGCGCGGGCCGCCCCGGCCGCGGCCGAGTTCGCCGCCGGGCACGGTGATCACCTCGATGCCGTTCTTGCGCAGCATGGTGTTCGTGGCGACGTTGCGGTCGTAGCCGACGACGACACCCGGCGCGACCGCGAGATAGTTGTTGCCGTCGTCCCACTGTTCCCGCTCTGCCGCACGGACGTCCTCGTCGGTGGACAGCACGGTGACCCGCTCGACGCCGAGCGTCCGGCTGAGGCTGCTCCAGAGGCTGTCGTTCTGCCGGACCTCCAGCGCACCGGCCTCGGCGCCCGCGGTGACAGTCCACGAGCGCAGCTGCCGGTCGAAATACGGGTAGAGGACGAAGGTTGTCACGTCGACCATCGTCATCAGCGTGTCCAAGTGCATCGTCGCGTGCGAACGGGGCAGCTCGACCGCAAGCACCGTGTGCGCCTGGCCGCTGTCGAACAGCGCGCGAGCGAGCAATTCGACAGCCATCGGCGTGGTCCGCTCCCCCATGCCGACGAGGACCGCGCCGTCGCCCAGGACGTGCACGTCACCGCCTTCCACCGTCGCCGGGAAGTAGTCGTCGTCGCCGAAGTAGCTCGCGAACGACGCTCCGGCGAATTGCGGGTGATAGCGGTAGATCGCCTGGGCATGCAGGGTTTCCCGCTGCCGCGCGGGTTTCGCCATCGGGTTGATCGAGACGCCGCCGTAGATCCAGCAGGAGTTGTCGCGCGGGAACAGGTGATTCGGCAACGGCGGCAGCACGAAGTCGTCGGCCCGCAGGGTGTGCCATTTCAGGCTGCTGGTGCGCAGCGGATGCAGGTCGGCTTTCAGGACGCCGCCGATCAGCGATTCCGCGAGACTCGTGCTGTCGAGGCCGTCGAACAGTCTCCGCAGCGTCGGAGCCAGTGCCGGGCCGACGGTTCGCGGGGTGCAGACCCGGTCGAGCACGAACGCGCGGCTTTCGGGAACGTCCAGGCTTTCGGCGAGCAGCCGGTCGAAGTAGTGCACTCGCACGCCTTGCTCGCGCAGCGCCTCGGCGAAGACGTCGTGTTCCTCCTTCGCTTTCTTCGCCCACATGACGTCGTCGAAGAGCAATTCGTGGACGTTGCGCGGGGTCAGCCGGGAGAGTTCGGTGCCCGGGCGGTGCAGGACCACCTGTCGGAGGCGGCCGGTTTCGGACGCGACTGCGAAGCTCATGGATGCGGTGCCTTTCGTCGTGTCGGTCGGAGTCAAGCTGCGCGCGGCCATTGCTCACCGGTCTCCTCGGCCGGTGTCTCGCGCTTGCCGTGCGCCGCCGCCCGGCCCTTGAGCACCGCGTGCAGGACGAGACCCACCAGCACCACGAGCATCGCCTCGTACACCGCGGCGTAGCCGGCGGCGAAGGTCACCCACAGGGAGAAAAGCACCGCGGCGGCGGTGATGCCGAGGTCGCGGGCCAGCAGCCAGCCGTGCACCTGGCGCCGGCGGGACACGAGGTAGGCCAGCTGCGCGCAGGCGGAGAAGAAGTACGGGATGGCGACCGTGACGACGGCCAGGTTCACCAGGAACGAGAACACCGCCAGCCCGGTGCCCGAGGTGTAGCGCCACACCATCAGCAGCGACGGCAGCAGCGCGGCCAGCACGATGCCGAACCACGCGGTGTCCTTGCGGTCGGCCCAGGCGAACGCCCGCGGGAACAGCCCGTCGGCCGCCGCGGCGCGCGACACCTCAGTGGTCACCAGGGTCCAGCCGTTCAGCGCGCCGATCCCCGAGATGACGGCGAGTGCGGCGACGAGTTTCCCGGCCCAGCCGCCGCCCGGCAGGATCGCCTCGAACGCGGGCACGAACGGGGTTCCGCTCGAAACCAGCACGTCGTGCGGGACGAGTCCCATCACCGCCGCAGACACCGCGAGGTAGACCACCGCGCTAGCGGCGGTGCCCAGGAGCGAGGCGCGCCCGACGTTCCGTCCCGGCTCGCGCACCCGTTTCGCCGTGACCGCCGCGACTTCGACCCCGATGAACGCGAACAGCGCGACACCCGCGGCGATCCCGATCGCGGTGTAAAGGCTTCCGCCGGACGTATTGAACGCACCGAAATTGCCCTTCGACACGAAGAACCAGCCCACCATGGTTTCGGCAAGTTGAATTGGCTCCGGTGCGGCATCTTGA
>NZ_SDLT01000060.1 GCF_004522235.1 Amycolatopsis nivea
ACCGTGACCGCCGGAGTGTCCGAACTGGACTCCCGACGGCCGGTCTCGCCCACCGGGCGATTCCGGATCGGCAGCACGACCAAAACGTTCGTAGCCACCGTAGTGATGCAACTCGTCGCCGAACACCGGATCCAGCTCGACACGCCCGTCGAGCACTACCTGCCCGGACTCCTGCCGCGCGGCAAAGAGATCACCGTGCGGATGCTTCTGCAGCACACCAGCGGCCTTTACAACTATCTCCGGTCAATCCCATTGGACGGCACCGATCTGGAGAAAGTCCGCTACCAGCACTTTTCGCCGGAATCACTGGTCGCCATCGCGACCGCACGGCCGCTCGATTTCCCGCCGGGCAGCAAGTTCTCGTATTCCAACACCAACTACACCGTGCTCGGCATGCTGATCGAACGGACCACCGGACACGCGTGGGGCGACGCGGTGGCCAAGCGGATCCTGCGCCCGCTGGGCATGCACCACACGGTGGTCCCCGGGGACCGCACCAGGATCCCGGGCAAGCACGCACACGGCTATCAGGAGATGAACGGGAAACTGGTTGACGTCACCGAACTGAACCCGAGCTTCGGCGGCGCCGCGGGCGAGATGATCTCCACCACCGCGGACCTGGACAAGTTCGTCCAAGCGCTGGCCGCGGGACGGCTGGTGCCGCCGCCGCTGCTGAAGCAAATGACCACCCCGCGCTCCGCGGCCGAGGAGTACGGGCTGGGAGTGGAAACCCGAACCACGCCGTGCGGAATCCCGGTTTTCGGCCACACCGGCGGGATTCCCGGGTACGGGACGATCGCGTTCACCAGCGCGGACGGAAAGCGCCGGGTGGAAGCTTCGCTGACGTTCGGCCGCGGACCCGCGAATGAGGCCTTCTATTCGTTGATCGACAAGGTGATCTGCGCCTGAAAGACCACGGCCTGGGCCCGGTTGGGGAGCCGGGCTCAGGCCGTGGCCGTTAGCGCGTCTTCGGATCTCAAGCCTTGTCGTGCTTCTCAGTATCCCCAGGCCACTGGCCGGTAAGCTTGTCGTACCCCGTCGCGCCGCCACGATCGACAGCGGCCTTGACCACTCCGAAGATCGCACCCTGCACAGATGCGGCCAGCAGCACCTCGCCCCAGCCGCGCTCTTTCTGTGTTGGCTCCGGAGCCTTCTTAGTGCCGGAGATCAGCTTCCACACCTGCTCGAACACCGCGTTGGCGGCCAGCCCGCCCAGCACGCCGAACAGCAGGCCGAGCGGCCGGTACAGCAGCTTGTTGACGTTCATGTTCACCGTCCCCTCTCGCTCGCTCAAGCAGTACCCGCTCCTGCGGCGGGGTATGCGCGCAGCGGCTGATCCGTCAGTGCTGGATCAGCCCGCCGACCGCGACAGGTCCGACATGGCCCGTCGGCGGTTTGGTCCTCGCCAACGAAAGGCCCACGTCGACCAGGCCCGACCGGCGAAGCGAGGCGACGGCCGGCAGCGGCGTCCACACTGACTCGGCTGTCTCGCCGTTGGGCTCCGGCCGCAGCTCGCCGCCGACGATCCGGGCCTGGTAGAAAATCCCGACATTCTGATGCGGACCCGAATCCGGCACCAGGCGCTCGGCCGCCGGGATGATCCGGGAATCCACTCCCAGCAGGCGTTCGACCACCGCCTCGCATCCGGTTTCCTCGGAAACCTCGCGGATCACCGCGTCGAACGGATCCTCCCCGTGCTCGACACCGCCGCCAGGAAGGGTCCAGCGGCTTCCGCCGCCCTTCGGCGAAACGTAACGCGCGAGCAGTACCGATTCGTTTTCGATGCACACGGCGTACGCCGCTAACCGGAAACTCATTTCTCCCAGGTTACCTGGCCACTCTCGACACTCAACAGCTCACGCAGGGCGGCAAGCACGGCGTCCGGGGCCTCTTCCATCACGAAATGCCCAGCCCCTTCAATCAACGTGAGCTCGGCCCCGGGGATCCGCGCGGCGAGTTCTTCAGCGATAGAAGTCCGGAGATACTCGTCCGCAGTTCCCCACACAACCGCGGCGGGGCACTGGATCTTGTCGAGGCCCTCAGCGAGTTCCCGGCGAGCAGGTACCCGGTACTCGCGGAAAAAGTGCAGGAGCCAGCGTCGACCGTCCGAAGTGGACATCCAGTTCAGGTAGCTGTCCAGTATCGCGCGGTCGAAGACACCGGCGCGCAAAAGCCCGCGCAGGGCCACCCGGTTGATCGTTTCCAGCGGGAGCGGCACGGCGGCGAACGGGCTGCGGCCCAGGATGCCGACGAGCGAGAACACGGCGTACCACTTGGGCACGAAAGTGCGGTGCGCACGACTGTTGAGGATCGCGAGCCGCCGCACGCGGTCGGGGTGGCGCTGCGCGAAGCCAAGGGACAGGAAGCCGCCGTAATCGTGGCCGAACAGGTTGCATTCGGCGATGCCGAGCGCGTCGAGCACCCGTCCGACGCGGTCCACCTCGGTGTCGTAGTCGAAGGACAGGTCCGTGCGGCGTTCCGACTCGCCCCAGCCGAGCCAGTCCAGCGCGAAGACGTGATGCTCCTCGGCGAGCCCGCGCAGCTGATGGCGCCAGGAGCGACGGTTGGCCGGATAGCCGTGCAGCAGCACGATCGGTTCGGCGGAAGGATCGCCGAGTTCGGTGAACGCGAGCCGAGCGCCGTCGACCGTCACCGAGCGAGCCAATCCGGCGTCGCTCACGCCGCGCCGCCGCGATTGCCTCGACCGCGTCCGGCACCGAACCTGCGCAGCCGATTGCCCAGGTAGGGCAGCCACGCGCGGGGGCGCCGCAGCACGGCGCCGATGATCACCAGCGGGTCGAAGTAGGCGGTCCGTTCGGCGATCAACCCGTCTTCGACCGTGATCCGGTCGACAAGCGGCCATTCGATCGGCCTGCCGCCCAGCGTTCCGTACAGGCGGCCCCAGATCAGCACCTGACCCGAGCCGCTCGCCCAGCCTTGGACGTCGTAGCGCAGATCCGGGACGAGGTTCATGGTCCGCGTCATGAATTCGCGTGCCTCGGCGACGCCTCGGGTGTTGCGCTCGAGCGGGTGGACCAACCGGACGCCGGGCTGGAACAGCGGGGTGAACGCGTCCGGGTCCATCCGGCTCCAGGCTTCGGCGAACCGTTCCACGAGCTCAGCGGCTTCCTGGTCGGCGTGTTCGCGGAGTTCGGACATCGGGTTTCCTCCTCCACCGCCGGAAGGGCGCGCAACTCTTGTAACGATTGCAAGAAGTGTCCGGAAGGTAGCACGCATCGGGGAGTTCTTGCAATGGATGCAGAAACCGGCCGTACGATCGCGTGATGACGACCGGCGGCACGAAGGCGCGCGACCCCCGAAAGCAGCGGACGATCGACGCCTTGCTCAGGGCCGCCGAGAAGGTCTTCGCGGGTCGCCCGTTCGAGGAGACGACGGTCGAGGAGATCGCCGAGCGCGCCGGTGTCGCGGTGGGGTCGATCTACAACAACTTCGGGTCGAAGGCGGGGCTGCACGCCGCCGTCGTCGACCGGGCCCTCGATGTCGACCGCGAGTACATGGACCGCGCCTACACGCCCGACCGCTCCCCGATCGAACAGCTGGAGGCCGCGGCCGAGGAGTACCTGCGGTTCTACCTCGAACAGCCGGAGTTCTTCCGGATGCTCGCGTTCCCCGCCCCGCTCGGCAACTACCCCGCCGCAGCCGAGACGGCGGCCCGCCTCGCGCACCGTGTCGACGAGCAGAACGCGCGCATGATCGACGCGATCGAGCGCGGCATCGCCGAGGGCGCGATCCGCCCGCTCGACGCGCGCAAAGCGGCCACCGTGCTCTGGGCGAGCTGGAACGGCGTGCTCAGCCTCGCCTGGCGTCCCGACGCGCTGCGCGAGGACGAAGCCGGTCTCGCCGAACTGCTCTCCCTCGCGACGGACATCGCGAGCTGGGGCTTGCGGATCTCCTGAAAACGCCGCCGCTGGACGCCCTCCGCCCGCGAGGGTTGAGGCCGATTCCCCCGGGTAACCACGGACCGAACCGCGACGGGAAGGGATCGGCATGTGCCGTCTGTTTGGTCTGTCCGCTGCCCCGGAGCGCGTGCACGCCACGTTCTGGCTGCTCGAAGCGCCCGACAGCCTCGCCGCCCAGAGCCGGCGCGAACCGGACGGGACCGGGCTCGGCATCTTCGACGAGCAAGGCACGCCGCAGGTCTGGAAACAGCCATTCGCGGCCTACGAGGACAAACAGTTCGCCTGCGAGGCCAAGGAATGCACGTCAACGACCTTCCTCGCCCACATCCGCTACGCCTCGACCGGCGGCCTCGAACCGGCCAACACCCATCCGTTCGCCCAGCACGGCCGGTTGTTCGCCCACAACGGCGTCCTCGGCGATCTCCCCCGGCTGGAAGCCCGGCTCGGCGAGTACCGGGAGCTCGTCAAGGGCGACACCGACTCCGAACGTTTCTTCGCTATGGTCACCCAAGAAATCGACGCTCATGACGGCGACGTGAGCGCCGGGATCACCGCCGCCGCCCGCTGGGCCGCCCTGAATCTCCCGGTCTACGCGATCAACCTCGTTCTCACTACCGCGGACGGCTTGTGGGCCTTGCACTACCCCGACACGCACGACCTCTACGTCCTGCAGCGTTGCGCAGGCGGCCCGCACGGCGACCGGCACCTCGAACACGCGAGCGCGGCGGGCCGGATCCGGGCCCGGTCCAGCGGTCTCGCCCGGCACCGCGCCGCCGTGGTCGCCAGCGAACGCATGGACGAAGACCCCGGCTGGCAGAACCTCCGTCCCGGCGAACTGCTGCACGTCGGCGCGGACCTGACCGCGACCCGCCGGATCGTGCTCGAACAGCCGCCGCGGCACCCGTTGACCCTCGACGACCTCGGCGCCCACGCCGCCGCGTCCCAGCAAGGCCAGTGACCCGCCGCGCACACCTGGCTCAGCGCCGCACCGTCGGCTCCCACCCCCGCCGCGCGGCCCGGTTCCCGACCTGGCCGGGATCGCGCCGCCGGTACACCACGTACGGCCGCAGCAGATAGTGCACCGGTGCGCTGAACGCGTGCACCAGCCGGGAAAACGGCCACAGCGCGAACAGCACCATGCCGAGCGCGGTGTGGAGCTGGTAGTCCACCGGCACGTGCGCCATCAGCTCCGGGTGCGGATTCAGCGTGAGGACGCCCCGGAACCACGGCGCGATCGTCTCGCGGTAGTCGTAGCCGCCGCGAAAGCCGTTGTCGATGACGGTCGTAGCGGTTCCGGCCAGGAGCGCCAGCGCGAGCACCGGGTACATCGCGCGGTCGCTGCGGCTCGTGCCCGCCCGGACCGCTGGCGTGCGCAACCGCCGCCACACCAGCACTCCGAGGCCGGTGAGCGCGGCCAGCCCGGCGACAGTGCCCATGGCCAGCGACACCAGGTGGTAGTTGTCCTCGGTGACGCCGAGCAGTTCGGTGAGGCCCTTCGGGACCAGCAGGCCGAGCACGTGCCCGCCGAGCACCATCAGCAGTCCGAAGTGGAACAGCGGGCTGCCGATCCGCAGCAGCTTCGATTCATGCAGCTGCGAGGACCGGCTCGTCCAGCCGAATTTGTCGTAGCGGTACCGCCAGACGGTGCCGCCGATCAGCAACGCGACGGTGGCGTACGGGGCAGCTCCCCACAACAGCACGTCAAGGCTGGTCATCGAGCGCTCCCGGTCGGATAGGGGTCGAGTCCCACCAGTTCGCGCGGCGGTTGCGGAACAGGGGGTGCGGCCGCCGCGGCGATCGTCGCGAGCACGGCGGCGATCGCGTCCTGGTACGGCGTGCCGAGCTTGATCAGGTTGCGGTGCAACAGTTCCAGCCCGGGGCGGAACCGGGCGAGCAGTTCGTCAGCGGCGCCCGGATCGGCGGCGGCGGCGAATTCCAGTACCACCGGAAGGAAATCGGGCAGTTCGTTCTCGGCTGGTTCGAAGCCGTGTTCGCGGTAGTACTGCCGCAGTTCGGCCAGCGAGCTGCCGCGGCGGCGGGTGTCGCCGTCGGTGTACCAGGTCAGGTGCAGCGTGCGCCGGGGTTTGCGGTCGAAGACCTCGACGTAGTGCTCGCCCGGCGCGGGGCCGTCGAGATGGTCGAGCACCCGGAGCAGCTCGGCCCGGCCGGGGACGTCGGCGATCTCGTTCAGCGCGGCGCGCAACAACTCCGTCTTGCCCAGTACCGAATCGTCCGGGTATTGCAGGCACCAGCCAGCCACGGCGCGCAGGACACCGCGGTGCCGGTTTTCCTTGGTATGGCGGCGAAACAGCCTCACCGGTCACCGCCGCGCGAAAGCGTCGGGAAGAGCGCGTCCGGCCGTTCTCCTTCGCGCCAGCTCAGCAGGTCGACCTGCCCCGGCTCCGGGCCGCCGCCCATCCCGGGTCCGCCGTCGGTGTCGAGACTGCATTGCGTGGCAATGCTTTCCAGTGCGTGCGCCTGTCCGATGCCCGCGGTCGGGATGACGTACCGCTCGTCGTACTTGGCCAGCGCCAGCAGCCGGTGCATGGCGAACATCCGCTCCCCGTCCAAGCCGACCGCGGCGGCCAGCTGGTCGTCCGGTTCCCGGCCGAGGGTCACCGACCGCATGTAGGAGCGCATCGCGGCGAGCCGGCGCAGCGACGCGCGGACCGGTTCCGGGTCCCCGGCGGTGAACAGTTCGGCCAGGTACTCGACCGGGATGCGCAGCGCGTCGATCGCGCCGAACAGGTTGTGCCCGTCCTCGCCGTCGAATCCGCTGCCGGACACCGCGTCCGCCACCGGGGACAGCGGCGGGACGTACCAGACCATCGGCATGGTCCGGTACTCCGGATGCAGCGGCAGCGCGAGCCGGTAGTCGTGGATGAGCCGGTAGACCGGGGACCGCTGGGCCGCGCCGATCCAGTCGCGCGGGATCCCGGCCCGCTCGGCCGCCCGGACCACGTCCGGATCGTGCGGGTCGAGCAGCAGGTCCAGCTGCGCCGGGTACAGGTCGTGCTCGTCGGGCACCGCGGCCGCCTCGGCGACCCGGTCGGCGTCGTAGAGCAGCACGCCGAGGTAGCGCAGGCGGCCCACGCAGGTCTCCGAGCACACTGTCGGCTGACCGGCCTCCACCCGCGGATAGCAGAAGGTGCACTTCTCCGCTTTGCCGGTCTTGTGGTTGAAGTAGACCTTCTTGTACGGGCAGCCGGTGACGCACATCCGCCAGCCGCGGCAGCGTTCCTGGTCGACGAGGACGATGCCGTCCTCCTCGCGCTTGTACATCGCGCCGGACGGGCAACTGGCCACGCACGCGGGGTTGAGGCAGTGCTCGCAGATCCGCGGCAGGTAGAACATGAAGCTCTGCTCGAACTCCATCTTCACTTTCGCGCCGACCTGGTCCCGCACGCGTTCCAGCAGCGGGTCCGCGACGCCGTGTTCGGTCGAGCCGCCGAGGTCGTCGTCCCAGTTCGGGCCCCAGGAGGGCTGCATCGGCTGCCCGGTGACCGCGGAGACCGGCGCCGCGGTCGGCACGTCGTCGCCCAGCGGAGCGTCGAGCAGCGTGCGGTACTCGTAGGTCCAGGGTTCGTAGTAGTCGCCGATCTCCGGCAGATCCGGATTGGCGAACACGGTGGCGAGCTTGCGCAACCGTCCGCCGGCACGCAGTTTCAGCTTGCCGCCGGGAGTGCGGACCCAGCCGCCCTTGCCGCTCTCCTGGTCCTCGTAACGGCGCGGATACCCTTGCCCCGGCCGGGTTTCCACGTTGTTGAACCACACGTACTCGGTGCCCGCCCGGTTGGTCCACGTCTGCTTGCAGGTGACCGAACAGGTGTGGCAGCCGATGCACTTGTCCAGGTTCATCACCATGGCCAGCTGCGCCATGATCCTCATCAGTACCGCACCTCCTGGTCCCGGCGGCGGAGCACGGTGACCTCGTCGCGCTGGTTTCCGGTCGGCCCCAGGTAGTTGAAGCCGAAAGTGAGCTGGGCGTAGCCGCCGATCAGATGAGTGGGTTTCATCAGCAGCCGGGTGAGCGAATTGCCGGTGCCGCCGCGTTTGCCGGTCGTCTCGGTGCGCGGCACGTTCACGGCGCGGTCCTGGGCGTGGTACATGAACACCGTGCCCGCGGGCATCCGGTGCGACACGATCGCGCGCGCCGCCACCACGCCGTTGCGGTTCACCGCTTCGACCCAGTCGTTGTCGCGCACGCCGATCGCCGCCGCGTCCGCCGGGCTGACCCAGATCGTCTGGCCGCCCCGGGACAGCGTCAGCATGTGCAGGTTGTCCTGGTAGGTGGAGTGGATGGACCATTTGCTGTGCGGGGTCAGGTACCGCACGGTCACCTCGCCGGGCGAATCGCCGGTGTCGCCGAAGATCCGGTTGAGGTCCAGCGGCGGGCGGTAGACCGGCAGCGCCTCGCCGAGTTCGTGCATCCAGTCGTGGTCGAGGAAGAAGTGCTGCCGCCCGGTCAGCGTGTGCCACGGTTTGAGGTGCTCGACGTTGATCACGAACGCCGAGTACCGCCGTCCGCCGCTTTCGCTGCCCGACCATTCCGGGCTGGTGATCACCGCGGCGGGGCGCGATCGGGTGTCGGCGAAGGTGATCCGCTTGCCCTCGTGCTCGGCGGCCAGGTGCGCCAGCTCCTGTCCGACCCGCCGCTCCAGCTGTTCGAACCCTTGCACCGCAAGACGTCCGTTCGTGGTGCCGGAGAGCGCGAGCACCGCGTCCGAGGCGCGGATGTCGGTGTCGATCAGCGGTCTTCCCTCGGCGGGGCCGGAGCGGGCGAGGCCGTTTTTCTTGCCCAGCCAGGCCAGTTCCTCCCGGACGTCGTAGGATACGCCCTTGGTGGCGGTGCCGAGTTCGTCCAGCAGCGGTCCCAGCGTGGCCAGTTTCGCGGCCACCGCGGGGTAATCGCGTTCGACCACGGTCAACGCCGGGAAGGTGACGCCGGGAACGGGCTCGGTCTCGCCGTCGCGCCAGTCCCGGACGACGCCGCCGGGCTGCGCGGTCTCGCCCGCGGTGTCGTGCAGCATCGGCGTGGCGACCAGGTCCTTGCGCACGCCGAGGTGGACCCGGGCCAGTTCGCTGAACCGGCGCGCGATGGTGTGGAAGGCGTCGAAGTCGGTCCGGGTCTGCCACGGCGGATCGACCGCGGCGTTGAACGAATGCACGAACGGGTGCATGTCGGTGGACGACAGGTCGTGCTTCTCGTACCAGGTCGCGGCGGGCAGCACGACGTCGGCGAACAAGGTGGTGCTGGTCATCCGGAAGTCCAGCGCCAGCATCAGGTCCAGCTTGCCCTCGGCTGTTTCTTCGCGCCAGGCAACGGTTTCCGGGCGCAGGTGCGGCGGCGCCTCTTCCGCGCGGACGTTCGCGTCCGTGCCGAGCAGATGGCGCAGGAAGTACTCGTGCCCCTTCGCCGAGGAGCCCAGCAGGTTCGATCGCCACACGGTCAGCACGCGCGGCCAGTTCTCCGGCGCGTCCGGGTCCTCGCAGGCGAATCCCAGCTCGCCGCTGCGGACCCGCGCGACGACGTGCTCGACCGGGTCCGCCCCGGCCGCCTCGGCCTCGTCGACCAGGTCGAGCGGATTGCGGTCGAAGGTCGGGTACGACGGCATCCAGCCGAGCCGGGCCGAGGTCGCCAGCGTGTCGGCGGCCGACGTGCCGGCGAGTTTCCCGGTCGCCAACGGGGAAAGCAGCGCGTCGTTGCGCATCCGGTCGTAGCGCCACTGGCCGGTGTGCAGGTACCAGTAGGCGGTGCCGATCATGTGCCGCGGCGGCCGGACCCAGTCCAGCGCGCCGGCCAGCGTCGCGTGCCCGGTCAGCGGGCGGACCTTCTCCTGGCCGACGTAGTGCGCCCAGCCGCCGCCGTTGCGGCCCTGGCAGCCGGTCATGGTCAGCAGCGCGAGGAACGTGCGGTACACGGTGTCGGAGTGGAACCAGTGGTTGGTCCCGGCCCCCATCAGGATCATGCACCGGCCGCGGGATTCCTCGGCGGTGCGGGCGAATTCGCGCGCCATCCGGGCCGCCCGGTCGGCCGGAACCGACGTGATCTCCTCCTGCCACGCGGGGGTGCCCGGCTGGCTCGGATCGGCGTACGACTCCGGCCAGCTGCCGGGAAGCCCCGCGCGGCGCACGCCGTACTGCGCGAGCAGCAGGTCGAAGACGGTGGTGACGACGCGACCGCCGAGGCGCCGCACCGGCACGCCCCGGCGCAGCACCGCCCCGGAGCCGTCCGTCGCGTCGAACCTCGGCAGCAGGACCTCGGCTGTTTCCCCCTCGCCGAGCAGGGTCAGCCGCGGGACGACGTCGCCGAGGTCGAGGTTCCAGCGTCCCTCGTCCTCGTCGTTCCAGCGGAACCCCAGCGAACCGCCGGGCACCACCGGTTCCCCGGTGCGGTCGTCCAGCAGGACCGTCTTCCACGCCGCCTCGGCGACGTCCTGGCCGAGGTCCGCGGCGGTGAGGAACTTCCCCGGCACCGCCGCGTCGCCCCGTTCCTCCAGCGTGACCAGGAAGGGCAGATCGGTGAAGCGGCGCGCGTAGTCGGCGAAGTAATCGATTTCTTTCTCGACGAAGAACTCGGTGAGGATCACGTGCCCCATCGCCATCGCGAGCGCCGCGTCGGTGCCCGGATGCGGGGCGAGCCACTCGTCGGCGAACTTGGTGTTGTCCGCGTAGTCCGGCGACACCACCACGACCTTCTGGCCCCGGTAGCGGGCTTCGGTCATCCAGTGCGCGTCCGGGGTGCGGGTGACCGGCACGTTGGAGCCCCACATGACCAGGTAGGCCGCGTCCCACCAGTCCGCGGACTCGGGCACATCGGTCTGGTCGCCGAACACCTGCGGCGAGGCGACCGGCAGGTCCGCGTACCAGTCGTAGAACGACAGCATCGGCGCGCCGAGCAAGGCCATGAACCGGGACCCGACCGCGTGCGAGACCAGCGACATCGCCGGAATCGGCGAAAACCCGGCCACCCGGTCCGGCCCGTACCGCGCGATCGCGTGCACATGCGCCGCCGCGGCGATCTCGGCGGCCTCGTCCCAGCTCACCCGCACCAGCCCGCCCTTCCCGCGGGCGCGCTGGTAAGCCCGGCGCTTCACCGGATCGTCCACAATGGACTCCCAAGCACGCACCGGATCACCGTGCCCGGCCCGCGCGGTCCGGTACATCTCGACCAGCACGCCGCGGGCGTACGGGAACCGCACCCGGGTCGGGGAATAGGAATACCAGGAGAACGACGCACCGCGCGGACAGCCTCGGGGTTCGTATTCCGGCAGATCCGGCCCCACCGAAGGATAGTCCGGGTCCTGGCTCTCCCAGGTGATGATCCCGTCCTTGACATAGACCTTCCACCGGCAGGACCCCGTGCAGTTGACGCCGTGCGTGGACGGGACGATCTTGTCGTGGCTCCAGCGGTCCCGGTAGAACACGTCACCCTCGCGCCCGCCGGTGCGATACACCGCGCGCAGGTCCGGCGAGGTGCTCGACCGGGTCAAATACCGCCCCAGCCGCAACAACGCGTCCGACGCGGGCGTAGTGCTTGCCCGGGACTGGTCACCCATCGTTCGTCCGACCTCCGAATGGAAACAGCGCGGCGCGTCCGAAGCGAAATGCGCGGGGCGCGGGAACGGCTTCACGTTAGCGGTGATCGCCGTAAAAATGCCGTATCCATCCAGCGGTGGTGATCTGTTTCACTGTGCAACAGTTCGTTTTTTATAGGGCGGGTAAAACTTTCCTCAACCAGTCGGAGTCGCCCATTCGAGTGGCGCAACCCGTTGTCCAGCAAGGACTTTGCTCGCTACCGTTGCCGGTGTCGGAATTGACCGATGAATGATGATCAACACTTTCGCCGGAGTTCTTTTCGCGATTAATCCGCACCGGCGAACAAGGAATCGACGCCGAAGGTCAATGGCCCCGACCGCTCGTCGCAGCCGGGGCCATCCATGTCGCGCGCGCCTTGCCGGAATCAGTCCCGGCAAGGACGTTGTCAGCTTCCCGCGGCATCCCGCTCCGTCGCGGCCCGGAACCGGTCGAGGTACAACGGCCAGCCAGAATCGGAGCCGAGGCCCGCGAAGCTCTCCCAGCCTTCGCCGTGCCGGTCGAGATGCCGATGCTCGAGCACGACCCGGGTGCGCCCGGCACCCTCGGCGAGGAACCGGATCTCCACCTCGCTGGTACGACCGGGATCGGACTCCAACTGCCAGCGAGGGCTGATGTCCCAGCTGAGAACCAGCCGATCCGGCGGCTCGCAAGCAAGCACCCGCGCCCAGGTGCACCGGCTGCCGTCGGAACCGAGGTCGTACACGGTGCCACCGGCCGCGGGCTCCAGCACGGTCCGTTCGATCGGCACCGCGAGGAGGTTGTGCTCGCGAGGCTTGACCTCGTCGAACCGCTCGGTGAACACGCGGAAGGCGTGCTCGAGGGGAACGTCGACGAGGATGTCGAAGTGCAGGACAGTCGGATCTTGCGAGGTGGTGCTCATCGGGTGATGTCCTTCCAGAAGAAGCCGAGTTCCCGGCGGGTGCCCGCCACGGCCGTGGGTGCGTTGACAAGAGGAAGACGAACGGATCGGGCGCGACTCGACAGGTCGTTCGGGAATTTTTGGCCAGATCGGTTCCGGTGCGGCCGCGGAGGCAGAGATTTCCGGTGCTGACGTCGTGCACCGGCCCCCGGTGAGGTCGTGGCACCCAGGGCCGCCCGGACTCGGCCCAAGATCGCAATCGCATCGAGCACTCCGGAATCGACCCGCTCGCGCCGCGCGTCCTCGGATGCACTGGCACAGACTCTGCCAACTGCCGGAACCCGGCTAACGGGACATGACATCCTTGAACCGGGCAGTGACATCGTCGCCGAGCTTGGCGCCAGTGCTGATTCTGATCAGCCGTCCGTTGATATGGGACGAATGCCGTCCGGCGGTTTCGATGTCGGCGGCCGGCACCTCACGGGCCCACCGCAGCTCGTAGGTCGTGCTGTCGAAGGCGATGAGCACGGCGATGTCGAAGTCGTAGGAACGGAAGGCGGAGAAGACAGCGCCTGACCGCGTGTCCGGCCCCATGGCCCGGGCTTTCACCTGGATCCGGCGGCCGTCCGCGGCGAGCAAGTCGTAGGACTTGACCGAATTCGGTACGAGCTCGCCGGCATAGGCCTTGGCCGCGAGGTGTTCGGCATAGTCCCCCAGCGGCGCGTTCCGGGTTCTTACGACCCCGCGGTCACGCAGCTCCCGCAGTATCGCCGCATACCTGCCCAGCAAATCCGGGGTGGACACCAGGCTGAGGTTCTCGTGCGCTGCGTCCGTTCGAGGGTCGAGACTGTCTTTCTCATGCATTGGCCAAGCGTGCCACGGCCTACCGACAAAAGCGGCAGCGCGGAAGCCGCGCATTCTGCTGGCATGATTCAGACGCGAGAACTCGGCGACCGGACCAAAGTGCAGCGAACGCCGTCCCTGTGCGTGCCTTCGAGGGCGGCAAGTCGCGGCCCGGACCTCGCAATGTGCCTGGACGAGGCGACGTAGGCGGCCGCCTGCCTCAACCCGTCCGACCCGCCACCGGTCGCGAAGTTGTCGTAGATCTGCTGCACGGACATCGACTGCCCCGCAAGCTCACTACGTGCCTTGCATCGTCGACAGGACAGCCTTGGTCACGTTCGTGGCCGCTGTCGTGGCGTTGCTACCAGGCGAGCCCTGGATCAGCACCACCATTTCGGTCTGATCCGACACTCCGACCAGCATGGTCACCTGTCCTTGACTGCGGCGGTCCGCGGTGTTGGCCAGCACGGCCGGAAAACCGCTCACGACCGTCGGCTCGAAGTAACCGTCTTTGTAATAACCGAAAGCGTTTTGCCGATAGGTGTTCGTCAAGCCGTTCTTGACCGTGGTCAGAAACGTGGCGCTGACGGCCGTGTACCCGTCGCTGAACCGCCAACCGCAGCCGACGCTGCTGGACGCCTTGTCAGCCTCGGGCTGGCTCAGCTGCAACGCGGACAGCTGCGACGGTGTCAACATGCTGCACGGATCCGCGAGATATTTGTCCACATTGACCGGAGCTGCAACTCTCGGAGCCTCCACATTGTCGCTCCCCGACGACGAGGGCGAACCACTCTGGCTGGCACCGGAAGGCACCGGGCTTGCCGTCCCTTGAGTCGGTTCGGAGCACCCGCTGACCCCGACAGCCACCACGCCTGCGATACCGGCCAGGGCAAGACGAAATCGAGAAAGAGTCACAAATATCCTATTAATACATGCCGCCAAGAGCGGGCTTTCCGGGATTCACTTTGCCAAGCATCATGCGGCGCATACGTTCCGTTGGCCTTTTTCAGCGCGTTGAGGTACGCATATGCGGTCCGCTGCACAATCACGTTGTGGTCGACCATGCGCTGCAATGACGTTTGCACGAGCCGCACCTGCTCGACTTCAACAGGCTCGAACCGGTACCCGACACCCGCCGTCCTCGCGTACCGCCGGCTCGGCAAGCCGTTCCAACCCGCGCCGCGCTGGCACCCGGCATCTCCCGGCCGGCACGTCCTCGCCTGCGTCAGGCGGAGAACCGTCACCCGATCTCCCCATGTGATGCTCCCCTCGCACCCCGTCATCACTGCGCCCTCAAACTAGCAGTCGGGCGGCCTTCTCTGTCTGATTGTCGGCAACACCCACCCACGCCGCGCTCGCGCGGAGGGCAGCCAACGCCGGCCGGGCACCCGGGTAGAGGTCGCTCCCCTCGATCGCCTCGCCGGCACCGGCATACCTCACGCCGCTGCCGCTCGGCTGCGAGGTCGAGATCGGGCCGCAGCATCGGGAAGGCCTCGGCGCTGTCGTCCAGCAAAGGCTCGCCAGCGCCGAACACTAGCGACCCGATCGCAATACTCCCGGCTATCTCGATGTCACGCCATCCGCGCCTTAGCGGACCACCTTCTCGCCGTCGCACGCGGCGGGCGAACCTCGTCAAGGAGCGTCGGGCTTGGCGTCCCAGGTTGCGAGTTCTCCGCCAGGCATGGAGACGACCAGGAATCCGTCAGGCCCGGAAACTGTCCATGCTTCGTATTCGTCGTCTTTCTCCGCCTGGATCGCAGCGCCGTTGCCGAACGCTATTCTCAACGTGCCAGAATTGTCCGCATCGGACTTCGCTACGACTTGAGACACCAAGACATCCATCGGCTGGAATGATTCTTGCGGATCGCTCTCCGGGGAAAAACTGTACTGTCTCCCTGGCACGTTGAAGCTGAACGGTGATTCGATGCGCGCCGTGTAGTCGTCGGAGAAATGCAGGACGGCACTGTATTCGACCGTTATGGAGAGCAGCTTCTTTCCCTCAAGGCCGAGATTCACGGCTACCATCCTTTCGGGGTCGGGTACGATCCGTCTGCGTTGCGTGGGATATGGGTTTCCGCCCTGGATCCCGGCTTGCCGTCAAGCTTAACAGGCTGGTTGTGTTCGTTGGTGAACTTGACGTAGCCGTTCGGGTATCGCGGATCCGCTCCGGGTTCCATGACTCGGACGGAATTCGCGTCACCGGAGGAACCCGGTTTCTGCCACACGGTTCCCTTGCCATTGTTGGACGGCCGGGAGGCCCAGCCGTCCTGTGCGCCCGCCGGCGGAGACGAGTCCGCTGCAGAACTTCCCGCGCTCTCGCTGCTGCTGTTGACTTGGAGAGGTTCAACCCGGTCGTCGCCAGCGGCGTGACCTGCGAGATCCGTGACAGCAGCCCCCGTCATCGAGACCCCGGCCGCGATGCCCGCCGCAGACACGACGTTCAGCGGTACGCCGGCGACCGCGCCGACGCCGGTCGCGTCCAGGACCCCGCCCAAGCCTTCCCCGGCACCGCTGATCACAGTCAGACCGATGCCGCCAGCGGCCGCGAGGGTATCCAGGGGGTGGTTGAGCATGGCGTTCCCGGCCGACGCCATGGCGTTGACGACATCCGCGCCGGCCTGTGCGAGCGTATCCCCGACGTCGTCGAGCCAGCCGGACTTCTGCGGCGCCTGACCGGCACGGTCGCGCAGCGTCTGCGCGGTGATGTTGCCGCTGTCCGCGAGCTGGGCGCGAGCGCGGTTGAGCGCATCCCGAGCGGCTTGCCGCTGTGTCTCACCCGGATCGGTGAAGACAGGCGGAGGCTGGTTGTTCGCCTGTGCCTGCGCGGCAGCCTGGTCGTAGGACGCCTTGGCCTGCTGGGTTGCGGCTTGGCCTTGGGTCCACAGCGAGACGGCCTCGGCTGCCTGAGCTTGCGCCCATCGCAGCGTGCGGGCGTAGTCGTTCAGCGCCCCGCTGGCGGCTTGCAGGGAGTCGGCCGCGGCGTACCACTTTCCGGGTTCGTACGAGAATTTGTCGTGGAATGCTGTTGCGGCCGGGCCTTGCCACGCACCGGTGTCGATCGCTTTCAGGCCGTCGGCCGCACCGCCGGCTTCTCCGGCACGCGCTTGCAGGACGCGCGCGTTCTCTTCGATCGCCTCCGGGTTGCCGGGGATCAGGGCGGCTGGGTCCTGGGTTTGGCCGAGCTCAGCCATCATTGACCGCCTGCTGGCCGGGATCGGTCCGGAGGGTCCGAGCTGTCGCATCGTCGATTCCGCGGTAAGCGTTCGCGGCTCTGGTGAGGGTGGCGCCGATCTTGTCGGCGTCGTCGGTGAGGATGTCGAGGCCGTCGGACCACCGCGTGCAGAAATCCATCAACCCGTCGTGCACACCCTGGTGGCCATACAGCTCGACGTCACCGCAGAGGCCGCGGAGCTGGAACCCCTGTTGGTCTGTAACGCTTCGGCTGATCCCGCTCCCGGCTTCCGCCACCTTGTCGACGTCAACGTGGAACCCCGGTCCGTCCACCACGGAAACGACCCCCTCCAACACTCACCGTACTCGGCCGTCCTCTCTATCGGACCACACAATAAGCAACCATGGGGTCACTTTGTGCAGGTTCCGGTCCGCGCACAGCCCGCCGGCGACCGGCGGCGGTCGGGGAACTGAGCTGGCGCGTTGAGACCTCGACCTGTTCAAGCGCCCAACCGGCGCGGGTGACCGAGAACGGCTGCCTGCCGAGCCAGGTGATCGATCGGCTTGCGCAGAACCGGATCAGGCCCGGGAACTGATCGCCCCAGGTCGCCTCAACCGCAGTGAAGCCAAGCGCAAACGACTCGAAGTTCAACCGTTCGAGACCTTGCCTCATCTGCTGCAGACGCCGGCCTGCACAGATGGGCCGCCTGACGGCAGCCGCGCCAAGCAGATTTGTAGCGCGCATTCTCACGAATTTTCCTGGAGCAACCCTGGAGCAGACGTGCGTGAGCAACGTCCGCGAACGGCACCCAACGGTAGCGAACGACAGGGGTTGACCACGCCATTCTCGACCTGCCAGCGTCAAACCGCAGACTTAGAGTGACCCTATCCTCACTGACAGTCAGAAGGTCAGCAGTGCTGTTCCCGCAGGCCGGAGACGCTCAGCCAACGCGGTCCCCACCGGTATGGAGCGACGCCATAAGCTGCGCGACCCATTGGACAACTCACGGACGCATTGTCTCCAGCTAACTGCACGCCGACTGAATTCACCAATAAGGCCAGGACCGTCAAGAATATTACTCAATACAGTCGGCACCGAATCCGAAACAACACATCCCCGTATTCTGAACGCACAGTTTCGACGCCTTCAGGCCGCTGCTGTCTAATCCGGAAGCCTGCAAAACCGCAGCGCCGAGCGAGACTTCACCCCCAGAAACGCTGGATCAGGTCGCGATACCACCACGGCACGACAAGCGCAGACAGCGCGGTCGTCGCGCCCAGATCTGCATGACTGCGGCGACCATGACCCGCAACCCCGCGCGACGACTACTGGCCCTGCGCCGTGCTGCACCAAGATTGACCTCCCAACACGGGATCTCCGAACGACGAACCAGTCCACCGCTCGATCACGGCTCTGGCTCGTCCACACGGCTACGACCTTCGGACAGCCGGATCAACTCGTCCGCGACGAACCCCACCACCATCGGACCCGAACCGCGCAGCGAGGCACCGGGGACATTCACGCGGCCACGACCCGCCCGCTCACGCCACGCGCGGTTCCAAGGCTCGATCAGCAACCTGAAGCTGCTCGAGGGCGTCGCGTGCACGCATCGACAAACGAATCGACTATCGAGCGAGCCCAACCACTCCAGTATCGATAGCGGTAAGCGCGCCATCGGAGTCCCACGTCTCCGAAGCGCCACCGGCTACTGCAGGCGACCACCAACGGCTCGACAGCCGGCCATCTGGACGACCGTCAAAATCGACACTAAATCGCCCCTACTCATGGGCAGTAAAAAAGCCCAGGTCTCAGACCTGGGCTTTGAGCTCCCCCGCTTGGACTCGAACCAAGAACCCTCCGGTTAACAGCCGAATGCTCTGCCAGTTGAGCTACAGGGGATCGTGCTCCGCCGGTCCGGATCTCTCCGGGCTGACGGGAAGAACTTTAGCCCATGCCGTTCCCGCCTCGCACGGGGGGGTGGGTTTTCGGCGGCCCCGCACGGGAGCCGGTTGTGTTGGACAATGGACAGTCGGAAGTCCTGCTGAGGAAGAGGTGTGGCCGCTGATGAAGAAGTTCCTGCTGGGCGTGGGCCTGGGGTACGTGCTGGGCACCAAGGCCGGCCGGGGACGGTACGAGCAGATCGTGCGCACCTACCGCAAACTGGCCGACCATCCGATGGTCCAGGGCGCCGCCGGGGTGGCGCGGGCGAAGCTCGGCGAGAGGTTCGGGCGCGGGAACGGCTGAGCAAGCCCAGCTCAGGACGGTTTTTGCCAGGTGAGCGAGTACCGGCGCAGCACGTGTCGGCGGTAGCGCACGCCTGGCAGCAACCGCTGCGCTGTCGTGCGCACCTCGCGGTAGCTCATCCGCGGCTGCATGGCCGGCATGCCCTCCGGGCCGTGGGCGCGGCGGACTGTCTTCGCGATTCGCACGATCGGTGCTGCCGCGATCGTCGCTGCCCGGTCCGTCGCGCTCGCGTCTCGGGCCAGGCCGACGACTACCAGTGCGCCGCCTGGGTGCAGCAGGTCCCGCATCCGGGTGAGGGCGGCTTCGAAATCCAGGTGGTGGATGGTGGCCACTGAGCAGATGAAGTCGTAGGTGCCGAGGTCGGCGGAGAGAAAATCTCCCTCGACGAAGGTGCCGTCGGACAGCGAACGGGCCTGAGCCACCATCTCCGGCGACTTGTCGATGCCGGTGACCTCGGGCACCGCGAGAGCCAGTTTCCGCACCAGCAGGCCGTCTCCGCAGCCGACGTCCAGCGCGGTCGCGCATCCAGCGGGCACGGCACGAAGGATGCCCGCATGACGGGCGACGTTCGTGTTCCAGTACGACATCAGCCGGGAATCTTGGCCACGAAGAAGATCCGCCGGAACTCGAACCACGTGGTCCCGTCCGCGCGTGACGGGTAGGCCTCGTCCAGCAGCGGGGCCAGGTCGTCCTGGAAAGCCGCCCAGTCCTCGTCGCCCAGGGCGGCGCGGATGGGGCGGAGTGCGGTTCCGGTGATCCACTCCAGGACGGCACGCTGGCCGGAAAGTTGTTGCACGTACGTGGTTTCCCACGCGTCGACCAGGCATCCGGCGTCGGCGAGGAGGTTCGCGTAGTCGCGGGGTTCGCCGACGGCGTCTTCGGCGCGCAGAGTGACCGAGGACAGCCGTGAAGCCCACGCCGGAGAGGCCGCCAGCTGACGGCTGAGGGCGTGCGAGGGGGCCGAGAAGTTGCCGGGGACCTGCACTGCCAGCACCGCGCCGGCGGGGAGTTCCGCGGCCCACCGGCGCAGCAGGTCTTCGTGTCCGGGCACCCACTGCAGGACGGCGTTCGAGACGACCACGTCGGTGTCCGGTTTCGGGGTCCACGTCCGGACGTCGCCGACCTCGGCGGCCACCCCGCGTTCGCGGGCCGCGGCGACCATCTCCGGCGAGCTGTCCATCGCTTCCAGGACCGCGTCTGGCCAGCGGATCGCCAGGTCGAGGGTCAGCGTGCCGGGGCCGCACCCCAGGTCGACGACCCGGCGGGGCTCGGTCGCCGAGATTCGCCCGATCAGGTCATAGAACGGCCGGCCGCGCAGGTCGGAGTAGTCGAGGTACTTCGCCGGATCCCACATGAGCAGCCTCCCGCCAGTAAACAGTACAGACGTACTGAGTACGAGCGTACTGCTACTCGCCCCGGTTGGCCAGCTTCTCCGCGACCTCCGCCGCGACCGCCTCGACCAGCGCCGGGTCGGTGCCCGGATCGGGGCGGACCTGCAGTTCCACGCCGTCGCGGCCGGGGACCTTGCGCTGGACGAACCACGCGCCGCCCTCGGGGAACTCGTGCCGGTGCCGTCCCCGCACCGAGCCGTCGACGCGCACGCGCACCTGCTGCGGCACCTTCCCCGGCTGCGGCAGCCGGAACCGCACCGGCTCGCGGTCGGCCAGCACCGCGACCGCGCCCGCGCGCCCGGTCTCCTCCGATTCGGTCAGCGTGAACACGCCGTCGCCCCAGGTCGCCTTGCCCACCAGGTGCCAGCCGACCCGCCGCGTCGTGCCGTCGCCGGACGGGATCCACAGGCCCAGCGACGTCACCACGAGGTGCCCGCCGCCCTCGACCGCGGCCGCGGCGACCGGATCCTCGCCCCTGTCCAGCGTGCCGGGGAATCCCGGGGGCACGCCGCCGCCGAAGAACCGGTTCAGCAGTCCCACGTCACTCCCACCCGCTCGCCGCCTGCTCGCGCAGCGACTTCCGGTACTGCTCCAGCGCGACCAGGTCGCCGAACAGGGCCCGGTAGTCGTCCGGGGCCTCGACCGGCGACAGCCGCTGCAGCTTCGACTTGATCTCGCCGATCTGCCTGCCGACGAGGTTCTCCTGCACGCCCGCGAGCACGCCGGAGATGTAGCGCGAGTCCACTTCTCCCAAGGCTCGCAACGGTTCCACCGCCAGTTCGCTGAGCACGCGGCGGACCGTCCCTTCCGGACAGTGCGCCGACGCGGCGTCCAGCAGCGCGGGCCCGGTGAGCCCGGACGCCGCCCCGCCCGCCTTCAGCACGGCCAGGTGCACCGCGACGTACACCGGGTGCGTGAACGCCTCTTCCGGCAGCGAGTCGTACTCCGGACCGGCGATCGCGGGCTGCTGCAGCGCGGCCTTGAGCGCCTCGCGCTGCCCGACGAACCGGGGGTCGTTCGGCGCGGGACGCGGCAGATCCTGCTTGTCCGGCTCGGGCGCCGGGGCCTCCTGCCGGGCCGCGGACCGCCGCTGCTGCGGTTCGGCCGGACCGCGCCGCGCCGCCGCGCCGGCCGCGCCGCGCACCCGGTTGACCACCTGCGCGACGTCCTGCCAGCCGACCCACCAGGCGAGCTTCGACGCGTACCCGTCCCGGCTCGCCCGGTCCTTGATCGCGGCGACCATCGGCACGGTCTTCTGCAGCGCGGCGACCTGGCCGTCGACCGAATCCAGGTCGAACTGCTTCAGCATGCTCTTGATCACGAACTCGAACAGCGGCGTGCGCCGGGCCACCAGGTCGCGCACCGCGGCGTCGCCCTTCGCGATGCGCAGCTCGCACGGGTCCATCCCGTCCGGCGCGACCGCGATGTAGGTCTGCCCGGCGAACGTCTGGTCGCCCTCGAACGCCTTGAGCGCCGCTTTCTGGCCCGCCTCGTCGCCGTCGAAGGTGAAGATGACTTCGCCGCGGAAGGCGTCGTCGTCCATCATCAGCCGCCGCAGGACCTTCATGTGGTCCTCTCCGAACGCGGTGCCCGAGGACGCGACCGCGGTCGGCACGCCCGCCGCGTGCATCGCCATCACGTCGGTGTAGCCCTCGACCACGACGACCTGGTGCCGTTTCGCGATCTCCCGCTTGGCCTGGTCGAGGCCGAACATGACCTGCGACTTCTTGTAGATCTGCGTTTCGGAGGTGTTGAGGTACTTCGCCGAGATCCGGTCGTCGTCGAAGAGGCGCCGCGCGCCGAAGCCGACCACGTCGTTGCCGACGTCGCGGATCGGCCACACCAGCCGCCGGTGGAACCGGTCCATCGGGCCGCGCTGGCCCTCCTTCGACAGGCCGGACGCGATCAGCTCCTTCACCTCGAACCCGCGGTTGAGCAGGTGCTTGGTGAGCTTGTCCCAGCCGCCGGGCGCGAACCCGCAGCCGAACTGCTTGGCCGCGGCGGCGTCGAAACCGCGCTCGGACAGGAAGTCCCGCGCCGCCCGCGCCTCGTCGGTGACGAGCTGCTCGACGTAGAACTCGGCCGCCGCGCGGTGCGCCTCGATCAGCCGGGACCGGGTGCCGCGGTCGCGCTGCACCGACGCGCCGCCGCCCTCGTAGGTCAGCCGGATCCCGACGCGGTCGGCGAGCCGCTCGACCGCCTCCACGAACGACACGAGGTCGATCTTCTGAATGAACTTGATGACGTCGCCGCCCTCGCCACAGCCGAAGCAGTGGAAGGTCCCGTGAGTGGGGCGCACGTTGAACGACGGGGTCTTCTCGTTGTGGAACGGGCACAGGCCCTTCAGGCTGCCCCCGCCGGCACGGCGCAGCGCGACGTACTCCCCCACGACCTCGTCGATCCGGTTGCGCTCACGCACCTCCGCGATATCGCTCTCCCGAATCAGTCCTGCCACGGCACCACAATAGTTCTCCCCGCCGCCGCGCCGTGCGGCACACTCGGGACATGGGCACCACGACCGCGCTGGAGGACTTCGCCGCCGAGTTCGACGTCCACCGGCCGCACCTGATCAGAGCGGCCTACCGGCTCACCGGCACCCGCGCGGACGCCGAGGACGCGGCGCAGGAGGCCTGGCTGCGGCTGTCCGGGCTCGACGACGCCGGCCGCGCCGGGATCCGCGACCTGCGCGGCTGGCTGACCGCCGTGGTCGGGCGGATCTGCCTCGACCGGCTGCGGTCGGCGGCCGTGCAGCGCGAGAAGTACGTGGGCGAATGGCTGCCCGAACCGATCGTCACGCCGTTCGGCGCGCCGGCGAGCGAGGATCCGCTCGAGGCCGCGGTGCGCGACGACGGCCTGCGGATGGCCGCGATGGTGGTGCTCGACCGGCTCACGCCCGAGCAGCGCGTGGCGTTCGTGCTGCACGACGCGTTCGCGGTGCCGTTCGCCGAGATCGCCGATGTCCTGGGCTGCAGCCCGGCGGCCGCGCGCCAGCACGCCTCGCGCGGCCGCCGCGCGGTCGAGGACTCCGACCCGCCCGCCCGGCTCGAACTGGCGCAGCAGCAGGCGGTGCTGGAGAAGTTCGTCGTCGCGCTGCTGGCGGGCGACATCCGCGCGGTCACCGAACTGCTGCACCCGGACGTGGTCATGATCGGCGATTCCGACGGCCGCTCGCGCACCAGCCGCCGGATGATCGTCGGACCGGACAAGGTCGCCCGCTTCGTGCTCGGGGTGCTGGCGAAGTACGCGCCGGGCACGATGGCGAACGGGCGGCCGGTGCTCGTCAACGGCGACCTCGGCCTGTGGCTGCCGCAGCTGCCCGCGGCCGACGGCTACCTCGCCCTCGACGAGCGCGTCCAGACGTTCAGCCTGCGCGACGGCCGCATCGTCGGCGTCTACGACCAGGTCAACCCGGACAAGCTCACCCGCATCACCCGGCCGGAGCAGTGACGCTCCGGCCGGGCCGCGCGGTCAGGGCATCGGCACCCGGCAGGCGTCGCCCGAGGTGAAGCCCTGGTCGACGATGCCGAGCGCGCTGTTCATCCGCGCCCGCGAGTTCTCCAGGCCGATCTGGTAGGTCAGCTCGACGACGCCCTTCTCGCCGAATTCGGCCACCAGCTCGGCGATCTGCTCGTCGGTGACCGTGACCGTGGGGCCGGACATCGCGTCGGCGAGCGCGAGCGCCAGCCGCTCCTGACGGGTGAACAGCGGCGACGTCGCGTACTCGTCGATGTGCTTGAGCCGGTCGATGTCCAGGCCCTCGTGCCGCTGCAGCATGGTGCCGAAGTCGACGCACCACGAGCAGCCGATCTGCGTGGCGACGCGGTAGACCGCGAGTTCCCGCACGTTGGCGGGCAGGTGCTTGGACGCCTTCTCCGCCATCAGCTCGTGCGCGATGCTGGTCCGCAGCAGCCCGCGGTGGTGCGCCACGACGGCCATCGGCTCCGGAACCGCGCCGTACCGCTTGCCGGCGATCCGGTAGAAGAGCTTGAGCACCGGGCCGCCGTCGGTGGCTCGTTTGACCGGGATACGAGGCATGTCGGGTCCTCCTTCTGAGTGGTTCGAAGGAGGAACGGGACAGCCGCGCGAGATGTGACAGCCTCAGCGGCGCCCGGTGATCGGGCGCACATCCCAGATCCACACGCCGTCCACGAACTGCGCGGGTTTGCGCAGCAGGAGGTCGACGGTGGCGCGGTAGGCGTCGCTGTGCTCGCGCGGGATCAGCACGAGCACGCTGGCGTTCCAGTAGCGCAGGTCCTCGATCGCCTGGTCGCGGTCGGCGTCGGTGATCTCCTGCGCTTGCTTGGAGTCGCGGACCCGGTCGAACAGCGTCGAGGTCGGCCGCTGGTAAGAGCCGTAGCGGCCGCGTTTGTCGTCCGGGCCCTGCGGTCCGACGAAGTAGCCCTCGGGCATCGCGTACCGGAGGCCGGCGTCCATCTGCCAGTGCAGCGGCTCGGACTCCCCCGAACTCGGCAGCGGCACCGGCACGACGGTGCCGCCGGGCGCGACGTAGGTCTGCCAGGTGCCGTCGGCGAAGAACGCGGGCGTCGGCGGGCGTTTCTGCACGAGCAACTGGGTCGGCGCGATGGGCAGCAGCACGGCCGCGACCGCCCCCAGCCAGATCAGCCGTACCGGCAGCTTCAGGTCGCCCTTCGCGGCGGCGGAGAACACCCGGTCGGTCGCGATCGCCAGCAGCGCGCCGATCGCGGGCACGCACGCCATCGCCAGCCGCGATTCCAGCAGCGATTCGAACAACGGCAGGTCCGCGAGCAGTTTCCACGGCCCGGGCACGCCGGTGTTCTCGTGCAGCACGGTGATCTCGGAGCCGAGCGAAAGCCACGCCATCAGGAACATCGAGATCGCCAGCGAACGGGCCACGACCTCGCGCCACAGCCACACCGTCACCACGACCATCAGCACGATCAGCGGCCAGCCGAAGAACGCGTTCTCCTCGGTGCGGTTCAGCGACACCGCGGCCGCCGCCTCCGGCTGCCCGGACACCGACTGGGTCGCGAACCGGGTCATCGCGGCGGTGTCGTTGCCGACCTGGCCGTGCTCCAGCCCGGTGTAGCTGTCCGGGCCGAAGAACTGCCACCACAACGGGAACGCGACGACCACCAGCGTCAGCACCACCGCGATGCCGCCGCCGAGCAGCACCGGCCGCACCATCGCCTTGACCTCGCGACGCCGCGAAACGCAGTAGGAGATCGCGAAGATCAGGAAGCCGAGCGCGAAGATCAGCAGCGGCTCTTCGCCGAGGAAGATCTGGTACGCGGTGAGCACGCCGAGCCAGATCCCGTTGCGCACCGGGCGCTTGCCCTGCGCCAGCTGGATCACTTTGAGCGCGATGAACGGCAGCAGGAACCACGCGACGAAGTTCGGATGCGCGTTGGCGTGCGAGATCATCGGCGGCGCGAAACCTGCGAACGCGCCGCCGATCGCCGCGGACACCCGGTGCCGCACGAGGTGCCGCGAGAACACCCAGTACCAGGCCGCGGCGCTTCCGGCGAGGCTGCCGGTGAGCACGATGGCCCAGGTGACGGTCGGACCGAAGGCGAGCGTGATCGGGGTGAGCGGGATGCCGACGCCCAGCATGGCCGTGTTGGCCATCATGTTCACGCCGAGCGGGTAGTTCTGCAGGCCGCTGGTGAGCGGGTTTTCCAGGTGCTGCACCGATTTCGCGGTGACGTCGAAGAACCATTCCCACAGGTTCTGGTCCGACGCGCTGTTCCACAGGTAGCCCTGGCCGAGGTCGGCCCACAGGCCGCCGAACAGCAGCACGGAAAACGCCAGGTACGCGCCGATGATCCCCGCGTCGGCCCAGGAACGGCGCATCCGCGGTTCGGCGGCGGCGACCGCGGTCGCGCCGGGTTCGCGAGGCGGTGCTTCGGGTTTCGCGTCGGGGGTTGCTTCGGGCCGGAACACGCTCACGCGGGGCGCACCACCCGGGCGAAGAAGTACACCGCGCCGGTTTCGGCGTGGCGCACCAGCAGCAGGAACGGCCGGTCGACCCGGACCTCGAGCGGCTCGCCGGAGATGAGCGACATCGTGCGCATCTGGACCGCGGTGGCGGCCGCGCCTTCGAGGCCCTGTTCGTCCAGCCGGAGCACGGCCTGGTGCAGGATGCTGTCCACCCACAGCGGACGGTCCGGCGTGAGACCGGTCAGATCCGCGGCGTCGGTGAACAGCTCGCACACGCCGAGGCCCTGCAACGCCCGTTCGAGGTCGGCGCGCACGTCGAGGGAGATCTTGGGCAGCGACAGCTGGATCTTGCGCTGCTTCGGGCTTTCCACGAGCGCGCGCAACGACTGCCCGTCGAGCGCGGCTTCGGCGCTCTCGAGGTCGCCGTCCGGCAGCAGGACCACCGTCTCGACGCCGCCCTCGGCCGTCAGCCGGACGACCTGCCAGCCGTTTTCGTGCGCGTAGCCGACCGATTCGTCCAGGTGCATCGTCGGCACCGAGCGCACGCCGTCGGGGGTGTGGAAATCCGCGTCCGCGGTGGCGCCATCGGGGAACGGGTGCCGCCAGGCGGTCTTCAGGTAGAGCGCGTTGACCAGGCTGGCGCGCGTGTGCGGGTGGATCGCGCCCTCGGGCAGCAGCTCCGGGATCAGGCCGTGAGTGGTCTGGTCCACGTCGGCGTTGATCCGCTCGCGCGCACCCTCGGGGTCGGTCTCGAACGGCGCGGTCTCGGCTTTGCCCCCGGGCCAGCGCACGAGCTCGGCCCGGAAGCTGTCCTCGACGGTGATCCGGTCCGCCGCCCAGAGCGTGTTCGCGACCGCCAGCTGGACGTCGTCGCCCAGCTCGGCCGCGGCGCGCAGCAGCTCGCCCTGGTCGTCGCCCAGCACCGCGCGGAGTTCGTCCGCGGTGCGGCCGCGGGCGGCCAGATGGGCGAGGCCGAGCGCACTCGCCGCCGAGTACGGCGAGAGACACGCGTCGCTTCCCGGGGGCGCGGTCGCACCGTGCAACGCCAGGGTGAAAGTGAGGTGGCTGTCCAGGGCCATGCGGCGACCGTACCGGAACGGGTGGTCCCACGGCTCACGGTTCGGCAGGCGGTGCCGTTCCGCAGCTCACGGCCCGGCAGACAGCACCGCTCCACGGCCCACGCCCGGCAGACAGCACCGCCCCGCGGCTCACGAATCGGCAGACAGCACCGCTCCACGGCTCACAGCCCGGCAGCGGCACCGCTCCCGCAGCTCACGACTCGGCAAACGGCACCGCTCCGCGGCCCACTGCTCGTCTAACAGCACCGGCTCACGGCTCACGGCTCACGGCTCACGGCTCAGTAGACAGCACCACTCCACGCAGCTCACGGTTCGGCAGACAGCACCGCCCCGCGACTCACTCACGGCCCGGCAAACGGCACCGCTCCCCCAGCTCACAGTTCGGCAGGCGGCGCCGTTCCGTGCCGTCCGGTGTGCCATCGGTGCCATTCGTATGCCTGCGCGTCGGTGAGCGACGCCACCTGGTCCACCACCACCCGCAATCGCGCCGCGTCGTCCGCTGCCGCGTTCCAGGCAGGCACCAGCAGCGGGTCCAGGGCTTCGGGCGCGCGGCGGCAGAGCGCCGCCACCAGCTCGGTGATCACCTCCCGTTGCCCGTCCTGCATCGCCAGCCTGCGGCGATCGCTCATCACGTACCGCAGCGCCAGCGCCTTGAGCAGCGCCACCTCCGCTCCGACCTGCTCCGGCACCGCCAGCCGCGCCGCGTACCGGGTGAGCGGGCCCTCTCCGTAACCCGCGCGAGTGCCGGTGACCGCGGCCGAGGCGAACCGGCCGACCAGTTCGCTGGTGAGCCGCTTCAGTGCGACCTGGGCGCGCAGCGAACCGTCCGGCTCCGCCCGCACCAGTTCGGCGACCACCGGCAGGTCGAGCAGCTCTTTCGCCGCACCCTCCAAAGTGGACACCGACAGGGTGGAGAAATGCCGTGCCGCGGCCTCGGCGACCGCCGCGCGTTCCTCCGGATCAGCCAGCAGCCGCAACCGGATCCGCCCGGCCAGCACCCCGTCCTCGACGTCGTGCACCGAGTACGCCACGTCGTCCGACCAGTCCATGATCTGCGCTTCCAGGCACCGGCGCAGGCCCGGCGCGCCCTCGCGGATCCAGCCGAACACGGGGGTGTCGTCCGGGTACACGCCGTATTTCGGCTCCCCGGACCGGCGCGGCCACGGATACTTCGTGGTGGCGTCGAGACACGCCCGGGTGAGGTTGAGCCCCGCCGTGCCGCCGTCCGGCCCGACCGCCTTGGGTTCGAGCCTCGTGAGGATGCGCAGCGTCTGTGCGTTGCCCTCGAAGCCGCCGCACGCCTGGGCCGCCTGGTCGAGCGCGCGTTCGCCGTTGTGGCCGAACGGCGGGTGCCCGATGTCGTGCGCCAGCCCCGCGGTGTCGACCAGGTCCGGGTCCGCGCCCAGCTCCTCGGCGATGCCGCGGCCGATCTGCGCGACCTCCAGCGAATGCGTGAGCCGGGTCCGCGGCGCGCCGCTGACCTCCGCGCCCTCCCCCGGCCCGACCACCTGCGTTTTGCCCGCCAGCCTGCGCAGCGCGGCGGAATGCAGCACCCGCGCGCGGTCGCGGGCGAACGCGCTGCGCCCGTCCGGCCGCGCACCGGCCAGCGCCGCGCCCTTGGGTTCCTCGGCCAGCACGCGGGCGCGGTCGTGCTCGCGGTAGCCGTCACTCACCCCGTCAGCTTACTGATCCGACCAAAAGTAGGCCGCCCCCCGCACGGCAGGTAACCGTTGCCACGAAAGCCATTCGGCCGTGGCTGTGGTCGGATCAGTAACGATCGGCACAGTGGCGCGGGGACCGACAATTCAGCCCATCGTCGTGCCGAACAGGTCGTCCGCGGGCGACTTGGTCAGCTCGTAGAACAGCAGCGCGCCGGTTTCCCGGAAGATGTAGCGGACCTGCGTCGAACGCTCCTGCACGATCGGCCCGCTGTGCGTCGGCGCGGTCCACGCCTCCAGCCCGAGGTCCTCGGACATCGTCCGCGACCGGTAGGAATGCCACGGATCGCTCACCAGCACCACCGAACGCCAGCCGCGTGCCTTCACCTGATCGGCGACCGCGCGCAGGCTGCGCAGGGTGTCATTGCCCTCGCCGACCGGCAGCGTCGCGGCTTCCGGCACCCCGTGTTTGGTGAGCCAACGCGCTCCCGCGGTCGCCTCGGTGTAGTTGTCGCGGGTCTTCTTGCCCCCGGCAGTGATGACGGTCTTCGAGACGCCGTCGGCGTAAAGCTGCCGCGCCTTCTCCAGCCGCGCGGTGAAGATCTCCGAGGGCTTGCCGTTGTACTGAGCCGCACCCAGCACGACGATCGCGTCGGCCGGCGTCCGGTCGTTCTCGCGCGCGACCTGCCACACGCGGAACGCGGTGCCCCCGATGACCGCGACGAGGGCCAGCACCGCACCGAAAACGATGCGGCGCACCCAGTTTCCCGCAGTAGGACCTGTCCACGCCTCCATGGCGGCCATCCTCGCAGAGCCGCTGTCCGGTGCTGGAAAGGCACCCCGATGTCAGATCGAGGTTTAAAGCCAGCCGCGTTCCTCCGACAGCCGCACCGCCTCCGCACGCGTGCGCGCACCCGTCTTCCCGATCGCCGACGACAGGTGGTTCCGCACAGTTCCGTCGGACAGGAAAAGAGACTTCGCGATGTCCGCGACCGTACTGCCGTCCTTGGCCGCGCTGAGCACGTCGCGTTCCCGCGCGGTCAGCGGACTGGTTCCCGTGGCGAGCGATTCCGCGGCCAGCGCCGGATCGACCACGCGCAGTCCACTGTGGACCCGGCGCACCGCCTCGACGAGCTGTTCCGGCGGCGCGTCCTTCACCACGAACCCAGCCGCGCCCGCGGCCATCGCCCTGGCCAGGTAGCCGGGGCGGCCGAAGGTGGTGCAGATGATCACCCGGCACGCCGGCAGCGCGGTCTTCAGCTCGGCCGCGGCGGTGAGGCCGTCCATGCCGGGCATCTGCACGTCGAGCAGCGCGACGTCCGGCGCCGTTTCCTTCGCCGCGGCCACCACCTCGTCGCCGGTGCCGACCTGGGCCACCACCTCGATGTCGGCTTCCAGGCCGAGCACGGTGGCCAGCGCGCCGCGCACCATCGCCTGGTCGTCGGCCAGCAGCACCCGGATCACGCCAGTCCTCCAGCGGGTTCGGCCCGCACCGCGACGGCGGATCCGTCCGGGCTCGGCTCCGGGACCTCGGCCCGGACGACCCATCCTCCCCCGGGCCGCGCCCGCGCCGTCACCGTGCCCCCGATCGCGGCCACCCGTTCGGACAATCCGCGCAGTCCGTTGCCCGGCACGACATCGCCCGTCGCGCGGCCGTTGTCCTCGACCTCCAGCCAGTCGCGCCCCAGCCGCACTCTCACCTGTTTCGCCCCGGAATGCCGCAGCACGTTGGTGATCGCCTCACGCAGCACGTAACCGAACGTGCTCTGCAATTCAGCCCGGACGTTGTCGACGGCGTGCGGCAGGTCGGCGTCCACCTCCGCCGCGCGCAACGCCGCCCGCGCCCCGGCGATCTCCGCGGGCAGCGACACCTCGCGATACTCCGACACCGTCGCCCGCACGTCCGACAGCGCCGAGCGCGTGAGCCCCTCGACCTCGCGGATCTCCTGCACCGCCCGGTCGATGTCGCCGGAGCTTTCCAGCACCCGCCGCGCCAGGCCGGACTTGACGGTGATCGTGGTGAGGCTGTGCCCGAGCAGATCGTGCAGGTCGCGGGCGACCCGCTCGCGTTCGTTGGCGACCGCGAGCGTGCCGATCTCCTGGTTCGCCAGCTCCAGCCTGCGGATCACCCGGATCAGGTTGGACATGAAGAACATCGCCGACGTCACCGAGGCGACCGTGATGACGTCCGAGAGGTGCTCGGACAGATCCCCGCGCAGCCACAGGACGAGCACCAGCAGCCCCAGCGCCGTCCCGTTGAAGATCACCGACCAGGCGGCCGGGAACAGGAAGGCCAGCGTCGCGGTCGCGTAGAGCACGACGTACGGGCTGGCGTCGGTGACCAGCGCGCACACCAGGCCCAGCGCCAGCATGCCCGCGCCGAACCAGAGCTTCGCCCGCCGGGGCTGGCGGAACATCGCGGGAAACCAGGCGTAACAAGCCGCGTAGGCGTAGAGCAGCACGCCGAGCAGGATCCGGATCCCCAGCGGCCCGGGGTCCACGATCAGGCCCCGGGTGGCCGGGATCAGGAACGGCAGCAGGAACGCCGCGGAGAAGAGCGGCCAGCCGACCTTGTGCGGACCGCGCCCCGGGTCCGGCAGCGGGTCTTCCCACCAGGACGACCGGTCGTTGAGCCCGAACCGGTGCGCGGCGGGCTCGCCGGTCGTCACCTCCCGTCCCAGCGGCCACACGTCGTTCTCCCCTCCCCGCCCGGTCAAACCCGGGCACTGTCCTTACGGTATCGCCTGACCACGACAATCCCGAGCACGAGCGTCCACGCGCCCAGCACGCCGATCGCCGTCGGCAGGCTCACGAGCAGCTGGTTCGCGACGACCGGCCGCACCAGCCCGAGGACCCAGTAGGTCGGCATGAGCTGCGCGACGTCGTGCATCCAGGACGGCATGCCCTCCAAAGGGATCCAGAGCCCGCCGAGGAAGCCGACGCCGAGGGTGACGATCATGCTGATCGGCTGCATCGACTCCGGCGTCCCGAACTGGCCCAGCAGCAGTCCGAGTAGCACCAGCGGAAGGGTGCCCAGGAAAATGCCGAGGAAGACCCGCAGCCAGCCCGCCGGGTCGAGGTGCACACCCTGGGTGAACGCGGCGATGACCGGGACCAGGATCAGCGCGGGCAGCCCGGCGAGCATCCCGGACAGCGCTTTACCGCCCAGGTAGCCCGCGCCGGACAGCGGGGTCAGCCGCAGCTGCCGCTGCCAGCCGCCGGCCCGCTCGATGGCGAGCCGGGCGCCGTTCGTGATGGCCGCGGCGAAGGCGCCGAAGGTCATCATGTTGACCATGAGCACGCCCGCGACCGCGACGTGGTCCGCCGCGGATTTGTCGGTGAACACCGTGGCCTGCAAGAGAAACATGATGACCGGGAAGGCGACGACGAAGATCAGGAACCGCGGCGAGCGGAACAGCCTGCGGGTTTCGACGACCAGGTAGGCGGGATTCATCGGACTGCTTCTTCCGTTTCGTCGGAGGTCAGGGAAAGGAACGCGCCTTCGAGGCCGACCGCGCCGATCTCGATGTCGCGCACGGCCGGAACCGCGGCGAGGAGCGCGCGCAAGGTGGTGTCGGAGTCCGAACTGGACAGTGCGACGCGCTCGCCGCGCAGTTCGAAGGAGGTGACCGCGGGCAGCGTCGAAACCAGCTGGTCACTGACCCCGGCCGGCAGCACCGCGCGAATCGTGCGCCCGCCGGCGAGCGCGCGGACCTCCGCGACGGACCCGTCGGCGACGATCTCCCCGGCCCGCATCAGCACGACCCGGTCGGCGAATTCCTCGGCCTCTTCCAGGTAATGGGTCGCGAACAGCACGGTGCGGCCGGTGTCGGTGAACGAGTACATCGACTTCCAGAACTCGCGCCTGCTGCCGACGTCCATCGCCGCGGTCGGCTCGTCCAGCACGAGCAGATCCGGATTCGACACCAGCGCGACCGCGAAGCGCACCCGCTGCTTCTGCCCGCCGGAAAGCTTGTTGGCCCGCCGATCGGCGATGTCCTCGACCCCGGCGGCACGCAGCGCGTCCCGCACCGGCATCGGACGACGGTGCAGTTTCGCGACGAGACCGACGGTTTCGCGCACGGTCAAGTCGTCCAGCAGCGTGCCGCCCTGCAGCATCGCGCCGATCATCCCCACGCGCACCGCGTCGGCGGGCGTCCGGCCGAACACCGAAACGGTGCCCTGGTCGGGTTTCGTGAGCCCCAGAATCATGTCGACGGTGGTCGATTTGCCCGCCCCGTTGGGCCCGAGCAGCGCCACCACTTCCCCCGGCGCGATGGTCAGGTCGACGTGGCTGACCGCGCGCACGTCCCCGTAGCGCTTGGCGATGCCGCCTAGCCGGATCGCCGCCCCCGCCGCGATTTCCTGTGTGTTGTCCATGGGGTGAAGCCTGCCGCGCACGGGCGGCCGGTACGCAGGCCGAGCGTCACGACCCGACCGTGACAGGTGTCAGGGGTGCCGGGGGGCAAACGCCGGACGGCCCCTCCCCGCGGGTGCGAGGAGGGGCCGTCCGGGACGGTTGCGCGGCGGTCAGCAGCCGAGCAGGCGACCGGCCAGGTACGACTCGACCTGGTCGATCGAAATGCGCTCCTGCTTCATGCTGTCGCGCTCGCGGATGGTCACCGCGTTGTCCTCGAGCGTGTCGAAGTCGACCGTGACGCAGTACGGCGTGCCGATCTCGTCCTGGCGGCGGTAGCGGCGGCCGATCGCCTGGGCGTCGTCGAAGTCGACGTTCCAGTGCTTGCGCAGCCGCGCGGCCAGGTCGCGCGCCTTCGGCGACAGGTCGGCGTTGCGCGACAGCGGCAGCACCGCGGCCTTGAACGGCGCGAGCCGCGGGTCGAGGTGCAGCACGGTGCGCTTGTCGGTGCCGCCCTTGGCGTTCGGCACCTCTTCCTCGTCGTACGCGTCGACGAGGAACGCCATCATCGACCGGCCCACGCCCGCGGCCGGCTCGATCACGAACGGCCGGTAGCGCTGGCCCGAGGCCTGGTCGAAGAACGACAGGTCCACGCCCGAGTGGTTCGAGTGCGTGGTCAGGTCGAAGTCGGTGCGGTTGGCGATGCCTTCCAGCTCGCCCCACTCCTGGCCGGCGTTGAACGCGAACCGGTATTCGATGTCGACGGTGCGCTTCGCGTAGTGCGAGAGCTTTTCCTTCGGGTGCTCGAAGTGGCGCAGGTTCTCGGCCTTGATGCCGAGGTCCTTGTACCAGTCGGTGCGCGCGTCGATCCAGTACTGGTGCCACTGCTCGTCGTCGCCCGGCTCGACGAAGAACTCCATCTCCATCTGCTCGAACTCGCGCGTGCGGAAGATGAAGTTGCCCGGCGTGATCTCGTTGCGGAAGGACTTGCCGATCTGGCCGATGCCGAACGGCGGCTTCTTGCGCGAGGCCTTCTGCACGTTGAGGAAGTTGACGAAGATGCCCTGCGCGGTCTCCGGGCGGAGGTACGCGAGGCCTTCCTCCGTCTCGACCGGGCCGAGGTGCGTCTTCAGCATCATGTTGAAGTCGCGCGGCTCGGTGTACTTGCCGCGGGTGCCGCAGTTCGGGCACGGCACCTCGGACAGGTCGTCCTCGGTGGTGGTCTTGCCGGTGCGCGCTTCGAAGTCCTCGGCGAGCTGGTCGGCCCGGAACCGCTTGTGGCACGAGAGGCACTCGATCAGCGGGTCGGTGAACACGTTCACGTGGCCCGAGGCGACCCAGACCTGGCGCGGCAGGATCACCGACGAGTCGATGCCGACCACGTCCTCGCGGCTCTGCACGACGGTCTTCCACCACTGGCGCTTGATGTTGTCCTTCAGCTCAACGCCGAGCGGCCCGTAGTCCCACGCCGACCTGGTGCCGCCGTAGATGTCTCCCGACGGGAAGACGAAGCCACGGTGCTTGCACAGACTGACGACGGTTTCGATTTTGTTGGCGGGCACTCCACGCTCCGGACGCATGCGGGGACAGTTATCGGAAGGTCCAGCGTATCCGGCCGGTCCCGGGAGCCTCCGCGCAGGTCGGAGGTCACGAACGGGTGACCGGCGAGGCCGTCACGACCCGGTTGTCGTCGTAGCCCTCCTGGCCGCCCACGTAGTCGCCGCCGCACGTGACGAGCACCAGCCGGTGCGGGCCGTCGGGGTCGAAGAGCTTCGCGGATTCGGCGGCCAGGTCCGATTTGTGGATCGTGCGCACCTCGTCGATCTTGTACTCCCACTCCTTGCCCGCAGTGTCGGCGACGGTGACGACCTGGCCCGCCTTCATCTTCCAGAGCTCCTGGAACGGCCCGGACTTGCCTGCCCAGTTGACGTGCCCGGACAGCAGCGTGACGCCTTGCGCGGCCCCGAGGCCGGACCCCCACCAGGCCGCTTCGCCGAGGCTCTTCGGGATCGGCAGCGCGCCGTCCGCGCCGACCTCCTCGGCGATCAGCTTCGCCTGCCCGCCGCCGGGCAGCTTGACGGTGCCGGGGGTCTGTCCGGGGTCCGGCTGGGTGTTGCCGGCCTGGCTGTTCCCGGGCTGGCCGGCGCCGACCTGCGCGGTGCCGGTCTGCTGCGGCGGCTGCGCCGAATTGTCGTTGCCGGTGAAGAAGATCAGCACGGCGGCGATGACCGCCGCCACCGCGACGACCGCGCTCACGACGATCACCGCGCCGCGTTTGCGTGCTGATTGTGCCTGTGTCCCCTGCATCGTGCTCCCCTGGTCTGGAGGTTTCTCTGGGGAGACATGCGGTGGGGCGGGGATGAGGTTGCACGGATTTTCGCCGGGACGGCGGATGCGTTCGCGATCTTGGTGCTCGCGGGTGGTCGCGGATGAGGGGACCCGTCACGCAGCGCGGTCGCGGCGTGCTGGGCGGCGCAGTCGCGGCGCGGCCGCAGTGTGCTGGCGGGGCGGTCGCGGCGTGCTGGCGGGGC
>NZ_SDLT01000061.1 GCF_004522235.1 Amycolatopsis nivea
CTGGAACTGGATTCCCAGTCCAACTTCCGGGGCGCAGTTCAATGAGGGGTCCCCTCATTGACTTCAATCGAGGTGAGGTGGGGCGCGGAAGGAGCTTGCGGAAGGGAGTGGGCGGAGTCTCTGGCACCGTGCTCGCGGAAAGGCCGCGCGAACGGGAAGGGTCAGGGGCGCTGGCGCACCCCGGCCAGTACTGCGCTCACGCTCGGCAGCCAGCGGTGCCTCGGGTCGGGGGCGGTCAGCCATTCCGGGCCCATGCCGGGGGCTTGGTGACCGGTCGGCAGGGGGAGGAGCGCGCCGCTGTCCATGACTGTTACGTCGGGCGGCAGGGTGCCTCGCAGGAGCAGTTCGCCGTCGGTTTCGGCGAGGATGGCCAGGCGCGGGCCGTGCTGGGTGGGGAGGATCAGGGACGGGCCTTCGCAGCCCAGGGCGGACAGGTGGTTGCGCACCGGGCCCGAGGTGAGTTTCGGCAGGGTCACCGCGCACAGGCCGTTTTCCAAAGCCAGGAACAGGCGCGCGCCCTGCCGTCGGACGGACCAGCCGAACACCCCGCCGTAATACGCGTCTGCCGGGTCTGGGCCGGTGTGGTGGTCGGGCCGCAGTTGCTGGTCGAGAGTCATCGTCGACGCCTTCCGCTCGCATGGGGTGCCTGCCTATGTTAACGGCACTCAGTGCCACTAGCAACCCGGGCTGCTACCGTTCGGGGATGACGGAGACACCGCGCACCCGGGTCGGGGCCACGCCGGCCGGGCGGCGGCAGTTGCGTCGTGCGCTCGCTACGGCGGCCGTGGATCTCTTCGCCGCCAACGGGTACGAGGCGACCACCATCGACGACATCGCCGCGGCGGCGGGCGTCGGGCGGCGGACGTTTTTCCGGTACTTCGACAGCAAGGACGACGTCCTCTTCGCCAATCACGACGAGATCGTCGCCGAGATGGAGCAGGTCTTCGAGACCGCCGATCCGGCGCGCGACCCGATCGAAGTGGCGACCGCGGCGGTGTCCCTCGTGCTGGAGTCTTATGCCGCGGAGCTGGACGTCTCGCTCAAGCGATTCAGTCTCACTCGCACGGTGCCGTCGTTGCGGGACAAGGAAGTTGCGACGGTCGACCGCTATCAGCGCGTCCTCGCCCGCTACCTCCAGGACCGCTTCGCGGCGGCTGGCGACGAGACCGCGACGCTTCGAGCTGCCGTGGCCGCGGCGGCGATCGCGGCGGCGAACAATCATGTCCTGCGACGCTGGCTGCGCAGCGGCGGACGCGACGACATCGAGGCCGCGGCGACGGAGGCGTTCACCCTGGTCGCGGACGCGTTCCGGACGTCTGGCTCGAAGGCATCCGGCGAGGCCGAGCCGGGCACGGTGGTGGCGGTGCTCAGCACTGCGACGCCGTTGCACGAGGTGGTGACCCGGATCGGCGCTGCGCTGCGCGACGCCGAACCCAGGTGAGACGCTTGCCGGTCGGCAAGTGAAGTGCACTGAGTGCCATTGAGGGCGGTGCGGCGTGTGTGGGAGAGCCGGGTTGGTGACCGCCTCGGCTGCGATCCGATCCGCGACGGGGCACGCATCGCTTCGCCAGGGCGGGCTCCGGTCGCCTTGCCGGGACTGGCTGGTGTCGCGCGGCCGGACGGGGTCGTGTTGGCGGATGGGCTCGTCTCGCGTTGGCGAGCCGAGGCCGTATCGCGTTGCCAGGAACAAGCCAGTCTCGTATTGGCGAGTGGAGCCTGTGTCGCGTTGCCAGGAGCGGGCCAGTTTCGCGTTGGCGAGTGGAGCCTGTGTCGCGTTGCCAGGAACAGGTCAGTCACGCGTTAGTGAGCCGAGCCGAGCCGTGTCGCGTTGGCGGGGGCGGGGTCGTAGCGCATCGGCGCGAGAAGGGGAGCCGCCGCGGGGCACGGGTGCTGGATCGCATTCCGGTGCCTGCCGAGGGTTGGCGGCTGGGCCGTCAAGCCGCGAAGAAAGTGTGCAAAGACTCCGCGACCCGGTCCGGGGAACCGTCGTCGTCTGGGCCGGAATGGCCCAGTCCGGGGAACGTGATTCGTTGTGCGTGCGGGATCGTGGCGGAGAGTTCGTCCAGCGTGATTCGGAGGAACGTCGGGCTTTTGCTCCCTCCGAGCAGCAGGGCTCGCGCGTCTAAACTAGCGTAATCCCTTGCGGTGTCAGCCAATTCCTCGACTAACTGTATGTCGAAATGGTGAGTCGGGATGAGCGCTGGGATCGGCACGTCGGCGCTGGATCGGCGTTGCAGGCGCGAGCCGATCGCCATCAGGGGTACCAGTGCGAAGCGTGGGATCCGGTTGAGCGCCGGTTCGATCGCCAATCCCTTCAAAACCGTCGCCAATGCGGAGGACAGCCGCCCCCGGGCGAGTTCGCGTTCGTAGCGCGGCACCCACTCCAGCGGCACCGAACCGTTGACCGAGAGCGGTGGTTCGTACAGGGCGACCGCGCCGATCTCGGGGACGGAAAGGGCGCTTCGCAAGGCGATGAGCGCACCTGAGCTGAGGCCGAAAACCCGTGCGGCGCCCGTTTCTTCAGCCAGGGCGCGCAGGTCTTCGGTCTCCCGCGCGATCCCGTACTCGGCGCCATGCGGTCCGCTGAGTCCGCGGCCGCGCCGGTCGGGTACGCAGACGGTGAATTCGTCCGCAAGCGCGGTCGCGAGCTTCATCAGGTGCTGCGCTGCCTGCATGCCGCCGTGCAGGAGGAGCACGGCCGGGCCGCTGCCCAGCTGGCGGTATCCGATGACGGTTCCGTCGGCGGAGGTGACCGAGCCGGTGCGGTACTCGGTCACTGGTCTGGCCTGATTACCCGGGCACAGTGTTCGCATAAAGGCGACTCTAGCGAACCGCGCACAGTGTTCGCAATAATGTCGGCCATGGTTGACGACGTGCGGCCGCCGATCTGGCTGCGGCCGGAGCGCGGGACCCGGGGACCGCGTCCGGCGCACAGCCGGGCCGATCTCGCGGCTGCGGCGATTCGGGTCGCTGACGCGGAAGGTCTCGAGGCGGTGTCTTTGCGCCGGGTCGCGGCGGAGATGGGCACCGGAACGACGACGCTGTACCGCTACATCGCCACCAAGGACGAGCTGTTCGACTTGATGATCGACGCCGCTTTCGGGGAGCGTGAACCGCCGACGCCGACCGGGGATTGGCGGGCGGACCTGCGCGCGGTCGCCGGGGAGTACCGCGCTCTGGTGGTGCGGCATCCCTGGTTGGGCGCGATGCCCGCGACTCGTCCGGCGCTCGGGCCGAACAGTCTGGCGTGGTTGGACGCGGCGTACGCGACGGTGGACGGGCTGGGACTGGCCGCGGACGAGGTCTTGGCCCAGGTGGGCACGGTGCTGACGTTCGTCCGCGGCCACGTCCTCGACGAGCTGGCCGAACAGGAAACGGCTCGGCGGTCCGGAACGGACATGCCGACCTGGTTGGCGGCGCAGGCGCAGTACGGCGATTTGATCATCGGCAGCGGCGATTATCCGCATCTGAGCCGGATCATGGTCGAAGCGGAAACGCCGCATGCCGATGATCGTTACGAACGGACCTTTCGCCGCGGGCTCGACCACATCTTGGCCGGGCTGGCCCACAGCGGGCGATAGGAGGGCTCAGGCCTTTTCCACCGCGGGCTTGAGGGATTCTTCGCACCACTGCCGGAAAGTCGTCGGCGTTTCCACGGCATGCTGCGGAGTTCGGACCACGCCCTCGTCCAGATGGTTCAGCTTCGCGGTCGCCATGTCCATCATGGACTGTGCCATCGCCTCGGAGTGACCGTTCGCGAGGACCTGCGCGCAGAGTGCGGAGACCGGGATTTGCTGGTACTTGACCGAAATGCCCAGCACTTCGCTGATGATGGCAGCTTCCTCGTCGGGCGAAAGGTCTTCCGGGCCGAGCACGGGGACCTCTTCCCGGCCGGTCCACAATGGATCGAGCAGCAGCCGGGAAGCGACTGCGGCGATGTCGCGGGTGCAGACGGTCGGGGCGGCGTAATCCGGCGGCAGGACGTCGTAGAAAGTGCCTTGTGCCTTGATCACCGAAGCTTGGCGCAGCAGATTGTCCATAAAGGTCGGATTCGCCAGCGCGCGGAAGGCGACGCCGGTGTCGGCGATGAGGTCGTCCATCGCCAGGGTGGCGGTGACGTGTCCGGCTCGTTCGGCGGAGGCGGTGCCGCGGCCGAGTGCGCTGACCGATACCACCCGGCGGACGCCGTGGGTGCGGATCGCCTCGACGGCGGGGCGCGCGAAGCCGGAGTAGGCCTCGTCGACGCTCGCGGCTCGCCGGTCGGGCGGGACTAGCCAGAACACGGTGTCGGCACCGTCGAAGGCGCGGGCGAGGACCTCGGGATCGCCGTGTGAACCGACCTGGACGTCGATGCGTTCGCGCAGGTCAGCGGGCAGTTTAGCGGGATCGCGGACGATCGCGCGGACGGGGCGGGCTCCGTCGGCGATCGCGGCGAGTACGCGGCTGCCGATGTTCCCGGTGGGGGCGGTGACGACGATCATGCGGGCACTCCAGGAGACTGTCGAAGAGGTGGAGCAGGAAGTAAACTCCACCGTACCGTTTACTTTTAGCGGAGGCAAGGATGGCGCGTGAAGGCGGTTCGCAGCTGCGGGGTGCGGAGTTGCGCAAGCACATCCTGCTGGCGGCGAAGAACGTGTTCCTCGAAACCGGGTTCGAACGGGCGTCGATGGACGCGGTCGCGGCCAGCGCGGGGACGTCCAAGCGGTCGCTGTACGCGCACTTCGAGAGCAAGGACAAGCTGTTCCTCGCGGTGCTCGACCTGGTCCGCGAGCTGTACCTCGGCAAGCTGATGACCCCGGACGCGTATGCGGACGACCCGGTCGAGGCGGTCGCGTTGTTCTGCGGGCGGTTCCAGCAGTTGCTGACCTGGGAGTCGCAGGCGCGGACGTGCCGGCTTTGCATCGCGGCTGCCGAGCGGTTGCCGGACAGCGCGAAGGCGTACTACGACGCGATGTTCGCGGTGATGTACGCGCGGCTCGCCGAATATCTGGCTGCACAGTACACAATGGACAGCACGGAAGCGGGGGCGCTCGCGGAGGATCTCGTCGGGCGGACGGTGCTGCCGCGGGTGTTTCGGGTGTTGCTGAACGCCGAGCCGGCGATCGAGGAAATGCCGGGGGCCGAGGCGGCGGTGGACAACGTCGAACTGGAACCGATTCGGCGGGTCGTTTCGGCGGCCTTGGGGCAGCGCGCATGAAGATCACCAGTGTTGACGTGTGGGTCGTGAATCTGCCGTTGACGAATCCGTTCACCAGTTCGTTCGAGACCAAGATCGGCGAGACCCGCACGGTGGTGCGGCTGCGCACGGACACCGGGGCCGAGGGCTGGGGCGAGACGATGTGGGGTCGGCCGGTCGCGGAGCTGACCCGGAAACTGGGCGCGGACATGATTGGGACCAGTCCGTTCGCGCTCGAGGCGTTTCATCGCCGGCAGCACATGGTGCCGTTTTTCCACGGCTATCTGGGATATGCGGCGCTAGCCGGGCTGGACGTCGCGTGCTGGGATCTCATCGGACGGGTCACTGGACAGTCCGTCACTGACCTGCTGGGCGGGGCGGTGCGGACCGAGGTGCCGATCACGGCGTTGATCACCCGTGCCGACGCGCCTGGTGCGGAAGGGGAAGAACTCGCGCAAGGGTTGGCCGAGCATGCGGCGAGAGTGGTCGCCGAGGGCGGCTTCTCTGCGGTGAAATTGAAGGGTACGCGCGACGTTCGGGGAGATGTCCGGATTCTGCGGGAGCTGCGGAGGGCGTTGCCGGAGATCGAGTTGCGGGTCGATCCCAATGCCGCGTGGTCGGTGCCGGATTCGATCCGGGCTGGGATCGCGTTGGAGGAACTGGACCTGGAGTATCTCGAAGACCCGTGCGCGGGCATCGAGGGGATGAGCCAGGTTCGCGCGAAGGTGCGGATTCCCTTGTGCACCAACATGTGCGTGGTCCGGTTCGAGGAGTTCGCTCCGGCGGTACGGCTGGGTGCGGTCGACGTGATCCACGGTGACGTCTACAAGTGGGGCGGCATCGCGGCGACGAAAGCGCTTGCGGCGCATTGCGAGACGTTCGGGCTCGGAATGAATCTGCACAGCGGCGGCGAACTCGGGATCGCGACCGCGGCGCATCTGGCGGTGGTCGCCAGCACGCCGGTGCTGTCGCGGGCGATCGACAGCATGTATTACCTGCACGCGGACGACATTGTCGCACCGCTGCGGCTTTCCGGCGGACGGTTGCCGGTGCCGACCGGACCGGGGCTCGGCGTGGAAGTGGACGAGGAGAAGCTGGCTTTCTACGCGGCGAAGAACGAGCGGGAAGGCGATCTCACCGGATGACCGTGCCGCGGTCCGAAAAGGACCGCGGCACGTCTTTGGCTCAGCGCAAGGCGTTGACGGTGATGGTGAGCGTGTCCGGGTCGCCGGCCTGGACCGCGCCGCTGAAGTCGGGGCCGGGGGAGACGTCGTCGTACGGGAAGGCGTATCCGCGGTTGTCCGGCAGTTTGCTGTGCACGATTCGCGCGTAGTGGTTGGTTTCCGGGTTCTGGTAGAACTTCGCCGGATCCTCGCCGGTCGGCTGTTTCGGATTGTCGCGCAGGGTGGTGCGGTTCAATGCCGCCGCGAGCCGGGGGATGATCGCCTTGCGGGCGTCGCTGTCGCCTTGTTTGATGGCGAACGGTCCGCTGTCGCAACTCCATACGTCCGGCGTGGCGGGTTTGTCGAAGCGCTCGCCGTTGTTGAAGGCGAGCACGCCGTCCGCGCCGACCTGGCCGGTGAACGCGCCGAGGCCGGGCACCTGGGTGTCGACGGTGAGCGTCTCGCTGGCGTATTTCTTCCAGACCTCGTCGATGTAGCCGTCGAGGTATCCGCCGAATTGGTCGGCGCGGTAATGCGCGGACAGTGCGCGCAGCGGCTTTCCGTCGCCGCCGGTTTCGATGAGCGTGCCCCATTTGCCGCCCTGGGCGTTGAGGGCGTCGCAGATCGGGTCGAGCGAGCGCGCGGGCAGTCCGGGGACCGTCTGGTCGCCGGAGCCGGTCGTGGTGAGGTGCAGGCCGATCGGGATCGCGACGAAGTCGACGTAGCTGATGTTGGCGAACAGCACGTCGTTGTTGAAGGTGAATTCGCAGAACGACCAGTTCCGGTTGTAGTTCGGGTCGTCGGCGGCCAGGAAGCTCGGGTGCACGAGAGCCGGGCCCTTGTTGACGAAGAAGTCCAGTTTGCTGTCGAGCGCGACATAGATCCGGGCCGCGTACATTTTCGGGACGGTGACCTGGGAAAGCGACTTGAGCGGGATCGCGCAGTCCTCGCCGAGCGGCGTGTGGTCGCTGCCCGGGGACGGCGGATAGTACGGCGTGCCATCGGCTTTCAGGATGACGAGCCGGTTGTCCAGGGTCGTGCCGGTGATGTACGCGTAGGTCTGGCCCGCGCCGGACCGGTCGTCGAAAGCGACCTTCGCGGTGTCGGGGGTGCTCGCGGAGGCGAACGCGGAGTTCCAGAGTGGAAATGTCGCGGCTGCCGCGGATGCGCCGAGGAATGCTCGCCGGGAAATCAAGGAAAACCGCCTCCTGGAGTCGTGCCCTTTTCCGGTGACCGGCACGCTAGTCACGGCCGGGAAAGCGGGTCAACGAATCCGGGAGAAATTGGCTGGTTTTGTCATTCCCGGCGAATTCCCCGGACGCACGCCGAGGCACGGGCCGCCGCCACGGCCCGTGCCTCAGCGTCCGGTGCGGACTTTCCGGGTCAGCTCACCTGCAGGTCGATGCAGGCGTAGAAGGCGTTCGCGGTGTCCGCGATGTTCCAGACGGCGAGCACCGTCTGCCTTCCGGTGTGCCCCTTGAGGTCCACGTTGTGGGTGACCGTCTCCGGGGGCTGCTGGCCGCCGCCGTCCACGGTGGCGATCTTGTCGTTGCCGATCCAGTATTCGTAGTTGGACGTGCGGTGCCGGGCGGTGAACTTCCAGGTGAAGGCCACCGAGGAGCCGACCGGCGACGCCTTCCAGCCCTTGTTGTTGTCGTTCAGTTCGGCGAACTGGGCGTTGCCGCCGCTGCAGCTGTGCAGCCCCTTCGGCCCTTCGACGCTCTGCGGTTCGTACTTGATCTGGCCGCAGGAAACGGTTCCTTGCGCGCATTGGGCCTGCCGGCTCGCCGGCGCGTTGACGTACCCGTGCGCGCTGGCGATGCCTGCCGGGCTGATCAGCACGAGCACCGGGGCGATCGCCGTGCCGACCGCGGCCGCGACGAGTTTCCGGTTCGCTTTCATGGACAGCTCCTTCGGGAATGCTCGTTTCCCCGTGCGGGTACGACAAAGCGACGCACCGGCTTTCCGGGAGCCGGCCCGCACTGGGGGTGAGCGAAGGGGGTGGGCTTCTTGGTCTAGACCATACGCCCGGCGCTCGGGAAAGGTCAACAGCTGGCAAAGAAAGGCGGGGCAGTGGTTATCCGTCAACGTTGTCACCCCGGACCACTCTCGCTTGTGGTTTTACCGGACGGCTTTCCGTTGATTGCGCCGGACGGGTGGCCCGATGCGGATCATGGCCACCCAGCGTGATTTCGTCCGCTCTGGACTGTCTATAGTGGACAGTGGGAAGCTGCGCGGGCGCACGGAAAGCGGCCGGTGCGGGTGGTCCGGTGCAGCGATTCTGCCCGGTCGTCGAAATCCCCGACTTCCGGCGGGTTGAACGGATTCGATCGGAAATGCTGAACTGGATGGTTGAGGTGTTCGCGGGGCCGAGGCCCTCGGCGGCCGGGTCGCCGTGCGGATGGGGGCGCTGGCGAGCACGTCGCGTGGGATGCCGAGCCGCGCCAGGTTGCGTTCGGTGACCGCGCCGAGGGCGGGTCGCTCTCGCCGGGGGTGGCCGCGGTCAGGTCGGCGCGGGTGTGCTTGCTGTTCAGGACGCCGCCAGCCAGCGGGGAGCGGGGGACTATGCCCGTCTCGTGGGCCATCGGGAGCAGGTCGCGCTCGACGAGACGTGAGCATCGGTGGGGGCGGTCCCGGCGAGCGCAGTTGCCTTTACCGGCTCAGCGGCAGTCCCGTTCGGCGGACTGACCGGCTGCCGCCGAGCCGGAGCCCTTGGCCGAGTTTCCCCGCGCCCGGCCATGGTGCTTGAACCACCGCCGCGACATCCTCGCCTGGAACCGATGACGCGACTGCTGGTGGATTTGCCCGCGCTGTTCCCGGCTCAGCGCAACGCGAGGTGGCTGCGCGGCTGGGGCGAAGCATCCGGACGATGCGGCGCTGGGGACCTCATCGCGGAATCTCCTGCCCAGGGCGAGGAATTCGGGCGTTGGCGGGCGGAACGGGAGCAGCCGGGGGACGGAACGTGCTTCGGCAGCCGGAAGCCAGGAGTGCCGGACCGGCGAGTGCTGATCTGCCGGGAGGCGTTCGCTTCGCTGGCTGGGTCAGGATTGCCGGGAGGGGGTCAGCGGCGGATTTCCTCGCCGCCGTGCCCGGTAAGCCGCGGCCTTCATTTTGTTTCCGCAGGTGGCCATCGCGCACCATTCGCGCCGTGATCCGCGCGAATGGTCCAGGTAAACCTGCGTGCATTCCGGCCGTCCGCATTCCTTCAGCAGGTCCGCGTCCGGGCCGCCCAGGATCGTGATCGCGGCCCGGGCCACGGTGGACAACGCCTGCGCCGCGGTCGCCCGGACCTGTCGTCCGGCCCGGGTCAGCTGCGGGACCGCGTCCGGTTGCGCGGCTGCCTCGTTGAGCAGCGTCAACGCCTCCGGGTCGTACTCGTGGCCGACGAGCCGGGCGGCGACCAGGGCGTAGATCGCCTCCCGGACCGCGATCGCCCCCGCCAGGTCAGCGGCCGTGCTCCCCGGATCGGCGCCGGTGACCCCCGACTCGCGGAACCAGGCGTCCAGGCTGCGCGGCGACCCCAGCATCTCGGCCGGCTCGTCGTTGCGGCGGGCCCGCAGCGTGCCGACGAAGTCCAGTGCCGGGTTCCCGCAGGGGAAGGCGTGCTCCATGCGCACCAGTCTGACAGGTGATGAATCACGACGCAAGGAACTCTAACCAGTCTAGGGGGGGTATGAGTAGCGGATCACAGAAATGCGTAACCATCTTGACCGGTGACGAATGTGCGTGCGAAGGTTCTCTCGTCGCCGAGACCGGCCCGGTCTCCTGCTGAAAGGTCACGTCCGATGGACTCGATCACCCTGGCGTTCCGCGAAGTTCTCGGCGCACTGGCGGCGCTGACCGGCACCGTCCTCAGCGGATTCTGAAAAGTTCTGGAAAGGGAAAGCCATGTCTGAAACCACTTACACCGCCGTAGTCACCACCACCGGCGAAGGCCGCAACGGGGGACGCGCGGTTTCGTCCGACGGCGCGCTCGACCTGAAGTTCGCCATCCCGAAGGAACTCGGCGGCAACGGCGGCGCGACGAACCCGGAGCAGTTGCTCGCGGCCGGCTGGTCGTCGTGTTTCATGGGCGCGGTGCGGATCGCCGCGGCGCAGCGGAAGGTGAAGCTGGCCGACCTCGCGGTGGTCGCGGACGTGACCCTGCATCACGACGAGGCGAACTTCTGGCTCAGCGCCGCGTTGCACCTGGAGCTGACGGGGATCGACCAGGAGACCGCCGACACGCTGGCCGCGGCTGCGCACCAGACCTGCCCGTACTCGAAGGCGCTGGGCGGGAGCATCGAGGTCACGGTGGACGCGACGGTCGCCTGATCCCGGTCGGTCGGGGTGCCCTTGAGCCGGTGGTGCGGGGGCGGGTTCGCGCGGGATTTCGGCGATGCCTGCTGTCGAGGGCGCGCTCGATCCGGCGGTGCCGGATTGCGGGGCGGCGGTTCGTTCGCGGATGCGGAAGATGCCTGCGAACCGACGGCACCGGGTTGCCGGGCGGTGCGGGTGCGGAAGGCTCGTTCAAGTCAGCGGCGGGCGGTTCGGTCGTGGATGCGGAAAGCCGTATCCGGCTGGGCGTGGGCGTGCTCGGTCAGTTCGGGAGCGAATTGCCGGGCAGCCCGAGGCCGTTCGGAACACCCGCCGCGTCAGGACCGAACAGCAGGAGCCTGCCGAGCCAGCTCCCGCGCCACTTCGACGGCCGTCTCGATGGTCCGTGCCGCGAGGGGCGACTCGGCGTCCCGCCCGCGGGGCCAGTGCAGGTAGATCGAGCGCGCCGGGGTCGGGTCGAGGTCGTGGACCTGCAGGTCCGGCCATCCCTCGGGGCCGTGGATCGCGCCGCAGTCGCGGCAGACGACCTGGTGGATCGCCAGCCAGGGCAGGACCGCGAGGCCCATTCCGGCGCGGACCATCGACAGGATCGTCTCGCTGCCCGCGGAGCGGAACACGATGCGCGGGCGGGCCCCGGCCTCCGCGAGGGAGTGCTCGAGCCTGGGCTGGTCGCAGGTCGACGGCCAGGCCACCATCGGCTTGCCGTCCAGTTCCCGCGCGGGCACCGGACCCGCCGGCAGCGTGTCCGGAGGTGCGACGGCCAGGTAGGGATCTTCCATCAGCAGGACGTGGTCCGTGTCTTCGCTGATGAGACCGTCGTGGAACAGCAGGTCCAGTTCGCCGAGCCGAGGCTCGTCGGGTTCCGATAGCCGGATCTCGCAGCGGGGGTGTTCCTCGCGCAGGAGACGCAGCACGGTCGGCAGGATCGCGTGCGAGACGCTCTGCAGGGTGCCGACGTCGATGCGGCCTTCACCGGCCTTGAAACGGTCGACCGCCTGGCCCAGCGCTTCGGCCTTCGCCAGTACCTCCCGGCCGTGTTCGAGCACCACGGCGCCGAGCGGCGTGATCCGCACGGGGCGCGGGCCGCCCGGGCGATCGAAGACCGCGCCGCCGAGGGTTCGTTCCAGGGCAGCGATGTGCTGGCTCACGCTCGATTGCGTGTAGCCCAGCCGGGTCGCCGCCCGGGAGAACGTTCCCTCTTCGGCGATCGCGAGCATCGTCGTCAGCTGGCGCAGGTCGAAGTCGGCCATGAGCCGAGTATATTACTGTTCACGATGGATTCGATCGTAAACAATCGCTTTTCTTAATCTCCTGGCACTCTTAGCGTCGTTGCCATGACAGTCGCAACGATCGCCGCCGGGAGAACTCGCAAGCTGCCGTCGCTCGCGTGGACGCTGGGGGCGTGCCACCTCGTCGCCCGGGGCGGCGCGTTCGTGCAGCCGATGCTGGTGCTGTACCTGACGCAGGAACAGCGGATGACCCCGACGGCGGCGGGGGCCGTGGTATCCGCAGTGGGCATCGGCGACTTCGGATCGCAGCTGCTCGGGGGCTGGCTGGGGGACCGGACCGGGCGGCGGAAGACGATGCTCCTCGGGTTCCTCGGGACGGCGATCGCGTTGGCCGCCTTGGGATCCGCCGCCGCGCCGCCGGTCATCTGGGCAACGGCGGTGGGCTACGGTCTCGCTGCTGGGCTCTTCCGCCCGGCGGGATCGGCGGCGGTGGCGGACCTTCCGCCGGAGCAGCGGGTGCGAGCGTACAGCTTGCTTTATTGGGCGGCGAACCTCGGATATGCCGTCGCGGCAACGGTTTCCGGGGTTCTGGCGAGTCGCGGCTACGGGCTGCTGTTCTGGTTGAACGCGGTCGCGATGCTGGTTGCCGCGGCGATCGTGGTGACTGCGGTTCCGGAGACTCATTCGGGACCGAGCCATGGGCGACGCGCGCTGCTGCCAGTGTTGCGAGCGGACCGTCTCATGAGGACCATGACGCTGATCCACGTCGGCTGTTTCACGTTGTTGATGCAGGCGTTCGCCACATTGCCGTTGTTGATGACCGCGCAGCAGTTCAGTTCCGCGACTTACGGTTCCGTGCTGGCGCTCAACGGGTTCGCCATCGTTGTCCTGCAACCGTTCGCTGCCGCGATGTTGGCGAATCGCGACCGTGCGACAGTGCTTGCTACCTCGATGTTGCTGGCGGGCGTTGGCGGCGGTCTGGCCGCCGTGTCCCAGAGCATTGCTGGCTACGCCGTCGCGATTCTTGTTCTCAGCCTCGGGCAGATCGGGTTGGCGGTCCAGTTCGGTGCGACGTTCGCTGCTCTCGCGCCACCTGATTTGCGCAGCGGGTATATGGGTGTCGCGTCGAGTGCGTGGAGCCTTGGCGCGGTTCTCGGCCCGATGCTCGGTACTGCGTTGCTTGAGCAAGCTGGCCGAACTTGGCTGGGCGTAGTGGCTTTCGCCGCCGGAACTCTGCTTTTCCTTGCCCAGCAAGCCGTCGCTGGACGACTTCGCGAGCGGCAGTCAACCGAGAAGGGAACCCACTGATGACGACCATGACCGACAGCGAATGGCGCGCCTTCCTCTCCGAGGGTACGAGGCTTGCGCACCTGGCCCTCACTCGTGCTGACGGACGTCCGCACGTCACGCCGATCTGCTTCGTCCTCGACGGCGACGAACTTGTCTTCGCCTTGTCGCCGGGAAGCGTCAAGGGCAAAAGCCTTGCGCGGGACGGCCGGGTCGCGGTCTGCGTCAGCGACGAGCGGCAGCCGTACAGCTTCGTGACCGTCGAAGGGCAGGCTCGGGTTTCTGTCGAGCCGGACCAGATCAGGCGCGTCGCGACGGGGATCGCCGAGCGTTACTACCCGGGTCAGTCCGCAGTGGACCTTGCCGATTCGTTCGTCCACAGTGGATTCACTGCGGTCCGAATCAGCATCGCGCACGTTATCGCCCAATCTGGTCTCGGCTGAGGCTCACCGCATCCGCGCTCCCGCCCGCTCCAGTGCAGCCAGCACTTCGGAGCGGGCGGCGGCGATTTCGCCCGTGGTCAGCGTCGTGGACCTCGGGCGGAGGGTGACCCGCAAGGTGAGCGAACGGTGGTCGGCCGGAATTCTCGAATCCCGGTACTCGCCGACGTACGCCACTCGCTGCACCAAGGCGTGCGCCTGCGTCGCGGTCTCGGCGACCAGCGACCACGGCACGGTGTCGGCTGCGAGGACGGACAGGTCGAAGTCCGATTCGGGCAGGTCGCCGACCGGGGTGTAGCGGTTCTCGCGGGACGGGTGCGTCCGCAGTGCGTCGAGGTCCAGTTCGACGCAGGCGATCGCGCCCCGGTCGATGCCCGCCGCCCGGAGCACCGCGGGCCGGACCAGCGCCAGCGTCCCGGCCGGGCGGATCGCGAGCCGGACCGACGGGTCCGTCCAGGCCGGGCCGGGGGTGCCGGTCAGGTCCAGGGCGGTGAGATGGCAGTACCGGCGGATCAGCTCGGCCAGCCCTTTGGCCCGGCGGAACAGGTCGGCCCCGTCCGGTCCGGCGAGCAGGATTCCGGCGGACGTCCGCTCGCCCGCGGCGAAGACGGTGCCGACTTCGAAGAGGCTGAACTCGTCGTAGTAGCGCAGGTTGGCGGCCGCGGCTTCGAGCAGGTTCGGGATCAGCGACGGGCGCAACCGGGCGCGATCCGGCGCCGGCGGGTGGTCGATCGTGAGGTCGGCGTCGAGCCCGCACGCGGCGAGCAGGTGATCGGCGGACCACGGGTAGGTCAGCACTTCGGTTGCCCCGCCGCGCGCCGCGAGCACCTCCCGGACCTGGCGGTTCAAGGGGAGCCGAGGGCGCGGGGCCAGCTGCACGACGGGCCGCGGCGCGGGCAGCGCGTCGAAGCCATGGATCCGGGCCAGCTCCTCGACGATGTCGACGGGGAGCGAGAGATCGCCGGTGGAACGCCACGACGGAGCGACTACTCGCAGCAGCTCCCCGGTGATTTCGGCGGTGCAGCCGAGGGCGCGGAGGATGCGCAGGATTTCGTCCGGCGGCAGCGGGATGCCGATCCGACGTTCGATTTCCGCGAGGCTGATCTCGATTTCGGCTCGTCGGGTCGCGGCGACGACGATGTCTTCCACGCCGAGTGCCGCGGCCGACGGGTCGGCTTCGGTCAGGAGGTGGAGGAAGAGATCGGCGGCTTGGTCGGCGCGTTGAGTGTCGAGGCCTTTCTCTTGGCGTACCGAAGCTTCGGTCCGGGCGCTGCAGCGGGCTCGGCTGGGGTGCAGGGTCGGGATCTCCAGCACGACTGACGCACTGGAAGCACGGACGTCACTCGGTTGTCCGACGGCGTACATCACGTATGCGCTCAGATCGGCGCACAGGTTCCGGCTTGGTTCACCGATGCGCCGGAGCCGGTCGCGGACGAAAGCCGGAGTCGGCACGGAACTGTCCACTGTGCACTGCAGGGCGAGCATCCGCCGGTGCCAAGCGGGATCGGCCAGGGTGAGGCCGGTGGCGTTCGGCGGCCGGGCGACCCGGGGGAGAGGAGTCATCGGGAGTCCATAGAGGACAGACAGCTCGCGGGCGATGCCATAGTGTCCCCACAGATCGGGGCGATGGGTGAGGGATTTGTTGTCGATCTCGAAGACGACGTCGCCGTCGACGAGGTCGTAACCCTCGACTTCGACGGTCTTCAAGGTCAACTCGTGTGCCAGCTGGTCCGGCGAACGGCCGGGCAGCGGCACGTAGTCGGTCAGCCAGTCCCGGGAAATCTTCACGACAGCGGGCCTTTCAAGCGAATTGGGAGAGTAAGCGCAGGTCGGCGCTGTGCATCAGCCGGACGTCGTCGATGCCGTAGCGCATCATCGCCAGCCGGTCGAGGCCGACGTTCAGATAGCAGCCGGACCACCGCGCCGGGTCGAGTCCGGCGGCCAGCAGCACGTTCGGATGCGGGCTGCCGCCGGGCATCACCTCGAGCCAGCCGGTCCGTCCGCAGGTCCGGCAGCCGCGTCCGGAGCACACCCGGCAGAGCATGTCGATCTCGAAACCTGGTTCTACGAAAGGGAAGTACCCGGCACGCATCCGGGTCCGCACCGGTTCGCCGAACACCGTGCCGAGAATGGTGTCGACGAGGAACCGGGCGGTGGCGAGCGGGACGGTTTCGTCCACCACCAGCACCTCGTACTGGAAGAACGCGCGCTCGTGCCGGGCGTCGGTGCTTTCGTTGCGGTAAACCCGGCCTGGATAGGCGATCCGGACCGGCGGTTCGTGCGCGCTCAGGTATCGGACGCTCGCGCCGGTCAGGTGCGGGCGCAGGCAGCGGCCGTCGGCCAACCAGTAGGTGTCCATGCTTTCGCGCGCCGGATGGTCGGCGGGGAAGTTCAGCCGGTCGAATTCCATTTCCGCGGAGCTGATTTCCGGGCCTTCGACGATCGCGAAGTTCAGCGCGCGGAAGGCGTCGTCGAGGTCGTATCTGAGCTGGGTGACCGGGTGCAGTCCGGCGGTCGGCGGCGGGAGGCCGGGGATGGTGGGGTCGAGCGGACGGTCTAGCGCGGTTTCCGCGGCGAGCTTTTCCTCCAGAGCTGCGGTAATGCGCTGGTGTGCCTTGGAAAGCGCGAGGCCGAGCTGCTTTCGGGCGGCTGGGTCGCAGCGGCCGAGCTCGCGACGGACGGCGGCGAGCGGGCTGGACTTGCCGAGGATGGAACGGCGCACGTCAGCGACGGCGGCCGGAGTGCTGGCCTGGGCGAGATCGGCGAGCGCGACCTCGGTCAGCGCGGTGATCCGGCGCAGCATCGAGACGGGGTCAAGGGGGTCCACGGGTTCCTGCCTTCGGGTCGTGAAGTGCTGGACTTCACCCCCGGGCAGTGTGGGGAGACGCGGACGTCAGCGGGCGGAACCCGGCGCGCACGCGCAGCCCCCGGGCACTCCCCGGGGGCGAAGAAATCGCTGTGCACGCATGCGCTCATCATGGCACGCCAGCTGTCCGTCCGGCAAATGAAAAGCCCCTTGAGGGAATCAGCTTCCCTCAAGGGGCCTTCACGGGCTGCGGGTCAGTGGCCGACGGCGGCCCGGACGGACTCTTTCAGCGAACCGAGCGTGGCGATCACCGCGGTGGGTTCGTAGCCGCAGTGCGCCATGCAGTTCGAGCAGCGCGGGTCCTTGCCGCGGCCGAAGTTCTCCCATTCGGTGGTTTCGATGAGTTCCCGGTAGGTCTCGGCGTAGCCGTCGTCCAGCAGGTAGCACGGACGCTGCCAGCCGAGCAGCGAATACGACGGGATGCCCCACGGCGTGCATTCCAGGTCGCGTTTGCCCTCGAGGAAATCGAGGAACACCGGCGAATGGTTGAGCCGCCAGCGTTTCCGGTTGCCGCCGCCGAAAGCCTTCGCGAACAGTTCGCGGGTCTGCTGCACGCCGAGCCAGTGGTCCTGGTCCGGGGCCTTCTCGTACGCGTACCCCGGCGAGATTTGCATGTTGTCCACGCCGAGGTCGTTCAGGTAGTCGAGCACGTCGATGACGTCCTGCGGGGTGTCCCCGGTGAAGAACGTCGTGTTCGTCATGACGCGGAAGCCCTTTTCCTTGGCGAGCTTGATCGCGTCGACCGCCGCCTGGAAACCGCCCTCCTTGCGCACCGACGCGTCGTGCCGGTCTTCGAGGCCGTCGATGTGCACCATCCACGCGAAATTGCGGTGCGGCTTGAATTTGTGGATGTGCTTGGGCAGCAGCAGGGCGTTGGTGCACAGGAAAATGATCTTGTTGCGGGCGAGCAGCTGCCGGGTGATCTCGTCGATCTGCGGGTGCATCAGCGGTTCGCCGCCCGCGATCGACACCATCGGCGCGCCGCTCTCCTCGATCGCCCCGACCGCCTGCTCCACCGGCATCCGCTGTTTCAGCAGGGTGTGCGGCTGCGCGATCTTGCCGCAGCCGCCGCATTTGAGATTGCACGCGAAGAGCGGTTCCAGCTCGACCAGGAGCGGGAACTTCTCCTTGCGCATCAGCTTCTGCTTCATCAGGTAACCGCCCAGCCGAAGAGACTGGCGCAACGGCATGGCCATCGCTCAGAGCACCTCCCGAGGTAGGGTGAACGTCATTTCTTCTTCTGTCAGCGCGTTTTCCGCGACGCTGACCGGACCCAATCCGCGAAGGGCCTCGACTGTTTCGGACACCAGACGCGGCGGCGCGGACGCGCCCGCGGTGAGCCCGATCCGCCCGGCCCCGGCGAGCCGGCGCAGGTCGACGTCGCCGCAGCCGTCCACGAGCACCGCCGGGGCGCCCTCCCGTTCGGAGACCTCCACGAGCCGCCGCGAGTTGGACGAGTTCCCGGAACCCACCACCAGCACCAGATCCACGTCGCGGGCGATCGCGCGCAAAGCCTGCTGCCGGTTGGTGGTGGCGTAACAGATGTCGTCCTTGCGCGGCGAGGAAAGGCCGGGGAATCGTTCGCGCAGCACGGACGCGATCTCTTCGGCCTCGTCGAGCGCCAGCGTGGTCTGCATGGTGTAGGCGGTTCGCGACGGGTCGCGCACGGTGACCGTCCGGGCGGCTGCGACATCGCCGACGACCACCACATTGTCGGGCGCTTCCCCGACCGTTCCTTCGACCTCCTCGTGCTCGGCATGTCCAATGAGAAACACAGTCTCGCCGCGACCGGTGTAACGGCGGACTTCGTTGTGCACCTTGGTAACCAACGGGCAGGTCGCGTCCACTACGGACAGCCCGCGATCCGCCGCGGCGCGCCGAACCGCCGGGGAGACTCCGTGGGCGGCGAACACCAGCGTCGCGCCTTCCGGAACTTCCTCCACCTCGTCCACGAACACCGCGCCGCGCCCCTGCAGTTGGTCCACGACGTGGGTGTTGTGCACGATCTGCCGACGCACGTACACCGGCGCGCCGTGCTTCTCCAGCGCGCGTTCGACAATCTCGATCGCCCGCTCCACCCCGGCACAGAACGATCGCGGACTTGCCAGCAACACCGTTCGCGGCCCCACGGCTTCAGCCCACGCAGTGATTGCGGGAGCGGCCCGGCGCAGACTCCGCAACCCGGCGAGTCCATTCGAGACCGTCGAAGGATGCAGCAGCGGCGCACCGACAGTGTCCACAATGGCGCGTACCACAGCGAACGGTTCACCGTCGGCCGCGAGCCACGCGGATTCCATGTCGACCGCCAGCGCACCACTGGAGGCCAGCGAAGCGCGTTCCTGCTCCCGCACCACGTGCGAACTGCCGACCACGGGTCCGAGATGGACAGTGAGCCCGAGACGGCGCAACGCACCCGCCAGCAACGGCGCGGACCGCACCGGCACCACACCGGACGGACCGCGCACCTCGGTGGCGACCACCACATCCCCCGGCCGTACCGACGGGGTGAGCCCACCGCCGATCCCCGCGACGATCCGCGGCCCGGACGGGAGCCGGGCCGCAGCGGCGGCGGCCCGGCGAGGCCCGAGTCCGGTGTGGACCGTCCGCGGACCGGGACCGCGCAGAGCGGCCTGCTCGATCCGCAACGGGGTGCAGACGATCGGGGTCATGACCCGCCCCGTACGTACCGGCCGAGCGCGGACAGCGGGAACACCACGCGATACAGGTGATACGACAGGTAGAAGTCGCCGGGGAACCCGGTTCCGGTGTGCTTGTCCTCGTCCCAGCCGCCGTCCGGCCGCTGCCGTTCGACCAGCCACTGGACGCCCCTCGTGACCACAGTGGACTCCCGCTCCCCGGCAGCCAGCAGCGCCAGCAACGCCCACGCGGTCTGCGACGGCGTCGAGTCGCCACGCCCAGCCCACGCCCGGTCGTCGTAGGACCGCAGATCCTCGCCCCACCCGCCGTCGTCGTTCTGGTGCTCGGCCAGCCACTTCACCGCACGCCGGATCCGCGGGTCAGCACCAGGGACGCCGGCCGCGACCAGCGCGGGCACCACCGCGCCCGTGCCGTACACGTAGTTCGCGCCCCAGCGGCCGAACCACGAGCCGTCCTCCTCCTGGTTGTCCCACAGCCACCGGATCCCGCGACGGCATTCGCGGCTGCCGGATTTCCCTTCCGCGGCCAGCATTTCGACCACGTGCGCGGTCACGTCCGCCGACGGGGGATCGATCACCGCGCCGAAATCGCAGAACGGCAGCCGGGTGGTCAGCACCTGCGTGTTGTCCGCGTCGAACGCGCCCCAGCCGCCGTCGCCGGACTGCATCCCCTCCAGCCACGCGACGCTCCGGTCGACCGCCTCGCGGATCCGCAGGTGGTCCGGTTTGCCCATCCGCCGCAGCGCGAGCACCACCTCGGCGGTGTCGTCGGTGTCCGGGTAGCCGTCGTTGGCGAACTCGAACGCGAACCCGCCCGGTTTCAGCGAGGGCCGCCGTACCGCCCAGTCGCCCGGCACCCGGATTTCCTCTCCCAGCATCCAGTCAGCGGCGCGCACCAGGGTTTGATCGCCGGGGGAGACGCCCGCGTCGAGCAGCGCGGTCATCGCCAACGCGGTGTCCCACACCGGCGACTGGCACGCTTCGAGCCGGCGCACCCAGCCCTGTTCGGTCTTCTCGCGGATGGTGAACCCGTCGAGCCCGGCGATCCCGGCCTTGAGCGCGGGATGGTCGAGCGAGTAGCCGAGCAGGTGCAGCGCGAGGATCGAGTACACCCACGGCGGCTGGATCCCGCCCCACGAACCGTCCGCTTCCTGCCGCGCGAGGATCCACTCCGCGGCCTGTTTGATCGCTAGCTTCCGCACCGGGTTGAGCGGCAGCTTCGCGTAGGCGTGCAGCGCGGTGTCGAGGTTCTGGAACACGCCGTCCCAGGTCCACGGCGCACGCGTCTTCGGCGGACGCTTGCCGGTGCGCAGTTCGGCGACATCGAACGGCAGCTTCCGCACCGGGCGCAGGGTGCCGACGATGGTGAGCGGCACGATGGTCTGCCGCGCCCAGCAGGCGAAGTCGTAGACGTTGAGCGGGAACCACGACGGCAGGAAGATCAGCTCCGGCGGCAGGCTCGGCAGGTCGTCCCACGACCACTGGCCGACCATCGCGAGCCAGATCCGGGTGAACACCCGCGTCGCCTCGATCCCGCCCTGTTCGCGGATCCACTCGGCCGCCGTGGCCAGCCACGGGGCGTCCGCCGGATCGCCGGCCAGCCGGAGCGCGACCCACGCTTCGACGGTGGTGGACAGGTCGGCCGGGCCGTCCGGGAAGTTCGCCCAGGTGCCGTCGGCCCGCTGCTGCGAGCGGATCCAGCGCGCGGACTCCTCGGCGATCTGCGGGGTGAGGATGCCGAGGAAGTGCCGCAGCAGCAGGTCCTCGGCGTCCATCGTGACGTTGGTGGCGAGTTCGCCCTTCCACCATCCGGCGCGGTCCTGCTCGCGGCGCAGGAACTCGACGGCCGCCGCGACAGTGTCGGCGGCGGTGCGGGCGGCGGGCGCGGACGTGCGGGGGACGGTCTGGGTCATCACGCTTCCCTTCCGGCGATGAAACGGGCGATCGAGACGAGGTCCTCGCGCGGGCCTTGCGGAATGGCGGCCAGCGCTTGCTCCGCGGCGGCGACGTGCCGGGCCGCTTCCGCGGTGGCCCACTCGCGGCCGCCCGCGTCGTCCACCAGCGCGGCGATCCGCGCGAGGTCGGTGTCGTCGTCTCCGGCGAGCCACTCCGCCAGCCGGCGGCCCGCCGCTCCGCCGTGTGTGGTCGCGTAGGTGATCGGCAGCGACTTCTTGCGCGCCCGCAGGTCGGAGTACACCGATTTCCCGGTGACCGCCGGATCGCCCCAGATGCCGAGCACGTCGTCGACGAGCTGGAACGCGAGGCCGATCTCCTCGCCGAACACCGCCAGCGCGTCGACCATCTCGGCGGGCGCACCGGCGAGCACGGCCCCGATCGCGGCGCTGGCGGACAGCAGCGCGCCGGTTTTCCCGGCGGCCATCGTCACGCATTCGGCGAGCACGACGTCGTCGCGCTGCTCGAACGCGACGTCCAGGAACTGGCCGTGGATGAGCCGTCGCGTGGTCTCGGTGAGCAGCCGGCCGGCCGCGACCGCGTTCGGGGAACCGCTGTCCAGCACCACTTCCTGCGCGAGCGCGAGCATCGCGTCCCCGGTCAGGATCGCGCTCGCGGACCCCCACAGCGCCCACACCGTCGGCCTGTGCCTGCGCTCGGTGTCGCCGTCCATCAGATCGTCGTGGACGAGCGAGAAGTTGTGCACCAGTTCCACCGCGACCGCGCCGGGCACGCCGACTTCCACCGGCGCTCCCGCGGCCCGCGCGGACACCAAGGCGAGCGCCGAACGCACGGCCTTGCCGCCGTTGCCCTGGACCGGCACGCCGTTCGGGTCGGTCCAGCCGAGGTGGTAGGCGCTGATCGCGCGGCTGGTGTCGTCCAGCCGGTCGACGGCGGCGCGCAACGCTGGCTGCACGACGTCCCGCGCGCTGCCGAGCACCGGCGGCACCGCTGAACGCGTTTTCTCGGCAGGAAACAGATTGGCGGTCATGCTCCGACTCCCTCCCTCTTACCGTTGTGCTGAAGAAGGGCGGCGGCCGCGGCTGCGCCACTGCGCGCGGCACCCTCCATCGTGGCGGGCCATCCGGTCGCGGTCCACGCGCCCGCCAGGTACAGCCCGGGCAGCGCGGTGTGCGCGGGCGGGCGCAGCGAGGCGGTGCCGGGACCGGGCCGGAACGTCGCGTGCCGCTCGCGGGTGACGAAAAAGTCGAGCACCTGCGCGCCGCGCGCCTCGGGCAGCAGCGCCAGCAGTTCGGGCAGCAACTGTTCGCGGAGTTTCGCGGTGGGCAGGTCGATCTGCGCGTCCGCGGCGGACAGCGACATCGCGAGGTATTGCCCGGAGTCCAAACCGGACTGCCGCGTTCGGTCGAACACCCACTGCACCGGCGTGCGCACACCCGCGACAAACGGTTCGTCGAGGACTTTCCGGTCGAGCACCACGTGCACGTTCACGATCGGCGAGCTGCCGAGCCCGCCGGACCAGCCCGGCGGCAGCCCGATCGCCCCGGCGGGGGCGAGCTGTTCGGTCACCGGCGGGGGAGTGGCGAGCACGACCTGGCTGAACTCCTCCTCGCCGCGATCGGTGACGACCCGCCAGCCTTCGCTGATCGCGCGCACCTTCGTGCCGAGCCGGACGTCCGCCCCCGCCTCGGTCAGCCGTTCGCGCGCCGGATCGCCGTGCAGTTCCCGCAACGGCACCAGCGACCAGCCGATGTCGGCGGCGGCCGGGTCGGTGAGCAGCCCCTCCTGGAACACTGTCGCGGCGAGACTGAGCGACGCGTCGTCGGCCGTCGCGTTCAACGTTGCCACGCCGACCAGATCCCACAACGCTTCGATCGCCGCCGCGCTTTGTCCGTGCCGCCGCAGCCATTCCCCGAAGGACTGCCGGTCTGTGCGGTCCGCCTTCGGGTCCACCCGGCGCAACGCGAGCGCGGCGAGCGCGAACCGGGCTCGGTCGAGCGGACGCAACGGGTCGTAGCGCAGCAGCGACGTGGCCAGGTGCAGTGGCGCGGGCAGGTCGTCGCGGCGCAGCCAGGTCGGCGCGGCCGCGCCCGGCAGGCGGATCGGGATTTCCAGGCGAGGCTGCAGCGTCACCCGGTCCGCGACGCCGAGCCGGTCCAGCAGCGCGCGATAAGCGGTGCAGCAGCGGAGGAACACGTGCTGTCCGTTGTCGACCCGCAGCTCGCCGCGAGCGAACGAATGCGTGAGCCCGCCCAGGTGCGGCCGCGCCTCGAACAGCGTCACCGGCCGCCCGGAGTCGGCGCAGGCGAGTGCGGCGGCGATGCCCGCGAGCCCGCCGCCGACCACCGCGACCGGGGCGGTCATCGGCCGATCCCGGTCAGCGCCCGGAACGCCACCACCGCCTTTTCCCTGCCGGACAACGAAAGCCGGCGGTCGAACACGCGCGCGGGCTGTTCGTCGATCCGGTCCAGCAGGGTGCGGTAGATGCCCGACATCGCGGTGCAGCACGCGGCGCTGCGACCGTCCAAAGAGGGCACCAGGCGGAGACCGCGGGAATACCAGTCGCGGGCCCGCGCGGCGCTGTCGTGGATCAGCGCGGTGAGCCCGCCGTCCGGGTCGGCGAGCTGCCCGTCCGGTCCGACGGACAACTCGACGCCGAACCGGTCGAGGTCCTCTTTGGGCAGATACACCCGGCCGTTGAGCAGGTCCTCGCGGATGTCGCGGAGGATGTTGGTCTGCTGCAAGGCAATCCCGAGCTCGTCGGCGTACACCGGCGCGTTCGGCTCCGGACGGCTGCCGAACACGCCGAGGCACAGCCGCCCGACCGAACCCGCCACGCACCGGCAGTACTCCACCAGTTCCTCGAACCGCACGTACTCGCGCCCGGTCACGTCCATCTCGACGCCGTCGAGCAGCTCCTCGAACGCGCCGAGCGGAATCGGGTACCGGCGCGCCGCGTCGGCGACCGCGACGTACACCGGGTCGGCGGTCGCGGACAGGTCGCCGAGCGATTTCCGGACTCCGGCGAGCCCCTGCAGCTTGGTTTCGGCGGACGCTTCGGTGTCGTCGCCGATGTCGTCGATGATCCGGGCCAGCGCGTACACCGCGCACAGCGCCGCGCGTTTGTCCGGCGGCAGCAAACGGATTCCGTAGTAGAAGTTGCGCGCTTGTTCCTTGGTGACCGCCGCGCAGTGCGCATAGGCCTCGTCCACAGTGCCCATTGCCGTCATCCGGACCGCCTCCTCGTGCCGACTTGCAGCCACCCCAGCCAACTCAGCAGCCCGGCCCGGCTCGGCCGGACCGGTGCGGACAGCACGTCGCCGCCGCTCGCGCGCAGCGCGTCGACCGCGGCGAGCCCGCCGGCGAGGAAGCCGCTCACCGCGAACCGCCCCCAGCCGGACAGGTGCCCCAGCAGGTCCGCGCCGCCGCCCAGCAGGGCGGCGGCGCGGCCGGTTTCCCACCGCATCAGCGCTTTCATCCGGGGCGACGCGTGCGCGGCGCCCAGTTCCTCCTCGGCGACGCCGAACTCGGCGAGATCCTCTTGCGGCAGGTACACCCGCCCGTTGCGGTAGTCCTCGCCGACGTCCTGCCAGTGCTCCACGAGCTGGAGCCCGGTGCAGATCCGGTCGGACAGCTCCGCCGCGGCCGGGTCGGCCACCCCGAGCAGGTCGAGCACGATCCGCCCGACGGGATCGGCGGAAAGCTGGCAGTACGCCAGCAAGTCCGCGAAGACCGGGTAGCGGTGCACCCGCTGGTCTTGGATGTTCGCCTGGACCAGCCGCTGGAACGGTTCCTCGGTCAGCCGTCCGGCGCGGATCGCGGGAAGAAGTCCACGGACAGCGGGATCTTCCGGTTCTCCGTTGCCGAACGCCGCGGACAGGTCCGCCGAGAACGCTTCGAGCTGCGCGACCCGGTCGCCCTCGGCCTCGTCGCCCAGATCGTCCACAGTGCGCGCGACGGAATAGACCGCGACGAGGTCGGCGCGCAGCCGTTCCGGCAGCACCCGCAGGGCCACCGGGAAGTTCTCCGCGCGCCGTTTCTCTCGCAGCACTGACGTATCCGGAGCGTGACGGACACCCGCTGTGGATCTCATCCCCGCCAGTGTCGCAACCCCGGACGGGCGGCTTCTGCCGCCGGAAAGCGAATTTCGGTGGCTTCGACTTGGCACGAGGGGCCAAAGTGGGGCCAGGATGTCCCGAGGCGACCCGAGACCGCGGCCTGCGACGGAAGGACTCCCGGACACATGGGACCAGATCAGGTGACCCGGCTTGACGAACTGGAGACGGTGGTGACCCGCCGGCTGCCCGCCATGCTCAACGAGGTCCGCGACCAGCTCGCGGACGAGCATCCCGACTACGCGGAGTTCCTGACCGAAGAACTCGTCGACCTCGTCGCCGCCAGCGCGGGATTCGTCCGGCGGCTGATCGACATGGCGGCCGAGCCCGACGAGCGGCTGCCGGAACTGGGGTCCGGCGTCGAGCAGACGGTGTTCGAGGAAATCGGGCGCGCGCAATACCAGCAGGGCAGGCGCGTCACGAGCCTGTTGTCGGCTTACCGGGTCGGCGCGCGCGTGGCGTGGCGGCACGTTTCGGAAGCCGCGCTCGATCTCGAGGTGCCCGCCGAACTGTTCGCCTCGCTCGCCACCACTGTGTTCGCTCTCGTGGACCAGCTTTCGGAATCGTCGCTGCGCGGGTATCTGCAGGAGCAGTCGGACGCGGTGCGCGCGAGGGAACGGCTGCGCGACGAATTGACCGCGCTGCTGCTGTCCGACCGGGCGGACAAGGCCGCGGTGCGCGCGGCGGCGGCGCGTGCGGACTGGCGGTTGCCGAAGCACGCCGCGGTCGTGCTCGTGGAGGACGACAACGAGCTGGGCCGGGAATTGGTGTTCCGCCTCGAAGACAGCTGTCTGCGGCTGCGCAGGCCGGGCGTGGTCGTGGCGATCGTGCCGGACCCGGGCGGTCCCGGCAGGCGCGCGTGGCTGGCGCGCGCGCTGCGCGGCGGCGGCGCGGTGGTCGGCGCGACGGTGCCGCTCGACCGGCTCCCGGCCAGCCTGCGCATCGCCGAGGTGACTGCTCGGCTGCGCCGGGACCACCTGCTCAGCGACGATCCGGTGTTCGCCGATGAACACCTCGACGCGATCATCGTGCACCGCGACGACCGGCTGCTCGACGTGCTGCGAAGACAAGCCCTTGCCCCGCTTGACGAGCTGAACGAATCCGCGCGGGAACGGCTGTCCACCACGCTCACGTCGTGGCTGCTGCATCTGGGGGACCGCAAGGCGGTCGCGGAGGACCTGCACATCCATCCGCAGACGGTGTCGTACCGGCTCGGCCGCCTGCACGACCTGTTCGGGCCGTCGCTGGACGACCCGGCCGTGCGCGCGACGCTCGTGCTGGCGCTGGCCTGGGGACCGCCCGGCGAAGCGGACGAAACCGCCTGATCGGGGAATTTCCCTGATGCGGCAGCGCGGACGACATGCTTGGGTCGCGTAAGCGGGGGTATCCCGGCGGGAACCGGGAGGGCCGCTCGCGAGGCGCCCGGGGAGGAGGTGTGTGTGGAGCCGTCAGCTTTCGGCGCCGAATCGCGCCGCGAGCGCGCGGTACAGGCCTGGTGCCGTGCCGCGCAGCGCGACGGGGATCCGCAGCCAGCGCGGCACGTAGTAGTCGCCCGGATGCGCGGCGGCGCGCACCACGGCGGCGGCGACGCGTTCGGCGCTCACCGGGCGGGGCGTGCTGCGGGTGTAGGGACGGCCGCGACGTTCGAAGAATTCCGTGCGCACCACGCCGGGAACTACGATTCCGACGGTTACTCCGGTGCCGTGCAACTCGAATCGGAGACTGTCGGCGAAAGCGTCCACACCGGACTTCGCCGCGGCGTACACGGCTTCCCCGGCGACGCCGGTGCGTCCGGCGATCGAGGACACGAAAACGATCTGCCCGCGGTCGCGTTCCAGCATCGCGGGGAGCAGCGCGCGCGTCAGGTCGAGCGGCGCGGTGAGGTTCACGGTGACGAGGTGTCGCAGCCGTTCCCCGGACAGTTCGGGCAGGGGACCGGCCCAGCCGAGACCGGCGTTGTTGACGAGCAGATCCACCGATCCGGTGACCGCCAGCGCGCGTTCGGCGAGCTCCGCCGCGGCGCCGGGGTCCGCGAGGTCGGCGGCGAGCGCGGTGCCGCCGGTTTCCGTGGCGAGGGCGGCCAGCCGGTCCTCGTTCCGGCCGTGCAGCAGCACGTGGACGCCGGAGCGGGCGAGCAGCCGCGCGGTGGCGGCGCCGATGCCCGACGACGCGCCGGTGACCAGCGCGGTGCGGGCCATCAGGCGGCGGGCAGCGCGGCCGGGCGGTGGCCCATGCGCAGCGTGATGCCCGCCGAGCGCAGCGAACGCCGGAACCACCACAGCGAACCGGCGATGGCCAGCCCGATGACCGAGTACGAGCCCGCGGTGCTGACCATGAGGAAGCTGCCGACCGTTTCCCGCGCGAGCATCAGCAGCGTCACGCCGCCGTTCACCGCGAAGACGAGTCCCCACAGCACCGAAACGCGCTGGAAGAACCGGCGCATTCCGGGGTGTCCGGAGAGCGAATCGGGGAATGCGCAGAAATCGCCCGCCAGCCGCGCGAGCAGCGGTTTGTTGAACGGCGCGGAGATCAGGAACAGGCTGGCGACGAGGAAATTCTGTAGAGTCGGCTGCAGGAAGTACAGGAATGCGCTGCCGGTGGCCAGGCCCAGCACAGTGCGCGCGACCAGCAGAGCCGTGGTCAGCAGCAGCACGGCGGGGATCTTCTTGCGCAGCGCGAGCCGGGTGCCGACCACGGCGACCGACCAGCACAGCGCGGCGATGACCCCGCTGTCGAAGCTCACCAGGGTCAGCAGGAGATAGAACAGGCCGGCCGGGACCAGCGTCGACTCGAGCAGGTGCCGGCCCCCGTCCACGACGAGATTGCGGAACGAGGGGAGGTCGATCGTATGGGGGTGTCGCATGCGGGTTCTGCTGCCTCCGGTGCCAACCGGGCGACTCGGCCTCGGACAAGGCTTGAGCATAAGCACGGCGGATGGGGACGGTGTGAGGTGAAGAGTCCGTGACAGTTACGGGGATGTCGCTGGTCGTGGCTGTCCCCGCCGCCGTCGCCGGCGCGGCGTGCATGGGACTCGCGAGCGCAGCGCAGGCCAGGGCGACCAAAGAGGTGGAAACCGGCAAACCGCTCGACCTGACGCTCTTCAAGCGGCTCGTCGGACGACCATTGTGGCTCATCGGGATCGCCGCGACCATCCTGGGTCTCGTCCTGCAGCTCGTCGCGCTCGCGTTCGGGCCGTTGCTGCTGGTCCAGCCGCTGCTCGTGACGTCGCTCATGTTCGCCGGCCTGGCGTCCGCGCGGCTGGAGCGCCGCCGCCCGGACCGCACGATGAGTGCCGGCGGGTTGCTGTGCGTGGCCGGGCTCGCCGCGTTCCTCGTCATCGCCCGGCCGAGCGGCAACAGCGAGACGCTCGTCAGCGGCGGCGACCTGCTGCCGCTCGGCATCGCGCTCGCGGTGGTCACGCTGGCGTCGCTTGTTGTTGCCGCGTCAACGAATTCCGGATCTTGGCGGGTGCTCGGGCTCGCTGTCGCGACCGGCGTGCTGTACGGCCTCACCGCCGGGCTGATGAAGGTGGTCGCGGGCCAGTTCCGGGCGGGGATCGACGAACCGTTCCGGCACTGGACGCTGTATCTGGTGTGCGTCGTGGGGCCATTGGGATTCCTGTTGAGCCAGAACACGTTCCAGCAGGGCCGGTACCTGACGCCCGCGCTCGCCGTCATCACCGCGCTGGATCCGCTGGTCGGCGTCGCGATCGGATTGTCGTGGATGGGCGAATCGGCCGACGGGAGGCCGCTCGCGCTGTTCGGCGAGGCGCTGGCCGGGCTGGTGATCGTGGTCGGGATCGCCCTGCTGTCCACCCGCGCGTCGCATTTGTCGGCGGAATCGGATATGCCGTCCGGCGAAGAGGAAACCGCATCGGAAGAACCCGGCGAACGGCCTGATTCGGACCCGGACGACGGGTACGGCCTCGCCGGGACCGCCTGTTAGCGAGAAGGGGGCAGCGTTGGAGCGCGTGCTGATCGTGTCCGCGAACATGGGGCAGGGGCACAACGCGACGGGGCGCGCGCTCGAGGACGCGATACGGCAGCGCTGGCCGGACGCGACCGTGCGGTGGGTCAACGCGCTGGAACGGCTCGGTCCTGGTTTCGAGGGGCTTTTCCAGCGGATTTACGTCGCCAATGTGGAAAGCGTCCCGTGGCTGTACGAGTTCTTTTACGCCGCGATCTGGCGGATTCCGTGGTTCGCTGCCGCGTCCCGCTGGTTCACCGCCGCGTGGTGCGGCAGGCGGCTCGCGAAACCGATCGCCGAATTCGCGCCGGATCTGGTGCTGTCGACGTATCCGATGGGCACCGCGGGACTGGCGTGGCTGCGCCGCAAAGGAAAATTGCGGGCGCCGATAGGTGCGTGGGTTTCGGACTTCGCGCCGCACCCGTTCTGGGTTTACGGCGCGGCGGATCTCACCATGGTGATGCACGACGTCGCGGTCGCGCCCGCGTTGCGCTCGTCGCCGTCGGCGCACGTCGGAGTGTCCGCGCCGCCGGTGCGCGCGGTGTTCCGGCCAGGCGACCAGACCGCGGCGCGCCACGAACTAGGCTTGCCGCCGGACGCGTTCGTGCCGCTGGTTTCGTGCGGCTCGCTGGGTTTCGGCGAGATCGAGACGACGGTGCGCGAACTGCTGGCGGCGGATCCGTCGGTGGCGCCGATCGCGATCTGCGGCCGCAACGACGCGGCGGCCGCCCGGCTGCGCGCGCTGGGCGAACCGCGGTTGCACGTAGTCGGGTGGACGGACCAGCCGGAGCGGTACACGCTGGCGGCGGACGTCGTGGTGACGAACGCGGGCGGGGCGACCTCGCTGGAGGCGCTGGCGTGCGGGCGTCCGGTGCTGATGCATCGCCCGATCGCCGCGCACGGCAAGGCGAACGCCCGGCTGATGGCCGACGCCGGGCTCGCCCTCGTGTCCACAAAGGACGGTGAGCTGGCGGAGACCGTGCGCGGCCTGCTGGCGGAACCGGAACGGCTCAAGGAGATGGCGGAAGCGGTCGCGCGGCATTGCGAAACGGCCACTCCGCTGGTGGAGGCGCTGGAATCGCTCGTTTCCGCGCCGTTGAACCCGCCGACCCAGCGGCTCCGGCCGGAGGACGCGCTGTTCGTGCACGTGGCCACGCCGGAGGTGCCGCAACAGGTCGGTGCGGTCTTGTTGTTCGATCCGAAGGCGGACGGCACACCGGTCACCCACGCGGACGCTGAGCATCTGCTGGCCGCGACCCCCGGCTTGCGAACGCGCTTGCTGCCCGGCAGCCGGTTGTGGCGCGCACGGTGGCAGGAGGACCCGGGCCGGACGTCGGCGGACGTGCTGACTTCCGTGCGGGTCGGCCCGGAAGCGCCGTTGGACGCGGCGTTGACGCGGGAGATGGACGCGTTCTTCTCGGAACCGGTGTCCCCGGAACATCCGGTGCGGGCACGGCTGGTGACCGGGATCGAGGGGGAGCAGGGGGCGTTGCTGATCGCGCTGCACCACGCGGCGAGTGACGGGATCGCCGTGATCAGCGCGCTGGTGGGGCAGGCGCGGGGGAAGGAACCGTTGACGCCGGTGCCGGTGCCTCGGCGGCGGGGGTGGTGGCATCGCCCCAATGTGGCATTGGGTGCATCTGACGCACCGAATGCCACATTGGGTGCGTCGGGCGCGCCGGATGCCGCGTTGGGTGCGTCGGGCGCGCCGGATGCCGCGTTGGGTGCGTCTCGCGCGCCTAACGCCGCGTTGGGTGCGTCGGGCGCTGCGGATGCCGCTTTGGGTGCGTCTCATGCACCGAACGCCACTTTGGGTGCGTCCGGCGCACCGAATGCCACATTGGGTGCATCTGACGCACCCAATGCCGCTTTGGGTGCGTCTCACGCACCCAATGCCACATTGGGGCGCAACGGGTCCCACCCCGAGCGGAGCGCGGTGCGGGCGGCACTTGCCAGCCTGGCGGCACCGGCGCGCGGGGCGCTCGCCAGCCTGGCGGCACCGGTGCGCGCGGCGCTCGCTCGCGTGGCGAGCCCCGTGTGGCACCGGCTTGAGCGGCCATCGGGACCGGCCAATCGTTCCGGCACCGCCGAGCCTGCGCGAGCCAAGCCGAGCCAACGCAACCAAGCCGCCGAGTTGGCGCGCGGCGTCTGGACTCTCGCCCGCGCCGGTGCCGCGCCCCGAGTCCGCTGGGACAAGCGGATCGACAGTCCCCGACGGCATTTCGCCCGGGCGCATCTCTCCGCCCCCGAAGTCCGGAAGGCCGCGCGCCGGGCGGGGGTGCCGACGACCAACCTCGTTCTCGCGCTCGTCGCCGAGGCCTTGCATCGCGAGCTGGGCGGGACCGCGCCGGAGCGGCTTCGGGTGTTGATTCCGATATCGGTCCGCGACACCGGGACCTTCCGCCAGCTCGGCAACCACACCGGCGCGGCTTCGGTGGACCTGCCGACCGGTGCGATGTCGCTGTCGGAGCGGGTGCGGGCGACGGACCGGATGCTGTCCGACCAGGTCGGCCACGGTGCGCCCCGCGCGGGCAATGCTGTCGTGCGCGTGCTCGGGATACTGCCGCCGGCGCTGCATCGCCGGGCGGCCAAGCTCGTCTACCGCGGCACGTGGTTCAGCGTCATCGCCTCGGTGCTGCCCGGCGCGCGGTCGCCGGTGGTGCTCAACGGGGCGCTCGTCCGCACCGTCTATCCGGTCTTGTCGCTCGCTCCCGGGGTCCCGGTGGCAGTTGGCATCATGACGTGGGCGGACCGGTTCACCGTCTGCATCACCGTGCCCGCCGGGCAAGAGGCGCGCGGGGACCGGCTGGCGGCCGCGGTCGTGGAGGCGTTCGGACGGGTGTAGTCACTGCGAGAAGTGCGTGCGCGGGCGGGGAAGAAGTTCGCCGTCGACTTCGATGTCCACCATCTCGTTGTAGAACGCCACGAGTCCGGCGATGGGCTGGACGGCCGCGGCCGGGTAGGCGTACGTCCACGCGAGGTGCTCGTGCAGGACGCCGCCGACACGGACGGACCAGTAGCCGGACGTCTCGCCCTTGTACGGGCAGGCGGTGACCATGCCGGGTTCGGCGACGAGATGCGTGAAATCGACTTCGGTGCGGTTGAAGTAATACCGGGTCGGAAGGCCGGTCTCGAACAGCAGTACCGGCGACCACGATTCCGCCAGCGTCACTCCGTTCAACCGCACGCGGACGTGTCGCGTCGAACGCAAAGCGTCCACTCGCGTGTACGGGTTGCGCGGGTGGACGAAAACCTGTTCGTCCTCTTCGAACCAGGCGTCCAGTGCGTCCCAGTCGAACCGGACGTGTCCAGGCAGGACAGAGTCGTTTACCCAAGCGGCAGCAGGCTTTTCGACCTCGCCGACGCGCAGTGAGAACCGCCCGTCGTCTCCGGAGACCAGCGCGCCGGGAAGTACGTCGTCGAGCGGGAAATAGAACTGCGGATAGTAGGGCCATTCCCAGACGTATTTGGCCCGCGTGCTGTCCACAGTGGTCTTCCCGGCGAGCACTCCGCGCACTCGCCGGGGGACCGGTTCGACGTGTCCGGCCTGGACTGCCGCCGCTGGGTAATCGGTCATCCGCGCTTCGGGAGTTTCCAGCCGGGGCGCGGGAAGTGGCAGGTGTAGCCGTGCGGGTAGCGCTGCAGGTAGTCCTGGTGCTCCGGCTCCGCCTCCCAGAAGTCGCCCGCCGCGGTGACCTCGGTGACGACCTTGCCGGGCCACAGTCCGGAGGCGTCGACGTCGGCGATGGTGTCTTCAGCGATCCGCTTTTGCTCGTCGGTGGTGTAGAAGATGGCGGAGCGGTAGCTGGTGCCGATGTCGTTGCCCTGGCGGTTCTTGGTGCTGGGGTCGTGGACCTGGAAGAAGAACTCCAGCAGCGCGCGGAAGTCGGTTTGTTCCGGGTCGTAGGTGACCTCGATGGTTTCGGCGTGGGTGCCGTGGTTGCGGTAGGTGGCGTGGGGGACGTCGCCGCCGCTGTAGCCGACGCGGGTCGCGGTCACGCCGGGCTGGTGGCGGAACAGCTCCTCCATGCCCCAGAAACATCCGCCGGCCAGGATCGCTTTTTCCGTCATTTCCTTCTCTCCCATCGGGATTCCGTGTACAGGATGACGCCGCGGAGCCGGTCGCTATTCCGGTGGCCGGGGCCCGGTCAGAACTCCGTAATATCTCCCTCCGCCGCGGCCGCGACGAACAGGTCCAGCAGCGTCCGCAGGGCCTGCGACGACGGGCGCTTCGCGGAGACGACGACGGTGAGCGGCCAGGTCAGCGATGTGTCGGCGAGGGGGATCGACACGACGCCCGGGTGGTCCAGCCGGGCGGTGCCGGGCAGGACCGCGACGCCGAGCCCGGCGGCGACGTAGCGCGGCACCGTCCGCAGGTCGGCGACCTCGGCGGTCACCCGGCGCGTAAGCCCGAGCGCGGCGAACTCCCGGTCGACCGCCAGCCGGTTCCCGAAGCCGCGCGGGCAGTCGACGAACAGTTCGCCGTCCAGCTCCGGCAGCCGGACCTGCTCGCGTCCGGCGAGCGGATGGCTGTCCGGCAGCACGGCGTAGTACGGCACGCTGGCCAGCTGCGTCGCGTCGAGGCCGCCCAGCTCGGCCCGGGAGAGGCCGAGCAACGCGACGTCGAGCCTGCCGTGGCGGACGTCGTCGGCGAGGCCGGACGAGCCGGTGAGGGACACCGTCAGATGCAGGTCGACCAGCGGGTGCCTGCGGTGGAACGCGCCGAGCAGCACCGGCAGATCGAACGCGTTCATGCTGGTCAGCGTGCCGATCCGGAGGCTTCCGCGCAGACCCGCGGACGCCTGCTGCACCACCTCGCGCGCCCGCTCCACCGATTCCAGCGCGGCTTTCGCCTCGGGCAGGAAGAGCGCGCCCGCGGTTGACAGCGCGACCCGGCGGGTAGACCGGTCGAACAGCGTCGCGCCGAGGTCGGTCTCGAGCGCGCGGATCGTCGCCGAGACCGTGGACTGCGTGGCGAACAGCCGCTGGGCCGCCCGCGTGAAGCTCAGCTCCTCGGCGACCGCCACGAAGTACTCCAGCTGCCGCGTCTCCATGCCCCAATTATCGCGGATCACGATAACTATGACCAACACTTTTCGTTGGACTTGATGAGTGGGGCGGGGGATCGTTTCAGGGGTAGGTTCCCGCTTGGAAGGTCGACATGGTCACCACAGCTCCGCCCGCTCTCACCGCCCCGGCCGGATGGCGCGTCAGCCACGGCTGGGGGTTCCGGGTCATCGCTTTCGCGTTCGCCGCGTGCCTCGCGTTCTCCACCGTGCCCACTCCGCTGTACGCGCTCTACCAGCAGCGGGACGGGTTCCCGACGTTCCTGGTCACCGTCATCTTCGCGGCGTACGCGGTCGGCGTGATGGCCAGCCTCTACCTCGCCGGGCACGTCAGCGACTGGCTCGGCCGCCGCCGCGTGATCCTCGCTTCGACGCTCGCCGAGGCCCTGTCGGCGGTGTTGTTCCTGCTCTGGCCGGAGGTCCCGGGCCTGCTGATCGCGCGGTTCGTCTGCGGCGCGGGCATCGGCGCGCTGACGGCCACCGCCACCGCGCACCTGTCCGAGCTGCGGGCGGTGACCCGGCCGGACCAGGACCTGGGCCGCTCCGGCTTGATCGCCACCGTGGTGAACATGGGCGGCCTCGGGCTCGGCCCGGTGGTCGGCGGCGTCTTCGCGCAGTACATCGACGGCCCGCTGACCAGCACGTTCGTCGTGTTCCTGGTGGTGTTGCTGGTGGCGGCGTTCGCGGTGTGCCTGGTGCCGGAGACCGTCGAACGGCGCGAGGAGCGCCCGGCTTACCGGCCGCAGCGCGTGTCGCTGCCCGCCGGGGCGCGGCCGGCGTTCGTCGGCGCGGCGATCGGGGTGTTCGCCGCGTTCGCGATCACCGGGCTGTTCATGTCGCTCGCGCCGACCCTGCTCGCCGAAGGCCTGCACGAGCACAGCCGGATGCTCGCCGGGGTCACCGCGGGCTCGATGCTGGGTGCGGCGGCGGTGGCGCAGGTGGTCTTCGCGTCGATGGCGTCGCGGGCGCAGCTGCGACTGGGTTTCGTGTTGATGCCGATCGGGCTGGCGGTGCTTTCGGCGGCGGCGCTGCTGCCCTCGCTGGCGCTGTTCCTGGCGGGCTCGGTGATCGCCGGGAGCGGGATGGGGCTCGGCTTCCGCGCCGCGGTCGGGACGGTGGCGGCGCTGGCTGATCCGCTGTCCCGGGGCGAGGTGCTGGCCGGGATCTTCCTGGCGGCTTACGCCGGGCTCGTGGTGCCGGTGCTGCTGGTCGGGATGACGCTGCTGTGGGTGCCGAGCCCGCTCGCGCTGGTCGGCTTTTCGGCGGCGGAGCTGGTGCTGCTGGGGTTCTCGGCTTGGCGGGTGCTGCGGACCGCTTGAGCCGCTGGAAGTCCGTGAAGACATCCCTGGGTTTTGTTTGTCAAG
>NZ_SDLT01000062.1 GCF_004522235.1 Amycolatopsis nivea
CCTTAACCCGGGACAACGTCCCTGGACATCACAGCTAGCGCTCTTCCGGGGCCAGCCGCCAGAACGCCGACACCGGGCCGACTTTCGCGCCCATCGGGTAGGAGTGTTCGACGGCCTGCGACACGAACCACTTGCCGTAGCGTGCCGCCTCAACGACCGGCATGCCTTTGGCCAGCCCGGCGGTGAGCGCGGACGCCATGGTGTCGCCCGCCCCGTGCGTGTGCGGCGTCTGCCAGCGCGGGCCGGGCAGCTCCACGAACGTCGAACCGTCGAAGAGCAGGTCGACGCACTCCGGGTCGGACTGCAGGTGGCCGCTCTTCACGAGCACGTACTTCGGGCCCAGCTGGTGCAGCACGACGGCCGCGGTGTGCATGCCTTCGCGGTCGGTCACGGTCATGCCGGTGAGCAGCCGCACCTCGTCCAGGTTCGGGGTGAGGACGGTGGCGCGCGGCAGGAGTTCGTCGCGCAGCGCGGCGAGGCCGTCGTCGTCGAACAGCGACTGGCCGGTCATCGCCGCGGCCACCGGGTCGACCACGAACGGGATCGCGCCGTCGCGCCCGATCCCGGCCTTGTCGCAGGCCGCCGCGACCGCGTGAATGATCTCCGCGGACGCGAGCATGCCGGTCTTCGCCGCGCCGACGCCCATGTCCGCCGCGACCGCCTCGATCTGCCCGGCGACGATGTGCGCCGGGAGGTCGGCGCGGTCGTGCACGCCGAGCGTGTTCTGGACGGTGACCGCGGTGACCGCGACCAGGCCGTGCACCCCGCAGGTGAGGAAGGTCCGCAGGTCCGCCTGCAGCCCGGCGGCCCCGCCGGAATCCGATCCGGCGATGGTGAGCGCGGAGGGCGGGCTCGGGTTCTCAGTCATGTGCGCGTTCCGACTTCTGGTCTGGTCCATTGAGGCAACTGTGCTTCATTCACAGTCCACCACGATGGCACAGTAAACGTTCGTGCTGGTCCCCGTGACGAAGGAGACATCAGTGAAGCTCGCCGCGGCCGGTCTCCTGCTCCTGTCCACGCTGGCGGTACCGGGGGTCGCCAGCGCGGACAGCCCCCAGCTTTCGCACGTGACCACGGTCGGCGTGCACAACACCTACGACCCGGCCGCGTACCCGTACCTGGCGCAGGCGCTGGACAACGGCTCGTCCCTGCTCGAACTCGACGTCTGGCCGGACTTCTTCACCCACGAGTGGAAGGTCAGCCACTCCAACCCGCTGGGCAACGGCAACAACTGCGTCGACGCGCACACCGCGGCCGACCTTTACTCCGGTGGGACCAACAAGGACCTCGAATCGTGCCTGGACGACATCCGGATCTGGCTCGGCGCCCATCCCGGCCGCGGGCCGCTCACGGTGAAGATCGAAATGAAGACCGGTTTCTCGGCGAATACCGGCCTCGGCCCAGCTCAGCTGGACGCCGCGTTCCGCGACCATCTCGGCGACGCGGTGTTCAAGCCCGCGGATCTGCTCGGCAGCCACGCCACGCTGGATGAAGCGTCCAAAGCGGACAACTGGCCGACGCTGGACGCGTTGCGGGGCAAGGTGCTCACCGAGATCATCCCCGGCACCGTCGAAGAGGGAAACCCGACCGACACGCTGCACACCGATGTCGAGTACGTCCGTTACCTGCTGGACCAGAAGGCGGCCGGGAAGCTGAATTCGGTCCAGATCTTCCCGACCGTGCACGGCGCCGCAGGCGGCGATCCGCGCGACAAATACACCGCGGAGCAGAAACCGTGGTTTGTCGTTTTCGACGGAGACGCGAGCGAATGGCTCGCGAAGGCCGGAATGTCCTGGTACGACGAAAACCACTACTACGTGGTGATGACGGATGCCCAGAACGTCGCGCCGGCCATCGACGACCACAACCCGACCGTCGACCAGGCGACCCAGCGCGTCGCCGAACTGGCCAAGCAGCACGCGTCCGTGGTGACGTCCGATTGGACCGGCCTCACGACCGTGCTGCCGACGGTGGACTCGCGCGGCTACTGTGCCGATCGTTACTAATCCGACCACAGCCACGGCCGAATGACTTCGCTGCAACGGTTACGTGCCGCTGCGGGGTCGGCCTACTTTTGGTCGGATTAGTAAAACCGCGGCGGCGGCTTCAGCACCGACATCCGGTATTCGTACACCGCTTGCGCTTCGGCGATCCCCGGGCGCGGCGTGACACCCGATTTGCGGATCGTTTTGACCGCCGAAGCGGTGCGGTGCTCGGTGACCAGGCCGTCGACCTCGTGCTGCACCTCAAGCGGCAGCCGCGCCCACAATGCTTCCGGTGTCTCGCTCATCCGGCCAGTGTCGCATTCACTGCGGATTCGCGAGCCGCCAGAACGGGGAAACCGGGCCGACCCCGGCGCCGAGCGGATACGCCTCCTGGACGCAGCGTTCGATGAACCGTTTCGCCTCCGCGACCGCGGTGGGCACGTCCGCGCCCTTCGCGAGCGACGAGGTGATCGCGGACGCCATGGTGTCGCCGCCGCCGTGGGTGTTCTCCGTGTCGATGCGCGGTCCGCTCAGCTCGATGACCGCCGAGCCGTCGGTGAGCAGATCGACGCAGTCGGCGGCGTCGTAGAGGTGCCCGCCCTTCACCAGAACCCACTGGGAACCGAACTCCAGCAACGCTTCCGCGGCGGCGCGCTGGCTCTTCGCGTCGGTGACTGTGACGCCGGTCAGCAGCCGGACCTCGTCGAGATTCGGCGTGATGAGCGTGGCGCGCGGAAACAGTTCCGTGCGGATCGCTTCCAGCGCTTCTTCGCGGAGTAGCGCGTGGCCGGTCATCGACGCGGCCACCGGGTCGACCACGAACGGAGTGTCCGTGGCGCGTCCAATGTGGACTTCGTCCAGCGTTTTCGCTACTGCCTGAATGATGTCCGCGGTAGCGAGCATGCCGGTCTTCGCCGCGTTGACGCCCATGTCCTCGGCGACCGCTTTGATCTGCGCGGTGACGACGTCGACCGGGATCTCGGAAAACCCTTGCACGCCCAGCGAATTCTGCACCGTGACCGCGGTGAGCGCGACCAGGCCGTGCACGCCGTTGGCGAAGAACGTGCGCAGATCCGCCTGCACGCCCGCACCACCGCCGGAATCGGATCCGGCGATGGTGAGGGCGGTACGAGGGGTGACTGTCACTGGTTGACCACGGGCAGGTAGACCTTGTTGCCCTGCTCGGAAAACTCCGCGGACTTCTCGGCCATGCCCGCCTCGATCGCCTCCACAGAGGACAGACCGTGCTCCTCGGCGTACTTGCGCACGTCCTGGGTGATCCGCATCGAGCAGAACTTCGGCCCGCACATCGAGCAGAAGTGGGCTGTCTTCGCCGGTTCCGCGGGGAGCGTCTCGTCGTGGAAGGACCGCGCGGTGTCCGGGTCGAGCGACAGGTTGAACTGGTCGTTCCACCGGAATTCGAAGCGGGCCTTGGACAATTCGTCGTCCCAGTCCTGCGCGTACTGGTGGCCCTTGGCGAGGTCGGCGGCGTGCGCGGCGATCTTGTAGGTGATCACGCCGGTCTTCACGTCGTCGCGGTTGGGCAGGCCGAGGTGCTCCTTCGGCGTGACGTAGCACAGCATCGCCGTGCCGTACCAGCCGATCTGCGCCGCGCCGATCGCCGAGGTGATGTGGTCGTACGCCGGGGCGATGTCCGTGGCGAGCGGGCCGAGCGTGTAGAACGGGGCCTCGCCGGTGAGCTTTTCCTCCAGCTCCACGTTTTCCTTGATCTTGTGCATCGGCACGTGGCCGGGGCCTTCGATCATCACCTGCACGTCGTGCTCGCGCGCGATGTGCGTCAGCTCGCCGAGGGTTTCCAGTTCGGCGAACTGGGCCCGGTCGTTGGCGTCCGCGATCGAACCGGGACGGAGACCGTCGCCGAGGGAGAACGTGACGTCGTACTCGCGCAGGATCTCGCACAGCTCGGAGAAATGCGTGTACAGGAAGGATTCCTGGTGGTGCGCGAGACACCAGGCGGCCATGATCGACCCGCCGCGGCTGACGATGCCGGTGACCCGGCGCGCGGTGAGCGGGATGTAGCGCAGCAGCACGCCCGCGTGCACCGTCATGTAGTCGACGCCCTGCTCGCACTGCTCGATCACGGTGTCGCGGTAGATCTCCCAGGTGAGCTTTTCCGGCTCCCCGTTGACTTTTTCGAGCGCCTGGTAGATCGGCACGGTGCCGACCGGGACCGGCGAGTTGCGCACGATCCACTCGCGCGTCTCGTGGATCCGCTTGCCGGTGGAGAGGTCCATGATCGTGTCGGCTCCCCAGCGGGTGGCCCACACCATCTTGTCGACCTCTTCCTCCACAGAGGACCAGACGGCCGAGTTTCCCATGTTGGCGTTGATCTTCACCAGGAAGTTCTTGCCGATGATCATCGGCTCGGTCTCCGGGTGCTTGCGGTTGACCGGAATCACCGCGCGACCGCGGGCGACCTCGTCCCGCACGAACTCCGGAGTGCAGCGTTCGCGCGCGGCGATGAACTCCATTTCCCGGGTGATGACCCCGGCTTTGGCCCAGCCGAGCTGGGTGTTGTGCTCCCGTCCGTCAGCCCAGCCGGAGCGGAGCGGGTGCAGTCCATTGTGGACATCGATGTTCGCGTCCGGATCGGTGTAGGGGCCGGACGTGTCGTACACGTCGAAATGCTCCCCGTTCGACAGGTCGATCCGCCGCGCCGGAACCCGCAGTCCGGATTCGGTGCGGTGGTAGACCTTCCGCGAGCCGGTGATCGGCCCGGTGGTGACGGACGGGGCGATGGCACCCTGGTTTTCCAGCGTCGTCAACGACGTTCACTCCCTACGCCGGCATTACCCGGTCAGGTTCATGCGGTCGGTGACGCCGGGTGTCCGCGAGATGGACACCAGCCACCCTCTCAGCCCGCCAAGGCGCGAGCTCCCGCGTTGCATTCGGTTGAGGTTGCTTGTCCGACGATGCCATGCGGTGTCGGGTTGACACAACCCTCCCGCCCGTCTGGCCGAAGCACAACGAAGGCCTCCCCGGTGATTTCGGGGAGGCCTTCGGGGAATTCGGCGCGGGTCAGGCGTCCGCGGGTTCCTTGGGCGGCAGCCAGGTCAGGCCGGGAACGCCCCACTTGTTTTTCTTGAGCATCTTCTTCGCCGCGCGCGCGTGGCGGCCGACGAGCCGGTCCAGATAGATGAACCCGTCGAGGTGATCGGTCTCATGCTGCAGGCACCGCGCGAAGTAGCCGGTGCCCTCGACCTCGATCGGATTTCCCTCGACGTCGAAGCCGGTCACCTTCGCCCACGAGGCGCGCCCGGTCGGGTACGACTCGCCCGGGGCCGAGAGGCAGCCCTCCCAGTCGTCGTCCGGGTCCGGCATCGTCTCCGGGATCTCGGAGGTCTCGAGCTTCGGGTTGACCACCACGCCCTTGTGCTCGACGCCCTCGTCGTCCGGGCAGTCGTATACGAACACTCGCAGGTCGAGCCCGATCTGGTTGGCCGCGAGGCCGACGCCCTCGGCCGCGTACATGGTCTCGAACATGTCCTCGACGAGGGTGGCGAGTTTGTCGTCGAACTCGGTGATCTCGCGCGTGGGCTGGTGCAGCACGGGTTCGCCGGCGATGCAGATGGGGTGGACGGTCACGGACGCCGAGTTTAGTCGGACCCTTCTGGTACACCTGGATCGGACCGTGACGCGCCGTGTCGGATGCCCATGTCGAGCATGGGTTCCGTGGTTCAATGACGCCCGCGGAAGGACTGCCGACACCGATTGCGAGGACCGCATGGACGCCGCGGAGTCGATGGCTGAAAACCAGCCGTCGCCGCCGGAGAATGTCGGTGGCCTGACCGAACGCGAACTGGACATCCTCGCGTTCGAGCGGCAGTGGTGGCGCCACGCCGGGGCGAAGGAGAACGCCATCCGGGAGCGCTTCGGACTGTCCTCCACCCGTTACTACCAGTTGCTGAACACGCTGCTGGCCAAGCCGGAGGCCGTCGCGGCCGATCCGATGCTGGTCAAGCGGCTGCGCAAAACGCGCGCCGCCCGTCAGCGCAAACGCGGGGCCCGGCGGTTGGGGATCGAGCTGTCATGAGCGTCTTCTCGGGACTGTCCCGGCCGTTGAAGGCCGCGGGGGTCGCGCTGATCGGGGTAGCGGTCGTCGCCGCCGTCATCGGCGGGGTCACCGTGCTCAACACGAGCGGCGACCAGAACGCCGGGCCGAGCACGTCCGGCGAGCCCAGCGCACCCGGCGGATCGTCGTCCGCGCCGTCGTCGTCCTCGTCCTCGGCGCCCAGCTCCGCGCCGTCGTCGCCCGCCTCGTCGGCACCGGCCTCGTCGTCCGCCGCTTCGTCGGCGCCGGCGTCGGGCCAGCCAGGGCAGCCCGGCGGCCAGCCGGGCCAGCAGCCAGGGCAGCCCGGCCAGGCGGGTCCGGACCAGCAGGCCTCGAACAAGTGGGTCACCCTTCGGGTCTACAACAACTCGCTGATCAAGCACCTCGCCGAACAGGCCGCCGCCGACTTCCGCGGTTCGGGCTGGAACGTCGCCGAGGTCGGCAACTACTCGCAGGGCAACATCCCGACCACCACGGCCTACTTCCGGCCCGGCACCGACGAGGAAGCCGCCGCGAAACAGCTGGCCAAGGAGTTCGGCTTCCAGGCCCAGCCCCGGTTCGACGGCATCCAGAACTCGAGCCCGGGCGTCATAGTGATCATCACGAAGGACTACCAGCCCGGCGGCCACCAGGGCAGCTGACCCGGTTCGTGACAGCCCGCGCCACGGCGCGGGCTTTGTCATGTCTGCCGCGCCCGGCGCTCGGCTGCGCTCGAGGTACGTGAGGGGAACCCTGCGGGAATCAGATTCCGTCAGGGTTCCCCTCACGTACGGCTCGGTCGCGGAGGCGTCCTCAGCGTTCCTGCTGCGCCTGCGCGTAAGCCTCCAGCGTCGCCAGCTGCGCGGCGTCCAGCGAGGGCCGCACCGCCTCGCGTGCCTTGTCCAGATGCGCCGCAGTCACCTCGCGTGCCTCCAGCGACTCGCGCATCGCGGTCAGCGCGGCCTCTCGGATCAGCGCGGCGCAGTCGGCGGCCGAGTAGCCCTCCAGTGCCGCCGCGGTGGCCGCGAGGTCCACATCGGACGCCAGCGGGGTGTGCTTCGCCGTCGCGGCGAGGATCGCGGCGCGGGATTCGGCGTCCGGCGGCGGGACGTAGATCCGCCGCTCCAGCCGCCCGGGTCGCAGCAGCGCCGGGTCGACCAGTTCCGGCCGGTTCGTCGCGCCCAGTACGACGACCTCGCGCATCGGCTCGACGCCGTCCAGTTCGGTGAGCAGCGCGGCGACCACGCGGTCGGCCACGCCGGAGTCGGACGACTGGCCGCGGCGCGGGGCGAGCGCGTCGATCTCGTCGAGGAAGATCAGCGAGGGGGCGGCGTCGGCGGCCCGGCGGAAGAGGTCGCGGACCGCGCGTTCCGATTCGCCGACCCACTTGTCCAGCAGTTCCGCGCCCTTGATCGCGAACACGTTCAGCGCGCCGGTGCCGGCGAGCGCCCGGACCAGGAACGTCTTGCCGCCGCCGGGCGGGCCGTACAGCAGCACGCCGCGCGGCGGTTCGATGCCGAGCCGGGCGAACGAGTCCGGGTAGCGCAGCGGCCACAGCACGGTTTCGGTGAGCGCTTCCTTGACCGACGTCATGTTGCCGACGTCGTCCAGCGTCAGGCCGCCGGTGGCCAGGTTGTCCGAAGTGGACAGCGAGATCGGCCGGACGGTGGCCAGCGCGTCGAGCAGGTCCTGCTGGGAGATCTTGGGTTCGTCCACGTCCCGCTGACGCAGCGCGGCCCGCAACGCCGCGTCGCGGCGCAGGGCGAGCAGGTCGGCGGCGACGAAACCGGGGGTCCGTTCGGCGAGCACGCCCAGGTCGGCACCGGATTCGACCGGCACGTCGCGGAGCAGGATCCGCAGCAGTTCGACGCGGGTTTTCGCTTCCGGCAGCGGCAAGCCCAGCTCGCGGTCGAGCAGGTCGGCCCCGCGCAGCCGCGGATCCACCGACTCGGCCCGCGCGGTCGTGGCGACCACAGCCAGCCTGTCCCGGCGCAGCGCGGCGCGCAGTTCCTCCAGGACCACTGTGGCCACCGGCGGCGGCTGCGTTGCCGGGAGCAGCGCGTCGATGTCGTTGATCAGCAGCACGCCGGGACCGTCGCCGTCCGCGGCCCGGTCGATGGCCTCGCGCAGCGATCGATGTGCCGCATTCGGTTCCAGAACCGCGATATTCGGCGCGGTCACCGACACCACGCGCACCTTCTCCGCCGCGGCGACCGCCCGCACCAGCGTCGCCTTGCCGACGCCCTCCGGTCCCGACAGCAGCACGCCCAGATGCGCGGAAGTACCCAGCTTCGCCAGCAGCTCCGGCCGGTGGAACGCCAGATCGAACCACTCGGCCAGCTTGCGTGCCGCGCCCTCGGCTCCGACCAGATCGGCGACCGGCACCGGCTCGTCCAGCTCTTCCTCGCGGGCCTCGGTGACGACCTCTTCGACGATCTCCGCTTCGAGATAGTCCTCGGCGGCGGTGACAGCAGTGGTGCGAACGAGCGCGGTCGCGGAGCGCGTCGGCGGTTCGCTGGTCGGCGTGCCCGTGCGGGCGCCGTCCCGCCAGCTGACCACAGTGGACGGTCCAACCACGACGACGCCAGCCGGTTCCGTCGCCGTGACGGTCAGCAGTTCGTTGGTCCAGGTCGCCCCGATCACGCGGGACAGCTGCCCACGCACGGCGGCGACGTCCGAGCCCGGCGCGGGCGCGAGGTCTTGCGGCAGCAGGGAAACCGCGTCGCCACGGGTCAAAACCTTGCCGGTGAGCGCGAGCCGCAACGTCTGCGGAGACACCGAAACCGACGCGAGCCGAGACCCGGACACGGTGACCGTGCGGGCAGCAGTCACCTCTGCTGGCGAGACGACAACCTCGCCGCCCTCCGCGACGCCGAGGTTCGACATGGTGACGTCATCGGTCAACACGACCCCCGGCGTCGCCTCCTCGGCGGCAGGCGCGGCCAACGCGGCACTGCGCCGCGCGCCGGTGAGGTGCACGGCGTCCCAGGCTCGCAGGCCGAGTGCGTCGAGCACTTCCGGGTGCAGCCGGACAACCCCCCGCCGCGCGTCGAGCGCGGACGGCGTGTGCCGGACGGTCAGGGTGATCTGCGGATCGCTCACCCTGCTCACCCTAATGAACCGGCGGGCGGTTATGCGCGAACGAAAGGCCGCTTACCGCGTTGCCGACCAGTCGCGGATCGCGGCGACGAACTCATCGGGTGCGTCTGACTCCACGTAGAGGCCGACACCGTCGAGGGCCACCGTCTGGTGGTTCGGGAAGCACGCTTCCAAGCGTTCGCGCTCCCGCGGCCGGAAGCCGATCTGAGCGTTGCCCCACACGATCAAGGTCGGCAGGTCGGGAAGGTTGGCCTCGACCTCGGCGAAGAAAGCTCGGCTGGCGAGGAGTCGGCGAGGCAGCACGCCGGACGCCTGGCGCCGTTCGGGCGTGTCCATCGCGCGGCGGTAGTGGGCGGTTTCGGCCGCGGTCAGCTTCCGCTTCCGGTGACCCATCGGGAGGAACGCCTTGACGACCAGGTTGAACTGCCGGGCCAGGAACCGGATCGGCGGCCCGCCCGCGATCCGGCCGAACGCCTCGAAGTACGGGTCGCCGTTGACCGGCCAGGCCCAGGCGTTGACGAGCACCAGTCGGTCGAAGGCGTCCGGTCGACGCTCCGCGGCGGCGAGGCCGATCGGGCCGCCCCAGTCTTGGCCGACCAGGGTGACGCCGCTGAGATCGAGCGCGTCGACGAACCCGGTGACCACGTCGGCGTGTTCCTCGGGCAGATAGCGGTAGCCGGGCTTCGCGGTCGACAGCCCGAAACCCGGGTAGTCGAGAGCGACGCAGCGGAAGTCTTCCCGCAGGGCGCTGATCACGTCGCGCCAGAGGAATGACCAGGTCGGATTGCCGTGCAGGAGCAGCAGCGTGGGGCCCGAGCCCTCGTCGACGTAATGCACGGTGTGCCCGTCGATGTCCACGAAGCGGCTCTTGAACGGGAACAGATCGTCGTCGACCCAGGCGGGCCGTGCGCTCTCAGCCATCTCGGACCCCTCGACGCTATGCTTGAGGAAGCCAAGCGTACTTGAGATTGTCAAGCATGAGGAAATGATGCGCAGCTACGGCCAGTACTGCGGGCTCGCCCGGTCCCTCGAAATCGTCGGCGACCGGTGGAATCTGCTCATCGTCCGCCAGCTCTTGATCGGCCCCGCGCGCTACCGGGACCTGATCGACGGGCTCCCGGGCATCGCGACCAACCTGCTCGCCGACCGGCTCCGCGACCTCGAGACCGCGGGCGTGCTCGAACGGCGGCTGGCGGACAAGGGCAGCGTGGTCGAGTACGCCCTCACGCCGTGGGGCACCGAGCTGCGCGAACCGATCGAGAGCCTGATCCGCTGGTCCGCTCCGTTGATGACTCGCGGCCCGGAGGGCGACTCGTTCCGTCCCGAATGGCTTGCCCTCGCGCTTCCCGCGCTGCTCGACGCCCGGGGCAAGATCCGAGTCGCGGCGACGGTGGGCATCGAGGTCGGCGGTGCGCCTTTCCAGCTCCGTGCGACGCGGTCGGGATTTGAGGTCGGCCCGCGGGACGGCAGCGATCTCGACGCCACCGTCCGCGCTGATCCGGCCTGCGTCCTCGGCCTCGCCGCGGGCGCGCTCGCACTCGACGACGCCCGTGCGCTCGGGATGATCGAGATCGACGGTGCTGAGTCTGTGGTCCGTGCTGTGTTTGGGATCTGACGAGGCCGGATTACCGGCGCCGGATGCCGATCCGACGCCAGCTCCGCCGCCGCTGCGTAGGTCCGGACGTGGCCGAGCTGTGGTCCCGTTCGCGCAGATTGCGGGTCCGCACCAGGTCCGAGTTCGTGCGCCGCACCGCGCGCATCGCCGCACCGGCGACTCGGCCCGAGGCGGGGCGCAGCCGCAGCCGTCGGTGGCTGCGGGCCCGGCGGATCGCACGGCGTTCGCGCGGCGGCACTTCCCAGGCTTCCGGGTGCGCGGCGAGCCAGCGGTGCCGGTAGACCGAGTACGGGATGTGCAGCAGGTACAGCACCAGCGCGACCGCCAGCGCCGCCAGCGGGAACACGATGATCGCGGCGGCCAGCAGACCGACGCCCACCAGCAGCGGCGCGATCGCCTTCGCCGGGGCCTTCACCGTCTTGAGCGACAGCGTCGGGATGCGGCTGATCAGCAGCGCGGCGACCGCGATGGTCCAGATGAGCACCACGTACTGCTCGGACCACCAGCCCTCGCCCCACTGCAGCGTGGCGATCAGCGGCAGCATCGCGACCAGCCCGCCGGCCGGCGCGGGCACGCCGACGAAGAACTCGGCGGCGTACGGCGGCTGGTCGGTGTCGTCGAGCAGCGTGTTGAAGCGGGCGAGCCGCAGGATCATGCAGACGGCGAAGATCAGTGACGCGACCCAGCCGATGCGGTCGCCGTGCGCCTGCCAGACGTAGAGCACCAGCGCGGGCGCGACGCCGAACGAGATGCCGTCGGACAGCGAGTCGAGCTCGGCTCCCATTTTGGACGTCGCGTCGAGCAGCCGGGCGATGCGGCCGTCGAGGCTGTCGAGGACGGCGGCGATGCCGATCGAGCCGATCGCCATCGCGTAGTTGCCGGTGAGGGCGAACTGCACCGAGGAGAGTCCGGCGCAGAGCGCGAGCACGGTGATCGCGTTCGGCAGCAGCCGGACGCCCGGGGTGGTCACGCGGACCATGGTCAGCTTTCTCCCTGCGCAGGAAGTTCGGCGAGCACGGTTTCGCCGCCGACGGTCCGCTGGCCCTTGGCCACCACGACCCGGCTGCCCGGCGGCAGGTAAGTGTCGACGCGCGAGCCGAAGCGGATGATGCCGTAGGTCTCGCCAGCGGACACCTTGTCGCCCTCGCGGACGTCGCACCGGATGCGGCGCGCGACCAGTCCGGCGATCTGCACGACGACGAGCTCGTGGCCGTCGACGGTGTGCAGCACCAGCGAATTGCGCTCGTTGACCTCGCTCGCCTTGTCGAGGTCCGCGGAAAGGAACTTGCCCGGCTTGTACGCCACCTTCGAGATCACGCCCGCCGCCGGGGTGCGCTGGACGTGCACGTCGTAGACCGACAGGAACACGCTCACCCGCATCCGCGGTTCGGCGGGAAGGCCGAGCTCGGCGGGCGGGACCGCTTCCTCGATGAGCGAGACGGTGCCGTCGGCGGCCGAGATCGCGACGTTGTCGCGCACCGGGGGCACGCGCTTCGGCTCGCGGAAGAACGCCGTCATGCCCGCGGTGGCGAGCGCGCCGACCACGCCGAGGCGCTTGGAGAACCGGCGCAGCACGAACGTCGCGGCGAGGCCGCCGAACAGGAACGGCCGTCCAGCCGGGTGCATCGGCGGGAACGTCTCGCGGGCCAGCTGGACAGCGTGCGCGAGGGGGTTACCGGTGGGCTGGCCGCTCATGGGTCGAGTTCCCCGCTGTTCGTCTCGGTCGGTGTAAGGGTCCGATTTGGGCTTCCCCACGCTACCGCCCGCTTGCGGCGGACCGGGCGGCCCCTGGTCGTAAGGGTTGTCCCGGCGCGGGTGGGCGCGACCACAAACCGGTAACGACGCGTCGAACAATCCGATAACACCGGGTAGTTGACGCCGCTCGGGACCGGTGCCCGGGCCGACCTGGCGAGGGAGACGATGGCGGTACCCGATCTGCTCGCGCGGCTGTTGCGCGACTGGCGCCGGGATGTCCTCTCGGTGCCCGTTCCCCAGCTCGTCGACCCTGTTCACGCTGTTCGGCTCGTGCGGGACGCGGCCCGGGTGCATGCGTCCCCCGACGAAGCACGCACCCGGGCGCGGAACGGATCAGTTTAGCCCGTCGCCCAGGTGTTCTGACAGATCGTCGGGAAACCGTTACCAACGGTCACGATCGCGCCGGCTCGCGGTCGCCGCGCTGACCAGCCGCAACACGAGCAGCAGCACGATGGCGCCGAGGATGGCGACGCCGAAGCTCGGGAAATCGAACTCGAAGTGTTGCTGCTCACCGGTCGCGAGCCGGTAGATGAAGCCGCCAAGCGCCGCCCCGACGACGCCGACCAGCACGCTGACGAGGCAGCCCTGCCGCTGCCGTTCCCGGCCGCCGACCACGAGGTTCGCGATCCAGCCGACCAGCGCGCCGAAGACGATCCACAGGATGATGCCCATGCCCGCGAGGATACCTGCGGGCTATTGCACAAGAGTTGTTGTACAACTACTCTTGTGCGTTATGGAGGTCCGCGATTCCCAGGTACTGGCCGCGATGTCGCATCCGCTGCGCCGCCGTCTGCTGGACGTGCTGAAACTCGACGGCCCGGCCACCGCGTCGGTGCTCGCGGAGAAGACCGGGCAGGCGGTGGGCAATGTGAGCCACCATCTGAAGGTGCTTTCCGGGGCCGGTTTGGTGGTCGAAGCGCCGGAACTGGCGCGGGACCGGCGGGAGCGGTGGTGGCGGCGTCCTTCGGGCACGTTGTCGTGGGCCACTTCGGACTTCGCCGGAGATCCGGTGGCGGAGGTCGCGGAGACGGTGAGCCTCGATCGGCAGATGACGTTGTCGCGGGGCTGGCTTTCGGAAATGGAGACGGCGTCGGAGGAATGGCGTGATGCGTGGTTCTCCTCTGATGCGTGGATGCGGTTGACGCCTGGGGAATTGGCGGAGTTGAACGATCGGATTTTCGCGCTGTTCGAGGAGTTCGGGGCTAAAGCAGCGGCCGATCCTTCGACGGAACGGGAGCCGGTTTTCGTGTTCGGGCGTGGTTTCAGAGCGCAGCCGTGAGGGGTGCCGCGTTCCGTCTCTTGTGGACTGGACAGACGGTCAGCACAGTCGGCAGCGCGGTGGCCAGTGCGTCGGTTCCGTTGGTGGCTTTGCTGGTGCTGCACGCCTCGACGTTCGAGGTTGCTTCACTTACCGCGGCGGCGTGGATTCCCTGGCTTGCGGTGGGTTTGCCTGCAGGCGCTTGGGTCGACCGGTGGCCTAAACGGCGGGTGATGCTGGTCTGCGACGTCATCCAGATGGCGGCTTTCCTTGCTGTGCCTGTTTCGTGGGCTTTGGGATTTCTTTCTTTTGCGCTGCTCTTGGCCGCGGCTTTGGTCGGCGGGTTCGCCAAAGTCTTCTTCTCCCTCGCTTATCGGGCTTTCCTTCCGTCCGTTGTGGACGATGCGGACTTGTTGGGAGCCAACGTCCGGCTCCAGGGCGCGGAATCCGCGGCACAAGTGGCCGGTCCGGGTTTGGCCGGGCTGCTGGCTTCGGCGTTCGGGCCGGTCAGCGGTGTGCTCGTGGATGCGTTGAGCTTCGGGTTTTCCGCACTGTGCCTGGGTTTCCTGCGCGCGGACGAGCCGCCTCCGCGTCCGCGAACGCGGTTGCGCACCGAAATCGCCGAAGGAATGCGAATCGTGGCGCGGGACTCTTACCTGCGGGTCCTGGTCCTGTCGGGCGGGGTCGCGAACCTTGCCCTGAACGGCTTTTATGCGGTGGCCGTGGTCTTCCTGGTCGACGATCTGGGCCAGGGCCCGGCGGCCGTCGGACTTGTGCTCGCCCTAGGCGAGGTAGGCGGGGTGCTAGGCGCGACGCTGGTGAGCCGAGTCGCCCGACGGACCGGCACGGCGTGGGGTTTCCTGTGGTGCGAGGCCCTGGTGGTACCAGCGATGCTGCTCGGCCCGCTCGCCCAGCCGGGGTGGGGATTGACGCTGTTCGTCCTCGCCGGAGCCGGCATCGCGGCGGGAGTGGTGGGGTCGAACGTGCTGGGCGCGACCTTTCGGCAGCGGTACTGCCCGCGCCATCTCTACGGGCGGATCAGCGCGAGTTCGTCGATGGTCAACTACGGCACGATCCCGTTGGGTGCCTTGGCGGGCGGGGCACTCGGCCAAGCGGCCGGGGTGCGGGTGGCGATGTTCGCGATGGTGGGCGTTCAGCTGGCTTCACTGGGGGTGCTGCTGCTGGGGCCTTTGAGGCGGGAGCGGGACTTTCCCCAAGCCGCGCTTGCTGTGGACAACCCGGTCGAAGGGGCCGGGGTTGTCGGTGGGGGCGGATAGACTGGGCAAGGGCCGTCCCCCAGAGGAGGGCGGGGGTCCGCCCCTCCTCGCGGGGCTGGACGGCGGAGAACGTCTGGCGTGCAGAATCCGGTTGCTGCGCGGCGAAACGCGGCACCGAGTCGCGAGCGTGGCGCCCTTTGACGCAGGAACGTCAAAGGGCGATCGCCAGCACAGGCCGCCCACCCGCGAAACAGTCGGAGTCAGCAAAAGCCGCCCAGCCAGCACTAAAGCAGCAGCACCTCGACCTCATCCCCCTCCGACGCCGCCGAAACCTCCTCCGGCAAGACAATCAAGCAATTAGCCTGCGTAAACGCCGCCAGCAAATGCGATCCCGGCCCACCGCGCGGCCCGACCACCCCGGTCACCTCGCCGAGCACCGGCGTGAAGAACCCCCGTCGATACTGCCGCCGCCCAGCAGGGGAGGGCATGTCCTCCGTCAACCGCGCGCGCACCCGTCGGCGGTCCACGTCCGAATGGCCCATCGCCGACAGCACCGCCGGGCGCAGGAACGCCTCGAACGACACCAACACGCTCACCGGATTCCCCGGCAGCGTCACCACTGGCACGCCGTTCCACCGGCCGCATCCCTGGGGCCCGCCCGGCTGCATCGCGATCTTCTGGAATTCCACGCCCTGCCCGGTCAGCGCGTCCTTCACGACCTCGTACGCGCCCGCCGACACCCCGCCCGATGTGATCAGCAGGTCTGCCACTTCCAGGCGCGGTTCGATGATCTTGCGGAATTCCGCCACGTCGTCGACCACGCTGCGCACGACCTCGACCTGGCAGCCGAGTTCCCGCAGCGCCGCCGCCAGCATCACGCTGTTCGACTCGTAGATTTGCCCGTGCTGCAACGGGTTCGGGGCTTCCACCAGCTCCGTGCCGGTCGACACCACCAGCACCGACAGCGGCCGGTACACCTCGAGCTCCGCCAAGCCGACCGCCGCGGCGAGGCCCAGGTGTGCGTGGCTCAGCACGGTGCCCGCGTGCAGCGCGATTGTCCCCTTCGTGACGTCCTCGCCCGTCCGGCGGATGTGGTTGCCGACGGTGGCCGCGCGGGAGATCTGGACTTCCGCCGTGCCGCGGTCGGTGTCCTCGACCATCACGATCGCGTCCGCGCCCGGCGGCAGCGGCGCGCCGGTCATGATCCGCTGAGCGGTACCCGATTCGAGCGGTTTGACGTCGACCCGTCCGGCCGGGATGTCGTCGGCCACTGGGAGCGTCACCGGTACGTCGGCGACGTCCGCGGCACGCACGGCGTACCCGTCCATCGCGGAGTTGTCGAACGGCGGCAGCGCCACCCCGGCGAGCACGTCGCGGGCCAGGACGAGCCCGGCCGCATCAGCGACGGGAACAGTACGAACAGGCGCGCGGCCGAGCAGTTCGGTCACGGTCTCGCGGTAGGCGTCGACAGAGATCACGCGGACCATCCTCCCTCTTGCTGCCCGTCGTGCAACACTCTCCCGGCACAAGCCGGGGAGTACGGGGAGAGTTCTCATGCAGTTTCTGGTCCGCAACCAGCCCGGGTGCGCCGCGCTCGCGACGCCCCGCTGACATGCGCGTCCACACCAGGCACACGCCGGGGTTCGGCGTCGCCCGCGTGCTGCTCGCCCCCGGCGAAGCCGTGCAGGCGGCCGCGGAATCGTTGCTGGCCAGCAGCTTCAACGTGGCCGAGACGAACCAGAACCGCGGCCGCAAGGGCGGTCGTTCGGTGTTCACCGCGCCCGCCGACGGCGGCTGGGTCGACCTCGCCCCGCTCGGGCCCGGCGACGTCTACCCGCTCGAACTCACCGGGTCCACCGGCTGGTCGGTGCACCGCGAGGGCGTCCTCGCCCGGCCGAGCACGGTCCGCGTCGACCAGAACTGGGCCCCGCTGCAGCAGTTGTTCGGCGCCGATTCCGGGTTCCTCGAGCACTACAGCGGCCGCGGCCCGCTCCTGCTCACCGCGCCCGGTCCGGTCGACTCGTTCGACCTCGGCCGCGGCGAGATCGTCACCGTGCGCCCGGACTATCTCCTCGCCTATCCCGACACCGTGCAATGCCGGTTGCGCGCTCTCGACCCGAGCGGTCCGCAATCGCTGCGCACGGGCGAAGGACTCGTCCTCGATTTCGCCGGACCGGGAACCGTGCTCGTCCAATCGCGCAATCGGCGAGCAGCGCAGGCGTAAGGGGAATCTGCCGATTACCCCATTGCCGGGAGCGCTGATTCCGGTAGCGTGAACTCCACTTCGCACGCTGATGGACAGCGGATTCTTGTCCCGAGGGAGGGCGCCGTGGCAGTCGGCACCGTCAAGTGGTTCAACTCGGAAAAGGGCTACGGGTTCATCGAATCCCCCGAAGGTCCGGACGTCTTCGTCCACTATTCGGCCATCCAGGCCGACGGATTCCGCACCCTCGACGAGGGCGATCGCGTGGAGTTCGAAGTCCAGTCCGGCCGCGACGGCAGAAGCCAGGCCGCGGACGTCCGCAAGGTCTAGCGAGGCAGGTCCGCTGACCGGTTGGGCGAACCGGCAGTGGCAGCGGATACCGGCGCGTTAAGCTGCGCTGCGTGACAGGCGATGTGTCGGGGGACCTCACCGGTCGCCAGCTGGGCCACTACCGCATCGACTCGGTGCTCGGCAAGGGCGGCATGTCCGTGACCTACCAGGCCACGGACACGCGGCTCGGCCGCAAGGTGGCGCTGAAGGTCATCGGCGACCACCTCGGCGCGGACGCCGAGTTCCGCGAACGGTTCGTCGACGAGGCCCGCAACACCTCCGCGATCGACCACGCCAACGTCGTCCCGCTGTACGACTTCGGCGAACTCGAGGGCATGCTCTACATCGCCATGCGGATGGTCGACGGCGGCGACCTCGCCGGCCTCATGTCCGCGGGCCCGATCAGCCCGTCCCGCGCGCTCAGCCTGCTCGACCAGGTCGCCGACGCCCTCGACACGCTGCACAACCACGGCCTCGTGCACCTCGACGTCAAACCGGCCAACGTCCTCGTCACCAGCCGCGAGACCTCCCGCGAGCACGTCTACGTCGCCGACTTCGGCCTCACCCGCCGCGGCGCCACCGGCCACCGCACCCGCGGCGGCGACTTCCTCGGCTCGCCCACCTACGCCGCCCCGGAACACCTGCGCGGCGAACCGCTCGACGGTCGCACCGACCAGTACGCCCTCACCTGCGTCCTGTTCGCCTGCCTGACCGGCAACCCGCCGTTCCGCGGCGACGTCCCCACCGTCATCAAGGGCCACCTCGGCGGGGAACCGCCGTCGGTGGCGAGCGTGGTCGCGCTCCCGGCCGCCGTCGACGACGTCATCCGCAAGGGCATGGCGAAAAACCCCAACGACCGCTACCCGAACTGCGTCGCGATGATCGCCGCGGCCAGGGTCGCGCTCGGCCCGCTCGCGACGTCGGACACCCCGCCGGGCCCCGCCCGGCCGAACGGACTTCCGGAGGCGGGCATGCAGCAAGGACCTGGCGGACCCGGCGGACCTGGAACTGGCGGACAGGGCGGCCCTGGCGCCAACGGTCCCGCCGGTGCTGGCGGACCCGGCGGCGGTGGACCTGCTGGGCCAGGCGGTCCCGGTGGACCGGGCGCCCAGCCGGGCGGCCCCGGAGCCGCGGGCCAGGGCGGCCAGGGCAACCCCGGCGGCTGGGGCGCTCCGCAACCCGGCCAACAGCCCGGCCAGCAAGCGGGATACCCGGCCCAAGGCGGCTACGGCGGCCCCGCCGGTTACGGCAACCAGCCCCCGCCCGGTTATCCAGCACAGCCCGGTCAGCAGCAACCCGGGCAGCCCGGCCAGCCACAACTCGGCCAGCCCGGCCAGCCCGGTCAGCCTGGCCAACCCGGCCAACAGGGCTACCCCGGCCAACCCCCGGCAGGCCCCCCGCCCGGCTACAACGGCTATCCGGGCCAGCCCGGCCCCGGACAGCAAGGCCCGCCGCCCGGCTACGGCGGTTACCCGAACCAGCCCGGCTACCCCGCCCAGCCCAACCAGCAGGGCCATCCGAACCAGGCCTTCGGCGACCCGATGCGGCTGCGCCCGCCGTCCCCGGCGGGCGGCGCGGGCGCGTTCGAAAAACAGCCCAAGAGCGGCGGCCTGAAGTGGCTGTGGATCGCGCTGGGCCTGCTCGTCGTGGCCGGGCTCGTCGTCGGCGGGATCTTCCTCTTCAGCGGGGACGACAACGGCACCGGCGGGACCGCTCCGGCGTCCTCGGCTCCCAACATCCCGGTCGGTCCCGGCGGCTCGAAGTCGGCCGGTCCGTCGTCGCTGCGCCCGCCGCCGTCGTCGATCCACATCCAGCCGAGCCACTGACCCGGCCGACCTGCTGCGGAAGCGCACCGACGCTGACCTGCGCTCCTTGCACTCGACCCCGGAGAGTGCTAAACACGGCATTGGCACTCGACGCCGTCGAGTGCTAGGCGAGCGGTCACCGACCGCCTGCCTGAAGGTCGGGACGGTGAGGCTGACCCACCGGTCAGTCGTCCGTCGCGGGCACCGAGCCTGGCCGAGGACGTGTCCTGCTGCCGCCGCTGGAGACAGCGCGGCGGTAGCGCCCAATACCGGAGGACCACACCGCAATGGCCAAACTGATCGCGTTCGACGAGGACGCCCGCCGCGGTCTTGAGCGCGGCTTGAACACCCTCGCCGAAGCCGTCAAGGTGACCCTCGGCCCGCGGGGCCGGAACGTCGTGCTCGAAAAGAAGTGGGGCGCGCCGACGATCACCAACGACGGTGTCTCCATCGCCAAGGAGATCGAGCTCGAGGACCCGTGGGAGAAGATCGGGGCCGAGCTCGTCAAGGAAGTTGCCAAGAAGACCGACGACGTCGCGGGCGACGGCACCACCACCGCCACCGTGCTCGCCCAGGCGCTCGTGCGCGAGGGCCTGCGCAACGTCGCGGCCGGCGCCGACCCGATCTCGCTGAAGCGCGGCATCGAGGCGGCCGTCGAGGCCATCACCGAGCAGCTGCACAAGGCCGCCGTCCAGATCGAGACCAAGGAGCAGATCGCTGCTACCGCCTCGATCTCGGCCGCTGACCGCACCATCGGCGAGCTGATCGCCGAGGCGCTGGACAAGGTCGGCAAGGAAGGCGTCGTCACCGTCGAGGAGAGCAACACCTTCGGGCTCGAGCTTGAGCTCACCGAGGGCATGCGCTTCGACAAGGGCTACGTGTCCGGTTACTTCGTGACCGACCCGGAGCGCCAGGAAGCCGAGCTGGAGGACCCGTACGTCCTGCTCTTCGGTTCCAAGATCTCCAACGTCAAGGACGTCCTGCCGCTGCTGGAGAAGGTCATCCAGTCCGGCAAGCCGCTCCTGATCATCGCCGAGGACGTCGAGGGCGAAGCCCTGGCGACCCTGGTCGTCAACAAGATCCGCGGCACCTTCAAGTCCGTCGCCGTCAAGGCCCCGGGCTTCGGCGACCGCCGCAAGGCGATCCTGCAGGACATCGCGATCCTGACCGGCGGCCAGGTCATCTCCGAGGACGTCGGCCTCAAGCTGGAGAACGCGGACCTGTCGCTGCTGGGCCGCGCCCGCAAGGCCGTCATCACCCGCGACGAGACCACCATCGTCGAGGGTGCTGGCGACGCCGACCAGATCCAGGGTCGCGTCAACCAGATCCGCGCGGAGATCGAGAACTCCGACTCGGACTACGACCGCGAGAAGCTGCAGGAGCGGCTCGCGAAGCTGGCCGGCGGCGTGGCCGTCATCAAGGCCGGCGCCGCGACCGAGGTCGAGCTGAAGGAGCGCAAGCACCGCATCGAGGACGCGGTGCGCAACGCCAAGGCCGCCGTGGAAGAGGGCATCGTCGCCGGCGGTGGCGTGGCCCTGATCCAGGCTGCCGAGGCCGCTTTCGCGGGCCTGAAGCTGACCGGTGACGAGGCCACTGGCGCGAACATCGTCAAGGTCGCCGTCGAGGCTCCGCTCAAGCAGATCGCGATCAACGCCGGTCTCGAGGGCGGCGTCGTGGCGGAGAAGGTCAAGTCCCTCCCGCAGGGCCACGGCCTGAACGCCGCCACCGGCGAGTACGAGGACCTGCTCGCGGCCGGCGTGCCGGACCCGACGAAGGTCACCCGCTCCGCGCTGCAGAACGCCGCTTCCATCGCGGCGCTGTTCCTGACCACCGAGGCTGTCGTCGCGGACAAGCCGGAGAAGGCTTCCGCCGCTCCGGCCGACCCGTCCGGCGGCATGGGTGGCATGGACTTCTGAGTTCGGCTGCTTTTCCGGCGAAGCCCGGTTCACCCTCGCGGTGGGCCGGGCTTCGCCCGTTCCCGGCTCAGTCTTCCGGAGTCAGGACGGCAGCGGCGGCGTAGACCGGCAGGATCACGCCCGCCGAGAGCACGGCGCCGGCGACCGCGGCGATGCGCACCATCGAGGGGTCGACGTTGAGGTAGTTGGCCCATCCGCCGCACACGCCGGTGAGCATGCGGTCGGAGCGGCTGCGGAAGATCTTCTTGGCCGGTGCGGCCTGCACGTTGTCCGTCATGCCAGCAATACTCCGCGACCGGGCGGCCCCGCACATCCGGGATCGCCCCGGAGAAAGCCCCGGGGCCGCGACCCTGAAGTCTCCCTTAGCCGCTGATCTTCCGGACCCGCTCGAACCGGTCCAGCCACACTCGGGACACCTCGGGCGACGCGGCGAAATCGGCATAAGCGTCGGGCTCCGGGGCCTGGCGCAGCACTGGCAGGTAACCGTCCACAGGGGACAGTGTTTCGGTGCAGACATCCCCGCGCAGCAACGACATCGTGCCGAGTCCGCAGGCGAAATCCAGCTCCGGCAGCGCCCCGGCGAGCGCGAGCCCGGCGGCCAGCCCGACACTCGTTTCCACGGCTGACGACACCACGCACGGCAACCCGCACGCCTCCGCGACCTCCAGGGCACGCCGCACCCCGCCGAGCGGGGCGACCTTGAGCACGGCGATGTCGGCGGCTCCGGCCACGGCGACCTTCAGCGGGTCCTCCGCGCGGCGGATCGATTCGTCGGCCGCGATCCGCACTGACACCCGGCGGCGAACGGCAGCCAGGTCGTCGATCGTGGGACACGGCTGTTCGGCGTACTCCAGGCCGCCGGCCGCACGGTCGAGCTCGCCCAGCGCGTGCACGGCGGTGTCGACGTCCCATGCGGTGTTGGCGTCGACCCGGATCGCGCCGGACGGACCCAGCGCGTCGCGGACCGCTTCGACGCGCGCGCAGTCCTCGGCCAGCGTCGCGCGTTTGTCGGCGACCTTGACCTTCGCCGTGCGGCAGCCGGACTTGCGGACCAGTTCGTGTGCGCGTTCGGGCGACAAAATGGGGACTGTCGTGTTGACCTCGATCCGGTCGCGGACCGGCTCCGGCCAGCCTTCTTCGCTCGCTTCGAGCGCGGCGGCGAGCCACGGCACGCTTTCGGTGTCCGAATAATCCGCGAACGGGCAGAACTCGCCCCAGCCGGCGGTGCCGCGGAGCAGCAGTCCTTCACGGACGGTGATGTCCCGGAACCGGGAGTGCAGCGGGAGCGCGTAAACCTGCATGACTGCCGATCATGCCATCGCCGCGGCGCCGGGAACCGAGGTGCCGCGGGGGCCGTCTCAACGCCACAATGGAACGTGTGGACGGCCTCGACTTCCGGGTGCTCGGCCCGGCCGAGGTGCTGGCCGGGGACCAGGTGGTGCCGCTGGGCGGCAGCCGCCCGCTGATCGTGCTCGCCGGACTGCTGCTGCGGGCCAACCGGCTCGTTTCGGTCGACGTGCTCGGCCACTGGCTGTGGGGCGACGACCAGCGCCGGTCCAAGGGCGCGCTGCAGACGTATGTGCTGCGGCTGCGCCGGGCGCTCGGCGACGGCGCGGCGATCCGCACCGAACGCGGCGGCTACCTGCTGGAAGTCGACGAGAACGCGGTGGACCTTGGCCGCTTCCGCCAGTTCGCGGCGCGGGGCCGCAGCGCGGCGGAACGAGGCGAACACCGCCGGGCGGCCGGGTACTTCGAGGACGCGCTCGGGCAGTGGCGAGGTCCGGCGCTGCAGAACGTGGAGTCGGACGCGCTGCACCGGGACGAGGTCGGGCAGCTCGCCGAGGAGCGCACGCGGGTCCGCGAGCTGTGGGCCGAGACGATGCTGACGGTCGGCGAGTACGACACTGTCGTGCCCGAACTGGAGCGGCTGACGCGCGAACATCCGCTGCGGGAACGTCCGCACGAGCAGCTGATGTACGCGCTGCTCCGCTCCGGGCGACAGGCCGAGGCGCTGGAGGTGCACCGGCGGATCAGCGGATTGCTCGCCGAGGAACTGGGCCTTGACCCCGGTGCCGGACTGCAGCGCGCGCACCGGCTCGTGCTGGGCGGTGACGAAGGCACGCGCTTCCGCACTCCGCTGGAACCCCATATCCCGCACCAGCTTCCGGCCGACCTGGGCGCATTCGCCGGTCGAGCCGCGGATCTGAAAGCTTTGCGCGCCTTGCTGCCGGAGGCACTCGACGTCGGCACCTCCACGCCGATCGCCTCGGTGGAAGGCATGGGCGGACAAGGGAAAACGACCCTGTCCGTCCACTTCGCACACCAGATCGCCGACCGTTTCGCCGGCGGGCAAGTATTCCTGGATCTCCGCGGCTACGGCCCAGGCGCGCCGGTGTCGCCGATCGCCGCGCTGGAGACAATGCTCCTCGCGCTGGGCGTGCCCGCCGACCGAATCCCGTCCGGTTTGGACGAACGTGCCGCGACCTGGCGCACCTACACGACCGGTCGGCGACTGTTGATCGTGCTGGACAACGCGAACAGCACCGAACAGGTGCGCCATTTGCTGCCCGGCCCCGGATGCCTGGTGGTGGTGACGAGCCGCTGGCAACTGCGCGGACTGGTCGCGACACACGGTGCCCGACGGATCGCTCTGTCCGAATTGGACAGCGAAGAGGCGGTGGAACTGCTCGCGTCGGCCATCGGCGTCGAACGAGTGCACGAGGACCCGATCGCCGCGGGCAAGTTTGTGGAGTACTGCGGCGGACTCCCGCTGGCGATCCGAATCCTCGCTGTCCGCGCCGCGCAATTCCCGCGGCTGCCGCTGGGCGAGTTCGTGGCGGCGCTGCCCTCGGACGCTGGCCGGTTGAGCACCTTCGATCTAGGCGACGGCGACGAAACCAATATCCGCACGGTTTTTTCGTATTCCTACCGGGTTCTGTGCCCTGCGGCGGCGCGACTGCTGCGATCGCTGGCACTGTCGGTCGGCCCGGATTTGTCGCTGGGCATGGCAGTCGCGCTCAACGGACGGTCCGAAAAGGACACTCGGAGCGCTCTCGACACGCTAGTCTCGACGCACCTGCTCACCCAGCCGAAACCGGGCCGGTACCAGTTCCACGACCTGATTCGCGCTTACGCGACTGAGCTGTCGGATCAGGAAGACGACGCCGCCGAGCGCGCGGCGGCCAGCGCACGCCTGCTCGACTGGTACATCGCGTCGGCGCGAAACGCGGGTTTGGCGATGCGTCCGCACCAGCTGATGGACGAAATCGGCCCCATCCCGCCTGCTGGCGAACTCGAGTTTTCCGACTACCACCGGGCGCTGGCGTGGTTCATCGAGGAGCACGGAAACCTGCTGTCGGTGATCCAATGGTCGTTCCGGATCGGACGATACGCGCAATGCTGGCGCTTGGCGTGGTCGCTGTTCACCTACTTCGCCGGCCGCGCCCGGGTCGACGAATGGCGGTACGTCTTCGAGGTCGGTTTGCGAGCCGCACGCAATTCCGGTGAGCGGCACGGTGAAGCGGCGATCCTCAATGGACTAGGCGTGATCGAGGGAGTCGCCCGGAATTACGTGCTGGCGCGCGAATATCTGGAGCAAGCTCTGGCGGTGCAACTGGAACTGGGCTCGCTGCCGGGGGAGGCGCGGGCGCGCTACAACCTGGCGATGACCGCGCAGGGCATCGAAGATTTCCCGGAGGCTTACCGGCATGGCCTGCGGTCGCTGGAAATCACGCGGGAACTGGGATTCACCTCGGTGGAGGCGAATGTCTTGCGCGCCCTGGGCGACCTGTGCGCGATGATGGGCGACTACCCGCAGGCCTTGTCGCTCGCCGACGAAGCGCTGGCATTGGTCCCGCCGGACGATTTGCCGCAGGGCCGCTTCTCACTGGCCGCGCGAGCCCGTGCGCTGCTTGGTTTGGGGCGGCATGTGGAAGGAATCGAGTGCCTGTCCGAGGCGGTCGACATGTTCTTCGCGATGGATGAGGAGTATGAGGCCGCGGATGTGCTTTCGGAGCTGGGCACCGCACATCTGCGTTACGGACGCACCGCCGCAGCGCGAGATTGCTGGCTACGGGCGGTTCGGTTGCTGACCCGGTTGGACCATCCGGACGCGGAGCGGGTGCGGGCGCAGTTGGCTGGGTTGGTGCGGGGGTAGTTCTTGCTTCGGCGTCGCGAGGTTGGACTGCGGGCGGCACGGCTCGGTTGCTGACGTGACTGGATTGCCGGACGTAGTGCGGGTGGTTTTGCTGCGGGGCCGCGATGTTGGACTGCGGGTGGCGCGGTTTGGCTGCTGGCGTGACTGGATTGCCGGACGTAGTGCGGGTTTTGCTGCGGGGCCGCGAGGTTGGTCTGCGGGTGGCGCGGTTTGGCTGCTGGCGTGACTGGAGTGCCGGACGTGTGCGGGTGGTTTTGCCGCGATGCCACGACGTTGGGACTGTAGCGGCGCGGCTTGGTTGCTGGCGTGGCTGGATTGACGGGACGCGGTGCGGGTGGTTTGGGGCGATGCCACGACGTTGAGACTGTAGCGGCGCGGCGGGGTTGTTGACGTGGCTGGATCACTCGGATGCGGTGCGGGGTGGTTTGTCGCGGCGTCGCGACGTTGGACTGCAGTGGCGCTGCTCGGTTGCTGAGGCGGCTGGATTGCCGGGGTGCGCGGCGGGTGGGTGCCCGAGGTAGTTCTTGCTGCGGTGCCGCGAGCTCAGCCGCTGCCGCACGGCGCGGGTGTTGACGCGGTTGGATTGCCCGGATGCGGTGCGGGATGGTTTGCCCCGTGCCGCGACGCTGGAATGCGGCGGCGCGGCTCGGTTGCTGACGCCGCTGAATCACCCGGATGTGGGTCGGGCACGAGCGCAGTCGGCTGGCTTGCGGTGGGGTGAGGTCCGTCCGTATCCGCTGCGGTGCGTGATTGGTTGAACCAATCCGATGCGGATCGGGTGCGCTCGGCCGGTGGGTGCGGGCAGCTTTGGCCGGTCGCCGCAGCCCAAGATCGCTGGTCGCGCGGTCTGGCTGGATGCATTGCGAGGCAGATGGTGCGGCTGGCGCGGGGCTGATCGGCCGTTTGGCGGAACGCTTCCCGGGGGTCGCCGGAGGGCAGCCGGGCGCGGTGGTCCGCGTGCCGACCCCCAGCGGCAGCACGTAGACCACCGGCGGCCCGTACCGCTACCCAACCGAAGTGCGCTCACTGTCCGCTCACTGTGCCGGGTCGGTTTGGGTGGGGAGGTCGAGCAGCCGGGTGAGCGCGACGGCGTTGTGCGGGGCCGCGACTTTGCTGTCGTTGTCGAAGTAGACGTGCACGTCGCGGCGGCCGCCGTCGTGCCATTCGGTGATCTTCGCGGCCCACTCGCGCAGGGCTGAATCGGAGTAATTGCTGGTGTAGAGCTCGTCCGAACCGTGCAACCGGACGTAACTGAAGTCAGTGGTCTGGTCCTCCCGGTACGGCCACGGCGCGGCGGCGTCGGAGGTCACCAGCGCGACCCGGTGTTTCTTGAGCAGGTCCAGCGCTTCGGGCGTGGTGAAGCTCGGGTGGCGGACTTCGAGCGCGTGCCGCACTGGCCGGTCGGGGCCGGGTTTCAGGAACGGCGGGGACTTGAGTTTGTCGTCGTGCTTCTTCCCGAGCGCGGCTGCCTCGCGGGTGGTGCGGGGGAGTTGGCCGAGGAACGTCGAGACGCGATCAGGGTCGAAGGCCAGTCGCGGCGGGAGTTGCCAGAGGAACGGTCCCAGTTTGTCGGCGAGCGCGAGGACGCCGGACGCGTAGAAGTTGGCGAGCGCGGTTTCGACGTCGCGCAACTGTTTGAGGTGCGTGATGAACCGGCCGCCCTTGACCGCGAACAGGAATCCGGCTGGGGTTTCGGTGTGCCAGGCGAGGTATCGCTCCGGGCGTTGCAGCGAGTAGAAGGACCCGTTGATCTCGACGGCGTTCATCTGCCGGGAGAGATGCTCGAGTTCGCGCCGTTGCGGCAGGCCGGACGGGTAGAACGCGCCACGCCACGGCGGGTAGCGCCAGCCGGACGTGCCCACTCGGATCTGGCCGATCTTGCTCACCGCCTTTCGCCGCCGAGGATTCCCGCCGGGACGGTTGCGGTAAACGCGTCCGCGCGGCTGTTTTTGGGACAGTCGGGCTAAGGATCGGGACAGATGTCCTGGGCGAAGGGACGTGGGTCTCATGGCGCGGACTCCGTTGCCTGCTCATCGGGACGGGGCTCGGAGGGGACGGTGAGGAGAACAGGGGAAGCGAGGGCGCGGAACGGGGGCGGTGGAGTTGAGGCGGGTGGTGGGGCTGGAGCGGGCGGTGGCGCCAATACCGGCGATGGTGCCGAGGGGAATGGCGGTGTCGGAGCGGTCGGGGTGCTGACGCGGGTGGGGTGGCGGATTGACCGAGGATTGCGGGGGGCGGCTGTTGTCGCCAGTGCTCACGGTGGCACCGAAGAAAGCGGTGGCATCGAGGGGAGCGGCGGCATCGACAGGAGCGACGGTGCCGTGACGGGCGGAGGAACCGGAATCAGCAGCGGTGGCGTGGCCGGGGGTGACGGTGCCGGAGCCGCGCGAGGTGGCCAAAACCCGGCAAGAGGCAGCCGGAGCCCAGCGAGGGGTGGCCGAAATCCCGCGAGAGTCAGCCGGAACCCGGCGAGAGGTAACCAGAGCCCGGCGCGAGATGGCCGCAGCCCGGCGCGAGATGGCCGCAGCCCGGCGCGAGGTAGCCATCCCGTTCGGTGGGCCAGTCTTGCCGCCTTCCTGGCCCACCGGACGGGCTGGACTCGCCTGCTCCCCGTGCATTCCCGCGCCGGTCAGGTCTGTCGGACGGGCCCCGGTCGTGGCGAGCCCGTCTCGGGCCGCGGATCTGCCCGGCCCGCGCATTCCTCACTTCCTCAAGCCCACGAGAACCTCCACCGGCGGGACTGCACCAGGGACGTCGCGTACTCCCGCAAGTTTCCTGGCTGCGTGAGGTACGTGGGGAGGCTGAAGGCGCGGTGCTCCGCCGCGACTGTCAGTGCCCTGGCGTGGGTGCGGGGTGGGGCGGAAACCGACAGTTCCAGTGAGTCGAAGCCCAGCGTCACCAAGGTTGCGCCGAAGCGGTCCTCCCAGCTGCGCAGGACTGCTGAGAGTTCCGCGACCTGGTCTGTCGACTTGATCATTCCCGTCCAGCCGATGAGGGCCGGGACGTCGGCTGGACGGTCGGCTTGGACCAGGCCCAACCGGTGCGGGGTGCGGGCGGCCAGGATGGATCCGGTGTTGCCTGCTTCGGCCAGTGGGTCCGAGCGGCGGTGCGAGCGTTTCGCCAACCCGGGGAAGCGGGTGCCGAACGGGCGCAGGCAGGCTCCGTCGCAACAAGAGCCGTCCCACCAGCGGGCCAGGACTTCGGCGGGGTCGGCGTTGGCGACGCGGTGACCGGCCGGGGCTAGGCGGCCTCGGTCGTCCAGCCAGTCTTCGCCGCGGGCGGTGAAGCGCTGGTCGGGCGGGATCAGCACGGGCCACAACCCCGACCGCTCGAACTCCGCGACGCAGCTCAGGTACCGCTGCGGGCGCGTGAGCGGTTCCTCCGACACCCAGATCCGCCCATGCCAGCGCCCTGGCGGCAAGGTCTGGACCGGCGGTGCCCCGACGCCGGGGCGGAACGGTGCGATCGTCATGAGCTTCCCCTCGAACTGGTGTTCGGTTCCTGCATATCGAACAGTAGTTCGAACCACCGACAATTTCCAGGGCGCCACTCGCTCATCCGTTCGGGTGAACCTCGGGAAAGCCCAGGTCGAGGGGCAAAAAACTCAGCGCCGGGAGACGCGGCGCACCCGGACCGCGACGAACAGGCCGATGGCGATCGCCACCGCGGCGAGCACGGCGTACTGGAACACCGACGCGTAGCGGTCCACCAGCGACCAGCTCTCCCCGAGCAGGTAGCCGGCCACGACGAAGGCGGTGTTCCACAGCAGGCTGCCTGCCGTCGTCAGCAGCAGGAACCGGCCGAACGGCATCCGTTCGACGCCCGCGGGCAGCGAGATCAGGCTGCGGAAGATCGGCACCATCCGGCCGAGGAAGACCGCCTTGCCGCCGTGCCGGGTGAACCACGCCTCGGTGCGGTCGAAGTCGGCGGCGTCCATCAGCGGCAGGCGGCTGAGCAACGCGCGGCATCGGTCGCGGCCGAGCAGGGCGCCCAGCCAGTAGACGATCACGGCGCCGGCGACTGAGCCGAGGGTCGTCCAGAAGAGGGCGCCGAGCAGGCTGAAGGTGCCGCGGCTCGCGGAGAAACCGGCTAGCGGGAGGACGAGTTCGCTGGGGATCGGCGGGAACAGGTTGTCCAGGCCGACGACGATCGCGGCGCCGATGCCGCCTAGCGAGTCCATCAGGCCGACGGCCCAACCGGCCAGTCCGGTGAGGGGTTCGGCGGGGGCGGCGAGCAAGAGGTGCACGAGGGGTCCTAATCAGTTCTGGGAGTGAGCCGTCCGGCACAC
>NZ_SDLT01000063.1 GCF_004522235.1 Amycolatopsis nivea
CGGTCCGAGAACCCCTGGTGGTTCTCCCGGGGCCCAGACTCATGTTCGCGTCCGCTCGGAGGGCGCGCGAGGCGGCTCAGGTCCGCCCGCGCGAGGTTGCTCCGAACGGGCCCGTAGGATAGTCAATCGGCCCTCGTACGGAGGGCCGTCTTCAGAATTCCAGAGTTGTCTATGGCAGGAGGCCAGGTGTCCGAGTTCGGTCGACGTGACTCAGCGGATGAGGGGTCCGGTCGGTCGGCTCGCCGCGACCAGGACTCCCGCGGCGGCCGGTCCGACGCGCCCCGGGGAGACCGGCGCGGCGCGCGGCAGGACCGCGGCGGGCGGGACAGCCACCAGGGCCGGCCCAGGCGGGACGACCGCGGCGCACGCGGGTCCGGCGGGTTCGCCGGCCGACCCGATCGCGGCGACGGCCCTCGCGAAAACCGCGGATACGGCGCGAAGCGCGACGACGACCGCGACTTCCGCCCCCGCGGCAAGCGCGAGTTCGACCGTCCGCAAGGCAAGTCTTACGGCGACCGTTCCGGCGGCAAGCCCTACGGGGACCGTTCGGGGCGTCCCGAGGGACGTTCTTCCTACGGCGAGCGCTCCGGCGGGCCCGGCAAGTCGTACGGTGATCGTCCGGAAGGGAAGTCTTACAGCGATCGCGGCGGGCGGCCGCAGGGCAAGTCCTCGTACGGGGAGCGGTCCGGCGGGCGCTGGAACGACGACCGGCGCGGCAGCGACGACCGGCGCGGGCCGGGCGGATACCGCGGCAAGGACTCCCAGGGTGGTGGGTTCCGCGACGATCGGCGCGGGTCCGGCGGATTCCGCGACAACGACCGGCGCGGCGGTTACGGCGACCGTGACAACCGCGGTGGCAAGCCCGGCGATCGCGAGGCGCGCGGCGGCTACCGCGACGACCGCGGTGGCAAGCCGGGCGGGTATCGGGACGACCGGGGTGGCAAACCCGGGGGCTACCGGGATGACCGCGGTGGCAAGCCGGGCGGCTACCGGGATGACCGCGGCGGCAAACCCGGTGGCTACCGGGACCGGGACGACCGCGGTCCGCGCGACGGTGGATTCCGTGGCGGGAACCGGGGTTCCGGCGGATTCCGGGACGACCGGTTCGGTGGAAACCGGCGCGACGACCGCGGGTTCCGCAACGATCGCGACGAGCGTCGCGACAGCCGTCCGGGCGGGTTCCGCAATGACCGCCGCGACGAAGGCGGTTACCGCGGGGATCGCCGGGACGATCGCTCCAGCGGGTTCCGCGACAACCGGCGGGACGACCGTTCGGGCGGCTTCCGCAATGAGCGGCGCGACGAAGGCGGCTACCGCGGAGACCGGCGGGACGATCGGTCCGGTGGGTTCCGCAATGACCGCCGCGATGAAGGCGGTTACCGCGGGGATCGGCGCGACGATCGCTCCGGCGGATACCGGAACGACCGGCGTGATGACCGCTCCGGCGGGTTCCGCAATGAACGGCGCGACGAGGGCGGCTATCGGGGCGAGCGGTCCGGCGGGTTCCGTCGCGACGACCGCGCCGGGGACAAGCGGCCTGGCGGGGATCGCCGGGACGAGCGTTCGGGCGGGTTCCGCAAGGACCAGCGCGACGGTGGGTTCCGGAATGACCGTCAGGACGAGGGTGTCCGCGGGCGGCGCGACGAGGTCGAGGAGACCTCGTCGGCTGCGGTCGAGGAATCCGCGGTGGTCGACGAGGTGACTGTGGGCTCGGGTACCGCGGACGTCGAGTCGGGTGCGGGGGACCGGACCGACAGCGTCGAGGCCGCTGAGGGCCAGGAACGGCCGCAGGACAGCCGGGACGACCGCGGCGAGCGGCAGGACCGTCGGGAGCGCGACAATCGCAGCGACCGCGACAACCGTGGCAGCAGGGACAGCCGCGACAGCCGGGGTGACCGGCGTGACCGCAGGGACGACCGTCCGCGCACCAAGCGGCCGGTGACGGTCGAGGAGCAGGACGCGGCACTCGCCCGCGAGCTGCTCGAAGCTCCGGAACTGCCTGAGGACATCGAGTTCTCCGACCTCGACGAGGAAGTTCGCCGCGAGCTGCGGACCCTGCCGAAGGGGCTCGCGGAGACCGTCGGGAAGCATCTGGTCGCCGCGGGCGGGCTGGTCGACGAGGACCCGGAGGCCGCGCTCGAGCACGCGCGGTACGCGAAGACCAAGGCGTCTCGGGTGCCGATCGTCCGCGAAGGGCTCGGGCTGGTCGCTTACCACGCCGGCAACTGGCAGGAAGCGCTGTCCGAACTGCGTGCCGTCCGGCGGATGACGCGCAGCGACGAGCACATCGCGATCATCGCGGACGCCGAGCGCGCGCTCGGACGTCCGGAGCGCGCCCTCGACCTCGCCAAGGAGACCGACAAGGAACGGCTCACCAAGTCGACCCAGGTCGAGCTGGCGATCGTCGCGGCGGGCGCGCGGCGCGATCTCGGGCAGCTGGACGCGGCGGTCGTGTCGTTGCAGGGGCCGGACCTCCAGGCTGCCAAGCGCGATCCGTGGAGCGCGCGCCTGTTCTACGCGTACGCCGACAACCTCGAGGCTGCCGGGCGCAAGGAAGAGGCCGTGCAGTGGTTCCTGAACGCCGCGGAGGCCGACGCCGAGGACGAGACCGACGCCGCCGAGCGGGCCGCGGACCTGGCGAACGAGGCGAACGCGAACGAGGCGAACGGTTCCAGCGAGTCGGATGACTGACGTGGCCTACGACGCGCTGCTGTTCGATCTCGACGGCACCGTGTACCACGGGACGCAGGTGATCGAGGGCGCCGCGGAAGCCGTGGCCGCCGTGCGCGAACAGGGCACGGCGATCCGGTTCGTGACCAACAACGCGTCCAAGGCCCCGTCGGCGGTCGCGGAGCATCTCCGGGACCTCGGGATCTCCGCGGACACCGAAGAGGTGCACACGAGCGCTCAGGCGGCGGCCGGGCTCCTTCGGGACCGGCTGCCGTCCCGGGCGAAGGTGCTCATCGTCGGCACCGTCTCGCTCGGCGACCAGATCTCCGCCGTGGGACTGGAGCCGGTGCGGACCGCGGGCGACGACGTTTCCGCGGTGGTGCAAGGACATTCGCCGGAAACCGGATGGGCGGACCTCGCCGAGGCGAGCATCGTGATCCGGGCAGGCGGGCTGTGGGTCGCGACGAACACCGACACCACGCTGCCCACCGAGCGCGGGCTGATGCCGGGCAACGGGTCCATGGTCGGGGCGCTCAAGATCGCCACCGGGGCGGAGCCGGTCGTCGCGGGGAAGCCGCAGCCGCTGCTGTTCGAGACGGCCGCGCGGTCGGCGAAGGCGAAGCGCCCGCTGGTGGTCGGGGACCGGCTCGACACGGACATCGCGGGTGCGGTCGCGGCGGGGCTCGACTCGCTGTGCGTCCTCACCGGCATCGCGACTCCGGCGACGCTGCTCACCGCGATCCCGGCGGAACGGCCGACTCACCTCGCCGCCGACCTCACCGCGCTCGCGCAGCCGGCCGACGAATTGCGCGTCGGCAAGCGAACCGGCTGGGAGATCAGCGAAGGAGACGAGCTGACCGTCCGCGGCGAAGGCGACAAGCTCGACCTGCTGCGCGCGCTGTGCGACGCGGCGTGGCGCACCGGGGTCTCGCAGGTGCGCGCGGACGGCGACGCGGCCGCGGCGGCAGTGACCGGGCTCGGGCTGGCCTGACTGGTAGTTTGGGGCTGTGCACCCGAACGTTCCGCGGCCGGTTCCCGGACCCCCGCCGATCCCCGGACCCGGCCCGCAGCAGACTGACCCGCGGGCGGGCATCGACGAGGCCGTCGCCGGGCTCGACGACCTCGACACGCTGCCGCCCGCCGAGCACGTGGACCGGTTCGAGGCCGTGCACACCGAGCTGACCGTGGCCCTGTCCAGCATCGACAAGGTCTGACCGGCGTGGCCAAACGGGCCAGGCTCGACGCGGAACTCGTGCGGCGCGGACTCGCGCGCTCCCGCGAACAGGCCTCCGCGCTCATCACCGGCGGCAAGGTCACCGTGCGCGGCATGGTCGCCACGAAGCCCGCCACCGGCGTGGAAAACGACGCGCCGATCGTCGTGAAGGACGAGGACGACCCGGGCTGGGCGTCGCGCGGTGCGCACAAACTCCTTGGCGCGCTTGAGCGTTTCGGTCCCGAGGGGCTCACCGTCGAGGGCCGTCGCTGTCTCGACGCGGGCGCGTCCACCGGCGGGTTCACCGATGTGCTGCTGCGAAACGGCGCCGACAAGGTTATCGCCGCCGACGTCGGGCGCGGGCTGCTCGACTGGAAGCTGCAGACCGACGATCGCGTCGTGGTCCTCGACCGCACGAACGTCCGCAACCTGACGCCGGACGTCCTCGGCGGGCAGGTGGATCTCGTCGTCGGCGACCTTTCCTTCATCTCGCTCAAGCTCGTGCTGCCCGCGCTCGCCGAGTGCGCGCGCGACGGCGCGGATCTGCTGCCGATGGTCAAACCGCAGTTCGAGGTCGGCAAGGACCGGCTCGGCAGCGGCGGCGTGGTGCGCGATCCGGAACTGCGCGTCGAATCCGTGCTGGGCGTGCTCGCCGAAGCCGCGAAGCTCGGCCTGTCGCTGCGCGGGGTCGTCGCGAGCCCGTTGCCGGGACCCTCCGGGAACGTCGAATACTTCGTGTGGCTCCGCAAAACGGAGCCGGAAGACGCGGGCAGCGAGGACGCCGAACGGCTCGTGCGCGCCGCAGTCCAGGAAGGACCCCAGTGACCGCCGAACGTGAAGTGCTCCTCGTGGTGCACCCCGACCGGGACACCACCCGGGAGGCCGCCCGCGAGGTGTCCCAGCGGTTCGCCAAGGCCGGGATCCGGCTGCGCGTGCTCGACGAGGACGTTCTCCAGCTGATCGACCCGGACGGCTGCATGGCGAAGCCGTGCACCGTGGTCGCGCCCGAGCACAACCCGGCCGAGGGCGCGGAACTCGTGTTCGTGCTCGGCGGCGACGGGACCCTGCTGCGCGCGGCGGAGCTCGCGCGCCCGGCCGAGGTGCCGGTGCTCGGCGTGAACCTCGGCCGCGTCGGCTTCCTCGCCGAGGCCGATTCGGACGCGCTCGCCGACGCCGTGCAGCGCGTGGTCGACCGCGAATACCACGTCGAGGACCGGATGACGGTCGACGTCACGGTCACCGCCGACGGCGCGGAGATCTACCGGACCTGGGCGCTCAACGAGGCCAGCGTCGAGAAGTTCAGCCGCGAGCGGGTGCTCGACGCGCTGATCGAGGTCGACGGCCGCCCGGTGTCGTCCTTCGGCTGCGACGGCGTGCTGTGCGCGACGCCGACCGGCTCCACCGCGTACGCCTTCTCCGCGGGCGGCCCGGTGCTGTGGCCGGACGTCGAGGCACTGCTCGTGGTGCCGAGCAACGCGCACGCGATGTTCTCCCGTCCGCTCGTCGTGTCACCCGAGTCGGTGATCACCGTCGGCATCGACCCGAAGGGCCCGAAGGCGGCGCTGACCTGCGACGGGCTGCGGTCGTTCGACCTGCCGCCGGGCGCGCTGGTGCGCGTCGTGTGCGGCAAGCAGCCGGTGCGGCTGGTGCGGCTGTGGGACGGCGTGTTCACCGACCGGCTGGTGTACAAGTTCGGCCTGCCGGTGCGCAGCTGGCGCGACCGGCGCGGCGGGGAGCGCCAGGGCGGCTGATCCGCGACGCGCCCGCACAAGTGTTCGACCAGCGAAAAGAAGAGTTAGCGGACCTCGAACGCACAGAAGGTCGGTGCGGGCCGCTACCGTATGCGTCGTGCTGGCCGAGATGCGCATCCAGGGCCTCGGAGTCATCGAGGAAGCCCTGCTGGAACTGCACGCGGGCTTCACCGTGGTCACCGGTGAGACGGGTGCGGGCAAAACCATGGTCGTCACCGGGCTGCATCTGCTCTCGGGCGGACGGGCCGAGGCGTCGAAGGTCCGGAACGGGATGCTGAAGGCATTCGTCGAGGGCCGGTTCACCGTGGGCAAGGACGACGCGGCCGCCCGCATCGTCACCGACGCGGGGGCCGACGTCGACGAGGACGGCAGCGTCATCGCGCTGCGCACGGTCGCGGCCGACGGGCGCTCGCGGGCGCACCTGGGCGGCCGGTCGGTGCCGGTCGGGGTGCTGTCCGACCTGTCCGAGCAGGTGATCGCCGTGCACGGGCAGAACGACCAGCTGCGGCTGCTGCGCCCGGCCGAGCAGCGCGCGGTCATCGACCGGTTCGCCGGCGAAGACGTCGGGCGGCCGCTCGCCGCGTACCGCCAGGTCCGCGAGGAATGGCTGGCCGTCATCACCGAGCTGAGCGAGCGCTCCAACCGCTCCCGCGAGATGGCGCAGCAGGCGGACCTGCTGAAGCACGGGCTGAACGAGATCGACGCGGTCGCCCCCGAACCGGGCGAGGACGTCGAGCTCACCGAGCAGATCAAACGGCTCGCCGCGGTCGACGAACTGCGTGCGACGGCCACCGAGGCGCACGCGGCGGTGTCCGGCGCGCAGGACGGCGATCCGGACGCGCCGGGCGCGCTCGGCCTGGTCGGCGAGGCGGTGCGGCGGCTGGTGTCGGCGGAGGATTCCGCGCTGAGCGACCTCGTTCCGCGGCTGGAAGAAGCTTCTACGCTGCTGAGCGACGTCGGCGCGGAGCTGGGCAGTTACGTCGAGAACCTGGACGCCGACCCGGCGCTGCTGGAGAAGGTGCTCGCGCGGCAGGCCGATCTCAAGCGGCTCACCCGCAAGTACGCCGCGGATGTCGACGGAGTGCTGGCGTGGGCCGAAGACGCGCGCCGGCGGCTCGAATCGATGGACACGTCCGAAGAAGCCCTGTCCGCGCTGGCATTGCGCCGGGACGAGCTGGCTGTGCAGCTGGTCGCGCACGCCACCGAGGTTTCCGCCGCGCGGGGCAAGGCGGCCGCGGAACTGGCGACGGCGATCACCAAGGAGCTGTCCGGTCTCGCGATGGGGCAGGCGGAGCTGGAGATCACCGTCGAGCAGCGTCCGGCCGAGCACGGCGACCGGCAGGCGCTCGCGATCGACGGACACGCGGTGCACGCGGGCCCGGACGGCGTCGACGAAGTGGAACTGCTGCTGCGGGCGCACAACGGCGCGCCGCCGCTGCCGGTGCACAAGGCCGCTTCGGGCGGTGAGCTTTCGCGGGTGATGCTGGCGATCGAGGTGGTGCTGGCGCACGCGGACACCGTGCAGACGCTGGTGTTCGACGAGGTCGACGCCGGGGTCGGCGGCCGGGCCGCGGTCGAGATCGGACGGCGGCTCGCGCGGCTCGCGCGCACGCACCAGGTCCTCGTGGTCACGCACCTGCCGCAGGTCGCCGCGTTCGCCGACCAGCATCTGGTGGTGGACAAGGGAACCAGCGGCGGCGTCACGCGCAGCGGCGTGAAAACGCTCGACCAGGACGACCGGGTGCGCGAGCTGGCCCGGATGCTCGCCGGCATGGACGGCACCGAGACCGGCCGCGCGCACGCCGAGGAACTCCTTGCCAAGGCGGAGAAAGACAAGGCGAAGAACACCGGCGCGAAGCGCAAGCGCGCGAAGAAGGGCTGACCGGATTCCATGACCTGGGCCACGCTGGCCGACGTCGAAGCCGAACTCGCCCGCGCGCGGCGGGAGGACGATCTCGACCGCTTCCTCGGACTCCTCGGCGACGAGGAGCTGTTCGTGCCGATCCACCGGGACGAGGCGCAACGGCTCGCGCAGGACCGGACCTGGTCGCCCGCGAAAGTCTGCTGCGCGCACGGCGGCGAACCGTCGCTGCAGGTGTTCACCCGCGGCGCGCTGCCGGATTTCGGCGCGGACGTGGTCTTCCTCAGCGGCGACCTCGACTGGGCCACGCACGGTCTCGGCCACGAGGAACAGGTCGTGTTCAACCGCGGCACGCTCGGCGAATGGCGGGTGAGCGCGGCGGCCGTGCTGCCCTGGGTCGACGCGAACCCGCACCGGGTCACCGCGGTGGAGCAGCAGGTCGAGCGGCTTTACACGGCCCGGTACGGACTTCTCGACGGTCCGGTCGCGCACGCGCTCGCCTGCGGCGCGCACCAGGCGGTGCTGTCGGCCGAACCGTGGAACGTCCTCGACGCGCGCTACCACGACTACGTCGCCGAGGTCCGCGGCCTGCGCGACTGGTGGGGCGTCGCGGACGCGACGGACTGGCGGGCCGCGATGGACCGGCTGCTCGGCGATTCCTACCAGCTCACCACCGGAAACCTCGTGCTCGTGCTGCGCGCCCGCAGCGGGCTGGCGCTGGACGTCTACGGCTGGGTCGAGCTGGTCCGGCAGTGGTGCGCCGACAACGACGCCGAGGACCAGGCCGGGCCGCTCCTCGAGGCGGTGCGCCGGATCGTCCGGTACGAACAGCGGTTCCGCGCCGACGGCCTGCTCGAGCCGGACGGCGTGGTGGACAGCATCATCGGCTGGGACGTCGGCCGCGCGGTCGAATTGGCGCGCTGGGGTTTGGCGGTCGGGTACTGCGACGCGCTCACCGCGGAATTGATGGTGCTGGAAGCCGGCGCGATCGCCCGGCGCTACCACGGTTCCTGGGCGGAATTGTCCACCGGATACGTGCTGGGCAGGCTGCTCGCGCTCGACGGCGAGGAATTCGGCCCGGAATACGTTTCGGCCGCCCGGGTGCGCCACCGGCTGCTGAACGATCCCGCGAGCCCCTGGTCCAACCTCGATTTCGAGGCGGGCGGACCGCACAGTTAACCCCGGCTCCGCCTACCGCGCGACATGGCTCACCACAACGAGTCACGTCCGCATCGGCGCGTCGGCTCCGCACCCCGGCACAAATTTGTCACCATCAGCCACATGAAGCTCACTGGTCTACTCGCGCGGAACCAAGAAGCCCTCCCCGGCGTCATCGGTGTCGCGCGGGTCGACCGGCGCACGAGGGAACTGCTGCGCCGGGTCAGCGCGGGCGACATCGTCGTGCTGGACCAGCTCGACCTCGACCGGGCCACGGCCGACGCGCTGGTCGCCGCCGAGGTCGCCGCGGTGGTCAACGCGTCGCCGTCGATTTCCGGCCGGTTCCCCAACCTCGGCCCGGAAATCCTCGTGGCGGCGGGCATCCCGCTGGTCGACTCGGTCGGCGGGGACCTGCTGCGCAGCGTCAAGGACGGCACGAAGCTGCGCGTCCACGAAGGCGCGGTCTACCTGGGGGAGCGGCAGCTGGCGACCGGGGTCGAGCAGACCCCGGAAAGCGTCGCCGACCAGATGATCGAGGCGAAGGCCGGGATGTCGACCCAGCTGGAAGCCTTCTCCGCCAACACGATCGAGTTCCTGCGCCGCGAGCGGACGCTGATCCTCGACGGCGTCGGCGTGCCGGAGCTGAAGGTCCCGGTGCGCGACCGGCACGTGCTGGTCGTCGCCGCGGGGAACGGGCACGCCGAGGACCTCAAGAAGCTCAAGAAGTACATCGGCGAGCACCGGCCGGTGCTGATCGGCGTCGACGCGGGCGCGGACACCCTGCGCGCGCAGGGTTATCAGCCGGACGTCATGGTCGGCGACCCGACCGGGATCGGCACCGCGACGCTGCGCAGCGGCGGCGAGGTCGTCGTCCCCGCGCAGCCGGACGGGCACGCGCCGGGCGTCGAGCGGATCCAGGACCTGGGCATCGGCGCGGTCACCTTCCCGGCGTCCGGCAACGCCGAGGACCTCGCCCTGCTGCTGGCCGACGCGCACGGCGCGAGCCTGGTGGTCACCGTCGGATTCCAGGCCACGCTGCGGGAATTCCTCGACCACGGCCGGTCCGGGTCGAACCCGTCCACGTTCCTCACGCGGCTCAAGCTCGGCACGAAGCTGGTCGACGGCAAGGCCGTCGCGACGCTGCACCGGGCCCGGGTGTCGCTCGGCGCGGTCGCGCTGCTCGTGCTCGCCGCCATCGTCGTCGTCATCGCCGCGCTGCTGGTCTCCGACGTCGGCTCCGTCTATCTCGAGTGGATCCAGCACACCTGGTCCACGTTCGTCGCCTGGGTGAAGGGTCTCTTCACGTGATTTCCCTGCGGTACCACATCGTTTCCATCACCGCGTGCTTCCTGGCGCTGGCCGTCGGCGTGGTGCTGGGCTCGACCGCGCTCAACGGTTCGCTGCTGTCCGGGCTCGCGGACCAGAAGAAAGACCTCGGCACGCAGGTCGCCGATCTCGAAGCGCAGCGCAATTCGCTCAACGCGCGGCTGTCCGACGCCGACGCGTTCGCCGGGACGATGGGCCCGAAGGTCGTCGCGGGCGCGCTCGACAAGCGCAGCGTCGTCATCGTCACCACGCAGGACGCGCGCCCGGCCGACCGCGACGCGCTCAAGAAGCTCGTCGGCCAGGCCGGCGCCTCGGTCACCGGCGAACTCCAGCTCACCGACGCGTTCACCGACCCGGCGAAGGCCGACCAGTTGCGCGACGTCGTCACGCGGCTGCAGCCGGCCGGGGCGAAGTTCCCGACCGCGGGCGACTCCGGCACGCTCGCCGGCGCGCTGCTCGGTTCGACGCTGCTGCTGGACAAGGCGAGCGCGAAACCGCAGTCGAGCGGCGACGAACTCGCCGCCGCGCTCGGCGGGCTGACCGACGGCGGTTTCGTGAAGCCGAGCCAGGGCGTGCAGCCCGCGCAGTTGGCGATCGTGCTGACCGGAGCACAGCAGACCGGCGACGGCGCGGGGGACCGGGCCGCGACGATCGCGCGGTTCGCCGCGCAGATGGACCGCTCCGGCGCGGGCACGGTGCTCGCCGGGGACCCGGGTTCGGCGGGCGGTTCCGGCCCGATCGGGGTGGTGCGCGCGGACACCTCGGCCACGTCGATTCTGTCCACTGTGGACAACGCGGATTCGGCCGCGGGCCGGGTCGCGACGATCCTGGCGTTGCAGGAACAGCTCAACGGCGGTTCGGGACGGTACGGCATCGCGGGCAACGCGCAGGCGATCGCGCCGGGCGTGACCGCTTCGGGGAACTGAGACTTTTCGCCTCCCGCACACCAGTCGGCGGCGGCACCGGATTCCCTTCGTGGGCGAGGAAATCCGGTACCGCCGCCGACTGTGTTCGCGGATAACGCGGCGGTTTCCCTTCGGGGCGGGAAAACCAGCACAGGCAAGGCAGCGGCGCCGGGTCTCCTGTCGGGGTGGAGAACTCGGCGCCGCCGTCATTCACGCGCCTGCTGCGGGGTCAGCAGGTGCCGTTGTCGGCCCAGACCGCGGCGCTGCCGGGCGTTTCGCCTCGCGTCCACCACTTGGCGGACCAGCGGTGGCCGTTGTAGGACACGACCGCGCCGGCGTTGTAGGACTGGGAGGTGTTCCACGCCGCCGGGCACGCGGTGGTGGGACCGCCGCTGCCGGAGCAGGCTCCGTTGTCCGACCAGACGTCCGAGGTGCCGGGCTGCTCGCCCTGCGTCCACCACTTCGCCGTCCAGGTGTGGTTGTTGTACGACACGACCGCGCCGCCGTTGTAGACCTTGCCCGAATCCCAGGCCGCCGCGGTGCACTGGCCGCCCGGCGGAGTCGTGGGAGTGGTGGGCGTGGTCGGGGTCGTCGGCGTGGTCGGGGTCGTGGGGGTGGTCGGCGTCGTGGGAGTGGTGGGCGTCGTCGAGGTGGTCGGCGGCGGGCCGGAGCAGCCCTCCGTCGGCGCGGCGAGCCCGTCCACCACGGCGTGGAACAGCGTCGAATCGGGGTCGAGGTCGTAGAGCGAGAACATCATCGCGCCGCCGAGGCCGTTGCAATGGATGTAATCGGTGCGCGCCTTGATCGACTGCTTCGACGAACCGCCGTAGAAGCTCGTCCCGTCGTAGAACCACGCGGATTGCGTTGTCGGGTCCCAGAAGGTGGTCGCCGGGTTGTCGACCACGCCGGTGAGTTCCTTGTACATCGCGACGCCGGGCACGTTGCCGCTCAACGGATGCGGAGCGGACGGACCGGTCGCCGTCTGGTACAGCCCGTGGTTCGAGCCGGCCGGGACGCCGGTCCAGCCGCGGTAGTAGAACGGGATGCCCAGGGTCAGCTTCGAGGCCGGGAACCCGCCGGGGATGCCGTACGCCGGATCTCCTTGCGTGTACGCCTTCATCACCTGGTCGATGGTGTATTTCTCGGTGCCCGGCGGAATGGGCGTCGACGGGTCGTTCGGCGAGGGGTAGAGCGGGTCCTGGAAGTTCGTCGGACCGGTCTTGTCCCACGCGCCGTGCATGTCGTAGGTCATCGGGTCCGCGAAGTCCATGTACTGGTGGATCTTGTCGGTCTGGATCTTCGCGATCTTGTCCTGGCCGCCGGGCAGGGCGGCCGAAAGCGCGTAGTGCTTGCCCAGCGCGTCCAGCTGGCCGCGGAACTCGGCGAGCAGCGAGGTGAAGTTCTGGGTGTCGTTGGGGCTGTAGTGGTTGCCCGTGTGGCCGCCGGGGTGCGCCGGGTACTCCCAGTCGATGTCGAACCCGTCGAAGATGTTCGCGGCGGTGCCGGGGCCGCCGAAACCGCCCGCGGCCGGGATGTTGCCCTTGATGAACATGTCGATGCAGGAGCTCACGAACTTCTTGCGGGAGGCGTCCGTGGCCGCGGCGTCGGAGAAGTACTTCGAGTAGGTCCAGCCGCCGAGCGACAGCAGCACCTTCAGCTTCGGGTGCCGGGCCTTGAGTTCCTGCAGCTGGTGGAAGTTGCCGACGATCGGCATGTTGTAGGTGTCGGCGGTGCCGTCGACGCTGATGTCCGAGCCGAACGACTTCTGGTAGTCGGCGAACTGGTCGCCCGCGCCGTCGCCCGCGTTCGGGTCGTCCTCGCCGCCCGGGTCGGGGGTGGTCGCCTTGGTCGTCTCGAAGCAGGTGAGGTTGTTCGGGTCGATGTTCTCGAAGTCGTAGAGCAGGTAGTCGATGTTGTCGGCGATCTTGTCGACGTTCTTGAGGTAGTAGGCGTTCTGGTAGATGCTCCATTGGTCGAAGTAGGCGATGCGCAGGCCTCCCGAGGAGGGCGCGGGCGTCGCGGTGGCCGGGGCGGGCCGGGCCAGGATGGCGAGACCGGCCACGACCACGGCGGCCAGGGCGGCGCAGGCCACGGCCAGCGGTCTCAAGGTCCGGTGGGGCATAAGGGTTCTCCCTCGCACAAGCGAAGTCCGCCCGCCGCACCGGAATGCGCGGCAAGCGTCGGACATCGGGTGATCACTGCAGGAGCGGGGGCCGGCCCGTAGTCGAATGTGAACCAGGGCACAGCCGGAGTCAATACTGTGGACTAGACCAATTTCCGCGCCTGGGCGTTTTGTGGTGAAGTGTCCGGAAAGGCCCGACGAACGGCCTGTTCCAAGCGGGGCGAGTGGTCCGGACCACCGCGGGGTTCCGGTTCACCCGTACGGGTGTGGCTGATCCGACACCCGTCCCGTCCGGCATCAGGCGGGTCTCAGGAAGATCATGGGTGGTTCACAGCTGCGCACGAGAGCCTGGCACCATGAGCGCCAACGACCCCGGGAGCACGGCCGAACGATGACCACTACCGAGATCCCGCTCGTCCGTGCGGACGAGCCGGCGCCCGTCCGATCGCCGCACCTGCGTCAGCTCGATTTGTACCGGGTCGTCACGTTCGCCCTGGTCATCCTCATCCACGTGGTCGGCTCTACGACCTTTCCGCAGGACGTCGTCGCCGACGCGATCCAGACCCCGCTGCACCTGACCCGCGAGGCGTTCTTCGCGCTGACCGCGTTCGTGCTCGTGTTCGGCTACCGGGACCGGCCGGTGCGGACCGGGAAGTTCTGGCGCAGGCGGTTTCCGCTGGTCGCCATTCCGTACGTGACCTGGACGGTCATCTACCGGGTCTACACGCTGATCACCTCGGGCCAGCCGTTCGGGTCGGTCGGCGCGCAGCTGCGCACGCTCGGGCTGGACCTGCTCACCGGGAACGCCTGGTACCACATGTATTTCATGCTGGTGACGCTGCAGGTGTACCTGCTGTTCCCGCTGCTGGCCAAGATGTTCGACCTGATCCGCCGCCGTCCGTGGACCGTGCTGGCGGTCTCCGGCACGATCCAGGTCGCGGTCGCGATCTTCATGAGCTACCCGCCCGCCGCGCTGGGCTACGTGTTCGTCAGCAAGTTCTTCGCGACTTTCCTCGTCTACCAGTTCTACATGCTGCTCGGCGCCGCGGCGGCCCTTCACTTCGAGGCGGTGCACGCCTGGCTGCGCACGCACACGCGCTGGGTCCTGCTGGCGATGGCGGGCGGGCTCGCGATCGCGGAGACCGGCTACTTCGTGAGTGTCCACTTCGGAGAGTGGCCGGAGATGGCGTCGGACGCCTTCCGCCCGTACCTGATCCCGTGGTTCGTCGCGGTGATCGCCGGCATCTACCTCGCGGGCGCGCGATGGGCGGAGAGCAGGCAGCGCGGCGGGAGGTTCGTGTCCTGGGCGGTGAACCGGTCGTTCGCGGTGTTCCTGACCCACCCGATCGCGATCGCGGTGCTGGACCCGCTGTTCGTCTTCGTCGGCGACCGCTACGGCGCGCCGTGGACGACGCTGGTGGCGTACCCGGCGACGGTCGCGCTGACCTTCGCGATCGTCGAGGTGCTGCGGCGGCTGCCGTGGAGCAAGGCGCTGACCGGGCGCGCCCGGGTGCCGGTGCGCGGCTGAGCGGTCAGCCCGGCCAGGTGCGGTGCTTGTCGAGCGGCCGCGCGTAGGAACCGGCCCGGCTGGTGCGCAATCCCAGTGCCACCAGGGATTCCGCGAGCCGGACCGCGGCGGCGACGCCGTCGACCACCGGGACGTCGAGCATCGCCGACATCTTGCGGTCCAGCCCGGTCATCCCGGCGCAGCCGAGCACGAGCACTTCGGCGCCCGCGTCGCGCGCCCGCAACCCCGCGGTGAGCAGCGCGGATTCCGTGCGTTCCTCGTCGCGCAGCTCCAGCACGCTCAGCCCGGTGCCGACGACCGCGACGCAGTTGGCGGCCACTCCGGCCGAGTGCAGGCTGTCCTCGATCAGCCCGCACGTGCGGTCCAGCGTCGTCACCACGCCGTACCGGCGGCCGAGCAGCCCGGCGAGATGCGCCGCGGCCTCGGTGATGTCGACCACCGGCACGTCCAGCAGTTCCCGCGCGCCCTCGCGGCCGTGCTCGCCGAACCCGGCGAGGACGACCGCGTCGAACGTTTCCCCGGTGGTGCGCAACAGGTCCAGCACCGCGGCGGCGGACAGGAAGCTGTCCAGCCAGCCCTCCGCCGATTCCGGGCCCCACTTCGGCGTCAGTGCGACGATCTCGGTGCCGGGGCTGGCCGCCGCCCGGGCCCCGGTCTCGATCTCCTTCGTCATGGCCTCGGTGGTGTTGCAGTTGGTGACGAGGATCCGCATCAAGCCCTCCGCTGGCGGTACGAAACGGCGTAGTAGAGCAATCCGGCGCTGGCGGTGCCGAGGAACCACGAGTACGGCGCGGCCGGCGCGAAGAACGGCACCAGCGCGATCACCGCGGACAGCACCGCGCACGGGAAGAAGGCCGCCATCGCGCGCGGATTCACCTGGGGGTACTTGCCGTCGCGCACGAACAATTGCTCGACGTCGACCTTGCCGCGGCGGATCAGGTAGTAGTCGACGATCATGATCCCGAACAGCGGCCCGAGGAACGCGCCGAGCCCGCCGAGGAAGTAATTGACCACCACCGGCGACGAGTACAGCTTCCACGGCAGCACGCACAGCGCGGCGACGGCGCTGATCATCCCGCCGACGGTGAACGAGATCCGCTTGGGCCAGATGTTGGCCAGGTCGTAGGCGGGGGAGACGAAGTTCGCGACGATGTTGACGCCCATGGTGGCGATGGCGAAGGTGAGCGCGCCGATGATCAGCACCGGGGTGTTGTGCACGCGGGCGAGCAGTTCGGCCGGATCGGTGATCGCCTCGCCGAACACCTGCAGGCTGCCCGCGGTGACGATCACCGACAGCAGCGCGAACGCCGTCGAGTTCACCGGGAGGCCCCAGAAGTTGCCGCGCCGCACCGTTTTCTGGTCCGGGGCGTTGCGGGAGAAGTCGCAGAAGTTGAGCATCAGCGTGCCGTAGGTGGACAGGATCAGCCCGGCCGCGCCGAACCACTGCCGCACCTGCTCGCCGCCGGACAGCCGCCGCGGGCTGCTGGTGAACGAGATGTGCCAGTGGCTCGCGGCGAGGATCCACACCGCGAGCGCGATCATCACGATCCAGATCAGCGGGCCGCACCAGTCCTGGAACTTGCGCACCGCCTCCATGCCGCGGGTCAGCACGAACGCCTGCACCAGCCACAGCGCCACGAAGCACATCCAGCCGAGCGCGTGCAGGCCGAGGAAACTGTGCTCGGTCAACGGTTTCAGGCCGGGGTCGATCGCCAGCACGAGCAGGGTGATCGCGACGCTCGCGAGATAGGTCTGGATGCCGTACCAGAAGATCGCGATCACGGCGCGGATCAGCGCGGGCAGGTTCGCGCCGAACGTGCCGAAGCTGATCCGCGCGACCACCGGGAACGGGACGCCGGTGCGCTGCCCGATCCGGCCCATCAGGTTCATCCCGAAGAAGATGATCACGAACCCGAACAGCAGCGCGGTGAACACCTGCCAGGCCGACAGGCCGAGCACGAACAGGCCGGCGGCGAAGGTGTAGTTGCCGAGGTTGTGCACGTCCGACATCCAGAGCGCGAAGATGTCGTAGACCTTCCAGCGCCGCTCCTCGGCGGGCGCCAGGTCCTCGTTCCACAGCCGCGGGTCGGGTTTCGGCTGGACGTCCGCGCTGGTTTCGGTGGACGGGGCGTGCGTCATTGCAGACCTCCGGTCGACGTGCCGGCAGCTTTGGGATCCCAAACTTGGGATCCCAAATATCGCGCCGCAGGTCTGCTGAGTCAACCCTCTGCCCGATAAACTCGCGAATGGCCGGTGTCGGCGAGAGGGGGTCAGGTGGGCGCCACGGAGGAGCGGCAGCCGCTCGCGGCGACGCGTGCCCGGGTGCTCGACGAGCTGCGGGAGCGGATCCTGATAGGGCGGCTGAAGCCGGGGGACCGGCTGGTCGAGCGCGAACTGGCCGACGATCTCGGGGTCTCGCGGGTGCCGGTGCGCGAGGCGATCCGCAGCCTGGAATCCGAGGGGTTCGTGGTCGTGCCCTCGCCCCGGCGGGTGGTGGTGCGGCAGCTGGCGCGAGTGGACGTCGAGGAGCTGTTCGACGTCCGGGAGGCGCTGGAGAGCCTCGCCGCCGCGCGTGCCGCGGAACGGGCCGGGAAGCCGGAGATGCGCCGGCTGGAGCGGCTGCTAGCCGAGTCCGCGCGGGTCACCCAGGGTGGCGACGGCGCGCGGATTTCGGAGGTCAACAGCAGGCTGCACGACGAGATCATCGCCATCGCGGGCAACCGGCTGCTCACCACGATGCTGCATCCGCTCGAAGGCCAGCTGCGGTGGCTGACCAGCCAGAACGAGCACTGGGGCGAACTGCTGGACGAGCACCGCCGCCTGGTGGACGCCATCGGGTCCGGCGACGTGGAGCGGGCGCGCGAGTACGCCGCCGAGCACGTCCGGGTCAACCGCGCGGTGACGTTGCGCGACCTCTTCGGGGACGACGAGCGGGACGAGCGTCCCGCGGGCTGACCTCTAGTAAGGTGACCCTAACTTCAAGCGAGGGGGTCGCTGGTGGCGCACGTGCAGGGCGAGCCGGAGTGGGTGTCCGCCAAGGACGGACGACGGCTGTACGCGATGGTGCTGCGGGGCCCGGAGAACGCGCCGACTGTGGTGTTCGAGGCGGGCGCGGCGGCGAGCCGGTCGTCGTGGGGGCTCGTGCAGCCGCTGGTCGGCGAGTTCGCACGGGCGGTGGTGTACGACCGGTCCGGGCTCGGCCGCAGCGCGCCGGATCCGGCCGGGCGCACGCTGGACCGGATGGCCGACGACCTCGTGGACGTGCTGAGCCACTTCGGGCCGGGGCCGTACGTGCTCGTCGGGCACAGTGCCGGGGGACCGATCGTGCGGCTCGCCGCTTCCCGGACTTCCGCTCAGGTGTCGGGGCTGGTCCTGGTCGACCCGACCGACGAGGCGGCGGAAGTGCTGTTCTCGCCGCGATTCCGCAGTCTGGAACGGAAACTGCTGCGCACGGGCCGGATCCTCGCGGCGACCGGATTGCTGAAGTTCTTGTACCGCCCCATGCTGCGGGCCGCGCCCGAAGACGTCCGGCGCGATCTGGTGCGGGAAGGCTTTACGCCGCAGGTGTTGCGCACCCAAGCCGAGCAGGCGCGGACCTTCCTCGACGAACTGGAAGCCTGGCGGACGAATCCGCCCGCGCTGAGCGGTTGTCCGGTGACGGTCGTGTCCGGCGGCCGGGCCGGGGACGGGATGAACGCCGCGGTGCGTGCGGAGGCGAATGCCGCGCATGCGCGACGGGTGTCGCCGCGGGGACGGCATCGGATCGCGGAGGAGTCCGGGCATCTGGTGCCGATCACCGAACCCGAGGTGGTGGCGGAGGAGGTCCGCCGGTTGCTCAGCTGACGGCGTCGCTCCATGTCTCGACGAACTTCGGGAACGTCTTGCCGACCGTGTCCGGGTTCTCGACCAGCACGCCGGGCACGCGCAGCCCCAGCACCGCCGCCGCCATCACCAGCCGGTGGTCTTCGTAGGTGTGGAAGACGCCGCCGTGCATCGGGGCGGGAGTGATTTCCAGGCCGTCCTCGAGTTCGGCGACGCCCGCGCCCAGGCCGGACAGTTCGGTCGCCAGCGCGGTGAGCCGATCGGTCTCGTGGCCGCGCAGGTGCGCGACGCCGGTGATGCTCGACGGGCTCTCGGCGAAGCACAGCATCGCCGCGATGACCGGGGTCAGCTCGCCGACCTCGTGCAGGTCGAGGTCGATGCCGGGGAACGCGCCGCCGCCGGTGACGACCAGGCCGTCGTCGTCCAGCGCCGCTTTCGCGCCCAGTTCGGTCACCAGTCCGCGCAGCCAGTCTCCCGGCTGCGTGGTCTGCTTCGGCCAGCCGTGCACCCGGACCGTCCCGCCGCCGACGACCGCGGCGGCCACGAACGGGGCCGCGGTGGACAGGTCCGGCTCCACGACGTACTCCGGGCACGACAGTTTCGCCGGCTCCACGTGGAATTCCGTGCCGGAACGCTCCACTGTGGCCCCGAACCGGCGCAGCATGTCCAGGGTCATCGCGATGTGCGGTTCGCTCGGCGGGGCGCCGCCGACCAGTCGCACCGTCACGCCCCGCTCGAACGCCGGGCCGGCGAGCAGCAGCGCGGACAGGAACTGGCTGGAGGCCGACGAATCGAGGTCCACCCGGCCGCCGCGCAGCCCGCCGGTGCCGTGCACGGTGAACGGCGGCGCGCCGCGTCCGCCGTCGTCGATCCGCGCGCCGAGCTTGCGCAGCGCGGCCAGCAGCGGGTCGATCGGGCGGCGGCGGATCGCGTCGTCGCCGTCGAACTGCACCGAGGCGTCGCCGAGGGTGGCGAGCGCGGGCGTGAAGCGGGCGACCGTCCCGGCGTTGCCGAGCGTGACGGTCGCTTCGTCGCCGCGGCCGCTGATGGTGCCCAGCGGGTGGACGAGGAAGCCGTCGATGGTCTCTTCCGAAAGCGCGCCCAGCGAGGCGAGCGCGGCCAGCATCAGCCGGGTGTCGCGCGAATCGAGCGGATGGCGCACCCGTGTGGGGGCGCTCGCGAGCGCGGCGAGGACGTAGGCCCGGTTGGTGATCGACTTCGATCCGGGGACGCGAACCGCGGCGTCCAGCGAGGCGCCCGCGACCGGGGCGGTCCAGTGGTCATCGCGGATGTTCGGCACGCGCGCAGCCTAGCGCGGCGCGGGTGAACCGATTCCGCCGCGCCGGGAAGAGGCGTCGGCGAGCGATCTGCCGGGAGTGGGATATGCTGGCGGCCCGTGGGACTTCAGTCGCGGGCTACCAAGTATGTCTTTGTCACCGGAGGCGTTGCCTCCTCTCTGGGTAAGGGTCTGACGGCGTCCAGCCTCGGACAGCTGCTCACTTCGCGCGGACTTCGCGTCACGATGCAGAAGCTCGACCCGTACCTCAATGTCGACCCCGGGACGATGAACCCGTTCCAGCACGGCGAGGTGTTCGTCACCGACGACGGCGCCGAGACCGATCTCGACATCGGGCACTACGAGCGCTTCCTCGACCGCTCTCTCGACGGCAAGGCGAACGTCACCACCGGACAGGTGTACTCGGAGGTGATCGCCAAGGAACGCCGCGGCGAGTACCTCGGCGACACCGTCCAGGTGATCCCGCACATCACCGACGAGATCAAGGCGCGGATCACCGCCGCGGCCGGGCCGGACGAGAACGGCGTCGCGCCGGACGTGGTGATCACCGAGGTCGGCGGCACGGTCGGCGACATCGAGTCGCTGCCGTTCCTCGAGGCGTGCCGCCAGGTGCGCCACGACGTCGGCCGCGACCAGTGCTTCTTCCTGCACGTGTCGCTGGTGCCGTACCTCGCCCCCTCGGGCGAGCTCAAGACCAAGCCGACCCAGCACTCGGTCGCCGCGCTGCGCAACATCGGCATCCAGCCGGACGCGCTGGTGTGCCGCGCGGACCGGGAGATCCCGGACGACCTCAAGCGCAAGATCGGCCTGATGTGCGACGTCGACACGGAGGCGGTCATCGCCTGCCCGGACGCGCGTTCGATCTACGACATCCCGAAGGTGCTGCACGGCGAGGCGCTCGACGCGTACGTGGTGCGCCGGCTGGGCCTGCCGTTCCGGGACGTCGACTGGACGGTGTGGGGCGACCTGCTCGACCGCGTGCACAACCCGAGCGAGATCGTCCGGGTCGCGGTGGTGGGCAAGTACATCGACCTGCCGGACGCGTACCTCTCGGTCACCGAGGCGCTGCGCGCGGGCGGGTTCGCGCACCGCGCCAAGGTCGAGATCGTCTGGGTCGCCTCGGACGACGCGCAGACCGAATCCGGCGCGGCGTCCGTGCTGTCCGATGTGGACGGTGTGCTGATCCCGGGCGGGTTCGGCATCCGCGGCATCGAGGGCAAGGTCGGCGCGATCCACTACGCGCGCACGCACGGCGTCCCGCTGCTCGGGCTGTGCCTCGGCCTGCAGTGCATGGTCATCGAGAGCGCGCGGAACCTGGCGGGCATCGAGGACGCGAACTCGGCCGAGTTCGACGAGGACACCCAGCACGCGGTGATCTCGACCATGGCCGACCAGCGCGACGTCGTCGCGGGCGAGCGGGACATGGGCGGCACGATGCGGCTCGGCGCGTACCCGGCGAAGCTCAAGGCCGGTTCGCAGGTCGCCAAGGCGTACGGCACCACCGAGGTGTCCGAACGCCACCGCCACCGCTACGAGGTGAACAACGCCTACCGCAAGCAGATCGGCGACGCGGGCCTGGTGTTCTCCGGCACCTCGCCGGACGACCGGCTCGTCGAGTTCGTCGAGCTGCCCGCGGACGTGCACCCGTTCTTCGTGGGCACCCAGGCGCACCCCGAGCTGAAGAGCCGCCCGACCCGGCCGCACCCGCTGTTCAGCGCGTTCGTGAAGGCCGTCGTGGACCGCAAGGTCGCCGAGCGGCTCCCGGTCGAACTCCCCGAAACGCCCGTGGCGGCTCGGTGAGCGCGCCCGGCACGCACGAGTTCTCCGTCGCCGGCAGCACGGTCGTCCACGTGGGACGCGTCGTCGGCCTGCGGGTCGACGACGTCGTGATGCCCGGCGGGGAAACCGCCAAGCGCGAGGTGGTCGAACACCTCGGCGCGGTGGTGATCGCGGCGCTGGACAGCGAGGACAACGTCACGCTCGTGCACCAGTACCGGCATCCGCTCGGGCGCAGGCTGTGGGAGCTGCCAGCCGGGCTGATCGACAAGCCGGGGGAGGAGCCGGTCGAGGCGGCGAAGCGCGAGCTGGCCGAGGAGGCCGGGCTGGCGGCGGCCCGCTGGGACACCCTGGTCGACGTCGCGGCCTCGCCCGGGTTCACCGACGAGGTGGTGCGCGTCTTCCTCGCGCGCGATCTGTCCGAAGTGGACCGCGACGTGCTCGGCGACGAGGAGGCCGACCTGGTGGTGCGGAAGTTCCCGCTCGCCGAGGCGGTCCGGATGGCGCTGGCGGGCGAGCTGGTCAACGGCGCGACCGTCTCGGGCGTGCTGTCGGCGCACGCGGTGCTGACCGGGGCGGCGGAGACGCGCCCGGCCGACGCGCCGTGGCAGGACCGGCCGACGCGGTTCGCTCGCCGACTGGCCGAGGGCTGAATTTCCCGGTTCTGTCGGGGTGCCGTCCTAGAGTGGCGGCGTGAATGACGCGAGAGTCGAGGTGCGGGGCGCGATAGCCACGTACCTCGACCATCTCGTCGTCGAACGCGGCACCGCCCGCAACACCCTCGACAGCTACTCGCGCGACCTCCGCCGCTATGCCGCTCACCTGGAAGCGGCGGGGATCGTGCGGCTGACCGAGGTCACGCCCGCGCACGTCACGTCGTTCGGAGCGGCGCTGCGCGAGGGCGACGAAGAACACCGGCCGCTGGCGGCGTCGTCGGCCGCGCGGGCGCTCGTCGCGGTGCGCGGGCTGCACAAGTTCGCGCACGCCGACGGGCTCACCGAACACGACCCGGCCCGCGACGTCCGTCCGCCGGCCGCGGCGAAACGGCTGCCCAAGGCGTTGCCGGTCGCGGACGTCCTGAAGCTGCTCGACACTCCGCCGCCGGACGGCGAACGCGCCTTGCGCGACCGTGCGCTGCTGGAACTGCTCTACTCGACCGGAGCCCGGATCTCCGAGGCCGTCGGGCTCGACGTGGACGATGTGGACGAGACCGAGCGCACCGTCCTGCTCGACGGCAAGGGCGGCAAGCAACGGCTGGTGCCGATCGGCCGTCCCGCGCTGGAAGCACTCGACGCGTACCTGGTCCGCGCCCGTCCCGCGCTCGCCGCGAACGGCCGGGGCACGTCGGCGATCTTCCTCAACGCCCGCGGCAGCCGGCTGTCCCGGCAAAGCGCGTGGCAGGTGCTCAAGGACACCGCCGAGCGGGCCGGGATCACCGCCGCGGTGTCGCCGCACACCCTGCGCCACTCGTTCGCGACCCACCTGCTCGAGGGCGGCGCGGACGTCCGCGTGGTGCAGGAACTGCTCGGCCACGCCTCGGTGACCACGACCCAGGTGTACACGCTCGTCACGGTCACGACGCTGCGAGAGGTCTACGCCACCGCGCATCCGCGCGCGCTGGGCTGAACGTCCGAACCGCCTCAGGGCCTTCCCACGCTGCGGTGACTCGGCCCGTGCGGCCCGGCGCGGCGCTTTGCCGGTGCTCCGGAAATCCGCATAGGCTGCCGGAGACCCCGCCGAACAAGGAGCTTTCGCGCCATGTCGACACCGACTCCGAACCAGCCGGAGGACCCGGCAGCGCCCGCCGGGCCAGCTGGGCCGGCAGTGTCCGCCGGGCCCGCTGCGTCGTCCGGGCCCGCTGTGTCTTCCGGGTCCTCCGGTTCGGCCGCGGCGAACCTCGAGCACGCGCGGATCGCCACGCCGGCGGACCACGAGGGCGACGAGCCGGAACGGCCGCTGACCCGCGCCGAACGCGCCCGGATGCGGGCGAAGGAGCGCGCGGAAAGCGGGATCGGGCCGACCGGGCGCCCGCTGCGCGAGATCCCCGAGCCGCCGCCGCTCGAGCGGCACGGCCCGGCGAAGGTGCTCGCCATGTGCAACCAGAAGGGCGGGGTCGGCAAGACCACGTCCACGATCAACCTCGGCGCCGCGCTCGCCGAATGCGGCCGCCGGGTGCTGCTGGTCGACTTCGACCCGCAAGGCGCGCTGTCGGTCGGGCTCGGCATCCAGCCGCACGAACTGGACCAGACGGTCTACAACGTCATCATGGAGCGCTCGGTGCAGATCGAGGACGTGCTCCGCAAAACCCGCGTCGACGGCGTTGACCTGCTGCCGAGCAACATCGACCTGTCCGCGGCGGAGGTCCAGCTCGTCGCAGAGGTAGGGCGCGAGCACACGTTGTTACGGGTCCTTCGTCCGGTGATGAACGACTACGACTATGTTCTTGTCGACTGCCAGCCCTCGCTCGGCCTGTTGACGGTGAACGCATTGACCGCCGCGGACGGTGTGATCATCCCCCTGGAGTGCGAGTTCTTCAGTCTGCGAGGCGTCGCGCTCCTGATCGACACGATCGAGAAGGTGCAGGAACGCCTCAACCCCAAACTGGACATCACGGGGATTCTCGCCACGATGTACGACCCGAGAACCCTGCACTCGAAGGAGGTCATGGCTCGCGTGGTCGAGGCATTCGGCGACACCGTGTTCGACACGGTGATCAACCGCACCGTGCGGTTCCCCGAGACGACGGTCGCGGGCGAGCCCATCACGACCTGGGCCCCCAAGTCCGCCGGCGCCGCGGCTTACCGCGCGCTGGCCCGCGAGGTGATCGCTCGGTGAGCAGGCGCGCTTCCCTGCCCGGAGCGTCGGAGCTCTTCCGCCTCACCTCCAGTCCGGCGACCCCCGCGCTCGAACGTCCCGCCGTGCCCGCTCCGGCGGAACCGGTGGCCCCGCCGCGCAAGCCGAGCGCTCCGGCGGACGCCGACCAGCTGGCCCGCAACGCGGCGCGCAGCGGGTCCGGGCGCACCAAGCACGACGCGAAGATCACCGTGTACGTCTCCGGCGAGGAACTGCTCGCGATGGAGCAGGCCCGGCTGAACCTGCGCGCCAAGCACGACCTGGTCGTCGACCGCGGCCGGCTGGTCCGCGAGGCGGTCGCCGTGCTGCTCGCCGACTTCGACCAGCGCGGCGAGGACTCCGTGCTGGTGCAGCGATTGCGGGCGAACGGCGAGGACGGCGGAACCGAGGGCTGATGGACGAACCGGCATCGGCCGAGCTGCCGGAGCCGGAAGCGGCAGCCGCCGAAAGCACGCGCGGCACGGAGGAACCCGGCGCCGCGGCTCCGGAGAGCACGGCGGCCGCGGAGTCTCCGGAGGAGACCGACGCTCCGGAAGCCCCCGGGCCCGCCGAGGCTCCGGCCGTGCACGAGACGGTGCACGGCGGCACCATCCCCGAGGGATACGCCGCCGACGAGGGCTCCTCGAAGTTCAAGGTGCGGCTGCAGAACTTCGAGGGCCCGTTCGACCTGCTGCTGCAGCTGATTTCGCAGCACCAGCTGGACGTCACCGAGGTCGCGCTGCACACCGTCACCGACGACTTCATCGCCTACACCCGCGCCCTCGGTCCGGACTGGAACCTCGACGAGACCACCGAGTTCCTGGTGATCGCGGCGACCCTGCTCGACCTCAAGGCCGCCCGGCTGCTGCCCGCGGCCGAGGTCGAGAACGAGGACGACCTCGCGCTGCTGGAAGCCCGCGACGTGCTGTTCGCACGGATGCTGCAGTACCGCGCGTACAAGCAGGTGGCCGCGCTGTTCGGCGAGCTGGAGGAAGGCGCGCTGCGGCGGTACCCGCGGTCGGTGGCGCTGGAGGAGCGGTACCTCGGGCTGCTGCCGGAGGTGATGCTCGGCGTCACCCCGGAGCGGTTCGCGGAGATCGCGGTCGCGGTGTTCCGGCCGAAACCGCCGCCGCAGGTGTCGATCGCGCACATCCACATGGGCCGGGTCTCCGTGCGCGAGCACGCCGCGCTGCTGCGGCTCAAGCTCGCCGAGGCCGGGCAGGCGACGTTCAAGGAACTGACCTCGGACTGCGAGCACACGGTCGAGGTCGTGGCGCGGTTCCTCGCGCTGCTGGAGCTGTACCGCGAGTCGTCGGTGCAGTTCGACCAGCTGGAGGCATTGGCGGAACTGCACGTCCGCTGGACCGGCGGCAGCGTGGCCGAGGCGTCCGTCGCCGCCGAGCACGACCGCGCGGCGGCCGATGAGGAGGAATACGGGTGAGCACCGAAGACGACCGCGCACCGGAGCGGGAGGAGACTCCGGCGGCACCGGACGCTCCGGCCGAAGAGGCTCAGGTCGAGGCCGAACAGGCTGCGGCCGGGCCGGACGAGACTGAGCCGGAAACCGCGCCGCAGCCGGAAAACGAGGCGGAGCCTGTGGAGGCCGTCGAGCCGGAACCCGAGCCGGAATCCGCCGAAGCCGAATCCGCGCCGGAACCCGAAGCCGCGGAGCCGCCCGACGACGAAGGACTGGTCGCCGTCGACAGCGGCCTGCCCAGCGTCGAGTCGGACGAGGCGCTCGAAGCCGCTCTCGAAGCGCTGCTGCTCGTCGTGGACTCGCCGATCGCGGAGGATTCCCTCGCCGAAACGCTGGACCAGCCGGTCGCCAGGGTGACCGTCGCGCTGCGGACGATGGCGCAGAAGTTCACCGAGCGGGCCAGCGGGATCGACCTGCGGCGCGTCGGCGAAGGGTGGCGGTTCTACACTAGGGACACCTACGCCCCGTTCGTGGAGAAGCTCCTGCTGGACGGCCAGCGGTCGAAGCTGACCAGGGCCGCGCTGGAGAGCCTCGCCGTGATCGCGTACCGGCAGCCGGTCACCCGGGCCCGGGTCGCGGCGGTGCGCGGGGTGAACGTGGACGGCGTGATCCGGACCCTGCTGGCGCGGGGGCTCATCGAGGAGATGGGCACCGACCCGGAGACCACGGGCACGCTGTACGTGACGACCGAGCTGTTCCTGGAGCGACTGGGGCTGTCGTCGCTGAACGACCTGCCCCCGATCGCTCCGCTGCTACCCGAAGTGGACACCATCGATGACATCTGAGCAACACCCCGACGGCATCCGCCTGCAGAAGGTCCTGTCGCAGGCGGGCGTGGCGTCGCGCCGGGCCGCCGAGGACCTGATCGCGGCCGGCCGGGTGGAGGTGGACGGCGAGGTCGTCACCGAACTGGGCCGCCGCGTGCACCCGGACGAGGCGGTGATCCACGTCGACGGCACGCGGGTCAACCTCCGCGACGACCTCGTGTACCTCGCGTTCAACAAGCCCAAGGGCGTGCACTCGACGATGTCGGACGACCGGGGCCGCCCGTGCGTCGGCGACTACCTGCGCGGCCGGTGGGAGGAGACCCCGGGCGTCGTGCACGTCGGACGGCTCGACGAGAACACCGAGGGCCTGCTGCTGCTGACCAACGACGGCGACCTCGGGCACCGGCTGATGCACCCGTCGTACCGGGTGCTGAAGACGTACTTCGCGGAGGTCGAGGGGCTGGTGCCGCGCGGGCTCGGCAAGGAGCTGCGCGCGGGCTGGGAGCTGCCGGACGGGATCGTGAAGGTCGACCAGTTCCGGGTCAAGGACATGCATTCCGGCCGGAGCATGATCGAGCTGGTGATCCACGAGGGCCGCAAGCACATCGTGCGCAGGCTCATGGCGGCCACCGGGCACCCGGTCCGCAAGCTGGTGCGCACCGCGGTCGGCGACGTGCAGCTGGGCAACCAGCGCCAGGGCACGATCCGCAGGCTGAACCGCGGCGAGGTCGGCACGCTGTACCGCACCGTGGGACTCTGACCGGTTCCCCACTTTCGGCCCTGCTGCCGGACCCCGCGCCCCGACCAGAGTTGTCGGTACCCGACGACGACTCTGGAGGGCGACGGGAATGCGTGTGCTGACAGGGCTGTGCGCCGCCGCGGTGCTGGCCGCGGGAGTGGTGGTGCCGGCGGCCGCGACGGCCGCCCCGGCGAGAACCGCCACGGAGCCGCAGTACGACTACGCCGGGGCGATCCGCGAAACGGTGTGGGTCGACCTCGGCCGGGACGGCGACGGGGACGGCGTGCCGGACCGGGTCGCCGCCGACATCGTGCGACCGAAGGAGCCGGCCGAGGCGGGCAAGAAGATCCCGGTGATCATGGACGCCAGCCCGTACTACTCCTCGGTGGGGCGCGGCAACGAAACCCAGTTCAAGACGTACGACGCGCAGGGCCGCCCGGTCGGCTTCCCGCTGTTCTACGACAACTACTTCGTGCCGCGCGGATACGCGGTGGTGCTCGTGGACCTCGCGGGCACCAACCGGTCGACCGGGTGCGTGGACGTCGGCGGCAACTCGGACGTCCAGTCGGCGAAGAAGGTCGTCGACTGGCTGAACGGCCGCGCGACCGGCTACACCGCGAAAACCGGCGGCACGAAGATGTCGGCTGGCTGGAGCGACGGCGGCGTCGGGATGATCGGCAAGTCCTACGACGGCACCATCGCCAACGGCGTCGCCTCGACCGGCGTCGAAGGACTCAAGACCATCGTGCCGATCTCCGCGATCAGCTCCTGGTACGACTATTACCGCTCGGACGGCGCGTCGTTCGGCTTCAACCCGGACGGGCTCGCGCAGACCGTCGAGCGGCGCAACGGCGGCCAGGATTGTTCGGCGCAGAACCGGAAACTCGCCGAGGGCGCGACCGAGAACGGCGACTACGGCCCGCTGTGGGCGGAGCGCGACTACGTGGCGAACGCGAAGAACGTGCGCGCCAGCGTGTTCATCTCGCACGGCGTCAACGACCTGAACGTCATGCCGATCAACTATGGCCAATGGTGGGACGCACTCGCCGCGAAGGGCGTGCAGCGCAAGATCTGGCTCGCGCAGACCGGCCACGTCGACCCGTTCGACTACCGCCGCACCGAGTGGGTCGACACCCTGCACCGGTGGTTCGACCACTACCTGATGGGCATCGACAACGGCATCGAGAAGGAACCGCAGGCGACGGTCGAACGCCAGCCGGACCAGTGGGTCAACGAAGCGACCTACCCCGCGCCGGGCACCAAGGCGACGGTGTTGCGCCCGCAGCCGGGCCGTACCGCTGGCGTCGGCACGCTCGGCACCGCGGGTGGCCGGGGCAGCGCGTCGTTCACCGACAACCCGAAGATCGGCGAGAACGAATGGGCGGCGAACCCGTCGGGCACGTCGCCGAACCGCGTCCTGTACAGCACTAGCGCGCTCTCTTCGCCGGTGCAGGTCTCGGGCACCTCGTCGATCACCGTGACGGCCACGCCGAGCACTCCGACCGCGCATCTGTCGGCGATGCTGGTGGACTACGGCCCCGCGAAGATCCGCAATTTCTCGGGCCCTGGCGAAGGAATCGTGACCGGCACGGACCGCACGTGCTGGGGTTCGAGCACCGACGGCGACAGCGCTTGCTACAAGGTGACCAGCGCGGACACGACGAACGTGGACTACACGATCATCAGCCGAGGCTGGGCGGACCTGGCGAACTACCAGTCCCTGAGCCGGGAAGCGCGGCTGACGCCGGGCAAGGCGTACACGATGACGTTCCGCCTGGCGAGCACCGACCACATCGTCCCGGCCGGACACCGGCTGGCACTGGTGATCGGCGGGACGGACGCCAATTTCATCACCGCACCGGCGAACCCGCCGAAGCTGACCATCGACCTGGCCAAGACCTCGGCCCGGATCCCGCTGGTCGGCACGGTTCCGGCGCGTCCGCGGACGGAATCCGCTCCGGCGGGTCCGCTCGCGCACGTTCCGGCTGCGGCGCGGTTCGACCTGCGCTGACAAAAGTCCGTGAAGGGCTCCTTGAGGGAATCTGACCTGGATCCAC
>NZ_SDLT01000064.1 GCF_004522235.1 Amycolatopsis nivea
TCCAGGCCCTGCATGTGGGTCTTGTGCTGGGCGGCCGCGCCTTCAGCTGCTGGGCCGCTCCAGCCGTCCACCGGGAGAAGCTTGCCGTAGTCGTCGCCCTCGCTGACCAGAACCTGCACCTTCGCCCGCACGGCCGAGCAAACCTCGTCCAGCACGTTCGGGTTCCAGGAGCGCACATCGGCCAGCGACACCATCAGCGCGGCCCCCGCATCGTCNAGCGCACATCGGCCAGCGACACCATCAGCGCGGCCCCCGCATCGTCGGAGCGGCCGGGAACACCCCCGCGGCGGCCTGGTCGCCGCGCGCGTACCGGTCGGCCGCGGCTCCCAGATTCTCGCCGAACCGCTGGGCTTGGGAGCACCACTGACTGAACGTCGCCGACAACGACTGCCCGCACGCACCCGCCGCCGCTGCGGCCTTCCCGCCCCGCATCGCACCGGAGATCCGCCCGACCAGACTCGCGCAATCCGCGCCCCGCAACCCGCTGGTCTTCTCACCCGCAGACCGGCCCGCTGCTCTCAACGCGGCGGGCACACTCGTGAACCCCATCGGCCTCCCCTTCCGTAACCGACCAATCACGTTACGGGCACCCGGGCTCGGAGATCAACGGCGCTACTCCCTCAAATGGGGTGCTCACCAGCGAAAACGCGAAGGCCTACCTAGCTCGGCTGAGTAGAACCACTCAGCGTTGGCGAGGGGACAGGCGGAGGCGACCGCATTATCTTCGATAAGCGAGAAAGAGCCTTTATCGATGGCACCTGTGTGGCATGCGGTCTGTCCGGACCAGTTGCCAGGTTTGCTCCGATGCAGGTCAGAACCGTGGGGGTGGGGCCGGAGAGACTCGAACTCTCACTGGCACGGACCTAAACCGTGTGCCTCTGCCAATTGGGCTACGGCCCCCAGGAACCAGGTGTGATCGTAGCGCGCGCCACGTTCGGGTTCGCTCGGCGTGGCCAGTCGTCGTCTCGCGGGGGTTGTCCTCTACCGTGGACCGCCTACAGTCCGACTGCGGCGAGGAGGGCACGTGGCTCGCGACCCCGAGACCATCGAGCGTGAGATCGAGCAGGCGAGGACCGCTTTGGCGGCGACCCTCGACCAGCTGGGCACGAAGGCCAATCCGCAGAAACTCGCCGAGCAGGCGAAGGACGGCGTGCGCGCGAAGCTCGACAACCCGAAGGTCAAGTACCCGCTGATCGGGGCTGGCGTGCTGGTGGCCGTGCTGCTGGTGCGGAAGCTGTTCCGCTGACGGGTTCGCGTCGCTGACGGGCACGCCTCCGGTTACGCCGGGTGCTGCTTCGGTCGCGCGCGGACGGGTCGCCGAATACTGGCTGTTTCCGCCCTGGATGGCGGATGGACAGCGGTGATCGCTACGCCCGGTGAACTTCGTGAGAAGTGCCACTAAACTAGGGGTCACCTGTTTGGTGGTCCCTCACCTGGGTCGGTTGGGGGCATCACGTTCGCCGAATCGGGCTACCCCGCTGGGGTGACTCGGTGGTTTTTCGCCGCTGTGCTGGGCGTGGCCAACTGTTTGCGGGTGTGAACGGGTGATCCCGCTCGGCGGGCAGGTACCGGCCGCTCAAGGGGTCTCTGAGGCGAGGGCGAAGCAGGGGTGCGTGCAGGCAAAACCGGGCCGCGCAAACGTGGCTTGAACGCGTTGGCAAACCCGGCCGCGACGCGGGAGCTGAACGCGCAGGCGAACCAGCCTGCGAGAGAGCTGAACGAGCAGGCGGATCAGCCGGTGAAAGAGCTGCGCGAGTGGGCGAACCGGCCCGCGAGAACCTAGCTGTACGCGCAGGCAAGCCGGTCCCGTGGAACGCCCAGGTGAGCCGACCTGCGGAAACCCGAGCTGAACAACCAGGCAAACCGGCCGCGGAAACCCGAGCGGAGCGTAGGCAAACCAGCCCGCGAGAACGCGAGCTCAACGAAGAACTACTGCGAGATCAGGCGCGTGCGACCGGAGGCGTGGCCGACGCGCCCGCTGTCACACCGGGGCGGCTCGCTTCGTCCGGCTTGCGGTCTTCGACCTCTTTCGGGAGTTGCTTGCTCGGCGGCAGCGCTGGCTTGGCGGCCTTGTCCTTCTCCGCGGACGCAGACGCGGACGCAGACGCGGACGCCGCCGCAGGAGCAGCGGGAGCCTCGGGCTCGGAAGCCGCAGTCGCGTCCTTGGCCGCCTTGGCACCGCCCGACGGCGGGATTTCCAGCGGTTCGATGTCCGGCAGCGTCAGGCGGGCGGCCATGTACGCGCTGGTGAACTCCAGTGCGTTGCCGTTCAGCAGGTGCACGACCGTGGGTCGCTCGTTCGGGGCGAGCTTCTCCACGAGCTGGTCGGCCCGGTCGCGGGCGGCGATGATGCCCGGCGCCTTGCCGGTCAGCTCCTTGCCGCGGCCGCTGACGGTGATCGTCCAGTCGTCGTTGTCGTGCTTGTACGTCGCCGTGATCGTTTCCACCACTGCCTCACCCCTCTCGTCATCAGCATGCGTCACAGGTCGAGACCCGGCCACCGCAAACTCATGACGCGATTCCTGCTTGCCGGCCGCTGGCGCGACACTCAGTGTGTCTTTCTACCGTGTCATCGATACCGTAAGAAAACTCTGTGTCACAAGTAACGGGACGAGATGTGCGCTGAGTGACGACCGAATGGCCTAATGCACGGTCATCTTCACGTGCACGCTAGATCGCACGCTGTGACAACCCGGCCCACAGCAAATCCATGGCGTACTCGGTGGCCTTCTCGGGAGTCACCTCCGGGAAGCGCTCGCACCAGATGGCGAGCCGCTCGCAGGCTCCGACGACGAACTCGGCCGAGGCTTCGGCGCGCAGGGTGTCCTCGCTGTCGAAATAGCCGCTCATCAACGCGGTGATCAGGTCGGTCTGCTGCCGGCGGGTTTCTTCGATCTCGTCCGCGGCGGGGGTGCCGATGAGGGCCATCTCGTGCCGCAGCAGCGACCAGGCCTGGCGGCGTTCGCGGATGAAGACGAAGAACGCCAGCAAGCCGCGCCGCAGTGCCTCCTGTGCCGAGTCCGCGCCGACGATCGACTGCTCGGTGGCCTCTTGCAACGCCGACCGCGACTGCCGGATGCACGCCAGCAGCAGGCCCTCTTTCGAGTTGAAGTACTCGTACAGCATCGGCTTGGACACGCCGACCAGCTCGGCGATCTCGTCCATCGACGCCATCGCGTAGCCGCGCTCGCCGAAGACCTGCTCGGCGACCTCGATCATCTGCCGTTCCCGCTCGGCTCGGGGCATGCGCTTGCGCTTGGCGGTGGTCATGGAGCACACTCTACCGCCAGTAACCTACTCCGAGTAAGCTGGACTTCGGGTAACAGTTAACGGGAGGACGCATGGGCAACCGCACCGAGACCGGCGTGATCGTGGTCGGCACCGGGTTCTCCGGGCTCGGCATGGCGATTCAGCTGCGCAAGGACGGCCGCGACGACTTCGTGGTGCTCGAGAAGGCCCAGGACGTCGGCGGAACCTGGCGCGACAACAGCTACCCCGGTTGCGCGTGCGACATCCCGTCGCACATGTACTCCTTCTCCTTCGAGCAGAACCCCGGCTGGTCGCGCGCCTACTCGCCGCAGCCGGAGATCTACGAGTACATGCGCGGCGTCGCGGACAAGTACGACCTGCGCCGCTTCATCCGCTTCGGGCAGGAGATGACCGGCGCGCGCTGGGATGCCGAGGAGAACCGCTGGCACGTCAGCACCCGCGGCGGCGACGAGTTCGTGGCTCCGGCGCTGGTCGCGGGCGTCGGTGCGCTGCACCGGCCGATGATCCCGGACCTGCCGGGCATCGAGCGGTTCCAGGGGCGCGCGTTCCACTCCGCCGAGTGGGAGCACGACTTCGACTTCGCAGGCAAACGCGTCGCCGTCGTCGGCACCGGGGCCAGCGCGGTCCAGTTCGTGCCGAAGATCGCGCCGGAGGTCGCCGAGCTGACGCTGTTCCAGCGCACGCCGCCGTGGGTGATGCCGAAGGCCGACCGCGACATGCCGGGCTGGCTGCGCGGGCTGTTCCGCGCGGTGCCGCCGGTGCAGCGGCTGTACCGGAATTTCCTTTACTGGACCCTGGAAGCGCGCGCGATCGGCTTCAACGGCCAGCCGTGGATCATGAAGGTCGGGCAGCGGCTCGCGAAGAGCAACATCGACCGCGCGGTGTCGGATCCGGAGCTGCGCGCCAAGCTGACCCCGGACTACACCATGGGCTGCAAGCGCGTGCTCATCTCGAACGACTACTACCCGGCGCTGGCCCGCGACAACGTCGACGTGGTCACCGACGGCGTCGCCGAGGTGCGCGAGCACAGCATCGTCGACCAGGCGGGCGTCGAGCACGAGGTGGACGCGATCGTCTACGGCACCGGATTCCACGTGACCGACGCGTTCGACAGCCTGGAGATCGTCGGCCGCGACGGGCGCAATCTCGCGAAGGAGTGGGCGAGCGAAGGGATGCGGACGCATCTCGGGATCACCGTCAACGGCTTCCCGAACCTGTTCTTCCTCCTCGGGCCGAACACCGGGCTCGGCCACAACTCGGTCGTCTTCATGATCGAGGCGCAGATTTCCTATATCGCACAGGCGTTGCGGCTCGCCGGCGACCGGGCGCTGGACCCGCGCGAGGACGTGCAGGAGCGGTTCAACGCGCAGGTGCAGAACAAGCTCGAAAAGGGCATCTGGACCCAGGGCGGCTGCAAGAGCTGGTATCTCGACGCGAAGGGCGTGAACCGGACGCTGTGGCCGGGCTTCACCTGGCGGTACTGGCTCGACACCCGGACCGTCCGGCGGGACGACTACGAACTGCTCGGCTGAGGGTGGCACGAAGGGGACGTTCGCGGCGGGGGATGGAGCCGCGAAGGTCCCCCTCGTGGTCTCTGCGGTAGTCCACAGTGGACTACGGGTACGAGGGGAAGCTTTCGCGGCAGGGGAGGAGTCGCGAAAGCTCCCCTCGTGGTTTCAGGGCAGCGTTCAGCGCGGAGCGGCGCTCCACAGTGGACGCTGGCCGTGCGCGGGCAGCGTTGTCGTCGAGCGGAGAAGGAAAAGGAAGAGTACGAGGGGGACGTTCGCGGCAGGGGAGGAGTCGCGAAGGTCCCCCTCGTGGCCTGTGGTCAGGCGGGAGCGAGCTTGCGCAGGTGCGAAACCAGCTCGGCCGTCGGAAGACCGCACAGTTCGGCCATCCGCTCCAGCGCGGCGAAGTCGAACGACACCTCGTCGGCCGAGGCGCTCGCCGGCGCGGGCGGGCCGGACGCCGCGGGAGCGGAAGGGCTTGGCGCGGCAGGAGATCCGGGTCCGGGAACGGAAGCGCCGGCGGCGGCTCCCGCGCGGGCGGGCATCGCGACTCCGCTCTGCCGCAACCGTCCTTCGGCCCAGCGCCGCAACGGAGCCAGCTCCGGACCCGCCTCCGCGACGACCCGGCGCAGGTCCACGCGGACCCGGCCCGGTTCCTCGGTGAAGACCCGGCTGTGCACCTTCGCCAGCAAATCCTGCGGAAGCTCGTCCATCGCCACGCACAGTTCGACCAGGCGCACCACGGAACACTGCCGGGTGCCCAGTTCATACGTCGCCAGTGTCTGCAGCGAGATTTCGCTCTGCAGATGCGCGTTCAGCTCTTTGCGCGTCCATCCCCGGCCACGCCTGAGCTTGCGCAGCTCGTCTCCCAGCACTCGCTGGTAGTGCTCAGCGTCGATCACGGCCCCTGCCCCTCAACCAACTTCGCGGACGCGGGCTTGCGTCCCGATGGTGAAAGTGCCGAAGCGGCCGCTCATTACGCGGGTTTCGGGAGAAATTTCTACTTGCCCCGAATGGAGCAACGCGTCAGTTGACGCAGGGCACGCCGTCGGCGGTGATCGGCTGGTCGTCGCTCCCCGGACCGGTGGGCGTCGACGGCGGTGCGGCCTGCTGCTGCGCCGGAGGCGCTTGCGCCGCACCGGTTCCGCTCGAAGCGCCGTCGGCGGGCTGGTAGTCCGAACCGAGGTACACCTTCACGTGGCCCTTGGGCACGCTCTTGTCTTCCTGCACCGTCGCCTTGGTGCCGAGCGCGTCCGCGACCGCCTGCCCGGCCGCCTCGCCGCCGCTGGGGACCCAGATCACAGTCGTCTTGCGCGAGGACGCGTTGTCCGTGTCGCCCGCGGTGAAGCCCTTGTCCACCAGCTGCTTGGACACGCTCGCTGCGAGACCAGTGCGGTCCGACGCGTTGCGCACGTCGACTGTCGTGTCCTTGTGCGACTGGTCCGGCTTCTGCTGTTGCTGCGCCGGCGCGCCGTCGGCTCCGGCCTGCGGACCGGTGAGGCCCTGCACGAACGCCTTCACCTTCTCCGGGTCGACCTTCACCGCGACACCGTCGTTCGGGGTGCGGTACTCGACGTTGTCGACCGGGATGGTGCGGAACTCCAGCTGCCCGCCGGTGAGGCCCTTCATCTGCTGGGCGAAGTTGAAGATGTCCCAGTTCTGGTTCAGCACCACGGACTTCTTGATGGCGTCGACCAGAGCGTTGAGCTTGCCCGGATCGGTCAGCGTTCCCGCGGAGAGGATCTTGCGCGCCATGCCGGCCATGAACACCTGCTGGCGCACCACGCGGTCGAGGTCGCCGCGCGGCAGCCCGTGCCGCTGCCGGACGAACTCCAGCGCCTCCACCCCGGAGATGGTGTGCTGGCCCTTGGTGAACTTCGCGCCGGAGAAGTCGTCGTCGACGTTGTCCTTCAGGCAGACGTCCACGCCGCCGATCGCCTTCGTGATGTCGCTGAAGCCGAGCAGGTTGATCGCCGCGTAGTTGTCGATCGTGGACCCGGTCAGCTCCTGGATCGTCGAGATCAGCAGCCGCGCACCGGCCTGATTGGCCTTGACGTCGAGTTCCTTCGGATCGGTGACGCCCTGGGCCTGCAGGTCCTTGCGCGCCTGCAGCATCGCCCTCGCGTACGCCGAGTTGATCTTGTGCTTGCCGTAGCCGGGGATGTCGACGTACGAGTCGCGCGGCAGCGAGAGCGCGACGGCCTTGCTGCCGTCGTTCGGGATGTGGACCAGGATCAGCGTGTCGGTGTTCAGCTCGCCGTCCGATTCGCCCGCGCGCAGCTGGGCGAGCAGTTCCGGGGAGAGCGGGTTGCCTTGCGCGTCGGTGCGGCTGTCGAGGCCGACCAGGAGGATGTCGCGGGCGCCGTCGGCGGGCTTGTCGCCGCCCGCGCCGTCGCCGATCACGTCGGAGTAGTTCAGCCCGTTGACCAGCCCCTGCAGCGACGCCCACGCGTATCCGGTGAGCCCCATGACCAGCAGCGACACCACGGTCAGAGCGATTTTCGCCCCGCGCAGCCCGCCGCGGCGGGCGCCCCGGTACGGACGGCGCGGGGGCGGTCCGGGACGCCGGGGCGGTCCGCCGGCCTGCGGTTCGCGTCGCGAGCGGGGCGGTGGCCCGGGCCGCCGCGCCGGTCCCCGGCCGGGCTGGTCCTGCCACGAGCGGGCGGGGCGGCGATCGCCTTGCCCGTTCCGAGGCGGGTAGTCCACGGGGCCGGCTCCTTCTCGTCGTTCTGGTCGTCCGCTTCTGGAGACGCATGGTGCCGGGCGGGGGTTGCGACGGATTCGCACCTCCCCCGTGCGGTGTGGTGCGCACCACCTATGGTCCGGTATCCGAAGCAGTTTCGCCCGGTCGGCGGTACGCGTGTCGCGCGTCAGGGTGTCGCGGGAGCCGCCCGTCTCGTCGGCACCATGCACGAACCCGCTCCGACCAGCGCCAACGCCGCGGTGAGAAGGTGCAGGACGACGACCGCCGAGCCGTGCGTTTCGCCCCCGGCGGCGGCCACGAGCGACGGCACACAGGTCAGCGCGGCGGCGAACCAGGTCGCGGCCGAGGTCGCCGCTCCGCCGGTCCGGACGGCGTGCAGCAGCAGGACGCCCAGGAGTAGGTGCACGAGGCTCTGGACCGGGTCCAGGCGCAAGCCGAGCACGTCGGCGTCCGCGGCTTCAGCGCCGAAGCGGGCCAGTGCGAGACCGAACACGCCGAGCGTCGCGTAGCCGATGCCCAGTGCGGCGGCGGCGCGGGTGAGCAGCACCTGACGACGGCCGGTCGGGGTGTACGGAAGTGGTGCGGCGGGCGCCTCGGTGCCGGGTTTGCCCGGATGGCGTTCGAACCACCAGAAGACCAGGGCCGCGGGCACGAGCAGCAGCGCCACGGCGGCGAGCATGCGCGGCTGCAGGAGCCAGGTCAGGCCGTTCGCGATCGGTCCGGGCAGGTAGACGACGGCGACGAGCAGCAGCATCGCGGCGAGGAACGCCAGGTACAGGCTCATCGGCGCGCGCAGCATCAGTCCGGCGGTGCGGGTGACGCGGTCGCGGGCGGCCCAGCGACGCAGCGGTGTCGCGAGGAGCCCGACGAGGCCGAGCTGCGACACACCCAGCAGCAGGACGGTCCACGGCCGCGCGGACAACGCAGCAGGCGCGCCCGGGTTGCCGAGCAGTACCGGCGAAGCGTCGAAGGCGAACACTGCGACCGCGAGGGCCGCGACGCCGCTTACAGCCGCGACGGCGAGCACTGGGCGGCGAAGCCGGACGCCATCCGCGTACGCGAACGCCACCTGCTGCGCGAGGAGCGCTAGGGCGAGCGTGGCGGCGTAGCGCGGCCAGGACACGTCTATCCAGCTCGCGGCGAGTTCTCCGGCTACGACGACAGCGGTCAGCGCCGCGACCGACCACAGCCGCGTACGGCGGTAGAGCGCGAGCAGCATCGGCGCGCCGACGACGGTCAGCAGGTAGACGCCCAGCAGCCACAGCGGATGCAGCGCGATCCGCATGACGGTGGCGTTGGTCCCGGCCGGGATGCCGAGCAGTTCCAGCGCCAGCGGCACGATCAGGGCGACCACGGCGAAGATCAACGCCGGGCGCAGCAGCGGGCTGGACCGTTCGGCGAGGTAATGCCGGTAGCCGCGGTCGCGTTCGGCCCGCCAGCCCGCCGCGTTGGCGAGGCCGCCCGCGAAGAAGAGCAACGGCGTGAGCTGCGCGAGCCAGGTCAGCGGCCACCAGGTGGCCTGCGGCGCGCCGGCCCAGTCGGCCAGCGCGGTCGCCGACTCGCCGACCAGCAGCGCCGCCGCCCCGGCGATGCCGAGCACCGCCCACGGCCGGGGGACGCCGCGAGGCAGGCGCGGCCGTGGGGTCGTGCGGCGGGCGGTGTGCCAGCCGCGCAGGCGCATCACGAGCAGGCATCCGATCACCAGGACGCCGGCGACCATCGGGCCGATCGGGTCGCCGACCGGCGGGCCCCAGCGCTGATGCCACGAGTTGACCACCAGCCCGCCGGTGAACACCGACGCGACCAGCTGGCAGGTGCGCTCGGAGTTCATCGGGTTCAGCTCGCAGGTGCGGTGCATGTCCTGCTCGAGCCGGTCGTCGAGCGCGGCGCGGGCGGACTGGCCGAGCGGATGGCCCTTGTCGTTGGCGTAGCGGAGCAGGTCGTAGCCGAGGTCGTGCGCCTTGCAGGGGACGGAGAAGTCCCACTTCGTGTTGTCGTCGCCCCACGGGGCCGAGCAGCCGCCGTCGAGGTGCGCCGCGCGGACGGTGCCGTCGCGGGCGGGCAGCGGGCCGGGCTTCACGCCGGTGACCGCGGTGAAGTCCTTGGGCAGGAGCGCGAGCGCGGTGGCCTGCCCGTCCGGGTGGGCGAGCGCCTCGACCGCGTTCTGCGCCGCGAGCACGCCGCCGGTCGGCGGCCCCTGGTCGGGCGGGGACGCGGGCCGCGAGGCGATCAGGCCGAACCCGAACACCACGAGCAGGACGAGCAGCAGCCAGCCGGACGTCGACCAAGGTCGGCGAACGCGAACGGCGGCCGGGGCACGGTCGTCGGTGGCTGGCATGCGCACCAGGGTGCCAGCCCGACGCGCGCTACGGGAGGCGGCTGTCCCCCTCACCCGGGTGGGGGGTAACCCCCGGGGTGGGGTGAGGGGGCTTGTCTTGCTGGAGGGGGGCGGGTTCGTCGGCGGTGCGCGATGGGGGCCGTCGCGGTGGAGGGGCAGCTTCGTCGGCCGGTGGGCCCTGGGGCGGGGCGAGGAGCCGTCCGGCTGGAGGGGACCAGCCTCGTCGGCCGGTGGGCCCTGGGGCGGGGAGGAGTCGTCCCGTTGGAGGGGGCAGCCTTGTCGGCAGTGAGCCCCGGGGTGGAGCGGCGGCCGGTCCCGATGGAAGGGCCAACCTCGGCCGAGAGCCCCGGTGTGGGTGAGGGCGTTGATTGCGCTGAGCGCTTCGGGAGCTACGTGGGGTGCTCGATTCCTGTCTTCGCCGCCGCTCTCGGTGCAGGTGCGGTGCGCGACTGGCCCTGCTCGACGCGCCCCAATGCCACATTGGGTGCGTCAGATGCACCCAATGTGGCGTTGGGTGCGTCCAGCGCACCCAATGTGGCATTGGGGGTTCTCCGCGGCGGGTGCGGGGCCGGTGGGTGCGGTCCGCGCCGGGGGCGTACGTGAGGGCCACCTTCAGGGAATCTGATTCCGTGAGGGTTCCCCTCACGTACCTCCGCTGGAGCAGGGAGCCCGCAGCCCGGGCGGGAGCATCGCCGCGGCGCGGCTCGGGAGGGTTCGATCCACGATGGACGGAACGCGGCCCGATCGAGCCAGGGTCGAGTCCGAGGGAGCGGCGGAGGATTTTCGGGCCTCAGCCGTCCGGGTTCGGCAATCCGGGCCGTTCCGATCCGGCCGAAAAACCGGCCGCCCCGGTTAGCGGTCCGGCCGACAATTAACCCCTCGGCTCAATCCGGCGGAGGAACGGGGCGCGGCCCGTCGCGGACAGTTGCTGAATCGGTTTCGCGATTAATCGCAAAGCGTGCCGGTGATCGGAATTGTGGATCACTCGGACGGCAGATCCGCATCCGCGAAGCGCACCTGGTTCCGGCCGCCTTCCTTCGCGGTGTAGACGGCCGCGTCGGCGGCTTGCAGCAACTGTTCCAGTGTCGTTCCGTTCACCCCGAGCAATGCGACGCCGATCGACCCGGTGCGGCCGGTGATCAATGCCGAACCGCCGCGTTTGTCGGTCGTCACGATGCGCTGATCGGCGATTGCGGTACGGATCCGTTCCGCGGTCACCTTCGCCGCCGTGGTGTCCGCGTCGGGCAGCAGGATCAGGAACTCCTCGCCGCCGAAGCGGCCGATGATGTCCTTGGGGCGGGTTATCTCGTCGAGAGTTTGCGCGACCGTGCGGAGCACGTCGTCGCCCGCCGGGTGGCCGTACGTGTCGTTGATCCACTTGAAGTGATCGAGGTCGATCATCAGCAGCGCCAGGGTTTCCCCGCCGCGCGCGGCCCTTGCCAGCGCGCGTTCCGCGGACTCCGACCACCCGCGCACGTTGAAGATCCCGGTTTTCGGATCGGTGCGCGCTTCGGACTGCAGTTGGTTGATTTCCGCCAGCCGGTTGCCCAGCACCGTGATGAGCACGAGGATCACGATCGCGGGCGGGATGTTCACGAGCAGGATCGTCGCGATGGTGCCGAGGCTGATCGTCGACAGCTCCAGCAGGTTGTCGTCCTTGGTGCCCAAGACGTTGCGCAGCGTGGGCGCGGACGTGCCGCCGAGCGCGAGCAGCCCGCCGATCACGATCGCCTGCAAAGCCGCGTAGCTGAAGCCGACGAGCATCAGGATCCCGAAGACCTGCAACGAGTTCGCGGGCGAAAGCCGGGCCAGTTCGGCGGACGCGAAGGTCTGGTACAGATGGTGTGCCAGCAATGCCGACACCGCATGCGTGAACGAGGTGAACACGAACTTGTGCGGCGGCCGCCGGGAGTTGAACCACCGCTGGATCCGCAGCAGCGCGATCAGCAGCAGGGTCAGCGGGATCGGCAGCAGCAGCGCGGCCGGGAACACCCAGATGCCGGTCAGGTCGATGTGGACGGCGGTGACCCGGTTGCGCCGCCGTTCCTCCTGCCGCCGGGTGAGCTGGATGTGCACCGTCGCGCAGCCGGCGAGGATCGCGAACCGGCCCCAGTCCACGAGATCCGGGCTCGGCGACGCGATCACGCCGAAGGTCAGCAGCGCCACCGCGATCGCGTCCCAGGCGAGCAGGAACGCCACCATCCGGCGCGGTTTCGTCCAGAGATCCCATGAGGAAACGGGGTTCGCGGCGATCAGCGCGCGCAGCCGTCCCGCGAAGCCCGTCGCGGCGGGCGGTTCCTCCCCGGGGCCGCGGCGGTCACCGCGCGCCGGTTCGGTTCCGGGCATCGGGCCGTGCCTCCTCCGGTGTCGGATGCGGTTCCCGGAAGCTTCCCGGTTCTGCGTCGTTATCAGTTGCCGGTATCATCTCACTCACCGACTTCGAACGCTGTATTCGACCGTAGTCTCCGAACCCGGAGACGCCTTCCGCGACAACTGCTGCATCCATGAAGTAAATTGCGGAGGAGCGTCCCCGCCGTCCCCCCGAGTGAGGTGTTTTCCCGTGCGCGACCGCGAAGCGTGAATCGAGCTGTTGTCATTTTCCGATGAATTGTCAGCGAGCGGAGGTGGACAGCTGTGCGTGACCGTGAAGCGTGAGTTCCGTGACCGATCCACGACGGATTCGTGACAATGCGAACGGAGGTGTGTTCCGTGCGTGACCGTGAAGCGTGAACCGACTTCCCGTCCGGCGTATCCGGACCCATTCGGCCGGTGCCTCGACCCCGGCCAGAGTTCCATCCCGCAACCCACGATCAGGCCCCGGCCGCGACCGCGTGCCGCACCCGGGTCCACGAGAACGCGGTGGGGATCGCCAGAGCCACGCCGGCCAGCCCGGCCAGCGCGATGGCGGTGACCGCAGACCCGGTCGCCTGGGCGACTACCCCGCCGAGAGCCACCCCGACGCCCTGCGCCACGCGCAGCCCCGTGCGGTAGAGCCCGCCGGCGCCGCCGCGCAGTTCGTTCGGCACCCAGGTGGAGAACGTCGCGGTCACGGTGATGATGTAGGCGCCCATCGCACCGGCGAGCGCGAGCAGCACCAGCGCGACCACCAGGTTCGGCTGCAGCAGGAACAGCGCGAGCAAGGCAAGCGACGTCGTCGCCAGCACGCCGAGCAGGCGCTGCCGGACCTCGGCGGACGCGAATTTCGACAGCAGATAGGCCCCGGCGACGAAGCCGAGCGGGTCGGCGGCGAGCAGCCAGCCGACCGCCGCGGACGGCGCGTTCAGCTGCTGGGCCAGCGGCGCGGCCAGTCCTTCGGGCACCACGGCCAGCCCCACGAGCCACGACAACGCGATCAGCACGCGCAGTTTGCGCTGCCCGAACACCCAGCGGGTCGCGGAGAACCAGGTGCTGTGGTCGCCTCCGGCGGCGGGCCGGTCGTGCACCCACACCCGCACGATCACCGCGGCGATCGCGAAACTCACCGCGTCGATCGCCAGCGCCCACGACGTGCCCACTGCCGTCACCAGCACGCCGCCGCCGGCTAGGCCGAGCAATTGCACCGTGTTGGTGGTGATCCCGCGCAGGTCCTGGCTGCGCAGGTACAGATGGTCGTCGGTGAAGACTTCCCGGGTGATCGCGTTCTGCGCCGCGTTCGCCGGTGACGCGGCCAGTTGCACCGCGACGAGCAGCAAACACAGCGCGACCAGCGGCATCCCGGGCAGGCTCATCAGCCCGACCAGCACCGCCTGCGCCGCGGCGCTCACGCTCAGCACGGCGCGCCGCGGATAGCGGTCGGCGAGGAAGGACAGCCCGAGCCCGCCGGCGAGCGCGGGCAGGAAGGTCAGCGCGTAGACGACGGCAGCCCAGAGCGCGGAACCGGTGCGGTGGTAGACGAGGATGGACAACGCCACCTTCGCCAGCTGGTCGCCCGCGCTCGAGATGGCCTCCGCCGCCCAGAGCACGCGGTATTCGACATTCCGCAGCGGCGCCGTAAGCCGAGAGGTCGCTTCGGTCGTCACGAGATGACCACTGCCCCCTCCCCGATCGAGTGAATGCGGGTGTACCGCATTGTGCCTTCGCCTGGTTCGCTCCTGGCCAGGAGTGTCGCCGCTCCGGCCAGGGCATGCACCCTCAGTATGCCGCCGATCACACCAGGGTGAACAGTCGGGAAGAATCCGGTGGCCGGAACGCGGAGCCGTTCGGACTGACCTGCCGCGGGGTATCCGTGGCACTGATCAGCTTTCCTCGTTCGGCGCAGCGCGACCACCGTTCGTCGCCATCGTCCGGTGCGATTGGGCCGAACGGTCCAACACTGGGAGAGACCCGGCGGAGCGGCCGTCCTCGCGCCGGGCGCACCAGCGGGGAGTGAGCGTGGACAGACTGTTGAAGGACAAGGCCGTGGTCGTGACCGGGGCCGGACGCGGGCTCGGGGAGGCGTTCGCCGTGCACGTCGCCAGGGCGGGCGGCGCGGTGGTGGTCAACGACGTGGACGCCGACCTGGCCGAGCGCACCGCCGAGACCATCCGCGGCCACGGCGGGCGCGCGGTCGCGAACGGGCACAGCGTGGCCGACCCGGCGCAGGCGCAGGCGATCGTCGACCAGTGCGTCGCCGAGTTCGGCCGGATCGACGGCCTGGTCAACAACGCGGGGCTCAATTACGAGGCGCTGCCCTGGGAGGACGACGCGGAGCAGGCCCGCCAGCTGGTCGAGGTGAACGTGCTCGGCGTGATGTACACCGGGCTGGCCGCGATCCGGGCGATGGTCGGCGCGGGCGGCGGCGGGTCGATCGTGAACATCTCGTCCGGCGCGTCGCTCGGGCAGCGCAAGCTCGGGGTGTACTCGGCGAGCAAGGGCGCGGTCGCGTCGCTGACCTATTCGTGGGCGCTCGACCTCGACGATTCCGGGATCCGGGTGAACGCGGTGTGCCCGGTGGCGCACACCCGGATGGTGTGGAAATCCGAACGCGCGCTGCGGGCCTGCCCGCCGGAGCGCACGCCGGCGAAAATCGCGCCGCTCGTGCTGTTCCTGCTCGGCGACGGGTCGCACGGCATCACCGGGCAGATGATCCGGTGCAACGGGCCGCAGCTGCACGTGATGGGGCAGCCGTACCTGAAGCAGCCGATCCTGGAGCGGCCCGACTGGGATACCGAGACCGTGCAGCAGGCGTTCGACGAGGTGTTCTCCGCCCACCTGGAGAACTACGGACTGGAGAAGCGCGTGCCGCCGCGGCTGCGCAAGTGGACGGAGAACTCGATCCGGGCGTCGTGATCAGCGGGCTTTCGCGGCGGCTTCGCGGCAGCCGGGCAGGTCGATCGCGCGCAGCGTCGCGCCGACCGAGGCGAGGGCGGCGGAGTTCATCGACAGGCTGGTCACCCCGAGCCCGGCCAGCACCGGGGCCAGGCCCGGGTCGGCGGCGGCCTCCCCGCACACGCCGACCGGTTTCCCGGCGGCGGCCCCGGCCTCGGCGACCATGCCGACGAGGCGCAGCAACGCGGTCTGGCTGGGGTCGTTGAGCGCGGCGACCGCGCCGAGCTGCCGGTCGGCGGCGAAGACGTACTGCGCCAGATCGTTGGTGCCCAGCGAAACGAAGTCGACCTCGGCGAGGATTTCCTTGGCGCACAAGGCCGCTGCCGGGATCTCGATCATCACACCGACCCGGGCGATCCCCGCGGCCCGCGCGCGGTCGGCGAACCAGCGCGCCTCGGCGGCGGTCGCGATCATCGGTGCCATCACGGAAAGCTCGGCCCCGGTGTCGGCGGCGGCGCCCGCGATCGCGGTCAACTGCCGGTCCAGCAACTCCGGCCGGTCGAACGCGACGCGCACGCCGCGCACGCCCAGCGCCGGGTTCGGTTCGTCGCCCATGTCCAAGAACGCCAACGGTTTGTCGGAACCGGCGTCGAGCGTCCGGACGATCACCGGCTTCCCGGCGAACGGCGCCAGCACCGCGGCATAGGCCTCGCGCTGCGCTTCCGCGGAGGGCTCGTCCGTCGCCGCGAGGTAGCAGAATTCCGTGCGGAACAAGCCGATTCCCTCCGCGCCCGCCTCGGCCGCGGCGCGGGCGTCCGCCGCCGAGCCGACGTTCGCGAGCAGCTTCACCGGATGTCCGTCGGCGAGTGCGCCGACGCCGTCCCATTCCGCGCGCGGCTTCCGGCTCGCGGCGCGCACGGTGGCGTCGGACGGCGAAACCGTTCCGGCGGAGCCGTCCACCGCGAGGCCTGGACTGTCCGCGGCGAGCACTCCGGAGCACGCGACCACGGCCGGAATTCCCAATGCCCGCGCGAGAATCGCGGTGTGACTGGTCGGCCCGCCCTCTTCGGTGACCAGCGCGAGGACCAGTTCCGGGTCGAGACCGGCGGTGTCGGCCGGGGCGAGATCGCGGGCCACGAGCACACTCGGCGCCGTCAGCTCGGGCACGCCCGGCGGCGTCACCCCGAGCAGGTCCGCGACGATCCGGTCCCGTACGTCGGCGACGTCGCGGGCGCGCTCGGCCAGATATCCGCCCGCGGCTTCGAGTGCCGTCATGAACTTCGCGGCCGCCTCCCAGACCGCGCGCGGAGCGGGCAGCGACTGCTCCCGGACGAGCTGTTCGGCGGACGCGAGCAGCGCCGGATCCGCCGCCATCGCCGCGGTCGTCTCCACGACTGACCGGGCAGCACCGGACACGGAACGGGCACGATCGGACAACCGGGCAGCGACCCGGGCGGCGGCGGGCGCGATCCGGTCCGCCTCCCGCGCCAGGTCGGCGGGCACCGGCCGGTGCTCGGGTTTTCCCAGGTCAGTGGCTACGACGACGCGTGGGCCCTGTGCTTGGCCGGGGCTGACTCCGACTCCGGACAACGACATGGCGAGACCTCCGGGAGCAAAGGATCTTGTAACTGGGGATTGACAGTACGGTAACAACGGGCACAATCAAATGACAACGGGCAAACAGCGGAGAGGAACGGGCATGTACGCCGCCGAACGGCATCAGCTCCTCGCACAGCGGGCACGCCGAGACGGACGGGTCGACGTGGGCGACCTCGCCGCCGAACTGGGCGTCGCGCCCGAGACCATCCGCCGCGACCTCGGCGTCCTCGAACGCCAGGGCGTCGTCCGCCGGGTCTACGGCGGCGCGGTCGCGGTGGACCGGCTCGACTTCGAGCCCGAGGTCGCCCAGCGCGACCAGACCAACGCCGCGGAGAAGGACGCGATCGCCCGCGCCGCGCTCGACCAGGTCCCCGACCGCGGTTCGGTGCTGCTCGACGCGGGCACCACGACCAGCCGCCTGGCGACGCTGCTCCCGGCCGACCGCGACCTGACGGTCATCACGAACTCCCTTTCGATCGCGTCGATCCTGGCCACTCGCCCGGGAATCACGCTGCACATCCTCGGCGGCCGGATCCGCGGGACGACGCTCGCGACGGTCGGTTCCGCGTCGCTGCACGCGCTCGACGGACTGCTCGCCGACGTCGCTTTCCTCGGCGCGAACGGGTTTTCCGCCGAACACGGCTGCACGACGCCGGACGTCGAGGAGGCCGCGGTGAAATCCGCCCTCGTCGCCGCTGCCCGCCGTCGCGTCCTGCTCGCCGACCACAGCAAGTACGGCGCGGACCAGCTCAGCCGATTCGCCCGCTTGTCGGAGATCGACGTGCTGGTGACCGACGGCGGGATCGACGCGGGCGCGGTCGCGGAGCTGGAAGAGGCCGGTCCTGAGGTGGTGCTCGCATGAGTGCCGCTGTCACGCCCGACCGGAGTCTGGACCGCGACCGCGGGCTGCCGGGAATTGTCCTGCTGGCCGCCGAGGCGGTGGTCGCATGATCGTCACCGTCACGCCCAACCCGAGTCTGGACCGCACCGCTCAGCTCGGCGAGCTTCGGCGCGGCGAGGTGCTGCGTGCCTCCCGGGTCCGGCTTGATCCCGGAGGCAAGGGCGTCAACGTTTCCCGCGCGCTCGCCGCCGCCGGGTCGCCGACCGTCGCGTTGCTTCCGGCCGGCGGTCCGGTCGGCGAGCGGCTGGCCGACCTGCTCGCGCCGGAGGGCGTGCCCGTCGTCGCGGTGCCGATCTCCGGTACCACCCGCAGCAACATCACCCTGGTCGAAGCGGACGGCACGACCACCAAGATCAACGAGCCCGGCCCGGAGCTTTCCCCGGCGGAGCTGGCCGTTCTGCGGCAGCGCACCGTCGAACTCGCCGCGCGCGCCGAATGGGTCGTGTGCTGCGGGAGCGTGCCGGCCGGGGTGCCCGACGATTTCTACGCCCAGCTCGGCGAACTCGCCCGCGACGCCGGGGCGAAGGTCGCCGTCGACTCCTCCGGGGCGCCGCTGGCCGCCGCGCTCGCCGCCCGCCCCGACCTGATCAAGCCGAACCTCGACGAGCTGGCCGAGCTGGCCGGGCGGTCGCTGCCCCAGCTCGGCGACGTGGTGCAGGTGTGCCGCGGTCTGGTCGCCGAGGGCGTCGGCGCGGTGCTGGTCAGCCTCGGCGCGCGCGGCGCCGTGCTGGTCGACGGCGCCGAGACCTGGCACGCGCTCGGCCCGCTGGTCGCCGTGCGCAGCACCGTCGGCGCCGGAGACGCCGCACTCGCCGGATTCCTCCACGCGGGAGGAACCGGCCCCCAAGCCCTGCGCGCCGCGGTCGCCTACGGCACCGCCGCGGTCGCGCAGGAGGGCAGCCGCATGCCCGCCCCGCAGGACGTGCACCCCGACCAGGTGCGCCTGCTCGCCGCCGATCCCACCCTCACCCTCAGCGGAGCCGCAGCATGACCACCTCAGACCTGATCACCGCCGACCTGGTCGACCTCGAGCTCGCCGCCGCGGACAAGAACGCCGCGGTCCGCGCGCTCGCCGGACGGCTCGTGTCCGCCGGGCGGGTGACCGACCTCGAGCTGTTCCTCAAGGACGTCGCCGCTCGCGAGGAGCAGATGGCCACCGGGCTGGAGGGCGGCATCGGCATCCCGCACTGCCGCTCGGCCGCCGTCACCGCGCCGACGCTCGCCTTCGGCCGCAGCACTGACGGCATCGATTTCGGTGCCCCGGACGGCCCGGCGAAGCTGATCTTCCTCATCGCCGCGCCTGACGGCGCGGATTCCGCGCACCTGAAGGTGCTCGCCGCGCTGGCCCGCCGGCTCGTCCGCGCGGAGTTCAAGCAGACCCTGCTGGACGCCGCCGATCCCGCGGCGGTCGCGGCCTACATCGGCGAGGAGGTGTCCTGACATGAAGTTCGTCGCCATCACCGCGTGCCCCACCGGCATCGCGCACACGTACATGGCCGCCGAATCGCTGGAGCAGACCGCGAAGGCGAACGGCGACACGATCGTGGTCGAGACGCAGGGCTCCGCCGGTTCCGAACCGTTGTCCGCGGCGGACATCGCGGACGCCGACGCCGTCATCTTCGCCGCCGACCTCGCCGTGGCCGGCCGGGAACGGTTCGCGGGCAAGCCGATCGTCGAGGCCCCGGTGAAGGCCGCGATCAACGACGCGGCCGGGCTGTTCGAACGGGCGAAGGCCGCTGCTGCGGAGCCGCCCGCCGACCAGCCCGCCGATCAGCCCGCCGCCGCGGAACCGGAACTGACCACCAAGGTCGGCGAGCACGACCGGCTCGGCTCCCGGATCCGGCAGTGGCTGATGACCGGCGTCAGCTACCTCATCCCGTTCGTCGCCGCGGGCGGGCTGCTGATCGCGGTGAGCTTCGCGCTCGGCGGGTACCAGATCGCCAACGCGCCCAAGGTCACCGAGCATTTCGACGCCGGTTCGCTCGCCGGCTGGGCCGCGCTGATGTACCAGATCGGCAGCGTGGCGTTCCAGTTCCTGGTGCCGGTGCTCGCCGGGTTCATCGCGTTCGCGATGGCCGACCGGCCCGCGATCGCACCTGGTTTCGTCGGCGGGGCGGTCTCGGTCGCCATCGGAGCGGGATTCCTCGGCGGCCTGGTGGCCGGTCTGTTCGCCGGCGGCGTGGTGCTGGGGCTCAAGAAGATCCGGGTGCCGAAGGCGATGCGCGGGATCATGCCGGTGGTCGTCTATCCGCTGCTCGGGACCGTCGTGGTCGGCGTGCTGATGTACGTCGTGGTCGGCAAGCCGATCGCGATCGCCACCACCGGTCTCACCCACTGGCTGAACAGCCTGAGCGGCACCAGCGCGGTGCTGCTGGGCGCGCTGCTCGGGCTGATGATGGCGTTCGACATGGGCGGTCCGGTCAACAAGGCCGCGTACGCGTTCGCCGTCGGCGGCCTGACCACCGGCAGTGCCGGTTCGCTGCAGATCATGGCCGCGGTGATGGCGGCCGGGATGGTGCCGCCGCTCGCCCTCGCGCTCGCCTCGACCGTGCGGAAGAAGCTGTTCACCGCCGCGGAGCGCGAGAACGGCCGGGCCGCGTGGCTGCTCGGCGCCTCGTTCATCACCGAGGGTGCGATCCCGTTCGCCGCGGCGGATCCGTTCCGGGTGATCCCGTCGATCATGGCCGGTTCGGCTGTCACCGGAGCGCTGTCGATGGCTTTCGGCGCGACGCTGCGCGCGCCGCACGGCGGGATCTTCGTGGTGCCGCTGATCGGCAACCCGCTGCTGTTCCTGGTCGCGCTCGTGGCCGGGACGCTGGTCGCCGCCACGTCGGTGGTCCTGCTCAAGCAGTTACGGTTCCGTTCCGCCGAGCCGGCCGCCGCTGTTTCCGCTCATCCGGTCAATGCCTGAGGAGGCTGTCGTGTACCAACGTCGCATCGTCGTCGCCAGCAGGGTCGGACTGCACGCCCGTCCGGCCGGGCTGGTCGCGCAGACCGCTGCCGCGCAGCCCGCGAAGGTTCGGATCGCCAAGGTTTCCGGTGGCGCGGCCGGCGACCCGGTGGACGCGGGGAGCGTGCTCAGCCTGATGACTCTCGGGGCCGCGCATGGCGACGAGGTCGAGCTCAGTGCGGACGGCGCGCAGGCTCGGGAGTCGGTGGACGTGCTGGTCGAGTTGATCGCCAAGGATCTCGACGCCTGATCCGCCGGGAAGCGGTGCGGCCGGGACTGTCCCCGGCCGCACCGTTTTCACGCGTAGAGCGAAGCGATATCCGGCTGGTAGCGCTCGTTGATCACCCGGCGCTTGAGCTTGAGCGTCGGGGTCAGCTCGCCCGTCTCCGGCGTCCACGCGGTGGTGATGACGTGGTAGCGCTTGATCTGCTCGGCCCGCGCGAGCCTGCTGTTGGCCGACTCGACGGCCCGCGCGATTTCCGCCTGGACCGCCTCGTGCTGGGCCAGTGTTTCGATGTCCGCCGCTTCGACGCCGTTGGCCGCTGCCCAACCGGGCGCGATCTCGTCGTCGAGCACGATCAGCGCGGTCACGTACGGCCGCGCGTCGCCGATCGCGACCGCCTGTCCGATCAGCGGGTGTTCCTTCAGCAAGCCCTCGATCCGGGTCGGCGCGATGTTCTTGCCGCTCGAGGTGATGATCAGTTCCTTCTTGCGGTCGGTGATCGTGACGTAGCCGTCGTCGTCGATCGTGCCGATGTCGCCGGTGGCGAACCAGCCGTCGGCGTCGGTGGCCGGTTCGATCGTGCCGTCCGGCTGCAGGTAGCCGAGGAAGACGATCGGACCGCGGACCAGCAGTTCGCCGTCCTCGCCGGTCTTCACCTCGACGCCGTCGATCGGACGCCCGACGGTGCCCGCGCGGAACGCGTCGGCGCTGTTCGCGGTCGCCGCGCCGGTGGTCTCGGACAGGCCCCAGACCTCGCGGATCTCGACGCCGAGCCCGGCGAGGAAGTACAGCACTTCCAGCGGCAACGCGGCCGCGCCGCTGGACGCGATGTGCAATTGGTCGAGCCCGAGCAGCCCGCGCACCGGGGCGAGCACCGTCTCGTCGGTCTTCGCGATGCGCTCGGCGAGATCGGCGGGCAGTTCCTCGCCCGCGCTGCGGAGTTTGTAGCCCTCTTGCAGGAGTTCGTTGGCGGAGATGAGCGCCTCGCGCCGGTCCTCGGGCACGCCGGCGAGCATGTTCTTCAGGCCCGCCACCATCTTCTCCCACACCCGCGGCACGCCGAAGAAACTCTGCGGACGCACCTGGCCGAGCGCCGCGACGACGCCGGACGGATCGCCGATCGTGTGCACGTGGCCCGCCGCGACGATCGGCAGGTAGATCGACAGCTCGCGTTCGGCGATGTGCGCCAGCGGCAGGTACGCGATGTTCGTGGCGTGCATCGGCGCCTTGTGCAGCGTGTGCACGGCGATGCCCTCGTGGATCGCGTTGCGGTGGGAGAGCACGACGCCCTTGGGGTCGCCGGTGGTGCCGGAGGTGTAGATCATCGCGAGCGGGTCGTCCGGGCGGATGCCCTGCCACGCCCGGTCGAACGCCTCGGGGTCGGCGGCAAGTGCGGCGCGGCCGGTTTCGCGCACCGCGGAGTACGCGACGAACCGGTCGTCGCCGTCCGGGATCGCGGATTCGTCCATGACCACCACGCGGCGCAGCGCGGGCAGGTCGTCGAGCACCGGCAGCCAGCGCGACAGCTCGTCGGCGCCGGCGAGGACGACGATCGGGGCGGCGCTGTGCCGCGCGACGTAGCGGATCTGCTCCGGGCTGAGCGTCGCGTACGCCGTGCACGGGATGGCCGCCAGATGGACCGCCGCGAGGTCGGCGACGAGGTGGTCCGGCGAACTCGGGGCCATGATCAGCATCCGGTCGCCCGCGGCGAGGCCGAGCCCGGCGAGCCCGCGCGACACCTCGGCGATCGCGGTCCGGAACTCGCTCCAGGTGAGCGTCGGACGGCCCTCGAGATCGAGCGACGTGAGCGCGGGCCGGTCCCCGTACTCGACGGCGTTGCGCCGCAGCAGCAGCGGGATGGTCTGGCCCTCGGCTTGTTCGGCGATCGACTGGGTCAACGCTGACCTCCTCCGGTGGTGCCTGGTCAGGTCACTCTAGGTCGTCGAAGCGGCGGCCGATAGAGAATCCCGGCCAGCCTCGGCGCTCGAGGGACCGGCCCGCCTCCTGTTAGAAAGGGGGCGAACCGGAGCCCCGAGGAGCGTCGATGACCGAATCCGCCGTGCGCAGCGAGAGCCTTGCCGAAGAGGCCGCCGCACTCGACGCCGCCGACCCGCTCGCCGCGAAGCGCGCGGAGTTCGACCTTGACCCGGAAGTCGCGTACTTCGACGGGAATTCCCTTGGCGCGCCGCCGAAACACGTCGCGGAGCGGGTGAGCCAGGTGGTGCGGCAGCAGTGGGGGCGGCGGCTGATCCGGTCGTGGACCGAGGGCTGGTGGGGAGCCCCGCAGCGCGTCGGGGAGCGGATCGCGCCGCTGGTCGGGGCCGCGGCCGGGCAGGTCGTGGTGGCGGATTCGACGAGTGTGGACCTGTTCAAGGTGCTCGTCGCGGCGGTGCGGGCGAACCCCGGTCGCGACGAGATCCTGGTCGACGCGGCGACGTTCCCGACCGACGGCTACGTGGCCGACCAGGCGGCCCGGCTCACCGGGCACGCCGTGCGGCGCGTGCCGGTGGCGGAGCTGCCCGGCGCCGTGAGCGAGCGGACCGCCGCGGTGCTCGTGAACCACGTCGATTACGTCAGCGGGCGGCTGCACGACATGCCGTCGGTCACCGAGGCGGTGCACGCGGCGGGCGCGCTCGCGGTCTGGGATCTCTGCCACAGCGTCGGCGCGATTCCGGTTGAGCTGGACGCGTGCGACGTCGACTTCGCGGTGGGTTGTACGTACAAATTCCTCAACGGCGGACCGGGTTCGCCCGCGTTCGTCTACGTGGCACAGCGGCATCAGGCGGAATTCGATCAGCCGCTCGCCGGATGGGCCGGGCACGCGGATCCGTTCGGCATGGAATCCGGGTACCGCGGCAGCGCGGGGATCGCGCGCGCCCGGGCGGGCACGCCGGACATCCTGTCGATGCTCGCGCTCGACGCCGCGCTGGACGTCTGGGACGGCGTCGACCTTTCCGTGCTGCGCGCGAAAGGCTTGGCGCTGGGCGACTTCTTTTTCCGGTGTGCGGACGAACTCCTTCCCGGAGCCGACATTCCGACGCCGCGCGAACACACGCGCGGGCACCAGGTTTCGGTGCGGGACGCGGGCGGGCAGCAGACGATGAACGCGCTGCACGAACGCGGGGTGCTCGGGGATTTCCGGCCGCCGGACGTGCTGCGGTTCGGGCTGGCCCCGCTGTACACGACTTACGCCGAGGTGCTGCGGGCGGTGACCGTGCTGCGCGAGGTGTGCTGAAAAGAATTCGCGCAATATCCTCGCGGATTCGCGGGGACCCGGCCGGATTCGCGGGTCCCGGGTGAACAATCGGTGTCGTGCTCGCCCCTTCGGGTGATCGACGGGCGCGCCGCGCGCTGCTCGACGGGTATGCTCGGTGCCTGTTTTTTCGCGGGCCGAAGCTGATCGGGCAGCGGTGTCCGCCGCGCGGATCCGGGGCGAAAGGGGCCGAAATGATCGAGAACCGCGGCCGGGAAGTGCCGCTCTCGTACCTCGTGACCCTGCTCGTCGGCGTGGTCATCGGCTTCGTGCTCGCGCGTTTCGGCGGGCTGGTCGCGCGCTATCCGGTCGAATCGACGCTGGTGGCGGTGCTGGTCGCGTCCGTGGCGGTGCTGGCGTGGGCGTGCCGGGAGATGCTGCACGATCTGCTGCGGCGCGACCGGCGCGAGGCGGCGGAGGAAACCGAAACCGCGCCGGTGCCGCGGCTTTCCGCGCATCGGCCGCCGAATGGCGTCCGGCGCTGAATTCCGGAAATCGATCTCGGTTTTCCGTTCGATTCCGCCGCCGATGCGGAAATGCGCATGAGTTTCCGGTGAGTTTTCGCGGACTCGTCGTCGTGACGGACCTCACGCGCGGGCTCCCTGCCGACGGCGGCGGAGCCGGTGCGACCAAGGTCACGTCCGGTGGTGATCAGTTTTCCAAGCACCACAGTGGGTTACTAGCAGGTAACAAGAGGATGACGGCAACGCGGGTCCGGACTTGACTCACCCGTGAAGGTTGCTTACCGTCGTCGCGGGCAACGCAGACCACGGTGAACTGTGATCCGGCTGGTCGGACCGGTGCAACGAAAACACCGAGGACCCGAATACCACAGCAGTGCCGGAAGGAAAACGGATCACGGTGAAGCAGAATTCCGGGCGAAAGGGCCGCGGCTCCTCGATTCGCTCTCGCGTGCTCGCGATCGCGTTGATTCCTAGCGTGGCGTTGCTCGTCGTCGGTATCGCGCTCGCCGGATACCTGATTTTCGACGCGACGCAGGCGCGAAGTTACGCGCAGAAGATTCGCGGTTCGGAGGGCCCCGGCATTCCGTTCCTGCTCGCCGCGGAACAGGAGCGGCAGCTGTCGATGAGCGTGCTCGCCGGACAGGACGCCGCGCGCGCCGCGCTGCTGGCGACCCGGCCGAAGACGGACGCGTCCGCCGCGCAGATCACCTCGGTGCTGCAGGGCAACTTCGCGAGCGACTCGAACGTGCCCGCGAGCGTCAAGCAGAACATCGCCACGTTCGCCGCGCTGGAGGCGAAACTGCCGCAGCTGCGCCAGCGGGTCGACGCCGGCCAGGTGCCGCGGCTCGAGGTTTTTTCCTTCTACAACCAGATCATCGACCAGTTCACCCAGGGCGTCGCCGGTCTCGCGCAGGCCGCGCGCGGCGCGGACAACGCCTACGCCCGGCTGTCCGCGATCCCGATTTTCAACGCCGCCGAGGAAATGCAGCGCAGCGACGCACTTGCCTCGGCCGGCCTCGCCGCGGGCGGGCTGTCCGGCGACGAGCAGCGCGCGTACCTCGGCCAGATCGGCGCGTACCACGCGCAGCTCGAACAATCGGTGCCGCAGATGGTGCCCGAGGTGCGGGCGAACTACGACAAGCTCGTCTCCAGTCCCGCGTGGACGACCGTGACGCAGGTCGAGAACGCCTTGCTGTCCGGCGCGAAACAGCTTCCGGTGCCGCTGGAGCAGTGGCGGACCGACGCCAAGCAGGTCGCCACCACGCTGATGACGATGTTCGCCGCGCAGAGCGCGCACGCGACCAACGCGGCGATCACCGACGCGGACGACACGTTGCGGAACTCGATCATCGCGGGCGCGGCGGCGGTGCTGTTCGCGCTCGCCGTGGTGCTGGTCGCGCTCCGGCTGTCGAACCGCTTCATCTCCCGGCTCGCCCGGCTGCGCGAGGACACCCTCGACGCGGCCGAGGTGCGGCTGCCGGAACTCGTCGGCCGGATCCGGGCGGGGGAACCCGTGGACCTCGACGAGGGCGGGCACCTGCTCGACCACGGCACGGACGAGATCGGCGAGGTGGCCGAGGCGTTCAACCTCGCGCAGCAGTCCGCGCTCGCCGCCGCGGTCGAAGAGGCCAAGACCCGGCAGGGCACGAAGGCGGTGTTCCTCAACATCGCGCACCGCAGCCAGGTGATCGTGCACCGGCAGCTGAAAGTGCTCGACGCCGCCGAGCGCAAGCAGGAGGACCCGGACCAGCTCGACACGCTGTTCCGCCTCGACCACCTCTCCACCCGCGCGCGGCGCAACGCGGAGAACCTGATCATCCTCGGCGGCGGCCAGCCCGGACGGCAGTGGCGCAATCCGGTGTCGCTGGTCGAACTCGTCCGCGGCGCGGCGGCGGAAACCGAGCACTTCGCGCGGGTGAAGACGGCGAAGCTGCCGGAGGTCGCGGTGCGCGGCCCGGTCGTCGGCGACCTCGTGCACCTGCTCGCCGAGCTGATCGACAACGCGACGTCGTTCTCGCCGCCGGAATCGCGCGTCGAACTGCGCGGCAACGTGGTCGGCAAGGGCGTCGTGATCGAGGTCGAGGACCAGGGCCTCGGCATCGAGCCGGAGCAGGCCGACGAGTTCAACGCGATGCTCGCCGACCCGCCGGACTTCGGGATCATGGCGCTGTCCGACGAACCGCGGCTGGGCCTGTTCGTGGTCGCGCGGCTGGCGTCGCGGCACGGGATCTCGGTGCACCTGCGCGAGTCCGCGTACGGCGGGACCCGGGCGATCGTGTTGGTGCGCAAGGACTTGCTCGCTCCGCTCAGCGAGACCGAGCCCTCGGACGCCGACGCGGAACCGGAATCGGACGGGACGCCGGAGATGTCCCGACTCGCGGTGGAGCCGTCGCGGCCCGCGCCGGAACCGCAGCGGGCTGAGCCGCAGCGTCCGGAACTGCCGCAACGGAAGCGTCCGGAACCGCAGCGGGCGGACCTGCCGCAGCCGTCGCGGATCGCACCGGAACCGCGGGTCGCGCCGGAGCAGCAGCGGCCGGAGTCGCCGACCCGCCGCGCGATGCGTCCGGTGGCCGAGGCGCCGCCGGCCCGTCCGCCGCACAACCGCGAGCAGCGCCCGC
>NZ_SDLT01000065.1 GCF_004522235.1 Amycolatopsis nivea
GGAGTGTGCCGGACGGCTCACTCCCAGAACTGATTAGGACCGTGAAGGCGTCCCTGGTCGCGGAGTCCCCAAGCCGGAGGCTTAAGCCGCGTCGATCGAGCCCGGCTCACTGTCCACAAGAGACCCGCGACTCGCCGAAATGCCCCCTGCCAGGGACTTAAGGCGACCCTGCGGGTGCATGGGGAGCGCGTCCGCCCGAGCCGAGAAGACCGGGCCGACTGCCAGCAGACGGGCCCGTCGGGCGGAAGCGCGGTGTGCGGTCTGTGAGGGACCCCTTGAGGGAATCTGGCTCCCTCAAGGGGTCCCTCACAGACCCATGGAACCGGTCAGACGGGTATTAATCGGGCATTTCGGCGGGGATGGCGTCCTGTGTGGACCGTCCGCGGGCCGAGATCCCCCGGCTTAAGTCCCTGGCATGGGAATCTGATTCCCTCGGGGTTCCCCTCACGACACTCAAACCGCGCGCCCCGGGGCCGACGTCTCAGTGCAGCGCCCGAGCCAGCTGCGGAATCCGCCCGCCGGCCAGCAGCACGTCCACCTGCCGCGGCGACAGCTGGTGGCGTGCCCGGTACTCCTCGTCCCGGGTCTGGTTCCGCACCGTGAACTCCCCCGTCTCGGCCAGCCGGTGCAGCCCGGACACCGACAGCACGTCGTCGCGCTCGATCTTCTCGCTGTCCTCCGACTCGGCGAATTCCAGCGGCAGCACCCCGAAGTTGACCAGGTTCTGCCAGTGGATCCGGGCGAACGACCGGGCCAGCACCACGCGCAAACCCAGGTACCGGGCGGTGATCGCGGCGTGCTCGCGCGACGAGCCCTGGCCGTAGTTCTCCCCCGCGACCACGAAGTGCGCCGGACTGTCGGCCGCACGCTTCGGGTAGTCCTCGTCGATCCGGGTGAAGGTGAACTCGGCCAGCTTCGGGATATTCGAGCGGTAGGGCAGCGCGCGGGCTCCGGCGGGCGAGATTTCGTCGGTCGACACGTCGTCCCCGGCCTTCAGCAGGACCGGGCCCTCGAGCTCGTCCGGCAGCGGGTCGAAGTCCGGCAAGCCGGCGACGTTCGGGCCTTTCACCAGCTCCTCCCGCAGCGCCTCCTCCTCCGGCAGCGGAGCGGCGAAGACGCGCGGGTCGGCTGCCGAACGGGCTGGTCCGGCGACGCGCGGGTACGCGAGGTGGTGGGCGGTGGCGTAGTCGCGCGGATCGGTCAGCACGCCGGTCAGCGCCGACACCGCCGCGGTCTCCGGCGAGCACAGCCAGACCGAGTCGTCGGCGGTGCCGGACCGGCCGGGGAAGTTCCGCGGGAAGGTGCGCAGCGAGTTCGTGCCGGGCGCGGGCGCCTGGCCCATTCCGATGCAGCCGAGGCAGCCCGCCTGGTGCACGCGGGCCCCGGCCGCGACGAGGTCGGTGAGGTGTCCGCTGCGGGCGAGTTCGACAAGGATCTGCCGCGAGGTCGGGTTGACGTCGAAGCTCACCGAATCGGCCGTCTGCCTGCCCCGGACGGTGGCCGCGGCGACCGCGAAGTCCCGGAAACCGGGGTTGGCGGAGGAACCGATCACGACCTGCCCCACCTGCGTCCCCGACACCTCGCGCACCGGCACCACGTTGCCCGGCGACGACGGCTTCGCCACCAACGGCTCCACTGTGGACAGATCGATCACGTCTTCGATGTCGTAGGAGGCGTCGCGTCCGGCGCGCAGGTCGCGGAAGTCGTGTTCGCGCCCCTCCGCCCGCAGGAACGCGCGGATCGCTTCGTCGGCCGGGAACACCGACGCGGTCGCGCCCAGCTCGGCGCCCATGTTGGCGATCACGTGCCGGTCCATCGCGCTCAGGCAGGCCAGCCCCGGGCCGTGGTACTCGATGATCCGGTGCCGTCCGCCGCTCACGCCGTGCCGCCGCAGCATCTCCAGCACGACGTCCTTCGCCGACACCCACGGCGGCAGCTCGTTCTCCAGCCGGACGCCCCAGATCTCCGGCATCCGCAGGTAGAGCGGCTCCCCGGCGATGGCCAGCGCCACTTCGAGGCCGCCGACGCCGACGGCGAGCATGCCCAGCGCGCCTGCCGCACAGGTGTGCGAATCGGACCCGGCGAGGCTCTTGCCGGGCACGCCGAACCGCTCCATGTGCGTCGGGTGCGAAACGCCGTTGCCCGGTTTGGAGAACCACAGCCCGAACCGGCGGCAGGCCGAACGCAGGTAAGCGTGGTCCTCGGCGTTCTTCTCGTCGGCCTGCAGCAGGTTGTGGTCGACGTACTGGACGCTCAGCTCGGTTCGCGCGCGGTCGAGCCCGAGCGCCTCGAGCTCCTGCATCACGAGCGTGCCCGTGGCGTCCTGGGTCAGTGTCTGATCGACCCGCAGGCCGATTTCGGTCCCTGGTTCGAGCCGGCCGGCGACCAGGTGCTCGGCCAGCAGCCGCCCGGCGAGAGTCTGTTCGCGTCCCACTCGGGAGCGGGTACCCGTTTCCGGCGCGGCGAACCGCGATGTTTCCGTCCCGGCCGCGCGGGCAATCCGGGGATCAAGAACGGCGGAAGGAGACTGGGATGCCGCAGCAGGCTTGGAGTTCGAAACGGGAACGGCAGTACCAGCACATCGAGGAGTCGCAGGAAGACCGCGGCGCCAGCAAGAAGCGCGCGAAGGAGATCGCTGCCCGCACGGTGAACAAGAACCGGGCGCAGTCGGGCGAATCGGACCGCGCGAGCAGGTCCTCGGTGCGCGACAAATCGCCGCAGCAGCGCGGCGGGCACCGTTCCGGCAAACGGCTCGGCCCCGGCGGTCCGACGCGCGACCAGCTGTACAACGAGGCCAAGAAGCGCAATATCCACGGCCGGTCGACGATGACCAAGAGGGAACTGGCGAAGGCGCTCGGCCGGGACTGAATCCGCCGCGATGAACCAGTGCCCGATCGAAGATTACGCCCTGCTCGGCGACCTGCACACCGCGGCGTTGGTGTCGCGGGAAGGCGCGGTCGAGTGGCTGTGCCTGCCGCGCTTCGACTCCCCCGCGTGCTTCGCCGCGCTGCTGCACGACGAAAGCGCGGGGGTGTGGCAACTCGGACCCGCGGACGGCGGGCCGGCCACCCGCCGGGGTTACGTCGGCGACTCCCTTGTCCTCGCCAGCGAATGGGAAACCGCCGACGGCACCGTGCGCGTGGTCGACTTCATGCCGCCGCGCGACGGAGCGGCCGATCTCGTCCGCATTGTCGAAGGCGTGCGCGGCCGGGTCCCGATGCGGACCTGCCTGCGGCCGCGGTTCGACTACGGGTCGGTGCGGCCGTGGGTCCGGCACGTCGACGGACGCTTCGACGCGGTCGCTGGCCCCGACGCGGTCCGGCTGACCACTCCGGTCGAAGTGTCCACCGAGGGTTTCGCCGAGTTCACCGTCGCCGAGGGCGACCGCGTGCCGTTCGTGCTGACCTACCACGCCTCGTACCAGGAACGCCCCGATCCGGCTGACGCCGAGAAAGCGCTGGCGCACACCGAACGCTTCTGGGCGGACTGGATCGGCCGCTGCCGGTACGACGGCCGATGGCCCTCCGCGGTGCGCCGCGCGCTGATCACCCTCAAGGCGCTCACCTACGAACCGACTGGCGGCATTCTCGCCGCGCCGACGACCTCGCTGCCGGAACAGCTCGGCGGCGAACGCAACTGGGACTACCGCTACTGCTGGCTGCGCGACGCCACCTTCACCCTGCAAGCGCTCGTCGGCACCGGCTATCCGGACGAAGCGAAAGCCTGGCGCGAATGGCTCGTCCGCGCCGCGGCCGGCGATCCGGCCGACCTCCAAGTCCTTTACGGACTCGACGGTTCCCGCCGCGTTCCGGAGTCCACATTGGACTGGCTCGACGGATACGCCGGTTCCGCCCCGGTACGGATCGGCAACGCCGCCGCGGGCCAGGTCCAGCTCGACGTGTGGGGAGAAGCGCTCGACGGCCTGCACCTCGTCCGCGAAGCCGGACTTCCCGTGATACATCCGGCATGGGATCTGCAACGCGGATTGCTCGATTTCCTCGAAGGCCATTGGGACCAGCCCGACCGGAGCCTGTGGGAAGTCCGCGGCGAACCGCAGCATTTCGTGCATTCCAAGGTGATGGCGTGGGCGGGCGTCGACCGGGCCGTCCGGACAGTGGAATGCCACGATCTCGACGGACCGGTCGACCGCTGGCGCGCGCTGCGCGACCGCATTCACGAGGAAGTCTGCCGGAAGGGTTTCGACACCGACCGCAACACTTTCACCCAGTTCTACGGCTCGCACGGCCTGGACGCCGCGTTGCTGCTCATCCCCCGCGTCGGCTTCCTCCCCGGAAGCGACCCGAGGGTGCGCGGAACCGTCGACGCGGTGCGGAAAGAACTGTCGCGGGACGGTTTCGTCCACCGTTTCGACCCGAATGCCGATTCCGGTCCCGGCGATTTGAGCGGCGGCGAAGGCGCTTTCCTGCCGTGCAGTTTCTGGCTCGCCGACGCGTTGCACGGAACCGGGCGGACCGAGGAAGCCGTCGAGGTTTTCGAGCAAATGCTGGCCGTCCGCAACGACGTCGGGCTGCTGAGCGAGGAATACGACATGAGCGCCGGACAGCAGCTCGGGAACATGCCGCAGGCGTTCAGCATGGTCGGGCTCGTCAACACCGCGCGTCACCTCGACGGAGCGGAAACCACGACAAACGCGACAGGCCACGAACAGGGGCTGCGACACGACGTGTAACGCCCCCGACCTCCGGGTAGCCGGGGAGGACTCAACGCACGGGAGGACTTGTCATGACCGAGACCGTCGGCGACTACCTGCTTTCGCGGCTGCGTGACTGGGGCGTGGAACAGGTGTTCGCGTACCCCGGCGACGGGATCAACGGTCTCGTCGCGTCCTTCGGCAAGGCAGACAACCAGCCGCGCTTCGTCCAAGCCCGGCACGAGGAAATGGCCGCCTTCTCCGCGGTCGGCTACGCGAAGTTCAGCGGGGCCGTCGGCGTGTGCATGGCGACGTCCGGGCCCGGCGCGATCCACCTGCTGAACGGGCTCTACGACGCGAAACTCGACCACGTCCCGGTCGTCGCGATCGTCGGGCAGACCGCGCGCACCGCGATGGGCGGCAGCTACCAGCAGGAGGTCGAACTCCAGGCGCTGTACCGGGATGTCGCGAACGAGTACTGCATCGAGGTGAACGTCGCCGAGCAGCTGCCCAACGCGCTCGACCGCGCGTTCCGGGTCGCGCAGGCGTCGCGCACGCCGACCGCGCTGATCATCCCGGCGGATCTGCAGGAAGAGCCGTACGAGCCGCCGCAGCACGCGTTCAAGCAGATGCCGTCGAGCCCGCCCGGGACCGCGTGGCCGAATCCGGTGCCGCCCGAACCCGCGATCAGCGAGGCAGCCGACGTGCTCAACGCCGGGGAAAAGGTCGCGATCCTCGTCGGGCAAGGCGCTCGCAGCGCGGCCGACGAGGTGCGCCAGGTCGCCGACCTCACCGGAGCCGGCGTGGCGAAAGCGTTGCTGGGCAAGGACGTTCTCCCCGACGACCTGCCGTACGTGACCGGCGCGATCGGCCTGCTCGGCACCCGGCCCAGCTACGAGATGATGCGCGACTGCGACACCCTGCTGATCGTCGGGTCCAATTTCCCGTACAGCCAGTTCCTGCCGGAGTACGGGCAGGCCCGCGCCGTGCAGATCGACATCGACGGCCGGTTCATCGGCATGCGCTACCCCACCGAGGTCAACCTCGTGGGCGACGCCGCCGCGACCCTGCGCGCGCTGCTGCCGAAGCTGAACCGGACCGAAAACCGTTCGTGGCGCGAGAAAATCGAGAAGAACGTCGGCGACTGGTGGACCACCATGGACCAGCAGGCCGAGGTCGACGCGAAACCGGTCAACCCGATGCGGATCGTGCACGAGCTGTCGAAGCAGATCCCGGGCGACGCGATGGTCACCGCCGATTCCGGCTCGTCGACCAACTGGTACGCGCGCAATCTCCGGATCCGCGAAGGCATCCGCAGCACGCTGTCCGGCACGCTCGCGACGATGGGCCCCGGCGTGCCGTACGCGATCGGCGCGAAGTTCGCGCATCCCGACCGGCCGGCGATCGCGCTCGTCGGCGACGGTGCGATGCAGATGAACGGGATGGCCGAGCTGATCACCATCGCCCGCTACCACGGATTGTGGACCGATCCGCGGTGCATTATCTGCGTCTTCCACAACAACGACCTCAACCAGGTCACGTGGGAGCTGCGCGCGATGGGCGGCGCGCCGAAGTTCGAGGAATCGCAGTCGCTGCCGGACGTCGACTACGCCGGGTTCGCCCGCAGTGTCGGCCTCGAAGGCGTGAACGTCGACGACCCGGGCGATCTCGCGTCGGCCTGGCGGACCGCGTTCGCCGCGGACCGGCCGACGGTGCTGGACGTGCGCTGCGACGCCGAGGTTCCGCCGATTCCGCCGCACGCGACGTTCGAGCAGATGAAATCGGTGACCGAGTCCGTGCTCAAGGGCGATCCCGAAGCGTTCCACCTGATGTTCCAGGGTGCGAAGACGAAGCTGCAGGAGTTCTTGCCCGGACGGTCGCGGTGACCGTCGCCGCCCCGCACATCGAACGCATCGACGCGCGCGCCTACCAGGTGCCCACTCCTTCGCCGGAAGCCGACGGCACGCTCTCCTGGGATTCCACCACGCTCGTCGTGGCCAGGGTGCGGGCCGGCGGCACCGACGGTCTCGGCTGGACGTACGCCGATTTCTCGTGCGTCCCGCTGATCGAAGGCAAACTAGCCTCCGCCGTCGTGGGAAAACCGGTCTTGGACCCGCCCGCGTGCTGGGCCGCGATGCAGCACGCGATCCGGAACCTCGGCCGCCCCGGATTGGTCTCTTGTGCACTGTCCGCTGTGGACATCGCGATCTGGGACGCGGCCGCGCGGCTGCTCGACGTTCCGCTGAGCCGCCTGCTCGGCCGGGTGCACGACGAGGTCGACGTGTACGGCAGCGGCGGCTTCACCTCGCAGGACGACGACGAGCTGGTCGCGCAGCTGGACCACTGGGTGCGCGAGCAGCGCATTCCGCGTGTGAAGATCAAGATCGGCGAGTCCTGGGGATCCGCGGTCGCCCGCGACATCGGCCGGGTCCGGCTGGCCCGGGAGACGATCGGGGACGACGCCGCGCTGTACGTCGACGCGAACGGCGGCTATTCGGTCGGCCGGGCCCGCCGGATCGCGGATACCTTGCGGGAGTTCGGCGTGACCTGGTTCGAGGAGCCGGTGTCCAGCGACGATCTGCCCGGGCTCGCGCAGCTGCGCACGCCCGACGGACCGGACATCGCCGCCGGTGAATACGGCTACGACCTGCCGTACTTCGCCCGGATGCTGCCGTCGGTCGACTGTCTCCAGGTCGATGTGACGCGCTGCGGCGGCTACACGGAATGGCGGCGCGTCGCCGCCCTCGCCGCCGCCGCGAACCGCGAGGTTTCCGCGCACTGCGCGCCGAATCTGTCCGCGCACGCGGCCGCCGCGACCCCGAACTTCCGGCACATCGAATGGTTCGCCGACCACGACCGGATCGAACGGGAACTGTTCTACGGCGGCCTCGATCCGAGCGGCGGCCGGGTCGCCCCGTCGATGTCCACCGCCGGGCACGGGCTGCGCCTGCACGCCGACGCCGCGGCCGAGTATGCGGTCAAGGAGGGCCGATGAGCACCGCCGAACTCCCCAATCCCGTGGTCCGCGTGCCGGAACCGGCCGAAATCGACATCGAAGCCCTCGCTGCCGCGTTGCGCGAGCGGGTCGAGGGCGAGGTCCGCTTCGACGACGGCAGCCGCGCCGCCTACTCCACCGACGCGTCCAATTTCCGCCAGGTCCCCCTCGGCGTTGTCGTGCCGCGCTCCCCCGACGACGGCGTCGAAGCGCTGGCCGTCGCGAGGGAGTTCGGCGCGCCGGTGCTTTCGCGGGGCGGCGGCACGAGCCTCGCAGGCCAGTGCACGAACACCGCCGTCGTGCTCGACTGGTCGAAGTACTGCTCCGAGCTGGAATCCGTCGACGCGGAGAACCGCACCTGCGTGGTGCAGCCGGGAATCGTGCTGGACGACCTCAACCGGCAGCTCGCCGACACCGGACTCCGGTACGGGCCCGAGCCGGCCACGCACATGAACTGCACCCTCGGCGGCATGATCGGCAACAACTCCTGCGGCGCGACCGCCCAGCGCACCGGCAAGGTCGTGGACAACATCGTGCGCCTGGAAGTGCTGCTGGCGGACGGAACCCGGTTCTGGTGCGGCAAAACCAGCGACGCCGAGTACGCCGAGATCGAGCACCACGGCGACCGGCGCGCCGCGATCTACCGGCAGCTGCGCCGGCTGCGCGACGAATACGCCGACGAGATCCGCCGCCGCTTCCCGGACATCCCGCGCCGGGTGTCGGGCTACAACCTCGACTCGCTGCTGCCCGAGCACGGCTTCGACATCGCCGGACTGCTCGTCGGCAGCGAATCGACGCTGGTCACGGTCCTGCGCGCGGAACTGAAGCTGGTGCCGGTGCTGCCGGAGCGCGCGATGGTCGTGCTCGGCTACCCGGACATCGCGACCGCCGCCGACGCGGTGCCGGACATCCTGCCGCACGAACCGATCGCGCTCGAAGGCGTCGACCACCGGCTCCTCTACGACGAACGATTGAAGAACCTCAACGAAAAAGCCCGCGAAGAACTGCCGCGCGGCCGGGCGTTCCTGATGGTCCAGTTCGGCGGGCAGACGCTCGAAGAAGCCGACAAGCAAGCGCGCGGGCTGCTCGACTCCATCGAAGGTGCCGAGGTCGCTTTCCTCGACGATCCGGCGAAGGAAGCCGAACTCTGGCAGGTCCGCGAAGCCGGGCTAGGCGCGACCGCGCACGTCCCTGGCGAGCGGGACACCTTCGAGGGCTGGGAAGATTCCGCGGTAGCGCCGGAGAAACTCGGCGACTATCTCCGTCGGCTGGACGCGCTGTACGCGGAATTCGGCTACGCCGACGAAACCGGGCCGAGCCTGTACGGCCACTTCGGACAGGGCTGCGTGCACACGCGGATCCCGTTCGACCTTTACACCGCGTCCGGCGTCGCGACCTACCGGAAGTTCATGGAACGCGCCGCCGACCTCGTCGCGGAGTTCGGCGGCTCGTTCTCCGGCGAGCACGGCGACGGGCAGAGCCGCGGCGAACTGCTGCCGCGCATGTTCGGCAACGACCTGGTCACCGCTTTCGGCCAGCTCAAGGCGATCTTCGACCCGACCGACCGGATGAACCCGGGCAAGGTCGTCGCGCCGTACTCGCTGGACGAAAACCTGCGGCTCGGCGGCTCGTGGTCCCCCGCCGAGCCGCAGGACCTCTACTTCCGCTTCCCGCACGACGGCGGCTCGTTCTCCCAGGCCGCCAACCGGTGCGTCGGCGTCGGCCGCTGCCGGCAGTCCACTTCGGAAAGCGGCGACGTGATGTGCCCGTCGTACCAGGTCACCGGCGAGGAGGAACACTCCACGCGCGGCCGGGCGCGGCTGCTGTTCGAGATGCTCGACGGCCACCACGACGGCCCGATCTCCGACGGCTGGCGCTCCACCGAGGTCCGCGACGCGCTCGACCTGTGCCTTTCCTGCAAGGGCTGCAAATCGGACTGTCCGGCCGATGTGGACATGGCCACCTACAAGGCGGAATTCCTCGCCCACCATTACGAAGGCCGCCCGTGGAAACGGCCGCGGTCGGACTTCAGCATGGGCTGGCTGCCGCTGGTCGCCCGGCTGGTCGGGAAGACCCGCACGGCACGGCTGGTGAACCTGCTGAGCAAAACCCGCCTCGCGACGCGGGCCGCCGGGGTCGAGAACCGCGAAATCCCCCGCTTCGCCCCGAAAACGCTGCCGCGGTGGTTCGCCCGGCATCAACCCGCCGGGACCGGCGCGCGCGGCACCGTGCTGTTGTGGCCGGACACCTTCACGTCCTACTTCCATCCGCACGTCGCCGAGGCCGCCGTGCGAGTGCTCGAGGACGCGGGGTGGCGGGTGGAACTGCCGGAGCCGTCCGTGTGCTGCGGCCTGACCTGGATTTCCACCGGCCAGCTCGGGGTCGCGAAACGGGTTCTCACGCGCACCGTGCGCACGCTGGCCCCGCATCTCCGGAACGGCGGGTTGGTGCTCGGCCTGGAACCCAGCTGCACCGCGGTGTTCCGCTCCGACGTGGCCGAACTGTTCCCCGGCGACCAGGACGTCCGGCGGCTGCGGGACCAGACCGTGACCCTCGCGGAACTGCTGACCGAGCACTCCCCCGGATACCGGCCGCCGCAGATCCCGGGGCACGCACTCGCCCAAGTGCACTGTCACCAGCACGCGGTGCTGGGCTGGGACGCGGACAAGAAACTGCTGCAGGCGGCCGGAGTGGACGTCGAACGGCTGGATTCGGGCTGCTGCGGCCTCGCCGGGAACTTCGGGTTCGAGCGAGGGCATCTGGAAGTCAGCAAGGCCTGCGCGGAACGGGTGCTGCTGCCGCGCGTGCGCCAGGCGGACCGCCGGACGGCGGTGCTGGCGGACGGGTTCAGCTGCCGGACCCAGCTGCACGAACTCGACAGCGGCGGACGCGAAGGCATCCATCTCGCCGAACTGCTGGCCGCCGGTCTCGACTCGAAAGACCGCTGACGGCGCACGGGACGCGCCGGGCAAGGCGAATGTACGTGAGGGGAGCCCTGAGGAACCTGATTCCCAATGCCAGGAACTTGAGCGGCTTGGCCTCAGTCCCGCTCACCGTCCACAAGAGACGCCGCGCCGTCGAAATGCCCGGTTTATTCTCATTCGCCCGTATCGTGTGGGCCGTGAGGGCCACCCTGAGGAACTCTGATTCCCTCAGGGTGGCCCTCACGGCCCGCACGTCCCGCGTCCCAGGCCAGGCGAGACCTTCGACCTGGGCGGACACGGCTCGAACGCCCTTGCAACGCCGCCTTAAGTTCCGGGCAAGGTGAATGTACGTGAGGGGAACCCTGAGGGAATCGGATTCCCTCAGGGTTCCCCTCACGTACATTCACCGGGGTCACGCGGCTCACGGACCGAACCGCGGTCAGCCGCCGGGAACGGTTTCGCCGCCCAAGGCAGCCAGCACCTCGCCGCTGTAATACGAGGACAGCCGATTCGACGCGAGGAACACATACGACGGCGCGAGATCGTCCGGATGCGCCGCCCGCTGCATCGGCGCCTGCAAGCCGAACTTCTCCACCTTCTCCGGCGGGAACGTCGACGGGATCAGCGGCGTCCACACCGGACCTGGCGCGACGCAGTTCACCCGGATCCCCCGGTCGGCCAACGCCTGCGCCATCGCGTACGTCCACGCGTGAATCGCGCCCTTGGTCGCCGAGTAATCGATCAGGCTCTTGTTGCCGCGCAAGCCGTTCACCGAACCGGTGTTGATGATGACGTCGCCGTCGCCCAGATGCGGCAACGCGGCGGCAGTCACCCGGAAGTAGCTGTGCAGATTCACGTCGAACGTGTGCATCCACTGCTCTTCCGTCAGGTCCTCGGGACGGTCCACCGGCCATTGCGTCGCCGCGTTGTTGACCAGGATGTCCAGTCCGTCCAGTTCGGACAGAGTGCGCTCGACGATGTCCCGGCACTGCTTCGCCTCGGCGAGATCGCCGGGCAGCAGCAGGCATTCCCGGCCCTCCGCGCGCACCCGGTCCGCGGTGTACTCGGCGTCCTCGTGCTCGTTGAGATAGGAGATCGCGATGTCCGCGCCCTCTTTCGCGAAGGCGATCGCCACCGCGCGGCCGATTCCGGAATCACCGCCGGTGATCAGCGCGCGCTGGCCGGCCAGCAGGCCGCGGCCCTCGTAGTCGGTCATCGAATCGCGCGGCTGCGGGTCCATTTCCGCGGTGGTGCCCGGCGGGTCCTGCTGCTGCGGAGGTCGGATGCGGTCGGCCACGGGAGTCCTCCCCGGAAAGTCGGTTCTGTTCCTTTCCGGCTACCCGCTGTGCCGTCGTTCAATCGCGGCCCGGTCGAATGCGGGAACGGCCGCGCAACCGTCCCCCTGCGACGGTTGCGCGGCCTTTCGCCCCCTGGCCCGCGCTGCGGCTGCGCGCCGGCTACCCCGGTGCGCAGTCAGCAAACCCGGGGACGATCAGTAATCGTGCGAGAGCGCCTCGACCAGCACGCCGGTGTCCGGATTGGGCATGGCGCGAGCGACGTCCGCCTGGGCGACGACGCCGATCAGGTCGTGGCCGTCGATCACCGGCAGCCGGCGCACGCGGTGCTGCGACATGGTCTGCAAGATCTCGGTGACGTCGTCGTCCGCGCCGATCGTCACCGCTTCTCCCTGCGCCAGCTCGCCGGCGTGCACCGCGCGCGGGTCCTTGCCCTCGGCGATCACCTTCACCACGATGTCGCGGTCGGTCAGCATTCCCTTGAGCCGGTTGTCCTCGCCGCACACCGGCAGCGCGCCCAGCTGTTCGCGCGCCATCGTCTGCGCGGCGTCGTTCACGGTGTCCGACTCGCGCACGCACACGGCGTTCGGTGTCATCAAATCGCGGGCGGTGGTCATGGGTTCGTCTCCTTCCTCCCGGGTCACTCCCCGGCTACCCGCGTTCCCGGCGGTTACGCCTCCCGGGCAGTTTCTCCTTCGCCCGCCCGGGTAACCGGAGCGCATGGAAGGAGCCGACATGCCAGAGCCGTTCCCGCCCGACCCGGTCCGCGCGGAGGGCCCGCCGCTGGTCGCGGCAGGCCGGTCCGGCGCGCCCCGGCTGATCGTGCTCGACCCGGCGGGCGCGGCCAAACACGACGGCCTGCCCGCCACCTGGCGTCCGCTCGCCGAGGACCACGAGATCCTCTGGTACCGGATCCCGGTCGAGGGTGCGTGGCGCGAAACCGCCGAAACCCTTGCCGCTCCTGGGCACAGCGACCTCGTCACGAGCGGTCCCCTCGCCGCCGAGGCGCTGCAGCTGGCGGCCGAACATCCGGGCTCGCTGCGGTCCGTCCTGCTCGTCGACCCGGCGGCGGAAGGCGTGGTGAGCCCCGGTGACGCCGCCGTCGCCGACGAAGCCTGGCTGGTCCGGCACGACGCCGAGATCGCCGCGTTGCGCGAGTCCGGCGTCGAAGTCGAGGTACTGGCGCACAGCCGCGACGACCCGGACGACCAGGTGCCGAGCCCGCTGCCGCTGGGCCACGACTGGGTCGTCGACGCGCTCCGCGAAACCCTCGCCCAGCTGGAGTCCCGCTGACCGGTTTCGCCGCCCACCTGCCGGGTACGCCTCGAAAAAGGAAGGGAGGAAGCCGTGCTGGAGGAAATGAACCGGACGCCCGCGCACGAGAAGTCCACCGCGGACCTCGTGTCGGACCTGACCGGGGAGATCAAGCACCTGGTCCAAGACGAATTCCGCTTGGCCATGGCGGAACTCCAGACGAAGGGCAAACGCCTCGGCTTGGGGGCCGGCCTTTTCGGGTTCGCCGGCGTGCTGGCGCTCCTCGGCGGCGCGACCCTGATCGCCGCGGCGGTGCTCGCCTTGGCGCTCGTCGTGCCCGGCTGGCTGTCCGCGCTGATCGTCGCGGGCGCGCTGCTGCTGGTCGCGGGGCTCGCCGCGCTGGTCGGCGGCAAGGAAGCGCGCCGCGCCGCTCCGCCGGTGCCGGAGGAATCCGTCGAGCGGATGCGCGAGGACGTCGAGACGATGAAGCAAGTGCGGTCATGACGGAACGCAAGGTCGAAGAGGCCCGGGCGGACCGGGACGTCACCCGCGAGGAACTGGCCGAGACGCTGGACGCGCTGAGCCACAAGCTGGACGTCCGGACGCGGGCCGGCGAGAAGGTCGACGCGACGATCGACCGGGCCGCCGAACAGGTCGAGAAGACCGTCTCGGCGCCGGCCGCGGAGAAGGTCCGCGCGGGCGCGGAAGCGGTCCGGAACAACCCGCTCCCGCTGTTCGCGGCGGTTTTCGGCAGCGTGTTCGTGCTTCGTTTCCTGATCCGCCGCCGGCACGCGCACCGGAAGCAAGGCGACGCATGCTGACCGCTCGGGAACAGCGTGCACTGAACGAAATCGAACGCGGTTTGTCCGCCACGGATCCGCGGCTCAGCGCCGAGCTGGCCCGCGGATCCGGGCGTCGGCGCCGTTCCGCGCTGGAGATCCTGGCGATCGTCACCAGCGTCGCGATGATCGCGACCGGGGCGTTCGACTCGCGGCCGGGCATGATCGTCGCCGGGGTGGTCGCGCTCGCCGCGCTCCTGGGCGGTCCGTTCGCGGTGCGGCACTGGAAAGCCGGATCCTCCCGTTGACCGGCGTTCGCTGAGCACGGCGAACGGCACCGGCTTCCCGTTGTTGGCGGACTACCGAATGCTTTCGCCATGCGCGCCTGACGCCAGTCGTACCGCTACCGCGTCGGTCTCCTCGGCCTCGCTGCATTTCCTCGCGCAGCGCTCTGATTCCACTGCGCAGCGACGCCCATTTTGTCCTGTTTCCCCGAATACCCGGTTCTCCGGAACCGCGGCCGCCGTTGCCCGATAGTACTTTCGGCCGATGCCCGCAGGGCGAAAACCCGCCGAAAGGCGTGGGCCATCCCGGGGTTCTTTCCCTCGTCCCGGTTTCCGCGTCCAAGATCGTCTTAGGGTTGGGCGTACTTGGTGATCTTGAAACCGGAATGAGGGGCCCATGCGAAAACGGACCAGGATTCTCGGCAGAACGCTCGCCGCGGCGGGCACCCTCGCGGCGCTGACGATGGCCACGGCCGTCCCGGCGACCGCGGTGCCGCAGGCGGCCGAGCCGACGTCAGTCGACCAGGACATCGCGCAGCTTTACCAGGACGTCGAAGACCTCTACAACGGGCTGCCCGCGAACGCACTGCGCGGCGTCGACCCGCTGTTCGACTCGCCGGTCAAGCGGCCGGGCCAGCAGGCGCACGCCGCGCAGGGCCCGATCCCGGGCTGCACCGAGGGATCGCTGCTGACGTACGCGAACAAGCTCGCGTCTTCGCTGTCCCCGACCGAGAACAAGGCGCTCAGCGCGCTGAGCGCGATCGGCCAGCTCTACACCCAGGCCGTCGCCAGCGACAAGACCCCGCAGGTCTTCGGCACCGACGGGCAGTACACGCCGCGCGCCGGCGCGACGATCGACAAGCTGCGCGGGTTCTGGGACATCGAGAGCTGGAACATCCAGCTGGTCGCCTGGAAGGGCACCGACCTGGGCAGCCAGGACCGCACGACGCAGACGTTCAAGCTCGGCCTCGACCCGAAGCGGGCCGCGGAAGCGGGCGCGCTCGCGACCAAGGTGCTCTACGAGGTTCCGGCGCTGCAGGGCGGCCGCCACCCGCTGCTGACCCTGAACGCGTTCTCCGCCCCGGCCGACAGCCTCGGCGGCAAGCGCATCATGCTCGGCGACGGCCTGCTCGACGTGGTCAACCACCTCGGCTTCGACGACGTGTCGGTGGAAGCGGTCGTCGGCCACGAGTACGGCCACCAGGTCGACTTCGCGCACGAGAACTACCCGCGCAACGAATCCGGCGAGATGGGCCCGGACGCCTACGGCGGCTACTTCGGAGCGCACGCCAAGGGCGAGGCCTGGAACGCCCGCACGCAGCAGGAGGTCACCTACCTCGACGCCTCCATCGGCGACTGCTACCACAGCCACGGCACCCCCGACCAGCGCAAGGCCGCCGGCGCATGGGGCGAGAAGCAGGCCGTGAGCCAGAACAACCCGAACCGGATCATCCCGTCCGCGAAGATGATCGAGAAGTTCCAGAAGGAATACCCGAAGCTGATGCCGCCCGCCACGGCGGCACTGGCCGCGGCGCACTGAGCCACACCGGAGCGGGCCCCGTTTCTCGCGGAACGGGGCCCGTTCGCGTGCTCAGGTGCGATGCCAGGAACTCAAGGCGAGGCTGCGGGTGCGGTGTGGCTGCCCGGGGCGCAGGGACTGACGGGCTGCGTGGTCCCGGTGAATGTACGTGAGGGGAACCCTGAGGGAATCAGATTCCCTCAGGGTTCCCCTCACGACCGACGCGGGCCTTAAGTTCCCGGCATCGGTGTTCAGGTGGCGATAGTGGCCAGCGGGTCGAAGCCGTACGTGCGGGCGTAGCCGTTCTCGGTGCCGACGAGCAGGTCGACGATCTCGAAATAGCGGTCCCAGAACGGAGTTTCGCGCAGGGCGTCGATCAGGAGCTGGTAGGCGTGGTGGTCGTCGGCCTCCCAGACCCAGACGTCGGTGACGCGCGCGGAGTAGAACTCGGTGTCGTAGAACCGGGACCGGACGCCGGTGGTTTTCGTTTCGATCGCCGGGACGACCTGGGCGGCGAACGCGGCCGCCCGTTCCTTCGGGGTCAGGGCGAGCCATTCCGGCGTGGTTTTGACCAGCAGGAACGCGGTCACCGGCGGATTTTCGTGGGACATTGGGGATCCTTAGGCGTCGAAAGCGGGTTTGAGGGTTTCCGCGCACCACTGTTCGAACGTGGTCGGAGACGCGGTTTCGGCAGTGCGCGCGACACCGGCGTCGAGGCCGTTGTCCTTGGCGTGCTTCATGTCCGCGATGCCGTGGACGAAAGTTTCGTCGAGCCCGTAGCCGATGAGCGTGGACCGCAGGTCGTCCAGCGACTCGCGCTCGTAGCGGACCGGACGGCCGAGCTGCTCGGTCATGATGCGGGCCAAGTCGTGGGGAGACAAGTCTTCCGGCCCGAGAACGGGGACGTCGGCGAAGCCGGTCCAGGACCGGTCCCGCAACAGCCGGACGGCGACCGCGGCGATGTCCGCGACGGCGACGAGCGGAGCCTTGCGGTCCGGGTCCAGGACGTCGCTGTAAACGCCCTGCTCCCGGATCGAATCGACTTCCTCCAGCAGATTCTCGAAGAAGGACGGATTGGCCAGCGCCCGATACGCGACGCCGGTGCCCGCGATGAGCTCGTCCATCGCGAGCGACGCGGTCACGAGCCCCGCCCGGTCGGCGACCGCGGTGCCGCGGCCGAGCGCCGAAACTCCGACGACATGCCCGACGCCGTGCGCGACAAGCGCTTTCGCCGCCGGGCCGGTGAAGCCGCTCCAGCCTTCTGTGGGAGCCCGCGTGGAATCCGGTGGCACGACCCAGAAAACGGCGTCCGCGCCCGCGAAAGCCCGGTCGACCGCCTCGGGGTCGCCGTGCGAACCGACGACGACCTCGACGCGCTCGCGCACCGAGTCCGGCAGCCGCGCGGGGTCGCGGACGATCACCCGCGAATCCTCGCCCGCGTCGACCAGTTCGCTCAGCACGCGGCTGCCGATGTTTCCGGTAGGGGCAGTGATGACGATCATGAAAACCTCCGTGGGGTACGCCCTCGATCCTGCTGAGCGCCGCCGTGATGCCACAATGGGAACTTCGGCACGCAATCCTTGCCTGAAATGGAATTACCCTGGTGAACAGCCTGAATCCGGCGATCGACGCCAACCTCGCGGTCGCTTTGGACGCCCTGCTGACCGAGCAGAGCGTCACCCGCGCCGCCGCGCGCCTGCACACGTCGCCGGCCGCGATGAGCCGCACGCTCGCCCGGTTGCGCCGCATCCTGCAAGACCCGTTGCTGGTCCGGGCCGGGCAAGCCATGGTCCCCACGCCGCGCGCCCAATCCCTGCGCGACGAAGCCGCCGCCGTGGTGCAAAGCCTGAACGCGCTGCTCAGCCCCGGCGCCGTCGTGGATCCGGCGACGCTGCGGTCCACCTTCACGATCCAAACCGCGGACCTGGTCGGCGCCGCCCTGGCCGTCGGCCTCCTGCGTCTCACCCGCGAGGAAGCCCCCGGCATCTCGCTCCGCGTCCGGGCCGAAGAACTGGAAGCCGGTTCAGCCCTCCGCGACGGCCGCCTGGACCTTGAGGTCGGCTCCATCGACCACGTCGATCCCGAGACGCAGGTCGAAAAGCTGCTCACTTTGCGCATGGTCGCCGCCGTCCGCCCCGATCACCCCCTGGCTTCGGAACCGTTGACCCCGGCCCGGCTCGCCGCGGCCGACCACGTCGCCGTCAGCCGCCGCGGCCGGTTCGCCGGCCCCCTCGACGCGGCGCTGGCCGAACACAACCTCCGCCGCCTGGTCGCGATCGTCCTGCCGAGCCACCTGGCCGCGATGGCGGTCGCCGCCCGCAGCGATGTGGTGTGCCTGATCCCCGCGTCGCTCCCCGGCGAACCGCCCTCGCCGCTCACCGCCGACGCGACCGCGCTCGGCCTGCGGCTTCTCGACATCCCGGTCCCGTTGCCGCCGTTGGAGATCGGCATGGCTTGGCATCCGCGGCAGTCCGCCGACGGAGCGCACCGCTGGCTCCGGGCCGCGGTGCGGCGGACGCTTTGCGCGAACCCGTGAGGGCCGTGCTGTTTTGGCGGTAAGTTGCCCCGCGTGGAGTTCGCAGTCGCCGACGACGAGGTATGGCTCTCCGCTTTCGACACCCTCCCGCAATGGGAAGACGCGTCGGGCGACAGCTACGTGCGGGAACTCAAGATCCCCGTATCCGAGACCGGGGAACTCCACCTCAGCTGGGACCCAGTCGAGCGGAGCGTCCGCCTCCGGTACCGCCAGGGGTCGGACGTCGTCGTCGACGTCTTCCGCGAACAAGCGACCGTGCTGACGATCCACCAACCCGGCCCGATCATCGCCGTCGAATACCGCGCCGAAGACTGCCTCGGCCGGATGCGCGTGCAGCTGCAGCCAACCTTCGCCCTGGACGACGTCTTCCTCCGCACCTGACGCCGAACTGCCCCCACGTCGCAGTTAAACCCCTTCACCTTTCCTATTGACCTTCACCAACGCTGCGCTATAGGCTTTCACTATCGTTAAACCTATTAACTGCACGAAGCAGCCCCATGCGCAGCACCGACCCGAAAACCTCGCGCCCCCTTCGCCGCACAGCCTTGCTCGCCGTCCCGCTGGCCGCTGTTCTCACCCCAGCCCCCGCCCAAGCCGCCGTTCTTAGTCCGGCCGCGCCGACCTGCCAAGGCCACGGTGTCGACCCCGCCGCGAAAGCCCGCCACCGCGCCGAAATCCTCGTCCACGCCCCGCTGCACCGGATCTGGGACCTCCACACCGACGTGGAAGCCTGGACGTCCTGGCAGAAGCCCGCCGCCCCGATGACCGTGCGCCGCCTGGATCCCGGCCCGCTGCGCGAACACTCACGATTCCAAGCGACCGTCCAGGTGCCCTCGGTTCCGCCGAGCACAGTGGTCATCAACTCCACCGTCCGCCAACTCCAGCGCGGCAAGTGCCTCCGTTGGACCGGCCCGGCAGACGCCACCGGCTACCACATCGACGGCGTCCACGTTTGGACCTTCCGCCCCACCCGCGACGGCGTCCTCGTCCGCACCGAAGAAAGCCACTCGGGCCCCCAAGCCGACCCGACGTCCGACATGGGCCTCGAAACCTGGCTGAGCGACCTGAAAACCGCCGCCGAAACCGGTTGTCGCGACTAACCCGCGCCCCGGGCCGCCGCTGCGCCTCGTCAGCCACCGGATCACCCGGGACCCGGGCACTGGCCGCGAAAGCAGCCCACCGAACCAGCGCCCACTGCGGCCTCACCGACCACCGCCAGCCCCTCCGGGCCACCAACGGCTCCCCGCCACCAAAACTCCGCCGAACCAACCGCCGCCGCGCCCGAACCGACCAGCCGCCGCGTGGGCCGTCCGGCGAAACCGGCGCCTCGGCGCAACAGCGCAACGGATCCCGCGGCGACGAACACGGCCCCCAGACCTCCTCCGCACCACCCCGCGTCCGCGCGGACCCGCCCAGAGACCTCCGCCGCACCGCCAATCCGCCCGCGGCCACGCAGGTCCGCTCAAAGGTCCCCGCCGCACCAGCCCGCCTCCGCGCAGGTCCGCCCAAAGGTCCCCGCCGCACCAGCCCGCCTCCGCGCAGGTCCGCCCAAGGACCTCCGCCGCACCACCCCGCCTCCGCGCAAACCTCCGCCGCACCACCCCGCCTCCGCGCGGACCCGCCCAAAGACGTCCGCCGCACCACCAATCCACCCCGCAGCCGCGCAAACCCGCCCCCACGACCACCCGCAGCGCAGACCGCTCTCGAACGCAGCGACCCCGGCCCCCGCGATCACTCCGCGTCGAGCACCGACCGCAGCGTCCGCAGCAACGGCCCGGCGTCCGTCCCGAACATCTGCGTGTCCACCTGCTCCACCGCGGTCACCGCGCGACCGGCCAGATCACGGCCCTTTCCGGTCAGCCGCACCAGTTTCGCGCGGGTGTCACCGGAGTCGACCGTCCGGGTCACCAGCCCGGCCGCCTCCAGCCGGGCGATCACCTGGGACGTCATCTTGACATCGGTGCCCGCCTGCGCGGCCAGTTCCTGTTGCCGCGGCGGCGTTCCGTGCGTTTCCAGCCACCAGCAGCACGCGAGCAGCACGAACTGCACGTGCGTGAGCCCCAGCGGTTCGAGCGTCTGCCGGATCCGTCGCTGCCACGCCAAAGTCACGTGCCACAGCAGAAAACCCGGACTGTCCCCCGGCCCCTCGAACCGCGTCATCGCGCGGACCGCTCCGCATAGCCGAGGAGATCGCTCATGGCGACCGGAAAGTCCTCGCTGATCTGCGGTCCCAGCTCTGGCCCCGCCGAGCCTTCGATCTCCAGCCGATGCGTCACGCGCGTACCGCCGCCGGAGAGCGGGGCGAGTGTGTGCCGGAACCGCAGCACCACGTCGCCGAAGCGGGTTTCGTCTTCGTAGACCTCGTTTTCGGCCAATTCCGTGATGCGCGAACGGAACGTGTCCTGCCCCTGCGGCGTGACCGACAGCTCGGTCCCCTTCTCGAACGGCCCGTGCAACTCGAACCGGTCACTGCGCTCGCTCAACGACGTTCCGCTGTGCAACGCCCGCAACGCGGCCCACACCGCCTCCGGGCTCGCCGACGTCTCCGCGCTGTAGTCAGTGGTCCACATAAGCCCTCCCAGTTAGTATGCGCAGAGACTATCTGCGCGCAGGCTATCTGGCAAGACCAGCCGGACACGACGGTCAGGCGAAGCACGGCCGCGTCGCACTGGGCGCGGGCGAGCAGGCGGTGATCCCGGTACGGCTACTCGAACGCATCCCAGGCGATCTCGTCACCGGCCACAGTCATGCGGCCAGCAGCCCGAGTCCCCGCACGCACGGCGAGCATCGGGGTTTGGCCGCGCCGCGGTCGAACCGGGGCCATGGTCAGTCATCGTGCCGCTCAACGAGCGCGGCGGCACCTCACGCAGGGCTTTCGTCCGCCTCCCGGCGCTCAGCCAGAATCTCCGTCACCCGCTCCCCGGGCAGCGCGCTCCGCAGCGCCAACGCCATCACCACCGCGGTCAGCACCAGCGACGCCACCGCACCCAGCGAAAAGTCCAGGACTCCCAGGTTCCCGGCATGCTTCGAAGCCTCCGGATACGTGCCGAGGTAGCTGATCACCGCGAGTCCGGCGAACCACACCAGCACCCACCAGCCGTGCCGGAAGTCCAGTTTCGGCGACTTCTTCGCGAACGCCTGGTTCAGCGCGAGCAGAAGATAACCGAAGGCGATCACCACGAACAGTTTCCAGTTCGTGTCCCACCCGGTCCAGTAGATGATCAGGTTGGTGGAGAACAGCGCCAGGAACGCGACCGCCCACGTGAAGCCCCGGCCGAGGCGGAACGGGCGCTCGCGGCTCGGCAGCTGGCTGCGCATCGCCAGCAGCACCAGCGGACCCGACCCGAACGACAGCACAGTGCTGTTCGTGACGAACGAAACCAGTTTGTTCCACCCGGGGAAGGGCAGGAAGAAGAAGCAGCCGATGACGAACGCCAGGATCAGGCTGACCCACGGCACGCCGGCGGAGTTCACCTTCGCGAGTCCGGACGGCGCGTTTCCGTTGCGCCCCATGGCATACGAGATGCGCGCGGTGACGCCGGTGTAGATCAGGCCGGTGTCGCCCGGCGAGATGATCGCGTCGGCGTACAGGAGGGTGGCCAGCCAGCCGATGCCGAGCACGCTCGAGATCGCGGCGAGCGGGCCGAACGTGGCCAGGACGTCGCTGCCCGCGGTGAAGTTCGAGCCGACGTGTTCCCAGCCCTGTTTGCCGATCGCGTCGGACGGGGCCGCGCCGATGAACGCGATCTGCAGCAGCACGTACAGGATTCCGGTGAGCACGACCGAACCGATGAGCGTGAGCGGCACGTTGCGTTTCGGGTTCGCCGTCTCCCCCGCCAGTTCGACGCCTTGCCGGAAGCCGAAGAACGAGAACGCGATGCCCGCGCTCGCGACCGCGGAGAAGATTCCGTGCGTCCCGTACGGGGCGAATCCGCCGTAGTCCGTGAAATGCCCGGGATGGAACGCGGTCACCAGGAAAACGACGATCACCAGCGCGATGACGGCAAGTTTCCACCACACGAGCACATTGTTGATCCGGGCGAACCAGCGTACGCCGAAGAAATTCACCAGCACGAAGAACGCCAGCAGCAGGATCGAGATCCCGGTGCCCGCCGGGGTGAGCACGGCGTTGCGGTCGGCGTCGAGCGTTTCCAGCCAGGGCAGATAATTCGTGGCGTACTGGACGACCGCGAGCACCTCGATCGGCGACACCGCGGCGGCCGCGATCCACGTCACCCAGCCCATGGAGAAGCTCGCGAAGGAACCGAACGAATAGTGCGGGAACCGCGCGACGCCGCCGGAATGCGGGAACATCGTGCCCAATTCGGCGTACGTCATCCCGATCAGCACGAACATGACCGCGCCGATGCCCCACGACACGATCGCCGCGGGCCCGGCGAGCTGCGCGGCGTTGAGCGCGCCGAAGAGCCATCCGGACCCGATGATCGACCCCACCGCGGTGAACAGCAGCCCGATCGGGCCGAAGTGCTTCTTCAGCCGTTTGTCGTCGCCCGCGACGACCGCCGGGGACGGCTGTTCGGTCTTTCCGGCTGTGTCCATGGCGCGGCCTCCTGCCGGGTCGGCGGTCCGCTTCCACTCTCCTCCCGCGGCGGTGCACGCAGAATAAGCGGACATAAAATTGTTACCTTGTGCACCATTCGGCGCCAGGCCGGGATCCTGCTCGGTTCGCCGTTGCCGCACAACGGTATTCGCGAGTTATGTCCGACATCGCCGGTTTCCCGCGGCGGAGCTACCAGGTCGCGCGCAGAATCCCGGTCACGTCCGCCGCCGACGCCTCCCGCGGGGTATTCGCCAGCACCCCGTCCGCCAGGGTGTCGGCCACCAGGTCCGGCAGATCTGCTTCGCCGATGCCGAATTCGCGCAGCCGGCCGGCCAGTTCGACCTCGGCGACCAGGCGTTCGACCGCCGCGATCGCCGCGTCCGCGTTGTGCCCGACTGATTTCCGGGCATCGGCGACGCCCAGCGGTTCCGCCAAACGCGCCAGCCGGTCTTCCCGCACCGCGCGGTTGAACCGCAGGCATTCGGCGAGCACCAAGGCCAGCGCCTGGCCGTGCGGCAGATCGAACCGGCCGCCGAGCGAGTGCCCGATGCCGTGCACCACGCCGAGTCCGGTCGTCCGCATCGCCTGGCCCGCCGTATGCGCGGCGAGCATCAGGTTCGCCCGCGCGGCCAGGTCTCCGCCGACTGCGACCGCGCGGCGCAGGTTCTCCGCGACCAAGCGGACGGCTTGCAGGTCCAGACCATCCGCCCATGGATTGGGCCGGGCGGAGAGAAAGGACTCCACGGCATGGGTCAGGCAGTCGATCCCGGCGGCCGCGGTCGCGCGCGGCGGCAGGCTGAGGGTGAGCTCCGGGTCGAGAAGTGCGTACCGGGCAAGGCAAGCCGGGCCGCCGAGGTAGCACTTGCGCTGCTGCCGGGGATCGGTGATGACGCCGAGGTCGTTGCACTCCGAACCGGTGCCAGACGTGGTCGGGATCGCCACGATCGGCAACGCGGGCACCAGGTCCGCCGAAACTTCGGTGCTCCAGGTCAGTTCGGCGGCCGGACGGTCGTTGACGGCGGCCAGCGCGATCGCCTTCGCCGCGTCCAAAGCAGACCCGCCGCCCAGCGAAACCACCGCTTCCGCCTCGGCGGCGCGCACGAAAGCACCGCCCGCGTCGACGTCGTCGGTGGTGGGATTCGGGTGCACCTCGGAGAAAACCTCGACCGCGAGCCCGTCTTGACATGCCAACTGGGCTGCCTGCTCGGGCAACGGAGTCGCGACGAGCCCGCGATCACTGACCAGGACAATCTTCCGCGCGCCGATCGCCCGGATCAATCGCGGCAGCTCTTCAACGGCACCAGCGGCGAACGTGGCAGCCGGATACGGACCGATTTCGATGGCTGAGATCTCCGGCATGCCTACCTCCCGAACCGGTCTTCGTCGACCGCGACGCCCAGCCCGGGCGCGGACGGCACGTGCAGCAGTCCGTCCGCGTCGATGTCCAGCGGGGCGGAAAGCAGGAAGTCGCGCCGTTCCGGCGTCCACACCGGCGGGTCGTAAGGGAATTCGAGGTACGGTCCCCCGCCGACGCCCGCGGTCACGTGCAGGTTCGCGACCAGCCCGAGGCCGTTGGACCAGGTGTGCGGCGTGAAGAGCCGGTTGCGCGCCAGCACCAGCTCGGCGAGCGTGCGGGCGCGCAGCATTCCGGCAGCGAGCGCGACGTCAGGCTGGTATACGTCGAGTGCGTCGGATTCGACCAGGTCCAGCAGCTCGCTGAAGGTCCGGACCATTTCTCCCCCGGCGACGCGGACCCCGGCGTCCCGCACCGCGCGCAGGCCGGGCCGGTCGTCCAGCGGCAGCGGTTCCTCGAGCCAGAAGACGTCCACTTCGCGCAGCGCCGCGGCGAAGCGCCGGACCGCCGCCGGGTCGAGCGAAGGCCGCACGTCGCCGGGCATCCGCCACGCCTGGTTCAGGTCGGCCATCAGCGTCATCTCCGGTCCGACCGCCTCCCGGACCGCTCGCATGGTGCGGATCCCGCCCGCGAAATCGTCCGCGGCCAGCCGGATCTTCGCCGCCGGGAACCCGCGGTCGCGCACTCCGGTCATCATCTCGGCCCGCTCGTCGGCAGGCAGGATCCGCCCGGTCGACGCGTACGCCGGGATCGCGTCCGCCGCGCCGCCGAACAACGTCGCGACCGGAACGCCGAGCACCTTCCCGATGACGTCCCACAGCGCGATCTCCAGCGGCCAGTAGCGCCCGGCGTGGAACGCGATGGTCTCCAGCGCCCGCACGTGGCGGCTGATCGCCATCGGATCCTGGCCGAGGAACAGCTCCGCGTACGGCTCGAAGCCCGCCATCGTGTCGCCGGAGCCGTAGCCGACCACGCCCTCGTCGGTCACGACCTTGACCACCGTCGCGTCAAAGCGCGTGCGCGGCACCGGATCCCACGCGGCGTCGAACGGCGGATCGAGCGGCAGCGTCCCGGGCAGCAGCTGGATGTCGGCGATCTTCACGCATCGGACGGTAACCGCGGATTGACGCTCGCCCAATCGTTGTTGCACAGTCCTCAACATGGCGAACCAGCGCACCTACGGTTCGGGTCTGGTCCGCGACGTCGACCTGCTCGAAGTCCTCGCACTGCCGGAAGCGCGCGACGGGCTCGGGGTGTCCCGTGTCGCCGAACTGTCCGGACGGGACAAAGCCCAGGTCTCGCGCGCCCTCGCGACGCTCGCCGACGCCGGCCTCGTGTCGCGCGACGAGCACACCCGCGCGTACCGGCCGGGCTGGCGGCTGTTCGCCTTGGCCACGCACGCCACCGAAACGCATCTCGCGCACCTCGCCACGCCTTTTCTGCGCACGATCGTGGCGCGGCTCAACGAAACGACGCATCTGTGCGTCCTGCGCGCCGGGCAGGTGTTCACCCTCCGGAGCGAACTCGCGTCCCACGCTTTTCGCGGACTCGGCTGGGAAGGCGTCGGCGTCGACCCGTTCACGACCTCACCCGGACGGGTGTTATTGAGCGAATGGGACGAGGAAACCCTCGGACACTGGTGGCGGACCTTCGGCGCCGCCGCCACGCACCCGCTCCCCGACCTTCCCGGCACCGCCGAGGAACCGCCGCCGCTCACGCTCGACCAACTGGCCGGGAAGCTCGCGGGGATCCGGGAACGCGGCTACGAAACGGTGGACGAGGAGTTCGAACCGGGGTTGGTCGGCGTGTCCGCCCCGGTGTACGGCTTCCGGGGCGACATCGTCGCGGCAGTCAACGTGTCCGCCCCGAAATCGCGCCTCGGCGGACGCCTGCCCGCGGCCGGCCGGTTCGCCCGCAGCGTCGCCGACCGGATCTCCGCCGTGCTCGGCGCGCCGGGATGACGGTCATTTATGCTGCGCGAAAGCGTCTCTTCCCGGCAGGTGGTCGCATGTACGAAATCCCGCCCACGGCGGCCATGCAACGCTGGTCAGTCTCGGTCGACGGCGCCCACGCGATCTTCGCCTGCGCGCCGTGGCTCGAAGACCACACCGCGGACCGGGTGCTGCCGCGCCTGTGGCCAGGCCGCGGACTGGGAGTCAGCGACGCCGACGCCGCCGGTTTCGCCGCCGCGATCGCCGAGACGATGAAGGCCCCGAACTACTGGACCGCCAGCCACGCCGCAGCGCGCGCCTGGCAAGACCAGCCGTGGTCCCCCGCCCGCCGCGACCACGACGACGGTTTCGTGTACTTCGCCGGACCTTGCGGAGAGCCGGGGGTTTCGGTGGGGTACCGACCGGCTTACCACCTGCCGCTGGCACTGCGTGATCTGCGGGGCTTGCGGATCCGGGTGACGGCTTACCTGCGCGGGGTGCGGGTGTTGAGCTGAGTCTCTCTTGCAGCTCTCTTGCAGCGGGGTGAGGTTCACCCCGGGTCGTGGACACCGAGTTAGCAGGAT
>NZ_SDLT01000066.1:0-533 GCF_004522235.1 Amycolatopsis nivea
CGTTGCGGCTTGACATTCAAGCTCCTGGGATGTCTTTCACGGCGAAAGCTGACGTTGTCGAAGGTAGGAAGCCAAGGCGCGCAACACATTGCGGTCGGCCACCCGGGGAAATGCGGGAAACCGCAGTGGGGTTGGGGTGAGGGCAGCGAGTTCGTTTGCAGAAGGCGGGTGTGGCTGGACAGGGAGGGCTCGGAAACCGAGGGGCTGGCGAGAGGCGGAAACCGCAGTGGGGTCGGGGCGGAGGCGCGATGAGCTCGTTCGCGAGAGGCGGGGAAAGGTGGCTGGACAGACGGGGTTCGGGGCTTGGCGAGATGCGGAAGGCCGCAGTGGGGTTGGGGCGGAGGGTCGACGAGTTCGGCCGCAGGAGTCGGCGGATGTGGCGGGGCTTGGCGAGATGCGGAAGACCGCGGTGGGGTTGGGGTGGAAAGTCGACGAGTTCGGTCGCGGGAGTCGGCGGATGTGGCGGGGCTTGGCGAGATGCGGAAGACCGCGGTGGGGTTGGGGTGGAAAGTCGACGAGTTCGGTCGCGGGAG
>NZ_SDLT01000066.1:565-24907 GCF_004522235.1 Amycolatopsis nivea
GGAGTCGGCGGATGTGGCGGGGCTTGGCGAGATGCGGAAGACCGCGGTGGGGTTGGGGTGGAAAGTCGACGAGTTCGGTCGCGGGAGGTGGGGCAGGCGGGGTTCGGAGACCGCGGTGGGGTCGGCGTGGAAGAGCAGCGACTTCGTCTGCGGGAGGCGGGGAATGTGGCTGGGCAGGCGGAGTTGGAAGAACGCGGTTGGGCCGGGTGGAGGGGGCAACGCGCTCGGCCGTGGGAGGCGGGGGAATGTGGTGGGGCAGGCGGGGTTCGAAGACCGCAGCGGGTCGGGGTGGAAGGGCAACGAGTCCGAGGGAGACGGGGAATGTGCCCCGACAGGGCGGGCCGAGAACCGAGGACCAGGCGAAATGCGGAAAACCGCAGTGCCCCGCCCCCAGCAGGCTGGCTAGCCTGGGCGACGTGAACAGACTGCGCCGTACAGCAGGTGTCGGCCTAGGTGCGCTGACGGCGCTCATCGAGCTCCCGTACCTGGTACTCGCCGCACCGCTCCTTGTCATCCCCGCGGCACGGCAGCGGGTCTTCCGCGGCGCGCGCGGGCTCGCCGAAATAGAACGCGCCCGTCTGAAGCGGTTCTTCGACGCCAGCAACGGCGACGATTACGACGGTCGCCGCGCTCTCCAGTACCTCCTCCCGCGCAGCTTGACCGGGCTTCTCGCGCTGGGAGTGTGGGTGTGCGTCGGCGCGGGGGTCGCGGCGGGGGCGTTCTACTTCGTCCAACTCGTCACCGGGCGGGCTCCTGGCGGTGCGGGCGACGGGAAACTTCTGGACTGGCTCCCCGTAGTGGCCCTCGGCGCGATCGGGGTATTCCTTTGTGGACAGGGGCTGATCGGCGTAGCCGCGCTCGATCGGCGGTTGGCGCGGCGGTTTTTCGGGCCCAGCAGTCAAGAACTGTTGCGGCGCAGGGTGTCTGAGCTGGCGACCACGCGGAGTGAAGTGGTCGAGGCAGTCAACGAGGAGCGTCGCCGGATCGAGCGGGATTTGCATGACGGAGTGCAGCAAAGGCTGGTCGCGTTGGGAGTGCTGCTCGGCCGGGCTCGTCGGGCGGACGACCCGCAGCGGTCGGCTGAGCTGGTCCGCCAGGCGCATGAGGAATCGCAGGAAGCGTTGAGAGAGCTGCGAGAGGTTAGCTGGCGTGTGTACCCGATCGCGCTCGACGAGAGTGGTCTTGAGGCTGCGTTGGAGTCTCTGGCTGAGCGGGCCACGATCCCGGTCGACCTTCGTTACGCGATTGACGAGCCCTCGCCGGAATTGGCGACGGTGGTCTACTTCGTGGCGTCAGAGTCGGTCACCAATGCGGCTAAGCATGCCAACGCTAATAAGGTCACGATCGACGTCCGGCGGCAAGAAAACAGGCTGGAAGCAGAGATCACGGACGATGGTTGCGGCGGCGCACAGGTAGGCGAGAGTGGCGGGTTGTCTGGGCTGGCGAGACGAGTGGCAGCAATGGATGGCGATTTTTCCGTACAGAGTCCCGAAAACGGGCCGACCACAGTGCGGGTGACGTTGCCGTGCGAGTGATTCTGGCTGAGGACGCGACCTTGCTCAGGGAAGGTCTCGTACGGCTGCTGGCGGAGGAAGGCCACGACGTGGTGGCTGCGGTCGGCGATGGAGAAAAGCTCCTCGAAGCGACCGCCGAACACCAACCCGACATCGTCGTCACCGATGTTCGCATGCCGCCGACCCACACGGACGAAGGGTTGCGTGCCGCGCTGGAAATCCGTGAACGCTGGCCGGACACCGGTGTGCTCGTGTTGTCCCAGTACGTCGAGAAACGCTACGCGGCCAAGCTGATCGGCGGCGACGGCGGACGCGTCGGGTACCTGCTCAAGGACAGGGTCGCCCAGGTCGGCGACTTTCTCGACGCGCTGGACCGGGTCGCGGCCGGTGGTGCGGCCTTCGATCCGGAGGTGGTGCGCAGGCTGGTCGCCCGCACGTCGCACGAGGACGCGCTCGCCCGGCTGACTCCGCGCGAGCGCGACGTGCTGGAGAAAATGGCGCAGGGCCACACGAACGCGAGCATCGCCACGCTGCTGTACATCTCGCAGAGCGCCGTGGAGAAGCACGCGAATGCGATCTTCGACAAGCTCGACCTGCCGCAGGCAAAGGGTTACAGCCGGCGCGTGCTGGCCGTTCTCCGTTACCTCGGTTCGTGATTCACAGCGGTCGGCGCAGGTCCTCCGCATCGACGATGTGGTACGCGTAGCCCTGTTCGGCCAGGAAACGCTGCCGGTGTGCGGCGTACTCAGTGTCCACTGTGTCCCGCGAGACGATCGAGTAGAAGTGCGCCTGCCGTCCGTCGCCCTTCGGGCGCAGGAGTCGGCCGAGGCGTTGCGCTTCCTCCTGCCGCGAACCGAAAGTGCCCGAAACCTGGATCGCCACCGACGCTTCCGGCAGGTCGATCGAGAAGTTCGCGACCTTCGACACCACGAGCGTGCGCAGTTCGCCGCGGCGGAACTTGTCGAACAGTTCCTCTCGCTCCTTGTTCTTCGTCGCACCCTGGATGACCGGGGCCTCCAGTTCCGCGCCCAGCATCTCCAGTTGGTCGAGGTACGCGCCGATCACCAGGGTCGGCTCGCCGGCGTGCTTGTCCACAATGGACCGGATCACCGGGATCTTCGTCATCGCCGTCGCCGCGAGCTTGTACCGCTCGTCGGAGTCCGCGGTGGCGTACTGCAGACGCTCGGACTCGGTCAGGGTCACCCGCACCTCGGTGCATTCCGCAGGTGCGATCCAGCCCTGCGCCTCGATGTCGCGCCACGGCACGTCGTACCGCTTCGGGCCGATCAGCGAGAACACGTCGCCCTCGCGGCCGTCCTCGCGCACCAGCGTGGCGGTGAGCCCGAGCCGCCGCCGCGACTGCAGGTCCGCGGTCATCCGGAACACCGGCGCGGGCAGCAGGTGCACCTCGTCGTAGACGACCAGGCCCCAGTCGCGCGAATCGAACAACTCCAGGTGCCGGTACTCGCCCTTGGTCTTGCGCGTGACCACCTGGTACGTCGCGATGGTGACCGGCCGGATCTCCTTCTTCTCCCCGGAGTACTCGCCGATCTCGTCCTCGGTGAGCGACGTGCGCGCGACCAGTTCGCGCTTCCACTGCCGACCGGCGACGGTGTTGGTGACCAGGATCAGCGTGGTCGCCTTGGCGTGCGCCATCGCGGCCGCGCCGACCAGCGTCTTGCCCGCGCCGCACGGCAGCACGACGACGCCGGAACCGCCCGCCCAGAACGCTTCCGCCGCCTTCCGCTGGTAGTCGCGCAGGTGCCAGTCGGCCTCGGCGAGATCGATCGGGTGCGCTTCGCCGTCCACGTACCCGGCGAGGTCCTCGGCCGGCCAGCCGACCTTCAGCAGTGCCTGCTTGAGCCGCCCGCGTTCGGACGGGTGCACGATCACCGTGTCGTCGTCGATCCGCGAGCCCAGCATCGGGCTGATCTTCTTGTGGCGCGAGACCTCTTCCAGCACCGCGCGGTCGGTCGTGGTCATGACCAGGCCGTGCGCCGGGTGGTTGGCGATCTGCAGCCGCCCGAACCGGCCCATCACGTCCACGACGTCGATCAAGAGCGGCTGCGGCACCGGGAACCGCGAGTACGTGGTGAGCGCGTCCACCACCTGCTCCGCGTCGTGCCCGGCGGCGCGCGCGTTCCACAACGCGAGCGGCGTGATCCGGTAGGTGTGCACGTGTTCGGGTGCTCGTTCCAGTTCGGCGAACGGCGCGATCGCGATCCGCGCGTCGTCGGCACGCGGATTGTCGACCTCGAGCAGCACGGTTTTGTCGGACTGGACGATCAGGGGGCCATCAGTCACCTCTCCTTTATACGTTCCCTCCCGGACCGCGGCCCGGGGATGCCAAGATGGCGGGACGAAGCCGCGGGAGGGGACCCAGTGACCACACCACCGTTCGGCACGCCGCCGGCCGCGAACCCGTACCAGCCGCTCCCGCAGCAGCCGGTCCAGGGCGGCCCGAAGCGGGTGTCGGGCAAGCAGAAGGGGCTCTTCGCCGCACTCGTCGTCGTGGCGCTCGGGCTCGGCACGCTCGGCGCGTTCGGGTTCGCCGCGGTCGTGCGCTCGGCGGGACCGCCGGTCGCGGGCAGCTGCCTGTACCTCACTTCGCTGGGCTCGAGGACGCAGACCTACACCGGGGCGGACTGCTCCGACCGGGCCGCCACCTACCGCGTCGACACCGTCTCGAAGGGCCGGTCCTCCTGTCGCGGCGAGGACTACGTGCCGTTCGAGCTGTACTCGTCGGCGCGCAGCACCACCAGCAGGCCGACCCAGACGCTGTGCCTCGCGTTGAACGTCGCGTCCGGCGAGTGCGTCCGCGACGTTTCGGACGAGTCGAAGGTCGGCAAGGTCGCCTGCGACGACCCCAAGGCGGAAGCGCGGGCGGTCGTGCACGACGGCGCGAAGTCGGCGTCGAGCTGCGGCGAGAAGGACTTGTCGCTGGTGTACGCGGGACCGCCGGTGCGGACGATTTGCCTGCAGCCGACCGGGGCGAGCATCTAGCGCCTCACAAGGCGTTCGGGAGCATCGCCGCCACGTCGAGCCGGTTCGCCAACTGCCCGGAGCTGTGCATCAGGTCGGCTACGCGCTGCAGCCGGGTCGCCGACAGCGTGGTCGGGTAGCTGCCGAGCGAGATCAGCGCGGCGGTGGTCTGGTCGATGTCGGAGAACGAGGGCAGCGCGTCGCGCACCTTCGCCGAGTCGGACGCGGCGAGCTGGGTCTGGGTGAGGACGTTGCGGAACGCGGTCAGCGTGCGCGGGTTCGAGGCGGCGAACTGGCCGGTCGCGGCGTAGCCCGACGCCGGGAAGTCCAGCGTCGCGCCGGTCGAACCGTCGGCGAGGACCTGCGCGCCCAGTTCCTTCTCCGCGCGGGTGATGTACGGCTCGACCATCAGTGCCGCGTCCGCGTCGCCGGACTGCAGCGCGGCGGGCATCTGCCCGAACGGCCGGGTCACGAACTCGATCTTCGACTTGTCGACGCCTGCCGTGCCGAGGACCGCCCGCGCGGTGAGCGCGCCGATGTCGTCGGGCGAGTCGACGGCGATCTTCGGCGACTTCTTCGCGGTCGGTTCGGAGTAGTCGGAACCGGGCAATGTGACGAGCGCGATAGTCGTGCGGCCGAAGGTGTACGCCTCGCCCTGCAATTGCAGCGCGGTGCCGGACCCGGCGGCGCGGAACAGCGACACGTCGCTGCCGAACGTCACATCTATCTGTCCGGACTTCAGTTTCTCGACGCCGTCGCTGTCGCCGAGTTCCACCAGTTGGACGTTCAGCCCGGCCTGGCGGAACTTTCCCGCGGCGACGGCGATCCGCAGCGGGGCGGTGTCGATCGGGCTCGCGACGCCGACCCGCAGCGTCGCGCGTTCCGGCGGTTGCGCTTGTCCGGTGTCACTGGATCCGAACACGGAGCAGCCGCTGAGTGCGAACAACGTCGCCACCAGCGCAAACCTCAGACCGGTCGCTTTCACTCGCCATCCCCTGCCGGGAGAATCTCTGCCTCGTGCTGGATCGTATGGGCCGCTGCCCATACGATCGCCCGCAGGGCCGTGCCCCCGCCAGGGTGGCTTCCCGATCTTTTCGCCGGCAACTACCGAGCGGTAGTTTCCGGCTGGAGCCCGATGACGTCCGTGGGCAGAGGTCCCCGCGGTGGAAAAGGAAGCACAGGTGACCCGTCGCGACGACCGTCCCCGTTCGGGTGACGCGACGGATCCGGCTGCCTCGCGCCCGGTCGGCGGCGGGTGGCGGCTGCGGAACTGGCGGCTGCGCACCAAGCTCTTCGTCGTCCTGCTGATCCCGGCGCTCGCCGTGGTCGTGCTGGTCGGCCTCCGGGTCAACAGCGACCTGCGCGACGCCCGCCAGCTCGCCGAGTTCGCCGCTCGCTGCCGGATCGACTCGACGGTCGCCGAGGTCGTGCACCAGTTGCAGCGCGAACGCGACGTCACGGTGCGGTTCGTCGCGGGCGACCGCAAGGGGGCCACCGACGTCCTCGTGGGCCAGCGCACCCGCGTCGACCTGGCGATCGGCGCGTTCGAGCGGTCGCTCGCCGACAGCAAATCGCGGCTCGACGAATCCGCGGCGGGCGATCTGCAGCAGAGCGACGACCGGCTGCGAGTGCTGGGCGGCCTTCGGTATTCGGCTGAACACTCCGCGTATCCGGCGGACGCGGTGCTCCGTTCCTACAGCGAGCTGATCTCCGGCCTGCTCGACATCAGCGACACCGCTGCGGCCGACGTCACCGAACCCGACCTGGCCCGGCTGCGGCTCGCCGGGAACGCGCTCGCGCGGATCAAGGATCAGATGTCGGTCAAGCGCGCGATCATGTCCGAGGCGATCGCGCAGGGCACGCTCAACCGGGACCGGACGCGCGCGCTGCTCGGCGCGGAAGCCGAACTGGCCGCCGCGCGCAGCGACTACCGCACCTTCGCGACCCCGGACGAGCAGCGGATGTACTCGGACACGGTGATCGGCATCGTGGTCGACATCGGCAACGACATGGTCGAGTCGGCGCTCACGCGCACGGAGAACAACCAGCCGCTGTCCGGTCTGGACGCGGACCAGTGGGACACCGCGTCGACGTACACGGTCAATCTCGCCCACCAGGTGCAGCAGGCGCTGCTCGTCCAGCTTCAGGAGAAAACGGACGCGCGGGCCGCCAGCGCCCGCGCCTCGACGATCTGGGACGGCGGAATCGTCATCGGCGTCCTGTTGGTCGCCGGTGTTCTGTCGGTGGTGATCGCGCGCTCGCTGCTGCGGCCGTTGCGGATCCTGCGCCGCACCGCGCTGGAGGTCGCCGACCACCGGCTGCCCGAGGCGGTGCAGCGGCTGCTCACCGAGCCCGACCCGGCTCCGGAGAACCTGCGGCACCGGGCGGCGGTCGCGCCGGTGCCCATCTTCACCCGCGAGGAAGTCGGGCAGGTCGCGCGCGCGTTCGACGCGGTGCACGGCGAGGCGGTCCGGCTGGCCGCCGAGCAGGCGATGCTGCGCGAGAACGTGAACGCGATGTTCGTCAACCTGTCGCAGCGCAGCCAGGACCTGGTGGAGCGGCAGCTGTCCGTGCTCGACCGGATGGAGGCGGGCGAACAGGACCCGGAGACCCTCGGCGGGCTGTTCGAACTCGACCACCTCGCCACCCGGATGCGGCGCAACAGCGAGAACCTCCTGGTGCTGTCCGGCACCGACCTGGTGCGCGAGGACACCGGACCGGTGGTGGCCGACGAGATCATCGGGGCCGCACTGTCCGAAGTGGAGGATTACCAGCGGATCGAGATCGGCCCGGCCCCCGCGCTCGCGGTGCGCGGCGACGCGGTCAACGACCTGGTGCACGTAGTGTCCGAGCTGCTGGAGAACGCCACCCGGTACTCCGGGCCGCAGACGGCGGTCACCGTGGAGAGCGCGCGGACGGCCGACGGCGCGTGGCGGATCGAGATCACCGACCGCGGCGCGGGCATGCCGCAGGCGGAGATCGACCGCACCAACGCGCGGCTGGCGCATCCGCCGGAGGTCGACGTCGAGGTGTCGCGCCGGATGGGCCTGTTCGTGGTCGCCACGCTGGCCGAACGGCACGCCATCGCGGTGCGGTTGAGCCCGGCCGAGGGACGCGGGCTCACCGCGACGGTCGTCGTCCCGGCCGCGTTGATCACCGAGGCCCCGCCGCTGCCGCAGCCGCCCGCGCCGGTCGAACCGGAACCCGCGCCCGAGCCGGAACTGCTGGCCCCGCTCGCGCCGCTGGCCCCGGCCGAGGAGCCGGAGGAGCCCGCCGAACTGGTCGCGCCGACCCTCGACGACGCCGGTCCGCTGCGGCGCGCGCCGGTGGTCGAGGAGGCTCCGTCGTGGCCCGGCCCGGCGTCGCGGTCGCATCTGGAGATCGACGCGCCGACGGACCGGATGCCTGCTTATCGCGACGTGCTGTCGCGCTGGTTCGACCTCTCGGCACCGCCGGAGGAGCCGGTCGCGCCGGAGCCGCGGGTGGTCGCGCCGATGCCGGAGGTCCCCGCCTTCGAACCCGAGCCCGAGCACGCCTACGAGGAGCCGCCGGAGTTCCCGACGGAAGACCCGGACGAGGCGGCCCCCGAATGGCCGGCGCCCGCGCACGCCGAACAACCGGAGTGGCCGTCGCCGGAGCACCTGGAACAAGAGGACGGGGCCGAGGACACCTGGCCGTTCCTGCGGGTCGCCGACGTGGCGGACGGCCCCGCCGCGGAGCCGGAGCCGCGGCCGATACTCTCGCTTTCCCCCGACGCGGTGCGCGCCCGGATGACGAGCCTGCAAGGCGGCTTCCGGCGCGGCAGGCACGCCAGGGGGGAAGACACCCCGCCACTGGATCGAAACGGATGAGGCATGAGTTCGAACACCGCCCTGCTGGAAGTGATCGCGCTGGGCTGCCACGACGCGGAGCGGGCGCAGGAGGGCGGAGCGGACCGGCTCGAACTCGTCTCCGACATGGCCAGCGACGGGCTCACCCCGAGCGAGGCGACGGTGCGCGAGGTGCTCGCGGCCACTGATTTGCCGGTGCGCGTGATGCTGCGCGCGGAGAACACTTTCGACGCGCGCGCCATCGACGAGCTGTGCGCTTCGGCGGCCCGGCTGGTGTCCGCGGGTGCGCAGGAGTTCGTGTTCGGGTTCCTGACCGAGGAGGGCGAGGTCGACGCCGACGCGTGCCGCGCGTTGCTGAAGGAGATCGACGGGCGGCCGTGGACGTTCCACCGCGCCATCGACCGCTCGCGCAACCCGATCGCCGCGTACGACGTGCTGGCCGAGCTCGGCTGCGACACCGTGCTGGCGGCGGGCCACACGAACGGTGTCGCGAGTGGACTGTCGGTGCTGCAGCAGCTGGCGCGGCGCACCGACGGTCCCGCGCTGTTGGTCGGCGGCGGCTTGCGGGCGCAGCAGGTGCATTTGCTGCGGGCTGGCGGCGTGCGCGGCTTCCACGTCGGCGGCGCGGTGCGTCCGTCCGGTTGGGACGCTCCGGTGGACGCGGCCGCCGTGCGCGAGTGGGCCGAACTCGTCAAAGGCTGACGCTCCGCTCCACTGCGGAAGGGAACCTCGCCGGGAATTCCAATTCCGGCAAGGTTCCCTTTTTTGCTTGACGAGCACAGCGCGCGTGTGTGCGCAAGGGGTCCGGATTGCCCGGGGGTTCCGCATTCCGACGGCCGATGGTTTCCGGATGCGGCGGGACATCGCGGCGGGAATCAGTCATAAATCGTGCAAGTGGAAAACAAACCAACCGCGTTAAGGTCAGCCAAAAGTAGGTTTCTTTGTTTCGAGCGGTTTTTTAGGGTCGGGGATACGGGTCGGTACCGCGATTTAGCCGGCCCGGTCCCCGCCTCTCGAGAGGAATTCTCATGCGCTTGCGCAAGCTCGTCGCCGCCGCGGTTCCGCTGCCGGCGTTGCTGTGCCTGTCCGTGGCCGGCGTCGCGAACGCCGATCCGCTGGTCGCCCTTTCCGGCAACGCCGCACCGCTCGCCGCCAGCGCGCGGTCCGGTGACGTCGCCGCTGAGCAGCAGATTCCCGCCGCCCTGTCCCTGAAACTGCACAACCAGCAGGCGCTGGCCCGCTTCCTCGCCGACGTGCAGGACCCGGCCTCGCCGCAGTACCACCGATTCCTCTCTCCGGAGCAATTCACTGCTGCGTTCGGCCCAACCCAAGCCGAAGCCGATCAGGCGGTGAATTTCCTCAAGCGCAGCGGTGCGCAGGGTATTGAGGTTTCCGGAAACCGCCAGGCGATCACCTTCTCGGCAACTGCCGGACAGCTGGAATCCGCCTTCCATACGCGCATCGGCAATTACACCGACACCGTCACCGGCCGGAAGTTCTACGCCAACGACTCCGCGCCGGAATTGCCCGCTTCGGTGTCCTCGGTGGTCGATTCGGTCGTCGGCCTCGACAATCACGCGGTGAAGCACCACGCGAAGCCCACGCAGGCGCCGCGCACGGTCAAGCCGGTGACGCCGAGCATCCTCAAAACCGCGTACGGCACCAGCGGCATGTCCGCCACCGGCGCGGGCGTGAATGTCGGTTTCGTGGAGTTCGACGGCTACAAGAAGTCCGACATCACCGCGTATGACACCAAGTACGGCCTCAAGGGCGGTTCGGTCAGCACGGTGTCGGTCAACGGAGCCAACTACGACTCGAGCCCCGGCGGCGGCCAGACCGAGGTCGACCTGGACATCGAGGTCGTGCACGCGCTCGCCGCCCCGGCGAACGACTACGTGTACGAGGCCCCGAACTCCAACGCGGGCGAGCTGGCGATGTACCAGAAGATCGCGTCGGACAAGAAGGTCAGCGTCGTCTCGATCTCGTGGGGCTCCTGCGAGGCGGCGGAAGGCTCGGCCGCGGCCAACAGCGTCGACAAGGCGCTCGCGACCGGCACCGCCGAGGGCATCAGCTACTTCGCCGCCGCGGGCGACGACGGCACCACCGACTGCGCCCGCCAGACCGGCAGCAAGGCCCAGGCGGTGGACTTCCCGGCGTCGAGCCCGAACGTCTCCGGCGTCGGCGGCACGCAGCTGACGGTGAACTCGTCGAACGGCTACAGCAGCGAGACGACGTGGAACGACGGTGCTTCCGGCGGAGCGGGCGGCGGCGGCATCTCGACGATCTTCGCCGCGCCGTCGTGGCAGTCCAAGCAGAGCACGACCAAGCGCAAGGTCCCGGACGTCGCCGGGGACGCCGCGCAGGGTTCGGCGTACACGATCATCTCCGGCGGACAGACCGGGAACGTGTGGGGCACCTCGGGCGCGGCTCCGCTGTGGGCGGGCTTCGCCGCGCTGCAGAACGAGGTCCACAAGGGCGGCCTCGGCAACCTGAACGCGAAGTTCTACAGCATCGGCAACGGTTCCTCGTACGGTTCCGGTTTCCACGACGTGACGACCGGCAACAACACCTTCAACGGCACCACCGGCTTCTCGGCAGGCAAGGGCTATGACCAGACGACCGGCTGGGGCTCGTTCAACGGCTCCGGACTGTCCAAACTGATCGGCTGAGCGCACCGCACGGGAGCGCCTGTCCTGGGGTCCACCCGGGACAGGCGCTCCCGTGCGTTCGGCCGATTGACCAAGATCCGGGACGCTGTTTTGATGGCCGGGTGCAGCCTCTCCTGACGCCGAAGCAGCAGGCCCTCGTCGACCGTGCCGCCAAGCTCGCGGACATTTTCGCCGAGCGCGCGGCCGAGCACGACCGGGAAAACACGTTCCCGCACGAGAATTACGACGACCTGCGGGAAGCTGGCTTCCTCCGGCTGTCCGTTCCGGAGGAACTCGGCGGTTCGGGGGCCGGGCTGCCGGAAATCCTGCCGGTGCTGGAACGGCTCGCGATGGGCGACGGCGCGACCGCGCTGGCGTTCACGATGCACCTGTCCCCGCTGGGACAGTGGGCGAGCGTCTGGCGGCGCACGAAGGCGCCCCGGCTGGCGGAACTGCTGCGCAAAGCGGTGGACGGCGAACTGGTCTGGGCGTCGATCACCAGCGAAACGGGCCTGCGCAACGACATGACGGACGCGAAGACCCGCGCGGTCCGCGTCGAAGGCGGCTTCGAACTGTCCGGTCGCAAGAGCTTCGCGACCAACTCGGCGGTCGCCACGCACTGCTCCACCACCGCCCGCTACGAGGACGCCGACGGCGGCCCGCGGCTGCTGCTGTGCCAGATCGCGCTGGACGCGCCGGGCGTCACGGTCCACCAGACGTGGAACACGATGGGCATGCGCGGCACCCAGAGCAACGACGTCGAACTGGACAAGGTGTTCGTCGAGGACGCCGCGGTCGTGCACTCGCTGCCGGTGAAACACCTCGACTCGCGGGTGCTGGAAACCGTCTGGGCGTGGGCGATGCCCGCGTTCTCGGCGGTCTACACCGGAATCGCGGCCGGCGCGCTCGACTGGACCGTGCGAACGCTGGTCCAGCGCGGCAAGGCCGAGGACCCGGTGCTGCAGGACGTGATCGGCGAATGCCAGATCCTGCTGGAAAGCTCCCGCGCGCTGATCTACCGCCAGGCCGACGAGGTGACGAGCCGCCGCCTGTTTACCGGCGACATCCAGGACGGCGTGGCCCGCAGTGCGATCGTGAAGTACACGGCGGCGAACAACGCGGTCCAGGTGATGCAGCGGCTGGTCGACGCGCTGGGCGGCATGTCCTACACGAAGGCGCTGCCGTTCGAGCGCATGTGGCGGGACGTGCAGGCGAGCACGTTCATGCCGATGGGCAACCTGGCGACCCGCAAACTGGTCGGGGCGAACGTGCTGGGCGTGCGGACGCTGCCGGAGATCGGCCCGGACGAGACCGGACCGGATTCCCGCGCCAAGGGCTGAACGGGTGAACCCGGCCGGAACCGGGTGAGTTCTCGCTGCTCAGGGACTATCTTGATCGCTTCTTGGTGTCCAGGGGAGGGACAGCGAGTGGCGAAGCAGAAATTCCGCACGCTCAAGGACGGGCGAGTAGTCCCGATCAACGAGGGCGGCGGGGCGAAGGTGTTCGTGGCCGGAGTGGCGGTCGTCGCCGCTGTCGGAGGCGGCACGGCGGCCGGGATCGGCGGTTCCGCGAGCGTGGGATCCGGGGCCGCCGCGGAGGCGCTGCCGGGAAACCTCGCCGGGGACGTCGCGGATTCCCTGCCCGGCCGCAGTCTCGAGACGCGCAAAGCCGAGGGCAAGAAGTCCGCGAAGCGCGGCCGCAAGGACGAAACCTTCAGCCGGTTCAAGCTCAAACAGCTCAAGCAAGCGGCGAAACACGAGATCGACTGCCTGCTGAACTCCACCGACCGCGTCCGGGATTACCTCGCGGAGCACCGCTGCACCTCATTGGACCGCAACCTCTTCGCCGTGGGCGACGGTCACGGCAACGCCGCGGTGATTTCCGTTGCCCGCGTGGGATTTCCGAAGAAGAGCGACGCCGAAGGCTGCGAGAAGGTCGAAGAGGTGCAGGGCAGCGGGGACGTCAAACCCCTTGGCGCTGCCCTGCTCGGCCTCGACGGCGTGAAGTTCTCCGGCCACCACTTCCAGTCCAGAGTGGACGGTCGGGCGATGGTGGTCGCCGAAACGGAAACCGTTGCCGGACACGTAGATCCCGGCACCCTCGACGCGCTGGCCGACGTCTCGGTGTGGTTCCCGAAGCTGTGACTACTTCTTCTCCGGAACGACAGCGGCCTCGGAAGCAGCGGCCTCCGCCGCCTCCTGCTCCGCCAGGTCGGCCGCCGCCTGCACGGCCGGACCGTGCAGCAGCCGGGCCACTTCACCGCGCAGCGAAACGAATTCCGCCGATTCCCGCGTCGTGATCTGGTCCCGCTGAGCGGGCAGGTCCACCTTGAGATCCGCCACGATCCGCGCCGGCGACTTCGACAGCACCAGCACCCGGTCGCCGAGGTACACGCTCTCGTCGATGTCGTGCGTCACCAGCAACACCGTCGTGCCCTGTTCGACCTGGACGCGGCGCAGCAGGTCTTCCAGTTCGAACCGCGTCTGCGCGTCCACCGACGCGAACGGTTCGTCCATCAGCAGCAGCGCCGGACGGCTCGCCAGCGCGCGGGCGATCGACACCCGCTGCTGCATGCCGCCCGAAAGCTGCCACGGGTACTTGTTCACCGCGGCCGAAAGTCCGACCGCCTCGAGCGCTTCGGCGGCCCGGGCACGCCGGGTCGCCTTGTCGAGTTTGCTCCAGCGCAGCGGGAATTCCACGTTCTTCGCGACCGACAGCCACGGGAACAGGGAGCGGCTGTAGTCCTGGAACACCACGGCGAGATCGTCCGGCACCGAGGTGACGCGGTCGCCGTGCAGGCTCACCGTGCCCGCGCTCGGCGGGATCAGGCCGGCGATCGCGCGCAGCAGGGTGGACTTGCCGCAGCCGGACGGGCCGACGATGCACGCCAGCTGCCCGGTCTCCACCGTGAACGACAGTTCGTTGACCGCGACGTGCGCGGACTCGCCGCTGCCGTAGCGGTGGCTGAGGCCGGAGACCTCGAGCATGGTCGACATAACGGGAAACCTTCCTAGTTCCGGCCGGGCTGCCAGCCGAGCACCCGGCGTTCGATGCCGAGCAGCGCGGCGTTGAACCCGTACCCGAGGATGCCCAGCAGCACGATCCACGCCCACATCTGGTCGAAGTCGTACGAACGCTGGGCGGCGAGCAGCGCGTAGCCGATGCCGTTGAGCGCCCCCACCAGTTCGGAGATCGCCATCAGGATCAGCGCGATCGAAAGCGACACCCGAAGCCCGGCGAAGATCTTCGGCAGCGCCGAGGGCAGCACGACCAGCCCGATCCAGTACCGCTTCGGCGTCCGGAACGCGCGAGCCGTCTCGACCTTGACCTTGTCGACCGAGCGGACCCCGTCCACTGTGTTCATCAGCACCGGCCACAGCGAGCTGAAGATGATCGTCGCGGTCTGCATGCCCGGCCCGATGCCGAACAGGATGATGAACACCGGCACGAGCGCGGGCGGCGGAATGGCGCGGAAGAACGCGAAAAGCGGTCCCACGTAATCCATCCCGGTGCGCGAGCGGCCCAGCGCGGTGCCGAGCACGACGCCGATCACCACCGCCAGCAGCCAGCCGCCGAGCAGCCTGCCGAGGCTCGGCAGGATGTGGTCGAACACCGGCTCGCCGAGGAACAGGTGCGAGGCCGGGCCGGAGAACCACAGTTTCGCGGCCGCGGCGGCGATCTTCGACGGCGGCGGGAAGAACACGTTTTCGCTCAGCTGCGCCGCGATCTCCCACAGCACCACCAGAATCGCGAACAGCAGCCACTTGCGGGCGAACCCGCTGAGCCCGCGGCTCATCCGGCGCGTGACGGTGGAGGGTTTTTCGACCACACTCACGCGGCGGCTCCTTCGACAGCGTTGCTCCAGCGGAACAGCCGGTTGCCCAGCCGTTCCAGGCCCTCGTTCACGAGGAAGCCGAGCAGCCCGGCGACCACGGTCCCGGCGAGCACCAGGTCCATCCGGCCCGGTCCGGAACTGGCTTCGAGCACGAACTGCCCGATGCCGAGTTTCGCCCCGGCCAGGAATTCCGTGCTGATCACCAGGATCAGCGAAATCGCCGCGGACAACCGGATCCCGGTGAACACGAACGGCGCGGCGTGCGGCAGTGCGACCGAGGTCAGCACCCGCGAACGCGGAGTTCCGTACGTGCGCGCGGTTTCCAGCAGCAGCGGGTCGATCTCGGCCAGCGCGTAAATGGTGTTGAAGAGAATCGGCCACACCGCCGCGTACACGGCGAGGGTGATCTTCGCTTCCGGGCCGCCGCCGACGACGATCAGCACCAGCGGAATCAGTGCCACGGAAGGAATCGGCCGCAGGAATTCGACGATCGCCTTGGTCGCGTCGCGCAGCCAGCGGACGCTGCCGAGCAGCAGGCCGGCCGGGACCGCGATGGCGATCGAGATGAGCAGCGCGATCAGCCACGCGAGCACGGAGGCGACCACGTCGCGGACGAATTCGACGTCGCCGAACAGTTCGCCGATCCGGGCGAACACCACGGTCGGCGGGGGAAGGTCGTTCTGGTCGATCAGACCGGCCCGCACGACGGCCTCCCAGATCAGGAGGAAGCCGAGCAGGCCGGTCAGGTTCCGGACGAGGCGCACGTCAGGACGCGTTCGCCTGCGGGACGATCATCGACTGCACGTCGATCTTCGACTGGATGGAACCGAACTGCTGCAGCAGGTCCGGCACCCGCTGGATGCGCCGGGCGTCCAAAGTGGACTGGAAGGTCAGCAGGTTCGTGATCTTCGCGGTCGCCTCGTCCACCTTCGAGAACTGGATCATCAGCGGCTCGATCTTGGAGCGGTCGGCCGATTCCTTGGTGGCGCGCAGCATCGCGCGCTGGAACGCGGCGACCGTCTTCGGGTTCGCGTCGGTGAACTTGCCGAGCGAGCCGTAGCCCGCGGTCGGGAAGTCCTTGGTGCCGCCGGAAGCGGTGTCGATGACCTCGACCGTCCCGTTGACCTTCGCCGACTGCGTGATGAACGGCTCGGTCAGGAAGCCCGCGTCGATGTCGCCGCGCTTGACCGCGGGGCCGATGTCCGGGAACCGCAGCGAAACCCACTTCACGTCGGTGAAGCTCACGCCGTTGTCGCGCATGACCGACTTGGTCAGCGTGTCGCAAATCGTGTTGGTGGCGGTGATCCCGATCCGCTTGCCCGCCAGGTCGTGCACGTTCTTGATGTTGCTGTTCGGCATCGCCACGACTTCGGTGCTCTTCGGGCCCGCCGAGGAGGCGTCGGCGACGAGCTTGATGTCCGCGGCGCCCTTGCTCTTGGCGATGAAGAACGGCGTGTAGCTCGCGTAGGCGATGTCGACCTCGCCCGCCTGCAGCTTCTGCAGTGACGCGTCACCGCTGGCGGCGTCGACGGCTTCGACCTCGAGTCCCTCGTTCTTGAAGTAGCCGTTCTGGACCGCGAGGTGGAAAGGCACCACGTCGATCGTCGGCATGATCGAGACCTTGATCTTGGCCTTCTCGACCCCGGAGCCGCCCTTCGCGCTGCCCGAATCGTCCGATCCGCCCAGCAGGCCGCATCCGCTGGCAGTCAAGGCAACGCCGCCCGCCATAGCGAGCGACAGGAACCCGCGCCTGCCGTAGTCGCGCCGGCTGCTCACCGCTTCATCAAACAAGGTCGCTCCTAGCACATGGGCCCGCGTCTGGCATGGACGCGGGGGGAAGGTGGCTCATTGTCCGGAGTCACGCGGCTACTGTAGAGAACCAGGACGATCACTCACAATGGGTGTTCATATACGATTCAGAAGTGGTGCTGGTCACTCGATCAGGTGATCGAATCCGCTGGTATGTCGGGGTATGTGAACGACCCGTGGGTGCCCGATGGGCCTTGATCCGCTGCCTGGGTGCTCTCCGGGCAACTTCTGGAGGGTTACAAATGGGCCAGGCGTTCGCTACCCTCTGCTCCGGCAATGTGAGGTGTGGACCACCGATGTAGTGAGAGCCCGGACTTGGGAAAAGGGCTCTCCGCGTACTCCGGCGACGAGCCGGTGGGGGGTGGCCTCGGCCGAACGGACTAAGAGATCGACCACGTGCGGGGACCGAACGTCATGTCAGACCTGAACCGATTCCGCGCCCGAGGCGACGGGCAGCCGCACCGCGAAGTTGATCTTTTCACTCGAAAGGGTGTAACAGTCCGGGACGCGGTCCAGACCACTCAGGTGGCGGATTACCTGCCGGGAGCGTGCGCGTAGTGGCCACGAGCACGGCAGGTTCGGAATCAACGGGCCCCTCGGGCCCGGACGGTGGTGCGGCGGTGCCGAACGAAGACACCGCGGGGGCAGGGGAGGCCTCCGCTCAGGAGAACGCGGGGACCGCGCAGCAGCGGTCCTGGCTCGCGCTCGGCAACTGGCGATTGCGGTCGAAGCTCGCGCTCATTCTCCTCATCCCCACGATCACCGCGCTGGTGCTCGGCGTGCTGCGCGTGGTCGACGACGTGCGGTCGGCGGTCGACCTCAACCACACCGCCAACCAGGTCGCCTTCGCCGAGAAGGTCACCGCGGTCGTGCACGACCTGCAGCGCGAGCGCGCGCTGGCGGTGGTCCGGATCTCGTCGGCGGACCCGCTGCGCCAGACCGGCCTCGACGCGCAGATGGCGAAGGTCGACCGCGACGTCGACGACCTGCGCAACGCCGCGGTCAACCTCGACAACGACGACCAGGCGGCCAGCGACCGCTACGCGCACGGCCTCCAGCGCCTCGACGCGCTGCGCCCGCTGCGCGCGGCGATGACCACCTCGGCCTACTCCGACCGCGCGGTGCTCGACACCTACTCTTCGGTGCTCGACTCGCTGATCCAGCTCGGCCGCGAGGTCTCCACCGCGACCACCAACCGCGACCTGCTCCGCCTCGGCACGAGCACGCAGTCGATCAGCGAGGCGAAGGAGTTCATCCTCCGCGGCGATTCCGCGCTGCAGATCGCCGCGTTCCGCGACGGCTTCCCCGGCAACCTGATCGACGAGACCCGGGCCGCCGAGGCCAGCGGCGACGCGTCGATCACCGCGTTCCTCGCCAACGCCACTGGCGACCAGGTCCAGCTCTACAACGACACCTACTCCGGACCCGAGGTCGACGAGCGTCGGCGTTTGCAGACACAGGCGTTCTCCTTCGCCCAGCAGAGCCAGCCGCTCAACCTCGACGGCACCAAGCTCGGCCAGGACTCCACCGTCGCCGCCGACAAACTGCGCGCGGTCGAGGTCAACCTGCTGACCCAGCTGCGCGCCCAGGCCGACGAACTGGCCAGCAACGCGGTGCGTTCGGCGTGGGTCGGCGGGGTCATCGTCCTCGCCGCGCTGGTCGCCGCGCTGATGCTGATGCTCGTCATCGCCCGGCTGATGCTGCGCCCGCTGCGGGTGCTGCGGAAGACCGCGCTGGACGTCGCCTACACCCGGCTGCCGGAAACCGTGCAGGCGATCCTGGACGACCCGGACCCGGTCAACGCCTCGAAGAAGGCGGTCGACCCGGTCCCGGTCCTCACCCGCGACGAGATCGGCGAAGTGGCGCGCTCGTTCGACGTGGTCCACGAGCAGGCGGTCAAGATGGCCGCCGAACAGGCGCTGCTGCGCGAGAACGTCAACGGCATCTTCGTGAACCTCTCCCGGCGGTCGCAGCGGCTGGTGGAACGCCAGCTCGGCGTCATCGACCGGCTCGAGGCCGACGAGCAGGACCCGGACCATCTCGCGAGCCTGTTCGAGCTCGACCACCTGGCGACCCGGTTGCGCCGGAACGGCGAATCGCTGCTGGTGCTTTCGGGCGCGGGCCTCGCGAAGTCGGTGCCCAAGCCGGTGCCGGCGGCCGACGTGATTGGCGCGGCCGTGTCGGAGATCGAGCAGTACGCCCGCATCGAGATCGGGATCGTGCCCGAGGTCGCGGTGCAGGGCCTCGCGATCCACGACCTCGTGCACGTGCTCGCGGAACTGCTCGACAACGCGACCTACTTCTCCGAACCGGAAACCAAGATCACCGTCCGCGCGGTCATCACGCGCAAGAAGGCGCTGGCGATCCAGGTCACCGACCACGGCGTCGGGATGAGCGAGGAGCGCCTCGCCGAGGTCAACGAGCGCCTCGCCGACCCGCCGGACCTGGACGTGTCGGTGACAAGGCGGATGGGTCTGTACGTGGTCGCGCGGCTGGCCCAGCGGCACGGCATCGAGGTGCGGCTGCGCGAGAACGAGGACATCGAGGGCGGCGTGATCGCCCGCGTCGTGGTCCCGGTCGAGCTGCTCACCCAGGTCCGGACGGTTCCGCCGGCGTTGCGGAACACCCCGCCGCCGCCGAACCGCAACGAGGTCTCGCACCCGAGCCTTCCGCCGCTGAACCGCGAGCCGGAACCGTCGAACCCGCTTCCGCTCTCGCCGCCGCCCGCGGCCGCGGAGCTGACCGAGGCGATGGGCTCGACCGGCTCCGGCGCGGCGTCCGACAACGGCGGACTGGTCCCGCTCGACCAGCCGATCAGCCTCGACGACCTCGTCGCGGGCAACCGCGCGGCCGGTCCGTTCCTCAGCCCGGCGACGCCCGCCTCGGAAGCCCCGGCGTGGCCGACCGCGGAAGACCTCGCGCCGCTCACTCGCGAGTCGTACGGCGAGGGCGCGAGCCTGGCGCAGACCGAATTCCCGCCGCTGGTGCTGCCGAAGCGGGAGCCGAAGTACGTCGCTCCGGAAGCGCCGAAGGAGCAGCCGCCCGCCGAGCCGGACGGTTCCGCCGCGCTCGAGGACGACGTGCCGACCCGGCGGCTGCCGATCTACCAGTCGGTGCTGTCGCGCTGGTTCAGCGAGGGCGAGGACAGCGAGCCCGGCACCGGAACGGCGCAGTCCGCCGCGTCGGAGCCGGAGCCGGAAGCCGCCGAGGCTCCCGCCGCCGAGCCGCGGGAGCGGGACGAGACTCCGGCCGAGCCGGTGCGGCAGCAGGCGAGCGAACCGCTCGAGTCGACGCCGCTCTACCCCGGTTCCGACGAGCCGGAGGACGACAGCTGGCACAGCGTCTCCGACGAGGGATGGCAGGCGGCGCAGTCGCTGCTCGAATCCAAGAACGAGGAGATCACGCCCGCCGGGCTGCCCAAACGCGTGCCCAACGCGTACCTGGTCCCCGGCTCGATCGGCAACGCGCCGGAACCGGCGCAGCAGAACTCGTTCACGGACGCGACCACCGGAATGCCCGGAACGGGTGCGATCACCCGCTCGGCGACGGCTGCCCGCAGCCGGATGGCAAGCTTCCAGCGTGGGTACAAGTCCGGAAGGCACGCACTGAAGGAGCGGCCGCCGGACGCCCGGCTCGACGACGACGGGGTTCGCGTCACCGGGGCCGGGTATGTGAGCGACAGCAGTGAGGAGCGAGAGTGACACGGGCGGGAGTGCAGCCGGGAGGCGGCTCGGTGCAGCCGAACGGCAGGCAGGCCGGCGGCAGCGCGGCGAGCAGCTTCGCGTGGCTGATCACGGACTTCGTCCACCGGGTGCCCGGTGCGGCGCACGCGGTGGTCGTCTCGGCCGACGGTCTGCTGCTCGCGTCTTCGCGCGGGCTGCCGAAGGACCGGGCGGACCAGCTGGCGGCCGTCGCCTCGGGGCTGACCAGCCTCGCGCGCGGTGCGGCGAAGGTGTTCGAGGGCGGCCCGGTCGCGCAGACCGTGGTCGAGATGGCGAACGGATTTCTCTTCCTGATGTCGGTGTCCGACGGCTCGTGCCTCGCGGTGCTGGGTTCGCCGGAAAGCGACATCGGCTTGGTGGTGTACGAGATGACTCTGCTGGTCGAACGGGTCGGCCAGCAGCTGACACCGGAGATGCGGGCACAACTGCAGGGCGCTGCGGTCCGTCGCTAGGCGGACCTAGGACTACAGGAGTAAACCGTGGACGACGGGCGCTTGCGCGGCGATGGCCGGCTCGGTGACGAGCACACCGGGGGCTGGGGCGATCGGGACCAGAGCCGGGAGGACTGGAAGTCCTTCCGGGACCGGGTCGACCGCGAATGGCGTTCGAGGGACGTCCAAGCCGCGGATTCCGAGCCGGTGCGCGAACCGCCGAACTGGCTGACCGATTCCAACGCCGGGCAGCAGCCGGGCATCACCGCGGTGCCCGGGTACCGCGAGCGGCTGCTCGGCGGCCCCGGTTCGGAGCTGTTCGGCGGGGCGAGCGGACCGCTGTACGACTCGGCCGAGTTCGCCGCGTTCAGCGCCGAACGCGACGGGTCGCCGGGACCCTCGAGCTTCCCGTCGAACGGATTGGCCGCCGCGCTGCCGATGCAAGCGGCGGGCGAATACGTGGACGAGCCCGCCGAGGTGGAGACCTCCGGGCTGGTCCGGCCTTACTTCCGCACCCGCGGACGCACGAAGCCGACCTACGACCTCGCGATCGAGGCGTTGGTGTCGACGAGCGAACAGGGCAGGGTGCTCGACCGCGTCCGCGTGCCGGAGCACCGGTCGATCTGCGACCTGTGCCTCGACACCCGGTCGGTCGCCGAGGTGGCCGCGCTCCTGCGGCTTCCGCTCGGCGTGGTGCGGGTGCTGATTGGTGACGTGGCGGGCCTCGGCCTGGTGCTCGTGCACACGAGCAGCAGCACGAATTCGGGCGACCGCCCCAGTATCGAGTTCATGGAAAGGGTGCTCAGTGGGCTTCGGAGAATTTGACTCCGACGCGAACACACCGCAGACGGGTCCGACCTCGTCGGCCAAGATCGTGGTCGCGGGTGGGTTCGGTTCGGGCAAGACGACTCTGGTCGGGGCGATCTCCGAGATCGACCCGCTGACCACCGAGGCCATGATGACCGAGGCCAGCGTGGGCCACGACGACGTGTCGGCCACGCCGAACAAGTCGACCACCACGGTGGCCATGGACTTCGGCCGGATCTCGCTCGACTCCGACCTGGTGCTGTACGTGTTCGGCACGCCGGGCCAGCACCGGTTCTGGTTCATGTGGGACGACCTCGCCGTCGGCGCGATCGGCGCGGTCGTGCTGGTGGACACGCGCAGGCTCGCGGACGCGTTCCCGTCGATCGACTTCTTCGAGAACCGGAAGCTGCCCTACGTCGTGGCGATCAACTGCTTCGACCGGCTGCTGCACCACCAGATCGAGGACGTGCGGCACGCGCTCACCATCTCGCCGTCGGTCCCGATCATGGCGTGCGACGCGCGCGAGCGGGACTCGGCGAAGCAGGTGCTGATCTCGGTCGTGCAGCACGCGATCGCGCACGACACGGCTTTACGGGCGGGCTAGTCCCGTTCGCGGTCCCCGCCGCCGTCTGCGAAGGAGGCTTGCGCCGACTCCCAGATTCCCGTTACACCCCGGCTCGGGTGCGGCCGTTGGAGTGAACTCCACGGGCTTCACCCGCTTCGGGGAGTGGTGCCTCCGAGCGGGGCAGCTGAGTAGTCCTGTCCCGCTCGCGGCCGAGGCCGGCCGCCCCTGATCGGGGCGTCGGACCGGCGGTGACCTGCACGGACATCCCGCTGCGCACGGTGGCCGCCGCCACCACCGAGTGACCCGCGAATGCGTGGTTGTGCATGCGTTCGCGCGGCGTTACATCCGGCAGACACGTACCGTGCCCGGGCACACGCTCGACACGACCGGGTGCGTGAATACGCTGGAACGACGACTTCACCGCGGCCGGGCGAGGATGGCCCGAGGGCGGCGAACGGGCGTCCGGCAGCGTTCGAGGAGCTTGGAGGGGCAGTGACCGATTCCGACCGGCCAGCGGACCAGGGCACGTTCAGCTGGCTGATCTCGGATTTCGTGCGCCGGGTCCCGGGTGCGGCGCACGCGGTGCTGGTGTCGGCGGACGGACTGATGCTCGCGCCTTCGGAGGGCTTGCCACAGGAACGCGCCGAGCAGCTCTCGGCGGTGGCGTCCGGGCTGATCAGCCTGACCCAGGGCGCGGCGCGGTGCTTCGAGGCGGGCGGCGTGAACCAGACCGTGGTCGAGATGGAACGCGGGTACCTGTTCCTGATGTCGGTCTCGGACGGGTCCTGCCTGGCCGTGCTGGCCGCGCCGACGTGTGACATCGGGACAGTCGCGTACGAGATGACCCTGCTGGTCGAGCGGGTCGGCGAGCAGATCACGCCGGAACTGCGCGCGCAGCTGCAGGGCGGCGGGGTGCTGGGGTAGCCGATGAAGATCTCGGGTTTCGGAGACCAGGACACGGGCGCCTGGGACGCCCTCCACAAAGGCACGGAACGGGAGTCGTTCGACTCGCCGAGCCGGTACGACATGAGTTCGCTGAGCCTCCGGCTGCCGCATCGGCAGCCTCGGGCCACGCCTCCGCCGCCTGCTTCGCGGCACGCCCAGCCGCCTGCCCGGCGTCCGGAGCCCGCGCCTCGCCCGGCTCCCGCGCCGGTCGCGCCGCGCCCGGTGCAGCAGGCGGTGGCCCCGCCGCCCGCTCCGGTACCGGCTCCGGTGCAGGAGGAGAGCTGGGACGACGGCTACGAATGGGTCGAGGACGGCGAATCCGGTTACTGGGAAGAGCCGCGGCCGAACCACCGGTGGGAAGAGCCCCAGCAGCAGCGCTGGGAGGAACCGCCGCCCCCGCCGAGCCGTCCCGCGGCGCACGACCCGTACTCGTTCGACGAGTACGCCGGTTCGCCCGGCCCGGACGACCGCGTGGTCCCGGAAGGCTCGGCGTACCAGCGCCAGCACGTCGAACAGGCCACCCGCAGCAGGCACGCGCTGGCCGAAGAGCCCCCGGCGGAGGAGCGGTACTCCGACCCCGGCCCGGCTTCCGGAGTGTCCGAATTGGACCGGTTCTGGTCCGAAGAGGAGCCCGCGCAGCCCGAGCCGCCCGTACAACCGACGAAGTCGCGGGTGCGGCCGTACGCGCGGACCCGCGGCCGTACTCACTCAGACCACAACCTGGCGCTGGAGGCTCTGGTCTCCACCAGTGACGAGGGCCGCCGCTACCGCGGAGTGCGCTCGATCGAGCACCGGCGGATCTGCGATCTGTGCCTGGACACCCGGTCGGTCGCGGAGATCGCCGCGCACCTGCACCTGCCGCTCGGCGTGGTGAAGGTCCTGGTGGGGGACATGGCGGACATCGGGCTGGTCATGCTGCACCAGACCGACCTGGTGCTGGGCGACCGTTCGTCGAGGGAGTTCATGGAGCGGGTGCTGCAGGGGCTGCGCAACCTCTGACCGCGCTCACGGCGCATTGTCTCCGCTGATGTTGTGCTGGTGCGCTCATGCTGTGGTGGCGCGCCAACGTCGCGCTGCCTCCGCTCCGCCTCGCCCTCCCCCCTGACCCTGCCCCGCCTTGCCTTGCCCGCCTTGCCCGACCCTGCCTTGCCCTGCTCGCTCGCGTCCGGACTGCCCCAGCCGAAACCGCCCCAATGTGGCATTGGGTGCGTGGGATGCACCGAACGCCACATTGGGTGCGCACGATGCACCGAA
>NZ_SDLT01000067.1 GCF_004522235.1 Amycolatopsis nivea
CACCAATCACACCGGTGGATCCAGGTCAGATTCCCTCAAGGGGTCCCTCACAGACCGCCCACCGCGCTTCCGCCCGCCTGACCGGCAGCCAGCCCGGCCTTCCCGACCCGGGCGGACGCACTCCCCACGCACGAGCAGGGCCGCCTTAAGTCCCTGGCATGGAATCAGATTCCGTCAGGAGGCCCTCACGTGCTTCGGCGGGTGCGGAGAGCCACCCGGCCCGGCCGGTACTGCGCATCGCGGTAACGCCGCCGCATGCCACAGCTGTTGAGAAGACCCGAATGTGGCATTGGGTGCGTCGCACGCACCCAATGCCACATTGGTTGCGTTCCGGCGGCCGGGCTCGTTCGCGAAGGGCGCCCCTCGTGGCCTGCGCCCAGCGATGAAGGCAGATCTGCCGGAACCAGAGTCAATGCCAGGAAGTTGCTGTGCCGATTCCGCCCGCTGACTGTCCACACGAGACGCCAGCGGCACCGAAATGCCCGATTGATCGCCATCTGGCTGGTATTCGAGGTGCGTGAGGGGGCCCCTGAGGGAATCAGATTTCCTCAGGGCCCCCTCACGAACGTTCGCCGGGGCGCAGCTCACTCGCGGAACAAAGCGACCTTCAGCGCACCGCTGTCCTGCGGATGCGCGAAGACGTCATACGCCTCGTCCATCTCCTGCAACCCGAACCGGTGCGTGACCATCCGGCTGACGTCGAGGTGTCCGGCGGCGAGCATCCGCAGCAGCATCGGCGTGCTGGAGGTGTCGACCAAGCCGGTGGTGATGGTGACGTTGCGGATCCAGAGCCGTTCGAGGTGCAGCGTGGCCGGTTTGCCGTGCACGCCGATGTTCGCGACCCGGCCGCCGGGGCGGACGAGCTCGGCGCACAGTTCGAACGTCTCCGGGACGCCGACGGCTTCGAGGGCCACGTCCGCACCGAGCCCGCCGCCTGCTTCGCGTACCGCGGCCTCCGCTTCCGAGGGCTGGACCGTCACGTCGGCACCAGCCGCTTTGGCCGCCGCGAGCCGGGCGGGTTCCTTGTCGATCACGATGACCGACGACGGGCTGTAGAGCCGGGCCCCGGTGATCGCAGCGAGGCCGATCGGGCCCGCTCCGACGATCGCCACGACGTCGCCGGGGCGGACCTGTCCATTGAGGACTCCTACCTCGTAGGAGGTGGGGAGGATGTCGGCCAGCAACAAGGCCGCTTCGTCGCTCACCGACGGCGGCAGCAGGTAGACGGAGGTGTCGGCGAACGGGACCCGGGCGAATTCCGCCTGTACGCCGTCGACGAGGTGGCCGAGGATCCAGCCGCCTCCGCCGAGGCACTGGCCGTAGCTGCCGCGGCGGCAGTATTCGCAGCGGCAGCAGGCGCTGATGCAGCACACGAGCACGCGGTCGCCCGGCTTGACCGAGGCGACCGCGTCGCCGGTGCGCACGACGGTGCCGACCGCTTCGTGGCCGAGGATCCGGCCGCGTTCGACCTCGGGGACGTCGCCTTTCAGGATGTGCAGGTCGGTGCCGCAGACGGTGACGGCGTCGATCCGGACGATCGCGTCGGTCGGCGCGAGGATTTCCGGGTCCGGGCGGTCGGTCCAGGACCGGCGACCGGGGCCGTCGTACACGAGTGCCTTCACAGTTCCTCCTTCACAGGACTGCGGGCGTCCGCCGGCACGGCGGACGCCCGTGGACGGTTCAGCGCAGCCAGGTCCGGTCGCCGACGAAGGCGGCCCAGCGGCGGCCGATTCCCCACGTGTCGCCGGCGCAGGCGGCGGCGAGCGCCATCAGGACGAGCGCGTAGACGAGGTGGTAGTCGAGGAACGGGTTGGCCGAATGCGTGGCCGCTCCCGCGCCGGTGCTGCGGGCGGGCGGCCATTCCGCGGCCCACATAAGCAGCATCAGCAGGGTCCCGGAGACCGCGGCGATCCGCAGTCCGGCCCCGGCGGCCAGCGCCAGCCCGATGCCGAGCAGGCTCAGCATGAACAGCCAGTCGGCCCACCACGTTCCGGCCCACGCGTGGAACATCGACGCGAACGGGCCGACGTCGACCTTGCTCAGGAAGCCGTTGGTGGGCGAGCCGCCGTGGATCCAGGCTCCGGCGGCGGGCGTGGAGTAGCCCAGGCCGAGCAGTTTGTCGGCGAAGGGCCACAGGAACAGGAATCCGGCGGCGATCCGCAGGACCGCGAGCGACCGGGCCCCGTAGCTCGCCCAGGGCGGCTGCGCGACCGTCTCGTTGCGACCGGCCGGAGTCCGGCTCGCCGGGGGTGTGCTGTGCTGGGATTTGACGGACATGGGGACCTCCATTCGTCTCTGGCCCGAGTCTGATCCGCCGGGCCAATGCGGCTCTGGAGCCGAAAGTCCTCGTCGGACAGGCCGTTGGGCGCGGACCGCCGAGGAGGGGCCGAAGGTCCACGCACGAGGGGACCGACGCCGCTGCCGCCCGGTGCCGTCCGCGCCTACCGTCCGGAGGGAAAACCCGGCTGGACAAGGAAAGGCGGAACCGATGACCGAACCCGCACTCGTCGCCGCAGTCGACGGCTCGCTGGCTTCCCTGCACGCGGTCGGGTGGGCGGCGCGTGCCGCGGCGGGACGCGGGGTTCCGCTGCGCCTCGTGCACGTCCTCGACGAGCTGGCTCTCGACTTCCCCCGTCCATTGCCGACAGTGGAGAACTTCGGCAAGGTGCTCACCGCGCGCGGGCACCGGATCCTGCGCACCGCCCGCGACGCCGCCCAGGAAGCGGTTCCCGGACTGACTCCGGATCTGGTGCTGCTGCGCGGAATCGTCGGGAAGTGCCTCGCCGCGCAGTCCCACGGGGCGGTGCTGCTGGTGCTCGGGACCCCCGGACTGCGTCCGCTGGTCCGGATCCTGCTCGGCTCGGTGTCGATCTCTCTCGCCGCGCACGCGGACTGCCCGGTGGCGCTCGTTCGGCCGCACGCGGGCGACGAAGAGCCGCCGGCGACCGGACCGGTCGTCGTGGGAGTCGACGGTTCGCCGTCGAGCGAACTGGCGCTGGGGACGGCGTTCGAGGAAGCCGCGTGGCGGAACGCTCCGCTGACCGCGGTGCACTGCTGGGACGACCGGCTGCTGTCGGCGATCTTCCGGGAGAACCGCTGGAACGCCGACAGCGGGATCGAGCAGGAGGCGCACGTGGTGCTCGCCGAGCGGGTCGCCGGGTGGGCGGAGAAATATCCCGGTGTCGATGTGCGGCAGCTGGTGGTGCGCGGCCGTCCTGCCGAGCAGTTGCTGGACCTGGCGGACCGGGCGCAGCTGCTCGTCGTGGGCAGCCGCGGGCGCGGCGGGTTCGGCGGACTGCTGCTCGGGTCCACAAGCCAGGCGGTGATGTCCTACGCGCTGTGCCCGGTCATCGTCGCCGGTTCCGGCGAGGAACCGCCCGGCCCCAGCGGAAATACGCCAGCGGACCCGCGAAGTTGACCGCGATCGCGACCGCCCAGGCGGATTTCGGGCCGTTGACCCGGTCCTCGGGCCGTTTCGCGAGATCCCACCAGGCGGCCGCGGCCAGCAGCACTTGCACCGCGGCGGCGGCCAGGACCGTGCGCCGCTGCGCGGGGGAGAGATCGGAAAACTTCCGGTGTGCTCGCATGGGCTCCTCCTCCTGGTCGGGCTCCCAGGCAACACCCCCGCGAGACCGGCGGGGAAGGGGAGAACGGCCCGGCTCCCGGGGACCGCGGACTCCGGCCGCCCGGCGAGGGAAAGCATACGGTGCAACGAAAACTCGGAGGTGCTGTGATGACCGGACTGCTGGTCTCGGAGGTGATGAACTGGCCGGTGGTGACTGCCGCGCCGGACACGCCGTTCAAGGAACTGGTCGATCTTCTCGCCGCCAACCGCATTTCGGCGGTGCCGGTGACCGACGGGCCGGGGCGGCCGGTCGGGGTGGTTTCGGAGCAGGAACTGCTCGCCCGGTACGACAGCCGGGCCGAAGGACCCCCGCCCGGCTTTTTCGCCTCTCCTCGCCGCCGTCGCCGCTGGGCGCGAGCGCGGGGCCGGCGGGCCCTCGATGTGATGCGCACCCCGGTGCGCGTCGTCCGGCAGGACGAACCGCTGGCCGACGCGGCACGGTGGATGGTCGAGGCGAACCTGCGCCGGTTGTTCGTCGTCGACGGTTCCGGATCGCTCACCGGAGTGCTCGCCCGCCGGGACGTGCTCGCGGTGTTTCTCCGGCCGGACGCGGAAATCAAGGAGGCGGTCGAACGCCGGGTGCTGCGCGAGGCGCTGTGGGCGGACCCCGCGACGACGTCGGTGCGAGTCGACGACGGCGTGGTCACCTTGACCGGGACCGTCGACAGCCCCGGCGAGGTGCAGCGTGCCGAGCTGCTGACCGAGGTGCTGCCCGGAGTGGTGGGCGTGCGCAACCGGCTGCAGTACGCGGGGGGCCGGCACGAGGCCGCCGCCCGGCGGTGAGACGGCGATGCCAGCGCGGGGGCGTTGCGTGGTGCGCCCGCCACCTGACTGCTCCTTGAGGTACGTGAGGGGAACCCTGAGGAAATCTGATTCCCTCAGGGTTCCCCTCACGTACCTCTGACCCCACCTCAAACCGCGCCCATGCCGCCGCCGGTTTCAGCCTCAGCTGAGGGCTCGCCCGATGGTTTCGGCGAGTTCGACGGTTCGGGCCGCGTAGCCCCATTCGTTGTCGTACCAGCCGAAGACCTTGACCAGATGGCCCTCGGCCTTGGTCAGGCCGGCGTCGAAGATGCACGACGCGGGGTCGCCGATGATGTCGCGCGACACCAGAGGTGCTTCGGAGTAGCGGAGGATTCCCTTGAGCGGCCCGTCGGCGGCCTGGGCGAACGCGCGGTTGAGCTCGTCCGCGGTGACGTCCCGCTCGAGTTCCACGGTCAGGTCGGTGAGCGAACCGTCCTCGACCGGGACCCGGATCGCGACCCCGTCGAGCTTGCCCGCCAGCGCCGGGAGGACCTCGCCGATCGCCCGTGCGGCTCCGGTGCTCGTCGGGATCAGGTTCACCGCGGCCGACCGGGCCCGCCGCGGGTCCCGGTGCGGGCGGTCGAGCAGGGCCTGGTCCCCGGTGTAGCTGTGGATCGTGGTGAGCAGCCCGCGCCGGATGCCGAACGCTTCGTGCAGCACCTTGACCATCGGCGCGGCGCAGTTCGTGGTGCACGAGGCGTTGGAGACCACGTCGTGGCGGGCCGGGTCGTAGTCGCCGTCGTTGACGCCGAGCACCAGCGTCGCGTCGAGTCCCTTGCCCGGCGCGGAAACGATCACCTTCCGCGCGCCCGCCGCGAGGTGCCCGGCGGCCGCCTCGCGGGTGCGGAAGCGGCCGGTCGATTCGATCACGACCGACACGCCGAACTCGTGCCACGGCAGCTTCGCCGGTTCGGTCTCGGACGTCACCTGCACGGTCCGGTCGCCGACCTCGATCGCGTCGCCGATCACCCGCACCGGCAGCCGCAGCGGACCGTAGGTGGAGTCGTGCGCGAGCAGGTGGGCGAGAGCGTCCGGGGTGGTGACGTCGTTGACCGCGACCACTTCGACCGGGCTGTCCGGCCGTTCCAGGACACGGCGCAGGAAATCGCGGCCGATACGGCCGAATCCGTTGATGCCGACTCGAACGGTCATGGTTTCTCCATCAGGGTGTCGGTGTTCCGGTGAGTGATTTCGGGACCGTGGCGGAAAGCGGCTCGTCCGGCGTGGAGGGGAAGGCCGAGCCGGAACCGGGCGGAAAGCGCGGTCTCGGCGAGCCGTGCGCCGGCGCGCCAGAGGACGCTGGTGCTGGCCCAGTACCGGGCCGACGCCTCGTCGACGTGCGCGGGATCGCCGCCGGGGGAGAGCGGAATCTGGGCGAAGGCGGCGTCGTCGAGCATGTCCAGCACGTGCCGCACGACCGGGACGCGCCGGGCGGACAGCTGCGCCCCGGTCCGATGGGCGATAATCGCCGCGGCGACCGCGTCGGCCTGCAGCAGGGCGAGATGTCCCAGCTTCAGCGGAAAGTCCCCAGCGTCGCCGGGCGCGTAGACCTCCGGGCGCCCAGTCACCGCGCGAGTGTCCGGGTCGCACCTCAGGAACCCTCGGTCGTCGGCAGGCAGTCCGGCGTAGCCGACGGAAGCAACCTGCGGAGGGAACGCGACGAGCACGTCGAATTCCCGGACGGAGCCGTCGGCGAACACGGCGCTGCGCTCGGCCGCCTCGGCGAGCGTCGACGCGGTGCGGCTGTCGATGCCGCGCGCTTCGAACTGCCGGGACACAAGTGCGTGCAGCTTGGGGCCGAAGGCCTGGACGTAGGTCTCTTCGCAGGTGTCGAAGGCGATCTCCACGTTGTCGCGGATTTGCTTGCGGCGCAGCCAGGTGTCGAGCATCAGCGCGAGCTCGTACAGCGGTGCCGCGCAGTGATTGCCCGGCGGCAGCGCGAAAAGCACTCGCTGTGCTCGGCCGTGCCGGGCGTTCTGGGCCATCCAGCGCAGATCCTCGCCGAGCCGGTGCAGCGCGCCCGGAGTCGCGATCGAGTGCGCGTGTTCGGCGACCCCGGGGATCTCCTCCGGCCTGCTCGCCGCTCCGGTGGCGACGACGAGCCGGTCGTAGGCCATCGGCCCGCGGGAGGTGTGCACCTGCCCGCGGTCGAGGTCGATCCCTTCGGCGGTCGCGATCACCGTGGCGATGCCGCGCCGCCGGAACGCGCGGTGCAGCGGAACGTGCAGCGGTTCTTCGGCGGCTCCGAACGGCAGCCGGACCGTTCCGGGGCGGAACAGGAAATCGTCGCGTTCGGACACCACGGTGACGCCCACGTCGTCCTCGCTCGCCCGGGCGCGGAGCCGGAACGCTGTTTCCAGCCCGGCGAAACCGCTGCCCAGAACGACGACCTCGGTGCGTGCCATGCTGTCTCCTCCCTTGCGTTCCCGCCCACCGTGCCCGCGCTCGCCGGAGGTGCGGCAGGGACGTTGGCGGGCAGGGCGGGGGACGTTCGTCATCCGGTCACGAGCACTGCGCGAGATGTGCGAGGGCGGTTTCCACCGTGTCGGCCGGTGTTCTGGTCGTGTCGAGCGGGAACGCCGAGGGCCACGGCGCGGCGTCTTCCGCCATTTCGCGGGAGACGGCGGGCCCGGCGTCGGACAGCGATCCGGTCCGGGTCGTCAACCTGCGCTCGCGCAGGGCATCCGGCGCGGTGCAGCGCAGCGCGCACAGTCTGCTGCCGGACTGTCCCGCGACGGCGGCGATGGCTTCTCTTTCGTGCGCGGAGGTCCATGACGCGTCGAGAACGACGCTCTCGCCGAGCCCGAGCAACGCGGCTGTGCGCCGGGCGAGTTCGGAGTAGGTCAGCGCGGTCCACTGAGGCGTGTAAATCCCGTGCCGGTAGTCCGCCGGCGCGTGGCGTTCCGGGTCGATTCCGGCGATTTCCTTGCGGATCCGGTCGCTCTGCAGCAGGGTCGCGCCGAGCGCGTCGGCGATGCGGGCGGCCACAGTGGACTTTCCCGAACCGGGCAGACCGCCGACCAGCACCGTTCTGACCTCGCCCGCGCGGAGATGGCGAAGCGTCGTTTCCGCGTACGCGCGAGCGAGCTCCGCGGCCGCCGGATCCCCTTGCGAGTGCCGGAGACAGGCGACCTTCACCCGCACGAACGCGCGGTAGGCGAGATAGTGGTGCCGCAGTGCCGGCGGAGCGTTGTCCCCGGAGAATTCGGCGTACGCGGCGAGCAGTTCGGCAGCGAGTGCGGGAGCGCCGAGCCGTTCGAGGTCCATCGCGAGGAACGCGACGTCGTCCAGTCCGTCGACGTACCGGAGATGGTCGTCGAATTCCAGGCAGTCGAGCACACGCGGGCCGTCTTCGAGGCAGAAGATGTCGTCGGCGATCAGGTCGCCGTGGCCGTCGACGACCCGGCGCTCGGCGATGCGGCGGGCGAAGAGCGGAGCGCGCCCGGCGAGGAACACGTCGGTGCGGCTCTCGATTTCCTTGGCGGTCGCCGCGTCGAGCACGACCCCGTGGAACGGCCGCACCTGGTCGAAGCTCGCGTGCCAGCGGAGGCGCACCGCGTCGCGCGTGCCGTCGGCGTCGATCTCGAGGCCGCGGTGCGCGCCCGCGTGGAAGGCCGCGAGCAGCCGGGCGAGCGAGCGGATGACCGGTCTGAGCGGTTCGCCGCGCCGCACCAGCTCGGAGAGCCTCCGGTCGTCCGGCATCCGGCGCATCGCCACGAGATGGTCGCAGACCGCGCCGTCCGGGCCGGTCACGGCGGCGACCCCGAGGTAGACGTCGGGCGCGAGCCTGCGGTTGAGCTCGACCTCGCGGCGGCACACCCGCTCGCGCACCCCCGGATCGGTGAAATCGAGGAAGCCGAGGTCGACGGGTTTCTTGAGTTTCCACGCCCGGTCTCCGGCGAAGAACACCGCGCCGCTGTGCGTCTCCCGCGCTCCGGCCCACGGTTGGGTTTCGGTCATGCCGCCCACCCTCGTGGCCGCGCGGGCGGGCCGGAAAGGGTGCTTGGTCCTCCCGGAGGTGCCGTTGGGCCCGGGCAGCCCAGCCGGGGACCTTGGTCCCTTGACCCGATGGCTTGCGGCCGGAGCGCGGAGCGGGCCGGACGGGGTTGGCTCAGGTGGTCCGCTACGACAGGAGTGACCGCCATGGAGAAGACAGCCGCCGCGACCGGCTGCCGGTCCGGCGAGTGGACGCTCGCCGAAGCGGAGGTGCTGGGCCGCTCGGTGCTGCGCGCCCCCTCGGTGCACAACACGCAGCCCTGGCGGGTCGAACTCGTCGACGGCGCGGTTCTGCTGCGGGAGCGCACCGACGTCGCACTCCCGCAGCACGATCCCCTCCGCCGCGACCTGGCGATGTCCTGCGGGACCGCGCTGGCGAACCTCGAGCTGGCCGTGCGGGTGCTCGGCAGGCGGGCGGAAGTCGCCGTGCTGCCGGACCCGGAGCAGCCCGACCTCGTCGCGCGGGTCGAGTCGGCGGAGCCGTTGCCGCCGACGGATCAGGAACTGCAGCGGTACGGGGCGATCATGGTGCGGCGCAGCCACCGCGGGGCGTTCACCGGACTGCCGGTCAGCGCGCAGCAGACCGCGCGGGTCGCCGCGGCCGCCGTGACGACCGGGGTAACGGCGACGCGACTGGGCGCGATGGAGCGGCTGGCGAAGCTCTTCGAACATGCGGCGCATGCGCTTCAGCACGACGGCGCCTACCAACGCGAACTCGCGCTCTGGACGATCCGGGACGAGACCGCGCACCGGCACGGGGCGGGAATCCGGTTCTCCGCGCTGCCGCCCGGCGAACTCCCGTGGGCCGGGCTGGTGCGGCGGGCGACGGTCGTGCCGGACCCGGTCGTGCTGCGGGAACGGCTCGAGGCCGAGACTCTGCTGCTGTTCACGACCGCCGACGACGCGCGCATCGACCACATCCGCGCCGGGTACGCGCTGGAGCGCTGCTGGCTCGAAGGGGTGACCCTCGGTCTCGCCGGCGCGGTGCTGACCCAGCCGTTGCGTGTGCCGGAAGTGCGTTCGGCGCTGTGCGAGGACTACCAGCTCGCGGGTTTCCCGCAGGCGCTGCTGCGGCTGGGACGCACGACCCGGGTAGCGCCGTCGAGCCTGCGCCGCGGCGTGGCTGAAGTCCTCGGACCGAAGTGGCGGGAGCGGTGATGAACACCGACCCGGTTCTGGTCGGCGTCGACGGGAGCGAGTCCGCCGCGGCGGCTGTCCGGTGGGCGGCGCGCGAGGCGGTCTTGCGGCACGTTTCGCTGACCGTGCTCACGGCTTTCGGGTTCGCGGACGGCAGCTTCGCCGGCGGCCGGTATCCGCCGGTGGACTGGCTGGAGGCGAAGGAAGCCGTCGCGGAGGATCTGCTGCGCACCGTCCGGGAGGACCTCGCGGCGGTTGAACCGGGGGTCCGGATCGCGTTCGAGACGAGCCCGGCGGGGCCTGAGGCGGCGCTGCGGGAAGCCTCGGAGAAGGCGCAGCTGCTGGTGCTCGGCGCACCGACCGGAACCCTGTCCGGGCTTCTCGCGGGCTCGCCGGACATCGACCTTGCCGCGCACGCGCACTGTCCGGTCGTGGTGGTTCGCGGCTCGGTCCGCCCGGACGGCCCGGTCGTCGTCGGAGTCGACGGCAGCCCGCTCAGCGACGCGGCGGTTGCCTGTGCTTTCGAGGAGGCCGCGGTGCACGGCGTGCCGCTGGTCGCGGTGCACGCCTGGCTCGACGCCGACCGCACCCGGCTGTTCGGCGACCGTGCTTTCCCGTTCGAGGCACGGGAAGCCGAGCATCGCCTGCTGGCGCAACGACTGGCCGGCTACGGCTCGCTCTACCCGGACGTGCGCGTCGAGCAGATCGTCGAGCAGGACCGCCCGCGCGACCGGTTGCTCGAATGGAGCGCCCGGGCCTCGCTCGTGGTGCTGGGCAGCCGCGGCCGGGGCGGGTTCACGGGCATGGTGCTCGGCTCGACGAGCCACGCGCTGCTGCACCACGCCGGATGCCCGGTGCTGGTTGTCCGGTCCTCGGCGGCGCGACGCGGGCGTTGAGATCCCTCGCCGAGAAGGCGCCGCCCTGCTCCCGGCTGAGGCGCGCGTGATCGCCTCACGTATCTGAGTCCTGAGAAGCTCGCCCGGACCTGACGCACGGTGCCGAGAGGACATTGGTCCTTCCCGCCGGTGACCCCGGACCGGCGTGCCGAGGCGGCCTCGATGCCTATTTTCGAGGCAGCACAAGACAAGGACGGGCCGGAAGAACGGCGGAGGAGCGATGAAGACGATCACGACACCGGTTTCCGAGGTGATGACGGCCCGCCCGGTCTGCGCGCGGGCCGAGACGCCGGTGAAAGAAATCGCCGCGATGCTGGCTCGGGAGGGGATCAGCGCGGTCGCGGTGGTCGACCACGCCGGGACGCTCGTCGGCGTGGTGTCCGAAAAGGACTTGCTGCCGATGGTGCGGGGCGGCCGGTTCCGGTGGTGGCGCCGGAGGGACGCGCGGAAAGCCGGGGCGCGGAGCGCGCGCGAGGTGATGACGAGTCCGGTCGTCACGGTCGCCGCGGACGAGACCGTGTCCGAAGCGGCGGCCAAATTGGACAAGACCGGGCTGCGCCGGTTGTTCGTCGTCGAGGACGGCCGTCCGGCGGGGGTCGTCGCCCGGCGCGACGTGCTGCGCGCGCTGACTCGCCCGGACCCGGAGATCGAGCGCGACGTGGTGACCGGCGTCCTGTACGAGACGCTGCACCTCGGCCCGGACCGGGCGCGCGCCATGGTGCGCGCCGGAGTGGTGACCGTCGCCGGCCGGGTGGAGCGGCGCAGCGAGATCGCTCCGGTCACCCGGCTGATCGAAGCCGTCCCCGGCGTGGTCGCGGTCTGCAATGGCCTCGACTACGTCTGGGACGACGTCGCCTGACGCGAGTGGCCGCGAAACGCGGGACGGCGCGGCTGCCCCGGGCGGTCTACGAGGCGGAGCTGGCGCGCCTGCAGATCGAACTGGTGAAACTGCAGGAATGGGTGCGCCACGAAGGAGCCCGCCTCGTCGTGGTGTTCGAGGGGCGCGACGCGGCGGGCAAGGGCAGCACGATCAAACGGTTCACCGAGCACCTGAACCCGCGCGTGGTGCGGATCGCCGCGCTGCCCCGGCCCACTGACCGGGAGTCCACCCAGTGGTACTTCCAGCGGTACGTCGCGCAGCTGCCCGCGGCCGGGGAAATCGTGCTGTTCGACCGAAGCTGGTACAACCGCGCGGGCGTCGAGCGCGTGCTCGGGTTCTGCACTCCTGAGCAGTACCAGCGATTCTTGCGGCAGTGCCCGATCCTCGAACGCCTGCTGGTCGAGGACGGGCTGCTGCTGCGCAAGTACTGGTTCTCGGTGAGCCGGGACGAACAGGAACGCCGCTTCCGAGCGCGGATCGAGGATCCGCTCCGCCGGTGGAAACTGTCCACAGTGGACCTCGAATCGGTGTCGAGGTGGGACGACTACTCGCGCGCCAAGGACGACATGTTCGTGCACACCGACACCCCCGACTGTCCGTGGTACGTCGTGGACGGCGACGAGAAACGGCGCGGCAGGCTCAACATGATCGCCCACCTCCTGGCCAGCGTGCCGTACCGGGAAATCCCGCCTCCGCCGGCGAAACTGCCGCCCCGTCCGCACGATTCCGGCTACGCCCGGACCGACCGGCGCTTGCTGCACGAGGTGCCGGACCACGCGGCGGACCTCGGGTGACGACATTCCGCTTTCGTCCCCGTGGGAAGGGACTTCGGGCTCTGACCCGCCCCGGCGCCCCCGCGTGACAGTGGAAGGGGCCGCCGGGACCGGCGGCGGAACGGGAGGCAAGCGGTGACCGCGAACAAGCCCGGCGGCGTAGTGCTCGCCGGGATCGACGAATCGGAGTCGGCCCTGGCCCCGGTCCGCTGGGCGGCCGCGGAAGCGAGGCGGCGGGATTGCCAGTTGGAGCTGTTCCACGCCGGGATCGGCGACACCGTCGACGTTTCCGGGAAGGTCGCGGAGCAGAAGGCGGACGAGCTGTTCGGCCGCGCGCACCGCTGGCTGACCTGGGCCGCGGAGGCGGCCGAGAACGCGGCGCCGGGAGTGCGGACCCAGGTGGTCGCCCGCGTCGGGTTCGCGGCCGACCTGCTGATCGAACGCTCCCGGTCGGTGTCGCTGGTCGTGCTCGGTTCGCACGGGCTCGGCGGGCTGCGCGGCGCGGCGATCGGCTCGGTCGCCTTGCGCGTCGCGGCGAGCGCGTCCTGTCCGGTGGTGGTCGTGCGCGGGCGAGCGGTTCCCGACGGCGCGGTCGTGGTCGGCGTGGACGGGGACGAGCGCGTTCTCGAATTCGCCTTCGACGCGGCAGCGAGCAGGAAGGCGGAGCTGGTCGCGGTGCGCGCTTGGCACGGGACGCCGTTCGACGAGCCCGGGCGCCCCGCGACGGAGGAACGCGCGCTGCGCGAGCACCTCGCCGCCTGGGCGGAGAAATACCCGTCGGTCGAGGTCCGCACGCTGGCGGTGCGGGAGCGTTCGGCCGCGCGGGCGCTGATGGCCGTCGAGCCCGCGCAGCTGGTCGTGATCGGCAGCCGCGGCCGCGGCCCGGTCGCGGGCGGGCTGCTCGGGTCGACCGGGAACCGGCTGCTGGCGCACTCGGCGTGCCCGGTCGCGGTGGTGCACTGAGCCGCCAGTCCCACGAGGAGCGAGGAGAAAGCCGTGCGAGCACGGGACATCATGACCCGGCCGGTGGTCCGGGTCGGACCGGGAACGCCGGTCCGCGAGGCGATCGCGCTGCTCACCGAGCATTGTGTCGCGGCGCTGCCAGTGGTCGACGAGGGCAACCGGGTCGTCGGCATCTTCACCGAGGCGGACGCGCTGGCCGGCGTGCTGACCGGCGAGCCGGTCGCCCCGGAGCTGCGAGTGGACGCCGTGATGACCAAATCGGTCGAGACCGTCGACCTCGATGCCGACGGGAGCGACATCGCCGCGCGGATGCTGCTCGACCGGTTGCGCAGTGTCCCGGTAGTCGACGACGACGGGCTGGTCGGGATCGTGAGCCGCCGCGACCTGCTGGCGTCGCTGGTCCGCCGCGACGACGCGATCGCGTCCCGGCTGCGCGCGCTGCTGAGCGACTACGCCGGGCACCGGGACCGGTGGGACGTGTCCGTCGCCGGCGGAGCGGTGACCGTCCGCGGCGAGTTCGCCGACGAAGCCGAGCGCCGCTTGGTAACGGCTCTCGCGCGGACCGTCGAAGGCGTGGTGGCAGCAGAGCTTCGCCCGCCGCGGAGAGCGTGAGACCGAGGAGGAGAAATGCACGCACAGCCCGGTGACTGGCTGGTGGTCAAAGGCGTCCGGCTCGATCTGCCGGAGCAGCGCGGCCGGATCGTCGCGACCGGAAAGCCGGACGGCAGCCCGCCGTTCACGGTGCGCTGGCTCGCCGACGACCGGGTCACGACGGTGTTCCCCGGCTCGGACGCGATCGTGCTCACCGAAACCGAGATAGCCGAACAGGACCGGAAGGAACGCAGCCGGTTCGAGCGGCTGCGCGCGCTGCGGCGGGCCAAGAGAGGAGCGCACGATGCGCGGACCTGACGAACGCGTGGTAGTGGCCGGGATCGACGGTTCCGAGTCGGCGCGCAACGCCGCCGTGTGGGCGGCCGGGGAAGCACACCACCGGGGCGCGCCGCTGCGGTTGGTGCAGGTCTACCTGATCCCGTCGCCGGGCATCACCGGTCCGTTCGTGGCCGGAGTGCGCACCGGGTTCCAGGGACAAGCGGAGACCTGGCTCGACGAGGCCGAAGCCGCGGTCCGGCGGCAGTGGCCCGCGGTGCGGGTCCAGCGAGTCGTCGCCGAGGGAAACCCGGTCGCAGTGCTGCTGCGGGAAAGCCGGGGCGCAGAGCTCGCGGTGCTGGGGTCGCGCGGGCTCGGCGGATTCACCGGCCTGCTGGTCGGATCGACGGCCGTGGCGCTGGCGGCGCACGCGCTGTGCCCGGTCGTGGTCGTGCGCGGGCGCATGCCGGACGATGTCCCGCCCGCGGCCGGACCGGTCGTGGTCGGACTGGACGGAGCGGCCGACAGCGACGACGCGCTCGGGTTCGCCTGTGCCGAAGCGGCCGCGCGGAAGACGCCGCTCACCGTTGTGCACACCTGGAACGAACTGACCCTGGGCGGGTCGCTGCGGGCCATGGAGATCGTGCCGGACGAGATCGAGGCGGGCGAACGCTGCCGGATCGAGGGCCAGCTGGCGCTGTGGCGGGAGAAGTTCCCGGACCTGCGGATCGACGTCGAGATCGTGCGCGGGCGGCCGGTGCGCACCCTGCTGGAGTACGGCGAAGACGCCCAGCTGGTCGTCGTCGGCAGCCGCGGCCGGGGCGGATTCACCGGGATGCTGCTCGGCTCCACCAGCCAGGCCCTGCTCGCCCACTCGACCTGCCCGGTGGCGGTCGTGCGGCCGAGGAGCCTGCCGTGAGCGCGTTGCGCGGCCGGGCCGCGCAACGGGTGCTCGCGACCTACGAGACGGTATTCGCGGCGAGTGCGCTGGTCGGCGGAATCTGCCTGATGGCAGGCGCCCCGGGATTCCGGCTGCCGCTGTCGGCCCTCGTGCCGCTCGGGCTGTCCAGCTGGGCGCTGCCCGGGCTGGCGCTCGTGATCGCGATCGGCGGCACGCTCGCCTGGGCCGCGTTCGCGGCGTGGCGCGGGGATCCGGGGGCGCATTGGTTCGGATACGCCGCGAGCGTCGTGCTCGTCGGCTGGCTGGCGATTCAGTTCGTCGTGCTGGGATTCCGCGAGCCGGTGCAGTGGGTGACGCTCTCCCTGGCCGTGGTGCTGGTCCTGCTGAGCAGGCTCGCGCAGCGGGCGGTGCGGTCGTGACCCGCGCGGCGCGGCCGGTGACGTACTACGACACGACCGGCCTGCGGTTGCGGCGGAACGGAATGGCGATCAGCCGCACGGGCAGCGCGTGGCAGCTCGATCTCGGCGACGGCCGGGGATGCCGGGTCGAGGCTCCCGGCGTGGACCAGGTGCCGCACGAGCTGTCGCGGCTGGTCCGCGCGTACAGCCGGGACCTGGAACTGGTCCCGGTGCCAAGGCAGGACGGCACCGGACAGGGCGCGGGCGAGGAGTCTGGCACGGCCCGGCAGGTGGTGCTCGCCTACCTGGAACGCGAGGTCGGAGCACTCGCGCGCGCCGACCTCGCGGTGCGGCTGGAAGAGCCCGAGGGCATGCATGACCTGCGAGTCGCGGCCCGGCGGATCCGGGCCACACTAAGGACTTTCGCGCCGGTGCTCGGCGGAAGGCTCGCCGGGAGGTTCGGGCCGGCGTTGCGCTGGCTCGGCGCGAGTGCAGGACCGGCCAGAGACGTCGAGGTGCAACGGGCCCGGTTCTTCGCCGCGTTGGACAAGCTGCCGTCCGATGCGGTCGAGGACGAGGTGCGCGTAGCCGCGGAGCAGGTTTTCACCGCGCAGGCGGAGGAAGCCGCCGCCGAGTGCGCGGTCGTCCTCGACTCGCCGCGGTACCTGCAACTGCTGAACGCACTGGACGTGTTCGTGGTCGTGCTGCGCGAGCAAAGCACTGGTGCGCAAGGGAAACGCGCGCGACGACCGGCAGAGAAGGTGCTTCCGGAACTGGTCTGGAAGGTGGTCGCGGAAACCGATGCGCGCGTCGGCACGGGAGACGTGCACGCAGTACGCAAGAGTGTGAAACGGCTCCGGTACGCCGTCGAGGCGGCGGGCGCGGTGCTGCCGGTCGAGCAGGCCCAGGTACTGAAGCGCCTGCGGGCGCTGCAGGAACTGCTCGGCGAGTACCAGGACGCAGTGGTCGCGCAGGACAGGCTGCGGCCGCTTGTCGAGGCAGGCGAGGGGACGCGGGCCCACGCCCTGGTGCTGGAAGCCGAGATCCGCTGCGCCCAGCAGTGCGCCGAGGCGCTTCCCGCGGCGTGGCGCGAGGCGTACCGGCAACTGGCGCCGCTGCGGCGCGGATGACGTTGGTCCTTCGCACCGGTGACTCCGGACCGGCGTGCCAGACCGGTTTCGTTGCCTATTTTCGAGGCAGCACAAGGAAAGGACGGACCTGATGCGCGCACGCGATCTGATGTCCGCACCGGTCGAGACGGTGCATCCGTGGACTCCCGCCAAGGAGGCGGCCGAAATCCTGTCCGAACACGGCTTCACCGCGCTGCCGGTGGTGGACGACGACGACCGGTTGACCGGCATCGTCACCGAGGCGGATCTGATCCGCGGCCGGATCCCGTCCGACGCGCGGTCGGAGCACCTGCACCCGTACCACCCGGGCGCGATCGACACGACGGTCGGCGCGGTAATGACGTGTCCGGCGACGGCGATGTCGTCCGGCACCGACGTCGCCGACCTGTGCCAGGCGCTGGTGGACGCGCGGATCCGGGCGATGCCGATCGTCGACGGCGGCAGGGTGATCGGCATCGTGACGCGCGGCGACGTCGTGCGCGTGCTCGCCCGGGAAGACCGCGCGATCGCCGCGGACGTGCGGCACCGGCTGGAGATTTACGGCGGCACGGGCCGCTGGGAGGTCGAGGTGCACGACGGGATCGTGCGGATCGCCGACCGCTACGACGACGAAACCGATCGCCACGTCGCGACGTTGCTGGCACTGGCGGTGCCCGGCGTGGTCGGAGCGGACATCGTGTCCGCGGAACAGGAAGTGGGACGATGACTGACCGGACTCGCACGGTGCTCGTAGGGATCGACGGCTCGGAGGGGGCGGCGGAAGCCGTCCGCTGGGCCGCTCGGCTCGCCTCGGGCCGCGATCTCGAACTGGAGCTGGTGCACTGCCTGCAGCTGGCGGGGCTCGTCTACGGCGGCGGTCTCGCCGGCAGCCAGGTGCTCTTCGAGGGCATCCAGCAGGACGGCGACCGCATCGCGGCCGAGGCGCGCGAGCTGGCACTGTCCGTGGACCCCTCGCTCGAGGTCCGCACCGAGGTGTTCACCGATTCCGCGCCGGCGCTGCTGATCGACCGCTCCAAGAAGGCCCGGATGCTCGTGCTCGGCCGCACCGGGACCGGCGGCTTCACCGGCATGCTCGTCGGAGCCACGACCTCGGCGGTGGCAGGCCACGCCGCCTGTCCGGTGGCGGTGATCCGCGGGCGCCACGGCGACGGCCCGGTGCCGCAGGACGGCCCGGTGGCGGTCGGCGTCGACGGCAGCCCGAACAGCGAGGCGGCGATCGCGGTCGCGTTCGAGGAGGCCAGTTTCCGGCAGGTCCCGCTGGTCGCGGTGCACGCCTGGGCCGACGTGGTCTACGACTCGACCGACAGCGCGGCGCGGCTCCTCCCGCAGTGGGAAACCTTGCAGCCCACTGAGGAACGACTGCTGGCGCAGCGGCTCGCGGGCTGGCAGGAGAAGTACCCGGACGTCGAGGTGCGGCGGAAGCTGGTGCGGGACCGGCCGCGGCACGTGCTGCTCGACGAATCCGACCGGGCGCAGCTGCTGGTCGTCGGCAGCCGCGGGCGCGGCGGGTTCGCCGGGATGCTGCTGGGCTCGACCAGCCAGGCGCTGGTGCACCACTCCTCGTGCCCGGTGCTCGTGGTGCGGCCGGAGCGGAACCGGTGACCGCGGTCGACGCTCCCGCGGCAACGCTCAGCAGACAGGAACTCGCGCAGGTCGACGCCCAGTGGCGCGCCGCGAACTACCTCGCCGCGGGGCAGATCTACCTGATGGGCAACCCGCTGCTGCGGGAACCGCTGGAGCCGGGGCAGGTCAAGCCCCGGCTCCTCGGGCACTGGGGCACCTCGCCCGGCCTGAACTTCGTCTACGCCCACCTCAACCGCGCGATCCTGGCCCACGACCTCGACGCGATGTTCGTGACCGGCCCGGGACACGGCGGCCCGGCGCTGCTGGCGAGCACCTGGCTGGAGGGCAGCTATTCGGAGCTGTGGCCGGAGGTCTCGCGCGACGCCGAGGGGATGGACCGGTTGTTCCGGCAGTTCTCGTTCCCCGGCGGGGTGCCGAGCCACGTGTCCCCGCACGTGCCGGGGTCGATCCACGAGGGCGGCGAACTGGGGTACTCGCTCGCGCACGCGTTCGGCGCCGCGTTCGACAGCCCGGGCCTGCTCGTCGCGTGCGTCGTCGGCGACGGAGAGGCGGAGACCGGACCGCTGGCGACCAGCTGGCAGGCGAGCCGGTTCCTCGACCCGCGCCGCGACGGCGCGGTGCTGCCGATCCTGCACCTGAACGGCTACAAGATCGCGAATCCGACGGTGCTGTCCCGGATCCCGCCGTCCGAATTGGACTCGCTGCTGCGCGGCGCGGGCTGGGCCCCGGTGTACGTCGAGGGCGACGAGCCGGTGGCGATGCACCAGGCGATGGCCGCCGCGCTCGATGCGGTGGTCGCCGATCTGGCCCTGCTCCGCCGCGGCGGCGCGGGACCGTGGCCGATGATCGTGCTCCGGTCGCCGAAAGGCTGGACCGGACCGGCCACAGTGGACGGTCAGCAGGTCGAAGGGACCTGGCGGGCGCACCAGGTGCCGCTGACCCAGGTCCGGGAGAATCCGGCGCACCTGCGGCAGCTGGAAAACTGGCTGCGGTCCTACCGGCCGGAAGAGCTGTTCGACACCGCCGGCCGCCCGACCGCCGCGGTCACTGCCCTCATTCCGGCCGGTGCGCGACGGATGGGCGCGAACCCGCACGCGAACGGCGGCGTGCTGCTGCGCCCGCTTTCGCTGCCGTCGGTCGCCGAACACGCCGTGCCGGTCTCGGCCGCGGGGGAGAGCACCTCGGAGCCGACCCGGGTGCTGGGCCGCTTCCTCCGGGAAGTGTTCCGCCGCAACGCCGAACGCGCGAACTTCCGGCTGTTCGGACCGGACGAAACCGCCTCGAACCGGCTCGACGCGGTGTACGACGTGACCGCGAAAACCTGGGAACTGCCGCCCGGCCCGCCGTCCGACCACCTCGCGCCGGACGGGCGCGTCATGGAGGTGCTCTCGGAACACCTCTGCCAGGGCTGGCTCGAGGGTTACCTGCTCAGCGGCAGGCACGGGCTGTTCTCCTGCTACGAGGCCTTCGCGCACATCGTGGACTCGATGGTGAACCAGCACATCAAATGGCTGCGCATGCACCGCGAAATCCGGTGGCGGCGGCCGGTGGCGTCGCTGAACTACCTGCTGACCTCGCACGTCTGGCGACAGGACCACAACGGTTTCTCCCACCAGGACCCCGGTTTCGTGGACCACGTGGCGAACAAGGCCCCGGAGGTTGTGCGGGTGTACTTCCCGCCGGACACCAACACGCTCCTGGAAGTGGCCGCGCACTGCCTGCGCAGCCGGGACTACGTGAACGTGGTGGTCGCGGGCAAGAACGAGACGCCCGACTGGCTCGACCCGGAGGAAGCCGCGCTGCATTGCGCACGGGGCCTCGGCATCTGGGAATGGGCCAGCACGCACGCGGACCGGGAACCGGACGTCGTCCTCGCGTGCGCGGGCGACGCCCCGACCCTGGAAATCCTCGCGGCGGCCGCGATCCTGCGCGAGGAACTGCCTTCGCTGGCGGTCCGCGTGGTGAACGTGGTGGACCTGATGCGGCTGCAACCGGAAGCCGAACACCCGCACGGCCTGAGCGACTGGGAGTTCGACGCGCTGTTCACCCCGGACCGCCCGGTGATCTTCGCCTACCACGGTTACCCGTGGCTGATCCACCGGCTGGCCTACCGCCGGACGAACCACGCCGGGCTCCACGTCCGCGGCTACACCGAACACGGCACCACGACGACGCCGTTCGACATGCTGGTGCGCAACCGGATGGACCGGTTCCAGCTCGTGATCGACGTCCTGGACCGCGTCCCGGGACTGCTCGCGACGACCGGCCCGCTGCGGCAGCGGATGACGCGCACGCAGGAACGGCACCGGCGGTGGATCGTCGAGCACGGGGAGGATCTGCCCGAGGTGCGGGAATGGCGGTGGCCTGGGCAGTAATCGTCCGGCTGAGCCGCTCGGCGGGTGTGCGGGAAATGCCGCGCACCCGCCGAGCGGTTTGAGGGGGCGCGGCTGCTGGAACCTCGGCGCCCGTTGCCGTCCAGAGCCGAGGCAGCCGATGCGGGGCGTGCTTGACGGTGTTTCCGCGAGGCGGGAAACTCCCTGTGGTGCAAGGGCGCGCACATCCGACCGGCAGGGAGCAGCGGTGAGCGAGCGGGACGCACCGGAGCGGGCCGGGCTGACCTTCCCCGACCAGCCGAGGATGGAGCTGGACCAGCTGCTGGCCCAGCTGGTCGAGCGAGCCCAGGAGGTCATGGGCGCCCAAGGCAGGCTCCGGGGCCTGCTGCGCGCGACACAGACCATCACGACCGGGCTCGCGCTGCCCTCGCTGCTGCGGCGCATCGTGGAGGCGGCCAGGGAACTCGTCGGGGCGCGGTACGCGGCGCTGGGCGTGATCGGCCCGGACGGACGGCTGACCGAGTTCGTGCACACCGGGATGGACCCGGACGCGGTCGAGCGGATCGGCGGGCTGCCCGAGGGCAAGGGCCTGCTCGGCGCGGTGATCGAGGACCCGCGGCCGATCCGGTTGACCCGGCTGCAGGACGATCCCCGCTCGTCCGGGTTCCCCGCGGGGCATCCGCCGATGACCAGCTTTCTGGGCGTGCCGATCCAGGCGCGGGGCGCGGTCTTCGGCAATTTGTATTTCGCCGACGGGGAACGCGGTCCGTTCAGCGCCGAGGACGAGCAGCTGGCTCTCGCGCTCGCCGCGGCGGCTGGCAGCGCGATCGAGAACGCGCGGCTGTACGAGACCGCGCGGAACCAGCAGGAATGGCTGCGCGCGTCCGCGGCCCTCACCAGGGAGCTGCTGGCGGCGGAGACAGCGGATCCGCTGGAGCGCGTGGTCGACTACCTGCGGGAACTCGCGTCCGCCGACCTCGTCGCCGTGTTCTGCCCGGCCGAAGAGGGAGGACACGCGCGGATCGGGTACGCGGCCGGTTCCGGCGCGGGCGAACTGGCCGGGCGGGAACTGACCGCGGAGTCCGCTGTGGTCGGTGCGGTGCTCGCGAGCGGCGAACCGAAGCTGGGCACGTGGCCGGACGAGGCAGCGCAGGGTCTGACGCCGTCCACAGCGGACCTGAACCTCGATGCGGTGCTGCTGGTCCCGTTCGCCGGTGGCGACCAGCCGCCCGCGGTGCTCGCTGCGGCACGGTTGACCAGCCGCGCGGCGTTCGGCGAGGACGAGCTGGAGATGGCGGCGTGGTTCGCCGACCAGGCGGCGGTGGCGGTCGAACTGGCGCAGGCCCGCGCCGAACGCGAGGCCGCCGCGCTGCACGACGAGCGCGACCGGATCGCGGCCGGGCTGCAGCGCGAAATCCTGCAGCGGCTGTACTCCACCGGATTGTCGTTGCAGACCACAGCCGGGCTCGCGCGGTCGCCGGTCGTGGCCACCCGGCTGCGAGAGACGGTCGCCGAGCTCGACGACATCATCGCGCAGGCGCACAGCACGGTCTTCCAGCCGGGCGACGGCCCGCCGCGCTCGCCGGAGCCGGTTCGCGACCAGGTCCTGCGGGTGCTGGCCGAAGCCGGGGAGGCGCTGGGGTTCCCGGTGTCCACGCAGCTGGCCGGGAAGCTCGACGAGGTCCGGTCCGACGCGGTCGTGCCGTTCCTCGACGAAGCGCTGCGGCTGGTCGCCCGGCACGCGTCGGCCCAGTCGGTGGAGGTCGGGATCCAGGCGGAACCGGCACGGACGACGGTGACCGTCCGGTACGAGGGCGGCGGCGATCTCGCCGGTCCGGCCGCGGCGGAGCTGGCCGCGCTCGCGGAGCAGGCGAACCGCCGGGGCGGGACGCTCACCGCGGCCGGCGGCTCCCGGCTCGTCTGGTCGGTTCCGAGACCGGGAGGATCTTCGGCCGGAGATTGAGGACTTTCGGCACCGCCGCTGAAGGACTCCCGGTCGTAGGCTCGTTTCCGGCCGCGCGGCACACCGCCGCGCCCGAGGCAGGAGAAGAACGGATGTTGCGGGTTTTCCTGGTGGACGATCACGAGGTGGTCCGGCGCGGGGTCGCCGACCTGCTGGACGAGGACGACAGGATCACTGTGGTCGGCCAGGCGGGCAACGTTTCGCAGGCTCTGGCCCGGATCCCGGCGCTGCGGCCGGAGGTCGCGGTGCTCGACGTGCGGCTGCCCGACGGCAACGGCATCGAACTGGCCCGCGAGCTGCGGTCCCGCCTGCCCGAGCTGAAATGCCTAATGCTCACGTCCTATACCGACGAACAGGCGATGCTGGACGCCGTCATGGCCGGCGCGAGCGGCTTCGTGATCAAGGACATCAAGGGCCTCGACCTCGTGTCGGCGGTGCTGGACGTCGGGGCGGGGAAGTCGTTGCTGGACGCGCACGCCGCGGCCGCGTTGATGGCGAAGCTGCGCGACAGCGCGGAGAAAAAGCGGGGCCCGCTGGCGCAGCTGTCCGAACAGGAGCGCACGCTGCTGGAGCTGATCGGCGAAGGCTTGACGAACCGCCAGATTTCCGAACGGATGTTCCTGGCCGAGAAGACGGTGAAGAACTATGTCTCGCGGCTGCTGACGAAGCTCGGCATGGAGCGGCGCACGCAGGCCGCGGTGCTGGCCACGGAGCTGCGGAGCGAGCGCAGGTGAACCGTGGCCCGGCGACGCGGGTCAGGCGCTGAGCGGGGGCGGGTCGAACAGGACGTCTTCCAGCGCCCGGCGCGGCGTCCAGGCGACTGGGGTGCCGTAGCCGAGGCGCAGGACGATCTGCGGCCAGAGCCCGCCGCCGAGCAGGTCGCGGAGGCGGGCGCGGATCGCGGGCACTTCGACCGGCTGGGAGATGAACGAGGCGTCGATCCCGTCGGCAGTGGCAGTCAGCAGCACCCGCTGCATGGCCTGTCCGGCACGGAGCCGGTCGATCGGCTCGTCGGCGAAGGTGCCGATCACGACGACGGTCGGCGTCGCCCCCGGAGCGCGGGTGCCGTCGCCGAAATCGCGCAAGACCCAGGCGTCGTCCGCGGCGGTTTCGCCGCCGGCGGCGAAGGGGACGCCGTCCCGGTTCTCCCGGCCGCGTCCGGTCCAGCGCTGCCATTCGGCGAGGAACGCCGGGTCGTTCAGCTGGATGCGGTGGCTTTCGCGGACCAATTCCTTGAGCCCGGCGAGCTGGCCGTCGTCGAGCTGCGGCATCCACGCGTGCTCGATCTCAGCCGCGTGCCGCAGGGCGCCCAGCGTCCCGCCCGGAACGGGTTTGGCGGTGAACGGAGTGCGGTTGGTGTGCCTGCGAGGGATGGCTTTGGCAAGAGCGGCCAGCCTCGGGTCGACGGTGGCGGCCGCACGCGGGCGCACGACGGCCAGCAGGTCGGGATCGCTGCGCCGGGGCAGCAGCGTCGTGGCCGGGTGGAAGCCGGCTGCGTGGATCGCGGTGCGCAGGTTGAACAGCGCGGCTCCGCAGGAGAGCAGCAGTTCCCGCCGGTCGGGGTCGGCGACGGGCAGGGTGCGGTCGGGGTCGGCGTGCATCTCGATGCCCGCCGGGCCGCTGCTGAACAGCCAGGGCTGGGTGTTGTGCGTGGACGGCGCCAAAGTCGCGGAACGCAGCACCGAGGTCACTTGATCGGCGCTGAGCTGGCCTGCGGGGGCCACATTGAGGGTCATCGTTCTCCCACACCGCGAAACGCGGCACACTGTGTCGTACCTGGTTGTTCCCCTCCAGCATGCGTTCGCTGGGCGGGGAGCGCACAGGGGAGAAAGTCATCTCTCTGAGGGCGCACCGAGCAGCGAAAGCGAGTCTGATGCCGGAAGCAGGAGAGGGCGGCCTGAGGCTGTCCCGAACCTTGTCGCAGCTGCGGCTGCGGGAGACGCTGCGCGATCTGCAGGAGCGGATCGAGCTGTTGATCGGCACCCGGGACAAAATGGACGGCTTGCTCGAGGCGGTGCTGGCGGTCGCGTCGGGACTGGAGCTGGACGCGACGCTGCGCCGGATCGTGCAGGCCGCGGTGGAGCTCGGCGAGGCTCGTTACGGTGCGTTGGGCGTGCTGGGCGAGGACGGTGCGCTGGCGGAGTTCGTGTATCAGGGGATCGATGCGGAGACGCGGGAGCGGATCGGGCATCTTCCGGAGGGGCACGGTCTGCTGGGGTTGGTGATCGATGACGCGAAGCCGTTGCGGCTGAGGGAGATTTCGGCGCATCCGGCGTCGGTGGGGTTCCCGGCGAATCATCCGCCGATGCATTCGTTCCTGGGGGTTCCGGTGCGGGTCCGCGAGGAAGTCTTCGGGAATCT
>NZ_SDLT01000068.1 GCF_004522235.1 Amycolatopsis nivea
TACGAACGCCGATTCAGACCCAAACAGAAAGGTAGGGCCCGACCATGAAGTACCTGCTGCTGATCCACGCTTCCGCGGCCACCGAGCAGGGCGGGGCGGCCGGCTGCGAGCCCGCCGACTGGATGGCCTACGACAAGGAAGTCCGCGACGCGGGGGTGTTCGTCAGCGGGGAGTCCCTCGCCGATCTCGTGACCGCGACCAGGGTGCAGGTGGGCGCGGACGGCGAGCGGTCGATCACGACCGACGGCCCGTTCGCCGAGACCCGCGAGCTGCTCGGCGGGTTCTACGTGCTGGACGTGCCGGACCTCGACGCGGCGCTCGACTGGGCGGCCCGCTGCCCGGGTTCGCGGGACGGTTCGGTCGTGGTGCGCCCGATCGCCGACTTCGGTGCCTGACGCGCGAGCGTCCGTGGCGGCCGTGTTCCGCGAGGAGCACGGCCGCCTGCTCGGCGCGCTCGTCCGCCGGTTCGGCGATCTCGACCTCGCCGAGGAGGTGGCCGCCGAAGCGGTGGAGGCCGCGCTGGTGCGCTGGCCGGTCGACGGCGTCCCACCGAAACCCGGCGCGTGGCTGATGACGACCGCGCGCCGCAAGGCCGTCGACCGGCTCCGCCGCGACCAGGCGTACGCGGCGAAACTCGCCGTCCTGCAAGCGGAATCCGACCGCAGCGACCCTCCCCCGCCGCCCGGGGCCGACGGCGACCTGCCCGACGACCGGCTCCAGCTGTTCTTCGCCTGCGCTCACCTCGCGCTGGCCGCCGAGGACCGGCTCGCGCTCACGCTGCGCTGCCTGGCCGGGCTCACCACGCCCGAGGTGGCGCGGGCGTTCCTCGTGCCGACCGCGACGATGGCGAAACGGATCGTGCGGGCCAAGAACCGGATCCGCGACCACCGCATCCCGTTCCGCGTCCCGGCCGGCGACGAGCTGCGCGCCCGGCTGCCCGGCGTGCTGCAGGTGCTGTATTCGCTGTTCACCGAGGGCTACGCGGCCAGCTCCGGCCCGGACATCCAGCGTCCGGACCTGGCCGAGGAAGCGATCCGGCTGGCGCGGATCCTGCACCGCCTGCTGCCCGACGAACGCGAGAGCACCGGACTGCTGGCGCTTCTGCTGCTCGTCCACGCCCGCCGCGCCGCGCGCACCGGACCGGACGGCGAGTTCGTCCTGCTCGAAGACCAGGACCGCACCTCCTGGGACGCGGCGCTGATCGACGAAGGCCGCGCGCTGGTGCCGGTCGCGCTGACCGGCGGCCCGCCCGGGCCGTACGGCGTGCAGTCGGCGATCGCCGCGCTGCACGCCGAAGCACCGGACGTCGCGCACACCGACTGGCCGCAGATCGTGGCGCTGTACGACATCCTGCTGGCCCTCGCCCCGACCCCGGTGGTCGCGCTCAACCGCGCGGCCGCGGTGGCGATGCGCGACGGACCCGAAGCCGGACTCAAACTCCTAGACGGGCTAGCCAGCGAGCCGCGACTGCAGGGCTACCACCCGTACGCCGCGGCTCGCGGAGACCTGCTGCACCGCCTCGGCCGCGACGACGAAGCCGCGGCGGCGTACCGGGAAGCGTTGGCCAGCGCGGGAACCGAGCCGGAACGCGCGCATCTGCGTCAGCGGCTGGAGGCGCTCTGACGCGGCACCCACCGGCTCAGCACCGGGTCGATCAGCCTCGTCAACGGACCGGACAACGTCTGGCCGTGCCGCCGGAACAGCTCGTCGCGCGAATCGAAACGGCCTAGATCCGCCAGCACCGTCGCCGACAGGTCACACGCTCCGCCGGTTTCGCAGGTGACGCCGTCCCAGTCGATCGCCGTGCGGGACACCGCGTCGAACAGCGTTTCCCCGCTGTCATTGGAAAATCCCGGACTCGCCGCCAACGCGGTCAACGGTCCGAACAACTCCCCGACCGGGACCCAGCTGCCGTCGATCCCGAACTCGGGCCACGCCACCAGCACCCGCGACGGCACCAGGGACTTCAGCCGCGGAAACCGCGGATACCAGAACCGGCCGTCCACGAGCAGACCCCGCACCCGCGTCGGAATCCCTTGCGCCCGCGCGACTCCCTCCAGAATCGCCAGCCGCTGACTGCACGAACCCCGCCCGTGACGCAACGTCCGCGAGACCGGCTGCCGCTCCTGCACCGCATACACCGGCCGCACCGCACCGGCGATCACCCGGTGCGCCGCTCGCAACCCGGCCAACCGGTCCTCCGACGCGGTCGCCCGCACCAACGACTGCACCGACGGATCGCGCCAGTCGAGAATCGCCGTCGGCGCTACACCGCCCACTGCGGAACCGGTGCCGGCGACGCGCCGACGCCACCACGGGGTCACCAGCGCACACGTCACCACGCCAGTATCCCGGAAAACGACTGCGGGCCGCCGGAATCGTCCGGCGGCCCACAGCGCATCACGTCATTCCTTCTCGGCCGAACCCTCGCCGGAACCCTTGTCCGAGTCCTTGCCGTCGCCCTCGCCGGACTCGTCCGCCTTCTCGGCAGGCTCCTCCTTCGCCGGCAGCAACGCCTCCAGCGCCGCCCCCGACAACCGCCGGAACGCCCGCCGCGGCTTCGCCCGGTCCAGCACCGCGACCTCGAGCTTGATCTCCGCCTCGGCCGCCGACCCGTTCCCGTTCGACGACGTCGCGGTCGCCCGCAACCCCTCGATCGCCGTCGCCAGCGCCGTCCGCAGATCGTGCTCCGGATCCACGACGTCCTTCAGCTTCGTCGTGATCGGCTCCGTCTGCCCGCCCATCACCACGAACGGCGACTCGTCGAAAATCGACCCGTCGAACGTCAACCGGTACAACTGGTCCTCCGCCGCGGTCGCCCCGACCTCGGCCACGCACACCTCCACCTCGAACGGCTTCAGCTGCTCGGTGAAAATGCTGCCCAGCGTCGCCGCGTACGCGTTCGCCAGCGCCCGCGCGCTCACATCCCGCCGGTCGTACTGGTAGCCCTTCAAATCCGCGTGCCGGATCCCCGCCACCCGCAGATTCTCGAACTCCGAATACCGGCCCACCGCGGCGAACCCGATCCGGTCGTAGATCTCGGACACCTTGTGCAGCGTCGCCGACGGATTCTCCGCCACGAACAGCACCCCGCCCGCGTACTTCAGCACCACCACGCTCCGGCCCCGCGCGATCCCCTTGCGCGCCAGCTCGGAACGCTCCCGCATCAACTGCTCGGGAGAGGCATACAACGGCATCGTCACGGTGTCGGCTCCACGTTCTCCGAAAACTCGGCAATCATTGATTCAGCGGACATCGACGGCCTCACACCGGCCGGTGGTGATTGCGCTCCGCGCGCCCGGCCACCACCGCCTCGGCCACCGCACCCGTCCGCTCCGCGGGCAGCACCACCGCGCCGTCCTCCGCGGTGATGGTGATGACGTTCGGGAAAATCCGCCGCACCATGTCCGGCCCGCCGCTCGCGGTGTCGTCGTCCGCCGCGTCGTACAACGCCTCCAGCGCCGTCCGCACCGCCGCGTCCACATCCGCGTCCGGGTCGTACAGCTTCTTCAGCGACGACTTCGCGAACAGCGAACCCGAACCGACACTGGCGTACCCGGCGTGCTCCTCGTACCGCCCGCCCGCCGCGTCGTACGACACGATCCGGCCCGCGTGCTTCGCGTCCTCGGCCTCCAGGTCGTACCCGACGAACAACGGCACGACCGCCAGGCCCGCCATCGCCATCTCCAGGTTCGCCTTCACCATCCCGGCCAGCTTGTTCGTCTTGCCGTCCAGCGAAAGCGAAACGCCCTCGATCTTCTCGTAATGCGCCAGCTCCACCGCGTACAGCCGGACCATCTCCACGGCCAGCCCCGCGGTCCCCGCGATGCCCACCGCCGAGTACTCGTCCGTGACGTGCACCTTCTCGATGTCCCGGCTCGCGATCAGGTTCCCCGACGTCGCCCGCCGGTCGCCGGCGATCAGCACCCCGCCGGCGAACGCCACCGCCACGATCGTCGTGCCGTGCGGCACGTCCAGCTCACCCGCCGGCACCCGCCGCGCCGGCAGCAGCTCCGGCGCGGTCGCGCGCACGAAATCCGCGAACGACGACGTCGCCGGCGAAAAGTAGGCCGACGGCAGTCCGGGCCCGGAAAAACCCGCCCCAGAGGAGGTGTTGTCCATACGTGCTCTCGGTTCCCATCTCATCCCGTGCCCGGCAACGCCGAGCACAACCTGCCCCCGGCGCCGCCGCGCGAAACCTCCGGCCCAGCGCGCCCGCCGCACCGCCCCGCACCCGGGGCGGCCGCGACGGGCGGACGGCTACTCGCCGCCCTTCTGCACGTAAGCGCGGACGAAGTCCTCGGCGTTCTCTTCCAGCACGTCGTCGATCTCGTCGAGGATCGTGTCCACGTCCTCGCCGAGCTTCTCCCGCCGCTCCTGGCCCGCCCCGCCGGCGTCGTCGAACTCCTCGTCGGAATCGCCGCCGCCGTGCTTCTCGATCTTCTCCTGCGCCATCTCGCCTCCCGGTCTGGCCGATGTTCCCTAGCCTACCCAGCGGTACCGACGAAAAGGGCCTTCCAGCGGCCCGAAACGCCGGGATCGCGCTAGTCCGAACCGGTGATCGCCTCCACCAGCTCCTCCGCCGTCGCCGCCGCGTCCAGCAGCTTCCCGACGTGCGCCTTCGTCCCCCGCAACGGCTCCAGCGTCGGGATCCGCACCAGCGACTCCCGGCCCACGTCGAAAATCACCGAATCCCACGACGCCGCCGCGATCGACGACGCGTACTTCTCCAGCGCCCGGCCCCGGAAGTAGGCGCGCGTGTCCGACGGCGGATTCGTGATCGCCGCCTGCACCTCCTCCTCGGTGACCAGCCGCTTCATCGAACCCCGCGTGACCAGCCGGTTGTACAGGCCCTTGCCCAGCCGCACGTCCGAATACTGCAGGTCCACCAGCCGCAGCCGCGGCGCGCCCCACGCCAGCTGGTCCCGCTCCCGGTACCCCTCCAGCAGCCGCAGCTTCGCGGGCCAGTCCAGCCGGTCCGCGCACTCCTGCGGATCCCGCGCCAGCGCGTCCAGCACCTCGCCCCACACCCGCAGCACTTCCTTCGACGCCTCGTCCGCGCCCGTGCGCTCGAGATTCGCCGCCGCCAGCTCGTGATAGGCGAACTGCAGGTCCAGCCCGGTGAACTTCTTCCCGTTCGCCAGCTCGACCTTCGTCTTCAGCGTCGGGTCGTGGCTGATCCTGTGCACCGCCCGCACCGGCTCGTCCAGCTTCAGGTCGTCGAACCGCACGCCCGCCTCGATCAGATCCAGCACCAGCGCCGTCGTCCCGACCTTCAGATACGTCGAGTACTCCGACAGGTTCGCGTCCCCGATGATCACGTGCAGCCGCCGGTACTTGTCCGCGTCCGCGTGCGGCTCGTCGCGCGTGTTGATGATCCCGCGCTTGAGCGTCGTCTCCAGCCCGACCTCGACCTCGATGTAGTCCGAGCGCTGCGAAAGCTGGAAACCCGCCTCCTCGCTCTGCTGCCCGATCCCCACCCGGCCCGAACCGCACATCACCTGCCGCGACGCGAAGAACGGCGTCAGCCCCCCGATCACCGCGGTGAACGGCGTCGACCGCTGCATCAGGTAGTTCTCGTGCGTGCCGTAGCTCGCGCCCTTGCCGTCCACGTTGTTCTTGTACAGCTGCAACGGCGGCTGCCCCGGCACGGTGGCCGCCTTCAAAGCGGCCTCCTCCATCACCCGCTCGCCCGCTTTGTCCCAGATCACCGCGTCCCGCGCGTTCGTGACCTCCGGCGCCGAGTACTCCGGATGCGCGTGGTCCACGTACAGCCGCGCACCGTTGGTGAGGATGACGTTCGCCGCGCCCAGGTCCTCGACGTCCGGGTCGTGCCCGGGACCGCCCGGCCCCGTCAGGTCGAACCCGCGCGCGTCGCGCAACGGCGACTCCACCTCGTAGTCCCAGCGCGCCCGGCGCGCCCTCGGGATGTCCGCAGCCGCGGCGTAGGCCAGCACCACCTGAGTCGAGGTGAGCACCGGGTTCGCCGTGGCGTCCCCGGGCACGGCGATGCCGTACTCGACTTCGGTTCCCATGATCCGACGCATGCCACCACCCTACGGGTTCGACGCGTGCGAGGATGCCCCCATGCCAGGCAGTGACGAACTCGTTGCCCTCTATGACGACGCGGGCCGCCCGGCCGGCCAGGCGCTCCGCTCCCGGGTCCGGGCCGAAGGGCTCTGGCACGCCGCCGGCGTCGTCCTCGTCCGATCGGGCGACGGACGCTCGGTCTACGTGCACCTCCGCACCGCGGACAAGGACACGTTCCCCTCCACCTGGGACTGCTGGGCGGGCGGAGTCGTCGCCGCGGGCGAAACCCCCGCCGACTGCGCGCGCCGCGAACTCGCCGAAGAACTCGGCGTCCACGGAGTGGAACCGGAACCGCTGTTCACCAAAATCTACGACGACGGCTCGATCCGCTGCCACAACTTCGCCTTCGAAGTCCGCTGGGACGGCCCGGTGACACTGCAAGCCGAGGAAATCGTCGAAGGACGCTGGATCCCGCTCGACGAACTCCGCTCCTGGGTCTTCGCCGCCGAACCCGAACCGCCCTTCATCCCCGACGGCCGCGCGGGCGTCCAGGAATGGTTCCGCCGTTACGGCTGAACAGTCAGCTTCGCCGCGATCTTCGGCAGCAACCGCTTCGCCGCGTCCTGCGCCCGCGCCGGCGTGCTCGCCGCGACGCTCAACGCCGACACCAGATTCCCCTTCGCCACCAACACCGCGCACGTCGAGCCCTCGCACCACGCCCGCTGCACGGTGATCCCCGGCTGCGGCGGCAACGACACCTCCGCACCCGCGCAATGCGAGCCCGCCACGACATCCTCGCCCGAACGGTCCGCGTACACCGTGACCTCGTGCGTCAACGCCGAACCGCTCGGATACACCCAGCTCACCGACTTGCGCTCACCCGCGGCCAACCCGCTCAGACACCCCGAAACGCGACCCGCACCCGGAGCCACGCCCTCCTCGGCAACGTCCGAATCGGACAGCAACGCCGCCTCCGCGCGCCGCGGATCCGGTGCCGCCGAAGAAGAAACCACCGGAGGATCGACCGCCCGCGACACCGGCGGAGCGACCGGAGCGCTCGTGCCCGGCGAAGGGGCCGGATCGTCGTAATAGGTCTCGAGATTGTTGGGCCGGTTGCCGCATCCGGCGAGCCCGGCCAGCGCGCCCAGCCCGACCAGCACAGCGACTGCTGGCACCTGCCGACGACGCACGTTGCCCCTCCGCGCTCAATGTTGCCCGTCCGCCCCGGGCCATGCTGGGCCCCGAGGGTAATGCAATCGCTCAGCTCCACCCGAGGTGGGATCGATGCGCCCAGTACTCGCGCGCGTCCTGCGCGAGTTGTCCCAGCGCAACGCGGTCCTCGTCGCCGAGGCTCACTCGCGTGGCGGCGAGGTTCGCCGCCAGCTGTGCCGGACTCGACGGACCCAGCACCGCCATCGGAGCCCACTCCTGTCCGAGCACCGCGGCCACCGCGATCGCGTCCGGGCCGACGCCGTGCTCCCCGGCGATCCGCCGCAACGTCTCGGGAGCTTCCGCGACGAGCCGTCCGTTCGCGAGAGTTTCCTTGACCAGCACCCGTTTCCCGGCCGCGTGCACCTCCGCCAGCGCCGGGCCGACCGACGGCTCGAATACGTTCCAAGTGGACTGGACCGACGCGAACACCGGCTGCCCGGCCGATTCCAGTTCGAACGCCCGGCGCACCACGTCCGCCTGCGCGGGTCCGGATGTTGAGAAGCCGACCTCGACGCCGTCGCCGGAAAGCCCGGCCAGCGCGTCGATCAGCGCCGGATCAGTGAAAAGTGGACTGTCCACAGTGAGCGAATGGACCTGGTACAGGTGCACGTGCCCGGCCAGGAGTTCCCGCGTCTGCGCCCACTGTTCGCGGAACCGCGGCAGCGTGTGTTCCTTGACCTCGTGGACGTCCGCGTCGAGCCGCCAGTCGCCGACGTAGCGGTAGCCCCACTTGCTGGACACCGTGACGTCCTGGTGTCCGCGCTCGGCCAGCCAGCTGCCGAGGAACTCCTCCGAACGGCCGTAAGACCGCGCGACGTCGACCCATCGGACGCCCGCCGCGTACGCCGCGTCGAGCACCTCGTGCGTCGCGGCCCGCATCGACGGCACATCCCGCACTTCGGGCAAGTCCCGCCCCAGGTTGATGTATGCCGGACGGCCGAGCGCGGCCAGCCCCACCGCGATGCGGTCCATCGGGTCCCCTTGTCGTTGCTGTGTTTTGGAAGTCGTGTCGCGAGCTTAGGCGTGGCGACGTGGAACGTTTTCCGATCGCCAGATGTATAGGTCGTTATACACTTTGTTTGTGCCGGAGGATGGCGAGCCATTGGCTGGCGTTTTGGGCTTGGCGGTGGAGTTTTTCGAGGCGGGCGGCGGGTGCGCGGACGTAGCCTTTGCCGAAGACCGGGGCGATTTGGCGGAGGCTGGCTCCTTCTTCGCGGGCGGCGAGGAGGGCCCAGTCGGAGGCGTCGGCGCAGGCCGCGGAGGCGCGGCGCAGCTCCCCCAGGAGGTCGATGAGGTCGTTGGCGTTGAGCTCCCCCGCTTGGACGGCGGCGGCGGTCGTCTCGAGCCAGGCCAGGACGTCGGCTTCGGTGATCGGCGGGCGCGGGCGGGCGTTGTCTGTGCTCACGCGCCGCAGTATAGGGCGTTATACACCAAGGTCGAGCACAGTGACCGAAACCTGCTGGACTCCGGGCGTGGCGCGCACGTTGACTGGCCGGAGCAGTCCGCTGGTCGTTTCGGAGGTTCAGTGAGGTTCGGCATCGCCGCCCGGTTCGTCGCGCTCGCCGTCGTGTGGGGCGCGAGTTTCCTGTTCATCAAAGTGGGCCTGGAGGGGCTCTCGCCGGCTCAGGTGGCGCTCGCGCGGGTCGCGCTGGGTGCGTTGACGCTCGGCGCGTTCCTGGTGCTGCGCAGGCGATCGCTCCCCCGCGATCCCGCGCTGCGGGGGCATCTCGCGGTGGTTTCGCTGCTGTTCTGCGTGGGCCCGTTCCTGCTGTACTCGTGGGCCGAGCAGTACGTGGCGTCCGGGCTCGCCAGCATCTTCAACGCCACCACTCCCCTGCTGACCATGCTGTTCGCCGCGGCCGCCCTGCCCGCGGAACGGCTTACCCGGCCGAAAACCGCCGGGTTGCTGATCGGCTTCGCCGGGGTGCTCACCCTGGTCGGCGTCTGGCGCGGCATCGACCTCAGCCACGAAGTCCTCGCGCAGCTCGCCTGCCTCGGCGCGACCACGTGCTACGGCCTGGCTTTCGTGTACCTGCGGAAGTTCGTGTCGCCCCGCAACCCCGACCCGGTCGTGGTCGCGTTCGGGCAAACCGGTTTCGCCACCGTGATCCTGCTGGCCGCGACGCCGGCGATCGCCGCGCAGCCGGTGCACCTGAACCTCGCCGTGGTGCTGTCCATGCTGGCGCTCGGCGTGCTGGGCACCGGTGTCGCCTACACCTGGAACACCGCCATCGCCACCGCCTGGGGCGCCGCCAACGCGTCCGCTGTGACCTACCTCACTCCGGTGGTCGGGGTTCTGCTCGGCGTGCTGGTCCTCGACGAACCGGTGCACTGGAACGAACCCGTCGGAGCGCTGCTCGTGGTGCTCGGGATCCTGGCCTCGCACGGACGGCTTTCCCGGGTGCGGCAACCGGTCCTGGAACGGGTCTGAGACACATGCCAGCTGTGGGCGCGTTTGCCCACGTCGTACGGAATGGCCGAGGCCCGCGCCAAAGTAACTTCAAGTCTGTGAAGGGCTCCTTGAGGGAATCAGATTCCCTCAAGGAGCCCTTCACAGACCTCGCCAGCGCGTGCCAGCTCTCGCGAGCGCAGTGNAGACCTCGCCAGCGCGTGCCAGCTCTCGCGAGCGCAGTGCGTGGAGCCGTCCCTGGCCGATGGGCGCGATGCGGCCGCGCACCACAGCTCCTGCGAAACCCCCATTGGGCCTGAGACGCACCGCGGGGCCGCCGGAAGAGATCCGGCGGCCCCGCGGCGTTCGCGCTGTCCTACAGGTACTGACCGGTGTTCGTGGCGGTGTCGATCGCCCGCCCCGATTCCTGGTTCTTGCCGGTGACGAGCGTGCGGATGTAGACGATCCGCTCGCCCTTCTTGCCGGAGATCCGGGCCCAGTCGTCCGGGTTGGTGGTGTTGGGCAGGTCCTCGTTCTCCGCGAACTCGTCGACGATCGCGTCCAGCAGGTGCTGCACGCGCAGGCCGGGCTGCTTCGTCTCCAGCACCGACTTGATCGCCGACTTCTTCGCCCGGTCCACGATGTTCTGGATCATCGCGCCCGAGTTGAAGTCGCGGAAGTACAGGACTTCCTTGTCCCCGTTGGCGTAGGTGACCTCCAGGAACCGGTTCTCGTCGCTCTCCTCGTACATCCGCTCGACGGTGTGCTGGATCATCGCGTCGAACGTCGCCTTCTGGTCCCCGCCGAACTCCGCCAGGTCGTCGGCGTGGATCGGGAGGCCCTCGGCCAGGTACTTCGAGAAGATGTCCTTCGCGCCCTCGGCGTCCGGACGCTCGATCTTGATCTTCACGTCGAGCCGGCCCGGCCGCAGGATCGCCGGGTCGATCATGTCCTCGCGGTTGGAGGCGCCGATGACGATGACGTTCTCCAGGCCCTCGACGCCGTCGATCTCCGACAGCAGCTGCGGCACGATCGTGGTCTCCACGTCGGAGGACACGCCCGAGCCGCGGGTGCGGAAGATCGAGTCCATCTCGTCGAAGAACACGATGACCGGGGTGCCCTCGGAGGCCTTTTCCCGCGCCCGCTGGAAGATCAGCCGGATCGACCGCTCGGTCTCGCCGACGAACTTGTTCAGCAGCTCGGGACCCTTGATGTTGAGGAAGTAGGACTTGCCGTCCGCGTTGTCCCCGCGAGCCTCGGCCACCTTCTTGGCCAGGGAGTTCGCCACCGCTTTCGCGATGAGCGTCTTCCCGCAGCCCGGCGGGCCGTAGAGCAGGACGCCCTTCGGCGGGCGCAGCTGGTACTGCTCGTAGAGGTCCGCGTGCAGGAACGGCAGCTCCACGGCGTCGCGGATCTGCTCGATCTGCCGGGTCAGGCCGCCGATGTCCTCGTAGCGGACGTCCGGCACCTCCTCCAGCACGAGGTCCTCGACCTCCGCCTTCGGCACCCGTTCGTAGGCGTAGCCGGCCTTGGAGTCCACCAGGAGCGAATCGCCCGGTTTGAGCGGCTGCTCGGAGAGCGGACCGGACAGCAGGACGACCCGCTCCTCGTCCGCGTGGCCGACCACGAGAGCGCGCGTGGCGCCGCCCTCGACGTCCGGTGCGAGCACTTCGCGCAGCGCGCACACCTCGCCGGTGCGCTCGAAATCGCCGCCTTCGACGACGGTGAGCGCCTCGTTGAGCCGCAACGCCTGCCCGCGCCGCAGCGACGAGACCTCCACCGCGGGCGACACCGAGACGCGCATCTTGCGCCCCGCGGTGTAGACGTCCACCGTGTTGTCCTCGTAGGCCTCGACGAACACCCCGTAACCGCTCGGCGGCTGGGCCAGCCGGTCGACCTCTTCGCGGAGGGCGAGCAGCTGACCCCGCGCTTCGCGCAGGGTTTCGACGAGTTTCGTGTTCCGCTCGGTGAGCTGGCTCACCCGTTCCGACGCCTCGGCGAGACGTTGTTCGAGAACGCGGTTCTGTCGCGGGGAATCGGTGAGCCTGCGGCGCAGCAGCGCCACTTCTTCCTCGAGAAAACGGATCTGCCGGGCTTGTTCCTCTGGTGTCTGCCCTGCTCCGCCGGTTGCTGAAGGGTCGGCCTCCTCGCGCCGACCTCCGGGAAGGTCATGATGCATCGGGCACCTCCTCGGAGTGCTTTTCATTCCACGGTACCGGCGATCACCGACAAGAAAAGGCCTTTCCGCATCACAAGACCGGCGCGTCGCGCTTTTTCATCCGGCGAAGCACGGCCGCGAGCGCAGCGCAAGCGGCCGATTCGGTGCCGCGGACGGGAATCCGCTCCGCGCGGGTTTCCGCAACGCGGAACTGAACACGCTACGGATGCCCCGCCGGGCACCCGCGGCAAACCCGAGTTGCGGGTTGGCTGCGCGGAAAGGCGCGCGGCTGGCTAGCATCCCCGGGTGGCCGCGCTCCGCACGCGGCCCGCACTTTCGCGAGCACGGCAGGGGGAACCGAGATGACTTATCCGCCGCAGCAGCCCGGCGGCTGGGACCAGGGCGGACAGCAGCCGAACCCGTACGGGGGCCAGCCCGGCGGCCAGCCGCAGTACGGGCAGCCTCAGCAGGGCGGATGGAACCAGGGCGGGCAGCAGCCGCAGTCCGGCGGGTTCCCGGCCGCGCCCGGCCCCGGCACGCCCGGCCAGGGCGGCCCCTACCAGGGCGGATACCCGCAGCAGGGCGGCGCCCCGCAGTACGGGCAGCAGCCGGACCAATTCGGGCAGTTCGGACAGCAGCCCGGCCAGTTCGGGCAGCCGGGCCAGCCGGGTCAGCCGGGCGGGCCGTTCGGGCAGCAGCCGGGCGGGCAGTTCGGCGGGTACGGCGAGGAGCCGCCGAAAAAGAAGAAGACCGGCCTGATCGTCGGCATCGCGGTCGCCGCGGTGGTCGTCCTCGGCGGCGCGACCGGCCTGGTCATCTGGCTGACCGGGGACAGCAAGAAGGACGACAAGACGGCCGCCCCGCCCGCGTCGTCCTCGGCTCCGGCAGCGGGTCCCCAGTCCAGCGGGCCGAGCGGCAGTTCGTCGTCGTCCCCGTCGACCTCGTCGTCGGGTTCGGGCAGCGGCGACTACCCGGCGGCGGCCGGTGCGAAGCCGACCTCGGGCGAACTGTTCCAGGCCGCGTCCGAGGCGTACAACAGCTCCGACACCGAGGGGCTGTTCTCGATGCTGTGCACCAGCCTCACCAAGGGCCAGAAGCCGGGAAGCGAGAAGATGCCCTCGGGCATCCACTTCGAACTGACCGGCAGCCCGCAGGAGAACGGCGACCAGGCGACGGTGAAGTACCACGTCACCACGTCCACCAAGACCGCCGACGGCACCCTCACCGCCCTGCGCCAGGGCGGGGCCTGGTGCCTCGGGAAGGTCAGCACGGACCACTAGGTGAGACGCCGGCTCGGCACGGCACTCGGCCTGCTCGCAGTCGTTGTCGCGGGCGGCGTCCTCGGCTTGGTCTCGATCGGCCTGCCGGGGCCCGCCCGCACCGTCCCGGAACCGCCCGCTCCCCCGCCTCCGTCGCGAAGCAGCACGTCCTCGGCTCCCGCGCCCGCGGCGGATCAAGCCGCGATAGCGACGCTCGCGCGCACTCTCGTCGACGCCATCACGCGCGCCGACTCCGCCGAATTCGGCACTCTCACTTGCAAACCGCAAACTGCTGCGGCGCTGAAGGAACTCCAAGCCAAATGGGACGCGGCGGGCCCGCTTCGCGTCTCACTGGTTGGACAACCGGCGATCGCGGCCGACGACGCGACAGTGACCGTCCGCGTCGAAGGCACCGGCGGGCACAAGGAAACCCCGTTCCCGCTGCGCCGCGAGAACGGTCGATGGTGCGTCCCTGGTTAGCCTTTGCCCTTGCTGGGCCGTCGCGAAACACGCGGCGACACTGTGCCGTCCGCCAGCCGACGCGCAGTGAGCAGGAAAGCGGTGTGCGCGACCATCCGGTGGTCCGGCCGCACCGCGAGACCGACGACGTGCCACGGCCGCATCAGCGTCTCCCACGACTCCGGCTCGGTCCAGCACTGCTGTTCCCGCAGCGATTCCGTGACGCGCGACAGCTGCGTGACAGTCGCGACGTAGACGGTCAGCACTCCGCCGGGCACCAGGTGCGCGGCGACGTTCGGCAACTGGTCCCACGGGGCGAGCATGTCCAGCACGACCCGGTCGACCTCGCCGGTGTGCGTGGCCAGATCCGCGACGGTGAGCGTCCAGTTGTCCGGCTTCTCGCCGAAGAACTTCACGACGTTGCGCTCGGCGTGCTCCGCGTGGTCGTCGCGGATCTCGTAGGAGAACACCTGTCCCGCCGGACCGACCGCGCGCAGCAGCGAGCAGGTGAGCGCGCCGGAACCGGCGCCGGCTTCCAGGACGCGGGCGCCCGGGAAGATGTCGCCCCACATCACGATCTGCGCGGCGTCCTTGGGATAGATCACCTGCGCGCCGCGCGGCATCGACAGCACGTAGTCCGGCAGCAACGGCCGCAGCGCGAGATACGTGCTGCCGCCCGCCGAAGTGACCACGCTGCCCTCGGGACGGCCGATGAGGTCGTCGTGCGCGAGGGCGCCGCGATGCGTGTGGTACTCGCCGCCGTCGGCGAGCGTGAGGGTGTAGTGCCTGCCCTTCGAGTCCGTCAGCTGAACCCGGTCACCTGCACGAAACGGTCCGCTGACCGACAACTTCTTCCTCCACTGCAAAACCCGGAACGCCGACGTCGAATCCTCGCAGGTCGTCCCGCGCCCGTCGTGCGCGGGTGCCCCTCACTGGGCGCGCCGGCCCTGCATCAGCGCGGTCCGCAGGTCTTCGCGGCGCAACACGCCCGCGGGACGGCCTTCGTCGTCGACCACGAGGAACTGCCAGGCGGGCGTCTCGCGCACGCGCTCGGCGATCTCCTCCCCCGGCTCCGACGCCAGCAGCACCGTCTCCGCCCGGATCGGCTCGGCCGCTTGCTCGGCGGGCGCGTGCGGGCTGACGCTCGCCAGCTGTTGCGCGGCTTGCTCGTCCAGCAGTCCCGCCGCGACGCCGTCCGCGCGCACCAGCACGACGCCGCGTCCCGCCGAGGCCGCCAAAGCGTCGGACACCGGGCTTTCCGCGGGCAGCTGCAAGACCGGACGCACCAAATCGGACAGTTCCAGCCCGGCGGGCCAGCCGCGGCGGGCTTCCGCCGCCAGTTCGGAGCGCGCGCCGAGGATCACGAACCACGCCGTCACGACGCACACGCCGAGCCGCAGCCAGCGGTCCGGGCTCTGCATCGCCAGCCCGAGCAGCGCCCAGACGATCAGCCCCGTGGCGACGAGCGCGCCGCCCGCGACCGCGGCCCTTGTCCCCTTGGCCCGCAACCCGGTCATCGCCCAGACCCCGGCGCGCACGAGCCGTCCGCCGTCCAGCGGCAATCCCGGCAGCAGGTTGAAGAAGCCGACCGCGAAGTTGGCCACCGCGCACTCCGCCACGAGCAGCCACACCGCGCCGTCCGGCGGAACCGCGAACAGCAGCAGCGAACAGAACCCGCCCAGCACCAGCGAAACCGCGGGCCCCGCCGCGGCGACGAGCCCTTCCTGGCCCGGCCGTCGCGGCGTACGAGCCACTTCGGACAGTCCGCCGAGAAGGAAAAGCCGCAGCCGCCGTACCGGGATCCCGAGCCGCAGCGCGACGAGGCAGTGCCCGAGTTCGTGCGCGAGCACGGAAAGCCCCAGCAGCACGGCGAACGCGGCGGCGAGCAGCCACGCGGTCGGCGTCGAAACGTCCGGCAGGAACCGCCCGACCAGCGGCGCGTAGAGCACCACGATGATCAGCGAGCCGATCCACCACGACGGGGCGAGCAAAACGGGCACCCCGCCGACCCGGAACAGCAGCAGTCCGCCGTCCCCGCCGGCGCGCCGGGCGGGCCCGGCGCCGTGCTGACTGGTCGCGGCCATGCCGGACAGAGTAGGGGGCCGGGTGTGGGAAGCCGGTGACCCGGTCTCCCCGGACGGGTGGTGTCGGTCTCGCCCCGGCCGGTCCGCGAAGTTCCGTGAAGGGCTCGTTCCGGGAATCTGGTTCCGGCAAGGAGCCCTTCACGGACCCAGCCCGGGTCAGGCGGAGCGCGGCTGGACGAGGTTCTCCAGATTCGCGAGCGCGACCTGCTTCCGGAACTCTCCGCGGTAGGAGGCGTCGCCGGAGTCGTGCATCGCGTCGGTCATCCAGACCGCCGACGCCTGCCGTTCCCAGACGTGCGCCAGACAGGTGTCGGAGTAGCTCTCCAGCAAACTCGGATCGTCCTTCTCCACCTGATGGACGAGCGCGTGCGCGAGCACCTCCGCGTCGTGCAGCGCGAGGCTCATCCCCTCGGCGCTCATCGGCGAAATCAGGTGCGCCGCGTCTCCGAGAAGGCACAGCCTGCCGTAGCGCATCGGGCTGAACACGACCCCGCGCAGCGGCACCACCTGCTTCGTCGCGATCGGCCCGCGCGGCACCGGCGCGGCGAACCTGGCGCCGAGTTCGTCCCAGACCCGCTCGTCCGGCCAGTCGCCGACAGTGTCGTCGAGCGGACACTGCAGATAGATCCGGCTCGCGTTCGGCCCGCGGGTGATCTGCGCGGCGAAGCCCCGGGAGTGCACTGCCATCACCGCCGACGGATCGGCGGGCACTTCCGCCAGGACGCTCAGCCAGGCGTACCCGAACTCGTGGCTGTGGCAGGCGAGAACTCCGTCCGGGATCGCCGTCCGGCTGACGCCGTGGAAGCCGTCGGCCCCGGCGACGAACGCACAGTCGATCGTGTGAGTGCCCTCGCTGTCCCGGTAGCGCACCCGGGGCTGCTCGGTGTCGAGTCCGTCCAGTTCGATGTCCTCCGCCTCGAACCGGAGGTCGCCGCCGTCGCGGAGGAAGATCCGGATGAGGTTCCGGACGAGCACTTGCTGCGGGATGAACGCGCCCGCGCCGTCCTCGCCGGTGTCCATCCGCCAGGTGCGCTTGTCGCCGTGGAGGATCAGCGGCAGGACGGCGTCGGACCGCTCGTCGCCGTGGCCCTCGACGGCCTCGCCGACTCCCCATTCGTGCAGCATCCGCACGCCGCGGCCGTCGAGAGAACCGGCTCTCTGCCGCTGTTCGACGTGCTCGCGGCTGTTCTTTTCCAAGACCGTGCAAGGGATCCCGCTGCGGAGGAGGAACGTGCCGAGCGCGAGCCCGGCCACCCCGCCGCCCACGACGACCACGGTGGTTTTCCCGTTTGCCTGTGCCATGTTTCATTCCCCGAAAGAGTGCTGGTGAACTGGATGATCACCACTCTCTTCCCGGCCGCGGACCGGCGGCCACCGAGCATCGGGCGCCCGGTAACGAAAACCCGCCAACTTGCTCCCGCTACTCGCCGCGGTCGCGCAATCCGGCCTGGTACCGCCCCGGCGTCTGCCCGACCAGCGCCGTGAACGCCCCGATGAACGCCGACGGATTCGACCATCCGCAGGCGATCGCCGTGTCGGTCACCGATGCGCCCCCGGTGAGCTGGAACAACGCGTGGTGGATCCGCAACACCGTGCGCCACCGCTGAAAACTCATGCCGAGATCGGCATGGAACAACCGGCTGAGCGTGCGTTCGCTGGCCCCCGCGACGCGCCCCAGCTCAGCCAGCGTCTCGCCCCGCCCCGGGTCCTCGTGCAGCATCTCGGTGACGGCCCGCAACCGGTCGTCGCGCGGTTCCGGGAGATGCAACGACTCCCCCGGAACCTCCCCCAGCTCGTCGAGCACCACCGCCCGAACCCGCCGCACCGCCTCGGCCGACCGCTCCTTCTCGCCGGTCAACGCCAAAATGCCCGCCCGCAGCAAGGGCGACACCGCGAACACGCAAGGCTGCCGAGCCAACGCCCCGCACTCCTCAGCGGGAACAGCGAGAATCCGCGCGTCCGTGCGCCCGTAGAACCGGTGGGAATGCTCGAACCCCGGCGGAGTCCACGTAACGCGATCCGCGGGCGCGACCCAGGTCCCGAACTCGGTGGTGGTGGCGAACACCCCGCTGGCCGCGTAAACCAGCTGCCCGCTCGCATGGGAATGCCTCCCCATCCGATACCCGCCCGGCAACCACCCCGCCCCCTGCGGCGTCACCCCGCCCACCTTCCCCACCACCCCGACCCTAGCGACAACACCCCCCAACCCAGCCACCCCAAACCCGCCACCCGGAACCCAGCCACCCCCGAGCCCCCGACTCCCAACCCAGCCGTCACGCGGGATCGCGTCGGCGTGCCGAGGAGCAGCGTGCACGGCCCCCCGGGCCGGGCGCGCTGCTCCTCGGCACGCCGACTTGAAGGCGATCCCGCCGCCCCGGCGGAGCCGGGGCAAACACAATTGTCGTACCCCGGGGTTACGCTCTGCCCCATGTCCGACACCGCTACGGTCACCACCCCTCCCGGTTCCGACGCGCCTGCCCGCAGGCGGCCCGCGTTGTCGCCGTCCCGGGCGAGCGACTTCAAGCAGTGCCCGCTGCTCTACCGGTTCCGCGCGGTCGATCGGCTGCCGGAGGTGCCCACCCGGGCGCAGCTGCGCGGCACGCTCGTCCACGCGGTCCTGGAGCGGCTTTTCGCGCTGCCCGCCGCCGAACGCGTCGCGCCGCGGGCGAAGGAGCTGCTCGCGCCGACTTGGACGGAGCTGTCCAGCGACAGTCCGGAGTGGACGGAGCTGTTCGCGGACGGCGAACCCGGGGAGACCGACAAATGGCTGGCCTCGGCCGAAAAGCTGCTTGATTCGTATTTCGAGCTGGAGGATCCGCGCAGGCTGGAGCCGGAGGCGTGCGAGCTGCACGTGGAGATCGAGCTGGGTTCGGGGGTGCTGCTGCGCGGGTACATCGACCGGGTGGACGTCGCGCCGACCGGCGAGATCCGGGTCGTGGACTACAAAACCGGGGCCGCTCCTCGGGAAATCGGCGAGGCCAAAGCACTCTTCCAGATGAAGTTCTACGCGCTGGTGCTGTGGCGGTTGCGCGGGGTCGTCCCGCGGCAGCTGAAGCTGATGTACCTGACCGACGGCCAGTCGCTGGCCTACACGCCGGACGAGGCCGAGCTGGTCCGGTTCGAGCGCACGCTGGAAGCGATCTGGCAGGCGATCCTGAAGGCGGGCAAGACCGGCGATTTCCGGCCGAACAAGGGCAGGCTGTGCTCGTGGTGCGACCATCAGGCGCATTGCCCGGAGTTCGGCGGGACGCCGCCGGAGTATCCGGGCTGGCCGGAGCCGGATCCGGGCGAGGAGACGGTATTGGACCGGGCCGACTGATGGGCGACGCGTTCTTCCTCCCGCTCGGCGGCGAGCGGTACGAGGCGACTGAGCACACCACCGGCCCGTGGAGTCCCGGCGCGCAGCATTTCGGCCCGCCGTCGGCGCTGCTGGTGCGCGGGCTCGAGCGGCTGGAGTCGCCGCATCCGGCGCAGCTGGCCCGGGTCACGGTGGAAATCCTCGGTCCGGCTCCGGTGGGCGAACTGGAGCAGCGGTCGTGGGTCGAACGGCCGGGCCGGACGGTCGAATTGGTCCAGTCCGAGCTGTCCGCGAACGGCCGGACGGTCGCGCGGGCGTCGGGATGGCGGATCGCGACGTCCGACACCGCCGAGATCGCCACCGACGGCGGTCCGCTGCTGCCCGCGGCCGACGCGGGCAGCGAGGCGGCTTTCCCGGACGACTGGGAGGGCGGCTACCTGCACGCGATCGAATGGCGGGCGGTGCGCGGCTCGATCTCCGCACCCGGCCCGGCGGCGGTGTGGGCGCGGCAGCGGTATCCGCTGGTCGACGGCGAGGAGCCGACGGGGCTGCAGCGGCTGTTCGCCATCGCCGACTCCGGCAACGGGGTGTCGCATTTCCTGCCGGCCGCGAAGTGGTGGTTCATCAACTCGGAACTCACCGTGCACCTGCGCCGGATCCCCGAAGGCGAGTGGATCGGGCTGGACGCGGTCACGCTGGTCGGGCCGCACGGGATCGGCACCGCGAGCAGTACGCTGCACGATCGTTCCGGTCCGGTCGGCACCGGCGCGCAGGCTTTGCTGGTGCGTCCGCGACAGGCCGGGGGCGGATGAGCGCGCCGCGGCGGGCAAGTCCGATAGCCTTCGCGGAACGACCGACAAGGGAGCGCTCCGGCATGCAGATCACCTCGGTGGTCAACCAGAAGGGCGGGGTGGGCAAAACCTCGCTGAGCGTGGGCGCGGCGGCGGCCCTCGCCGAACGCGGCAGGCGGGTGCTGCTCGTCGACCTCGACCCGCAGGGGCACGCGACGACCGAGATGCTCGGCATGGACGAGGTCCCGGCGGACGCGCCGAGCCTGGCGAAGGCGCTGACCAAGCTGTGGAAGGGCCCGATCGAGCAGCTGGCGGTGCCGCACCCGCGCAGCAACCTGGGCCGCGGCGGCGCGTTCGACGTGATCCCGACGTCGCCGGGGATGTTCGACCTGATCCGCAGGCTGGACCAGTTCCGGGTGCCCGGCTGGCAGCTGGCGCGGGTGATCCAGTTCGCGCACTACGACCACGTGATCATCGACTGCCCGCCCGCCCAGGACGTGCTGACGAACAACGCGCTGGCGGCGTCGCACGGGATCCTGGTGCCGGTCCAGCCGGACAAGACGAGCATCCGGGCGCTGCGCCTGCTGTCGGAACAGGTCCGCTACGTCGAGCAGACCACCGGCCGCGCCCCGATCTCGTGGTTCGGCATCGTGCCGGGCCTGTACCGCCGCCCGATCTCGCACTACGCCGCGGCCGCGCTCCAGGAGATGTACTCCTTCGGCGTCCCCATGCTCTCGCACGTCCCGCTGGGCGTCGTGATGAACGAGGCCGCGGCGCACGGCGTCCCGGTCACGACGTTCGCCCCGGAAACCATCCAAGCGGTGTCTTTCCGGGAAATCGCCGAGACCTTGGACAGCTACCTGGCGCAAAACCCGGGCCCCACCGAGGTTCCCGCTGACGACGAGTTCGTCTTCGAGGACTTCATCTCCGAGGTCGCCGTCGCCCGCAACGTCAACGACAACGGCGCGCGCAAGAGGCTGTACGACCTGATGCCGAAGCGCCCGAACCGCCCGCGCTGACCACCGTCCACATGCGACAGAGGGCGTCCCCTCCGAAGAGAAGACGCCCTCTGCTCAAGCGGTTTCCTACAACCGGCAGGACCGGATGTCGGACGCCAGCACGGCTTTCGCGCCGGTTTCGGCCAGCTCGTCCATGATCCGGTTGACTTCCTTGCGCGGCACCATCGCCCGCACCGCGACCCACTTCTCGTCCGCCAGCGGCGCGACCGTCGGCGACTCCAGTCCCGGCGTGATCGAAATGGCCTGGTCGAGGATGTCCCGCGGGCAGTCGTAGTCGAGCATCATGTAGTGCTGCGCGAAAACGACGCCCTGCAGCCGGGCCGCCAGCTGCGACTTCGCCCGGGATCCTTCGCTCCCGGCCCGCTGCAGCAAGACCGCCTCGGACGCGCAGATCGGCTCCCCGAACGCCACGAGATTGTGCTGCCGCAGCGACCGCCCGGACTCGACCACGTCCGCGATCGCGTCCGCGACCCCGAGCTGGATCGAGATCTCCACGGCGCCGTCGAGCCGGATGACCTCGGCCTCGACGCCGTGGCGGGCGAGGTCGTCGCGGACCAGCCGCGGGTACGACGTCGCGAGCCGCTTTCCGTGCAGGTCGGCCGGTTTCCAGTCCCGTCCGGCGGGAGCGGCGTAGCGGAAGGTCGAGGCGCCGAACCCGAGCGCGAGCACCTCCTCGACCGGCGCGCCCGAATCGAGCGCGAGGTCGCGGCCGGTGATGCCGAGGTCGAGCTCGCCGGAACCGACGTAGATGGCGATGTCCTTCGGGCGGAGGAAGAAGAACTCGACCTCGTTGACCGGGTCGAGGACGGTCAGGTCCTTGCCGTCATGTCGCTTGCGGTAGCCCGCCTCGGAAAGCATCTCCGCCGAAGCGGCGGCGAGGGCTCCCTTGTTCGGCACGGCAACACGCAGCATTTCGGTCTCTCCTCGGTATCCGGTGCGCGAGCGCGTCACAGGTAGCGGTACACGTCCTCGGTCGAGATTCCCCGGCCGAGCATGAGCACCTGCACCCGGTACAGCAGCTGCGAGATCTCTTCCGACAGCCGGTCGTCGGACTCGTGCTCGGCGGCGATCCACACCTCGCCCGCCTCTTCGAGCACCTTCTTGCCCTGTGCGTGCACCCCGGCGTCCAGTGCGGCGACGGTGCCGGACCCGTCGGGACGGGTACGCGCGCGCTCGGCAAGCTCCGCGAACAGCTCATCGAAGGTCTTCACGGGGCCGAATCCTTTCATCCCGCGCTCGTCCGCGCCGCTCCGGGTGACCCGGAAGCCGCCGAGGTCACAGCTGGGGCAGCAGCGCGGCCAGTTCGGGCACGCCGACGCCGGCCAGCGACGTGCGGAACACCCGGCGCGGACCGTCCGGGACGTCGACGTCGTTGGGCACGACGAGCACCGTGCAGCCAGCGGTTTCGGCCGATTCGGCGCCCGGCGGCGAGTCCTCGACCGCGACGCACCGCTCCGGCGCCACGCCGAGCAACTCGGCGGCCTTCAGGTACGGCCGCGGGAGGGGTTTGTTCTGGCCGTCGACCTCGTCGCCGCAGACCGTGACGTCGAAGAAATCCCGCCCGATCGTGTCGAGCGCGAGCTCGGTCAGCGCCCGTTCGGTGGAGGTGACCAGCGCGGACTTGAGCCCGGCCGCGCGGACCGCGGCCAGCGCCTCGCGCGCGCCCGGACGCCAGGGCAGCGCGTCGTCGAACAGCCCGGCGGTGCGGCGGCGGATCCACTCCCCCGTTTCCGCGACCGCTTCCGGGGTGACCGGGCGGCCGGTCTGCTCCAGCAGCACGGTGGCGGTGGCGTCCATGTTGGACCCCACGAGGGTCATCCGGACTTCCTCCGACAGCGTGCCGCCGAGCGCCTCGGCGGCCTCGTACAGCGCGACGTCCCACAGTTTCTCGGAATCGACGAGGGTGCCGTCCATGTCCCAGAGGACAGCCGCCAATCCGTCCGAAGAGGACGGTGCAGTCACAGTTTCTCCTTGTCCGGTGCGGCGCCCCGGCGGGGCGCGCTCCCCTCCAGCGTCCCACGCGGGCCGCCGTGAGCGGGGCCACACCCGTTCCGTGACACGCGGGGCCGGACACACTGCGCAGCGTAGGTGGCCGAGGCCGTAGGCTGGTCAGGTGAGTGAGCCTGTCGACGACACCCCGCGGCCCGGCGACCCGGAGCAGGACCGCGCCGATGCCCCGCGCCCGATCATGATCCTGGCCTTCGAGGGCTGGAACGACGCGGGCGACGCGGCCAGCCAGGCGATCGAACACCTCCAGCTTTCCTGGGACGCGACGCCGCTGGCCGAGATCGAGCCGGACGACTACTACGACTTCCAGGTCAGCCGCCCCACGGTGAAGATGGTCGACGGCATCACCCGGCGGGTCGAATGGCCGACCACCCGGTTGTCGGTGTGCCGTCCCGAGGGCTTCGACCGCGACCTGGTGCTGGTGCAGGGCCCGGAGCCGAACATGCGCTGGCGCAAGTTCTGCGCGGAGATCGTCGAGCACGTCCAGGAACTGGACGTGTCGATGGTGGTCGCGCTCGGCGCCCTGCTGGCCGACACGGCGCACACCCGCCCGGTCCCGGTCACCGGGTCGGCCTACGACAAGGACACCGCGAGCAAGTACCGGCTAGAGGTGAACAACTACCAGGGCCCGACCGGGATCGTCGGGATCCTCCAGGACTACTGCGTGCAGGCGGGCATCCCGGCGGTGTCGATCTGGGCCGCGGTCCCGCACTACGTCTCGCACCCGCCGTCGCCGAAGGCCACGCTGGCGCTGCTGCACAAGCTGGAGGACGTCCTCGACGTCGAGATCCCGCTGGGCGCGCTGCCGGAGCAGGCCGAGGAATGGCAGCAGACGGTCAGCGAGATGGCCGACGAGGACGAGGAAATCAGCGAGTACGTGCGCAGCCTCGAGGAACGCGGCGACGCCGAGACCGACTTCACCATGGAAGAGGTCTCGGGCGACAAGATCGCCGCCGAGTTCGAGCGCTACCTGCGGCGGCGCCGTCCCGGACAGGACGGCGGGTTCGGCCTCCGCTGACCCCCATGCCAGCGACTTAAGTACGTGAGGGGAACCCTGAGTGAACTGGGCCCCGGAAGTTGGA